>NZ_ACVO01000015.1 GCF_000175615.1 Rothia mucilaginosa ATCC 25296 | reverse complement strand
GACTCTCGGCTGCGGGGGCTTTCATGAACTATCCGTTACAGCACTATCAGTTACGGCGCGGTCAGTTACGGCGCTATCCGCTAATGCTCAGGCAGCTGTTATGCCTTGGGCGCTTCGTAGCGGGGGAACACCGGTGCGGGTGCGGGCAGTTCGGTGCCGGGCACGAGCGCGGTGCCGAGGGCTGCGAACTGGCGTGCGTCGCCTTCGGGTACGCCGAGCAGGGTCAGCAGCTTGGCGGTCGAGTCGGGCATGACGGGCTGCAGCAGCAGGGCGACCTGGCGTACGACCTCGAGGGTTACGTACAGCACGGTGTTCATGCGGTCGAGTTCGCCGTTCTTGCGCAGGGTCCAGGGTTCCTGCTCTGCGAAGTAGGCGTTGGTGTCTGCGAGGACGGTCCAGATGCGTTCCAAAGCGCGGTGGAATGCCTGCTCGTCGAAGTCTGCACGGACGGGCTCGTAGAGGGCTGCCGCCTGGTCGAGGATCTGGCGGTCGGCTTCGGTGAATTCGCCGTGGGTGGGGACGGCGCCACCGCAGTTCTTGGCGACCATGGACAGGGAACGCTGGGCAAGGTTGCCGAGGTTGTTTGCCAGGTCGGAGTTGATGCGGTTGATGATGGACTCTTCGGAGTAGGAGCCATCCTGGCCGAAGGACACTTCACGCATGAGGAAGAAGCGGACGGCATCCAAGCCGAATGCGTCGACGAGGTTTGCGGGGTCGACAACGTTACCGACGGACTTGGACATCTTCTCGCCGTTGACGAGCAGGAAGCCGTGGCCGAACACGCGCTTGGGCAGCTCGACTCCGGCGGACCACAGGAATGCGGGCCAGTAGATGGAGTGGAATCGGGTGATGTCCTTACCGATGAGGTGCAGGTCGGCGGGCCAGTACTTGGTGAACAGTTCGTTGTCGGTGTCGGGGTAGCCGAGGCCGGTCAGGTAGTTGGTGAGGGCGTCGACCCACACGTACATGACGTGCTTGTCGTTGCCGGGTACGGGTACGCCCCAGTCGAAGGTGGTGCGGGAGATGGACAGGTCGTTGAGGCCACCCTTGACGAAGGAGATGAGTTCGTTGCGGCGGGATTCGGGGTAGACGTAGCCTTCGTTGGCGTAGAGTTCGAGGAGCTTGTCGCCGTACTTGGAGAGGCGGAAGAAGTAGGATTCTTCTTCGGTCCATTCGACTTCGGTGCCGGTGGTGATGGCGTAGCGCTGGCCGTCGCGGACTTCGGTTTCGTCTTCTGCGTAGTAGGCTTCGTCGCGTACGGAGTACCAGCCGGCGTACTTGTCGAGGTAGATGTCGCCGTTTTCTTCCATGCGCTTCCAGATGGCCTGGGATGCGACATAGTGGTCGGGGTCGGTGGTGCGGATGAAGCGGTCGTAGCTGATGTTCAGCGCGTCGTTCATTGCTTTGAAGCGTGCGGAGTTCTCGTCGGCGAGTTCCTTAGCGGTCTTACCGAGCTTCTCGGCGGTGGTCTGCATCTTCTGGCCGTGCTCGTCGGTGCCGGTCATGAAGCGCACGTCGAAGCCGTCGAGGCGCTTGAAGCGGGCTAGCACGTCGGCTGCGATGGTTTCGTAGGCGTGGCCGATGTGCGGGTTGCCATTGGGGTAGGAGATGGCGGTGGTGATGTAGAACGGAGTTGCAGTCATAACTTTCAGTTTACCGCAGTATTAGGTACGACTCTCACCCTGGTTATAGTCTGATACGCGCTGACTCATTGCGTGTGGGTGGAGGCTAGCACGCCGCATGTTTCCTCCGCGCCTACGCAGGGGCACCCGTCACCCGGACGCTCCGCCCCCTCCTTGCTTCGCTGCGGAGAGCGTCCGTGTGACACCCTGAGGGCGCTTCCGGAAAACACGGCGCACCAGCCCAAACATTCAGCCACCATGCAACACGCTAAACCGCGACAGCCTCCCCCGCCCCACACGCAAAACACCAGCCACCAGGCAACAGACCAAGAGGCGACAGCCTCCCCCGCCCCAGTTCGCTAGGCACGGGGCGCACATACTGAACCACCACGCAACCCAACGAACCGGCGAGATTCCGCGAACCCCTGAACCACAGATGCGCAGAGGTATAGATATTCCCCGTCGCGACATCAGGGTGTCCGAAGCGAAGCGAGGACGGGTCCCCTGTAGGAGCAAGGGGAATATCTATACCTCAAGCCAAAATCTATAAAATTCAGGGAACGCAAAAATCCCGCCGATTCCGAAGAATCAGCGGGATTTTCTTTGAAGTGCGCCCCCTGGGACTCGAACCCAGAACCCATTGATTAAGAGTCAATTGCTCTGCCAATTGAGCTAGAGGCGCTTATTTTGTTTTGCGGGTTTCCCTCGCAACAAGTAAATACTATACGGCATTCCGCGGATGCCCGCAACTCGAGCAAGCATGAACTGCATCACATATTTGACGGGTGCTGCTGTTCAGCTTGAAACAGCAAGAATCCGGCACCCTACCCCTCCCCTGTATGGGTGAGAAGTAGAACGCCGGATCCTTAGAAAGCTATTGCTGAGCTACCGTTTAGCGAGCGACGGAACCTTCGGTGTAGTCGTCGTCAACGGAGTTCCAGGAGAACAGCTCGCGCAGCTTGCGGCCGGTTGCCTCGATGGGGTGTGCCTCGCCCTTTGCGCGCAGTTCCTTGAACTCGGGTGCGCCTGCAGCCTGGTCTTCCATGAAGCGCTTTGCGAAGTTGCCGTTCTGGATGTCTGCCAGGACAGCCTTCATGTTTTCCTTGACCTCGGGGGAGATCACGCGGGGGCCGGAGACGTAGTCGCCGTACTCTGCGGTGTCGGAGATGGACCAACGCTGCTTAGCGATGCCGCCTTCGATCATCAGGTCAACGATGAGCTTGAGCTCGTGCAGGACCTCGAAGTATGCGATTTCGGGCTGGTAGCCAGCCTCGGTCAGAACCTCGAAGCCGTACTGGACGAGCTGGGAGGTGGAGCCGCAGAGGACTGCCTGCTCACCGAACAGGTCGGACTCGGTCTCTTCGGTGAAGGTGGTCTTGATGACGCCTGCGCGGGTTGCGCCGAGGCCCTTTGCGTAGGACAGTGCCAGTGCGAGTGCTTCGCCGGATGCGTCCTTCTCAACTGCAACCAGGGCGGGAACGCCGCGGCCTGCTTCGAATTCGCGGCGGACGGTGTGGCCGGGGCCCTTGGGGGCGACCATTGCCACGTCGACACCCTCGGGTGCGGTGATGTAGCCGAAGCGGATGTTGAAGCCGTGTGCGAAGAACAGTGCGTTGCCGGGCTTCAGGTGGGGTTCGATGCTCTCTGCGTAGACCTTTGCCTGGACCTGGTCCGGGGTCAGGATCATAATGACGTCTGCTTCTGCTGCTGCTTCTGCAACGGTTGCGACGCGCAGGCCTTCTGCCTCAGCCTTGGCACGGGACTTGGAGCCCTCGGACAGACCGACGATGACCTTCACGCCGGAGTCACGCAGGTTCAGTGCGTGTGCGTGGCCCTGGGAGCCGTAGCCGATAACTGCTACGGTGCGACCCTGGATCAGGGAGAGGTCTGCGTCGTCGTTGTAGAAAATGGTTGCTGCCATTTCTTCTCCTCAGTAAGTTTGGTATGCGGCCCAGGCTGGGCTCAACATTGACTATTCTACTTGATAGCTTTTGGGGTGCAGGTTTACGAGAGCACTTCTCAGATTGTGGCTCAAGATTTTATAACCTGCAGAGTTTATGGGGTACTGCATCTATTTCTTTGGTATTGGGGTGCCTAGGTAGAGAAATCACCTAGTAGAGAAAGAAATAGAGAGTACCTGATGCTCCCCCGCCCGCACTGCGAATACGTGTGTTTCGGTTGTGCGGGCGGGAGAACTGCTACGGGAATGTAGCGTCAGGTATTTTGTGCTAGATGCGCTCGCTCATAGCGCGGGGGCCACGTGCCAGGCCGATGGTGCCTGCGCGAACAATTTCGCGAACACCGTAAGGCTCCAGAACATCCAGCAGTGCGTTGAGCTTCTCCTCAGAACCGGTTGCCTCAATGACAACAGACTCAGGGGAAACGTCAATCACGGATGCACGGAACAGGTCAGCTGCCTGAACGATCTGCAGGCGAGCAACTGCATCGGCCTTGACCTTAATCAGGATGTGACCACGCTGGGTGGAGGAGTCGGCGGGAAGCTCGACGACCTTCAGCACGTGAACAAGCTTGTTCAGCTGCTTGGTGATCTGCTCGATGGTGTGAGCGTCACCCTCGGTCACGACGGTGATGCGGGAAACACCGGGGTTTTCGGTGGGGCCCACAGCCAGGGAGAGGATGTTGAACAGGCGGCGGGAGAACAGACCGGAAACTCGGGTGAGAACGCCCGGCTTATCTTCTACCAGAACGGACAGAGTGTGCTGAGACATTAGTTCTCTCCCTCACGATCGAACTCGGGCGAAGTGTTCTTCGCAATCCAAATCTTGTCATTAGAAACGCCTGCCGGGACCATGGGCCAGACCAGTGCGTGGGGGCTGACGGTGAAGTCAATGACCACGGGGCGGTCGTTGATTTCCAGGGCAGCCTTAATGGTGGCGTCCACGTCTTCGTCGCGCTCGCAACGGAAGGTGGCGCAACCGTATGCATCGCCGAGCTTCACGAAGTCGGGGATGCGTACGGTGCCGTGACCGTCCTTCAGGTCGGTGTTGGAGTAGCGCTCGTTGTAGAACAGAGTCTGCCACTGACGCACCATACCGAGGGAGGAGTTATTGATGATAGCAACCTTGACGGGGATGTTGTTCTGCGCGCAGGTGACCAGCTCCTGGTTGGTCATCTGGAAGCAGCCGTCACCGTCGATAATCCACACGGTGGATTCGGGGTGTGCAACCTTTGCACCCATGCCGGCAGGAACGCCGTAACCCATGGTACCCAGACCAGCGGAGCTAATGAAGTGACGGGGGCTCTCCTGCTGAATGTAGTGTGCACCCCACATCTGGTGCTGGCCAACGCCGGTGACGTAGTATGCGTCAGGGCCGGTGAGGGCGCTGATGCGCTCGAGGACGTATTCGGGCGAGCCGAGGCCATCGTTGGGCTTCTCATAGCCGAGCGGGTAATCCTTGCGGATGACGTTCAGCTCATTCCACCACTCGGTCAGGTTCGGCAGCTGGTCTGCGAACTCGGTGGAGAGCAGGTCGGTCAGCTCGGGCAGCACGTACTTGAGGTCGCCAACAATCGGCACGTCTGCGAAGCGGATCTTCGAGATTTCTGCCGGGTCAACGTCAATGTGGATGACCTTAGCCTCGGGTGCGAAGGAGTCGAGCTTACCGGTGACGCGGTCGTCGAAGCGTGCGCCGAGGGTAATCAGCAGGTCAGACTTCTGCATTGCGGCAACGGCGGGGACGGTGCCGTGCATGCCGGGCATGCCGAGGTTCTGGGGGTCAGAGTCGGGGAATGCACCGATAGCGTTCAGGGTGGTGACGACGGGTGCGCCGATGAGCTTAGCCAGCTTGTGGAACTCTTCGGAAGCACCTGCGCGGACCAGGCCACCGCCGACGTAGAAGACGGGGCGCTTGGATTCGGTGATGAACTTAGCTGCTTCGTGAATCTGCTTGGAGTGGCCGCGGGTGACGGGGGTGTAGCCGCGCAGCTCCAGGTCCTCAGGAATGCCGCGGTATTCCATCATGCCGACCTGTGCGTCCTTGGTGACGTCCACGAGCACGGGGCCGGGGCGGCCGGTGGATGCGATGTGGAATGCTGCTGCGAGCGCGCGGGGGATGTCCTGCGGGTCGGTGATCATGAAGGAGTGCTTGGAGATGGGCATTGCCATGCCGACGATGTCAGCTTCCTGGAATGCGTCAGAGCCCAGCAGCTTAGTGGACACCTGGCCGGTGATTGCGACAAGGGGGACGGAGTCCATGTTTGCGTCAGCGATTGCGGTCAGCAGGTTGGTTGCGCCGGGGCCGGAGGTTGCGATGCACACGCCGGTCTTGCCGCTGGACACTGCGTAGCCCTGAGCTGCGTGGCCTGCGCCCTGCTCGTGGCGGACCAGGATGTGGCGGACCTTCTTGGAGTCGTACAGGGGGTCATAGGTCGGCAGAATGGCTCCACCAGGCAGGCCGAATACGTCAGTCACACCCAGGTCTTCAAGGGTGCGGACGATTGCCTGAGAACCGGTCATGCGTTCTGCGGGAGCGTTTGCCGCGTCATCAGAAGTGGAAAATCCCATAGTCATGGAAATGCCTCGTGTCTTAATGGTTCTTCGTTGTACTCAATGTTCTGCGTGAGGTTTGTGTGATCCTCACGCATCCTATGCCCGGGGGTACCAAGCTATAAAAAATGCCCCTCGCTGTTGGTGGTAGCGGTAGGGGCGCTCAGTCGCAGTGAATAGACCCTGCCACGCGCCCTAGGCGACGTCGACAAGGCGTAGAATTCGCTGGAACATTGCTGTCTTCACCCTTCTATGGTGCGCCCCAAGAAGGGGTGAGTCAAATCTCTATCGAGCAACACGCCCGTTTTTGTTCATAAAGGTGCAGGTCAGATACTTTCTTTCATGATGTGGACACATTGCACTTGTTGACACATTCCCACGTGTTCATTTGAACAGGTGAGAAAAACTCGCATTTTTGGACGTCATGGCGCGTAATATGCGCGAATACTCGTGACCTTCGTTGGTTACCCCGGTAGACTGAAGCTATGACCGAACCGATCATCCCGGTCGCTGATGAGCTGACCGAAGCAAGTAAGTACGCAGAGGTTGTTGACCCCCGTAACTCTGTTGAGAGTGACGTGTTTTTGACGGGTGAGGAACTTATCCGAGTTCTGCACCCGGTTTTTGACGAGCAGATTATTAATTACGGTGCATACAATTTGGTGTATGCGACGGGCCGTGCGGTTTACCGTAATCCTGATTTGGCGTTGCATCAGTATCCTGATCAGCAGCATTTTATTGTTGGGTATCAGGATGCGCCTGATGAGGTGATTATTGCTCCGGTGAATTTGCCTGCATTGACGCCTGCGGGTACGGCTACGACGATTGATAATACAAATGCTCTGCATGCGTATCGTGTGGGTGATGATGCGGTGACGCTTGAGTCGGTGAATGGTAGCTCGTTTTATTTGTCGTTTGAGGATAATGCTGAGGTTGCAACTCACCTTGGTACTGGCCTGTTGGAGCAGGGTAAGGACGTGGAGGATTTCCGTGAGTTTGTGACGCGGATTTGGCCGGTCCTGTAGCCTTGTGACTTTTTGAAATGATTGCCCGCTGCTGTTGTGTGACGGTGGCGGGCTTTCGTGTGCCTGCACGCAAAACACCAACCACCAAGCAACAGGCTAAACCGCGACAGCCTCCCCCGCCCCAGTTCGCCAGGCACGGGGCGCACACACTGAACCACCGCAAATCTACCGCAACCCCGGCGGGATTTCGCGAACCCCTGAACCACAGATGCGCAGAGGTATAGATATTCCCCGTCGCGACATCAGGGTGTCCGAAGCGAAGCGAGGACGGGTCCCCTGTAGGAGCAAGGGGAAATATCTATACCTCAAGCCCAGCAAAATCTTTTTCAGAGGGAACGCAAAAATCCCGCCGATTCCGAAGAATCAGCGGGATTTTCTTTGAAGTGCGCCCCCTGGGACTCGAACCCAGAACCCATTGATTAAGAGTCAATTGCTCTGCCAATTGAGCTAGAGGCGCTTGTTTTGTTTTTCAAGGTTTCCCTTGCAACAGAAAAATACTATACGCGAGTTTTTGTGGTGTGCGCAAGTTGATTTGGAGTGAGCCTGGACACATTGTTTGGGTGGGGTGTGTGGGACACTAGACTGTGTGTATTGCATGGGGCGCGTCCGCCCTTGGTACTGCATGGGGCGCATCCGCCGCTCCCCTGCTGATCTCTATTGATGTTTTGAGGAGTTATTGATGAGCGTTCGTCTTGAGCCGGGCACCCCGGCGCCTGCTTTTACCCTTGCTGATGCGTCGGGTAAGGAACATAGCCTGAGTGATTATGCGGGCAGCAAGGTGATTTTGTATTTTTACCCGAAGGCTTCGACTCCGGGTTGCACTAAGGAGGCGTGCGATTTCCGCGATAATTTGGCGTCGTTGAAGTCGTTGGGTTACGTGGTGTTGGGTGTTTCTCCGGATTCGCCGGCGGCTATTGCTCGCTTTGTGGAGAAGGAGTCGTTGACGTTCCCGCTGCTATCTGATGCTGATCATGCGGTGGCTGAGGCGTATGGTGCGTGGGGTGAGAAGAAGAATTACGGCAAGGTGTATGAGGGCCTGATTCGTTCGACGTTTGTGATTGATGAGCAGGGTGTTATTTCTGTGGCTCAGTACAATGTGCGTGCGACGGGTCATGTGGCGAAGCTGCGTCGTGATTTGGGTATTGACCCGAAGTAGGGTCACGTTTTCTGGGGTTTGCGTATCGCCGTTCTGTTGCTTCTTGAGGGGGTTGTTGTTCGGCGTGTTTGCGGACTTTTTGCCCTATGGGGGCTTCTTTTAAGGCTTGGAGAACCTTGGTTCCTGGTGTACACTAATTTTTTGTTGCCTCAGACGCATGCATCTTCGGATGTGAGGTGACACTGCGCGCGAGTGGTGAAATTGGCAGACACGCAGGATTTAGGTTCCTGTGCCTTATGGCGTGGGGGTTCAAGTCCCCCCTCGCGCACACACATTCACATTGGGCCCGCCGTCACGGTTTTCGTGGCGGCGGGTTCTCTTGTATGTGCCTTGCCGGGGTGGGTGTGTCTCGCCCGGTTGGGTGTTGAACCGTTATCCTGAGAGATAAGCATCCGCGACGGAAGAGAGGACCCTCCCGTGCAGCATCAGCCTTATGCATCATCAGCTGTTGGCAGTTCTGATGCGCTGCTGCGAGCCACTGCCGGCTCGAGTGGCTTGAGTCGACGTGCCGTTTTGCGTTTTGGCGCGCTTTTTAGTGCTGGTTTGGCGCTTTCTGCGTGTTCTGGTCAGTCTTCTGCTGGTTCTTCGGCGAGTGCGAGCGCGTCCTCTGCTGATGCGCGTCGTGTGTTTCGTTTTGCGCAGGGTGCGGCGCCGTTGGGTTTGGATCCGGCGTTGTTTCCTGTGGCGAGTACGTATCAGGTGACGGCGCAGGTTTTGCAGACGTTGTTGGTGGCGAATCATTACACGGGTGATCCTGAGGTTCAGGATTCGTTGTGTAGTGAGTGGACGGTTTCTGATGACCGTTTGGTGCATACGTTTGTGTTGCGTGAGGCTCATTTTAGTAACGGTTCTGCGTTGACTGCGGATGCTGTGGTGCAGAATTTCCAGAGGTGGCAGGCGTTGGCTACGGGTGAGGGTACTGTTGCTTTGGCGGTGCCTGCTCAGCCGTTGTTTGCGTGGGGTTTTGGTGTGCCGAAGCCGGGTTCTATTGATCCTTCGGCGGTGGAGCCTGTGCCTGTTCAGGCGTCTCCGTCGGGTGCGGCGACTCCGTCTGCGAGTGCTTCTGAGACTGCTACCCCGAGCGCGTCTGCTTCTGCATCGGCTTCTGATGCTGCGCATCCGGGTGAGAAGAAGGGTGCGCAGAAGTCGGATTCCGCTCAGTCCTCTGTGGTGCAGTCGTTCTTGCCGCTGGTTTCGTCCGTGGTGGCGAAGGGTAACTCTGTGGTGGTGACGCTGTCGCGTCCTTCTCTGGCGTTCCCGCGTATTTTGACGCAGCAGGCGTTTGGCATTATTGATCCTTCGCTTTTTGGTGCGGATCAGAAGCTGACGGGTAACCCGGTGGGTACGGGTGCGTTCCGTGTGGAGTCGTTCGAGGCCGGCACGGTTCGCTTGCTGAAGAATACCCATTTTGATGGTCAGGCACCTGAGCTGGATGAGATTCAGATTTCGACCCTCACTTCGTCGGATAAGCGTTATTTTGCGCTGATGGAGGGTCACATTGATGCGTGTGATCAGGTGAATTCGTCTGATCTGGGTCAGTTGGCGCGTGATGGCTATCAGACGCCGGGCCGTGACCCGTTCTCGCTGGTGTATTTGGGTTTGAATACGGCGCATCCGGTGTTGAAGAATATTTCGGTGCGTCGCGCTATTTCGCATGCTGTGGATCGCGGTGCACTACGTCAGTATTATCCGCAGGGCACCTCGGATGCGCAGACGCTGATTTCGCCGTCGTTCCGCATTAAGGCTGATGACGCGAAGGATTACACGGACCGTAATCAGGATATGGCGCGCTCGCTGTTGGCGACTGCTGGGTACGACAATCAGGTGATTGAGTGTTACTACCCTGCCGATGTGTCTCTGCCGTGGATGGATACTCCGCAGAAGGTGTATTCGGAGATGGTGGCTTCGCTGATTGAGGTGGGCCTAAATATTAAGCCTGTGCCTCTGCCGTGGGCTGAGTATCTGTCGAAGAGCCGTGAGGTTTCTTCTGAGCGCGGTATTACGTTGGCGGGTTTCTACGGCATGTACCGTGACCCGTATGCGTTCTTTGGTCCGGTGTTGGCGCCGCTGATTGCTGAGCATCAGGTGCGTTCGTTGATTACGAATGCGCCGTCGGATATGACGACTGGTTTGATGAAGAAGAGTTCTGATGTGCCGTCGTCGGGTGGTGCGAATTCGAATGTGCGGATTTCTGCGACTCCGAGCCCGCAGCCGAGTTATTCGCCGGACCCGTTGACGCCTGAGGAGGAGGCTTCGGCTTCGGCTTCGCCGAGCCCGTCGGCGTCACCTTCGCCGTCGCCTACTGCTGTGGCGGTGGCACCGTCGCCTCGTTTTACTGAGATTTTGGAGGCGATTCGTACCGCGGACTCTGCCGATTCGGTGGATTCGCAGCGCGAGTTGTATGCGAAGGTTGTGTCTCAGTTGGGTCAGTTCATGCCGGCGGTTCCGTTGCTGAATGTGACGTCTAAGGTGGCGGTGAGCCGTGAGGTTCAGGGCTATCAGACGGAGCAGAATGCGATTGAGCTGTTTGGAAAACTGCGTAAGTTGTAGGCAGTTCAGGTTTGAGTGTTGCATTGTGCGCATGTTTGGCGTGCTCTGGAGGGTTTTTACCCTCCAGGGAAGCTAACATGTGAACTGCAACACTCTCCTGTTATTTGCTGATTCTAGCTATGCCAACCCCGCTAAAAGGAGTAGGCTAGATGATGTACCCCACAGTCATTGTGCCCAGGCCGGGCACCCGCACCCCTAAGGGAGAATTCAGTGGTAGCACGTACTGAACGAACCGACGTCGTCCTGGTCGGCGGCGGCATCATGAGCGCCACCCTCGGCGTGTTCCTCAAGGAGCTCGAACCGACCTGGAATATTATCCTGCTCGAACGCCTCGACAAGGTTGCTCAGGAATCCTCCAACCCCTGGAATAACGCAGGTACCGGCCACTCGGCGCTATGCGAACTCAACTACGCACCCGCTGGCCCCGACGGCACCGTCTCGGCAGCTAAGGCGCTGAACATTAACGAGCAGTTCCAGGTTTCCCGCCAATTCTGGGCTTCCCTGACTGAGAAGAATATTCTGACTGACACCAGCTTCATCAACCCGGTCCCCCACATGTCCCTGGTCTTCGGCGAAGACCACTCCAAGTACCTGGCTGCGCGCTACGATTCTTTCCGCAAGGAGAAGCTCTTCGAGCGTATGCAGTTCTCCAATGACCGCGAGAAGATTGGCGAATGGGCACCGCTGACCGTCAAGGGCCGCAAGGGTAACGAGCCGATGGCTGCAACCTGGTCCCCCGAAGGTACCGATGTGAACTTCGGCTCCCTCACCGAGCAGCTGGTCGATTACCTGCAGACCAAGGGTGTTGAGGTTCGCTACGGCTACCAGGTCACCAACCTGAACCGCGAATCGAACGGTTCCTGGCAGGTTGAGGCGATTAACCGCATCAACAAGGATGAGCCTCTGAGCATCAACGCGAAGTTCGTGTTCCTCGGCGCCGGCGGTGGCGCCCTGCATCTGCTACAGAAGTCCGGCATTGAAGAGGGTAAGGGCTACGGCGGCTTCCCCGTCTCCGGTCTGTTCCTGCGCAACACCCACGAGGCAACCGCAAACCAGCACAACGCTAAGGTGTACGGTCAGGCTTCGGTGGGTGCACCTCCCATGTCTGTTCCCCACCTGGACACCCGCTACGTGGACGGCAAGCGTGCTCTGCTCTTCGGACCCTACGCCGGTTTCAAGACAAACTTCTTGAAGCAGGGTTCCGTACTGGATTTGCCGAAGTCCCTGCGCCTGCACAACCTATACCCCATGACCCGTGCAGGTCTGGATAACTTCTCCCTGGTCAAGTACCTGCTCTCCGAGCTGGTCAAGGACAAGAACGCTCGCCTGGAGACCCTGCACCAGTACTACCCCGAGGCTGACGGCGGCGAGTGGGAGCTCATCGAAGCTGGTCAGCGCGTTCAGATCATGAAGAAGGACGCAAAGAAGGGCGGCATCCTGCAGTTCGGTACCGAGGTTGTCTCCGCAGCGGACGGCTCCATCGCGGCTTTGCTGGGTGCATCCCCCGGTGCTTCCACCGCGGCTCCGATTATGCTGAACCTGCTGGCTAAGTGCTTCCCCTCCAAGATTGCCGGTTGGGAGCCTCGCCTGAAGGAGCTCATCCCCGGTTACGGTGTGAAGCTCAACGATAACCACGACCTGGCTGATGAGCTGATGGCTCACACCGCTAAGGTTCTGGGTATTCACAACTAGTTTTCAGTTAGGCTCAGCAGGTAGCTTTATACCCTAGCTGACAAGCCTTTTTTGAGGCTTTTCGGGGCGGTTACCCTCTCTAACTGACCGATAGGTCAGCTATCTGCACTCGCAGAAAAATGCGGGAGGGTTAGAAGACCCTATAATGTCACCGCAGGGGCGGGAAGGACAGCTCATTGTTCTCCTCGCCCCTTCTGTGCGCCCACACGCTGAAGCTCATAGGCGCACCACTGTGTACATCCCACTCATTCAAGGAGCCCCATTGGCTGCACACACCGGCTCTTCCACGGACACCTCCTCAACCCAGGTACCCGCCGGAGCTCGACGCGGACTCTTCTCCCGTAAGAAGAAGCCCGCAGCCCCCAAGTACGCAAGCGTGAAACTGCGCGACTTCCCCAAGGGCAGCATCCTCTACATTCTGCGCCGTGCCATCTACAAATTCGGCGCAAACGGCGGCACCGACATGGCGGCAGCACTCACCTACTTCACCGTGCTGTCCATCTTCCCCGCCCTGCTGGCGATTGTCTCCCTGCTGGGCGTATTCGGTCACGGTGAGGAAAGCGCCGCCGTCATCCTCGCCTTCCTCAAGGACAACGCGCCCGCCCAGATGTACGCCATTCTGGAAGACCCCATCAAGCAGATTACCGGCGACCATGGCGCAGGCCTGGTGCTGTTGACCGGTATCCTCAGTGCGCTCTGGTCCGCCTCTGGGTACACCGGATCCTTCGGCCGAGCTCTCAACACGGTCTACAACGTGCGTGAAGGCCGCCCCGGCTGGATCCTCAAGCCGCTGAACGTCTTCGTCACCACCGTGCTCATCATCCTCGTGGTACTCATGATGCTCATGATGCTGCTGGGCGTAACCGTCCTGGACATGGTCGGTCAGTATGTACCCGAAACCGTCGATATGGAGCTCATCAAGCTCATCTGGCTGAACGGCCGCTGGATCCTCATCCTGTTCATGGCAATCGGGCTCATCACCCTGCTGTACGCCGCAACCCCGAACGTGCGCCGCTTCAAACAGTGGAAGCTCTCCCCCGGTGCGGCGCTGGCACTCTTCGGCATGGGCCTGGGCGGTTTCGGCTTCACCCTCTACGCCAACAACTTCAGCAAGTACAACGCCACCTACGGCCTCATTGGTGGTGTGATTGTGATGCTGCTGTTCATCTGGATCATGAACAATATGCTCCTCTTCGGCGCGCACCTGGACGCAGAAATCATGCTCATGCGCCAGGTACTCGCCGGCGAAGACGACCACGGACACCTGAAGGTTCAGCCGCGCAGCACCACCGCATCCCGTGCGATGAAAGAACAGAGCGAACGCCTCATGTCCGCCGGACGCGAACTACAGCAGCAGGCGGCAGGCCAGGACATGCTCCCCAAGCCGAAGGGCCCCTCCATTGCCGCTCGCGTGCAGAAGGCGGTGGACACCAACACCACCATGATTCGCACGTTCATTGCCGACGGTAAGGAACGCATCGAAAACGGCAAGGAGCAGCTGCAGCAGAAGCAGGCTAAGGCCGATGCCGCCGAAACTCAGGCTTCTGAGGCAACCGCGGCGAAGGCAGAAGCGAGCGCAAAGGCTGAACCTCAGCAGGAGGCGCTCTTCGACCTGGGCACCGATAACTCAACCGGTGCGGCACAGAAGAACTAAGCGGCAGCTCAGCTGAGCGCGTACCGCCTCAACACATCAAGGGCGCGAGATAGAAAAGGGCGCAGGACAGAAACCCTGCGCTGGTCACTAAGATAGACATATGACCAGTGCAGAATTCTCTCCCGCGCCCTTTGCTGTACCCAACGCCGCTACACCCAATGTTGATGCGCCCGATGCCGCAGCACCCGCCGTCGTTCTCCCCGACCTCGAGTACACCCTCTACCAGCCGCAGCAGCTCAAAAGCCGCGTCCCCGCCCTCATGATTCACGGCTTCGCCACCCGCGGCGAACAGCTCTACGGCGGCACCAGCTGGATCCGCCAATACCTGCGCGCCGGATACCCCGTGCTGATTGTTACCCTGCCCTACCACTCAGACGAATACCTCAAAGACCCCGAATCCATGCACGCCATCGACTGCAAGCTCCCCGGCAACACGAGCGTGCGCAGCCGCACAATTCCGTTCGATTCGGTGCCCCCTGTCGATGCGGTGTCCCCTGTCGATGCGGCAGGTCAGCCGCTGACCCCCATGCACCTGTTCACCAACCTGCTCGCCCAGCTGCTGCGCACCGTCGCCACCGAGAACGACCTCGGCGTTGAGCTGGAGCCCCGCGCGCACGTTATCGGCTTCTCCTTCGGCGCCCGCGTCGGCTGGGAACTCGCCCTCACCCACCCGGAGGCGGTCGCATCCCTCACCCTGGGCGGCCTGCCCCTACACGACCACCTCATTACCCTGCGCGCCATGCTCGAAGCGCACGAAGGAACCAGCGTCACGGCGGATAGTGAAACCCCGGCGGCTGACTCCACCGACGAGGCGATTGCCTCCTTCACCTCGATTATTGACAACTCCCCCATTCAGCCCGACGCGCTGCTGAAGTTCGTGCGGATTCCCTTCGGCCCGTTCTTCGACGTGCCCGCGCTGCGTGCCGGATCCCCCGACCTACCTGCGGGTCACCCGGGCGCGCATCCGCACGCACCCGTTGCGGTCGTGCTCGGTGACGCAGACACCATCGCCGCCGACGGTGCCGAACTCTACGACATGGTGCGCGGCAACAACCCGCTCAACCGCTTCATCTCCCTGCCCGGCCGCGACCACGTGAACGCACTGACCTCGGGTGCGTTCCGACGCGGCGCGCTCGCCTTTGCAGCAGAGGTGGAGGCGGCAACGTCATAAAACGTCACATTCACCTGGGGGCTTCACGCTCAACCCCGGGGTGCATCAGGTATGCCTTAGCTCTTAGAATGGGAACGTATCAAAAAACCTTTATCTGCGGTTGAACCTCAGCCGCGCCTTAGCAAAGGAGCACCATGCACAAGGTTAAGGCTGTCGTAGCCCTCTCCCAGGACGCGCCCGTCACCGTCACCACCATCAACGTACCCGACCCCGGCAAGGGAGAAGCACTCGTCAAGGTCCTCACCTGCGGTGTCTGCCAGACCGACCACCACTACGTCACCGGCGGCGTCGGTCAGGACTTCCCCTACCTGCTCGGCCACGAGTCCGCAGGTATCGTAGAGGCTGTCGGCGATGACGTCACCGACATCGCCCCCGGCGACCTGGTCATCCTCAACTGGCGTGCCGTCTGCGGCGAATGCCGCGCATGCCGCAAGGGCCAGCCGCAGTACTGCTTCGCAACCCACAACGCAACCCAGAAGATGACCCTCGAGGACGGCACCGAGCTCACCCCCGCGCTGGGTATCGGCTCCTTCGCGGAGAAGACCCTCGTCGCAGCAGGTCAGTGCACCAAGATCACCGCTGACATCAGCCCCGAACAGTACGCAGCAATCGGCCTGCTCGGCTGCGGCGTCACCGCAGGTCTGGGCGCTGTGCTGAACACCGGTGAACTCAAGCGCGGCGAGTCCGTCGCAGTCATCGGTTGCGGCGGCGTCGGCACCGCAGCAATCGCAGGCGCACAGCTCGGTGGCGCAACCACCATCATCGCCGTCGACATCGACGAGGATAAGCTGGCACGCGCACGCGAGCACGGCGCAACCCACACCGTGAACTCCTCCAAGGTCGACCCCGTCGAGGCCATCAAGGAACTCACCGGCGGCTTCGGTGCAGACCTCGTCATCGACGCTGTCGGCATCGCCCCCACCTTCAAGCAGGCATTCGAGGCACGCGACCTGGCTGGCCGCGTCGTCCTCGTCGGCGTGCCCGCACCCGGCACCACCTGGGACATCCCTCTGGATGAGGTGTTCGGCCGCGGCGGCTCCATCAAGAGCGCATGGTACGGCGACACCCTGCCCTCCCGCGACTTCCCCGAATTCGTGGACCAGTACCTGCTCGGCCGCCTCGACCTGGACGGCTTCGTCTCCGAGCGCATTCGCCTCGAAGACGTCAACGAAGCATTCGAAACCATGAAGACCGGCCGCGTGCTGCGCTCGGTCGTGGAACTCTAGGAGCGTAGCGTGAGCGAACGTATTGAACGAGTCGTCACCTCTGGCACCTTCTCGCTGGACGGCGGCTGCTGGGACGTCGACAACAACGTCTGGATTATCGGCAATGACTCCTCCGTGATCATCATTGACCCCGCCCACGACGTCGACAAGATCTCCCGCACCGTCGCAGGCCGCACCGTGGAGAAGATTCTGCTGACCCACGCCCACGACGACCACATCCGCAGCGCCAAGGAGGCGGCAGAACGCTTCGGCGCACCCGTCTACCTGAACCCCGCGGACCGTGTGCTCTGGGAAATGGTGTACCCCTCCTGGGATTTCGACCACGAACTCGCTGACGGCGACGTACTGCGCATCGGCGACACCGAACTGAAGGTCCTCGCCACCCCCGGCCACTCCCCCGGCTCCGTGTGCTTCTACGCACCCACCCTCAGCTGGGAGAACAGCGAAGGCGTCGTCTTCTCCGGCGACACCCTCTTCAACGGCGGCCCCGGCGCCACCGGACGCTCCTACAGCGACTTCGACACCATCATCGAGTCGATCTCGACCCGCCTGCTGACCCTGCCCGAGTCCACCGCGGTCCTCACCGGCCACGGCGACAGCACCGGCATCGGCCTGGAAGCACCCGAACTTCCGGCTTGGATCAAGCGCGGTCACTAAACCGGCAGCCTCACGCTGAGGCTCTCACGCTGAGGCTCACCACAAACCGAGCACGGTACACAAAAGGCGGATGCCCCACCACCTGCAGAAGGTGGCGGGGCATCCGCCTTTAAACATGCGCTAACGACGTTCCAACTAATCCCAAGGAGTCAGCTGCTCCTCATGCTCCTCACGCCACAGGTAGCCGTACAAATGACCCAACGCAAAATACAGAGTCGCAATAATCACCGGAACCATAAACGCATTACGGTAATACGGGGCATCCCCCATATAGCCGCCCCACATACTACCCAGCGCTAGACCAATACCCAGCATCGAGCGGGTAAAGAAGCTCGCCTGAGCGTCAGGAATATGCTTGAGCGAACGGTTCAGCCACAGCTCATGGCCACCAAACGCCACACCCAGCACCGCGCCGCACAGCGCCAACGCATAGAAAATCGTGGACGTATCATCGCTCGCCGGCAAGTACAGCGCCGCCATAATCAGCAGAACACCGCTCACCAGCCAGCCATGCCACGGGTTCACCGAACGGCCACCCAAAACCACGGGGAAAGCCACCACCACGAGCGCACCGGTACCGGTCGCAACCATAGCCATGAACAGGTTCATCGAACCGTGAATCAGCGAGAAACCCAGCAGACCAGAACCAACCGAACCCATGCACGCGCCCAGCAGCACCAGACCAAGAATCAGCACCACCGTCTGACGGCTCGGACGCACCAGATTCTGCGGCGGAGCCATGCGAATACGCGAAATATCCGGTAGCCACCTCGGCGCCGCCAGCACCACGACGAACAGTAGCGCATCCAGAATAATCGTGATCCAGAAGCCCGCATACTCATTATTCGGGGTGATGTACGCATCGCCCAGCCACACCAGCAGAGCAGCCAGCGGATGCATCGACATGTTCGCCGTGGTACCCCACGACACCGCAGTCGACAAGCGAATATCGCTGTACTGATAGTTACGGCGATACAGCGACTCAAGAGCGAACGGAGTCCACGGCGGAGTCGTGAAACCCATCGCCACACACGAGAGCGCATGGTAGGTCGTACTCACATTATTCGGGTCAACCGTTAGACGCCAACCAATCACCAGCATGTTCAGCACCGCAGCGATATTCAGAATCGACGTAATCGCCAGCAACGACCGCAAACCCAGAGCACGCACCAGCATCGGGCCGAGCATAATCTGCACCGAATACGCGCCAGTAAACGCCGCCACCGCGTAGCCGCCATCATGCACGCTACCCAGGTGGCTCGCCAACAGAATATACAGCGCAAACGCCGAAGAAGCCGCCGGAATGTGGAACAGAATCGTCAACACATTACGGGCAAAACCCTCAGCACGAAGCACCGCATACAGGTGACGACGCTGCTCCTTACCGTTGCGCAGGAACAACGCCCAATGCTGACGCAAAATGTCCGGCACCGACGCGTTCGTATTAATCTCGTCCGCAGCCGGAATCGGGCGAGGCGGCAGCTCCTGCAACACGTGCTCGTTGTTGCGCACCACATCCGTCAGGGACGTGCCCGGAACCGTCGGAATGCCCGTGCCCGAAGCACGCATTTTATTCAGCGCGTCGGAGGCGGGTGCCACCTTCATGGTGCGCGGAGGAACCTCCGGCGCGGATGCGCCAGTACGCGCATCAGCCGAAGGTTCCACACGATACGTTGAATTCGGTGCCCTGTCCTGAGGTGTCGAGGTCATCATCTCTTTCACGAATAAGCCGCCGGACATGCCATAACAGCAACCCGGAAGCGAATTTATGCCTACTAGGAGTTTACCCTCACCGACGAGCCGTTCTGACCCTTTTCCACCACAATCTGCGCTGGAATACGGTTCTTCATCTCCTCCACATGCGAAATCAGGCCAATAGTGCGGCCGCTATCACGCAGAGATTCAATCGTGCCCATCACCATGTCCAGAGTTTCAGCATCCAGCGTGCCGAAGCCCTCATCAATGAACAGGGTGTCCAGCTCGATGCCGCCGTTATTCGCCTGAACAACCTCAGCCAGACCCAACGCCAACGACAGCGACGCCAAGAATGACTCACCACCGGACAGCGACGACGCCTCACGCGGCTCACCCGTCCAAGTGTCAGTAATCTCCAGGTTCAGGCCACCGCCGGAACGGCTACCCTTCGCACGGTGATCGCTGAACACCATGCCGTAGCGACCCTCACTCATACGGTCCAGGTGCAGTGACGCCGAGTGCAGAATCCGCTCGAACTCGGCACCCAGCACATAGCTGACCAGGTCAACCTGATGCTCATAACCGCCCAGCGTATCACCGCGGGCAGCCGCCGCCAGGTTCGCCAGCATCTGCGCACGGTCATAACGCTGCGCCGTCTGCGCACGGAACGCCGCATACTCGCCACGCAGCGCCTGCAAAGAACGCAGCACGCTCTCCCGCTCACCCTCACGAAGAGTCAAACGGTGAACCGCCGCACGCAGCTGCTCAACCCGCTCACGCACACCCTGCAGATCATCCGGCGCCTGCTCACCAGCGGCGGCACGAGCCGCCACCGCAACAATCGCCTCACGGCCAAAGCCCTCAAGGAGGCGGGCATGCTCCAGCTCGTACGCGGCAACAGCCTGCTCCAGGGCGTCGACGCGCTCAGGGGTGCGGACCGCCGCCTGCACCAGCTCAGCACTCTCAAACGCAGACTCGCCCAACAGGCGCTGCGCCTGCGCCGCCGCCAGAGCATGACGCTCACGCGCCTGCCCCAACAGCAACACCGCACGAGCAAGACGCTGATGCGCCGCACGGTAGCCCTCCACAGCCTCAACACGCTGCGCAAAACCCACCGCCGCACGAGCAGGCGCCAACTGCGCCGCAGCCGCCTCACAGCGCGCCGCAGCGTCACGGTGACGCGTCTGGGCTTCCACCGCCGCGCCCTCGATGGTGCGTAGCGCCTCCTGAGCCTTCTGCAGCTTAACCCGCACCCGCTCAACCTTCACCAGCACGCCGTCACGCGCCGTCACGCGTGACTGAGCCTGCGCGAGGCGGGTCTGCGCCTGCTGCAGCTGGGCGGCGCTCTGCTCCACATCGCACTCGCCCTGAGCCGCCAGAGTCTCGTACTGGGTGCGGGCGGCGGCGAGCGCCTCGGAGGCTTCCTGGTGCGCCTTGGTCGCCCGCTCCTTAGCCAGTTCGTGGGCGCGCGCCTGCTTGTGAGCCTTGTCTTCACGCTCCTTGGCGGCGTCCAGGTCGGCACGCTCAACCAGCTGTTCCCCCTCGGCAATCTGCGCGGGGGCGGGGTGCTCGACCGAGCCGCAGACCGCGCAGGGTTCGCCGTCCTTGAGCTCGCGCGCCAGCAAGGAGGACGCCTGGGCGAGGCGCAGCACCTGCAGGTTCTTGAACTCCTCCGTCGCGGCGAGCGCCTGCTGAGCCGAAGCCTGCCACTTTTCCTGCGCCTTCTGCTCGGCGGTGGCGGTGCGCTTGCTCTGCTTCTCAGCCTCAGCAACCGCGGCGGAGGCGGCGTCCAGCTTCTGCTGCATCTGCTGGGCGGCGTCGTGCTTCTGCTGCGCCTCGGTGACCAGGTGCGCGGCGAGGGTGCGTTCCTCGTCGGCGGTGCTGTAGCCGGCGAGTTCTTCGGCAAGCTGCTCGGCATGGGCGGTGAGGTCGCTCAGCGTCTTTTCGGCACGAGACTTGTCCTGCTCGAGGGCATTAGCCTGCTTCAGCAGGGTGGCTGCGGCGGCTTCCTCGTCGGTAAGCTGTGCGTCCTTCTTCTGCAGGGCGCGCAGGGTGTCGAGGAGCGCCTCGAGCTGGGTTTGCTGCTCGGCGGGTTCAAAGGAAGGGAGCGCGGCGAAGGTTGTCTCCTCGGGGAAGGTGACTTCTTCCGCGGTTTCCTCATCGCGCAGTGCCGCAAGCAGGGCGCGACCAGTCTCATCCAGCGCGGATGCGCACGCCGCCTGGTCCTGTTGGCGGGCGGCGAGCGCCTGCGATTCGGCGTGGACCTGCGTGTACTGTGCGTGCAGGGGCGCGGCGGCACGCGCCTGCCCCAGCTCTTCACGCTGCGCCTTGTGCTCATCGGCGCGTTCGGTCAGGCGGGTGCGGCGCTCGCAGAGCTGCTCGTATTCACGCCAGTCGGCCTGCAGCTGGGCGCGTTCGGCGAGCAGGCGGGTGTTCTGGTCGGCTTCGTCGGTGAGGCGCTGCTGTTCCTGCTTTTCGCGTGCGGAGGTTTCGCGGGCGCGTTCTGCTCCGCCGGCGACCCATGCGTCGAGGGTTTCGGCGGTGACGTTCTCAGCGGTGAGGTTTTCCGGCTCCTCCCCCGCCTCCACAGACCCTTCGACAGCAGAGTCCTCGGTATCGGTGCCCTCAGCATCCGTATCTACAGCATCCAGGAGCGCCTGCAGGGCGAGCATTTCTACGCGGGCACGTTCAAGGTAGCCGCGCTGGGTATTTTCGTCCTGGGCGACTTCCTGCTGGGCGGTTTTCGCTTCCTCGGTGAGTGCGGCGAAGAGCTGTTCATAGTGTTCGACGGGGAACATTTTCTTGAGCAGTTCTTTGCGTTCTTTGGGCTTGGACTTGAGGAATTGCGCGAACTGGCCCTGCGGCAGGAGTACGACTTTGAGGAATTGTTCTTTGGTCAGGTGGGTGCGTTCGGCGATAGTGCGGTTGACTTCGGCGACGCTGCTGGAGATGGGCGTCCATGCCTTTTCGTCGGAGGGGTCGGCGCCGGGTGCGAGTTCGGCGAGGGTTGCTTTGGCGCTTTCTTCGCGCATCTGGCCTTTGCGGGCGCCGCGGGTGATGGGCTTGTTGTAGGCGGGGGTTCGGTCGATGCGCAGGCGCTTGCCGTGGAGGGTGACGTCGAGTAGCACGCGCGGTTTGGTGCCGCTGTGTGCCGCGTAGGTGGAGTGCAGTTTGGCGGATTCGCGGTCGCTGCTGGTTTCGCCGTAGAGGGCGTAGCAGATGGCGTCGAGGATGGTGGTTTTACCGGCGCCGGTGGGTCCGTTGAGCAGGAATACGCCGGCGTTGTTGAGGGTGTCGAAGTTGATTTCTTGGCGCTTGGGGTATGCCATGAAGGCTTCGAATTCGAGGTTGTGCAGGATCATGCGTTGTCCTTGTGGCTTTTGATGTGGTCGCTGAGGGTGGTGATGACGTCGCGTTCTTCGCTGGTGAGGGGGCGGTTGCGTACGTATTGGTGGAATTGGTCGAAGGTTTCGACGGGGTCGGCATCGCGAGTGAGGGGCGCGGCGACGGGTTTGTCGGTGGCGGGTTGGGTGCTGCGGTAGCTGAAGTGGGAGATGGTTTCGTAGCGGCTGCGCAGGCGGTCGACGGCGCCGACGGGTAGGGTTTCGTCGGTGAGTTCGATGCGGCAGTAGTAGCCCTGCTCGTAGGGGCTGTTTTCGGGGCTGTTGAGCAGCTGGTCCATGGTGCCGCGCAGGGTTTTCATGTGTACGCGGGTTGCCCATTCGTGGCTGCTGATGGTGGGTTCCTCGCCGGGGTTGAGTTCGATGAGGTAGGCGCCATTGCGGTTGTGTTCTTCGCTGAATGAGAAGCCGAGGGGTGAGCCGCTGTAGCGGATGGTGTGGGTGACGGGGTAGCGCTTGTGGATGTGGCCGAGGGCTACGTAGTCGAAGCCGTCGAAGAGGGAGGCGGGTACCCAGTCGATGCCGCCGACGCTGATGTCGCGTTCGGAGTCGCTGCGGGGTGTGGTGTCTGCGCTGCCGGCAATGTCACTGCCGGTGGTGTCGCTGACGGTTGCGTGGCTCATGACGATGATGCGGTCGGCACCTTCGCCGCGGGCGTGACGTTCGACGGCATCAGCGCGGATGGCGTCGGTGACGGTGCCGAGGACTGCCTGGTGGGTGGGGTCGACGCCGAGGGCGGTGGCGTGGAGGCGCGGGGCGAGGTAAGGGATGGCGTAGACGTGTACACGCAAGGTGCCGTCGGTGAGTTCGACGGGGCAGGTGGCGTCTTCGAGGCTGGTGCGCAGGTACACGCCGGAGGCTTCGAAGAAGGCGGCGCCGTAGCTGAGACGGCGGAAGGAGTCGTGGTTGCCGGAGCTGAGGATGACTTGCACACCGGCGCGCATGAGGCGGGTGAGTGCCTGGTCGAGCAGGGTGGTGCTTTCGGCGGTGGGGATGGTGCTGTCGTAGACGTCGCCGCTGATGAGGAGGGTGTTGATACCTTCGGCGTGCACGTAGTTGAGCAGTTCGTCGATGAACTGCTGGTGTTCGCGGGTGAGGGGGCTGCGGTGGAAGGTGCGGCCGAGGTGCCAGTCGGAGGTGTGCAGGATCTTCATGGTTTCAGTATGGCATTGCGTCGTGTTTTGCGCCTCACAGTTCGTCATTCAGGGCATAGGCACTCACGCGGAGCGGGGGCTCCGTCCTCGAAGCGCCCCCAGGCGCTGAAGAGGGGGCACTCCCCCGCGAGCGTGAGTGCGAAGCCGTTTTTGTCTAAGTCTCTCCATTCCCGGCGAGGAAGAGTAGCCAACCATCCTCGGCGTAGGTGCTCATGCGTAGCGGGGGCTCCATCCCCGGTGTCTCCCCGTCCGCGGAGTAGGCACCCCATCGCGGCGTAGGTGCTCATGCGTAGCGGGGGCTCCGTCCTCAAGGCGCCCCGGCGCCGCAGAGGGGGCACTCCCCCGCGAGCATGAGTACGAAGCCGCTTATGCCCTAGCCTCCGCGTCCTGAACGCACATGGGATAATCGCCCTATGAGTTTTTCTTCTGTTGAGTTCACACGTGCACCTGAGGTTTCGGCTGAGTTTGCGGGCAGGGTGCGCGGCTTGTTGCGTGCGTCTGCGTTGGGTGATGCGCTGGGTTATCCGTTGGAGTTGTTGTCGGCTGAGCAGATTGCGAAGTGCGCCCCTAAGCCGTGGGAGTCGGCGTTTGGTGAGCTACTGGTCAGTGATGATACGCAGCTGACCTGCTACACCTTAGATGGCCTGACGGAGGTTTTGGAGTGGAATAATGAGGGCGCGGCGGCGGATGAGTTGGCGTGTTTGTGGTTGGCGTATTTGCGGTGGTTCCGCGGTATTGGTGAGGTTCTGCCGGACTCTGCGCCGTTTTCGTTGGATCGTGAGATTGATGGGTCTTCGGAGTTGACGGCTCGTCGTGGTCCGGGTGCGGCGACGTTGCGGGCGTTGGGTTCGGGTGAGATGCAGTTGGTGTCGAAGTCGTTGAATCCTGATGCTTTGGGTAGTGGTGCGTTGGTGCGTTCGGCGGCGTTGGGTGTGTTGCCAGTGGCGCAGGAGCGTACGGTGGTTTTGTTGGCGGTGCGTGCGGCGGCGTTGACGCATGGGCATCCGGAGGCGTTGGCTTCGGCGGCGGCGTATGCGTTGTTGGTTCGTGATTTGTTGGCGTCCTCGTCTGGCTCGTTTGGTGTGTTGTTGGAGGCGGCGCGTCGTGTGGTGTCGTGGTGTGGTTCGGTGGCGGCGGATGATTCGATTCCGGGTGATGCTTCGCGGACGGCGGCGGCGTTGAGTCGTGCCGTCGAGCTGCTGGAGGGCGGTACGGTGCCGGTTCCGGAGGCTGTGGCGGAGCATTTTGGTACGGGTTGGACGGCGCCGGAGCTGTTGGGTGTGGCGTTCTGGTGTGCGGCGGATGCCGTGAAGAGTCTGCCTGCTGATACCGACGATGCAACGGTACGCAATGCGCTGTTTGAGGGTTTGTGCCGTGCGGTGTCGGTGGATTCGGATTCGGATTCGGTGGGTGCGATGACGGCGGCGTTGTGGGCGGCGGCTGGTTTCCCGGTGGGCGGCGGTGAGGCTGATGCGTGGTCGCAGGCGCTGGGTCGTGTGCGCGGTTTGGATCAGGTGGAGGCAGTGGCGGACCGCTATCTGCACCAGCTGGGACTGTAGCAGCGCTGAACCTTAACGGCATAGCGGCGATGCGGAGCGGGGGCTCCGTCCTCAAGGCGGCTGGCCCATTCACTTATTGGGGCACCGCAGAGGGGGCACTCCCCCGCGAGCATCGTCCGCAAGCCGTCTAATGAACTCTACCTGTGCGAATACTCTTCGCGACCTATATAGGCATAGAAAAGGCTCTCCGGTATCTCGGAGAGCCTTTTCTGTATGCGCTAGAACTAGCAAAACTAAGCCTTTACGGAGTAGCCGGTCACGCGGAGCGGGGGCTCCGTCCTCAAGGCGCTCAGCGCCGCAGAGGGGGCACTCCCCCGCGAGCGGGAACCGGCTACGTCCGCTCAAGCTAGGTGGTGTTTCCTAGTCCAGGTAGTCTCGCAGTACCTGCGAACGCGACGGGTGACGGAGCTTAGACATGGTCTTCGACTCAATCTGGCGGATACGTTCGCGGGTCACGCCGTAGACCTTGCCGATTTCGTCGAGGGTCTTGGGCTGGCCGTCGGTCATGCCGAAGCGCATTGCGACCACGCCGGCTTCACGCTCGGAGAGGGTGTCGAGCACGGAGTGGAGCTGTTCC
The DNA here is from genome assembly GCF_000175615.1 of Rothia mucilaginosa ATCC 25296. Lineage (GTDB taxonomy): Bacteria > Actinomycetota > Actinomycetes > Actinomycetales > Micrococcaceae > Rothia > Rothia mucilaginosa. The sequence continues at coordinate 549,749 of NZ_ACVO01000015.1, read as the reverse complement.
TGCAGAAGGGTGAAGGACACTGCGTCTGCGGGGACGACTGCCTCGGAGTCTTCGATGAGGTCACCGAATTCGGAATCGCCGTCTTCACCGAGGGGGGTGTGCAGGGAGATGGGTTCGCGGCCGTACTTCTGGACTTCGATGACCTTTTCGGGGGTCATGTCGAGTTCCTTGCCGAGTTCTTCGGGGGTGGGTTCGCGGCCGAGGTCCTGGAGCATCTGGCGCTGCACGCGGGCGAGCTTGTTGATGACTTCTACCATGTGCACGGGGATGCGGATGGTGCGGGCCTGGTCTGCCATTGCGCGGGTGATGGCCTGGCGGATCCACCAGGTTGCGTAGGTGGAGAACTTGAAGCCCTTGGAGTAGTCGAACTTTTCGACGGCGCGGATGAGGCCGAGGTTGCCTTCCTGGATGAGGTCGAGGAAGAGCATGCCGCGGCCGGTGTAGCGCTTGGCGAGGGAGACGACGAGTCGCAGGTTGGCTTCGAGCAGGTGGTTCTTGGCTCGCTTGCCGTCGTGGATGACCCAGCGCAGGGCTTTTTTGAGGTCCTTGTCCATGTCGGGGTTTTCGGCGAGCTTGTGTTCGGCATAGAGGCCTGCTTCGATGCGCATGGCGAGGTCGACTTCCTGCTGTGCGTTGAGCAGAGAGACTTTGCCGATCTGCTTGAGGTAGTCCTTGACGGGGTCGGCGGTTGCGCCGGGGGTTACGACGCGCTGTGCGGGTGCGTCGTCGTCGTCGTTTGCGGTGAGGACGAAGCCGGAGCCCTTGGCTGCTACTGCTTCTGCGGCCTTCTTTTCTTCTTTTTTGGCTACGGTTTCTTCGTCTTCTTCATCGGGTTCGTCTTCGCCGTCGGTGGTTTCGAGTTCTTCGTCGAGGGCGAGGTCGAATTCGTCGTCGTCGTTCTTTTTGCGGCGGCCACCGGTCTTGCGCTTGGTTGCGGTTTTGGTGGTGGTGGTTTTGCGGGTGCGCTTGGGCTTGTCTGCCTCGGTTTCGGCAGTGCTTTCGGCACCGGTTTCGGCGGTTGCGCCGGTGGTGTCTTCGGTTGCCGCTGCGGCTTTGGTGGTTGCCTTCTTGGTGCGGGTGGTCTTGGTGGTGGTTTTTGCGACGGTTTCTTCGGTTGCGTCGCCGGTCGCGGTCTTCTTGCTGGTTGCAGGTGCCACTAGAACCCTTTCTGGCTTGTGGTGGGGTGTTTTGTTTGCAAAACACCTAAGACCCTGTCAAGTCTGTGCTGGCGTCCTCGGTCGGGGTGTTTGCTGCGTTTGTCCGTTTTAACGCTGTGGGGGCGGGTTATATTCCGCGTGCGTTGGGTGGTTTGCAGGGTTCCGTTGCTCGTTGTGTGGAGCGGTTTGAGGGCGCGTTGTAGCGCATTGACTGTACGGGGTCAATATATAAGTATTGCAGATTTTTGGTTGTTTTCAATTTGACGCGCTGTTTGGGTGGCTTGTGGGCCTGGTTTTGGCTGGGTGCGGCTGTGTGCGGTTGCGGGTGGGAGGAGCCGGTGGGAGGGGCGTGCCCGGTGGCGCACCCCTCCCCTGTTTTGCACCTCGCGTTTAGGAGCCGGGTTTAAGCGCCGGTTTTAGGGTTTTCGGGGTTTGAGGGTGCTGATGGGTTCGCGGTGTGTTCCGGGTTCGCCGCAGATGGTGTGTTTAATCCAGGCGGGTAGGTTGCCTGCGTTGAGGTGTACGTCGAGGATGTTGAGGTCCTTTCCGAATGTGTGGCGGTGGGCTTCTTGGCGGAGCATGCGGGCGTAGGTGCTGTAGCCCTTGTACCAGTTGGTCCAGGCTTGGGTGTTGCGTAGTGCGGCGTATTCTCCGTCGGTGCTGTGGGGTGTGAGCAGGCTGGTGAGTAGTTCGAGCGCGTTGAGGCGTGCCCAGTGGGGGCTGTCTAGTTTTCCTTTGAGGGCGTTGAGGTAGTGGGTGTAGACGGCGTGGTGTTTGGTGAGGTATTCGCTGTTGGTGCAGCTTTCGTCGATTCGTTGTTTGAGGTTTTCGAATTTGTTGTGGGCGTTGTGGTCTTTGGGGCGTTCCTCGATGCGTGGGAGCAGGTCGCGGCTGATGGTATTGAGTTCGGCAGCGCTGGCGTGGTCGGCGGGGGTGAGGTTTTCGAGTGCCCAGCCGTTGAGGTTGGTGTGCTGGACGCTGCGGTTCTGTTGGACGCTGCGGCTCTGCTGAATGGTGCGGTGGGTGCGGCGGATCCAGTCTTGCCATTGCACGCATTTTTCGGGCACGGCGCGTACGTGCGCCTGTTCGGTGCCTGCTGTGGCGCTGAGTGCGTGGGTGAAGCTGGCGGGTATGTAGGTTTTGCGGGTGATGCGGGTGCCGTAGTGGGGTGGTTCGAGCGGCGCGCGGTCGGGGCTGGTGCTGGGGTATTCGCCGCCGAAGGCGTGGTAGGTGTATTGGGCGGAGTAGTGCAGGTAGGCGAGCGCTTTTTGGGCGTGGTTGAGCCCGTATCCGGCGAGATAGGTGAGCATTTCGGCGGTGATGGGGTTGAGGGTTGCCGATGCGATGGAGGCGCGTAGGTGCCCGGCAACTTCGGCGGGGATGAGTTCGCGGAGTGCGTCGCCGATGGTGGGTGCATCACCGGTGGTGGGGTTGCCGGCGTTATCGACCGGGTGGGTGGTGAGCAGGTGCGCGGCGGCGTTGATGGCGGCGTCCCAGTAGCACAGGTCGATTTGGGCTTGGCGGTAGATGGTGCGGACGCCCTGGCGGGCTTCGTCGTGGCGGGTGGTGTGGGTGTGGTCCCAGAGTTCTACGGCGTTTTCCCAGTCGTGGCGGGTTTCGGGGTTGGTTGTGGGGTCGGTGTCCCAGGGGCTGTGGGCGTAGTTGTGTTGGGCGGTGTCGGCGATGGTGTCGCCGTGGCGGGTGAGCCAGGTGTAGTAGCTGCTGTGGCGGATTTCTTCGATGGGTGCGAGGAGGGTGAGTGCCTGCTGTTCGGGGTTGAGCGCCCAGATGCTGGCGCCGCCTGCGTAGATGACGTCTTCACAGCGTAGTTCGCTGACGATGCGCGGGTCGTGGAGCAGGTGGAGCCATGCGTTGATGGGGATTTGGGTGTCGACGTCCTGTTGGATCTCTTCGATGGCGGCAAGTTGCGCGGTGTTGGGGTGCAGTTGGCGTTGGCGTACGGTGTTGTCGCCGTCGATGATGATGGCGTAGAAGCGGGTGAGGGTTTCGCCGTTGTGGTGGGTGGGGAGTTTGGTGAAGGTTTCGTGAAGGAAGTCGGCGCGTTCGGGCAGGGTGCAGGGTTCGTCGGGTAGGTTGACGCGCAGGCTGGGGCCGAGGGTGTTGTCGGTTGCGGTGAGGATGATGAGTGAGTGGTCGGGCCAGTAGCCGTGCTGGTGGAGGGCGCAGCTGAGCACGTCGTATTCGTTGCGGATGGGCGGGGGCGTGTCGTTACTGTAGCCGCCGTAGTTGTGGCCGCTGTTAGGGGTGTTGCCGTTGGAGATGTTGTTTGCGTTCATGCCTTCACGGTGGCATGGTTTGCGCGGGTTCGCAGGTTATACAAATAAATCTGTGGATACTTCGGGTCATGTGTCCGAAGGCTCCACAGATTTATTCGTATTGTTCGTTTGTACGCCGGGGTTTGTCCACAGCGGCGCGGGGTGCCGCGTCATAATTTGTCACGCAATACCTGTCACACAATTTCTGACGGGCGGTATCCACGAGCCAGGCTCTCGGCGGGTAACCCTTCGCTCCCCTATGACTCGTACTCCCCCGCGGTATCCCCTACTGCGCGCACCTATTGTTCGTCGAGGAACCGCTCGAAGAGCGCACCAATCTCGTCGCGGCTGGGCACGTTGTGCGCGTCGCGTCGCGAGAGGGGAACCGCGATGTCGGAGGTGCGGAAGTTCTCGTCGTAGTTCTCTTCCATGGTCGTGATCATGCGACCGATTTCGGGGTTCTGCTTGACCTGGTCGTTGATCTGGCTGTGCACGTGGCGTGCGGCTTCGCGCAGGTTCTCGGTGGGTAGGGAGAGGTGCGCCGCCATGCCCACGTGTTCGAGGGCGGTGAGGGTGCCCTGAGGCAGGTCCGCCTCCGAAATGTACTGGGGAATGTTCACGCCGAAGCCGACGGTGTCGATTCCGTTTTCGGTGAAGAGCACTTCCAGCAGGTTGGTGACGGTCGCGTGCACGTCTGCGCTGGGCTTCCACGGGGAGATGCCACGAATCAGGTCCTTGCGGGAGCCGTGAGCGGTAATCGGGAAGGGGCGGGTGTGCGGCACCGGCATGGGGAATGCGGAGACCAGCACAACCAGGGAGGGCTTGACCCGCTGGGCGATGGTCAGCACCGCCTTTTCGAAGCGCTGCCACTGCAGGTCCGGTTCGGCACCGGTAAGTAGCAGGAACGGCTTGTCGAGGCTGTCTTCTACGGCGTAGAGCTTCAGCTGCGGGTATTGCGGCTTTTCGAAGTGGTCTTTTTCGTAGCGGATGAAGGGGCGGCGGGCACGGTAGTCGTGCAGCTGGTCGCTGTCGAACTCGACGATTTCAATGTTTTTGAGCTCGCTGAGCAGCACCTGCCCGAGCTGACCTGCGGTGGAACCTGCGTCTTGCGGGCTGGAGAGGGCGATGACGAGGGTTAGCCCGTGCATCCTGGGGTCGTCCAATATTTTGGTGTTGGCTAAGTAGAGATCTTCGGGGTTGAGCATTACGCCTCCTCACTTCTGTCTGGTTCGCGCCGCGTTCGGGTGGGCTTAGTGTTTTCTGCCAGTACCCGAGGTGTTGGGGCGAAGGGGCGTCTTCTGTTATCTGACGCTTTCCGTAGTCTTTCATTTTATGCCACTACTGCCCTGTCTCGACAGTGTGCGGGCTTTTCTCGCAGTAGGTGAACTTGTTTGATCTCTCGTCGACGTTCTTAAGACGCTGCAGCTCGGCTTCCTGTGCATTTTTCTGTTCTGCCAGCTGTTCGGGGTGAGAGCTGAACCTCACGCCCTCCTACATATCCGTGTAGAGTAGAAGCAGTAGTCCGCGCGGCTTTGCGCGGCGGTATTCATCCTCACTCTTCGAGGGCCTACAGTTGAGTTTTTCGGGCGCGAGGATGTGCACCGACTATTTTGAGAAGACATACGCAAAGGAGTAACGATGTCTCTGTCTCTGTCTATTCACAGCACCGACCTTGAAGCGCTCGAAGCTGACGTTCTGGTTCTGGGCGTTTTGAAGGGTTCGGACGGTGCGTACCTGGCACCGAGCTCCCTGTCTGAGGACTCTGTTGAGGGTATTAACGAGCTGCTGGAGGCGCTGGGCGCCTCGGGTGCCCCCGATCAGCTGCTGCGTCTGCCCGGCCTTGAGGACACCGGTGCCGGTATTGTGGCGCTGGCGGGTCTGGGCTCTGATACTGCTGAGGGTCAGGAGCGTCTGGACGCTCTGCGTTACGCGGCTGGTTCTGCGGCTCGTCAGCTGGTTGGTTCTGCTGAGGAGATTGCTTTCGATTTCGGTGTTTCTTCGGTTGAGGAAATTGAGGCTCTTGCTCACGGCGCTGTGCTGGGTAACTTCGTTGAGGAGGGCCTGCGCGGCAAGACTCAGGATTCGATCAAGGAAGAGATCGATTCGATCCTGATCGTTTCCTCGATTGACCAGGAAGAGGCTGAGGAGGCTCTGGTTCACGCCCTGGTTCTGGGTGAGACCGCTAAGGATGCTCGCCGCCTGGTGAACCTGCCTCCGTCGCACCTGTACCCGGAGACTTTCGCTGAGTTCGCTGCTGAGGTCGCTGAGGATTACGCAAATATTGAGATTGAGCTGTTCCACCACGATCGCCTGGCTGAGGAGGGCTTCGGCGGCATTTCCGGTGTTGGTCAGGGTTCGCCTCGCAAGCCGGTTCTTGCCGTTGTGAAGTATGTTCCGGAAAACCCGAAGGCTCACGTGGCTCTGGTGGGTAAGGGCATTACCTTCGATACCGGTGGTAACTCGCTGAAGCCTGCCGCTTCGATGATGACCATGAAGTGCGATATGGCGGGTGCCGCCTCCGTGCTGAACGCTGTGGTTGCTTCCGCTGAGCTGGATGTGCCGGTTGCTGTGACCGGTTACCTGTGCCTGGCTGAGAACATGCCCGGCGGCCATGCTCTGCGCCCGGAGGACATCATCACCATGCGTGATGGCCGTACCGTTGAGGTTCTGAACACTGACGCTGAGGGGCGCCTGGTCATGGCTGATGGTATCGCTCTGGCTTCTGAGTCGAACCCGGACGTCATCCTGGATATCGCTACCCTGACCGGTGCCGCTATGGCTGCTCTGGGTCTGCGCACTGCGGCTCTGCTCGGTGACGAGGAGATTCGTGACCGCGTGATTGCAGCCGGTGCTGCCGCAGGTGAGGCGTACTGGCCGATGCCGCTGGAGTCCTACCTGCGTAAGAGCTTGGAGTCCCCCGTTGCTGATATTAAGAACATTGGTTCCCGCTACGGTGGCGCGCTGACTGCAGGTCTGTTCCTGAAGGAGTTCGTGGGCGAGGGCATCCCCTGGGCTCACCTGGACATTGCGGGCCCTGCGTTCAACGAAGAGGCTCCCTACGGCTTCACCCCGAAGGAGGGTACCGGCTTCGGTACCGCTACCCTGGTGAACTTCATCCAGTCGTACGCTAAGTAGTCTGCTTCACTGGGCACGCACCCTAGCTGGCGCATCCTAACTGGCGCGTCCTAACTAGCGCGAGCCGCACAGCATAGAGCTAATCTGAGGAGGGCTTCTCGGTATTTCTACCGGGGAGCCCTCCTCTGCGTCTGTTCTTGGCTGGTTCCGTTCTTGGCTGGTTCAGTGCGACCGCTGTGGTGGGGCTGCCATCTGGCCGTTCTATGACGCGCCGCTTTTCTTGAGTGGTGAAAAATTTGCGGTGTTTGGGCGATTAATCGGCTAAAACCGCCCTGAGTGAACTTAAACGACCGTCAACGGGGGTATTGTTGTATTAAGTGTTTTTCTGCGTACGCGGAGGGGCGCGCGATTTTTCGAGCTCGCGGGCCTTTCGCGCATGCTGGGAAACCTACCAATAAATTGGTAAAGAACTCATTGCAGGGGTCTTTAGCCCCAACAACTATGCAAGGGAGCAATATCGTGGCTCAAGAATTCGACATCCTCATCCTCGGCGGCGGTTCCGCTGGCTACTCTGCAGCTATTCGCGCACGCCAGCTAGGCTTCACCGTCGGCCTGATCGAGAAGGAAAAGGTCGGCGGCACCTGCCTGCACACCGGCTGTATCCCCACCAAGGCGTACCTGCACGCTGCTGAGCTGGCAGAAGAGGCACGCGAGGCGTCCAAGGTTGGCGTTAACGCTGTGCTGCAGTCCATCGAAATGGGCAAGGTTCGCGATTACAAGGACAACATCGTCTCCGGTAAGTTCAAGGGTCTTGCAGGCCTGCTGAAGATGAAGGGCGTAGAGGTTATCCCCGGCGAGGGTAAGCTGACCGCTCAGGACACCATCACCGTCGGTGGTGTTGAGTACAAGGGTAAGAACATTATCCTGGCATCCGGCTCGGTCTCCAAGACCTTCGGTCTGCCCATTGAGGGTCGCGTTCTGACCTCCACTGAGGCACTGGAGATGGACTACCTGCCCAAGAGCGCTATCGTGCTCGGCGGCGGCGTGATTGGTTGCGAGTTCGCATCCATGTGGAACGCTATGGGCGTTGACGTCACCATCATCGAGGGCCTGCCGAACCTGGTTCCCAACGAGGACCCGGCAATCATCAAGGTTCTGGAGCGTGCGTTCAAGAAGCGCGGCATCAAGTTCAACACCGGCACCCTCTTCGAGAAGGTTGAGCAGGACGCTAACGGTGCTAAGGTCACCCTGGCTGACGGCAAGGTCTTCGAGGCAGAGATCGTTCTGGTCGCTGTTGGTCGTGGCCCGAACACCGCAAACATGGGCTACGAGGAGCAGGGCATCCCCATGGATCGCGGCTTCGTCCTGGCTAACGAGCGCCTGCACACCGGCGTTGGCAACATCTACGCTGTTGGCGACATCGTCCCCGGCGTTCAGCTGGCTCACCGCGGTTACCAGCAGGGTATCTTCGTTGCTGAGGAAATCGCTGGCCTGAACCCCTCCATCGTTGAAGACGTGAACATCCCCAAGGTCACCTTCTGTGACCCGGAGATCGCTTCCGTTGGCTACTCCGAGCCCAAGGCTAAGGAGAAGTTCGGCGCTGAGAACGTTGAGACCGCTGAGTACAACCTGGCTGGTAACGGTAAGTCCGCTATCCTCGGTGCTACCGGTATCGTGAAGGTTGTCCGCCAGAAGGACGGCCCCATCGTTGGTGTTCACGCTATTGGTAAGCGCATGGGTGAGCAGATTGGTGAGGCTCAGATGTGGGTTGCTTGGGAAGCATTCCCCGAGGACGTCGCTAAGTTCATCCACGCACACCCGACTCAGAACGAGTCCCTGGGTGAGGCAGCAATGGTCCTGAACGGCACCCCGCTGCACAGCGCATAAATTTTGCTGACTGGCGTTAGCGCGTCAGCTTAGTATTGACGACCGTTGGTCGTTAGCGGTTGCCGGGCGTATCCGCTGAACAACGCCCCTATCCGGATGCGCGTCGACATGTTTCGACGCATGCGGCGCGCATCCGGGTCGCCGCTCACATTTTTCTAGTTCAAGCATTCACAAGGAGAACGGGAAAGATTATGTCCCACACCGTAGTACTGCCCGCACTGGGCGAGTCCGTGACCGAGGGTACCGTTACCCGCTGGCTCGTTGAGGTCGGCGACACCATTGAGGTTGACGCACCCCTGGTTGAGGTTTCCACCGACAAGGTTGACACCGAGGTCCCCTCCCCCGTAGCAGGCGTTGTTGAGCAGATTCTCGTCCCCGAGGACGAGGACGTCGAGGTTGGCGCTGCTCTGGCTATCATTGGCGACGGTTCCGGCGCTGCTGCACCGGCTGCTCCCGCAGTTGCTGCTCCTGCAGCTCCCGCTCCGGTTGCTGAGGCTCCTGCTGCTCCCGCAGCTGCTGCTGCAGGCATTGAGGTCGTACTGCCCGCACTGGGCGAGTCCGTCACCGAGGGCACCGTTACCCGCTGGCTGAAGGAAGTTGGCGAGCAGGTTGAGGTTGACGAGCCCCTGGTTGAGGTTTCCACCGACAAGGTTGACACCGAGGTTCCCTCCCCCGTAGCAGGTACCCTGCTCGAGATCCGCATCCCCGAGGATGAGGACGCAGAGGTTGGCCAGGTTCTGGCTATCATCGGCGACGCTGCTGCTGCAGCTGCTCCCGCTGCTCCGGCTCCGGTTGCTGAGGCTCCCGCAGCTCCGGCTCCGGTTGCTGAGGCTCCTGCAGCTCCTGCAGCTCCCGCTGCACCTGCCGCTCCGGCAGCTGCTGAGGGCGAAGCATACGTGACCCCGCTGGTCCGTAAACTCGCTAAGGACAACGGCATCGACCTGTCCACCGTCAAGGGCACCGGTGTTGGTGGCCGCATCCGCAAGCAGGATGTTCAGGCTGCTATCGCTGCTAAGGGTTCCGCTGCTCCCGCCGCTGCTGCTCCCGCTGCAGCTGCTGCTCCGGCTGCTGGTTCCGCAAAGGCACCGCACACCTTCGAGGTTTCCCCCAAGCGTGGCACCGTCGAGAAGACCGCACGTATCCGCCAGGTTATTGCAAAGCGTATGCGTGAGTCCCTGGACATCTCCACCCAGCTGACCCAGGTCACCGAGGTTGACGTGACCCGCATCGTTCAGCTGCGTGCAAAGGCTAAGGACGGCTTCGCTGCTCGTGAGGGCGCTAAGCTGACCTTCCTGCCCTTCTTCGTCCAGGCATCCGCTGAGGCTCTGCAGCAGCACCCCGCTCTGAACGCTTCCATGACCGAAGACTACAAGCAGATCACTTACCACGGCTCCGAGAACATCGCTATTGCTGTGGACACCCCCAAGGGTCTGCTGGTTCCCGTCATCAAGAACGCTTCTGACCTGGGCATTGCTGGCCTGGCAAAGGCTATTGGCGACCTGGGTGGCCGTGCACGTACCGGCGACATCTCCCCCGAGGAGCTGTCGGGTTCGACCTTCACCATCACCAACATTGGTTCCTTCGGTGCACTGTTCGACACCCCGATCATCAACCAGCCGAACGTTGCAATCCTCGGTACCGGTTCCATCGTGAAGCGCCCCATGGTTGTTAAGGACGTTGACGGTAACGACGTTATCGCTATCCGCTCCATGTGCTACCTGTCCCTCACCTACGATCACCGCGTGGTCGACGGTGCGGACGCTGGTCGCTTCCTGCACACCCTCAAGACCCGCCTGGAGGAGGCAAACTTCGAGTCTGAGCTGGGCCTCTAAGACCTGCATAGATTCAAGGAAGTTTCCTTGTGGCGGTGCCCTGATGGGTAACCGAGTGTAGCTCTCCGGGTTTTCCCGGACAGTGAGCAAAAAGGCGGCGGTTCCATCCACTTCGGTGGGTGGGGCCGCCGCCTTTTGTTGTGTCCGCGTTTCTACGGTGTCAGTTACACAGTGTTAGTTACTCGGTGTCAGCTATGCCGGTACGGGTTCGGCGCGGGCGATCTCCCAGCCTTTCTCACCTCGATGCAGGTCGAAGATGACTTTCTGGCGGCTGACGCCGTTTTCTTCGCTGAGTTTACGGGCTTCCTGCTCGGTTTTATCGGCGCGGTAGCCGGGTGCGGAGACTACCGCCATAACGCGGATGTTCTCACTATCACGGCTGAGTTCTTCGGCGGTGTCGACGGTGAGCTCTGCGCCGCCTCGGGCACGGCGTTCTTGGTTTCGCTGGTCAATCAGGGCACGTAGAATCTGATCGCCCTGCACAGCCTGATTCTGTTCTTCCGTGCCGCCGGGCGTCTGCTCCCCCGCTGCGTTCACGGATTGAGCGGATACGGGCTGTGCCGTTGCCGGGGCGTTCCGCCCGTAGAGGGTGAACCCGAGAGGTAGCGCAATAGCCCCCAGCGCGAGCGCGGCAAGTCCCAGGCGTGCAGCCAGTCCCAGTCGCGCGGTGGGGCGGGTGAACGCGCCGCGTAGCCCCCTCAGGCGGGATGCGCCCGTCGCGTCTGCGTTCTTTAGGATGGGCGGCGCGGTCTCTGCGGGGCTCGACGGCTTCTTCACGCGAGGCAAACGTTCCGCCAGGTAGCGTTGCGCCTTCTGCGTCTTTGAGAGCTTCTGTACCGGCGCGGGCTCCACAGCTGCGGGAATGAGGGCGCGGGCTCGTTCTGAACAGCTCAGGTAGACGTTGAGCGGGCGAGGCGGCATCTCCTCCGCCAGGGCGACCACGGAGCTGAGCCCTGCGAGCGCCGCCTCCTGGGCGGGTGCGTCCAGCAGGTATTCGAGGGCTCTGCCGAGGCGCTCAATCCACTCGCTGCTGGGCGCCCCTTCGGCTGCAGTACCGGTGGTTCCCATCCGCAGTGAGAGGGGTACGCGGGCGGTGGAGGGTTCCGGCGCGTGCCCGCAGGCGGCTTGCCAGAGCAGTGCCGCTGCGGAGCGTGCGTAGTTGCCCCGAGCGGCGGTGAGCTGTTCTCCGTCTTGAGGGGCCGCTTCACGGTAGACGGCATCAGGTAGCAGGAGTTTGGGCACTCCGGCGGTGCTCAGAGCGATGTATTCGGCGCTTAGTTCGGCGCGCCCCTCCCCCACCTTTTTGAGGCTGCCGAGCGCCCGGTGCAGGGTGCGTGCCAGGGTCATGAGCTCGGCGGGTGTCAGGGTGCGAGCGCGCAGGAGCTTGTCGAGGGTACCCGCGTCGAGGGGCTCGTACCAGAGGCACAGCTGATCGGCGCTATCGGTGCTCTCGCTAGTAACGGCGTGGAGCTTGGCGAGTCCGGGCGCGTTACGTAGGGCGGCGGCTACCTGCGGGGTCTGGGCGTGCCGCTGAGCGGATGTATCCGTGTTTTCCTCGAATCCGTACCCGTTGGCTGCCGCGCGCAGAGTGGGCGCGGCAGGAGCCAGCTGGGTGGAGGGAGCTACAGGGGTGGAGGGAGCAGGCGGGGCAGGCTGAGAAATGGTGCGCAGGGTGTAGCGTCCGGGGTGCGCGGAGGTTACGGAACGTGCGGCGGGTGCGCCCTCAGTGGTTTCACCCCGGTACTCGACAATCTGCAGGGTGGGTAGAGCCGGGTTGGCGATGCTTTCCAGAACGTGTGCTTCTTTGCTTCTCATACCATTATGTTATCAAATAACACTAAATAATATTTTTAGACTTAATAAAACACCATAAATAAACCATGCAATCCTAAAATCAACACCCGGAATATTCATCCCGGCATGCCACCACATCCGCCCGTAATATTCCGACGTGTTCGCTCATCACGTGATTCAGGGCGCCCTAATTTTCTTCCCTCCACTAGCAGTACTAAGGTAGAAAGTATGTCTGTGACGATTGAACGTGTGGGCTTCGCCCCGAACTATGTGAACTATGTTGAGTGCCTGGACGAGCAGTACCGCATCCACGATGAGGTGGCTAACCGCACCCGCCAGAATACGATTCTTCTGCTTGAGCACGAGGCAGTGATTACCGCCGGTAAACGCACGGAAGACCACGAGTACCCCGCAGACAAGTCCACCCCCGTCGTCAAGATTGACCGCGGCGGCAAGCTGACCTGGCACGGTCCCGGCCAGCTGACCGGCTACCCGATTCTGCGCCTGCCCGAGCCTATTGACGTGGTGGCGTATGTGCGCATCATCGAGGAAATCATCATTAACGTCCTGGCTGGTCTGGGCATTAAGGGTGAGCGCGTTGAGGGCCGTAGCGGCGTGTGGATTCTGGGCGACGGCGTCACCCAGGACAAGAAGATCGCGGCACTGGGCATGCGCGTTTCGCGTAACACCACCATGCACGGCTTCGCGATTAACTGTTGCAACGACACCGCGCCTTTCCAGCAGTTCATTCCCTGCGGCATTAGCGATGCGGGTGTTACCACTATTTCGGAGCAGCTGGGCCGCACCGTCACCCCCGCCGATATTTTGGAGCCGCTGGAGGCGGAGCTTCTGAAGTATCAGGACCGCCTGGCGGAGTCCTTCGATCCCATTGCGGCGCAGCACTAAACGCAGGGTTAGACGCAGTCAAGAAGCATCGAACGGGCCGTACACGTAACGCGCCCAGCTTTGTTCGTCATATACGAAAATCAGTTTCACCTACGCCTGAGCGGGCGTAAAATAGAAGATGGCCCACCTGCACAGAGGGCACATCTAGACCAAGGAGAAGACTTTTGAGCACCGCACCTGAAGGACGCAAGCTACTGCGTGTGGAGGCCCGCAACGCTGAGGTTCCCATTGAGAAGAAGCCTCACTGGATTAAGACCAAGGCTATTGTTGGCCCCGAATACAACGAGATGCGCGAGCTGGCTCGCGGTCAGGGCCTGCACACCGTGTGTGAAGAGGCTGGCTGCCCCAATATTTACGAGTGCTGGGAAGACCGTGAAGCAACCTACCTGATTGGTGGTTCCGAGTGCACCCGCCGTTGCGACTTCTGCAATATTGCGACCGGCAAGCCTGTTGCTGTTGACTACGCTGAGCCGTTCAAGGTTGCTAAGAACGTGAAGGTCATGGGTCTGCGTTACGCAACCGTGACCGGTGTTGCTCGTGACGATCTGGAAGACGGCGGTGCGTGGCTGTATGCAGAGACCACCCGCCAGATTCACAAGATGTGCCCGAACACCGGCGTTGAGATGCTCGTCCCCGACTTCAAGGGTGTTCCCGAGCATGTTCAGAAGGTGATTGACGCTAAGCCTGAGGTGTTCGCGCACAACCTGGAGACCGTCCCCCGTATCTTCCGTCAGATTCGCCCGGCGTTCCGTTACGAGCGTTCCCTGGATGTTATTACCCAGGCTAAGGAAGGCGGCATGGTCACCAAGTCCAACCTGATTCTGGGTATGGGCGAGACCGATGACGAGATTTACGAGGCGCTGTGCGATCTGCACGATGCTGGTTGTGACATTATTACCCTCACCCAGTACCTGCGCCCCGGCCCGCTCTTCCACCCGATTGAGCGTTGGGTGAAGCCGCAGCAGTTCGTGGATTTTGCGAACATGGCTGAGGAGATTGGTTTCGCTGGCGTTATGGCGGGCCCGATGGTTCGCTCGTCCTACCGTGCAGGTCGCCTGTGGGCTCGTGCAATGCGTAAGAACGGCTACCCGATCCCTGAGAACCTTGCCCACATTGAGGGTGAGGGTGCAGCTCTGCAGGAAGCCTCCTCCCTGGTGGCTGCGGGCTACTAAGCCTTTTCAGAATCTTTCTGAGAGCGTTGAGGCTCCTCGAACCCGGTGTTCGTCCGGTGTTCGGGGAGCCTCCCCTTATGCCCCGCCCCTTGTGCGGGTAGGGTAAACTAGAAAAATTGCAGGCATATACTGCATCGTTACGTCACTATGGTTCCGTGAGCGTTTGAGGCGCTTCTCGGGGCCGCGGAAGAACCAGCCGAGGAAGAATCGTGGCAGATAAGCGCGAAGAGAAGAAAAAGAAGAAGGAACGCACTCCGGGCACTTTCGCCCAGATGAAGCAGGTCTACCAGATGACCAAGAAGTCCGACCCGAATATCGGTTGGATTCTGAGTCTGTCGGCTCTGGGTACCCTTTTGGTTTTCCTCCTCATCGGTATTGCCCTGGGTAACTGGATTACTTTCCTGATTCTGGGTCTGGGCGTTGCCGCTATTGTGGCGATGCTTCTGCTGGGTCGCCGCGCGCAGACTGCGGCTTTTGCTCAGATTGAGAACCAGCCCGGTCGTAGTGGTGCGGCGATGAACTCGGTGCGCCGCGGTTGGATTGTTGAGGAGCAGCCTGTTGCTGCGAACCGCAACCAGGATCTGGTGTTCCGTGCGCTGGGCCGTCCCGGTATTGTGCTGGTGACCGAGGGCCCTCACAGCCGCGTGAACTCGCTGGTGAACACTGAGAAGAAGCACCTGGCTCGTGTGGCTCCGGGCGTTCCGGTTCACGTGATTGAGACCGGTCACGATGAGGGTCAGGTTGAGCTCAAGGACGTTGTGAAGACCATGAATAAGCTTCCGAAGGCTCTGACTCAGCAGGAGATGCAGGTTGTTTCGGGTCGTCTGAGCACCCTGAACACGATGCGTAACCCGATGAATGGTCTGCCGAAGGGTGTTGACCCGATGCGTGCTCGCCCGGACCGTCGTGCGATGCGCGGCCGCTAAGCGAGACGCCGATATAAGGTTTTGAAGGCTCCGGCTCTTCCCGTGTGGGGAGGGCCGGGGCCTTTTGTTACGCCCGGTTATTGCGCTGCTGCTGGCATTGATATTGGCTTTGCTACTGGCTCTACTGAGGGCGTTAGCATCTGTACTGTGTGTCGTAAGGCAACCAAGATGTAACTCCTTTCCAGGATTTGTAACATTACCGAAACACGATAGTCACGCACGCGCAAAAAATAACCACTATGCTTGATATGTCACAGGGTTTTGCCCGCGGCCAAAAACTAAACCAAAGACTGAATGTGATGAGGGAAGATACCCTCCTGCACCGTCAGTCGAACAAGGAGCAGTCCTCATGTTTACCAGCCCCCAGGAAGTTCTCGACTTTATCAAGAACGAAGAAGTAGTCTTCGTTGATATCCGATTCACCGACATGCCCGGCGTGCAGCAGCACTTCAACCTGCCCGCCAAGGCGATTGATGACGATTTCTTCGTCAACGGCCAGCTTTTTGATGGCTCCTCCATTCGCGGCTTCCAGGGCATTGCAGAGTCCGACATGCAGCTGATCCCCGACGTTCAGTCCGCGTACGTTGACCCCTTCCGCATTGAGAAGACCCTGGTCATCATCTGTTCCATCGTGAACCCCCGCACCGGCGAGCCCTACCACCGTGACCCCCGCGGCGTCGCTGAGCGCGCCGAGGCGTACCTGCAGTCCACCGGCATTGCAGACACCGCATTCTTCGCATCCGAGGCTGAATTCTTCGTCTTCGAGGACGTCCGCTACCAGGTCGAGCCGAACTCCGTGTTCTACAAGATCGACTCCGATGAGGCTCCCTGGAACACCGGCCGCAAGGAAGAGGGCGGCAACCTGGGCAACAAGACCCCCGTCAAGGGCGGCTACTTCCCCGTCTCCCCCGTCGACAAGCAAGCTGACCTGCGTGACGCAATGTGCGTAGCAATGGACGAGGTTGGCCTTGAGGTTGAGCGTAGCCACCACGAGGTGGGCGCAGCTGGCCAGGCAGAAATCAACTACAAGTTCGACACCCTCACCAAGGCTGCTGACGACCTGCTGAAGTTCAAGTACGTCATCAAGGGCACCGCAGACGCATGGGGCAAGTCCGTGACCTTCATGCCCAAGCCCGTGTTCGGTGACAACGGCTCCGGTATGCACTGCCACCAGTCGCTGTGGCAGGACGGCGAGCCCCTCTTCTACGATGAGCGCGGCTACGCTAACCTCTCTGACACCGCACGCTGGTACATTGGCGGTCTGATTGAGCACTCCTCCGCTGTTCTGGCGTTCACCAACCCGACCGTGAACTCTTACAAGCGTCTGGTTCCCGGCTACGAGGCTCCCATCAACATGGTGTACTCGCAGGGTAACCGTTCCGCTGGTATCCGCATCCCGATTACCGGCACCAACCCGAAGGCTAAGCGTCTGGAGTTCCGTGCACCGGACCCCTCCGCTAACCCCTACTTCGCGTTTGCTGCTCAGCTGATGGCTGGTCTGGACGGTATCCGCAACCGCATCGAGCCGCCGGCGCCGATCGACAAGGACCTGTACGAGCTGCCCGCTGAAGAGGCTAAGGACATCAAGAAGGCTCCGGCTAACCTCGAGGAGGCTCTGGCTGCTCTGGAGGCTGACCACGACTTCCTGCTCGAGGGCGGCGTCTTCACCGAGGACCTGATTCAGGCGTGGATTGACTACAAGCGTAAGAACGAGCTGGAGCCGCTCTCGCTGGTTCCGCACCCGCTTGAGTACCAGCTGTACTACGGCGTCTAATCTTTCTTCCTGAACGGTGCCCCTTGTAGGGGGTGCGTTCAGGAGAACAGGCAACGGCCTATACGTTCCTTTGGGAGCGTATAGGCCGTTGTTGTGTTTTCTGCTGGGTTTCTGCAGGGGGTCTGCCGGTTGCAGGCTCGTCGGGCCATTTTTGGTGACGGTTCGTGTCTAATATTTTTCTGCCTCGATGAGCCTCGGGTGTCTTAGTTGCGCTTAGAGCGGCTCTAAGGGCTAAGCTGTTGGTGCTGGCGTTCCCTCTCTTTTTGTCGTGCAACCGGAGGGAATGCCAGTCTATTTTTATGCCCTTGTGCAGTTGACTGCTTTCAGCGTTCTAGAGGCCACATCATAAGATGTTGTACCCGCTAGTCCCGGGGTTCTTCCCGCACAGGCGTACAATGAAAGTGCGTGCGCCCGGCCGGTGGCACCTACGAATTCCGCGAGAAACGACACCAAAACGCCGTGTTCTCCCCGCCGCCCTTCCCCTTTTTAGCATCAGTTAGGGCGAGTATCGCCGATGACCGACCGACCCGTCTGACGCCGCATCCACTGTAACGAGGAGAAATCTCATGGCATATCAGCCGACCATCCTAAACGGTGAAACTGTTTTCCGTAACGAAGTTTTTCAGACCGGCCTCATGTCCCAGCTGCTGGACGGCATCTACGATGGCGAGATGACCATCGGTGAGCTCCTGAGCCACGGCAACTTCGGTGTGGGTACCTTCAACGGCCTCGACGGCGAAATGGTCGTCCTCGACGGCGTCTGCTACCAGGTACGTCACGACGGCTCCGTGTCCCTGCCCGACCTGCGTCAGCAGACCCCCTACGCCGTGGTCACCAACTTCGTGCCCATGATTAAGCGCGAACTACCGCAGAACCTACTCCGTAAGTCTGCCTCGCAGATTCTGGATGACTTCACCGTCTCCAAGAACTACATGTACGCCATCAAGATTTACGGCGAGTTCGAATGGGTCCGCACCCGCACCGTCATCAAGCAGGAGAAGCCCTACCCGAAGATGGTTGCGGCCACAGAGAACGAGGACATTGTCCAGTTCGATAACGTAACCGGCACGATTGTTGGCTTCCGCACCCCGATCTACGAGCAGGGCATCTCGGTGCCCGGCTGCCACGCCCACTTTATCGATGATGAGCACGTTCAGGGCGGCCACGTGGTCGACTTCAAGTTGCGTTCGGCAAAGGTCGAAATTTGCCCCGGTACCGGCCTGCAGCTGCACCTGCCGCTGACCCCCGAGTTCTCCTCCGCTAACCTCTCCCCCGAGGACCTGGCTGACCAGATCTCCAAGGCTGAAAAGCACTAAGCTTCTCCCATACCGGGATATAGCAACGGGATATTTAACGAAGGAGCCGCCCTCTACTGTTCTGTAGAGGGCGGTTCCTTCGTCTTTATACGCGCTGTAAACGGCGCTTACGCCTCCGGCACGAACTCGCCGTGGCCGCGCTCGCGCAGGGCAACACGCACCTTCTCAGCCGCCGCATCCAGCTCTTCGGCGGTAGCGTCCTTTTTCGCGTTAGCGGGATCGTAATCAGCCATGCCGTCAGCCGGGAACAGGTGGATGTGGGTGTGCGGAACGTCGAAGCCCGCAATCATCAGAGCCACACGGTCCTTATCAAACGCCTGATCCAGGGCACCAGAAATCTTGTGCGCCACAGCGAACAGGTGCGCCGCCAGCTCAGCCGGCAGGTCGGGCCAACGGTCAATCTCCGCGCGGGGAACGAGCAGCAGGTGACCTTCCGACAGAGGCATGATGTCCAGGAAGGCGACGCAGTGCTCGTCCTTCCAGACGAAGCGGCCGGGAATCTCGCCCTCGATAATCTTGGTAAAAATCGTGCTCACAATACTCTCCTTTATGCGCCGTCATCGGCGCGTTTGAAGCTCAACGGTCAGGCTTACGCCTCAACCTCAATGCTCTCACCGGGGTTCAGATGCTTCAGCTCAGTGCCGTACTTCGCGCCGAAGTTCGTCACCAGTCCCTCAATAATGCCGGTGCCGTTCTGGTTAATCATGCCATTGTGAATCGGAACCACACGCTGAGCGCCGGTCGCAATCACAAAATCAATGACTTCCTGAACCTTCGACCAGGGGGCGTGAATCGGCACCAGAACGGTATTCGCACGCACGCGGTGAGGAACCACCAACGAGTCACCCGGGTGGTACACGGCACCGTTAATCAGGTAACCGACATTGGCGATGGTCTGAATCAGCGGGTGAATCAGGGCGTGCTGACCGCCGTAGGTCTTCACCTCAAAACCGGGGATGCTGAACTCAGAATCAGAGGAAACAACGGTAACCTCGGCAGCGGGCACAGCCTCCTTGATGACCTGGGTGACAGCCTCGGGAGCCCAAATCTTCAACGGGGTCTGCGACTCGGCACGCTCAGCAATCAGCGGCAACACCGACGGGCCATCAAAATGGTCCGGATGCGCGTGGGTCACGAACAGGTAATCGGCGCCTTCCAGCGCGGTGGCGTGTTCGCCTTCTGCGGCAAAATTGCCGGGGTCAAGAACGAGGGTGCGCCCCTCATTCTCAAGGCGGATACATGAGTGGGTGTACTTCGTCATTTTCATAGTTTTAGTCTACCGTTAACCCTCATTCGTGCCTGTTGATGACTTCAATTTTTGAGATAAAGCGCAAATCAACCACCTTTTGAACGCCTCTAGTGTAAAGTCGTAAGACAAGATCGACCACACAATGGGGCGGATTTCCGCCCCGAAAGGTTCAGCAATGGACACTCATATTCCCGTACGGAGAATTACGAAGCCCGCCGAAGCCCGAAATACCCGCCAGCGTCGCATCATCAAGGCGACCATGGAAGAGCTCGGCGATTTCATCTCAGCACAGGATCTGCACCTGACCCTCGCGAACCGCAAGGAACAGGTCTCTCTCGCAACCACCTACCGTGTGCTGCAGTCGCTGGCTAACGCCGGTGAGCTCGACTCGGTCAAGGGCGTTGAGGGTGAGACCCTGTACCGCCACTGCCGGGTGAAAGATCACCACCACCACCTGCTCTGCCGCCGATGCGGCACCGCCATTGAGCTGGAAGCACCCGCCCTTGAGGACTGGGCACTGGCGATGGGTAAGCAGCACGGCTTCTCGGAGCTGGAGCACGTGGTTGAAGTGACCGGTTACTGCCCGGACTGCACTTTGGCACGTCGCGAGGAAGAATCGCAGGGCGGCGCTGCACGCTAACGGTGCAGGCTAAGCCGCACCCCTCACCTTCTGAGGGGCTTTCCTTCACCGGAGAAAATCCTTCTCTGGAGGAACAACGAGAGGGCGTCTTTATAGATCTTCGGCGCCACTACAGCACGACACACAGGGCATCTGGACAAGGCAACACAACGCCACGCAGGTTGAGCCCGCATTGCGTACCGGGTACATGACCCGTAGCGCTAACACAGCACGACAACGAAAGAGCCCCACCTCATTCCCGAGGTGGAGCTCTTTCTATAGGTCCTACGCCTTCTCAACCAGCTGGCGGCCCGACGCGCTATGGCGGCGCTTCACGCCACCAATCACACGGCACACCACGTAAATCAGGAAGGAAATGCTGGTCACGTAGGGGCTAATCGGCAGCGAACCGGCAAGAGCCAGCAGAATACCGCCCACAATGGACGCCTCCGCGAACAGCACCGACAGGATCAGGGTGCGCACCGGAGAGGCAGTCACCTGCATCGCCGCAGCCGCCGGAGTAATCAGCAGCGCCAGCACCAGTAGCGAACCGACCACCTGCACTGACAGCGCCACAGCAATACCCAGAATCACCATGAACACCAGGGACAGGAAGCGCATCGGCACGCCCTTAGCGCGTGCGACCTCCGGGTCTAGGGAAGCGAAGCTCAGCGGACGCCACACCATCACCAGCAGGGAAATAATAACCACCGCACCAATAATCATGGTGTGCAGCTGGTCGGCATCCACGGACACGATCTGACCGGTCAGCAGACCGAACTTATTCGCGCTACGGCCCTGGTACAGGGAGAGGAAGAGAATACCCAAGCCCAGGCCAAACGGCATGAGCGCACCAATGACTGAGTTCGAGTTACTCGCCTTAGAGCCCAGAAAGGCAATCAGCAGAGCCGAGGCAATCGAACCGACCATGGAGCCGGTCACCACGTCATAGCCGAGCAACAGGGCAAGGGCGGCACCCGCGAAAGACATTTCAGAGACGCCGTGCACCGCAAAGGCGTGGTCGCGCATCATCACAAAAATACCGACGAAACCACCGATAAGGCCCAGCACAGCGCCAGCAAAAATGGAGTTCTGCAGCATCTGCAACAGCTCGCCGTAGCGGTCAAAAACGAAGATACGGGAGAGCAAATCATTCTGCGCGGCGGCAACCGGAGCCAGAGCGGGGAGGGAAGCAAGAATGGTCATCGAGTGGTTCCTCCCGGAAGGTGTAGGGTGCGCTGCGGTTCGGAGAGACCAGACTTCAGGTGGGAACCGTGAATGTTCTGGTCGGTGCCCTCAATATGGCAGTGGTCGCTGGCGTGAGTCTCACCCACCACCACGTAACGGCCATTAGATTTGAGCACGCTCACCGGGGTTCCGTATAGGGAGGTGAGAGTCTCGCTGGTCATGACCTCTTCCACCGACCCGACCGTGAAACGACCGTTTGCCAGGTAGAGCACGCGATCCACATGCTCAATGATGGGGTTGATTTCGTGGGTCACGAACACCACCGCCACGCCGCGTTCACGGTTGAACCGGTGAATCAGCTCAGCCACCGCGTACTGGTGGTTGAGGTCCAGGGAGAGTAGCGCCTCGTCAGCCAGCAGAATCTTCGGGTCGTTCGCGAGCGCCTGGGCGATACGCAGACGCTGCTGCTCACCGCCGGAGAGCAGACCCACCGGCACGTTCGCGTATTCGGTCGCGCCGACGGCTTCGAGGAGTTCGTCAACCTTGGCGCGGTATTTGCGGCCGTGCAGGCGGATGCCCCAGCGGTGCCCGTCCACGCCAAGTCCCACGAGGTCGCGGGCACGCATCGGGGTGGAGGTGGGAATGGACTTCTGCTGCGGTACGTAGCCGACGCCGGCGTTGCCCAGGCGTGCGGGTTTGCCAAGCACGGAGATTTCGCCAGCGTTGAGTCCGGTCAGGCCGAGAACGACTTTGAGGAAGGTGGACTTGCCGGAGCCGTTGGGGCCGAGCACGGCAAAGTATTCGCCTGCGCCGATGTCGAGGGTTAAATCTTTCCAGAGGGTGCGGGCCCCGAAAGCGAGGCTACCCCCGCGAATGGAAATCGCGGGGGCGGCACCGTTATTGTTGTCAGTCACTTAGGAGAGCGCCTTTTCGAGGTTGCTGACGTTGGTCTTCATCCATGCCAGGTAGTTGGTGTTTTCCGGCAGGGTTTCGGTGAAGGATACGTAGTTCACCGAGGCGTCCTTAGCTGCCTGCAGCACCTCGTTGGTCTGGGAGGTGGAGGTCTGCTCGTTGTAGGCGAGCAGCTGGACCTTCTTCTCGGTGATCATGTCCTTGGTTTCCTTCAGGACGAGTGCGGGGACGTCGTTGCCGGCTTCGGCTGCCTCAGCGAATTCGCTGGGGGTTGCGTTCTCTGCGCCGGTGGAGGAAATCAGGTAGTCCGGCACGGGCTCGGTGGACAGGTACTTCTTGCCTTCACCGGCGATTGCCTTGGCGGTGGTGTCCAGTGCGTCCAGTTCCTTGGAGAAGGTGGATGCGTTGGTGCGGAACGTCTCAGCGTGTGCGGAGTCGAGGCCTGCGAGCTCTTCAGCGATCTTCTGGGCGACCTTCTTCATGGTTTCGAAGTCGTACCAGAGGTGCTCATTGAACTCGTGTGCGTGGGCGTGGTCGCCGCCGTCTTCGTGGTGTTCGCCGCCGCGGTGGTCCTCGACCAGGTGGGTGTATTCGGCGTCGGTGAGCTTGCCGCTGACCTTGACCGCGTTCACGATCTTCTGGGAGGCGTTGTCCTTACCTGCGAGGTCTTCGAGGAACAGGTCGTAGCCTGCGCCGTTGATGACGATCAGGGATGCGTCCTTTGCCTTGAGGCGGTCGGCGCTGGTGGCTTCGTAGGAGTGGGGGTCGGTGCTGGTGGAGGCGATGAGTGCGGTGACCTCAATGTAGTCGCCGCCGACCTGCTTGGCGATGTCTGCGTAGACGTCGGTGGAGGCGACGACCTTCACCTTGCCGTTGTTGGAGCCAGCCGAGGAGGACGAACCGGAGGAGGTCTTGTTCTCGGTTGCGCAGCCTGCCAGCAGCAGGGAGGACGCTGCGAGTGAGCCCATTGCGGTGAGGAAGTGCTTGCGGGTAATCTTCGGGTGCGACATGAGGGCTCTCTTTCGGTTCGTTCTAGTCTGTAGGTTCCTTAACTACATCATGCGCACACCCGTATAAACAACTCTTTATTGGTGTCATTTGGGTGCTGTTAGGCAACCCTTTTCCCTGTCAGTAGCTTATGCAACAGGGATAGTTAGCTCAGCCTACTGCGCTCCCCCACCGCTACTTTATACTGCCGCTTCATCCCGCCGTCTGAGAGTGCCCCTTGGGTACACCCATAAGCCGTTTCTGACCGCAAAACAGCCCGCCCCGCGCTCTCCTTCACGAGAGTGCGGGGCGGGCTGTGTGTTCAAGATTTCCCTGTTTTATTCGGGGTATCTCACGATGCGGCTACTGGGCTTATTACTGGGCTTCGCGCGCCTGCTGGCGGCGTACACGCTCACGCACCGCATCCTGGGTGGTGTCGTTGATTTCGCCGACGAGCTCCTCCAGCACGTCTTCGAGGAAGACCACGCCGAGGGTTACGCCCTGTTCATCCATAACCTGCGCGATATGGGTTCGGCTGCGCTGCATGGAGGCGAGCGCATCGTCAATATCGGTGGTCGGGGTGAGCGTGTCCAGGGAACGTAGCTTGTACCAGGGGAAGGGCTCGTCGAACCGCTCGGGGGCGATGGCGAGGGCGTCCTTCACGTGCAGGTAGCCCATGTAGGTTCCGTCGCTGTCGGTAATGACGAAGCGGGAGTAGCCGCTGCGTGCCACGGCACGTTCCAGTTCGGCGGGGGTGCTGCCGAAGGGCAGGGTGACGAGCTTATCGCCGGGCACCATGATTTCGTAGACGTCCTTCTCGGTGAATTCGAGGGCGCTTTCAATCACGCCAGCGTCGTCTTCCACGGTGCCTTCCGCGGTTGAGGTTGCCACGATGGTCTGCAGCTCGCCCAGGGTGAAGGTGGAGGCGACCTCATCCTTCGCGTCGACCTTCATGAGCGCCAGCAGCTTATTGGACAGGTTGTTCAGCAGGGCGACCACGGGGGCGAAAATCTTGGAGAAGGTCACCAGGGTCGGCACAATCCAGAGGGCCACACCGCGGGCGGCGAGGGTCACGGCGGCGTTCTTGGGAACCATCTCGCCGAAGATCACGTGCAGGTAGGTGACCAGGATTAGGGTGATGCCGAAGGCGATTACGTCCACGATTGCGTGGGGCAGGCCGACCAGGTGCAGGGGCACCTCCAGCATGTGGTGCAGCGCCGGTTCTGAGACGTTCAGAATCAGCAGGGAGCAGATGGTGATGCCCAGCTGGCAGGTGGCGAGCATGAGCGAGACGTTCTCTAGCGCGTAGATAACGGTCTGCGCTCGCTTGTTGCCTTCTTCGGCGAGCGGGTCGATTTGTGCTCGTCGGGTGGACATGATGGCGAATTCACCGGCGACGAAGAAGGCGTTACCGGCGAGCAGAATGACGAGCAGTGCGATAGCTACCCAGTCGTTCATGCGTTGCCTCCCTTCTCGGTCTGTTCCTGTGCGCTAGTGGCGGGCGTGGGGGTGAATCGGATGCGGTCCACGCGGCGGCCTTCGAGGGTGTCGACGCGCAGGGTACCGCCGGTTACGGGGACGCTGTCGCCTACTTCGGGGATGCGTCCGAGCCGTTCCATCATGAAGCCGCCGACGGTTTCGTATTCGGAGCTTTCCTCAACCTCGAGTCCGGGGATGAGAACGTTGATTTCGTCGGGGCGGCGCAGGCCGGAGAACACCCAGTCGCCGTTGCCGTAGCGTAGGGGGCGTTCGGTGCGGCCGCGGTCGTGTTCGTCGGAGACTTCGCCGACGATTTCTTCGACGAGGTCTTCGAGGGTTGTGATGCCGGCGGTTCCGCCGTATTCGTCGAGGACTACGGCGAGCTGCAGGGCGCCCTGGCGTAGCTGGGTGAGCAGCGCATCCAGGTGCAGGGTTTCGGGGACCTGCAGCACGTCTTCTGCGAGGGCTCCGGCTTCGAGGGTTTCACGTACCTCCGGGGGAACACCGACTGCCTTCTTCACGTGTACGACGCCCACGATGTTGTCGTGGTCGCCCTTGTAGAGGGGGAATCGGGAGTGGCCGGTGGAGCGTGCCAGCTTGATGACTTCGGCAACGGGTGCGGTGTCTTCGAGCATGGCGACCTGGCCGCGCGGGGTCATGACTTCGGAGGCGGTCAGCTCGGAGAAGCGCAGGGTGCGGTCCACGAAGCGTGCCGCGTCGGAGTCGAGGGTGCCTTCTTCTGCGGAGCGACGAACCATGGAGGAGAGCTCTTCGGGGGTGCGTGCCGCGGAGAGTTCTTCTTTGGCTTCCATGCCGAAGCGTCCGAGGATCCAGTTGGCGGAGCCGTTCATGATGCGCACGAGCGGGGACATGACGCGGGTGAAGGCGAGCTGCGCGGGGGCGACTCGACGCGCCACATCGTAGGGTTCGGCGATAGCGAGGCCCTTGGGCAGCAGCTCGCCGACGACCATGGAGAGCAGGGTCGCGATGAGCATCGCCAGCACCAGGGTGAATACGTCGGTCACGCTGGTGGGCAGACCCAAGCTGCTGATGGCGCCGGTGGTGAGCGCCTTGATGGCAGCGTCGAGGGTGTAACCGGTCAGCAGCGTGGTGATGGTGATGCCGATCTGGCAGCTGGAGAGCTGAGTAGAGAGCGTCTTGAGGCAGCGCAGGACGGCGTCGGCTGCTTTATCGCCGGAGTCCTTTGCCTGCTGCACGGTGGCGGTTTCGAGCGCCACGAGTGAGAACTCTACAGCAACGAAGAAGCCCGTTCCCAGGATGAGCAGCAGGCCGATGAGCAGGAGGATCAGATCCACTCAGCCACCGCCTCCATCGACTGGTGTGCGGCGCCTTGGGCTTGACGGGGTAGCCCCGCAGTCAGGCTGTCCAGATGCTGAGCATCGGAGGTGGTGTTTTTGGGTGTTACAGTGCCGTGTTGCGCAGAGTACGCGGGCAGTATTCTGCGCTGGCTAGTAGTCAGAGTCTTACTCAAAGGGTCATCCATACCCCATATTTTAGCGAAGGTTTCGTCTCTTCCCGGTGCTGTAGAGTGCCTGCTCACAAGCGCAAGACAGCACTTGTTGCGCACGCGGCTCATTGCTAATCCCTAAGAGTGAAAAATTGCATTGCGGATATAGCGCGATGAGCTGGAAAGTTCACCGTGATTCTCTTTACACTTATACATAGGAGCATGAGTGTGCCGCCAAGCAAGCGGATGAACCCCGACGTTCACGGCACGCTAGGCAGGTTTGTACGGTGCACACCCCGCACATACGGCCACCATCTTAGGCGATGCGCACATGCTCAGCGTGATGATTCGCCCCTCGAAGACGCGGGTCGTCTATGCCGGGGAGAGTCCCGGACGCGACGGATAAATTCACACTAATTGGAAGAGGCGTTTAACGTGCCAAATCTGCCAGAACATCTGGTGCCTGAGGAATTTGCCGGTAACGAATGGTTCGTTGAAGAACAGTACGAGCGTTACCAGAAGGACAAGAACCTCGTGGACCCTTCATGGTGGCCCATTTTTGAGACCATCGACAAGGCGCTGGGAGGCGCCGGTACCGCTAGTGCAGCTCCTGTTGCGGCACCCGCCGCACCGGCTGCACCTGCCGCACCTGTAGCAACTCCCGCCCCCGCGGCACCGAAGCCTGCGGCTGCGCCTGCTAACCCCACCCCTCCCGCTGCTACCAAGAAGGCTGAACCTGTGGAACCTGTTGAAGACAAGATTGTCCCCCTCCGCGGCCCTGCTAAGGCAGTTGTCACGACCATGGAAGAGTCGCTGACTGTCCCCACCGCAACCACCGTTCGTGCGGTCCCCGCAAAGCTGCTCATTGAGAACCGTGCTGCCATCAACAAGTACCTGGCAAGCACCCGCGGCGGCAAGGTCTCCTTCACCCACATCATTGGTTACGCTGTGATTCGCGCAGTGGCTGCGATGCCTTCGATGAACGTGACCTACGGTGTGGATGAGAAGGGCAAGCCCGTTGCAATCCACAACGCACACGTGAACTTTGGTCTGGCTATTGACCTGCCCCGCCCCGATGGTTCCCGTAACCTGGTCGTTCCGAACCTCAAGGGTGCTGAGCAGCTGAGCTTCCGCGAGTTCTGGGATGCGTACAACGACATCGTTAAGCGTGGCCGTAACGGCGCGCTGACCATTGAGGACTTCCGCGGCACCACTGTTTCGCTGACCAACCCCGGTGGTATTGGTACCGTCCACTCGGTGCCCCGCCTCTCCAAGGGCCAGGCTGCCATTATCGGTGTGGGTGCTCTGGAGTACCCGGCTGAGTTCCGCGGCCTGTCCGAGAAGCTCATCACCCAGCAGGGTCTGTCCAAGATCATCACCCTGACCAGCACCTACGACCACCGCGTCATTCAGGGTGCAGGTTCCGGTGAATTCCTGAAGCTGGTTGAGCACTACCTGCTCGGCGGCGACGACTTCTACGACGCAATCTTCCGCGACCTGAAGGTTCCCTTCGAGCCGGTTCGTTGGGCACGCGACAACCACGTCGATGACGCTCACGAGATTTCCAAGGTTGCACGTATCCAGCAGCTCATTCACGCGTACCGCGTGCACGGCCACCTGACCGCAGCAACCAACCCCGTTGGTTACAAGATGCGTTCGCACCCGGACCTGAAGCTGGAGAACTACGGCCTGACCCTGTGGGATCTGGACCGCGTCTACCCGACCGGTGGCTTTGGCGGTTCCGAGCGTCTGCCGCTGCGCACCATCCTGGAGCGCCTGCACGAGGCATACTCCGGCTCCCTGTCCGTTGAGTACATGTACTCTGAGGACCCCGAGGTTCGCGCATGGTTCCAGGAGCGCCTGGAGCGCGGCGTTGCTAAGCCCACCCGCGAGGAGCAGCTGCGTGTTCTCTCCAAGCTGGTCGAGGCTGAGGCATTCGAGAACTTCCTGCAGACCAAGTACCTGGGTCAGAAGCGTTTCTCCCTGGAGGGCGGCGAGTCCCTGATTCCGCTGCTGGACGCTGTTCTGGACAAGGCCGCTAACAACGACCTGAAGGGCGTAGCCATTGGTATGGCACACCGCGGTCGCCTGAACGTGCTGACCAACATTGCTGGTAAGTCCTACGCCCAGATTTTCCGTGAGTTCTCCGGCACCGCAGCACCCTACGAGGGTGGCTCCGGTGACGTGAAGTACCACCTCGGTACCGAGGGTGTCTTCACCTCCGATTCCGGTAAGCAGACCCAGGTTTACGTGGCTGCTAACCCCTCGCACCTTGAGGCTGCAAACACCGTGCTCGAGGGTATCGTCCGCGCTAAGCAGGACGTCTACCGCGAGCAGGGCGTTGAGGGCCACCCGGTCCTGCCGATCCTGATTCACGGTGACGCAGCGTTCGCTGGCCAGGGTATCGTCATGGAGACCCTGCAGATGGCTGACCTGAAGGCGTACACCACCGGCGGCACCGTGCACGTTGTGGTGAACAACCAGATTGGCTTCACCACCCTGCCGAACGACGGCCGCACCGCAACCCACGCCTCCGACATTGCGCGTATGACCAAGGCTCCGGTCTTCCACGTCAACGCTGATGACCCGGATGCAGTGGTTCGCGCCGCACGCCTGGCATTCGAGTACCGTGAGCGCTTCGGTCGCGACGTTGTCATTGACCTGATTTGCTACCGCCGCCGCGGTCACAACGAGGCTGACGATCCGTCGATGACCCAGCCGAAGATGTACCAGGATATTGACGTCCTGCCCTCGACCCGCACCCTGTACGCACAGGACCTGGTCGGTCGTGGCGATGTCTCTCAGGAAGAGGCAGACGAAGTTCTGGACTCCTACCACTCGAAGCTGGACGCTATCTTCGTCGAGACTCAGTCTTCGGCACCGGCTCCTGCTGGCGCGCACGTTTCCGGTCTGGAACTGCCTGCTGCTCAGCAGAACACCGAGGTCGTTCACGGCGGTAAGACTGCAATCTCCCGTGAGACTCTGCAGCACATCGCTGACGCGTTCGGTAAGGCTCCCGAGGGCTTCACCGTCCACAAGAAGCTGAAGAAGCTCATGGAGCAGCGCGTTGAGATGGGCCGCACCGGCAACGTGAACTGGGGTATGGGTGAACTGCTCGCCTTCGGTTCGCTGCTGATGGAGGGCACCGACGTTCGTATGAGCGGTCAGGATGTTCAGCGCGGTACCTTCGTTCAGCGTCACGCTGTTCTGCACGACCACATCACTGATGAAGAGTGGTCGCCGCTGGAGCACCTCTCTGAGGACCAGGGCAAGTTCCGTATCTACAACTCCTTCCTCTCTGAGTACGGCGTTCTCGGCTTCGAGTACGGCTACTCGGTAGAGCGCCCCGACTCGCTCGTGGTGTGGGAGGCTCAGTTCGGTGACTTCGCAAACGGCGCTCAGACCATCATTGATGAGTTCGTGTCTTCCTCCGAGCAGAAGTGGGGCCAGCGCTCCTCGCTGGTTATGCTGCTTCCTCACGGCTACGAGGGTCAGGGTCCTGACCACTCCTCGGCTCGTGTTGAGCGTTACCTGCAGCTGTGCGCTGAGAACAACATGACTGTTGCTTGCCCCTCGACTCCGGCTTCGCACTTCCACCTGCTGCGTCGCCACTCTCAGCACCGTCCGTACAAGCCGCTCGTGGTAATCAGCCCCAAGCAGCTGCTGCGTCTGAAGGCTGCTGCGTCCTCGATTGAGGACTTCACCGAGGGTTCGTTCCAGCCGGTGATTGGTGACCGTTCGGGTATTAACCCGGCTCAGGTTGAGCGTGTGGTCTTCGTATCCGGTCGTCTCTACTACGATCTGGAAGCTGAGCGCGAGCGCCGCGGCGACACCAAGACCGCTATTGTCTCGGTGGAGCAGCTGTACCCGCTGCCCGAGCAGGAGATCAAGGAGCAGCTGGCTCTGTACTCGAACGCTACCGACGTTGTGTGGGCTCAGGACGAGCCTGCTAACCAGGGTCAGTGGCCGTTCATGGCTCTCAACCTGCAGCCGCTGATCGACCGCCGTATGCGCCTGGCTTCCCGCTCCGCAGCTGCTTCCCCGGCTGCCGGTACCGGTAAGCTGCACGCAGCTGAGGCTGAGGCTCTGCTCAAGCAGGTCTTCGAAGGCTAAGATCTTCTACAGCTGATCGGCTCATGATTTAGCTCTTCAAAACCCGTCTTCCCGTCAGATGTTTCTGGTGGGCAGACGGGTTTTTTAGTCTCGGATACTTACCGGATAGGGTATTAAGTTCGAAAAGAGGCTCAAGAGCGCTTATCCTAGATATGAAGACTATTACTCACGTGCCTTGCCGCCTCTCACGGCGGGCGCATCCTGCTGAAGAAAGAATTCCGTGGAGCAACGCAATATTCGAATTGTGGCAGTCGGTGATGACCTGCTCGCCGGTGTTGGCGACCCCCGTACCCTGGGCTGGTTTGGTCGCGTTATGGCGCGCACCCCGCAGACCACTGCATCCATTGCGGCATATAACCTTGCCGCCCCCAATGAAGGTAGCGAGCAGCTGAATGCACGCTGGTTCGAGGAGGCGCGCCGCCGCTTCGTTCCCGGTGCTGATAACCGCCTCATTATTGCTCCGTCGACCTTTGACATTGATTTGGGTCTGACCAGCGCTCGTTCGCGTTTGAACCTGGCGAACATTGTGGACATGGCGTCGCAGAACAACATTAAGGTTCTGGTTGTTGGTCCGCCGCCGACCCTGGACGCTGAGCGTAACCGCCGTATCGCTGACCTGTCGGCGGCGTACGCAGATGTGGTGACCCGCCGTAACCACGTGTACGTGGATACGTTCAACCCGCTGCTTCACCACGAGCAGTGGCGCAACGACCTTGCCGCTAATGACGGTCGCCCGGGTCAGTCCGGTTACGGTCTGATGGCGTGGCTGGTTCTGCACCGAGGCTGGTACAACTGGCTGAACATTCCTGAGCACGGCTAAGAGCCCGCTCTCCCCGCTGGGGTTGTGAGCTGATGCGAAGAAAGTTCGTGTTTTTTAGCTCATATCCCGGTTCCAAGATGCAATCATGCCGTTTCTATGAAAAAATAGACGGCGTTGCCCTTATAGCGTGGAGCACCGGTTTTCGGTGACCGCCTCTGCTAGGGCAGGTAATAGGGAGCGCGCACCGCGAAGGTGGGGCGTGCATCCATGAACACTATAAGGAGGCTCTGATGAGCAAGCGCGGTCGTAAGCGCAAGGACCGTCGTAAGGGCGGCGCAAACCACGGTAAGCGCCCCAACGCATAAGGTATCTTGCATACACTTTAAAACCCCGGCGTTTCGGATATTATTCGGACCCGGGGTTTTGCTTTACCCGCAGATGTTTGTGCGCATTCTGCGGAATAAAGAGAAGAATTCTACGTTATGGAAGTGAACGCCTGGCGCGTTCCTGTAGAGGAGAAACATGGCTGAAACCAACACCGCGGCGGATACCCGCGAGCTACGCGAACGCTTTACCGCGGACGCTATGCAGTATGTGGATCAGCTCTACGCTGCCGCCCTGCGGATGAGCCGCAACTCTGCCGATGCTGAAGACTTGGTGCAGGAAACCTACATGAAGGCTTTTGCCTCGTACCACCAGTTCACCGAGGGTACGAACCTGAAGGCGTGGCTGTACCGCATCCTGACGAATACGTACATCAATTTGTACCGTAAGCGTCAGCGTGAGCCGCAGCAGTCTCAGGGTGAGACGGTGGAGGATTGGCAGCTGGCTCAGGCCGGTGAGCATGATGCGGTGGGTCTGCGTTCTGCCGAGGCGGAGGCGCTGAGCGCCCTGCCGAATACGGAGGT
The DNA here is from genome assembly GCF_000175615.1 of Rothia mucilaginosa ATCC 25296. Lineage (GTDB taxonomy): Bacteria > Actinomycetota > Actinomycetes > Actinomycetales > Micrococcaceae > Rothia > Rothia mucilaginosa. Next base: position 517,951 of record NZ_ACVO01000015.1, on the reverse strand, counting down.
TCGTGAGGCTCTGAACGAGCTCTCTGAGGATTTCCGCATGGTGGTGTACTACTCCGATGTGGAGGGGTTCGCGTACAAGGATATTGCGGAGATTCTGGATATCCCTCTGGGCACGGTGATGTCTCGCCTACATCGTGGCCGCCGTATTCTGCGTGAGAAGCTGCTCGATTATGCGCGTGAGAACGGTCTGCGCCCATCGACCATCGCAAAGGTAGAAGCGAAGGCTGAGGCAAAAGCCGCAGCGAAGGCGAGCGCTAAGGGGCAGCCGGCAAAGGCTACCAAGGGCACTAAGGCGGCCAAGGGCGTAAAGTCCCCGCCGGCGGGCTCTAGCTCCGAGGCGCCTGCGGATTCTTAGATTCGCTCTTCTACACGTGAGCTAGCCCCCCATGCGGTTGAGGCTAGACTCCCCTAACGCTTTATACCTTCCGTGTGAAAGGAACCCCGATGTCAACCACAGACAAGAATTCTTCTGTCCCCGAAGCCTCCGCGGCTTCTGAGCCGCTAGAGGATTGCGGCGGCCAGCCCTGCTCGTCGTCCCTCAAGCGCCTCTACGAATTCCTCGATAGGGAGCTGAGCCCCGAGCAGCTGCGCACGGTTCAGGCGCATCTGGATGCCTGCCCCGACTGCGCGGATGTGAAAGACTTTGAGCTGATGATTCGTGAGAAGATGCGTTCTTCGTGCGCTCAGCAGGCGCCCGAGCAGCTGAAGGCGCGTCTGCTGCAGGATGTGCAGAAGTTCTGCGCCGAGGCTAACCTCTAAGCTGCCTCAAGCTGTTGCCCCGCTGGGGGTATAGACATCTGATGATGAGTGAAGGCGGTGCACCAATAACGGTGCACCGCCTTTACGCGTATTGATTGGTTCGCGCTGTCTGGTTCGTGTTGCATGGTTCACGCTGCCTATCTCATCCCTGGAGCCCTCAGCGGCTCGCAAACCCTCAACCGGTAGAATAGGGGTAGACGTCAACCGGCGCAGCGTCTCTGAGTCTGCGCCCTCCCCATGATTTGAACCAGAAGAGGATGTATGAGCGACGCAGCAGTGCAGCTTTCCCCCGGTGATTGGCCCGCTCCCCTGGCACCCGCCTCCAGCGAAGCCGCTGGCAAGAACGCGCTGGTGCATATTCCGGGTTCTAAGTCGCTCACGAACCGTTATCTGTTGCTTGCTGCTCTGGCTGATTCCCCCTCGTATTTGCGTGCGCCGTTGCATTCGCGCGATTCGGCGCTCATGATTGAGGCACTGCGTCAGCTGGGTGCGGGTATTGAGCTGGTGCCGACCGATTCGCCGTTCGGTCCGGATGTAAAAGTTACTCCCCTCAACTTTGTGGAAGCGCATTCCGCTCAGGCGCAGTCCGATTCCGCTCAGTCGCGCACCGTATCGATTGAGTGCGGTCTTGCCGGTACCGTGATGCGTTTTGTGCCCGCTCTGGCGGCGCTACTGCCGGGTGAGTTCGCTTTTGACGGTGACCCGCATGCCCGTCAGCGTCCGATGGGTCCGGTTCTGGAGGGTCTGCGTCAGCTGGGTGTGCAGGTGGATTGTGAGCAGGGCGAGAACGCTCTGCCCTTCGTGCTGCGCTCCCCCGGTCTGGCGAGCGCAGAGGGTGTTTCTGAGGCGCCCGTGGTTCGTATTGATGCTTCGACGTCGTCCCAGTTCGTTTCGGCGCTGTTGCTGATGGCGCCTCGCCTGCCGCAGGGCATGGTGCTGGTGCACGAGGGCTCTTCGGTGCCGTCCATCCCGCACATTCAGATGACCGTTGAGGCGCTGCGCCAGATGGGTATTCGAGTGCAGGAGCACTACCCGAGCCAAGGCAACGAAGCAGAGAGCGGCGAGTACCGTTGGACGGTTCACCCCGGTTCTTTCCCCGGCTTTGAGATGACCATTGAGCCGGACCTTTCGAATGCCGGTCCGTTCCTTGCCGCCGCCGTGGTTACCGGCGAGTCGGTGACTATTCCTCACTGGCCGGCACCCGCGGCTGATTCTTCGGCGGGTACGACCCAGGTGGGCGATATGTGGCGTGAGCTTCTGCCCGCGCTGGGTGCGCAGGTTCGCTACGCTGAGGGCCGTCTGACTGTGACCGGTCCGGCGCAGCTTCCCGAGGGTGACTTCTCCTTTGACCTGTCTGCCGGTGGCGAGCTGGCGCCGACCATGGCGGCTGCCTGCGCTTTTGTGAAGGGCCGCGTTGAGCTGACCGGTATTGCGCATCTGCGCGGTCATGAGACGGACCGCCTCGCAGCGCTCGCCGCTGAGATTAACCGCCTGGGAGGTGCCGCCCACGACACCGCCGATTCGCTGGTGATTGAGGCGCCCATCCCCGCTACCGCTGAGGCTGCGCCGGTTCTGGCGCACACCTACGACGATCACCGCATGGCAACCTTCGCGGCGATTATTGGTCTGCGCCGCCCCAATGTGGTGGTGCAGAACGTAGCCACCGTGGCTAAGACCATGCCCGAATTTACCGCAATGTGGGAGGACATGCTGGCGCAATGGCAGACCGGCGCTTCCACCTCTGACGTTACCGCCGACCAGGAGGTCTTCTAAATGGGTTCTTCCCGCATGAACGTGCGCGATTTCTCCGAATGGGATGAGTCGGATGTGCGCGTGCGCCCGAACAAGAAGGGCTCCCGCCCCCGCACGAAGGACCGCCCGACCTTCAAAGAAGCGATTCGTGGCAGGGTCATTACGGTGGACCGTGGCCGCTGGTCGGTCGTCGTGGATGAGGGTACCGAGAAGGAGCGTACCCTCATTGCGGCGCGCGCTAAGGAGCTGCGCCGCACCGCGATTGTGACCGGCGACTTTGTGGACCTGGTGGGTGACACCTCCGGTGCGAAGGATACCCTGGCGCGCATTGTGCGTCTGGGTGAGCGCACCTCGATTCTGCGCCGTAGTGCCGATGACACCGACCCGTCGGAGCGCGTGGTCGTGGCGAATGCTCAGCAGCTGGTGATTGTGGTTGCTGCAGCGAACCCGGAGCCGCGCACCGGCTTCATTGACCGTGCCGTGGTGGCGGCGTTTGACGCCGGGATTGAGCCGATCCTGTGCATTACGAAGACCGATGTGCGGTACCCGCAGAACCTGCTGGATTACTATGCGGCGAGCGGTTTGAAGATTGTGCTGTCTTCGTCTTCGGATGGTTTGGCGCCGAGTCAGGAGGGCGCTGCCGGTTTGGAGTCGGCACCGGTTCAGGAGCTTCTGCAGGAGCTGTTGGGTCAGGTGTCGGTGCTTCTGGGTCATTCGGGTGTGGGTAAGTCGACCCTGGTGAATGCGCTGACCGGCTCCGAGCGTGCGACCGGTCATGTGAACGCGGTGACGGGCCGTGGCCGTCACACTTCCTCGTCGGCGTTGGCGTTGCGTCCGGTGAATGCGAATGGCGATCCGATGGAGCCGGGCACCTGGATTATTGATACTCCGGGTATTCGTTCTTTCGGTCTGGCGCATGTGCCGCCGGAGACCGTCGTGGAGGCGTTCGTGGACCTGGCACCGGGTGCGGCAGATTGCCCGAAGGCGTGTACTCACGCGGCGCAGGCTCCCGAGTGCGGTCTGGAGGCGTACGTTGCCGCCGGTCACGCCGGTGAGAGCGGTCCCGACCGCCTGGACTCCTTGCGTAAGCTACTGCTTTTGACTCCTGAAGAGGGCGATTCGGAGAAGGAACTGGGCGCTCTCGTCTAGGTTCTCTCCCCTGCACTGCACACAGCATTACACACACATTTTTGCTGACTACATCACCGATACTGAAGAAGAGCATTACTATGAGCCGTCCCCAGCAGTACACCGACGATTTGCGTCTTGCGCATATTCTTGCCGATAGCGTCGATCGTGTGAGCGCCATGCGTTTTCGTGACCGCCCGGTCTTCTCCCCCGCATCCGAGGTGGTAGAGCCCGCAGAGGCTGCCCCCGCTGCGGCACCGTTGGCGCCGTGGCAGCAGGCTACTCAGCAGCCCGCGGAGCAGCAGGCGCCGGTGCAGGAGCCTGCCGATTACGCCTCGGGTGTGGCTCAGGAGGTTGAGGAGCTTCTGCGCGCGCAGCTGTCGCGTGTGCGTACTCGTGACGGTATTGCCGGTGCGCATGCCGGCTATAACGGTCAGGCGGCGCGCCAGTGGGTGATTGCACCGATTGCTGAGCAGGATAATTTTCGCCGCGGCGTACCGGTGTGGGCGACTCTGATTGCTTTGCTGGATCAGGGTGAGCCGGTGGTGGGTGTGGTGTCTGCACCCGCGCTGGGTCGCCGCTGGTGGGCTGCTCGCGGTTCGGGCGCGTACACGGGTAAGTCTTTGGCGCAGGCTACTCGTCTTGAGGTGTCTTCGCTGATTCAGTTGGATCAGCTGTCTGCCGCGTACACCGACCTCTCCTCCTGGAAGGCTGCCTCTGAAGGCGCTGTGGACCGCTCTGGCGAGCTTGTACAGCTTCTGGGCTGCGTGGGTTGTTCCCGTGCGTACGGTTCGTTCTGGGCGGCGTGTATGCTCGCTGAGGGTGCCGTGGACACCGTCGTGGATGCATCCCTGTCTTTCTACGAGGTGGCGGCGCTATTGCCGCTGATTCGCGAGGCTGGCGGCGTCGCCTCCACCCTGGAGGGCGATTTGCCCGAGCACGCGGGTGTTTCGGCCGCCGGTGTGCACCCGGTGTCCCTGGTGGCAAGTAATACGGCGGCGGTTCAGCAGCAGGTGCTGGAGGCGCTCGCGCCCCAACCCTAGCCTGCACTCCCCTCCCCGGTGACGGTGACAATATAGCGAGGCGGCGGCTTTCCGGTAAGTGGAAAGCCGCCGCCTCGCTATTATCGCTATGAGAGCAAGCGTTGCTTGTTTTAGGACAGCATCGTGAGGGTGCCGAGCAGACCCAGCAAGCTCAGACCCGAGATGATGTACGCCAGAATGTTGAAGGTCGTCATCTTCGAGGTGTACTTGGTGGTGTGACCGGCGTTCACCTTCGCCGAGTAGATGGCAAGCCAGATAGACACGCCTACCGGGATCAGACCCACGAGCAGCAGAGCAATCACCATGATGTTGGGGCTCAGGCTCAGATTGGAGCTATAAGCAGAGGAGCTGTAATCGCCGGACCTGGTCCTTGCCTCAGCGTGGAGTGCCGCGACCTGAACCCACGCGTAGAGGGTCAGCGCCAGGGCACCCAGGGAGGCACCGAACGCACCGATGGAGTAGAAGTAGCCGGGGCCGCGGAAGTCGCCGGTGGTCTCGCCGTAGGGGCGGCGGTGCTCAGCCGGTACCCGGTAGATGTCCGGGATGCGCTGGTAGCTGTCATCGCGGTCGCGCACGTTAGCGGGTGCCACGCCCAGGGCGGGTGCGGGTGCTGCGCCGAGGGGAGCGCCGGGTGCGACGCCTGCAGGTACCGGCTGCGGGGAGTTTGCGTTGTTCTGCTCCGGAAAGGAGGGGGCGGGAATCTGGTTTTCCATGGTGTGTCCTTGAGTGGTCGTCATAGCGGCTGTGTGGCTACCGCATCGTAGCGGTGGCATCCCTATGACCGGCTATTCTGTGGCTCTGTGGTTGCTCTCGAATGTTGCCGGTGAGATTGAATGAACAATCAACGCCGAACAACGATATTTACCCTTCGATACTACGCCATAGGGTGCGTTTTCGTCTTCTCTGATGACGTTCTCATTACAATGCGGTCACCTGAGCACCCTCGGGCACGCCGGTACACCCCAGAACGGACCGGCAATACAGGACCGACCAATTGGGCATAAAAATACCCGGCAGGTGACACCGTGGGGCGTCCTGCCGGGTGGTAGAAACCTACCGCGGTTCTTCCTCTTAGAAACTTCTAAGCGATGTTTTACACACTAGGTCCTTTAGGGGGTCCCTTAGGGAACTTTGAATCACTCTCAAGCGTCCTTCTGGCTGCAAAAGTGACCAAAAGACCTCCTAAAATTGCACTTAGAATTGATACTGGATTAAAGAACTCCCCGTCTCTGGCAAATGAGATAATCACCCAGAACACCGGAACAATAGTGAGAAAAAATCCTAGTGTAAATATATTCTTCGTACGCATTGGACCTCTCCCAGGTTAAAGAGTGAGAGTGCAGGACACTGCTGCAACAGCTAGCGCAGCGGCAATTACTGCCGGACCTCCAAGGGCTTTTCCAAAACCACCAACAAATGCTGGCCCTAAAGCTCTTGCAATCGTGGAAGCAGCTAGCCCCCAATTCCAAGCAGAAATTGCGGTTGTGATTGCATTTCCACGTCACATAGTGACGTATCTTACATCACTACTCAGCAGTCTATCAGAGAGCCTCGTCAGATGCACCACGTAAATTGACACTACATGAAAAACATGCCTCTTCTGTCATACACGCTCTCAGTGGCGGGTCCACTGCCGCATCTAATCGCGCGGTCGAGGCACATGATAGTGGCCACCACGCCGTCGATTTTCTCGGTGGATTTTTCTTTGTCGGGTTTGATGTTCCCGGCAGGGTCAGTGCGGATGAAGATGCTGTCCATCTAAACCTTTCGACGCCAGCCCATACTTTTTGACGTTAGCCCAAACCTTTTGACGCCCAACCCACGGGCACGCCGGTACACCCCAGAACGGACCGGCAATACAGGACCGACCAATTGGGCATAAAAATACCCGGCAGGTGACGCCGTGGGGCGTCCTGCCGGGTGGTAGAAACCTACCGCGGTTCTTCCTCTGGATTGGAACCGATAATCACCGCCGCACCCCATACGGGATAGCGGACGGTTGGGAGATCGTGGAGATGCGGGGAATCGAACCCCGGTCCGATGTGGCGTCAACGGGGCTTCTCCGTGCGCAGTTTATGCGAACGCTACTTTTCGGCTCCGGTACTTGCATAAACACATATACCGACGAACCTAGTCACGTAAAAGTCCCGCTAACCCCCGCAACAAGGGCTAGCAGCAGTGGCCTTTTAAGTCGATGCCGGTAACTGAGCCAAAGGCATGCTCAGGCCGACAGACGGCAACTCGCGCTTAGGCAGCGAGTGCGAAGTCAGTGCGCTTAGATTCTGCACTTAATTTTTTGCAGAGGGCGTTAACGAGATAACCCTGCATCCTCGGCACGCTTCACCCATCTCAACTCACATCGTCGAAACCGATCATCCCCCTATGCTTTTATCAAAAAGCCCACCGTCTTCTGAAAGTTTTCCTCGACATACCTTGATGCCGTGGTGCCATTCAAACACGGTAGAGATTCAGTATATCTAAGATGTTTAACGGCGTGCAAGTCCCCTACCCACGTAAGTACACCCCTCCGCTAGAGGCGAATAAAGCGAACAGATTAGCACAGCAGCAACACCGTAGCCTGACACAGCGCATAAAAACGGGGTGAGGCACCCCAGAAAATCTGGAATCCTCACCCCGTTCGCGTACCGCGCTGGGTAGCCAAAATTAGGCGCTAAGACTTAGCGGTGAGCCGGAACAGTCATGCGGTTGTTCGGGTTATCACCAATCTGGCACACCACGTTACCGTGGCCGTCATCGGTACCAACTTCAAGGCACTTCTCAGCAGTCTGAGCAACAGAAATGTACACGAAGAGCATGCACAGCGAGAACAGGACAGCCACCGCGCCGGTTACGATACCGGTAATCGCGAAGCCCTTACCCGCGCCAGCCTCCTTGACCTTCTTCAGGGACAGGGCGCCCAGAATAATCGCAGCGATACCCAGCAGCGCACCAAATACGAAGAAACCGGTCACGACGCCCACAATACCCAGAATCATCGCAGCCAGCGCCATGCCGGGAGCCTTCTTCACAATGGGAGCCGCATACGGGTAACCTGCGGGCTGACCGTAACCATAAGCGTCCTGCTGAGGCTGCTGCTGGTAAGAGTTCTGCTGGTAGTTGTAGTCAGCAGGCTGAGCCTGGTACGAGGCTTCCTGGCCGTAACCGTACTGGTTCTGCTGAGCGGGCTGAGCCTGGTAGGAAGCATCCTGACCGTAACCATACTGCTGCTGAGCGGGCTGAGCCTGGCCGTAGGTGTTCTGAGTCGCAGCGCCCTGGGCTGAGGTACCCTGAGCAACGTTCTGGCCGTAAGCATTCTGTGAAGAGGGCTGCGCACCAAACTGGCCGTACTGGCTCTGCTGAGCCGAAGACTGCTGGCCCGAGTTCTGCTGCGCCTGGCCGTAGCTGTTCTGAGCGGATGCGCTCTGACCGTAGTCCTGGCCGTAAGTGTTCTGAGCCGAAGGAGCCTGGCCATAATCCTGACCGTACGAGCCCTGGGCGGAAGAATTAGGCTGCTGAGCAGCGTAGGGGTTCTGCGCGTTCCCCTGGTTGTTTCCGTAGTTATTCTCAGACATCCGTCGTTCTTTCCTTCACAGTTGCAGCGAACAATTTATACTCGCCCAACGCACCATTGCGCGCTGAGTTCGGTTCCATTATATAAATAAGCTGTCATTTGGGTCATCTGTGAAGTTCAAGATTTCAGATTCAGCGCCCAGAATCCACCAATCGGGCAGAATCAGCGCCGAAAAAGAACAAGGGACCGAATAGTTCAACACTATTCGGTCCCTTCACATCTCTATATGCTCAACGCGGCTTAGCGGCGGACAGCTTCATATTCCTTAGGGCTCATCGTCATGGTTTCACCATGAACGGTGCACACATAGTTACCGCTCGAATCCGGCTCGGCATTCTCAGCGCACTCGCTGAGCATACCAATGCCAATCAAGCCCAGAATCAGCACGACAACAGCAACAATCATGCCCAGCGCACCGGTGACAATACCACCAATCGCCATGCCCTTACCGGATGCGGTACCGTTCTTCACCTTCACCAGGGCAACAATACCCAGAATCACGCCGACCAGACCCAGCACGCCACCGAAAATCAGCCAGCCAGAGAGCAGACCAATAATACCCAGAATCAGCGAAGCAATCGCCAGAGCCGAGCTCGGGGTCGGCTGGTAGCCGGGGTAGCTGCCCTGCATGTTGTATGCGGGTGCCTGCTGCGGTGCGGGAATGAACTCGCCCGGGTTCTGCTGGTAGTTCGGGTTCTCAGACATGTGTCTCCTCAAAGAATGAATGGTGTTCGCGGTACGCCACGAATTTTCAACCATTATACGCGAGGAACCGCGCCCCGCCCCTACCGGCAAGTTCCTGGAGCAGCCGTGCATCCCGCCGTTGCCTCAGCCCTAGCCGAGGTTGCGGTAACGCATCGCGCGGCGCGCCTCCAGGTCATCCTGACGCTCACGCAAAGCCTGACGCTTATCATACTCACGCTTACCGGTCGCCAAAGCAATCTCAACCTTCGCACGACCATTCGAGAAGTACAGCTTCAACGGAACCACCGTGTAACCGGTCTCCTTCAACTTCTGCGCCAACTTATTAATCTCAGAACGATGCAGCAGCAGCTTACGGCGACGACGAGCCGCATGGTTCGTCCACGTACCGTAACCATACTCCGCAATATGAATACCCTCGAGCCACAACTCGTTATCGGTCACCTGGCAGAAACCATCCACAATGGACGCCCCACCATCACGCAGAGACTTCACCTCAGTACCCAGCAGAACAATACCCGCCTCATAGGTATCCACAATGTTGTAGTTGTGGCGAGCCTTCTTATTCTGGGCAATAATCGCGTTATTCGGGTCCTTCTTCGCGTCTTTCTTCTTTTTCTGAGCCATCACTCAATCCTTATACGTCTTAGCTCTCTTCAGCCGCGCGCCCCGAAGCACGCCAGCGAATACCAGCATCAATAAAGGCGTTCAAACCGCCATCCAAAACATTAGAGGTGTTACCCTCCTCATAGCCGGTACGCAGATCCTTCACCATCTGGTACGGATGCAGAACATAGGAGCGCATCTGGTCACCCCAGCTCGCCTTAATATCGCCGGCAAGCTCCTTCTTCTTCGCGTCCTCCTGCTCCTTACGCAACAGCAACAAGCGAGACTGCAGCACACGCAAAGCCGCCGCACGGTTCTGCAACTGCGACTTCTCATTCTGCATCGACACCACGATACCGGTCGGCAAGTGAGTCATACGCACCGCCGAATCCGTCGTATTCACCGACTGACCACCCGGGCCCGAGGAGCGGAACACATCCACCTTAATCTCAGACTCGGGAATCTCAATAGCATCCGTCTGCTCAATCAGAGGAATCACCTCAACCGCCGCGAACGACGTCTGGCGGCGGCCCTGATTATCGAACGGCGAAATACGCACCAGACGGTGAGTACCCGCCTCCACCGACAGGCGGCCAAAAGCGTACGGCGCGTTCACCTCAAAGGTCACCGACTTCAGACCCGCCTCCTCAGCGTAGGAGGTGTCCAGAACCTTCGTCGGGTAGCCGTTCTTCTCCGCCCAACGCAGATACATGCGCAGCAGCATCTCCGCAAAATCAGCAGCATCCACGCCGCCGGCGCCCGAACGGATCGTCACCACAGCCTCACGCTGATCGTACTCACCCGACAGTAGCACCAGCACCTCAAGCTCCTCCAGCTTGGCGCGGATCTCAGCGCACTCACGCTCAGCATCAGCGAGCAGCTCGGCGGCAGTTTCCTCGTCCTCCGCTTCGGCAAGCTCCACCATCACCTCAACATCATCAATGCGAGAAGACAGCGAACGCAGACGATTCAGCTCCGACTGCTTATACGACAGCGCGCTCGTCACCTTCTGCGCATTCTCCACGTCATCCCACAAATCGGGTGCGGCAGCCTGCGCAGACAGGTCCTCAATGGCGCGCTCAATCCCCTCAATATCGCTCACAGCAGCAATAGAGGTGAAAATCGCGCGAAGCTCTTTAATCTCAGCAGAAAAGTCGAAGGATGCCATAGCTTTTAACACTATCGCGAAACGGCCAGAAAGTCCCGCCGTTACAGCCCGCAACAGCCCACAGCGCAGAAGGATAAGGCAGACAGAGGGCAGAACCCGCGCAACGAAGACCTAAAAAGGGCATAAAACGAGGGCGCATCCGCTAGCCGTTACACTACCTTGCGGATGCACCCTCGCAGTCTATGGGGGCTCACAACGCCCCTAGTCGCTGGACGGGCCCTGGCTCGTCTTCAAACGCGACGAACCATGAGCGGTTACCTCAATACCATCAGGCACCAGAATCGACAGCAGCGGCGGACGAATACGAGCCGACAGGTACACGTGCACACTGTGATCAGAATCCACGGACACGTTCTCCAGGCGCAACGCCTGAAAATCCTGCCCCGGCTGAACCTCAGCCAGGTACGCACTCGCATACTCCCACGCCGCCGAACCACTCGCTTCATCCGGAGTGCGCATCGTGCGGGTAATCGAGTTCGCCTGAGCGTCCGCAACATCCTGCAGATGCTGAGTCTGCAGATACGCACCGGTAATCGCCACCGTCACCGAACCAATAAGCAGAAGCAACGCCAGCATGCCCACAATCAGCGGGGCAATACTGCCCTCTTCCGGGTTTGAGGCGACCGGGTCAGCGGCGAGCGCCCGGCTCTGCACACGGGCACGAACCTGTAGACGGGCACAACGGTATGCGTTAGCGTAGCGCTCCCGCACAGAGGAAAGCAGGCGAGCGGGCGAGAACAGGCGAGCGGGCGAACCATTAGGAATCAGCATGACCAGACCCCCAACTCGTCGCATGAGAACTCACCGGAATCACGCCGCCACCCATAAACGAAGGCAGAAGCGGCAGACGCGCCTGAACCGTCACCGTGGCGTACGCCTTCGTACCCGAGACACACTCCCCCGACGCACAGCTCAACGACACGCTCACATCGGAAGGCTCAACCCCGTAATCCGCGGCAGCATGCACCGCCAGACGCTGAGCCAAATCCGGGCCAACCGACGAGTCCTGCGGCTGCTCCTGCACATACAGCACCACCTGGGCGCTCGCCGCATGAGCCGCCATCACCGAAGACTGCAAGCTAAAAATCGTCAGAATGCCGTAGAGCACCGGGATGAGCAGAGTAATACCCAACCCCAGGAACTCCACAATGGCGCTACCCTCTTCAGAGTCGTGTTGCTCAGAAAGAGGTCGATCAGAGCGGCTCTTCAAGCGTTCCTTCACCCGTTGCCGAAGCGAAAAGTCGCTAATCACCGGAACGCTGCTCCGCATAAATCGCATGCCCCTTCACCTCAATAGAATCCGGAAAACCCCACGGGCCCAGCACCGGCAACGGAGACTTCACCGTCACCTCCAAGGTGCGCACACCCGTAGAATCACTACTCTGACGGTACGAAATATTCTCCGCATACGAAGACGGAAGAACCCCCTCAATCATCTGACGGGTACGCTCCATGCCCTCCTGCGGAGTGCGGTCACGCATCGTACCGTAACGTGCCCCAGCCGCCGCAGCATCCACCAGCATGGTTCGTGCATACAGGGCGAAAGAAACCTGCAGAATCGCCATGGTCAGCAACACCAACAGCGCACCGACCATGACGAATTCCGTGCTGGCGTCACCGCGCTCGCTCTCCTCCACAGAATATTCCGCGGAGGATAGCTCAGCGGCAGTCAGCTCAGAAGCGATGCGGGGCTTACGCATTACTGGTGAACCAGAGCAATCGCGTCGTTAAACATCTTGGTCAGAGCGGGCTGAGCAATCGCCAAGATAGCGGCAACCAGCACGGCGCTCATCATGGTGATCATGACCCAGCCGGGCACGTCGCCGCGCTCGGGGTCATCCTGCTTGTTCTTCAGGCGCAGAGCCAGCACGGATGCGATAGCCAGGGCAATCAGCACGGTGAGGGTGGTGCGGAAACGACGGAACATGATTTTCTCCTTCTATCAAAGGGTGTAGTGTGTGGTTGGTGCGGCGCGCCGGGCAATCAGCCCAGCCCACCGCAGTGCAGCCGGTACGGTGTGTACCCGCCGCAAAATCTAAAAGTTCAAACGCATGAGCGACAGGCCCGGGAAGACCGCAAAAATTACGGTCAGCGGCAGGATGAAAAACACCACCGGGGCGAGCATCGCAATCTCCTTCTTACCGGCTGTTTCCATCAGCTCACGCTTTGCGTTATCGCGCACATCCTGAGCCTGCGCACGCAACACATCAGCCAGAGGGGTACCGCGCTCAATCGCAACAGCAATACCCTCAACGAAGCGGCTCAACGCCGGAACGCGAGTACGCTCCGCAAACTCCTGCAGCGCGCTCAGTAGCGAAACGCCGGTGCGGGTCTGCGCCAAAATCTCAGAAAACTCACGAGCCAACTCGCCGCGAGAGGTCAAACAGATACGCTCCAAAGCCGCCAGCGCCGACTCGCCCGCCGTCACCGACAGAGCCATCATCTCCGCCAGCGCCGGGAACTCAGCAACCAACTGCTTCTCACGCTTAGTCACCGCCTCACCCAGCCACCAGTCACGCGCCAGAAAGCCGCTCAAACCGCTCACCAGCACCAGCATAAGAGCCACCAGGATGGAGAAACGCTCCTGCACCACACCAATGACGGTCAAGGCACTCATAACGGTCACGCCGGCAAGAGCCCACAGCAGCTGCTCAGCACGAAACGCGCTCACACTCTGCGAAGAGCCAGCACGACGCAGACGTTCCTGCACCGAACTATCGCTCAGCGACGAGCCGCTCAACGACGAAGACAGCGAACGCAGAAGCGGCGCGCAGAACGCCGAAATCGCCTCCAGCAGGCTCGGCTCACGGCGCTCCTGCTCCTTCAACAGCGACTCACGCAGAGTCTCACCGCGCAGCTGCGACGCCACACGATCAGAAAACGAAATACTGCGAGTATTCAGCACCGATGAGAGAATCAGACCCACGCCGGCCGCCAGCAGCAGACCAAAAATCAGAGGCAGGTTCACCCGAAAACCCTCCGTTCACGCGGCAACTCACCAATACGCAACATCAGACGGTACGCCGCCAAAGAAATAGCGGCACCGGCAATCATCAGCATCGCACCGGCAAACGAGTTATAAACCATGCGCGCGGCAGGCTGAGTCGCCATCAGACACAGCACAAACCAGGGCGCCACACAGGAGAGACGAGCCGCATTCACAGTCCACGACTGGCGAGCCAGAAGCTCCGAACGGGTACGCGCATTCTCACGCAGAAAATCGCTCAGCGTGCCCAGCAGCTTACCCAGGTCCGAACCGCCCACCTCGCGAGCAATCTTCAAAGCCTCAATGATGGTGTCCGCCACCGGGTCAGAGAGGTACTCCTTCAAACGGTTCAGCGACGGCACAAACTCGCCCGACGCGCGGTAATCACGCGAGAAATGGGCGAAGGCATCACGCAGCTCTTCCGGGCCGCGGTACGAGAGCTGAATCAGCGCCTCCGGCAGCGACAGGCCCGCACGAATCGCCGAACGCAGGTGGTCCACCGCATCCGGCCACAACTGCCAAATACGGGCATCCGCTGCGCGGGCACGATGATTCACGATCACGCGAGGCGCCGCAAAACCACCAATCAGTCCCAGCAGACCCAGCGGCAAAAGCTGAGTAAGCATCAGCAGCAGAACCGACGTGCTCACACCACTGGCGACGCTCACCCACATGAACGTGCGAGGAGTCAGCGAATGCATACCCGCTTTACGCAACGCCACAACCAGCGCCGGGTCGTTACTCGGCTTCGGAGGCTTGCCGTTATCAGGAAAGCAGGAAAGGTAAATCAGGCAGACGCCCAACCCCAAAATCAGGCTCAGAAACAGAGGCATTACTGACCCGCCTTCGCCGCAGCCAGCACCTGCTCGGGGCGGTGACCGGCACGAATCCAACGGTCCGGGTTCGGCAGCTCCAACGCCACGCACACCATCTGACCGTCACGGCGCACAAACAGCGGGGACATCTCAATCACGCCGTCCTCAACACGGCCACCCAGCATACTGATCTCTTCGACCTGACGCTGACCGCGCGAATCGCGGCCGCAATGCACCACAATGTCAAAGCAGGACGCCACGGTCGGCACCACGAACGCCGAGGAAATATTCTCGCCCGCCAGCAGCGGCAGGGTACAAATCTTGGTTACCGCGTCACGCGCCGAGTTCGCGTGAATTGTGCACATACCCGGCAGACCCGCGTTGAGCGCAATGAGCATATCCAGGGACTCCGCCTCACGCACCTCACCAATAAGGATGCGGTCCGGGCGCATACGCAGAGCCTCCTTGACCAGGCGGCGCAGCTCAATCGCGCCGGTGCCCTCAAGGTTCGGCTGGCGGCACTGCAGGCCCACCACATCGCGTAGCGGAACCGCGAGCTCAAAGATTTCTTCGCACGTAATCACGCGCTCACGCGGCGGAATGGATGCCGACAGGCAATTCAGCATCGTGGTCTTACCCGCCTGGGTTGCACCCGAAACGAGGATGTTCATGCCGCTCTCCACCGCCGCGTGCAGCAGGGACGCCGCGCCGGCGCTCAGCGAGTTCATGCGCACCAGGTCGGGCAGGCGGCGGGCACGCACCACGAACTTACGGATATTGATGCTCGTGTGCCTGCGAGTAATATCCGGAATCACCGCGTGCAATCGGGAGCCATCCGGCAGGGACGCATCAACAAACGGGGAAGAAAGGTCCACACGACGACCCGAAGGCTTGAGCATGCGCTCCAGCAAGCTATTGATCGCCTCGGCGCTCAGGTGCAGACCGGTCAATTCGCTTTCGCCGTTACGGGCGATAAAGATTTCGTCGGGAGAGTTGATCCAGATTTCTTCAACGCTCTCGTCATCGAGAAACGGCTGAATCACGCCAAAGCCGCAGATTTCATCGTGCAGGCGCTGAATCACGGATTCGCGGTCACCCAAATCCGGCAGGGAAATGCGGGTGCGCCGCTGCTCATAATCGTTCAGGTGCTCGTCAATGAGCCCACGCACCGCATGCTGGTCCTCGTGCGGATCCAGGCTGCGGTGGCGCATTGCCTCACGGATATTTTCCTCGAGCAGAGTTAGATGCTCCGCCCGGGTATCCAGTACGGTGTTCTCCATTGAAGTGATCCGATGCTGTGTGTGGTGTGGTTGTGTGGAATACGGTGAGGCATTGATACATCAATGCCACCATCACCCTACCCTCAGCGCATCAAATTTATCAAAATGTAATAAAACGCCCCTTAATATTTACGAGTATAGTATTTGAGCATTTTTGATGCATGGAATTGCGCATATCGTTACCCAACGTGCACTAAGATTCAAAACGCCTAGTCAGCTGTGACTTACAGAACAGCTACACGTGTACCCCTCGAACCGCTCACCATGAATCACCGCCATATTACACTCGGTGCACACGTAACATTTCGTCTTAAAAGCCGCAGTCTCCCCTGCTAAAACGAAAGAACCCTACCCAGCAGCAACACCTTCCCGGGCACAACTTTCGTGCACAACTTTCGGGCACAGCAAAGGGGCGTGCACTCCCCCATCGGGAATACACGCCCCATCACAAGCGATACATCTAGCGGTTAGTCGCCGCCACGAATCACCTTCACAGCTTCCTTAATCGGACCGTCAAAACGCAGGTTACCGTGCTCCAGCACCACGCCGCGGTCACAAATCTTAGACACCAAATCCAGGTCGTGGCTCACCACGGCAAGAGTCTTACCGGCAGAGCACAGCTCCTGAATCTTCGCAATACACTTCTTCTGGAACGGCTCATCGCCCACCGCAAGAATCTCATCCACCAGGAAGATATCCGGGTTCGTATGCACCGCAACCGAGAAGGCCAGACGCAGATACATACCCGAAGAGTAGAACTTCACCTCGGTATCGATAAAGTCGTGAATCTCAGCGAAATCCACAATCGAATCGAAGGAAGCCTCAATCTCATCCTTGGTCATACCCAAAATCGCGCCGTTGAGGTACACATTATCGCGACCGGTCAGATCCGGGTGGAAACCAGCGCCCACCTCAATCAGACCCGCAATATTGCCGCGCGTGAGAACCTCACCCTCATCGGCGCGCATCACACCAGAAATCATCTTCAGCAGCGTGGACTTACCCGAGCCGTTCAGACCCAGAAGAGCCACACGCTCGCCCTGACGAATATCCAGGCTCACGCCGTTGAGCGCATTGAACTTCTCCGAAAGATCACCCTTGCGGCCCTTAATCAGCCACACAAAAGCTTCCTTCATCGAACGGGTGTGGCGCAGAACGAAGCGCTTCACCAAATTCTCCACGTGAATCACTACGGGAGCGTCCGGGCTCACCGGCGGGAACTCAAGCTTCTTAATATCCACAGAATCAGAGCTCCTGGGCGAAGTTGCCCTCAAACTTACGGAAGAGCAAATCACCAATCAAAACGGTCAGCAGAGAAATACCAATGGCAATCGGAGTCCAGAAGCTGAAGAGATGCGGAACCACCTGCGAAGCAGGAAGCGCCAAATCCTCAGGACGAAGCGTCGGATGCCAGAAGCCATAGTGGAACAGCTCCACCGCAACAGTCAGCGGGTTAATCATGAACACGTTGAACACCCATGGGTAGAGAGTGTCACGCACCATGGTCCAGGAGTACAGCACCGGCGAGAACCAGGTAGCCACCATCAGCAGCATGTCCACAATGTTCTCCGAATCGCGGAAAAACACGTTAGCTACACCGAAAATCAGACCCAGACCATAGGACAGCATCATCACGATGAGCATGCCCGCCAGAATCGACCCAAATGCCAGGAAAGTCGGGGACCAACCCACCAAGAAGCAGGCCAGCAACATCACAGCAATCTGAGGCACAAAATGCACCAGAGCCACCCACACCGTCGACAGCGAGAACAGCTCACGCGGCAGGTAAATCTTACGAATCAGCGCGCTGTTAACCACCA
This sequence comes from Rothia mucilaginosa ATCC 25296, assembly GCF_000175615.1. Lineage (GTDB taxonomy): Bacteria > Actinomycetota > Actinomycetes > Actinomycetales > Micrococcaceae > Rothia > Rothia mucilaginosa. Next base: position 500,321 of record NZ_ACVO01000015.1, on the reverse strand, counting down.
TGGCGCGAGCACCATTGCCGAACCCCTCCGAGAAGAAGTTAATGGCAATCATGCCCGAGAACAGGTACACCGCATAGTTGTGCATACCGCGTTCCAAGCCAAGGAACATACCCATGGCAATGTAGAACACCAGGAACTGCACACCCGGCTTAATGTACGACCACAAAATGCCCAGCACCGAGCCGCGGTAGCGGACCTGGATTTCCTTATCGACCAGCAGTCGAAGCAGGTAGCGGTTCTTCACCGCATCCAGGATGCCGCGCCCACGGCCGGGCGCCTTCAGGGGAACAGATTTCAGATCGTTCATCGGGTCAGCTCAGAATCCGTATGCTCAGCGAAGGTCTTAGCCCACGCATCGTAGGAGGCAACCTCAGCAGCCTTCGAACGGTACTGCTCACGTAGCTTATCCCAGCCGGTCACCAGCTGAACGTGCAGCTTAGCGGCCTGAGCCAGCTTCGACTTGAGCTGCTCGGGGTCGCGGCGGTACCAGAACAGGCCGGTGCCCTCAGCGTTAGTAGCCAGAGCCGAATCGAACTTCGACAGGGTCCACCAGTTAGTCTCACCGTAGTTCAGCTGAATCTGCGGGTGAGCCTTCGCCTCTTCACTCACCGGCTTGAACAGCTGACGAGCAACAGTCTTCGCGGTCCAGGAAGCAAGCTTCTTGTAGCCCGGGGACGCGAAGGAACGGCGGCCACGGAACGGAGGCTTCTTCGTCTGGATAGCCGGGAAGTCATCCACGTTCGGCTTCACCTGAGACTCCGGGTACTCCTTAGCCATCGCACGAATCACCGGCAGACGCTGCGAGAGCGAGGGGTGCAGGTGCTCGGGGCCGGAGAGCAGATCCTCCAGCGCCATCAGGCGGCCAGCCTCGGTGTAGTACTGCATGGACAGGGTGTGCTTGACGTCCAAGAACAGGGACTCCAGCAGCACGCGGCCACCCTTATCGAAGGGCGAGTGCAGCAGCGCCGTAATGAGGCGGTTGCGCTCGTGGTAGTACGCCTGCCAGCCGACGGAGTCATCCTTATCGGTCCAGGACACGTGCCACACGCCAGCACCGGGGAAGGACACGGTAGCGAAGCCCGCAGCCTTAGCGCGCAGACCGTACTCAGCGTCATCCCACTTCAGGAACAGGGGCAGAGACAGACCGATTTCCTTAATGACGGTGGTCGGGATGAGGCACATCCACCAACCGTTGTAGTCCACGTCCACGCGGCGGTGCAGCCACGGGGTGTTACGCAGGTTGTGGTGACCCAGGTTGTGGCCCATCGCCATGTCATCGTGCGGCTTAGCGTAGAAGTTACGCCACGGATCAACAACCTCACCGAACGCGTGCAGGACCGAACGGTCAAACATGTCGAACATGTGCGCACCCACGATGGTGGGTTCCTTGCAGTAGTTCGCGAAGGTCACCATACGCAGGATCGACTCGGGCTCAACGATAACGTCGTCATCAAGCAACAGCACGTAATCGGAACCGTTGTTGACAGCCTCGAACATGCCGCGCGAGAAGCCACCGGAACCACCCAGGTTGCCCTGGTTGATAATGCGGAACTTACCGGAGAGGGGCTTGACGACCTCTTCGAAATCCTCGTGGTCCTGCACCTTCTGGGTGCCCTGATCAACAATCAGGAACTCGTGCACAGCATCGAAAATCTCGGGGCTCTCACCCAGAGCACGAATGTTGTTAATGCAGTACTCCACCTTGTTCATGGTGGTAATCTGCACAGTCGCCTGACCAGCCTTCACGTCTGCGCGGGGCTCGATGTCGCCCAGCCAGTTCGCTTCAACCAGCTCAAGGTCGGTGGTGCCAGCCAGGTCGAACCAGTACCAGCCGCCGTCACCGAACGGTGCCAGGGGCAGGGTGAAGGTGTTGGTCTCCTCGCCGGAGAGCAGCTTCGCATCCACGCGCTGAATCACGCCACGGCCGTTGGACTTGTACACAATGACCATGCCCTCGCCGCGAGTCTGAACGCTCAGCACGACCTTCTGCAGGTCAGTCCAGCGGCGCCAGTACGAGGCGGGGAACGCGTTGAAGTACGTACCGAAAGACAGGCTCTGGCCCGCGTTCACGGTGATGGAGCGGCGGCTGTTCAGGCTGTTCGCGGCATCACGGTTCGCGCTGGCGTTCGACACAGACTGACCGGAGGTGTTCATCGCCTCCGCAATGGAGGTGGAAGCGTCACCGTCAATACGGGTGGGCAGCTGAACGCCGGTTGCGACACTCGCGTCCACGTACAGGGGCACGACGTCAGTCTCAACCGCGCTCGGGAAAATAACCCGCTGCAGGTTCTTCAAAGTCTTATCAGCCATGGTTATGCGTCAACACCACCGGACTCGATCTTCGCACCGTTAGCGAAGTGCGGGCGAATCTTGTTGTCAAACATGGACAGTGCAGCGCCGATAGCCATGTGCATATCCAGGTACTTGTAGGTACCCAGGCGGCCACCGAACAGCACGTTGTTCTCACCCTTAGCCAGGTCGCGGTACGCCAGCAGCTTCTCACGGTCCACGGAGGTGTTGACCGGGTAGTACGGCTCGTCGCCCTTGTTCGCGAAGCGAGAGTACTCGCGCATGATGACGGTTGCGTCCTTGGTGTAGTCACGCTCGGGGTGGAAGTGACGGAACTCGTGGATGCGGGTGAAGGGAACATCAGCATCGGGGTAGTTCATCACGGAGCAGCCCTGGAAGTCCTCAATCGGCAGGACTTCTTCTTCCAGGTCGATGGTACGCCAGGACAGGTCACCCTCAGCGTAGTCGAAGTAGCGGTCAACCGGGCCGGTGTAGACCACGGGAATCTGACCCAGGACGTTCTCGCGAGAGTACTGGTGACCGGGCTCGAAGAAGTCAGTGTTCAGGTGCACCTCAATGTTCGGGTGCGCCGCCATACGCTCCAGCCATGCTGCGTAGCCGTCAACGGGCAGACCCTCGTACTTGTCGTTGAAGTAGCGGTTGTCGTAGTTGTAGCGAACCGGCAGGCGGGAAATGATGGATGCGGGCAGCTCTTCCGGCGGGGTCTGCCACTGCTTAGCGGTGTAGTGCTTGATGAACGCCTCGTACAGGGGGCGACCAATCAGGGAGATACCCTTATCGTTCAGGTTCTGCGGGTCGGTACCAGCCAGCTCGCCAGCCTGCTCAGCGATAAGCGCCTTTGCCTCTGCGGGAGAGTAAGCTGCGTTGAAGAACTGGTTGATGGTACCCAGGTTAATCGGCATGGGATACACGATGCCGTTGTGGCGGGTGTACACGCGGTGTACGTAGTTGGTGAACTCGGTGAAACGGTTCACGTACTCCCAGACACGCTCGTTGGAGGTGTGGAACAGGTGCGCACCGTAGCGGTGCACCTCAATACCGGTCTGCTTCTCCTTCTCGCTGTATGCGTTACCACCGATGTGGGAACGGCGGTCCAGCAGGGCAACCTTCAGGCCCAGCTCAGTGGCAGCCTGTTCTGCGATGGTCAGACCAAAGAGGCCCGAACCGACTACTACGAGGTCAGCGGTCAATGTTTTCTCCTGTATTATCACGGCGCACCGCCGCTTCTGCGAGGGCGGTATTCACCTACCAGATTGGACACATCCGAGGGTTCTCAGTCGCGCCGCAATCCGCACGGGTAGGGACAAAAAGCCCCACCCGTGATGGATATAGTCATAATCTAAGATACCCGTTTATCATGCCTCACGCATACTTATGACGTGTTTTTAGTGGCTTTTGGACTATTGTTCACACACTCTTTCCCCGAGTGAATATTCTTCACGAACCCCGAGGTCAAGCGGGTCTGAGCGAGTTCCTTTTTCTGCAGACTTTGACGTTCCACCAACGGCGAGGAAAGTTGGTTTACGGGTAAATATTCATTGTGAATAGCGATCGCGATTTTGCTGAACCACCAAACAATCAACGAGACAAAGCCATGAACCGATTCGAATTACAGGAGTCTTCTAGGGGTGTCATTGAGGATGCGCGAGCAGGGTCAAGCATGGATGTTTCAGCGGGTACACTGCTGGGCTTTTCGAGCGGCAATCTGGGCAGTATTTCGGTGAGTTATCCACAATTTTTCGAAAAATGGGGCGAAAAATTCAAAAAATACGAACATGTTAATTTATATACAGATAATTTATTGAGCTTTAATACTTTTTAATGTTTTCTGGGGGTATGACTCTCTTCTTTCTCGACCACCACAACACCACCGACGCGCTCCCCTACCCTCGCGTACTCCGACTCGACGGCGAGGCGGCACCCACTGGAATACAGCTGTGCCCCGGTAGCGCACACCAGCAGGCTCTAGAACAGGCGCTCAACCACACCCTGCAGCACCCTGCACCCGGCGCGCACGCTCAGGCACAGGAAACGACGTTCCAGCTACGCCCCGCGCACGATAAGAACCCCGCCGGCGCCTCGATTGCGCCAAACAGCCGCATTCCGAACGAATCTCAAACTCCGGGCGCGCCCGCCGTCAGCCTCCTGCACATTCTGCGCGGACCCGACGCGGGCGCAACCTTCCCCATCAGCCGCGGCCGAACCAGCCTCGGCAGGGCGGCTCTAGCTCCCCGCGGAGGAGAGCAGCCGCGCCATATTCACCTGCAGGATCCCTTCCTCAAGCCGGTGCACGGTAGCTTCTACGCCGATAGCTCCGGCATCCGCTGGATCGAAAAGCACCCGATGAGCCCGGAGAATGAAGGCGGTAAGAAAACACAGGGTAACAACCAGGACGCTGAGCCGCGCATCCTGCGCTGGGACGAGCCTTTCCGCCTCGGCTCCTCGCTCTGCATGCTCACCTCCCCCAGCGCAGACGGCGAACGCACCGTAGAAAAGGCGAGCACGCCTGCCACGACCTCTGGCGAGCCCGTGCAGATGCTCGCTCCTCTGGGCGACGCCGGCAACCCCTTTGAGCCGGTAGTGGTGAACCCTCCCGCACCGCGTAAGCTCAAGCAGATTCTGTTGAGCGTGTGTCTGCCGATTGTGGTGGGTCTGATTATTGCGCTGGTGACCGGCATGTGGTTCCTTCTGCTGATGTCTGCGGCGTCTTCGTTGCTGATGCTTCTGCATTTCTTTGGCGGTCGGGCGGAGAACCGTGCCGCATCGCAGCAAACTCATCAGGCGGCACTGCAGGAAAAGGAACGTGCCCTCGCCCTGCCGACCGCGGGCGACCTGGCGATTTCGGGTCCCTCCGCTCTGCATGATGCCGCCTACCCGGCTATTGTGCTCGGGTGCGGTCCCCGCCAGCCCTACCTGCGCGGGCGCAACCTCCCGCTGGGCACTCTGGAGCAGCAGGATGCGCCCCACTATCTGCCGCTACCCACCCCGACTCTCGGTCACTACCTGAAGCTGGAGGAGGCGCATCTGCGCGCCTACCTGGTGCAGCTGGTGGCGGGTTATCCGGGTTCGGTGCACGTTCTGCTGGCGGGCGCTGATAGCGCTGATCAGCAGCGAACCAATCGCCTGATGCAGACTCTGGCTGTGGTGCCGGGCGTGAGCGTGCATTGTCTGCCGGGCGTGCAGCAGGAGAAGTATCTGCAGGCCCTGCAGAGTAGCTTGCAGTCGGAGCTCTCGGTTCCGCCGCTGATTCTCATGCCCCTGCAGGCGAGCGCTATCTACGCTCCCCTGCTGACCGCGCTGAACTCTGGGGCGGTCGAGGAGTCTTCGCAGTCCCGTGCGTTCGCCTCCCCGCGTGAGCAGAAGATGAACGCCCCGGCGCTCTGTGTGCTGGGCAGTGCCGAGAGCGAGAATTCTGCCAATGCCCCCGGTGCGCTTTTTGGTGCCGCCTGGGTTGAGTGTGTGAGTGAGGGTAGCCACCGTCAGAGCATCCGATACCGCGCGCAGGGTTACGCGGCACCTCCGGTGCAACCCACAGAGGGTGTCTACCAGGTGCACCCGCTGGCGTGTGAGGGTCTGTGCCAGCACGCCGACGGGCTCAGCGTTGAGGCGTTCTGTGCCGCTCTTGAGAACCTGTACCGCACCGGATGCGAGCAGGAGCAGGGCCCGCTCAGTGAGGCGCAGGTGCACCAGTCGGCGCATCTATTCTCTTCCCTGCAGGCGCAGAGCGCGCGGCAGAAGAACCGCACCGATGACATGGCGGTGGAGTCTGTTCTGCAGCGCTGGTCCGCTCAGCGTTACGCCTCCGATATTCGCTGCTACCTGGGTGTTTCTTCAGGTGGCTCGCTAAATATTGGTCTGTCTGAGCACGGCCCACACTGGCTGCTCGGTGGCACGACCGGTGCCGGCAAATCGCAGCTGCTGCGTTCGCTGGTGCTCAGCGCTGCGCTACGCTACCCACCCGAGCGCCTCGGCCTGATTCTGGTGGATTTCAAGGGCTCGGCTGGTTTGGGTCCTCTGGCTCAGCTACCGCATGCGCTCAGCGTGTTGAGCAATTTTGATGTGTCCGCGGTGGAGCGTGCGCTCGAATTTTTGCGCGCCGATATTCACCGCCGCGAGGTGGATCTGCAGGCGCTCGGCGTGAACTCCTACCGCGACTATCTGGCATCCTGCCAGGCGGCGGGTACGACTCCGCGCTACCCCGAGCTGCTGATTGTGGTGGATGAGTTCCGTATGCTCATCGATTCTATGCCGGACGCTATGGCTGAGCTGATGCGCATTGCCACGATTGGTCGCTCGCTGGGTCTGCACCTGGTGTTGGCGACTCAGCGTCCGCAGGGTGCTATTTCGCAGGATATTCGCGCCAATATTGCCACGAGCATTTGCTTGCGTGTGGCGAGCGCGCAGGATTCCTATAACCTGCTGGAGCATGAGTCTGCGGCGTATATTTCGGCGGCGCATCCGGGTGCCGGGTATGTGCGCCTGCCGGATGGTCGTTCCCTGCCGTTCCGCGCCCCGCTGGTGGATGCGGTCCCTTCGAGTAGCGATGCTCGTCCGGTGCAGGTGCTGGGTCTTGAGGAGGGCGGCTGGCGTGAGCTGACTGCCGCTTCTGCCGTTCAAACGTTGGGTGGCAATGAGGATGAGCTGCTGATTCGTTCGGCGCAGCAGATTCGTGCGCTCTATGAACGCGAGTACGTTCCGAGGGGTGCGCAGAAGAACGCGGCGGTTCAGGATGAGTACTGCCCGATTCCGCCTGAGCTTCCCGAGAGCACTCCGTTGCCAGTGGTGCAGGCGTCGGTGAGCGAACCGGTAGCGTACGGTATTGACCCGGCGGCTACCTCTCAGGTTGTAGATTCTCAGGAACCCGCAGACTCTGGCGCGGCTTCCGAGGGGTATCTGCTGGGCGAGCTGGAGATTGCCCGCTACGGTGTGCGCCGCCCGATCAGCTGGTCGGGTCAGCAGACGCTGGCGCTGTTGGCTCAGAGCGCCGAACGTGCCCCCATGCTGTACGGACTTTTAGCTCAGGCATTCGCCGCACGCACGCCGGTTGTTCTGCTGACCTCTGACGGTGCACTCTACCGCGACCTGGAACCCTACGCCGGTGCCTTTGAGACGCTCGTGGGTGCGCAGGAACTTTCGCATCTGCGTTTCTGCCTGGAGGAGCTGCGCACCCCGAACCTGTGGGGCACCGAGGCTTCCGCCCGCCCGCTCATTGTCGTGGACGGTCTGGACAGCTGGCTGGAGGCGCTGGTCCGCCAACCCGATACGGAGAACCTGCTCTACGATCTACTCTCGCAGGGGTGCCGTCGCGGCTATTCGGTGGTGTTCACCTCCGCGTTGAACCCGCGCGGTCGTTTCGCCGCTGCGGCGCATTCCACGCTGTTGAGCCGCCGCTTCCTGGACGCCGACCTGATGCGTTCAACGAGCAAGGACTACCCGACCCCGGCGCAGAGCCACTACTGCGTGGAAGGTGCCATCAATGAGGAGCTGATTGGGGATCAGCCGCTGAGCGCTTCGATTCTTTCGCCCTGCGTTGCGGGTTTCCGGGAGCTGGTTCAGGTTCTGCGGGGTAACACCGAGAGCGCTTCTAACGGGTCGAGCACTCGCCCTGGCACTCTTCTGAGGCAGTTCCCCGAGTACTATCGCATGCCCTCGACCGAGTACGTGACCGCCACCCATGCCGCGTGCAATCCTCAGGGCGCTAAGCTACTGGTCGCGTTTGACCGCCGGCAGATGCCGGTGTGGTTGAGCGCCCCGGCTGGCGCGGTAGTTCCGGTGCAGGGTTCCCGGTCGGCGGGTAAAAGTACCCTGCTGGAAAGCATTGCTCGACTCAACCCGCATCTGGATACCCTCGTCCTTGAGGGGTCTGGCGGCGCCTCGGGTGATGGCGGCACCTTGGGGTCTGGCGGCGCCTCAGGTGAGCCGCCGAGCGTGGAGCGTACCCGCGTGCTCCTGGACTCGGTGACAAACCCCGCGCACACGCTCGTGCTCATTGACGATCTGCAGTACCTGCAGCCCGCCGTTCAGCAGCTACTTCTGGAGCGTCGCGGTGAGTTCCGCGCCATGCTGGTCGCCTACACGCCCTGGCCGAGGCGCGCCTCCTCACCCCTGCTGGCTGCGCTCATGGGATGCTCGCGTGCGCTTCTGCTCGCGCCCGCATCCCTGGCGGATGCCGACATGTGCACGGTGACCGCGCTGCCGCTGGACCGGTTCACGCAGGGTGAGCAGCCCGCCGGCCGTCTTGTGGTGGTGGATGGCGCCTCCGTGTGCGCGGCGCAGGTTCCCCTGGCTCTGACCACGGCAGCGCAGGCTGTAACAGCTACGCAGAAGGTTCCGGTAGCGGTCTAGAGCTGAGCATTCTAGAGCCAAGCCGTCTAGGGTTTAGCGGCGCTAGGGGTTTAGCGGCGTCGGCGGCTGTACTTCTCTGCTTCTTCGCCCGATGCTTCGGTGACCGCCTCAATATAGCGGCGGCTACTGGGCATGAGCACAAAGACGAAGGCAGCCGCCGCACCAATAACACCCGCAATCGTGATGGACTGGCCAATGTTCAGACCGTAAGCACTCACGTTCATAACGAGGGTACTTGCGGTGACCCACAGGGCGCAGAGGGTAATCAGGATCATGGGCAGGCGCGATCCGAAGCGGCCGCGGTAGAAACGCAGACCGAAGTAGGTCATGCCAGCGGCAATGAGCACCTGGAGCACACCGCCCACAATCGCTTGGGCGGTAGACATTCCGCTGATGATAAAGGGGTAGAGGATGCCGCGAATCAGGATGTATGCCGCGAAGGTTTCGGTCAGGGCGAATGCATAGATGACGTTGAACGGGCGTGACGGCACGGTGGGCTCCTCATGGGTAGTGTCGGCGGCAGACCGGGGTGTACTCGGTCCGATGCGTTGGTCGATGCACTGGTACGTTAGCGGGTGGGTACTCCCCTGCCTCGGGTTCGCCTCGGGTTCACCGCCTCGTCGTCGGTGCGGTATTTCAGGGGTAGGTACCGCTTTATATTATGCCTGAGGTGCCGCTCACCCAACCGCCCACGTCTCGCCCATGAGACGGGGTGCAGACTATGCGTGTCAGAATGCGATTCCCCACCCTCTCAATTAGACAAAGGTTTGCCTAAGTGATAGATGCCTCAGTGTAATACTGAAGTTTTTTAGAGAAAAGTACTTGTCACATCCGCTCCAACATGCGAAAGTTGATAAGTCAATTTTCACCCTAACGCTGGGTGAGCATCCCATCATCGGATGTATTTGACACGCACACAGGAAAATAGATGTGTCTTGCCACCGCGTGAGACCGTAAATCATGAAGGAGGTCCACCGTGGATTGGCGTAGTCGTGCAGCTTGTTTGGACAAGGATCCGGAGCTGTTCTTCCCCGTAGGAAACACCGGACCTGCCCTGTTGCAAATTGAAGAGGCCAAGACTGTCTGCCGCTCTTGCGAGGTTGTAGACGTCTGCCTGAAGTGGGCCATCGAGACCGGCCAGGACTCCGGCGTATGGGGTGGCACCAGTGAAGACGAGCGTCGTGCGATGAAGCGTCGCGCAGCTCGTGCCCGCCGTGCATCCTAACTTCCGGAGTATTCAATAGGGCATCAAAAGCGTGGTGCAGTGACTTTATGTCACTGCACCACGCTTTTGCCATATACAGAACCTATCTAGACAGCAAACTGCCGCCACCCCGTACTCGGGGCGGCGGCAGTTCTACATGTCATACGAGAAGGGCTTAGACGAGCACCGCGGTAATCACCACGCGGGTGCCCTTCGGTTCATTAGCCTCCCAGCGAATCGAACCGTTCAGCTCGCTCGCCACCAGGGTACGCACAATCTGCATGCCCAGGCCTTCCTTACCGGTCACCGGGCGGTAGGCGTTCGGGCCGGACTCTTCGATCTTCTTATCACCCATGCCCTTACCGTCATCGGTAATCACGACGGTGAGGATGTTCTCACCCTCATCGTTGGTGCCGCGAATACCCTCGAGGGTCACGGTGCCGGTCTCACCATCCAGGCCGTGCTCCACAGCGTTCGCGACAACCTCGTTGATAACCAGTGCCAGAGGGGTAGCAAACTGGCTCGGCAAAGACCCAAAGGAGCCAATCAGCTTGGTAGACACGTGCTGACCGGGGGAAGCAAGCTCAGCGGCAAGGTGGAACTGACGCTCAATCAGCTCATCAAAGTCGACGTTCTGAGTCAGGCCCTGCGAAAGCGCCTCGTGCACGGTAGCAATCGTTGCCACGCGGCGCATCGCCTGCTCCAGGCCCTGACGTGCCTCATCAGTGGTCATACGGCGCGACTGCAGGCGTAGCAGAGCGGACACGGTCTGCAGGTTGTTCTTCACGCGGTGGTGAATTTCGCGGATGGTCGCGTCCTTGGTCATGAGCTCCAGCTCGCGGCGGCGCAACTCGGTCACGTCGCGGCAAAGGATCACGGCGCCCTCACGCTCGATGTGAGCACGCCTCTGCGCAAGCAGCGGGATGGATCGCATGGTCACGCGGGCACGAGCAATAACCAATTCGGTGCGCAGGTCGCTACGACCTGCAAGGACCAACTGCAAAGTTTCATCCGCCTGCTCACCGGCAGGAAGCATCGCACGGGTGACGTCTGCAAGGTTTCGCTTTTCGAGGTAGCCGGTCATGCCCATGCGGTTGTACATGGAGTTCGCGTTCGGGGATGCCACCACTACGCGGCCTGCCGGGTCAAGCACAATAATGCCGTCAATCACGCGGGGGTTGCCCTGGGTGTTGTTTCCCTGGGCGAGGGGGTCGGGCCACAGGCCGGAGTGCACCATGGAGAGCATGGTGTCGGCAGCGAATTCGTAGACTTCGTCGCTAATGGAGGGGTAGCCACTGGGTGTGGCAATCTTGTGGCTGGTCAGCAACGCAATGGTGCGGTTGTTGCGCACGATGGGCACGAAGGTTACGTGTACGCGCGGGCGGGCACCAACGCCCTCACCGCTTCCTTCGTCGGTGTAGGTGCTGATGTTCTGGTCAATCCAGACGCGGTATGCTTCGTCGCGGATTCCGTCTTCCATGTCGTGGTCGATGATGTCGTGGTGGAAGAGGGTTCGGACGTTGGAGGGGCGCACGTGCGCGAAGGCACGGAAAGTACTGGTTACGCTGGGACCGGATACGGCGTCCGGGGAGCTGCCGTCGGCAACAACGTAGTCGGTGGGGAACCATAGAACCAGGTCACTCTGGGCAATGTCAGAGATGACCTGCCATTCGCCCATGATGAGGTGAACGCGTTCAGTGTCGCCGGGACCGAAGTCGCAGGCGCTCATAATTCCTTCTGCAAAAGACATATGTTTGTGTGCTTCCCTAAGTTCGGGTGTGTTCAACCATTTTACGGTTTGTTCGCCGCAAATCCCATTCAAACGACAATACGTGGAATAGTTTACAGAGCATTTCTTGAAGCACGCTTTTAATCCCAAATATGACGCTGTGAGATGAGATGCACCCCTCAGCTGTACAGTGAGGCATTCGCACTACTCCCCCGTTTCGACCCTCGTGTGAAGGCGCAAAAACCCGGCGTATCGGCGCTCCCATGTTCTGGGAGGAATACCGATAGGCCGGGCTTTTTAGCAAACGCTAGTTATAGCTGACGGGCCTACGCGCCGGGGTGTACCGCGTACATGCCCGCAAGCATCGCTTCGAAGGACTGTACGACCGCGTGGCGGGGCGCCACCTCCAGCAGTGCTTCACCGTTGCGGCGCAAACGGTCCATGACCTTCCGTTCGTACGGAATCACGCCGGCGAGCGGGATGGACAAGTAGCGTGCCCAGTTATCGCGCATCTTCGCCTCGGGATTGAACCCGGCGGCTTCGCGGCGGCTGCGGTTAAGCCAGTACTGCACATCCGTTTCGGGTGCGAACAGATCCGGGCGTGCCTGCACCTCGCGGGCGAGGTTGATCAGGCGCGGCAGGCCGATGACGTCCGCTTCGCCGAGCGCAATCACGCGGTCGGAGCAGGCGAGCGCGGTGAGGGTCGCGGCGTTACGGCGCGGTGCCGGACCATCAAAGGTCAGTTCCTCGTCCACCTCGATGGGTGCGGCGACATCGCAGATGACCAGGTCGTAGCGGTGCTTGAGCCATTCGAGCACCTCGGCGAAAGCGCGGGCGCGCACCTCGGGCCAACGCGAGGAGGAGGTGATGCCACTCAAGAAGTCGAAGGTGCCGTTCTTCAGAGGTACGCGCTCCATGATGGCGCCCGCCTTTTTCTCGTCGAGCTGGGCACGGTCGGCGTCCGAGCAGAGAATCGCCAGGCCGGAGCCGGTATCCTCGAGCGCCATGAGCGCATCCAGGCTGGGCGCGTAGGTGTCTGCGTCGATGAGGCAGACCTGCTGGCCCTGCTGCGCCGCGAGGGCGGCGAGGTTGAAGGCGATGGTGCTTCGACCGGGCGCACCGTGAGTGCCCCAGACGGTCACAATCTTGCCGAGGCGGTGGCCGGGCTGGTAGCGGGAGGGCGCGGCGGGGTCCTGGTTGATGTCCGGGTGCTGTGGCAGGGTGCCGTCGTTGTTCTCGTTCTGCACATGCAGGGCGTAGTCGTTGCCGGGTGCGAAAGAGTCGACGATGGCGGCGGCCTGGCTGAGCACGGATTCCTCGTTGCTGGGCACAACGGAGGAGGTTTCCATCGGGTCATGCGCGCCGGATGCACTGGGTGCGCCGGGCGCGTTTCCAGCGGGCACCGCGGGGTCGATCCCGTAACTTCCGTAGTCAGCACCGTAGGGCGCGCCGGCGTTTACGGCAGCGCCCGCGGCGGGGTCGTAGCCGTAGCCGCCCGCCCCATGGCCAGCTGCTCCGTTATCGTAACCGTAGCCGCCGTATCCACTGTCGTAGCCGTAACCTGCATCGTAGCCGTACCCGGCGTCCTGACCGTAGGCGGCCTCCGGGTGGTGCACAACAGGCTGAACGGGCTGCTGAGCCGGCATCTGCGCGGGAATGCCGTAGCCTGCGGTGGGTCGGGCGAGTGCCGCATCCACCGCCTGTTCGAGCGAACCCAGGATCTCATCGAGGGCTGCTTCGGGGCGAATACGGTGTGCCTGCGTGGGCAGGGGCAGAGTGTCCGGGGCGATAATCGCCAGGAGCACTTCAGAGGCGGCGAGCGTATCCACGGTGGAGGCGCTCATTTCGGCGGGCACATGGACGCAGAGCAGCACGCGGGCAATGCCGGTGTGCGCCATGCCGACGGCTTCGCTGAAGTCCTGCACGGTACGCGCCACGGAAACGCGGCCGCGCTGGGATTCGATGCGGGTCAGGAGCGAACCGTCATCGCCGTAGAGGATGACGGGGATGTTCACTGGCCCTCCCCGTAGGTGCCGGGGATGAGGCTGATCTTGGAGTCGCTGTTGCTTTCTTTCACGAGGTCGGTGAGGGCTTCTTCCTTGACCCACAGCTGCACGGTTGCTTTGCCGTTGGCGCCGAGCACGCCCTCGTCGACAGTGATGGCGACGATTTCTGCGTTGGTGACGATGGCGCGGGCACCGTTTTCGGCGCGGTTATCGCTCTTGGTGTCGGGGTTGCGCGGGCCGGAGGTCCACACGTCTACGCGCTCGCCTGCCTTGAGTGCGGAGGCGGCGGTGCGGTCAATGCTGACGGTGGCGAGGCGGCGTCCCGGGGAGGTTTCGGTGCCTACGGATTCTTTGCTGATGAGGTTGCCGGCGGGGATGCGCTGAATCGCGATTTTGCCGTTCATCTGTGCGGCATCGGCGCGGGTGAAGTACTTGTCTTTGGCGGAGTCGATGTTCGCTTCGACTCGGGCTAGTTTGTCTTCGGTAATCTTCTCGCCGAGGCGGATTTCGCTTTTGGCGGTGTAGTACTCGGTTTTGCTGTTATTTGCCTGCACGTAGAGCTGCACGCCGGTGATGGAGGCGAGCACGAGTAGTACACCGAGAATGAATCGCCAGTCTTTGACGGTGGGCCTTTTGAGGCGTTTGGCGTGGGGCTCGGTGAGGGTGGAACGCTTCGTCGCGTTCTGTCGTATGCGCATGATGTGGTTGTGCCTTTCGGTGCGGAAGCCGGCGGTGATTCCGGGTGTTGTTCAACTGACCGATGAGCGAGTGGCGTGTGTTCGTTAGTACTTTGACTGGATTCTGGCACTAACCCTAACAGCATATTTCATTTAGTACTCGCTCTCAACAAGAGCCGTGTTTATGAAATATTTTTGGGTTTCGTCCCTTTTGAAGGGGCGATTAGATAACTTTTCAGCTCATATAAGGCTTTTTGCGAGCAAAATTCACGGTGATGGCATATACTGAAAGTACTCAATAGATGTTCACTACGAACTCTATCTGAAAGGCTACTAACGGTAGCTAGGGGCCCAGGATTTCACTCACGGAAAGGATCCAATTCGATGACTGCACCTCGTTTCCTCACTCTGAGCGACGTCGCCGAGGAGCTGCAGGTTTCGCTTTCGCAGGTGCGTGCTCTGGTGCGCAGCGGCGAACTTCCCGCCATTCAGATTGGTGGACGTAACCAGTGGCGTATTGAACGCTCTCGCTTTGAAGAGTACATTACCGAGCGCCACGAGCAGACTCTGGAGGCGATTGCTTCCGGCAAGCTCACTGCAAAGGCTAAGGTCGATTAGTAGTTCGACATGCACCTCGCGGGCGTAATGCTCGAGTGTTTTAGAAAGGTCCGCTCCTCTCGTTGAGATTTCAATGAAGAGGGGCGGACCTTTTTGTATGTATTTATTGCTTTGATGCGGGTGTTTATGCTTGTCGGGTGGGACATTACACTAAACGGCATCACCCGCTATTTGTCGCATATTTTTAGCGCGAGATGCGGGCAATCACCGCGCTGACGCGAGCCAGCGGAATGGTGCGCACGCCGGCGCCGCGAGGTGCACGGGAGTAGCCGGAGGCACCCTGACCGTAACCAGCCTGCCCATAACCACCCTGACCATAGGTTCCCTGCGCGCTGTAGGCTGCACGCGCGTACTGGTCGCGTTCATAGATGCGCGGGTACTGGCCGCCGTTGAGCAGGCGCAGTTCAAGGAAGTCGGCACCGACTCGCTCGATCACGCCGTCGTAGCTGACGGTGCCACCCTCGAGGGAGAGGCGGACGGGTTCGCGCGCCATGGCGAGGGAGCGGAGGGCGAGCTGAATTTTCATGCGGTAGCGTTCGGGGCGAATATCGGCGCGCCCAGGCGCGATGCCACCTTCCCACCAGAGCATTCCGCGCAGGGGGATGATGATGTTCTCGCCGCGCGCTTCGATGCTGACCCATTCTTCGCCAACCATTTCGAGTTTGCCTTCGTAGGTTTGCATGTCGGTGGCGCAGATGCGGATGGGGCCGCCGACCTGCGCGAGGAGGCGGTCGTCGAGGGTGATGGTGGAGTACTGGACGCGGGCGACTTGGCGGGCGTCCTGTTCCATATCCCAGGCGCGTTCGGAGGCGAGGCGCGCCTCAATGTCTCGTAGGAACTTTTCCATGCTCATGCTATGACCCTACCTGAGGATGGGGGCGGATACGAACCGGGACATTTTCTGGTCAGATGATGATTCTCAAACCTGATTTTTGTACCAAATTCCACCAAATTACATGTTTTTCATGTATTTTGATGCTTTTTGCTTCATTTTTAGCGTGACTTCCTGTATAAATGAAGCAATACCAAAACACATCAAACACACCATTTGGAGGTCATTGTGGACCATCTTTCCACGCGGGGTCAGGCGCCCGCAGCCTTCGCTTCGCATCCCCTTGCATCCGTTGCTCCTCTGGCATCCGGCGCTGACGCAGGTCACGAAACCAGCACCAAAGCTAGCTACCAGGATGCTCTGCTCTTCATCGCCCCTCCCCTACTTTCCGCCGCGGTCTTGGGCGCGTTAAGCGTGAATCTGCACCGCATCCCCTCGGCACACCCGCTGGCAGATGCTTCGTTGCTCTGCGCTGGCGCGGTAGCAGCCCTCATTACCGCCTGGTGGTTCATCAGTTTTATCTACGCGCTCTTCTACGCTCGTTCCCTGCGAGTTTCGAGCCGCAACGCTGACCGCGCTGTGCTGCAGGTTCCGGCGATTTTCCGTCCGCGTTTTATGCGCCGCATCGTTCTGACGCTCGGCGGCACGGCGCTCGGAGTGGGGGCGGTTCTGGCTCCCGCGCAAGCTACGGTGGCTACGCCCAGCAACGCCGGGCTGAACGGCGCGGAGGGCATACCGCAGACAACCATTTCAGCAGTTATGGCAGCAGATTCATCGATTACCGCGGCGGCAGACGCCAGCTCAGATGCGGTTCTCTCCGATACCACCCCGAATCAGTCCGCTACTCCCCTGGCCCTTTCTGCTGAGGTTCCCAATATTCCCCTGGCTCCCGAGCCTTCGGAGGCGGCAGGCTACTTGCAGGACCGTAGCCCCTTCTTTTCTTCTCCCCGCACCGAGGCGGGCACCTACTCTTACACGGTTCAGGCGGGCGATACGCTCTGGTCGATTGCCGCCGACCAGCTGGGCGAAGGCACCGACGCCTCCACCATTTACGACTACACCCTCGACATTTACGAGGCGAACAAGGACGCTCTGGGTCAGAACGCCGAGCTGCTCTACGAGGGGCAGGTTCTGCAGATCCCCGAACAGCCCGTTCACTAACCTCACCCGCGCCTTCCACCCCATTCCACCTCATCCCACCTCATCCCAACAGTCTTTCGTTGGCTCGACTCACCTCACATACCCCTGCACCGAAAGCCTCTGCACCGAAAGGAGCCGTCATGAGCTTCTCCAACCTTCTCCCCCGTTCCCCGTGGACCCCGCCGCATCAGCCTACCTCCCGCGACAACCAGTCTGCCAGCCCGTACTCGAAGCGTCAGGCGACGTGCCCATCCCAGCCGGTGACTCAGCCGGTGGCTGCCGAGCAGGTGGCTCCGCTCCCCGAGCAGGGGCAGGGCACGATGACTCTGGTGCAGAGGCGCAACAGTCCCTCGGTTTATTCGCTGCTTCCTCTGCCGCGTTATGAGCAGCATTCGGCTCAGCGCCCGAAGGTAGTGAAGAGGGGCCGCCCGCTGCGTCCGGCGGATGCGCTAGCTCGCCAGCTGGAGGGCCGTTGCGCGGGTGTGGCGATTGCTTACCTGGAGATTATGTCGGCTCGTCGTTCGCGTCAGCAGCTGGCGCAGTGGGTATCAGCGGATTGTTTCCACCGTCTGCTGCCGTTCTTCCCTAAGAATCCGCGTCAGGTGCGCCAAGAGATGCTGTTGACTCTTCCTCCGGTTCTGCTGCGGGTGCGAGCGCAGAAGGTGCACGATGAGCTCTACGAGGTGGTGGCGCTACTGCGTTGTGCGGAAAGGGTGCGTGTGGTGACCATGCAGATGCGCCTGATTCACGGCATGTGGCTGATTACCGCAATTGAGCAGCCGCAGAGCCGCTTGGACGAAGACTAAGGCTTCCCCGGCTTCCCCTACAAAACACACAGACAAGCAGAGAGGGTGCGAATCCAGTGTTGGATTCGCACCCTCTCTGCTAGGTCTATAGCATTTCAGCTTTTACGCTGAGGCTACTTGTCCTTCGAGCGTTCCACGTGAACCTGCTCGTGGCCGTCCTCATCCGGGGCGGAGTACTGCAGGAACTTCGGGCGCGAAGGCTCAGCCAGGCGCACGGCAGAAGCCTGAGTGCGCTGCTTGGACAGGTCCAGGTTGAACAGGTAGGTCACGGTCTCTTCACGGATCGCGCCGAGCATCGACTGGTACATGTCGTAGCCTTCACGCTGGTACTCGACCAGCGGGTCACGCTGAGCCATCGCACGCAGACCGATACCTTCCTTGAGGTATTCCATCTCGTACAGGTGCTCGGGCCAGCGCTCGCCGATGACGGACAGCATGACGCGGCGTTCAATTTCGCGCATGCTCTCTTCGCCGACGCTCTTTTCACGCTCATCGTAGATGAGGTGTGCGTCCGCCAGGACTTCCTTCACGATCTGGTCGCGAGTGATCTTGGTGCGGTCGCCAGCGTCTTCTGCGAGGTCGTCCACGGTGATGGAGATGGGGTACACCTGCTTAAGGGCGCTCCAGAGTTCGTCGAAGTCCCAGTCCTCGGCGTGGCCTTCAGAGACGCGGGCGTCGATGATGGTGGTCAGCACCTCGTCCACGAAGCCGGAAATCTGTTCCTTCAGGTCGTCACCGTGCAGGATGCGGCCGCGGTCCTTGTAGATCGCTTCACGCTGGCGGTTGAGCACGTCGTCATACTTGAGCACGTTCTTACGCTGTTCAGCGTTACGGCCTTCAACGTTTGACTGGGCGGTAGCAATAGCGCGGCTGACGATCTTGGAGTCCAGTGCGGAGTCCTCGGGGGCTGCCGCCATGAGGCGGGTTGCCATGCCGGTGTTGAACAGGCGCATCAGTTCGTCGGTCAGCGACAGGTAGAAGCGGGACTCACCCGGGTCACCCTGACGGCCGGAACGACCGCGCAGCTGGTTGTCGATACGGCGGGACTCGTGACGCTCAGTGCCGAGCACGTACAGGCCACCGAGCTTGGTGACTTCCTCATGCTCTTCAGCTGCGGCATCTTCGCAGGCCTTCAGGACCTCGGGCCAGCGTGCCTCGTACGCCTCAGAGTTGGTGTTCGGGTCCAGGCCGAGCTCACGCATCTTCTCGACGGCCTCAAATTCGGGGTTACCGCCGAGCATAATGTCGGTACCGCGACCAGCCATGTTGGTTGCCACGGTGACGGCGCCCTTACGGCCCGCCTGCGCGACGATAGCTGCCTCGCGCTCGTTGTTCTTTGCGTTCAGCACCTCGTGGCGCACGCCTGCCTTCGCCAGCTGGCGGGAAAGGTACTCGGAGTTCTCCACGCTTGCGGTACCAACCAGAATCGGCTGGCCCTTCTCGTGGCGTTCCTTAATGTCCTTGACGACCGCCTTGAACTTGGCGATTTCGTCGCGGTACACCTTATCGGGGTTGTCGATACGCTGCACACCCTTGTTGGTGGGGATGGGCACCACGCCGAGCTCATAAGTGTTCATGAACTCTGCCGCTTCGGTTTCCGCGGTACCGGTCATACCGGACAGCTTGTCGTACATGCGGAAGTAGTTCTGCAGGGTCACGGTCGCCATGGTCTGGTTCTCAGGCTTGATTTCGACGCCTTCCTTCGCCTCAATCGCCTGGTGGATGCCGTCGTTGTAGCGGCGGCCCGGCAGAATACGACCGGTGTGCTCGTCAACAATCAGGACTTCGCCGTCAATGACCACGTAGTCCTTGTTGTTGGTGAACAGCTCCTTTGCCTTGATGGAGTTGTTCAGGAAGCCAATGAGCGGGGTGTTCTTGGATTCGTAGAGGTTCTTCACACCCAGGTGGTCTTCCACCTTGTCAATGCCGGATTCGAGGATACCGACGGTGCGCTTCTTCTCGTCTACTTCGTAGTCTTCACCGCGCTTGAGCAGGGTCGCGGCAATGCGCGCGAACTCTGCGTACCAGCGGTTCGCCTCACCCGCTGCGGGGCCGGAAATGATCAGAGGGGTACGCGCCTCATCAATCAGGATGGAGTCCACCTCATCGATAATGGCGAAGTTGTGGCCGCGCTGAACCTGCTCCTCCACGGTCCACGCCATGTTGTCACGCAGGTAGTCGAAGCCGAACTCGTTGTTCGTACCGTAAGTGATGTCTGCGGCGTACTGCTTACGACGCTCGTCAGGCTCCATGGATGACAGAATCACGCCGCACTCCATGCCGAGGAAGCGGAACACGCGACCCATGAGGTTCGCCTGGTACTCAGCCAGGTAGTCGTTCACGGTCACAATGTGCACGCCCTTGCCGCTCAGCGCGTTCAGGTACGCGGGCAGGGTCGCGACGAGGGTCTTACCCTCACCGGTCTTCATTTCGGCAATGTTGCCCAGGTGCAGCGCTGCACCACCCATGAGCTGCACGTCGTAGTGGCGCTTGCCCAGGGTACGCTTGGATGCTTCACGGACCACCGCAAAGGCCTCCGGCAGCATAATGTCGAGGGATTCGCCGTCCTTGACGCGCTCGCGGAACTTGTCGGTCTCTGCTCGCAGTTCCTCATCCGTCATCGATGCGAAGCTGTCCTCGAGCGAGTTCACCGCCTTAGTGTACGCTTCGAGCTGTCGCAGAACCCTCTTATCGCCGGTTCGGAGGATTTTCTCCAAGAAAGATGCCACTGAGCTTCTACTCCTTGCTTGTTTCGGTACCCTCACCAAGGGCGCGCGAAAGTGCGCGCGGTGAGGCCTTCCTACATATTGTATGGCAGAGCCGCCTAATTCGCCCGTCCGAGCTCTTTTTTACGCTCTGCGCCCACGAGGTGACATTTGGTGACACTCGAATCTTTCACCCTCCGGTTGAGGCAGAGCCGACCCATCCGTCTAAAGGAACAGATGTGTGGAGGGCAAAGAAAAACCCGGGGGCCTGGAGAAACACGGTGTATGTTCCCAGACCGCCCGGGTCTTGAGCCCACTCGCTGAGTACGACCCCTAAAGAGCCTTACGCCTCAGCATCCAGCAGGTACGTTGGGTTTTACTCGTTATCCAGAGTAATAATGCCGTAGCTCCAGCCCTTACGACGGTATGCCGCAGCCGGTGCGCCGGTCTCGCTGTCAATGTACAGGTAGAAGTCGTGGCCGACCAGTTCCATACGGTCAACAGCTTCTGCGGGAGTCAGACGCTCACCCTTGAAGCTCTTGTGGCGAATCTCAATGGGAGATGCTGCCTCGTCGGCGAGGGTGACCTCGCTGTTGTCGAATGCTGCTTCTTCCACCGGAACATCCGGCAGCAGAATCTCGGTAATTGCTTCGGTAACCACAGGAATCGATCCGGTAGCGTCCGCCACGGAGACGGGGTGCTTGCCACCGCGCTTGTGCAGCTTGCGGCGGTCACGTGCACGGCGCAGACGCTCCAGGAGCTTGCCGTAGGTTTCATCGAAGACCGCGAACTTGTCGTGACCCTGGGCTTCGGAACGGAGGACAGGACCAGTACCAACAACGGTAATCTCAACGCGGATGGACTCGCCACCCAGGTGACCGTCCTTGCTGAACTTGACGTCGATGTCCTTCACGTTATCGCCGAGCTGAGCGAACTTCTGAACCTTCTCGCTCACGTACTCTTCCAGGCGTTCGGTGACCTTGATATTGCGGCCGTAGATGTTGACTTCCACGATCATTCCCTCCAGGTTGGGGGCTTATACCGCGTCCGGCTGGACCCGGTACGGGGGTTCGACTCCAATGCCGTTCCCTTGTCTATATTCTAGTACGAAACATGTTTCATATCACTAGATATGACAAATATTTAGCCTAAATAATAGCTATTCGTCCGTCTGCGAACTTTATTCGCCAAAAATCGTGTATCTCTTGCAACTAACTACAAGAAACGCTATATCTGAGCCTTTTTCGGTACCGCCGCCACAGCACACACGCCCAGCACCCGCGAACCGGATTCCTGCAGCACACGCACCATCTCAGAGGCGGTCGCACCGGTGGTCACCACATCATCACAAATAACGCTCACCCGACCCGCGCACAGGGCAGGCTCCATGACGCGCAAGGCACCGTGCATCCGCTCGGCACGACCCACAGCGCCCAGGCTCTTCTGCTCGTTCTGCGCACCGGAAATCGCATCAGAAATAATGGAGGCGCCGCTCCCCCGCCGACCGCGAGGCGCATACCCGATGACGTCCACAGCGCGCACCCGCACCGAGGCAGGCAGACGCTTATTAAGCTGACGCGCCGCCTCCTGCACCAAAAGATTCGCCGGCGCATAACCGCGGCGGCGCACGCTCTGCGCAGAGGACGGTGCCGGAACCAGCAGAACCTCAACCGGTGCGGCGGAGGTATCTACAGAAGAAAGAGAAGAGCCCGGCTCACTCTGAAGCTCAGCCCGATGCGCCCGAAGAAGCTCGTATACGCTACGTGCCAAACCCTCTCCCAACAGGGGCAGCAGGTCTGTACGGCCCGCATTCTTCAACGCCAACAGGGCACGCGGCATGCTCCCCTCATAACGGGATGCCGCACGCACCTCGGGTGCAGCCGCGCCATCAAGAGGTTGCAGAGCATATACTCGCTCCGCCTTAGCCAACGCCGAACGCAACTGCGGCAAGCAAGCCTCACACAGTGGCGAGCCTGCCCCATAAGTGACCGGCACCGCACAGCACGGGCAAGTACGCGGCATCAGCACCTCGCCCAAAGACCCGCCGGCACTCTTGAGAGCGCCAGCGAGCCCGGTCAGAGACCTGCTCAGAGACCCGTTCAAACCACGCTGTTCTGAACTCACCGAAAGCAACCTTTCCGCGCGCTATACCCGGTACCCGAGGCTAACCGGCGTAACTAATCTCGTGCAGGGTCGTATCCAAACGGATCCAGCCGCGCTCCTCCATCAGATAGCACGAACCATCAGAACGGTGGGCAATAATATTCGACGTATTATCTGCGGTGGAAATGCTCATGACACCATCCAGACGGTCCAGCTTCGTCTCTTCACCGCTGAGGGAAATCACCTCAGACTCACCGTTCTTCACGTTCACCACCACGACGCTCTGGTCGCCAGCCCAACGGGCATTACGCGGAGTCACAGAAGAGCTCAGACGCACCATCTCCGTCAAGCGCAGAGGCTTACCTGCCTCATCACGCACAATACCGGAAATAATCACCGCCGACGCGCCCTCAGTAGCCGCTACAATCGCCATGCGCGCACCATCGTGCGAAACGTTCACGCTCGTAAAAATCAAATTACGCTGCCAGGACAAACCAATATCCACGCCGCGCTCACGCTCGTTCGCGTCCTCAGAATCCGGCTTGAACGCACGTACAACGCCCTCACCGTCAGCAGCCCACACCCAGCCGTACGCATCAAAACTAGGGGCAGTCAGAGCGGTACTCTGCCACACACGGCGGGCAGTACCCTGGTATACCGTGTACAGGCTCGCAGCATCATTCGCCAAACAAGCGAACACATCCGCAGAATAACCCATCGCCGGGGAGCTCAACTGGCTCACACCACGCAGAAGCAGCTGCTCGCCCGCATTACTCATATAGTCATCGCGCGCCACCATCTGACCATTCGAGTTAATAGCAACCGTGCGGGCAGGAACACCCGGGTTCAGCTTCACAACCGAGAAACCGTTCGGTGAGCTCTCCGGAATCAAGGTTCCGTTATAGAACACCTCAGTCTTACCCAGACCGGAGAAGTTCTCCAAGCCGTGCATAATCTGCTCACGCACGCGCGCCAAACGGTTGTCGTCCAGCTGTTCGCCCGAAAGGCGAACAAGAACATCCTGGTTATCGCTCATGTTGGCGGTCTCAAGGCTCATCGACTCATTCAACGCCGAAAACGCGACATCCTTCAAATAGGACGCCGGACCAATCATCAGAGTACGCACCAGCAACTCAAAATAGCGATCCGTATGCGGGAACCAACGGATATCCGGCACAGCATAACGGAACGCACGATCGTAGAAATACAGGCGACACGGGCTAAACACACGCTCAAACTCAGTGCCATCCAGCCACAAGCCATCCGGGCAGGAGCTAATACGCCACTGGTTATCTTCCATGACCACGGTGAAATCCTGAGTCTCAGTCTGAGCCTCAGGGAAGGTACTCGTAATACCCTGACTATTCACGGTCGCAGTCTGCTGAAAACGCACATGGTACGTACCCTCAGCGTTTCCGCTATCATCACTGCGCGGCTGCACCGTATTACGGTACACACGAGTCGTACCGTAGGGATTCCAACGGCCCGCAAAAGAAGAGCTCAAATACTGGCGCGCCACAGCATAATTTTCGATACTATCCACGCCAGCACGCACGAAGCCTTCAATAATCGCCTCGGGGGTAGCGCCCGCCAGCGGTCCCGGCGCACGCGCCGGAGAAGTATTAACGCTCTTCACGTCCAGACCACTGCTGTGCTGAGTCACTCGGTCGTTCGAAGGAAGACCCGCGCAAGAGCTCATCAGCGTCGCCAAAGACACCGCGCACCAAGACAACGCGGCGCGTCGAGAAACAATAGCCCTGTGAGACATGGAGGTCTTAACCTTCCTCTACGAACAAAGACAAACAATCACCAGCTACCACTGCAGGCCATCGCAGCGCGGCGAAAGAATCAACACAGCGAAATAGCAACACCGTGAAAATATATCTGCATTGATTGTACTGGGTAAACAGTGCAAATACGCAAGGATAAGTGCAAATACAACCGCACCGACCCCAATCCCCCCGTTTCATGACAGGGACCAGGGCCCCACGCCTCTTCTAGAGGTCGCCCCCAGCAGCCGTACGAGGAGCGATATTGGGCAGCGTATCCTTAGCCGGCGCCGAACGATGCGAGCTTGACTCAGGCTCACCCGTCACCAAAACCGGCGACTCACCCAACGGAGCGCCATGAACCAAGGGCAGGTTCACCGTGAAGCAAGCACCGCGGCCCTTCTCGCCCCACGCCTCAATCGTGCCACCGTGCAGACGCACATCCTCAGCAGCAATCGACAGACCCAGACCCGTACCGCCCAGGGTACGCTTACGCGAAGTATCAGCACGCCAGAAACGGTTGAACACCTGAACGGCTTCATCCTCAGACAAGCCGATACCGTGGTCGCGCACCGCAATACCCAGATTCGTGGCGTTTGCATCCACGTACACGTCAATCGGTCGGGATTCGCCGTGCTCAATCGCGTTGTACAGCAAGTTACGGAGCACACGCTCAATACGTATACGGTCCATATCCACCATGATGCTCTCATGGCTCGTATGCACGTTCAGCTTCGTATGCGTACGTTCCAGATGAGGCAGAGCCTCCTGCAAAATATTCGAGAGAACACGGATGAAGTCTTCCGTGTCAATGGTCAGCATTGCGCTACCAGCATCGAAGCGCGAAATCTCGAGCAGATCAGAAAGCATTGACTGGAAACGGTCCACCTGCTCATGCAGAAGCTCCACGCTACGGACCTGCATCGGGTTCATATTCTCACGCGAATCGTACAGCAGCTCAGTACCCAAACGCACCGTCGACAGCGGAGTGCGCAACTCATGAGAAACGTCAGATACGAAGCGCTGCTGCAAAGTCGACAGGCGCTCCAGCTGAACAATTTTCTCCTGCAGCGAGTCAGCCATCAGGTTGAAGGAATAGCCCAGACGCGCCGCCTGATGCTCACCGTGTACAGACACACGCTGATCCAGGTCGCCAGCAGCCAGCTTCTCCGCCGTAATAGCGGTCTGCGTAATCGGGCGGACCACAAAACGAGTCACAATCCACACCACAGAAAGCACCACAGTAAGCAGTGCACAGAAACCACCAAAAAGAACAAAGTTAATATGCGCAATCGTGGCGGAAGAATCCGTCATATCGTACACAAGGAACAAACCGTAATTAGGGTTCTGAGAAATAGAAATATGTGTACCAACGATAAGCACCGGATAGGTGCGCTCACGATTATTTTCGACAGTAGTCACCGTAGACGTCTGCCAGAAAATACCGTCCTTATCACGAACAGTTTTTTTAAAATCATTCGGAATACTCGAAGAATTCAAAGAATTATTACTGCTCTGCTCAGGAATAAAACCCTGCTTACCTTGACCTTCCAAAGGCACAAGAATCCAATTGCGCTTACCCGAGCTACCCGCGTCCAAGACGGTCAGGGTACGGCTCACATTACGACGAATCTCGCTGTCACTACGGGCTTCAGAGGAGTCCAGCACGCTCTGAACGTTGCGGAAACCACTCTCTGATTCCGCCAACGCCTGGCTCTTCTGATTCTCAAAAAGACTCGATGCAATCTGGCTCGACAAGGACCAACCCACCATCAAGAAGCTCAGGAACATCATGATGCCCGCGGTTCCCAGAGCACGGAACTGCAGAGATTCCTTCCACAGACGCTGAGCGCGCTGCACCAGGTTCCTACGCTGCTTCTGTGCCTTACGCGGCTTGGAAGTGCGGGTACGCGAAGAGGCGGAGGCTACCGCCTCCGCCGTCAAAGCGCCGTGCTCATGGCTCGACTTCGCAACAGACAATCAGGTTATCCCTTCGCCTATGAATAGGTTCCGATTAGCTACCGGAAGATCCCACCAGCTCGGTCGGAATCTTATAGCCAACGCCACGGACCGTCTGGATAAAACGATCCGCACCCAGCTCATCAAACTTAGCGCGCAAACGCTGGACGTGCACGTTTACCAGCGAATCGCTCACATCAGTGTAACCCCAGACCATGTCCAGCAGTTCCTGACGACTCAACGCCTGACCCGGGTGACGAACCAGCGCGGCCAACAGGTCAAACTCCAGAGGAGTCATCGGAACCTCAGTGCTGTGGTACTTGACGGTACGACCGTCCATATCCATGACAATATCGCCAATGGACACCACCAGCTGACGGCTCTCACGCGGACGCAAACGGGTACGAATACGCGCCAACAATTCAGCGTGCTTAAAAGGCTTAGCAATGTAATCATCAGCGCCAGCTTCAAGACCCTTAACAACATCTTCAGTGTCGCTTTTAGCGGTCAACATAATAATCGGCACATTAGAAGAACGGCGAATTTGCTGGCACACTTCAATACCGTTCATGCCAGGAAGCATCAAATCCAAAAGCACCAAATCGGGAGTGGAGCGCATAAAAGTTTCAAAAGCGCGGCTGCCATTTTCGCAGAAAACAGCGTTAAAGCCCTCTTGCGCGAGCACGAGGCCGATCATTTCCGCCAGAGCATCATCGTCATCAACCACCAAAATGGTGTGTGCGTCGCTTGCGCTCACAGTACCTCCCTAAAGAATTGTCGTAAATACTTACATAAAAATGCTGATTATCTAATCATACCGCGCACTCAGCCAATGCACGGGCACACTCTGTCACCCGAGCCAGCGAAGCCGTGGCATCCAGCATACTTACCGCGGCTGAAGTCATCCCAGCAGGCACGGAACCGCTCTGAATACGCTCATCAGGCATCAAACCTACCGCACTCAACTGCGTCGGCTCAAGACCAACCTCACGCCACAGGCTGTACAGGCGGCGCACCTGATCAGGAACCCGTGCAGAAGTCACCACCGGCAGCCACAGCTGGGTCTGCGCATCCAGAAGCTGCGCGACGGGCTCCCAGGAACGAGGATCGCTCAGCGGCGGAACCTGCAGCGTGCCGGGCCCTTTGAGGCGGGCGCGATCAGGATGCAACAGCAAAGCGCAGGAAGCGCCGTCCTCAACACGCATCGCCTTCACAAGGGCCAATGCATCAAGGGCAGGGCGGGACTGGCTCAGCAGCTTCAGCTCCTGCACAGGTTTAAGCGCGGTGCCATCCACGTCCAGGATGAGCTGCAGATTCAGCTCGGCGAAACGCTCCGAGATACGGCGGTACACCTGCTGATAGTAGTGAGGTTGCAAAGCCGGCAGGGAGCGGAAGCCACTCACCGTAGGGATGGCCCCCTCCATCAGACGCTGAAATTCGGATTCATCCAGCTGCACGGCAATCAGCGCCCGCGGAGCTTGCAGAGCCTCGCGCAGAGAACCCATCCAGCGTTCCAGGCCTTCCAGGAACGACTCCAGCAGGTCACGGCTCGCCCCTGCATCACTAATGGCACGCTCGCCGCCGGGCAGATAGATACTGGCGGCAAGAGTCAGCGGACCGACCAGCTGAATCTTATACACCGCAGCGGAACCCTCAGCACTGGAAGTGAACCTCTTCTTCTGCGCACCCACACGGTCAGCGAGAAGATTGATATCCGAAAGCAGACGGTCCTGAGCCAGGGCAGACTCGCGTGCTCCCCTGCCGCCGCTATGCACCATGCGCCAGCCAAACGAGGCACCGTCAAAAGCAAGTCCCTCGCACACCGCCAGGGTGCGTGCCAGAGGAGTACTCCGCCAGCCCAGCGCCGGCAGATGCGGCAAGAACGGCAGGTGCGGGGCACCCAGCTCCCCTTCCACTCGAGACATTGCTTCGCCCAAATCATCGCCGGGAAAATCGCCCAGACCGCTGGCGCGCACCAGCGGACGCTCCGTAGCGAGCGCGGCGAGGTCCTGCTCGGTCAGTTCGTCCCCTTCGGGGACACGGTACTCACCGGGCAGCAGCAGGCGCTCCGGCGTCGGTTCAGTACGGACGTTCTGGCGGTTGGAAGATTGAGCGGGCATAGGAGTGTGTCCAGAGGGGTCAGATGGAGTACAGGTTCAAACGCAATGATGCGAAAGTTGCGCGGTACTAGCCTTCGGAGTTCTCGGCTTCAGTTGCCTCGCCGTCCTGCTCAGCCTGCTCGTTTGCGATGCGCACGTGGTGGCGAATCACCTCAGAAATAATGAAGTTCAGGAACTTCTCCGCGAATTTCGGGTCCAGGCTGGATTCCTTCGCCATGGCACGCAGGCGAGCAATCTGTGCCTCTTCACGGCCAGGATCGCCAGCGGGCAGGTTGTGCTTAGCCTTCAGGATGCCCACCCGCTTGGTCGCCTGAAAACGCTCCGCGAGGATGTGCACCAGCGCTGCATCGAAGTTGTCGATGGAGCGGCGCATAGCGAAGAGCTCCTCGTAGACCTCCGGTGCGACTTCATCGCCCATGGAGGTTGCGTGGGGGTCAAATTCGCAGGAAGTGTTTTCGGGGGTCATCGGTTTCTCCTCGGATCAAATAGGGTCTTCTGCGTGTTCCGCTCACGCAAGATGTTAGTGCAGCTGTCGGGGATCAGCCGTGGCGCAACTACTCGGTGCAACTATTCGGCGCTGGTTGAGGCGCCGGCAGACAGGGTTTCCTGAATATCTTCGCGGTCCAGCGAGTAGGCGCGGGCGATGGTGGACTGGCCCAGTACGCGGGTGCCCTGGTATAGCACCATGGTCTGCCCCGGTGCCACACCGGAAAGCGGATCCAGCAGGCGCACTACGGTTTCCAGGCGCAGTGCGCCTTCTTCTTCAGCTTCGGGGTCGGGTGCCCAGGTCATGTACGCCTTGGCGCGGACCGGGTCGGCGTGCGCGCGCACCTGTGCGGTCACCTCGAACTCTTCGCTGCGGGCGCCCAGCTGCGCGGGCTCTTCCAGGAAACGTGCCGCCTGTTCCACGGGGATGCCCGCCCAGGTGGCGCGGATACCGCGGATTTCGTGCACGGCAAGTAGCTCGCGGGAGCCGACGATGACTTCATTTTCCTTGGGGCGCACCTCAAGCACGAAGCGAGGCTTGCCGTCGGCGGCGGGGCGGCCCAGTGCCAGGCCCTTGCGCTGGCCTACGGTGTATGCCTGCGCGCCGGGGTGCTCGCCGAGCACCTCGCCGTGGGTGTCTTTGATGAGGCCGGGGCGCATTGTGATGTGGTCGCCCAGCCAGGCGCGGGTATCACCTTCGGGGATGAAGCAGATGTCGTAGGAGTCCGGCTTCTTCGCCACGGAGAAGCCGCGCTCTGCCGCCTCCGCACGCACCTGTGCCTTGGAGGGGGTGTCCGCCAGAGGGAACCAGGCGTGCTTGAGCTGTTCGTGGGTGAGCACGCCGAGCACGTAGGACTGGTCTTTAGCCCAGTCGGCGGCGCGGTGCAGTTCGCGGTTGCCGTCTTCGGTGGTGATGACGCGGGCGTAGTGGCCGGTCACCACGGCGTCGAAGCCGAGGGCGAGGGCGCGTTCGAGTAGCGCGGCGAACTTGATCTTTTCGTTGCAGCGCATGCAGGGGTTGGGGGTTCGTCCGGCTTCGTATTCGGAGATGAAGTCGTCGACGACGTCTTCTTTGAAACGTTCGGAGAAGTCCCAGACGAAGAAGGGGATGCCCAGCTGGGAGCAGACGCGGCGGGCGTCCATGGAGTCTTCGAGGGTGCAGCAGCCGCGGGAGCCGGTGCGTAGGGTGCCGGGCATGCGGGATAGGGCTAGGTGAACGCCGACTACTTCGTGTCCTGCTTCTACGGCGCGGGCTGCGGCGACTGCGGAGTCAACGCCGCCACTCATAGCTGCAAGAATTTTCACTGCCTATCCTTCTGTTGTGTTGTGCCTCTAGGAACGTTCGGAACGTGCCCTGTGTGCGGGCGGACTTTCCGTTACTGTAGCTACCCATTGTACGCAGGGGCTCGGCGGGATATTGGGCAGTGCACCCTCAGCCCGCCCTCAGCGAACGCTGAGATTGCAGGCTGAGAGCGGTTCGGTATCTTCTCTTCTGGCTTTCTAGTGCCAGCGGGAGGCGTCCGGCAGCTGCGAAGACAGTCCCGCCTTTGCTGCCTGTTCGTAGGCGGCGGGTAGTGCCGCGATGAGGCGTGCAATATCGGCTCCGGTGGTGGAGTGGCCGAGGGTGAATCGCTGGGCGCTGCGGGCGGTGTCTTCGTCCATTCCCATTGCCATGAGCACGTGGGAGGGGCGGGTCACCCCTGCGTTGCAGGCGGAGCCGGTGGAGCTACTGATGCCCTGCATGTCCAGCAGGAAGAGCAGGGTGTCGCCTTCTGCGTTTTCGAAGGTGAAGTGGGCGTTGCCGGGCAGTCGCTTCTGGCCGGGGTATTCTTCGGTGAGCGGGTTTTCGCCGCTCAGGTGTGCCTGCGGGATGAGCGCGCTAATTGCCACAACGAGTTCGTTGCGTAGCGCGGCGATGCGGGCGGATTCTTCGTCGAGGTGCTGTACCGAGTGCACGGCAGCCTCTGCGAAACCTGCGATGGCGGGCGCGTCGATGGTGCCGGAGCGTACGGAGCGTTCCTGGCCGCCTCCGTGAAGCACGGGGGTCAGCTGCACGGCGCGGGTTGCAACCAGCGCGCCGATGCCCATGGGGCCGCCGATCTTGTGGCCCGAGATGGCGAGGGTCGCTACCCCGCTGGCGTGGAAGTCGATAGGCACCGCACCGAATGCCTGCACAGCGTCCGAGTGCACGGGAATACCGTATTCAGCAGCAATGGCGGCGATTTCGGGGATGGGCTGTACGGTACCGACCTCGTTGTTCGCCCACATGACGGTCACGAGGGCGACGTCTTCGGGGTTCTTCTCGATGAGTTCGCGGACGGTCTGCGGGTTGACGCTACCATACTCGTCTACGGGGATCCATTCGAGCTGCGCGCCCTCTGCCTTTTCGAGCCATTCGCAGGTTTCTTCCACGGCGTGGTGCTCAATGGAGGAGACGAGAATTCGGGTGCGCTGAGGGTCTTCTTCGCGGCGCTTCCAGTAGATGCCCTTGACAGCGAGGTTGTCCGCTTCGGTACCGCCGGAGGTGAAAATAACCTCGGCGGGGTCCGCTCCAACAGCGCGGGCGATGCGTTCGCGGGCGTACTCGACGGTGGCGCGGGCATCACGTCCGGTAGCGTGCAGGGAGGAGGGGTTGCCGCCGTTGCGCATCTGTTCGACCATCGCGTCGATGGCTGCGGGAAGCACGTCCGTGGTGGCGGCATGGTCGAGGTAGACGCGGCCGTTCTGACGGTTGGTTTCTGCGCTCATGGTTCCTCCTGCTGGGTTGTTCGGCGGTTTTTCGCCTTGCTTATTTTATCGCGCTCTATCCGCGCTCTTCTAGGTGTGTTCATCTGCGGCTGGGTCGGCGAGCGCTACTACCCCGGGACGCTCAATGCTGGTCGGGGGCTGCGCGGTACACTTAGGAACGTGTTCAAGATTCTTTTCTATACCCCTGAGATTCCGGGCAATACCGGCAATGCTATCCGTTTGGCGGCGATTACTGGCGCTGAGCTGCACCTGGTGAAGCCGCTGGGCTTTAACTTTGATGATGCGCATCTGCGCCGCGCGGGTCTGGACTACCACGACCTGGCGGTGGTGACGGTGCACGAGACCCTCGAGGATGCGTGGGAGGCACTCGCCCCGGAGCGTGTTTTTGCGTTCACGACGACCGCTTCGACGTCGTATGCGGATATTGAGTACCGTCCCGGTGACGTGTTCATGTTTGGTCCGGAGTCGGTGGGTCTGCCCGCTGAGGTTCAGCAGGACCCGCACGTGACTGAGCGGGTGAAGATTCCGATGAAGCCGGGCCGCCGTTCGCTGAACCTGGCTAATTCTGCGTCCATTGCGATTTTTGAGGCGTGGCGTCAGAACGGTTTTGAGGGAGGCGCTATCTAGCATGGCTGCAGCACACCATAATCTGCCGGGGCCTCTGGTTCAGCAGATTCTGGAGACGCGCCCTCCCCTGGCTGAGCAGATTCGCCAGGATCCGCAGAATAGGGAGTTCACGGAGCAGGGTTGGGAGCCGGTTTATTCGGCGTCGCCTCATGCTCGTATTGTGGTGATTGGTCAGGCGCCTGGGCGTGCCGCGCAGGAGAGCCGTATCCCGTGGAATGACCCGAGCGGCGTGAAGTTGCGCGAGTGGATGGGCGTGACGGATGAGCAGTTCTATAACCCCGACCTGATTTCGCTGTTGCCGATGGATTTCTATTACCCGGGTAAGGGCGCGCACGGCGATAACCCGCCGCGTAAGGATTTCGCACCGAAGTGGCATCCGCAGCTTCTGGAGCTCATGCCGAACGTTCAGCTGATTCTGCTGGTGGGGGCTTACTCTCAGAAGCACTACCTGGATGGTATGCACGCCCCTAAGGCGCAGAAGAACCTGACGGAGACGGTTCGTGCGTGGGAGTCTTATCTTCCTAAGTTTCTGCCGCTGGTGCATCCTTCGCCGCTGAATTTTAGGTGGCAGGCGAAGAACCCGTGGTTCGAGCAGGAGGTTATCCCGGCTTTGCAGAAGCGCGTGGGCGAGGTTCTCGAGGGCCTCTAACCTGCCCCTATCTGCAACACCAATACAGTTTGCTGTACTAACGAAAGAAGCTCCCACCCCATACGCGGGGTGGGAGCTTTCTTTCGTTACACCATGTGGCACTCTTTTGAAGTTAGAGTTACTGAACGGTAGAGCCGGCTGAGCGGGTGTTTCCCAACCGCGTTTCTACCTGTTCAGAGGCAGAGTGCGTTTTACTTCTGGCTGTCGGCGTCGCCCAGGGTCACGGTGATGTCATGGGTGGAGGAGCCGCGCTTAATCTTTAGCTTCAGATCAGAGCCTGCTGCCGCGGCACGCACGGTACCGTTAAGCTCGTCGCTCTTGGTCACGGCGTGACCGTCGGCTTCAATCACGACGTCGCCGGATCGCAGGCCTGCTTTCGCGGCGGGGCTGTTAGATTCTACCGAGGCAATTTCAACGCCACCGGGGATGAGCTTGGACGAGCCCGAACCGGTGTCCGCGGGGCTGTTCTTTACGCTCGCGCCCAGGTAGCCGTGGGTTGCCTTACCCTTGGCAATGATCTCGGAGGAGATGCGCTTGGCGTAGTTGGAGGTAATGGAGAACGCCATACCGTCGGCGGTGCCGCCGTCCTGGCTTGCCTGACCCTGCGCGTTAATGCCGACCAGTTCGCCCTTGAGGTTCACCAGCGGGCCACCGGAGTTACCGTGGTTGATGGGCACATCAACCTGAATCATGGGGATGTAGTTCTGACCCTTCGCGTCAGCGGGCTGCACGCGGTTGACGTTCGAGACTACGCCGGCGGTCACCGATTCGCTACGACGATACGGCGCGCCGAGGGCAACCACGGCTTCGCCGGAGACCAGCTTGGAGGAGTCGCCCCAGGTGATGGGTTGCAGGTCCAGGCCGGAGGGGTTAATCTTCAGAACCGCCAGGTCAGCCGCAGAGTCCAGGCCCACCACGGAAGCGGTGCGTACGGTACCGTCGCTCAGGCGCACCTCAATGGTGGATGCAGCACTGGAAGATGCGAGGGTGACCACGTGGTGGTTGGTGAGGATGTGGCCGTCCTTATCGAGGACAACGCCGCTACCGCCGCCGGAGGTGGAGCCGCTCGACGCCATGATGGTCACGGTGGAGGGCAGGACCTTCTTCGCGGTTTCTGCTACGCCGGCCACGGTGGAGGAGTTGCTGATATTGGAGCTCACGGAGCCGCGCGAAGAGGAGCTAGAGGAGCTGTTATTCGATGCTGCGATGCCGCCTCCGACGCCCGCGCCAACGCCGCCACCGACGAGGGCTGCGAGCAGAGCTGCGGTGAGCACAACGCCAGCACCGTAACGCTTGTTGTTATCGGTGTTCTGGGGTGCAGACTGCGCCGACGCAACCTGCGCGGCAGCGGCCTGGGGGTAGGTGTATCCGGGAGAGGCGTATGCCTGCGGGTATGCGTTCTGACCCTGCTGCTGGTTTGCGGGCTGGTAGCTTGCCTGTCCGTTCACGTTCTGCAGGGGACGGGTTGCATCCGTGACGCCGTCATTGCCGCCGTAAGACCATCCGTTATTTTGAGTCATGAGTTCTCCTAGAGTCGTGCGTATGCGTCACCCTGGGCACACGCTATCTTTCTACTGTAGATGGTGTTTCATTGCGTTCTATATCTTTTTGCTGTTGGTTATCGGGGAGTTCCCTGGGAATTTTCCTCGCACCCTTTCATCGGCAGCTGATTCGCTGGTCTGAGATACCCGGCGATTTGCCCGGCAGCTAGTTTATTTTGGGGCTTTGTTCACTATTTTTCGTCACTCTCAGGTTTCTCTTTTAAAGCGCCCAGTTTTTCTTCACGGTTTACACAGCATGACGCTTCTTGGTACACAGCTTGAACACAGGGTTGCTCCGTAATGTTGAAGGCGCATAGAGCCGAGAACAAAGGCAAAGGACAAAGGTAAAGGAGAAACCCATGATGATCGGCACCCTGATTTTCTGTGCGATCTTGGCAAGCTCCATCGGTATTGGTGCGGGTATTGTGGCGTGTTGCTCGGGAATGGTGTACCGCCGTCATCGTGCGGAAAAGGCCTCCGAGCTGGCTCAGCAGATGGCTACCCACGCACTGACTGCCGGTAGGTAGCGTATAGAGTTTGATAGTTTTCCGGGGCGGGAGATGAGAGCCCTGCACCGGGAGGGGCGAGAATCCCCAGTATGTCCCGAAGGGTCGGTGTGAGGACCGGCCCGGGTGTGATAGTGAGTTGAGTGATGATTGATGCGGCGTGAGCCCCCACATGAGGGCGCACGCCGCATCGTCTTTTAACCTTGGCGCAGATGCGGGAAGCGCTGGTGGAGAGCGCCCGGTCCCCCGGCTACTTCCCTTTTAGTATGCGGTAAGGCAACGGCGTTGCGAGCACCCGGGATTTAGCTGGGTTATGGTGAAGTCATGAGGATTATTTCTGCTGTTTTCGCGCTTATTGGCGCGCTGCCGGCTCTACCTGCGGCGGTGGCGTCTTCTTTGGATGGCGCAACACGCCTGTACGCGTTGCTTATATTTGTGCTGATCTGCGCGGCGGTAGCGTTTTTCGCGTCGTTGAGCCCTTCGCGCCGTCGTGCGCGTGAGATTAGGCGGCAGGTATTGCAACAGCAACAGAACCAGGCGATGAATCAGCAGGTACCGCCCCCGCAGGCACCCAATCAGCAGGGGCCTTCACAGCAAGTACCCCCTCAGCCGGTTCCTTCGCAACCAGTACAGGGCGCGGTGAGCTACCCGATGCACTACCAGCCGAAGCCAGCACATCCGGGTCATAGTGCTCAGCCGGGACATAGTACTCAACAGAGTCAGCAGATTCAGGCGACCTCGCCTCACCCGGCCTCATCTCAGCCTCCTCAGCAGCCGGTGGCTGCACCTTCGCCGTTGGAGCCGATGCAGGTAGGTGGCGAGTCTAGTTCTTCTACAGCGCAGAACCATTCAGCAGAAAGCCCATCAGCAGAAAGCCAGGTGCAGCAGAGCATGCCCCAGAACACCCCGGCGCAGCCTGAAGAGCGCCCGCAGCAGGAGACCGCCCAGCAGGCTCCCAAGAGTAACCCGGCGCCCTCCGACCCATTCTCTTTGAGCACCAACTTCAAGCTCATTCCCCCTCTAGAGAATGCACAGCGCAGCCGCTACCCCATGGTGCTTTCTGTCAGTAAATCTGAGGATGAAGTCTTTGCGCTGCCGTCGATTAGCGGTGTGCCGCAGCATCTGCTGGTCGGCACGCAGGAGAATCATGTTCCGCTGAATCAGCGTCAGCGCTGGGAGCAGGTCGATATTCTTGAGAACTATCTCATGCGTGCGGTCATGAACCTGCAGACGCTTGAGCGTGCGCAGGTGTCTCCGCTGCACAGTTTCAAGGAGACTGCCCAGGCTGACCGCACGGTGCTTGCCGCCGAGCTGGAAGAGACCATCCGGGTATCTCGGCTGAAGCTGAGCGGGGCGCTGGAGTTCTATACGTCCCTGCCTCGTCTGGCGGATACCTCAGGCTCTTTCGCTTTTGCCCGTGATCACGCGCTCTCCCTGAGCGCCGCCGTCATTAGCCTGACCGAGGAATGCTTTGAGCGTACCTTCCGTTGGCGTCTGCTGGAGGATACCCTCCCGGATTCTTTGAGCGACCGCCTCTACGCGGTGCGTTATCTGCGTGAGAGTGCCCAGAAACTGGCGGCTTTTGTAGAGCTGAGCGAATTTGATCGCGCTATGCAGCTTGCCGAGACTTGGAAGAAGACTGTTCGTAAGGATTCGAAGATCGATGAGGCCAAGGTCTGGAATGAGATGGCGGAAGTTGCCTTTGACGTTCTGCCCGAGTTGCGAGAGCGGGCGTTGAAGGGTGTTCAGTCTACGTTGGAGTTTAGCGAGCTTTTCTACCGTCCCGGCGAGGATGGTACGCACCGTATGCTCCACCCGGAACAGCTGAGCGAGTTTGAGCTCAAGGGCGTGCAGTCCACGCTGGAAGAGCGCCTGGAGAAGGTGCGTCTTGAGCTTCAGGATGCGGAGTTCTGCGCCGCTGTCTTGAGCCTGCAGGCGCGCTCTGTCATTGAGCTCCTGGAGGAGCTTCTGCAGGTTGAGCAGGACGGCGTTCTAGCGGAGGTTGTGACCGATTTGCGGACGCTGGCTCGTGAATCGTCCCATCTTGCCGAGCGGCCCATCCAGACGTTGATGTACGCACGCGAACAGTACGCCCCCGATGGGGAGGACCTGCCGACCATTGGCGAGCGCATCCGTTCCCTCTCGAGTGTTCCCGAGGTTCTGGCGTTCGTGCACTACGAGGGACCGGAGCTTCTGGTGGGTAGCTTGAATCAGAACGAGGCGTCTTCCGAGGAGGCGCTCTCCGAGGGCCTGCTCTCGGAGGCGATGGCATTCTCTTCTATGCCGTTGTCAGTGCTGCGCACCCATTCGCGGCTTCTGCAGCAGGTGCTTCGTCTGCAGAATCTACGGTTGAAGCTGGTGTGGGTGAGTAGCTGTAGCGGCTACATGCCTTTGAGCCTGGTTGAACGGTATTTCGTCTGTCCCTCTGCCGGGGATGAGGATTTGAAGGAGCTGACCGAAAATATTGAGGCGCTCGCTGAGCTTCTGGACGCCCGTTCTAACTCCCAGGTGTATAAGGGCCGTGGCGTGCCGACTACGCCCTTTTTGTGGTCGCAGATGCGGAAGCAGGCAGATCGCAGTTCTAGGTTGCTGAATACTGTGCAGTTCTTAGGGTGGATGTTCGCCTCATCTTCGCGAGTTCAGGTGGTGAACGGCATAGCACAGAGCATCCACGATGTTGATGCCGCTGAGGTAGTGGAGCACCTGATGAGCAATCTGAAGATTGCGCGCCGGCGCTAATCGACTGAATAGCCGGTGAGCCGGGGTCTGGCGTGAGGCTAGACCCTGGCTTTTCTGTATACCGGCTTTCCTGTATAAAGCCTGGGAAGTCGGTAAACGGGTGGCAAACAGCGGCGCAATATTCTCGTATCTGTGCGTCTGTGTAGCTATGCCACCGCTACACTAATAATGTGACCAGCACTAAGGTGTGCGTTGA
This sequence comes from Rothia mucilaginosa ATCC 25296, assembly GCF_000175615.1. Lineage (GTDB taxonomy): Bacteria > Actinomycetota > Actinomycetes > Actinomycetales > Micrococcaceae > Rothia > Rothia mucilaginosa. Next base: position 462,506 of record NZ_ACVO01000015.1, on the reverse strand, counting down.
ACAAGCACGCCGTGAAGTGCAGGTCCGTTCATACTTCACGACAACGGAGGAAAGACCATGACCGAGCACGCCTTTGCGCGTCAGATTCGTCCCGCACGCCCTCGCCTGCGCACTATCTTGGGTGCCACAGTGCTGGCTGCCGGTCTTTCTTGTGCCCCGGTAGTTCTGCCGGTTGGTTCTGCATTTTTGAGCACCTCGGCGCAGGCGGCTGACCCGATGCAGATTACGGGCACCACCGTGTACGATTCCACGAACTCTTTGGGTGATACCGCTACCCTGAAGTCTAAGATTTCTGCTCTGTCGAAGAAGCACAACGTGGATTTGCACGTTGTGGTCATCGATAAGTTTGAGAACCCGTCTACTTCTTCGAGCTGGACGAAGGCGCTTGCTACGAAGAACAATTGGGGTTCTGCCGATGTGGTGCTGGTGATTGCTACCGAGTCTCGCCAGGCGTATTTCTTGGCGGGTAGCACGAAGACCCTGTCGAGTGATCAGCAGACGAAGGTGTACCAGAACTACATCAAACCGAAGCTGCAGAATAGTGACTATTCGGGTGCGGCACTGGCCGCGGTTGAGGGTATCGAGGCCCAGAAGGGCGGTAGCTCTTCGGGTGTTGTAACCGGTGTGCTCGGTGTGGGTGCTGCGGCGACCGTGGGTGCTGGCGGTTACGCGATGTACCGCCGCCGCAAGAAGAAGAACGCTCAGCAGCAGCCTCAGCGTTCCTACAGTGCGCCTCGTAACTACTCCCCCATTCCGGAGGTTCCGCTGGAGGAGTTGCGCACTCGCGCCGGTAGCGCCCTTCTGCAGGCTGATACGACGATGAGCCACGCGAAGCAGGAACTGGATTTTGCGCGCGCACAGTACAGCGATCAGCAGGTTGCTGAGTTCGCTCAGGAGATTGCGCGTGCTGAGGATCTGATGCGTAAGTCCTTCCAGCGTCAGCAGCTTCTGACCGATAGCATCCCGGATACTGAGGCTGAGCAGCGTGCCTGGTTGACTGAGATTATTGATAACTCTCAGGAAGTCACCCGCATTGCTCAGGAGCAGGACGCTAACCTGGCTCAGTTGCGTAACCTGGAGCAGGAGGCACCGCAGGCTATTGAGGCTCTGGCTCAGCGTCTGCCGCAGCTGCGTGCCTCGGTGGAGGAGATTGCCGCCCAGTACCGCACGTTGAAGGAACGTTACCTGCCCAGCGCCCTGGAGCCCATTTCTAAGACTCCTACCCTGTTGGAGTCGAACATGGTGCTGTGCGCTGCGGAGGTTGAGAAGGCTCAGGCGACCGTTGCGACCGCTCGTTCGGAGGCGGTTGCTCACCTGCGCACCGCTGAGGAAGCCGCCTCGCAGATTCAGGCGCTGGGTGCGGCTGTAAATACCCGCGCGCAGGAGCTGGAGCAGGCTCAGCTGGGTCTGAGCACCGACCTGCTGAGCATTCAGCGCGACGTGGCGGAGGCGAAGAGCCTGGCTGCATCTCAGCGTCGCGATGATTTGGGTGCGGTAGCTGCCGGTATGGAGGCGGTGCTCAACCAGGTCAATCAGAGCGCTTCGGCTCGCCCGAATGACCCGCTGACTCTGGCGAACCAGCTGCGTCAGCTTTCCGCCGAGCTGGATAAGGCAATGACGAATATGCGTGCTACCCGCGAGCGTTCTCGTGCGGCTTCGCAGAACCTGGATCGTACGATGCGTTCTGCCTACGCTGCGGTGAACGGTGCGCGTAGCTACATCAATAACCGCCGTGCTGCGGTGGGTCCGATGACCCTGACCGCTGTCTCTGAGGCGGAGCGTCACCTGGGTCAGGCTCAGCGCCTGGCGTCTTCGGACCCGCTGAACGCTATGAAGGAAGCCAACATGGCGATCCAGAAGGCGACCGACGCGCAGAACCGAGCTCAGAGCGAGGTCGGCAACTACTACAACAACCAGAACGACCGCGGCGGCAGCAGCTTCGGCGGTGACCTGGCGAAGGGCCTGCTGCTGGGCGCTCTGATGACCGCGATGAACTCCGGCACCAGTAGCTGGGGTAGCAGCGGCGGCCACAGCAGTGGTGGTAGTAGCGGCGGCAGCTGGGGCGGCGGCTTCAGCGGCGGTGGCGGCGATTGGGGTAGCGGCGGCGGTGACGGCGGTAGCTTCTAACTGCCTCCATGCTAGCGATCCTGCCGGTTGGTTTCTGTAGGTTTTTCTACAGTCTGACCGGCGGGGTGGATAGCTTACCTCACCGCTTTCTTCCCCAGTCGGAAAACACCTGAGGTAATTTACCAAAAGTTTAGGTTGCAGAAATCAGGCGTGCATCATTTTCACAGCATGCACCCAGAAATCTGCCACATAATTAGTTATACGGGCACGGCTCACGAGGAGCGTAGTGCTCCCCCGCAGCCCGTGAACAGAAAGTAGGAGATTATGGCTAAGCAGACCATCTTCGGCCGTATTGCACAGCTCGCTAAGGCAAACATCAACGCTCTGATTGATGCAGCTGAGGACCCGGAGAAGATGCTGGACCAGATGGTTCGTGACTACACCAACAACATCCGCGAGGCGGAGGCTGCAGTAGCACAAACCATCGGCAACCTGCGACTGCTCGAAAAGGACCACGCTGAGGACGTCAAGGCCGCTCAGGAGTGGGGCACCAAGGCTCTGGCAGCTTCTAACAAGGCTGATGAGTTCCGCGCAGCTGGCGACGTTGCCAACGCTGACAAGTTCGATAACCTCGCTAAGATTGCTCTGAACAAGCAGCTGCTGGCTGAGAAGGCTGCACAGGCTGTTGAGCCTCAGCTGGCTTCTCAGACTCAGGTTGTCAACCAGCTCAAGGACGGCCTGGAGAAGATGCGCTCCAAGCTTGAAGAGGTCAAGTACAAGCGCGATGAGCTGACCGCACGTCAGAAGACTGCAGCAGCTCAGACCCAGGTGAACGACGCTCTGAAGGCGTTCGACGTTCTGGACCCGACCAGCGAGATGAGCCGCTTCGAAGAGAAGGTTCGCCGCGAAGAGGCACGCGTCATCGGTCAGCAGGAGCTGGCAGCTTCCTCCCTGGACGCACAGTTCAACACCCTGGACCAGATGGAGCGCGACACCGAGCTGGACGCTCGCCTGGCTGCTCTGAAGGCAAAGAACGCTCCGGCAGCTCCGGCTCCCCTGGCTGTGGAATCCCCCACCCAGACCCTCTAAGCCTAGGATCTTCTAAGCTTGGTCTAGCGTATAGCTTCTTGAGCTAAACCTATAGAAAGAACCGCCCCGTTCCTGAATTTCAGGAGCGGGGCGGTTCTTTATGCGTTAGGGGCCGTGCGCCTTAGTTAGCGTAGATGTACAGGTAGCCTGCCATAGCGTCACGGGTGATGGCTGCCGAGGAGGTGGAGCCGGTACCGATGCCGTTGGAGGCAGCCCATGCCAGAGCATGGGACGCGTAGCCGCCCTGAGCCTGTGCCGGGGATCCAGCCGCACGGTACATGAATTCAGCCATGGTGGACTCGGTGACAGCCTCCAGGGGGCGGAAGTCGCTACCGCTGATGCCTTGCTGGCTCAGCCAGAAAATCTCCTTGTACGCGGGGTGGTTGACAGGAACATCGCTGAACGGCGAAACAGCCGGTGCATTCACTGCGGGGCGACCAGCCACGCGGTACAGGTAGGTTGCCAGCTGTGCACGGTTGACCGATGCGTTCGGGCGGAAGGTACCGTCCGCGAAGCCGAGCATGATGCGGTGATCAGAGTTCCAGCTGATCTCGTTGTAGTTCGGGTTCGAGTCGGACAGGTCGCTGTAGCCCAGTGCGGGGGTCTTACCGGCGAAGTCCAGGGAGGATGCCAAGATGTGCGGCAGGTCGTAGTCGTGGTGGCTGAAGCCGTCAATCAGCTTCACGCGGGCGTCGGAGAAGCCTGCTCCCAGGTATGCGTTGTAGCCAGACTCGACTGCGCCTCGTGCGCTCCAGGTGACGGGGTTGGTGTTACCGGAGGTGTCCTTCGCACCAACCCACCAGTACATCGGGGATGCCTTGGTGGTTGCGTCAGCGTCCACGGAGCCATCCGAGTCGCCGCCTGCGACCATGATGGAGCCGCCGCCGTTACGCCAGGAGGTGTTGTGGTCGGTCAGCTCGTAGGTGATGAACTCAGCGCCACCGGAGTAGCCCATGGTCCACACCTGGGAAGCGTCCAGGTTGTTCTGGCTAACAAAGGACTTCGCGAAGGAGCGGAAGAACTCGCCATTAGCGTCCATGTCTTCCCACCAGGTGATGCCGTCGCCAGATGCGTTGGTGTCCGGGGAGATGACCGGCACGAAGACCATGTTGCGGGCGTTAGCGATTTTGCCCATTGCCGCGAGCATACCCTCGTCGGGGGTGTAGACCTTGGACTCGTCACGCTGCCAGTAGTCTCCGTCGAAGTAGAAGACCACGCCAACGGGCTTGGAGTAGTCCAGGTTGTTCGCGTACACGTGGTACTGGGAGGTGGTACCCGCCGGGGAGGTGTAGCTCTGGTAAGTTGCGGAGCTCATGGTGCGGGCACGCTGAGTGTTCTGCTGCTTCTGCTCAGATTTCTGTTCGGTCTTCTGCTCAGCCTTGGGAGCGGCGGTTGCCTTGCCCTTAGTGAGCGAGTTGCTCAGAATCTGCGAGAAGTTGTAGTCGAAGTGGCCCGAGCCATTCAGCACGGTCGCGGAAGCATTGGTGTAGCCAGCAGCCAGGTAGGCGTCGTAGCCGCCCTCAACGGCGCCTCGTGCGCTCCAGGTCTGCGGGTAGGTCTCACCGGTACCGTCGTTCGAGTTTGCGTACCAGAACATGGGCTGGGACTTCAGCGCAGCCGAGGGGGTGCCTTCGTCCAGGCCGCCGCCAGCGACCATGATGGAGCCGCCGCCGTTGCGCCAGGTCTGGGGCTTGGTGTTCAGCTCGTAGGTGATGAACTCGGCGCCACCGGAGTAGCCCATGGTCCACACGTTGGAGGAGTCCACGCCGTTAGCCGCGATGAAGGAGGAAGCGAAGGAGCGGAAGAACTCGCCGTTACGGTCCATGTTTTCCCACCAGGTCACGCCAGCATCGTAACGGTTGGTGTCCGGGGAGATGACGGGCACGAAGAGCATGTTTTGTGCCGTAGCGGATGCAGCCATCTGAGCCAGCTCGCCGGAGGGGTCGTAGACCTTGGACTGGTCGTTGCGCCAGTAGTCACCGTCGAAGTAGAAGACCACGCCAACGGGCTTGGAGAAGTCCACACCCTCAGCGTAGACGTGGTACTGCGAAGTGGTACCCGCCGGGGAGGTGTAGGACAGGAAAGTCTGGTTGGTGCGGGTTGCCGCCACACCGGATGCCGCCTGGGTAGCCTGTGCAGGCTGAGCGGTGGGGGCAACATTCTGGGTAGCTGCGGGGGTCTGCTGTGCAACCTGTGCCAGGGTGGGCTGAGCGGAAGGCTGAGCCGCCTGGGTAGCCTGCGCAGCCTGTGCGGACTGGAAGGTAGCCGAGGGAGCAGCCTGCTGGGTTGCCTGTGCGGGCTGAGCAGCCTGTGCAGTGTAAGTCTTCTGGATGGGCTGAACCGCGGTCGTTGCGGGAGCCTGCTGCGCCTGCTTTACCTGTTCAGCCTGCTGACGGATCTGCACAGCAACCTGAGAGAGGGTCGGCTGCACGGTGGAGGTGAACAGAGACTTCGGAGCCTGGGTTGCGGTAGCTGCGCCGGGGATGTCCTGAACGACGGGTGCAAAAGCGGAAGCGGGTGCTACCAGGGTGCTACCGAGCACGGAGGGTACAGCGATGGCTGCGAGAGAGCCAGCCTTAACAGTGCGGGGGCGAAGTGCCATGGGGTTGTCCTCGTTGTTGGTGTTTCTGGGGCGTGAACGCCCGTGAGTGGTTGAGTGATAGGTGGTCTATAGGTGAGAAGCCTATAGGCGGTCGGCCTGCGGATGTGACGCCGCACGAGACGCTTCCATCAACCATCCCGTGTGTGTTGCGGGGATGTCCTCATGTGATGGAGGGGCGCGGTGTGGATCCGGAGAGCTACGCGGCGGACCGCGGTGACCACGTACTCAAAGCTACCAGGTCAAAAAGCCTTTTCCAGCGGTTTTTTGGGGCTATTTTTGGGTATCGAACAAGATTCAATCTTAACAAGAGCTTTTTCTCAACTTCTAGCTTAACTTTAATCACCCTCAAGTAGAGGTTGAATGAGCTATTTTTCCTTGATTTTCCGGGGTTTTTGAGCGTTTTTTGAAAGAGTTTCAAAAAACCCTACAATTAACTTGAATGTTTCATATGTGACCACAATCACTTTCAGAGTGAATTGTTGCACTCAAAGACCATTTTCTTCCAAAAACCGCGGAATTCCGGGGCAAAACAGGTGATTTCCAAGCCCGGAATATAGACACCTTTCGCATATTCCACTTTGAGAATGCACTTTGAGGCAAAAATAGCCCTCTCGACAGTCCCCCAATCAGGTATCCTTTCGGATCCCTCATCAGGCTATTGAAACCCTCCCCAGAACCCCCTTCAGGGAACCCGAAAAGTAGCATCGAAAGAAGGCATAACTACTCTCCAATAACCACCCAAAAGTGGCTCCGCCCCCCTATGAGCACATCGGCTTGAAGCTCCGATAGAAGTACTGAGAGGCACTTCGAGAGACACATCGGGAGACGTTCTGAAGACCAGCCCAGGGTACTTTCACAACGGTTCACTGAGGAGGCTTTGGGGGCCTGGAGGGGGAATCCATGCCAAGCACCCCGAAGGACCAGCAGGCAAGCCCCCCCCTCCCAGATGCCTCTCCGAAGCATCCCGCGTGAGGGGTTGCAGACCAGCCCCGACAAGGCTCAGAAAAATGCCTCCGCAGCACCTGCAAAAAGGTTCTAGGTCGACTCCACCCCAGATTCCACCCCAGGGTGAGCGGCACCAGCAGATGCCACCAGAAGCCGGCTGAGATACAAAGAGCTGGGGATACAGGGAGGCAGGGATATGAAGAGGTGAGGGGACAGAAGAAGACAGAAGATATAAAGAAAGCCGCCCGGCAGTCGGCAGGAGGGGATAGGAAGGCAAGAAGGCGGGAAGGCAAGAAGGCGGGAAGGCAAGAAGGCGGGAAGGCAAGAAGGCGAGAGCACAGGTTTTAGGGAATAAAAAAACTCCCGATAGCTAAGCTATCGGGAGTTATCCGTTGCGGGGACAGGATTTGAACCTGCGACCTCCGGGTTATGAGCCCGGCGAGCTACCGAACTGCTCCACCCCGCGGCGACTCATATAACTATACAGACCCGAAACCGGGCATGCAAGCCAAAATCACGATTTGTAACCAAGCGCACAAAAACAGGGGTTGTGGGGCTGGGTCTTAGAAGGTGTCAGGGGTTAGGAGGCGTTAGGGGCAGAACACACAAGAACGGGGTGGAAGCGTATTGCTTCCACCCCGTTCCTGTCGAACTTCTATCGACACAGAGAAAGTCAGCGGGAGGTGCGCCCGGTGTGTACCCGGTGTCTGCCCAGTGTCTAGAGCGAGGACGCTAGACCCGTGGACATCCGATCCGTGAGCATCCGGTATGCGCTACTCCCCCGCCACCTCAGGCATCTTAGGGAGAAGCCGACGCGCTGGCGCTGGGCTTAGCGCTAGCCGCTGCGCTCGGAGCCGCAGAGGCACTGGGCGCCGCCGATGCAGAAGCCTTAGCGGACGCCGCGTTCTGCGCCTCCTCAGCCTCCAGAGCCTTCTTCACGGCTGCCTCCAGACGCTTCTGAGCCTCACCATAGGCAGCCCAGTCGCCCTTCTTCATTGCCGCATCAGCATCGGTCATTGCCTTCGAGGCATCCGTCAGAGCCTGCTTCAACTCCGAAGACTGCGAAGCCGACGAACCGCCGGTCGAAGCGCCCGAAGTACCCGAAGAACCAGAAGCCGAAGCCGAGGGGCTAGCCGCCGAACCGTCCAGCTTCGCGCCCGAAGAGCCACCAAACACCTGGTTCAGCGCCTCCTCCAGAGTCGGAGCGAAACCAACCTTATCGCCGAAGCTCACCAGCACACGCTGCAGACGCGGGTACTTAGCGTCACCGCTCGACTGCACGTACACCGGCTGAACGTACAACATGCCGCCGCCCACCGGCAGAGTCAGCATATTGCCGTTAATAACCTCGGACGAACCGCGGCGCAGCAGGTTCAGCTGGTTCGACACCTCAGCATCAGAGTTGAAAATGTTCTGAGCCTGGCCGGGGCCGGGAACCACCGAAGAACGCGGCAACTCCAGCAGACGCAGCTTGCCGTAGTCGGGGCTACGCTCGCCGTCCTTACCGGTACCGGCATCACCATTAGCGGCAAGGAAGCCGTACATCACGTTACGAGAGTTCGAATCGCTCTGCTGAGGAATGAACGTGGTCGTCAACGAGAAGTGCGCACGAGAATCCCCGGGCATCTGCAAGGACAGGTAGTAGGGCGAAATCGGCTGGTTACGATCATTGGTCGGGTCATTCGGAATCGACCAGACATCGTCACCGGCATAGAAGCTATTCGCGTTCGTCACGTGGTACTTATTCAGCATGGTGCGCTGAATATTGAACATGTCAGTCGGGTAACGCACGTGGCTCATCAGCGAAGCGTTCATCTCACGGTAGCTCTTCACCGTGCCAGGGAAAACGCCCTGCCACGCCTTCAGCACCGGATCCTCCTCATCCCACGCGTACAGGGTCACCGAACCGTCATACGCGTCCACGGTAGCCTTCACCGAGTTACGGATGTAGTTCACCGAGTTAGAACGCTGAGCACCCGCAGCGGTTGCCGCATCCTGGGAGCTACCCTGCGCGTAGGGGAACTGGTCGCTCGTGGTGTAAGCATCCACGATCCACTGCACGCGGTTATTCACAATCGCCGGGTACGGCTTAGAATCCACGCTCAGGTACGGCGCAACCTTACGCACACGATCCAGCGGGTTGCGTTCGTACAGAATCTGCGAACCCTCACGCACCGCATCCGACAGCAGAATGTCAGAGGACTGGAACTTAATCGCGTAGGACAGGCGAGCCAGCAGCGAATCAACGCGAGGACCACCGTAACCGGCGAAAGTGTACTTCGCATCGGAGGCGTTGGTTTCCTCAGCAGAAAGCGGACGGTCCAGCTCCAGGGTGTCGCCCTTACCGCCCACAATCGAGTACTCCGGCGAGCTCATGCCAAAGTAAATACGCGGCTCATAATCCTCGCTCAGGGTACCGGTCGCCTTAATACCAGACTGCAAGAACTTCGGGTTACCCGCAGAATCCACCTGGTTACCGTACGCGGCAATCACGCCGTAACCGTGGGTGTACACCACGTGGCGGTTATACCAGGAATCGCCGCTCGTCTGCGCCGGGTTCAGTTCACGAGCCGCCAACACCGTATCCTGCGTGGTGTTACCCACCGAATAGCGGTCCACCGCCAGCTGCGAATCAAAACGGTAGTACGGGCGGAACTGCTGCATCTGAGCAAACGCCGAGGACACAACATTCGGATCCAACAGGCGGATATTCGCAATGGTCGCGCTCGAAGAGCTCAACGCACCGGCACGGGTATCAATCGTCGCGTCATACGGAGTGGTCTCAATCTTATCCAGACCGTACGCGTAACGGGTCGCATCAATATTGCGCTGAATGAACTTCGACTGAGCGCCCTGCTCATTCGGAACCACCTGGAAACGCTGAACAATCCACGGGTAGAGGCCGCCAGCAACCACGGCAACAATCACCAGCATCGCGGTGCTAATCAGCGGCAGACGCCAACGATTCATCGAAGCAGCCACCACAAACATGATCGCCACCAACAGAGCAGAAATCGCCAAAATAGCGTTCACCGGAATCGACGAGTTCACATCCGTGTACATCGCGCCAGCCCAACGGCCCACCTGCTGCTGAGTCGACGAATAGCGGTCCAGCCAGAAGCTCACCGCACGAGTCAGCAAAAACACAGCCACCACAATCGCAGCGTGACGGCGGAATGCCGACGTGGTACTCACACCACCCGGCTGCACCTTAATACCGCCGTAGAAGTAGTGCATGAACAGGCCCGCGAGCGCCGACAGCACCACAGCGGAGGTCACCAGAGTCACCACCATGCGGAAGAACGGCAACGCAAACAGGAAGAAGCCGTAATCCAGACCAAACTCCGGGTCAGTCTTACCGAAGGACTGCTGGTTGAAGAACAGCGCGACGGTGCTCCACTGAGTCATCGTCGCCGAAGCAATGAACAGACCCAACAGCAGCGGAACCACAATCAGCAGAACCTTACGCGCCTTATCCACGCTCTCGTGGTAGCGGCGCATGCTCTCCTCAGCACGCTGCTGACCAAACACGTCACGCAGCATCTGCTCGGCAGCATCCGTGCCGCTCGTCGGCACGCTCTGATTCGGGTTCGGCGCCTCCTGCGGCTTCTTCTCGGACGCCGGCGCCACATCAGCATGACGGACCGCGTAGGACATCGAAGCCCACAGCGGCACAGCAATCACCACGGCAGCCACCACAAACACGGCGGCCTTCAACAAAATCTGGGTAGTGAACACGGTGCTATAACCCAGCTGATCAAACCACAGCCAGTCCGTGTACACCTGGGACGCACCCACAAAAGCAACAATGAGCACCGCCACCACAGCAATCGTTGCCCTCAGGGGGCTACGACGCTTAGGCGTTGACTTCTTCGGCTTGGGATGCGCGGTGTTATTGGTCGACTCAGACACAATTCCTCGCTCATCATACGTTCAGAGAAAATAACTGCCTTTAAGTATCTCAGAGGTACAGCAGAAGGGCAGAACCTCGTAGAAGCTCGGGGCGAAATATGACCGGGCTGAGAGGTTTTGGGGCGCGAAATGCTGAGCTGAGAGGTGCTGGCGAGGATTACGGAGACGCAGACGAGGACAGAAAATAGGGCGCAGAACAGCCCCGGTACCGTAAAGTACCGGGGCTGTTCTGCGCTATACGGGTGAGAACCTCGCGGAGAGAAACGTTATGTTAGGAACCGCAGCGGGGCAGGGAATCATCCGGGGTGCCGGATTTAATCGCCTCCACCGTCTTCACCGCCTCATCCAGGGTCGACACCGGCACAACCACCATCGTGCCGCGCACCTGACCGGCGTGATAGTAGTTAAACAGGTCGGGGTCCTGCGCCTGCATCTTCACAATCGAATCGCAGTTCTCCTTCGGCGCCAAGAAATAGCGCGCACCGTAACGGCCCGTCGCCAAGATCTTGTACTTGATACCGCCAATTGCGCCGACCTTACCGTCAGCATCAATCGTGCCGGTACCCGAAATGTAGCTGCGGTACGGGTCGCCTCCAGCGTCCTCATCGGCGAGCAGAGTACCCTCGCTCAGCTTATCGACCGTGCCCAGCGCCAGCATCAGACCGGCGCTCGGGCCGCCCACACCGTCCAGGTTGTACTGCACGTGCGCCGGCAGGTCATAGCTCTGCTTCAAACCCGCGCCCAGAATCCAGCGGCTATTGTCGCTGGAACGAACCGGGGTCAGTTTAAACGTCTGCTGCGTGCCGTCACGTTCCACGGTCACGTCAATCGGCGAACCGTTCGAGGCGTTCACCGCCTTCGGAACATCGGTGAGGGTCTCAATCTGCTTCTCCCCCACCTTCACGATGCGGTCATCAGCCTTCAGCGCACTTGCCGCCGGGGAACCCTCCACCGTGGAAAGCACCTGAACCTTCTCGGTCACCGCCATCTTCAGCTGGCGCATCGCCGCGACCTTCGCCTGAGTCTGCGAATCAGCCATCTGCGCGCCGGTCGCCGCCGTTGCCTGCTCATGGCTCACGTGCGGGTACAGGGCATCGGTCGGCACCACGAGGCTGCGGTTACCGTCAAACGCCAACCAGCCGTAGAACGCCTCCGCACCGGACAGCTCCGTGTACGGGCCGCCCGAAACCGACACCGTGGTCATGTTCATTTTGCCGAACGTCTTATAGCTGGGCGCGCCAGAAACCTCAATGACTTCCTTCTCCTGGTACGTTCCGAGCACGTCAAAGAGCGGGCCGGGACCCTCCTTCACATAGGAACTGGGCAGAACAAAAGCACCAGCCAGCAGGGCGCACGTCGCCACAGCGCTCACCGAACGCAGGTTCACGCGGCGCGGTGCAAAACGCGAACGGCGCTTGGTCGCCTTCTCATTACTCTTCACGCTCGCGGAGGCGGCGTTCGGCTGCTGCTCAGCATCAGGGGTGGACTTAGTCATGGTTTCTACAGTACCGGATAAACCTGCTTTTCAACACGCGGGCGGGCACTGTGACAACACGCAGGCGGGCACTGTCACCCCGCTAAAAATAGAGCAACCAGGAGGCGTTCACGCTCTGACCCGCGCCGCGCTGTGTCAACACCGCACGGTGACGGCGGCACGAAAAAGCTCCCAAACCCCGGCGCCAGAGACAAGCTTGTGAGCCCTCAGCTGATTAACCCGCCTCCACAGCAATGGCACGGGAAATTCTCAGCAAAAATCGGTAGGCTGGACAGCGAGCGGGCCAGCTACGCCCACCCCCGGATTACGAAAGGCTTCACATGTCTGAGAACCCCACCGGCGGCGCCTCCAACGAGCGCGACCCCCTCGAAGAATTCCTCAAGAAGATGCAGGAGCAGGGCTTCGACCCCTCCGCAGGGGCAACCGGCCAGGGCGGTAAGGGCGCCTCCTCCAACGCACAGAACCCCTTCGGCGCGCTCTTCGGCGAAGGCGGCCAGAACCCCTTCGGCATCAGCATCGACCCCGAAGACCTGAAGAACATGGGCATGGGCTTCGACCCCGCCATGATGCAGAGCATGTTCGCGCAGGTACAGGCAATGTTCTCCGGCGCGGGCGCATCCGACAGCCCCAGCGGCGTGAACTGGGATAACGTGAAGAACCAGACCCGCCAGATGCTCGCATCCATGGGTGAAGACCCCTCCGTACCCGAAAACCTCAAGCGTGCAGTGGAAGACGCAGCGAACCTCGCCGACCTCTGGCTGGACGCCGTAACCACCGTTGAACGCCACAACCACCCGGTGCAGGCATGGTCCAAGGCCGAATGGGTTGAGCATTCCTTCGACTCCTGGCGCGAAATGGTCGAGCCGGTCGCAGCCGAAGTCACCCAGTCCATGGTCATGCCCGGCGCACCTGAAGACGTGCCCGAAGAGATCTCGCAGATTCTCAACAGCGGTTTCTTGAACAACATTGGTTCCGTGATTTTTGGTGCGCAGATGGCTCAGGCACTCGCGCAGCTCGCCGGTGAGGTGTACTCCTCCACCGACGTGGGTTTCCCCCTCGCGCCCGGCTCCTCCGCGCTGCTGCCCAACGGCTACCAGCAGCTCGCCGACAGCATCGAGGTGCCCCCGCAGGAGGTCCTGCTCTACCTTGCCGTGCGTGAATCCGCGCTGATCCGCCTGCACAAGGCAAACCCCTGGCTGCGTGAAGACCTGGTCCAGCTCGTGGCGCGCTACGCCCGCGGCATCCGCGTGGACATGAACCGCATGCAGGACGCCGCATCCCAGGTGGACATGAGCAACCCCGACGCCGTACAGGAAGCATTCGAAGGCGGCATGTTCAGCCCCCAGCGCACCGAAGACCAGGAACTGGCGGTACAGCGCCTGGAGGGTCTGCTCGCCCTCATCGAAGGCTGGGTATCCGTCGTCACCGAGGATGCGACCCGCAACCTGCCCAAGGCACCGCAGCTGACCGAAATCATGGCGCGCCGCCGCATCGACGGCGGCCCCAGCGAGCAGGTCTTCGAGAACCTGGTCGGCCTGGAACTGCGCCCGCGCCTGGTGCGTGAGGCACAGCAGTTCTGGCGCTGGTACGAAGAATCCCACGGCATTGAGGCGCGCGACGGCCTCTGGGACACCCCGGAGACCCTGCCCACCCCCGCCGAGCTGGAAGACTTCACCGCATACGATGCGCGCATGAACGAAATCAGCCTGGACGACGTAGACTTCGACTCGGAGCTGCAGAAGCTGCTGGACGGCGGCTTCGGCGACGCGCCCGAAGAAAAGTAAAGCTGAGCCAAGTAACGCTGAGTGAAGTAAAGCTGAGCGGCGAAAGTAAATAGCTGACACCTCGAGCGGGGGTGGCTTGTACATTCACAAGCCACCCCCGCTCGAGGTGTTTCGGTTAGTTTTTGATTCTTTGATTTTCGAGAAGCGCTTTAGTCGGCTGGATTTTAGCTGGCGGGATTTTAGTCCGCACTGTTTTCGCCGTGCTCGCCCCGTTCACCTTCAGCACGCGAGCGCCCCAGCGCGTACCCCTCCAGGTAGGCCTGCGCCCGCAGCAGCTGCGGGTAGCGCGCCTCCAGAGAACGGAACGCCGCCGAATGATTCGGCTGCAGCAGGTGGCAGAGCTCGTGGTGAATCACCGAATCCAGCACGTACTCCGGTACGCCCTGTAGCTCCGAGGAGATGCGAATCTGCGTATTCGCGTAGGTTGCCGAGCCCCAGCGCTGACGCTGGTTGCTCACCCAGCGAATCGACAGCTTCTCGAGCCTGCCCGAGGCGACCAGCTCCGGCAGGTGCTTCTGCGCCAGATGCAGGGCACGGGAGTGCAGATACTCGTCCGTGACCGTCAGCTGCGTGGCACGCTCGCGGCGGGCGGCACGACGCTGAATGCGCGGCAGCAGGCGGGCAATATGCTCGTCAATCTCTTCGCTCGTACTCGCGGCGGGAATGAGCAGGCGGTAGGCGGGGTTGCCGTGCTCGTCCACGCCGTCGCGCTGCATGCTGATGGTGCGGGTGCGGCGCGCCGAGCGGACCAGCTCAATCTGCGGGCGGTCCTCGGTGGCGGGCAGAATCTCACGTTTAAAACGCTGAGCCATAGTCTCCTCTTCCCTTCGACGAACGGCGAGCCTGCATCGAACCAGGCCGTGCTGAGCGGGCCTGGCTATACGAGGAGCCAGCGCTCTCAGCCCTGCGGCGGCGCTTCGCCGGATCAATATCGTCCAGGAAACGCGAACGCTTACGCTGACCACGACCACCCACTGTGCGGGTCATCGTCCAGGTCAGCCACAGGTACTTGCGGGCGCGCGTAATGCCCACGTACAGCAGGCGGCGCTCCTCATCCACCTCGTCCGGGGTGGTCGCAAAAGTAATGGGCATGAGGCCCTCGTTCAGGCCGCACAGGAACACGGCGTCCCATTCCAGGCCCTTAGCCGCGTGCAGGGAGGCGAGGGTTACGCCGTTGACCTGCGGTGCGTCGTTGAATTCGCTGCGGTGGTTCAGGGTCGCCACGACCTCGTGCATGGTCAAAGGGAGCGGCTCGGGCACGCCCGGGCGAGGATTCGCGCGGTGCTCCTGAAGCTGCTCTTGGCGGTGCTGCGCCATCATATCCACCATATGCACCAGGGCGGCGAGGGACTCCCACTTCTGGCGGGTGGCGCCTCCCGAAAGGGGGCCTTCCTCCTTATAGCCGAGGCCGCCGAGCACATCGCGGGTGTAGCGGGTGACGTCCTCGGTACCGTCCGTGGACTTCGCCGAACCGCGCAGGGCAAGCATCGCCTGCTTGACCTCGGGGCGCTCAAAGAAACGCTCCGCGCCGCGCAGCTGGTACGGAATGTGGGCGGCAGCCAGCGCAGACTCAATCGCCGCCGACTGCGCGTTCGTGCGGAACAGCACCGCAATCTCCGAAGGCGGCACGCCGTCCTTCTCAATCAGGTCGCGGATATCCTCGGCAATGCCTGCCGCCTCCTGCTCATCGTCGGCATAGCCGAACCACTCCACATCCACGCCGGGGCCGCGCTGAGACATCAGCTCCAGCGGCGGCGCCCACGAATGCGGGCTCGAATCCGGATGCGGACGGCGCGCCGCCAACAGGCGGTTCGCCAACTCCACCACCTGCGAATGGGAACGGTAGTCGCGGGTCAGCTTCACCGTGTGCGCGCCACGGTACCGGCGCGCAAAATCCAGCAGGTAACGGCTGGTCGCGCCGGTAAAAGAGTAAATCGTCTGGGAGGCGTCGCCCACCACGCAAATATCGTCGCGGCCACCCAGCCACACATCCAGCAGACGCTGCTGTAGCGGGGATACGTCCTGGTACTCGTCCACCACAAAATGGCGGTACTGGTTGCGGACGGTCGCGGCGAGCTTCTCGTCCTCCTCCAGCATGGCGATGGTCAGTAGTAGCACGTCCTCAAAGTCGATGAGGTTACGCTCATCCTTCAAATCCTCATACGCCTGGAAAATACGCTGCATATTCTGCGGGGTAACCGCCGAGGGCAGCTGCTTCTCGCTCAGGCGCTGCATGATGGTGTCCGGGGTGAGCAGCTGAACCTTCGCCCACTCAATCAGCGACGCCAAATCACGCAGCAGGGAACGATCCGTACTGATGCGCAGACGGTTCGCCGCCTCCGTAATGAGCGCTGCCTTATTCTGCACGATGGACGGGAACGTACCGCCCACCACCTGCGGCCAGAAATACGCCAGCTGACGCAACGCCGCCGAGTGGAAGGTACGCGCCTGCACGCCATACGCACCCAGCTGATGCAGGCGGGTACGCATCTCCTCCGCCGCGCGCAGGGTGAAGGTCAGGGCGAGCACGCGCGGGCCCTGGTAGCGGCCAATCGCAATACCGTAGGCGATGCGGTGCGTAATCGCGCGAGTCTTACCGGTACCGGCACCCGCCAGCACGCGCATGGGGCCGTCCAGCTCGGTGGCGACCGCACGCTGATCCGGGTCAAGCCCGGCGAGGATATCGTCTGCGGAGATCATATGCTGAGGCTGCTGAGGTGTTGCGGTCATAATGCTCCATCAGTAAGGCGGGCGGTGCGGGCAGGCGGCATGCGCTTGCACGGGCATACGGGCATGTGTGTATGCGGGCGCGTGAGGCGGTGATAGCCGGTCTTCCATTGTATTCTCCCAGACTGTGTTCTCCAGACCCGCCGTGGCTTCTTAGCTGTTGCTTTCATTCAGAGCGTGAGGAACCCGCCTCTTTTGGAGTGGGCAAGTAGAAGCTCAACAGGCAGCGCAGGCGAGCACGTTTAGGCTTGTCCACATGTATCTTCACCACTTGGCATAAAGATCCCAAAAACTACTAAACGGCACACATTGGTTTGGTAACCTTAACCCGTGACTTTATCTCCCCTTCAGCTAGCAGCCATTGTCTCCGCCGGAGTGCCCGGGATTTACCCCGTCGGCGCCGAACCGGTCCGCGAAGACAGCGACGACTTCGACTCGGCAATCATCGCCGACTCCACCGGTCGCCGCTGGCGAGTGCGCGCCCCGCGCCGCCCCGACGCCAGCATGCGCCTGGAAGCTGAACACCTCATCCTGCAGTCGTTCAGCCCCGGCCTGCGCGCACGACTGCCCTTCGCCGTACCCACCGTCGCCGGTACCGTACCCTACGCGGGCGGCAACGTGTTCGTGTACACGCACATCCCCGGCACCATATACGACGTGGACCAGCTCGCCGAGCTGAGCCGCCGCGAAGTTGCGGCGAACCGCCCCTCCCTAGCGTCCATCATCGCCAAGGACATTGCGACCCTGCACGTGATGCCCGAAGACATTATTTACGAAGCCGATTTGCCCTCCTACTCTTCGGAGCAGATTCGCCTGCGCAAGAACGCCGAGCTGGAGCGTGCCGCCGCAACAGGTAAGGTGCCCGCCGACCTGCTCGCGCACTGGCGTGCTGTGCTCTCCCCCGGACCAATGTGGCAGTTCCGCCCGCGTGTGGTCCACGGCGACATGGGCGCAGAGAACCTCGTACTGCACGTGACTCCTACGGAGGCGCGCATCGTGGAGGTCACCGGTTGGTCCGATGTGCACGTGGGCGACCCCGCGCAGGACTTCGCGTGGCTGTACTCCTGCCAGGACATCAACTTCACCGACGAGGCCATCGAGGTGTACCGCCAGCAGATGCCTCAGTTGCCCGACGCCTACCTGGCGCAACGCGCGAACTTCTACGCAGAGTTCGCAATCGCCCAGTGGCTCACCCACACCGTGGAGGTTGGCGACCGCGACGGCGCAACCCACGCGGTGTCCATGCTCCTGGACATTCAGGACGACCTGCGTGCCTCCGGCGAACTGCTCGGACAGGAGGAGGTCGGCCCGCTGGTCGGCCCCGCCGAATAGATATTGGTCGGTCCCGCCGAGTAGCTCATAAGGTAAGTAGCCGCCAGGTTGTTGCCAGCCAGGGTGTCACCTGCCGCATAGGTTTTTCAGTTCAGCCCCGCAGTACTGCACTGCGGGGCTGAACTGTATCTACTGGGCTGTATATCCGCTGACTCGCGCCCGGTGAAACTAGCTCTCCTGACTGTCTGTCACTGACTGTCTGCCAAACCGACGGGATGATGCCTATAAGGGCTAGTGGAGGGGCTTTAGTGGCCTTTTTGACAAAATTTCTTTAAGTGTTTCCCCTCACCTTTTGAGCACCAGTTTTGCATTTTTGTGCATGAATGACTCAGATTAAGGCTGAGACTTGAAGGTGCGCTAAAGGTGTTATTCACAATATTTCCCAGGTGCTAATACGCCACAAACCCACATAAACCAACTTTTGATTTCAAGAGTCCACAGAGCATCAACTTCACCTTGAACTATGCTCAAAATAATGCATTTTAGGGTAAAAACTTACCCTGTAGATTTTTTCAAAAACTCCTGGAATACTTTTGCTGTGCCGCGAGAAAACCAGCGGACACACTCCCCATAGCGCACTGACCAGCGCTGATATCGTGGCAGCGATAAAGTGGGGAGACAGATTGGACGGGACCCTGACCGGTCATGTCAGACCCGAGCCGGATTCATGCACCGCGCAACCAATCACCGATGGCAGAAATCTATAGAGTTACTTTCGAGGTTGTGTTTGAGAGTAAAGACGCACGCAAACCCCACGGGGCGCCGGCGGCGCGAGTGAGGCCGCGAGAGCGGCAGTCGTTCGGCGCGATTCTTTCCCGGAGCGTGCGAGGGCACGAAGTACCTCTATAGTTCTTCAGCGGCTGAGGACGCCTCATCACCCTAATGCAGTGGGGTGAAGAGGCGTCCTCTGCCATTAACCGTAAAAGTCCGCGCAGAAAAGCAGCTCACGAGGCGCAACGCCTACGTGAGCTGCTTTTCTCTATTCGGTGACAGTAAGCGCTAGCACGCGAGCGCCGCCCGCCCGGCGCTGGGAGATTCGCTGTTGAGATCCGCGACCTAGCCCTTGCGCGCCTCACGGATCACCTTCGCCAGCTGCGCCTCCGTGGGCAGGCCGCCGCGGATCTGGTGATCCCACACCTCCGCAACGCCCTTGCCGCCCAGGTACACGAACACGGTGCTGATACGCTCCGGGTCCATACCCATAATGCGGGAGAACGCGATGCGGTACAGGCCCAGCTGGAAGCGTCGAGACTGCATGGTCGCCATCTTCGGGCGGGAACCGCTCTTCCAATCCACCAGCACCCAGCGTTCGCCGTCCTCGTCCTCGGTGCGGAATACCGCATCGATACGGCCGCGCAGGCTTACGCCCTCGATGTGGGTTTCGACCGGGTATTCGACCGCCCAGATGCGGTCCTTCCACTCGTCGCTGCCCCACTCGCTGGTGGCGAAGCGCTCCCAGAGGCGCTGTACGGAGGCGTCCAGTTCGCTCTCGGATTCCTCGAAGTCGTCCTCGAAGGTGAACTCGTCCTGTTCCTGCTGGTCAGCCGGATCTACAGAATCAGCAGGCGGGGCGGAGGCGGCAGCGGAACCAGGCAGGTCAACGCCCACCGTGTCCTCCGCGTCGGGTGCCTCCAGCGGGTCGGCGCTCGGCGCCACCCCGAAGTGCTCCTCAATTAGCGCGTGCACCGCCGTACCAATCGTTGCCGCACGCGAGGGACGCTGAGGCACCGGGCGCATCAGCTGATGCACCGTGCCCTGCGGGTCCTCGCTCAGGCGAATGAACGTGGATGCGGACAGGTGCCCGGGCAGCTGATCGTTCAGCACCGGGTCGGTCTGACCCATCATGAGCAGTAGCAGGTCGGCTTCGCGTTCCCAGTCCACCGCCTGCTGGCGCAGGGATTCGGGAATGGCGGATGCAGAGTGGTTTGCGCTCTCCCCCGCTGCATCCCCGCTCTGGTGCAGGTCGTCCTCCCCCGCGCCGACGGCAAGCTCCACCGCCAGGGCGGCACGCTCCACCGCCTCGCGACGGCTCGAGGAGTTAATCGCAATCTCACGTTCCAGCTGCTCATGCTGGCCGCGGCGAAGCACCGCCTCCGTGCCCCGGTTGAGGGCATCATCAGAAGCCCAACGCCAAATCACGGGGCGCTCCAGCGGGTCAAAAGGCCACATAGCGGTCAGCACCGCACCCAGGTTCGGGTTCCTGTCCTCGTAGTTCTTCTGGGCGAACTGGCCGCGCACCTCAATCGGTAGCGCCGCCGCCACCGTGGGCGAGAAACCGGGCTGAGGCGGTTGCGCCTCACGCCATTTCTCCCGTTCGGTGGCTTCGATAATCCATTCGGGCACCGGCAGGTTCAGGCGGGTACAGTTCTCCGCCACCGTGCGTGCTCGTACGGAAGGAGCCGCCAGCTGCCAATCCTGTGCGAGGGCGGGGGCCATGACCTCAACCAGCGCCCACGCGTAGCGTTGCACCTGCTCGACGTAGGTTGCCCGAGCGTTCGCGCGCGCCTCCGCCTGTACGGGAGTGAGCTCGTCAGCGTCTACGGGATAGAGTTCCAGCTCTTCCAGCAGTGCCTCCTCATCGGGGGCAGGCGGCAGGTTCGAGGGGTCCACGACCGTACCGTGCACCAGGGTTACCGGCTCCACCAGGCGGTACTTCGACTCAGCCAGCTGCTCAACCCAGCGGCGCACATGGTTCAGGTGCACCTTCTTGCGCTTATCGGCGGGGTTCGGCATCGTGTACGACAGGCCCATACCCACCAGCTGCGGCGCCGCCCAGGGGGTATCCATCGTCTCTTCGAAACGCACAGAGGGCGCATCTAGACCCACGAACGGGTTGAAGAGCATCTCCAGCAGCTCCTCCCAGAAGGGCTGCACCGGCAGGGGGAGCATAGCGGCGCTCTTCCAGCGGTAGGCGCTCAACGCCAGCAGGTTACGGGCACGGGTCATCGCCACGTACATGAGGCGGCGGTCCTCCATGCCGGCATGCTCGGCGGCATCGTCCTTATGCTCGGCCAGGTAGTCTTCCAGGTCCTTCGCCTTCTCGAAGGCGGTAATCTCCTCCGGAGTCTCAAGGATCGACGGAAGGTACTCGCGGTCGCCACGCAGCGGCCAGGGCAGAGCCGCATTAGCCGACATCTGCCACAGGTTCGGGGTCTGCCCGCCGGTCGCACTACCGCACAGGCCCGGCAGAAGCACATGATCCCATTCCAGGCCCTTCGCAGCGTGCATGGTCATCAGCTGCACCGCGTTCGGGTCAGGTTCCACGACGCCCAGCGCCAGGCCCTTCTCCTCGTCATCGGCACGTTCAAGCCACGCGAGGAAGCCCATCACGTAGCTCACGCCGCCCGAAGACAGCAGGAAGCGGCGCGCACCCGGGTCGCCCTCCTCCGCGCTCACGCCGTCAGAGCCGGCGTAAATCATCGCGTTAATACGCGGCGCCGACATGCCGTAGGCAGCGGCAACCTCGTGGAAAGCGTCCAGGTTCGCGCGTGAACCCAGCGGGTCGGTACCCGGGCGGACCGCCAGCTCAATATCCAGCAGCGTGGTCCGCTCAATCTCGTACAGCAGCGTGCCCAAGTCCTCACTCAAACCGGCACGCAGCACGCGCATCTGCTCGGCAAAAGCACGCAGACGCTCCAGCGCCGCCGGGGAGAAACGGCGGCCGCGGTACTGCTCACCGTAGAGGGGTTCGCCGTCCGCGCCATCCTGCGGCAGGTTCTCTACCGCCTCGATCAGGGAGGCGTAGCCGGAGGAATCCTCCACCGCGCCCTTGAGGGTTTCGTCCAGGCGCTCCTGGGCGGCGCGCAGGTGCTCTGCCTGCAGGTTGATAGCAGCTGCGTCGGCGTCTTCAGCCTCGGCGAGCATACGCAACGCCATCTGCTCACGCAGGGCACGCTCACGCTCACGCACCAGCGACTGAGCCCAATCGCCCAGCGCCAACATATCCGCCGCGCCCAAACGCCAACGTGCACCCGTCAGCAGGCGCGCCAGAGCATCCGAACGGTTCGGATCAGCCAGCACACGCAACGCCGACACCAAGTCCACAACCTCCGGCTGGGAAAGCAAACCGCCCAAACCCACCTGCTGCACCGGAATACCCAGGCGCTCGCACTCCACACGAATCGGGTCCAGCTGACCGTGCACACGCGCCAACACCGCAATCTCAGGCATCTTCAGATGCGGACGCACCGAACCATCACCGGAACGATGCGCCGCGTAGGCGCGCTCATACTCGCGTACCGCCTGCGCACGCATCGCCGCAATACGCTCGGCAATAGCCACAGCCTCCTCGCGGTCAGAGTCGTGGTACGTCAAATCAACGCGCCCCACCATGCCCGCGGCCGCCTGCTCAAAAGCGGGTGAACCAGGCTCCCCAACCAGGGCGCAGCGCGGGCGCAGGTCAGGAACCTGAGCGGCGGTAATATCGCCGTCGGCGGCACGCACCCACTCGGGAACCTCCTTCAGCTTCTCCGCCACGTGGTTCGCCGCGTTCAGCACCGAAATGTCGTTACGCCACGCGATGGACAGGAACAGCGGCTGCACATGCTTAGTCGGGAAATGACGGTAGAAGCTGAACATCTGACCGTCCGAAGCACCACGGAAACCGTAAATCGACTGCTTCGGGTCACCCACAGCCATCACCGGATGCGCCGGAATACCCGCCGCCTCATCGGCACCGTAAATCGAGGAGAACAAGCTCATCTGCGCGTGCGAAGTGTCCTGGAACTCGTCCAGCAGAACCACCTTGAAGCGGGCACGCTCACCCTCACGAATCGCCGGGTCAGCCTCCGCGATGCGGGCGGCAAAACGCATCAGGTCGCCGAAATCCAGCACCTGCATGCGCGCCTTCACGCGGGCGTAGCTCATCGCCATGCGCGCGTACACTCGGCGGTTACGCAGCAGACGCTGGACCTTCAGAATGTCCTTCTCAGTCTTCGTCTCACGGCGAGGCTCGGGCACCGCCGCATACGCCGCCAACTGCTCGGTGCAGAAGTCAATAACCTGTTGCGGCTCCACCAGGTGCTCCGCGCACTCGTCAGAAAGCTGCAGCATCTGGTTAATCATGGTCGCCGCAGACACCGGCACGCCGTCCTTATCAAGGGGAAGCTCCCCCTCCCAGTACTGCACAATCTGCGCGGCAAGCTGCCACTTCTGCGCATCGCCAAGCATCTGCGCGTCCTGCTCCACTCCCAGGCGCAGACCGTACTCCTTGACGAGGTTATTCGCGTAAGAGTGGTAGGTGAGCACGGTCGGGTCAGCGATGCCCTCACGCAGCTCCTCATCGCTCGGGGCGACGCGGCGGCTACGGCGCAGAGTGTTCAGGCCGGCACGCATACGGCTGCGCAACTCGGTTGCCGCCTTGCGGGTAAATGTCACGCCAAGCACCTCTTCAGGGCGCACAAAACCGTTGTCGACCAGCCAAATCACGCGGTCAACCATGGTCGCGGTCTTACCCGAACCGGCGCCCGCGATGACGAGGGTCGGGGCGGGGCCCGCCTCAATCATGCGGACCTGCTCGGGGGTCGGCTTCTTACCGTCGGCGCCGTTGAGCATCTCGGCAATGTCGAGGGCACTGCGGTAGCCCGCGGGCTTCAGCGCGGGGTCGTTCGCGGCGGCTTCAGCCGAGAAGAGCACGCCGTTGGGCAGCTGCCAGCTATTGTGCTCGCACCACTGGGCGGGGGTGAGCATGCCGGTGCCAGAACCGGGGTGAGCGCCGGGGTTAGTAGCGCCGTATGCGCCAGAGTCAGTCATGATTCCTCTTCCTCATGGATCATTCTCATGGGAGGTTCGGGGTGAGTGATATCGAAAGTAAACGGGGGTTACGCGGCTACTAGGGCTGAGTCACCTGACGGCCGCGCGTACAAATCGGGCAAATCTCCGGCAGACGGCACCCATAGCCGCCCTCACGGTGACGAGCCTGCACCTGCGAGCCAGCAATCAGCTCCGCGGCGTGCTGCACCAGCTCAGCCGCCCACGAATCGTGCTCCGTCAGAGCCGGCTGAACCTGCAGGCGAGTCTTACTCTCGTCGTTCACGCCCGAGGCGCCCAACTGCACGAGCGCCGCGCCGCCGGAACGACCCGTATAGCCGGTGTACTCCAGCTCCTGGGGGCGGGCATCTGGTAGCGGCTCACCCGCCTCCAGGGCGGCGGCTTCGGCGCGGTAACGCTCCTCCAGCTGCTCACCCGCGCCAGCCTCCACCGCAATCTGGTAGGCGGCAAGCTGCGGATGCGTCTCCATCTCCGAGCCGGTCGGCTTAGATTTACCGGTTTTCAGGTCAACAATGGCGTAGCGGCGGGTGCCGTCCTCCGCCGGGGCGGTACCCTCGAGGCGGTCCACACGACCGGTGAGCAGCGCATCCAGCTCGCCAACCTCACCGGCGGGGTCGAAGGGCACGGGCACACGCACCGCGAAGGAGCCTTCAACACCGAGGTTCTGCCAGCCGGCGTCGCCCATGTGCTGACGGTAGTAGTAGCTCAGGCGCAGAATCATGCGCTTGGCGCGCTCGTAGAGGGCGTAGGATTCCCAGGGCACGCGCTCGCGGTACTCTTCGTCGGTTTCGTCCTCCTTGCGGGCGGGCACGCCGAGGGAGCTAATGCGCTCGTCGAGGGCGTTTTGGAGCTCTTCGAGGGTGCCGGTCGGGTACTCCTCGGCGATGGCGTGAACGAGCGTGCCGAGCGAGCGTGACAGGTCAGTCTGGGCTTCCGCGCGGGCGGCGGAAACCAGCCAGTCCAGCGGAGAGCTGTGGATGGTTTCCAGGCGCGAGGGCGAAAGCGTAATCGTGCGGCGGCCGGGGTTTTCTGCTGGGTTTTCGGCAGGTTCTTCGCCGTCTTCGCCGTGGTTTTCGTCCAGCTCAGCGTGGTCCGCCGGGCGGTGCGCAAAGAGCAGCTCCGTGCTAGAAAGCGGCAGCAGGCCCCACCAATCATCGGGTGCGGCGCCGGGCGCCTGCGCGTTCGCCAGGCGCGCCAGAGTGCGGGAGGCGGCATCGAGTCGGTACGCGGAAGCCTCCGGGGTGAGTGCTTCTTCCTCCGGTGCGTTGTGCATCTGCGCGCCGTTCTGCTGTGTGTCCTCCTGCTGGGCGTCTTCGGCACGCATCGCGTTCATCGATTCCTCAACGAGGGTGCGGCGAAGCTCCGCCACGAGGGAACGCAGGGTGGCGGGGCGGCGCACGCGGGTGATGGGCACGTCTGTGGAGTCGCCGACCGCGTCGGTGGGTAGCACGAAGTCGAAGAACTCACCGGGTGCCTGATCGTCGTTGCGCACGGCGGTGAGCACGAGGCGGGTGCTGGCTCGGGTGGCGGCGACGGCGAACATGCGCAGCTCGTCGTGGCGGGTGTCGCGTACGCGTTCGGGGTAGCTACGGATGCGGGCGGGCGGCACCGGCTGCTCGCTCTCCCCCGCCTGTTGTTCTGCCTGCTGTGCGCGCTGGCGGAGGCGCGCATCGCACAGGTCCGTAAGGTCGCCGGTGCTCAGCAGGGAGCCGCGCACGGTGGTGTTGGGCCAGGTGCCTTCCTGCAGGCCGCATACATATACGGTGCGCCAGGACTGACCGGCGGCGAGCGCGGGGGTGAGAATCTCGACCGCGTCTTGGCGTACGCCGCGGGCGGCGAGGGTGTCCATGGGTAGGTCCTGCGCGTCGATGAAGTCGAGGAACTGCTCGGCACCGGCGCCGCGCATCTGCTCGTCGAATCGGTCGGCGGCTTCGAAGAGGCCAATCATGGCGTCGAGGTTTCGGTGGGCTGCGTCGGCGTCGGGGCCTGCGCTGCGCGACTGGGTGACCCAGGTTTTTTCGAGGCCGCTGGCTTCCCAGAGCGCCCAGAGCACTTCGGTGCTGGTGGATTCGGGGCGGGCGAGTGCTTTACGTCCGGCGGAGAGCACGGCTGCGATGCGGTGCACGGCGCGTCCTACGCCCTCTTCGGGGAGGGTTTCGGGGTGTAGCAGGGCACCGAGGAGCAGGTCGTCGCTGGGTCGGTGGCCGCCGCTTTGCAGTTCGATGGATCGTAGCTGCTGGCGGAGTCGTCGCACGTCCATGCTGGATGCGCCACCGAGTCGGGAGGTGAGCAGGGTGATGGCGCTCTGCGCGCCGCCGAGGGGGTTGGCGCGGCTTTCTTCGGCGATGACGTCGTCGAGGCTTCGGCGCATGAGCTCTTCAGCTTCGGTGACGCTGAGGGTTTCGTAGCCGCCACGCTCCGCCGCCTCCGTACCTTCTGCACCTTCTGCGGCGGGCATGTGCACGGCGGGGTTGAGCGCCTTCTCGCCGCGCTTGCGGGCGTAGACGAGCAGGCTGAGCGCGTCGAGGAAGGGGCGTACGGCGGGCTCGTCGCGCACCGGCACGAGCGCCGCGGAGGTACGCGAGGGAATACCGTTCGAGGAGAGCACGCGGCGGATGCGCGCCACGTCCGCGCTGCTGCGCACGATGATGGCGGACTCGCGGTAGGGGTGGTTGCCGTAGATGCGTTCTTCGAGCAGCATTTGGGCGATGAGGTTCGCCTCGTCCTGAGAGCTGGAGAGCGCATACTTATACACGCCAGCGGGTGCGGTGCGGTAGTGTGCGGGGTCGAGGATTTTGCCGTCGGCGCCCAGGTGCAGTAGCGGTTCGTCGGCGGCGCCCCAGGTGAGGGCTTCGTCTGCGGGGGTGGTGTTGATGCGTCCGAAGGTCGCGGGTGCGCCGTTCTTTACACCTCCCTGCGCACCATTCTTCGCCCCCTCCTGTTCAGCGGTGAGCGGCACGAACCGGGTGTAGCGCGGCAAGCGGCGGCGAATGTCCGCCACAAGCGGCATCATGAGTGCGGGCAGGCGGTACGAGGTGGTGAGCGTGCGGGTACGCATGCTCGGGAAGCTTGACTGCAGGGTGGTGACGAGGTCGGGGCGGGCGCCTCGGAAGCCCTGGACGACGGCTTCATCGCTGTAGGTCATGACAACCTGGGGGCCTTCAGCGAAGAGGTCGGGGTGGGTTTCGGTCAGGTGCGCGGCGTCTGCGGGGGCGACTTCTGCGGCGATGAGGCGCAACAGTCGGTAGATGGAGGGGCTGAGTTCCTGCACGTCGTCGATGAGGATCAGGTCGTAGCGGCGGCGTTCCTCGGCAAGGAATTCGGGGGCGCGCAGTAGCAGCCGGCAGGCGTCGTTGATGAGTACTGCCGGGTCGTAGGCGTTTTTGGCGCGGAGGGCTCGCACGGCACGGTATTCGGTGTGCAGTTGGGCGAGGGCGTGCCAGGCGGGCTGGTTGTGTTCGGTGGCGAGGGCGTGTACGTCTTCGGCGGTGAGGTCGTATTCTGCCATGCGGTCGAAGAAGTCGCGGATTTCGTGGCGGAAGCCGCGGGTTGCGAGGGCGTCGCGGAGTACGTCGGGCCAGGCGGGTCCGGGGGCGATGCCTTCGGCGTGGTTGGCGAGTAGTTCGCCGATGATGACGTCTTGTTCGGGGCCGGAGAGGAGTTTGAGGTTGCCTTCTACGCCGCTGAGTAGCCCGCGGGTTTGGGCTCGTTTGAGCAGGTCGAAGGCGTATGCTGCCCAGGCGCGGGTGGGTGCTACGGAGAGGCTTCGGTCGCTGGATGCGGCGATGGTGTCTCGCATGCGGGTTGCGGCGGTGCGGGTGGGTGCGAGGATGAGTAGGCGGGCGGGGTCGTTCCCGTCGGCGAGGTAGCGCAGGGCGCGTTCGGTGAGGTGGTGGGTTTTACCGGTTCCGGGGATGCCGGTGAGAAGTTGGGTTGTCATGGTTTCAGTCTATCGGCTGTAGCGCGGTTGTACCTTGTGGGCGGTCATGTGGGCTCGTCAGCTGCTTATGTGCCGCCTCGGTGACTTAATATGCCGCTCCCAGGGCTTAATATGCTGCTCCGCCGAGGGCTTATCCACAGCCGCGTAACGACCGGGCGCGCGCCTGCACCGCCGCTGGGTTAGTCTTATAGCATGACCTGGATGAACGGCCTGCGCGCCACTTTTGACCTTGAAACCACCGGTGTGGACGTCACCACCGCCCGCATCGTGACTGCTTCCCTGATCCTGCTGGACCCTCAGGGTAATGTGGTGCGCCGTGGCGAGTGGCTTGCCGACCCCGGCGTTGAGATCCCCGCCGGTGCCGCCGCCGTGCACGGTATTACGACTGAGTACGCGCGTGAGCACGGCCGTCCCGCCCGTGAGGTCGTGTGGGAGCTTGCCGGCGCGATTGGTGCGCTGAACCTTGACGGTGTGCCGATTATTGCGTTCAATGCCGCCTACGATTTTTCGGTGCTGCACCACGAGATGCTGCGCCACAATATTGCCAACGGTGAGCTGCCGCCGGGGGTGGTGCTCGACCCGTATGTTCTGCATAAGCACGTGATTCCGCGTAAGCGCGGCAAGCGCACCCTTGAGGTTCTTGCTACCGAGTACGGTGTCTCCCTGGAGAATGCGCACACCTCCGCTGATGATGCCCTGGCTGCGGAGCGTCTGCTGGTGAAGCTGACCGAGCAGTTCCCCGAGGTTCTCAACGTGGATGCGCGCCAGCTGCACGAGCAGCAGATTCAGTGGGCGGCGGAGCAGGCGGCGAGCTTCCAGGCGTGGTTGCGTACGCAGCCGGGTAAGGAATCTGAGGTCATTGACGGCCGCTGGCCCGTGCGCCGATAAAACTGCGCCGCTAAACTCACCCCGGCTACCCAATATATCTCTCTTTTACTGACGGGCTGACACTATCCCCGCTTGGGCTTCTCCCCTATGCTAGATAAGGAACCACACCTACACGAATAGCACGTGAATAGCACGACCCGGAAGGCCTCTCATGGATGATCAGCCCCGCACTACCGAGCCGTACCCTGACACTAATACGCGCAGTATTTATCTGGGGTCTACCCGTCTGGCTCATGAGCACCTGGTGGCGCAGTCGCAGGTGGTGCTCCGCCTGGGCCGCATCCTGATGAAGTCGGGTGCGAGCGCCTACCGTATTAAGGCGTCGATGGCGCGTTTGGCAAAGGCTGTGGGGTTGAAGGAGCATCACGCGCAGGTGACCTTCACCGAGATTTCGACTTCTTCGTACACGGAGGGTAATTTCCGTACCGAGGTCGCTGAGCAGCGCACGATGGGCATTAACGCTCATAAGCTGGATCAGTTGGGTAAGTTCATTTCTGAGCTTCCTGAAAAGATTACTCCGGCGGAGGCGAATGCTGAGCTTGACCTTATTGATTCGGCGAAGCCTCTGTACACCCGCTGGATGTTGGCGCTGGCGTCGGCGGTGGCGTGTGCCGGGTTCGCGTTCTTGAACCGTGGCGGTCTGGTGGAGTGCACGGTGGTGTTCTTCGCGGCGGGTGCCGGCCAGTTTTTGCGTTCGACCCTGCTCAAGCGCGGGGTTAGCCATTTGGCAACGTGGATGGCGTGCGGCTTCCTGGCGGCGGGCCTGTACATTGCGATTGTTAATGTGCTGGTCGCGGCGGGTTGGATTAGCCCGAACCACATGATTGGTTTCATTTCGTCGGTACTGTTCTTGGTGCCCGGTTTCCCCATGGTGACGGGCATGCTCGATATTTCCCGCATGGACTTTTTGGCGGGTATTTCGCGTCTAACCTATGTGGGTTTGTTGTTGCTGAGTGCGTCGTTTGCGGTGTGGGTTTTGGGTTCGCTCTTCCATCTACCGTTGGCGGCTCCTGCGCCTCTTAACCTTGACCCGACCCTGTATTTGGTGTTGCAGGTGCTTTCCTCGGGTGTTGCGGCGGCTGGCTTCGCGATGCTTTTTGCCGCATCCCCGGTGGCGTGTGTGTGGGGAGGCGTGATTGCTGCGGTGGCGAACCCCGCCCGTATTCACATGGTGGAGGCGGGTATGCCCGCGCATATGGCAGCGACGATTGCCGTGTTTGGTGTGGGTATTTTGGCTGAGATTGTGGCGCCGCTGCATCAGCGTAAGTACACGCGTATTTCCCTGTCGGTTCCGGCGGTGGTGACGATGGTTCCGGGTGTTCCGTTCTACCGTTCGATGTCGCATTTTGCTAGCGGTGACATGTACTCGGCGGCGAGCGGTTTCGTGCAGTCCCTGCTGATTTTCATGGCGTTGGGTATGGGCCTGGCGTTTGTGCGTCTGCTCTTTGATAAGAACTGGCTGTTCGATCAGGACACTCAGGTGCTCAACCGTCTGGACACTGACCGGCACCTGCGTTAGCGCGTTGCGCATCCCCTCTGTTCCCTAACTTGTCTGTTGTGTTTTATCGTCACCTTTCGGTACGTTCAGGTGCTTGTCACCTGCGGTTCATCTGTAGCGCCTATGATGGTTAGGTACGGGACGCTCATAGCGTGCGGGCTCCGTTGCCCGTTGCACGTCGTCCCTTGTAATTCTTTAGTTCGCCGTCTCTGTTGAAAGGCACCGATACGATGACTCCTTCCTCTACCCACCCGCTGCACCACGAAGCCAGCGAGAAGCTGTTTGAGCGTTCTCGCGCGGTGATTCCCGGTGGTGTGAATTCCCCGGTGCGCGCCTTCAATTCTGTGGGCGGCACTCCTGCGTTTGCGGCGAAGGCTAAGGGCGCGTACCTGTACGATGCGGACGGCAACGAGTACGTTGACCTGGTCTGCTCGTGGGGTCCGTCGATTCTGGGTCATGCGCATCCGCAGGTGGTTGAGGCGGTTCAGCAGGCGGCTGAGCGCGGCCTGTCTTTTGGTGCGGCGAGCGCGCCGGAGGCTGAGCTGGCTGAGCTGGTGGTCAACCGTATTAACGCGGCGATTCCCTGGGCTATTGATCAGGTGCGTATGGTGTCCACCGGTACTGAGGCGACCATGACTGCGATTCGTCTGGCGCGTGGTGTGACCGGTCGCGACAAGATTATTAAGTTTGCGGGCTGCTACCACGGTCACGTGGATGCGCTGCTTTCCGAGGCTGGTTCGGGTGTGGCTACCCTGGCGCTGCCGGGTTCTGCTGGCGTGACTGCCGCAACCGCCGCGGAGACTATCGTTCTGCCCTATAACAACCTGGACGCTGTGCGTGAGGCGTTCGCAAACCACGAGGGTCAGATCGCCGCGATTATTACTGAGGCGGCGCCCTGCAACATGGGTGTGGTGACCCCCGAGCCCGGTTTCAACCGTGGCCTGCACGAGATTGCTCACGCGAATGGTGCGCTCGTCATTTTTGATGAGGTGCTGACCGGTTTCCGTGTGTCTTCGGCTGGTTACTGGGGTTACGCGGCGCCCGAGGATGGCGGCTGGGTTCCCGATATTTTCACGTTCGGCAAGGTCATTGGTGGCGGTATGCCCATCGCGGCACTGGCCGGTAAGCGTGAGGTCATGGAGCACCTGGCACCGGTCGGCCCCGTCTA
This sequence comes from Rothia mucilaginosa ATCC 25296, assembly GCF_000175615.1. GTDB lineage: Bacteria > Actinomycetota > Actinomycetes > Actinomycetales > Micrococcaceae > Rothia > Rothia mucilaginosa. Next base: position 431,290 of record NZ_ACVO01000015.1, on the reverse strand, counting down.
CCAGGCGGGTACCCTCTCCGGTAACCCGCTGTCGGTTGCGGCGGGTATTACAACCCTGACTTTGGCTGATGCCGCCGTTTACGCGCACCTGGATTCGCGTAGCGCCCAGCTGCAGCAGGCTCTGACCGAGGCGTTCAACGCCGCCGGTGTGGACCACTCCATCCAGAGCGCCGGTAACCTCTTCTCGGTCGCGTTCGGCACCTCTCAGGAGGGCGTGCACAACTACGCCGACATCAAGGCGTCGGCAACCAGCCGATACAACGCGTTCTTCCACTCCATGCTCGAATCCGGCGTGTACCTGCCGCCGAGCGCATTCGAGGCATGGTTCGTTTCTGCCGCACACGACGATGAGGCGATGGACCGTATCATCTCGGCTCTTCCGGCTGCCGCAGCTGCTGCCGCATCCGCTTAGGGGTTCGAGAGACGTAAGGAGGTGAGCCGCTCATGGATCTGAGCGCTCTGGGACTGCCTATGGAGCAGCTACGCGACGTGTGGCTGATCGCCTTCATGGTGTACCTGGGCTTGTGCCTGCTGGTGGATATCGCCTACCCGGTGCCCATCAAGAAGGAGAAGGCAGCCGAACTGTACCTTGAGGTGTCCGGTTCGCCCGTTGATGAGGCGCGCCGCGCCACCGCGGAACGCACCGCGATGGGTGCGCCGCTGAGCTCCTCTCGCAAGGGTAGCGCCACGAAGAAGGCGAAGAAGAAGCTGGATTCTATTGAGGGCGCCGGCGTGTTTAGCGGCTGGTTCCACGTGGTCATGTACCTGTGGGGCTGGATTGTGGCGGTCTCTATCTTCACCCTGTACTGGGATATCGTGTACGACGGTGTTGTACTACCGGCGCTGATTCTGCCGTTCCTCATGGTGTACCTGGGTGCGCGTATTGGCCGCCGTCAGTGGCGTGCAGTTCGCGGATACAGCAAGGACGACCGTGTGCTGGGCATGCCGCGCATCTACTCGGCGACGCTGGGTAAGCTGAGCGCACCGTTCCGTGTGCGCGGCACGGTGCCGGGTGTAGAGCCGATCCGTGACGACCGCACCGCCTACTGGATCCTCGGCGGTATTGCGTTCCTGCTCGCCTCGGTCTTCCTGGTTTCGTTGGCGGGCTGGAGCATTGACGAGGATTGGGAAGCGATCTATATCGGTCACGCATCCTGGTTCTTGCTGGCGGCGGGCGTTCTGCTGATCATCATATTGCTGATGCGTAGCCGCGATTACGTGCTGTACAACCCGGATTCGTTCCAGGCTGGGCGTCTGCTCCTTCCGGCGAAGTCCCGCCCCTACTCGGATGTTCGCGCATTCCGTGTGTACCCGAAGAACCCGGACGCTATCAAGCTGAACCCGAAGGACGCGAGCCAGTGGACGCTGGAGATTCTGCTCCCCGGCGGCCGCAAGCACGACTATTCGCTGAACGATCACCAGATTGATTGTTTGGTGGCGCAGATTGCGTTCAATATTGAGCAGGGACGCTGGGCGCAGCTGGATTCGCCGGCGGACCGTGAAATGTTGGCGAAGTACTTCGTGGACGGCCGCGTAATCTGCACGACCATGGGGTATAAGCCTGCCGGTAAGCATGCGGAGGAGGCGGCACGCCGCGCGTCCTTCCAGAAGGCGCAGTACAAGTAAACCTGCAGCCTATATACCACGAGAAGCCACATGTGTTTCGAGAAGCCACGTTTTATGTTGCTTTTCGAAACACATGTGGCTTCTGAGCATCACAGACACACCATCACCGATACCCCGTAGAGAGACACCGTTAGAGAGGACAATCATGGACCTTGCAGCCCTGGGTCTGCCCCTAGAGCAGGTGCGCAACGTATGGCTCATCGCCTTCCTGCTGTACCTGGTGGTGTGCGTAGCAGTCGATATCGCCTACTCCTCAACCATGAGCAAGGAAGAAGCGAGGCGGCTGCACGTTTTCTACAAGGGCTCCCCCGTAGACAAAGCGATGAGGTACGCCGAACGCCGCTCCCTGGACGGCGACCCGCTCCCCAAACATAAGCTGCGTTCCAACCTCACCCGCGCCAGGAAAGAACTCGATAGCATTTCTGGTGTATCTAAGTTTGAGGCATGGATGCACGCCGTCATGTACGTGTGGGCTTGCATTATCGCGCGGTCCATCTTTCTGCTGTACAAGGACATTGCCCGTGACGGCATCCTGCTACCGGCACTAGTCCTGCCGTTCTACATGGTCTACCTGGGTGCGTGCTGGAGCCGCTTCATTTGGCGTAGTTCCCGCTACTTCAACCTCGATAACCACACCGCGGGTATGCCCCAAGTCCTGGGCGAAATGCTGAACCGTATTGACGCGTTCTTTGCTCCGCAGGATGCACATCCCCAAGCCAAACCGGTGCGTTCGACGCCTAGACTCTACCTGGGGCTCTGCGTGACCGTGGTGGTGGCGCTGGTGATAGCGATCATCGTCTTCCTCTACTCCCTGGTCGGCTGGACGATTTTGTACACCCCGCCAATGCCTATTGGTGGTGCCTCAATCATGTTGGCGGTTACAGCCTCAGCGGCGCTAGCGTTGCGTTGGCATTATTTGAAGGTCTACTTGCTGTTCAACCCCGACTCGTTCTACGTCGGGCGGCTTTTCCTGCCCGCGAAGAAGTACAGATACACCGATATTGAGGAGTTCTGCGTCTTCCCGAAGAACCCCGAACAAATCAAGACGACCTTCTACGAACCGTCGCAATGGCAGATAGAAATCAAGGTGCCGTCCAGAATCCCGCCGAACCTTGCCAAGCGCATGCCCTGGCTGCGCAGGCACATTGTGGCGGTACACGATGAGCGCGTTGTCTGCCTGACCTCCCAGGTCGCGTTCTACCTTGAGCAGGAACGCTGGGCGGACCTGCGTTCCCCCGCCGACCGGGAGAAACTCGCGGAATACTTCACCAATGGCAACATTGTGTGCACCTCCCTCGGGTACAAGCCAGTCAGCGAAGAACAAGAATAAACGGCGAAAAGCCACATGTGTTTCGAGAAGCCACATAAGACGTGGCTTTTCGAAACACATGTGGCTTCTGCTTGTTATGAGAAAACATCAGAGTCAGAATTATTACTTGCTGACCATTTCATTCGTATTTTCTTCGCCCACGGTGCACAATTAGGGAAGATTCATTTAGACTCACACTACATTGAGGATTTATGCAGACCTATCATGATCGCTCTTATATTCAGGGCAAGCTAAACCGTTTCACGGCGCAGTGGCGGCAAAAAATTGATGATTATCGGGCATCTTCCCGAGCAAACTTTGAGATCAGCGAGACTCAGACTTTCTGGAATTCTTTGCTGAGCTGTTTCGGTATTCAGCCTGGTACGGTAGCCGAGTTTGAGCTCCCGGCTCGTCGTGCGAGTACCGGTCGTCAAGGCCGTATCGACATGTTCTGGCCTTCTACGGTATTGGTTGAGCAGAAAACTTTGGGCAAGAATCTTGAAGATGCCATTGTCCAAGCTCAGGACTATATCGCTGGCGGTAGCATCCCGGAGGAGAACCTTCCTCGCTATATTATGGTGAGCGATTTTGAGCATTTTACCCTAGTGAATCGCCGCTCGGGTGAGCGTGAAGAATTTGATCTTGAGCAGTTACCCGACCGTTATGATTCTTTGAAGTTCCTGGTCGGTGAAGAAGCTATTAGCACCCAGGAGCAGCAGGAACTTACGATTGCTGCTTCTAAGATTATGGCGCGCCTATACCAGGCGATGCTTGGAGATGAAGCAGATACTCCGGTAGGTGAAGATGGCGCTGTCAACGCTGAGGATGAGGATACCCGCGTCCTGGAAGCTTCTATGTTCCTGACCCGTGTCCTTTTCTTGCTCTTTGGCGATGACGCAGGCATCTGGGAGAGACATCTTTTTGCTCGTTTCTTGCGCAAGCATACGCGCGAGGATGGCTCAGATTTGGGTACTCAGATTAATGCACTGTTTGAATATTTGGATACGCCGGATGCTAAACGTTCTCGCATGAAGAATGTTCCTGCTCTCATGGAGCGTTTTCCTTATGTCAATGGTTCGTTGTTTGCTGAGCGTACCCCCACGGAGTACTTCACGCGAGAGCTTCGCGAGGAGCTGTTGGTTGCCTGTGGCTTTGACTGGTCACAGATTTCAACCGCTATTTTTGGTTCGATGTTCCAGTTGGTGAAGTCTCGTGAGGCTCGACGAGCTGCAGGCGAACATTACACGACTGAAGAAAATATTCTGAAGACTATTGGGCCGTTGTTCTTGAATGATTTCACTGCCCGTGTTGAGGCTGTTCTTTCGTCCAATGACGGCAATAAGAAAAAACGCCTTGCGCTGGCTGCAATTTTGCAGGAGCTTTCAGAGACCCATTTCTTTGACCCTGCATGTGGTTCAGGCAATTTCTTGCAGGTCGCCTATATGCGCTTGCGTGCTTTAGAGACTCGTATTCTCGTTGAGATGCGTCGTCTTTCTAAGTTTGATGGTGATATGGCTCTAGATGCGTCCTGGAGCACTAGTTTGTCTATTGCCCAATTCCACGGCATTGAGCTTAACTGGTGGCCTTCAAAAATTGCTGAAGTTGCAATGTTCTTGTCTGAGTTCCAGGCAGATCGCGACATGGCGCGCGCCCTGGGTCAGGTGCCTACTCGTCTTCCTATTACCTCAGTTGCGCATATTGTTCATGCGGATGCGCTGAAGGCTGACTGGTGTGAGTTGATTCCGAGCAATGCGAAACAGGTATTTATTTTTGGCAACCCTCCGTTCAAGGGACAGTCAAGTAGGTCTAAAGAGCAAACTAATTCGATGAAGACCGTATGGGGGAATAAGAATTATCATGGTTACCTTGACTTTGTAACGACGTGGTTCTGGAAATCGGCACTCTTCTTCAAAGATAATTACGAAGGTGAATTTGCTTTTGTAGCCACAAATTCCATCACGCAAGGTCAACAGGTTTCATCTGTTTTTAAGCCGCTATTTAAAGAAAATTGGAAGATTAAGTTTGCCTATCGAACCTTCCCTTGGGACTCCCAAGCCCCCGGCCAGGCAGCTGTTCACTGTGTCATTATTGGCTTTATTCGCGCAAAGGAGTTTACTCGACATCTTTTTGAATATGATTTCAAGAAAAAAGAAACATACAAAATTCCCAATATTGAAAATATCAACCCATACCTATTGGACCACAAAAATGTATTCGTGGAAGACAATAAAAAAGGACCATTGTCTCCACAGTTAATCCCAGCAAAAATTGGCTCAAAACCGGCAGATGGAAAAAATCTTATTATATCTGATAAGAATAATCTCCAAAAAGTCCTGGAAGACCCTATTGCTGCTAAATATATACGAGATTTTTACATGGGTCATGATTTATTGAACAACAAGAAACGTTGGTGCTTATGGCTCAAAGACATGAATCCGGCCGATATTGCCAAGAGTCCCGTGCTCAAGCTTCGTCTAGAAGCTGTAAAATCAGCCCGCGAAAATAGCTCAAAAGCTCCTACTCAAAGAAAAGCATCATCCCCTCACTTGTTTGTAGAACTACGACAGCCAGATTATGATTTTCTTGCTATTCCTGCTGTTGTATCAGAGAATAGACTGTTCTACACTGCAGAATATCTTCCTGCCGAGGTTATTATTGGTAACCAGATTTACGCTGTTCGTGACACGGATGGGTTCATCTTTGCAATTATCAGCTCCTCAATGTTTATTACCTGGCAACGCGCTATTGGCGGCGCGCTAGAATCACGCCTACGTTTCTCAAACACTGTGGTCTGGAATAACCTCCCGCTGCCTCCTGTCGACGCAACTTTACGGGCTAGGATCATTGCCGCTGGTAAGAAAATTTTGACAGTGCGTGAGAAATTGACTAATAAGCATGAGGGGTCAATCTCGTTGGTAGACTTGTATAACCCTTTGGCCATGAGCCCCGAGTTGCTGGCGGCACATCGAGATTTAGACTCGTTGGTAGACAAGGCGTTCGGTGCTTCGAGAAGATGTTCCTCTAATGTAAAGCGTTTGGAGATTCTCTTCGACCGCTATATTGAAATTGCGAAACCCGAAGAAATATCTTAAGCGTATATAGAGAATGGCTGTGGGGGTTTGAATATTTTCAAATCCCCACAGCCATTTAAGTATTTAATTCCCTATTTTTCCTGGAATAAAGCTTCTTGCAGTGGCTTCCACCCTTCTGCTTCTAACATATCCGTTTCAATGCTTTGAGGAAATGTTGTGCCTACCTCAGCTACATACACAGATACTTTTCCGCGGAAGGATAAAGTTGTACCCTTAAACGTTACATCAATCTTCCAGAGTTCAGGGTCTAGATTAAGCTTTCCATCACAGACAAGGGGCTCTATAAAATGAAGAATTCTTACAACACCCAACATCATCGCAGGCACGGAACAAACCGCCGCGTGGTAAGCATGCTCTATCCCCGCAGCATCAGAAAATGTCCTGCGATTTTCATCATCGTGCAACAAAGACCCATACAACCAAGAGCCCGCCAGCTCCTTATTAGAAAATCCTGCCCCTCCATCCCCTGCGCGTTTCCCTTTACCACTAACCGGATAGTCGGGATCAGCCATCTGACACTCATGAAGCAACTCCAAAACTTTCTTCTTTCCATTATCATCCACAATCTTTTCATATAAAAACGCCAGGACATCCGCATAGAAAATTCCATCAGAAAATAAAAATACCGGGCGAACACGTGCAGCAGCACTCTCAATTTGTTCCGAATGTGGCAATTTAATATCATCAACAGTAATATTAGCGCCCCCACCCTTATTAAAATTTAAAATATTAAATTTGAATTTAACTTCAGATAGTTCTTTTAGTGCTCCGATATCCTGAGCTAAGGAATGATCCTGAATGATCCGAGCACGAAGTACAAATCGAGCAAGATCATTCATATTAAAATCTTTATATCCTCTACTAGTATTAAATTTCTCTGGTAGCATGTCCCTCCAAGCAATAGAATTTATGCTGTTTACCAGCCTGCTTCTCTGAATATAGAGAAGCCTCTCTTAAATCCTATGCTGATTCTCTAATTTTGTCTTCAGCGCTGGTCACCGCATGCAAAAGAAGCCACATGCTGTTCACACAGCATGTGGCTTCTCAGCGTTCAAAGAGGGAAGGGGTTAGGCATCCAGCTCGCGAAGCCAGCCTGCCGCCTCCGTACCGTAATAGGTCAGAATGACGTCCGCACCGGCACGGTGAATCGAACGCAGCGACTCCAACACCACAGCCTTACGGTCAATCCAGCCGTTCGCCGCAGCCGCCTCAATCATCGCGTACTCACCCGACACCTGATACGCCGCCACCGGCACCGGCGAAAACTCCGCCACCTCGCGCACAATATCCAGGTAGCTACCGGCAGGCTTCACCATGACCATATCCGCGCCCTCCTCCAGGTCAGCGCGCACCTCCAGAAGCGACTCGCGGCGGTTCGCCGGATCCTGCTGATAGGTCTTACGGTCGCCCTTGAAGGTCGACTCTACCGCGTCACGGAACGGGCCGAAGAACGCCGAAGCGTACTTCGCCGAATACGCCAGAATCGACACATCCTCAAAGCCAGCCTCGTCCAGGGCGGCACGCATCGCCACGATCTGGCCGTCCATCATGCCCGACGGGGACACCGTGTGCGCACCCGCGCGAGCCTGCGAAACCGCCATCTTGCAGTACAGCTCCACAGTCTGATCATTATCCACCACGGGCGTGCCGTGGCCATTATCAACCAGCACGCCGCAGTGGCCGTGGCTCGTGAACTCATCCAGGCAGGTATCAGCCATAACCACCAGGTCGTCGCCGAACTCCTCGCGGCACACCGCAATCGCGCGGTTCAGGATGCCCTGCGGATCCCAGGCGGTCGAGCCGACCTCGTCCTTATCCTCATCGCGAGGAATACCGAACAGGTCAATGCAGCGGATGCCCGCCTCGTACGCCTCACGCACGGCGGGGATGATGCTCTCCAGGGTGTGCTGGTACTGACCGGGCATCGAACGAATCGGCTGCGGTTCGTCGATGCCGTCGCGAACGAAGAACACCTGAATCAGCTGCGCGGGGCGCAGAGTAGTCTCAGCGACGAGGGAGCGCATGGCTGCGGTGGTGCGCAGGCGGCGCGGGCGGCGGGTGAGGTTCATGATCTCTCCTGAAAACTCGATAAAAATATGTGGTCTTAGTAGATGAGGGATGCGCCTACATGAGGGATACAGCGGCGCGCGCCAAATCCTGCGGTGACGGCGAATCGGCCTGCACGTAGCGCAGGTTCAGGGCGCGGCATGCGGAGGCGGTACTCGCCCCAATCGCCACCACCGGCGGCACCGATTCGGGCGGTAGCGCGCCGTCCAGCAGGGCGTGCAGGCGGGAGGGGGCGGTCACCACCAGCGCATCCGGTGCGGGTACATCTACGGTACTCCCCTGCACGAGCGCGCGGGCGGCAGCAAGGCTCAGCTCGCCGGGTGCCACCTGCTCGGCGGGCACCATATCGTAGAGCACGCAGCGGCGCCTGTCCCAGCCCAGGTTTTTGAGGCCTTCGCGCAGGGTCGGGCGGGCGTTGGAGCCTTCCAGAACCAGCACGGCGGCGGGCTCGGTTGCAGGCTTTTTAAACTCCGCGAGCATACCGGCGGCGCTCTGCACCTGCGGCTGAAAATCCGTGCCCAGCCCCAGCTGGGTGTGCACGGCACGGGCGGTTGCCGCACCCACGCAGGCGATGCGCACTCCCCCGCTCGCGCAGGCGCGGGCAAACTCCGCACCCCACAACTCGGCGCAGGCGCGAACCGTGTTGGCGCTCGTGAAACTCACCCACGCATAGTGCCCGGAGGCGAGCGCCTCCAGCGCGGCGGCGTGGTCTGCGCCCGGTTCGACAGTGCGTGCCTGCTGTAGCGGGGCGAAGAGTACCCGGGGCTCCCCCAACCCGTTCTGTGTGCATTCCTCGGCGAGGGCGCGTGCGAAGGCGGCCCCCTGGGCGGCGGAGCGGGTCAGCAGAACCGTGCGCGCGGGTTCAGCTTGCGGACTAGCGGCAGACATGACGCCTACTTCAGGTCCAATCCGGCAAGGGCAGCGGCACCCATCTGCAGCAGGTCTTCCGCTACGCGCACGCCCAGGCGTTCGGCGCCGGGCACATCCAGTTCAGCGGTTGCCGAGGTGTGGCGCAGCATGTCGGTGCCGTCCGGGGACGCCACCACAACGTTAAGCACCAGGTCGCCTTCAACCACGTGCGCGTACGCGCCGATGGGCGCGGCGCATCCGGCTTCGAGGCGGCGCAGCAGGGCACGTTCGGCGCTGACGGCGAGGCGGGTTTCGTGGTGGTTTGCGGCGAGCAGGGCACGGCCGAGGGCACGCACCGGGCGCGCCACCTCGGGGTCGGCGAGCACGGCGGAATCCGGGTTCTCGAATTCGCTTTCGCGCACTTCCAGGGCGAGCGCGCCCTGGCCGGGGGCGGGCAGCATGCGGGTGGGGTCAAGGTACTCGGTGATGAGTTCTTCCTTGCCCAGGCGCTTGAGGCCGGAGACGGCGAGCACCACGGCGTCGCAGTCGCCGCTGCGTTCGGTGCCTACGCCGTGGTCGGCGCGTTCGGAAGTTTCGGCGTTCTGGCGGAGTACGACCTGCTTGCCGGCGTGCTCTTCCAGGCCCTTCACGCGGCCGATGCGGGTGCCCACGTTACCGCGAACGTCCACGATTTCAAGGTCGGGGCGCAGTGCACGCAGCTGGGCGGCGCGGCGGGGTGAGCCGGTGCCCACGCGGGAGCCTTCGGGCAGGGTGTCGACGGTCAGACCGTCGCGTGCCACGAGGGCGTCGCGGGGGTCTTCACGCTTGAGGGTTGCGGCAACCACCAGGCCGGGGCAGGGTGCGGAGGGCAGGTCCTTGAGGGAGTGTACTGCCATGTCCACGCGGTTTTCTTCGGAGGCGTTCTCGCCGTCGAGTAGACGCTGGCGCAGTGCCGCAGCGAATACGCCGGTGCCGCCGAGGGTTGCCAGGGGTCCGGTGAGCACGTCACCTTCGGTTTTGACGGTGCGCAACTCGAAGCTCACAGCTTCGGGGTTTTCAGCGCCGTGGTGTGCCTGGTGTTCGGTGTAGAGGGAGGTGACGGTTTCAGCGGCAATACGGCTTTGGGTCAGGGCGAGAGCAGACCCGCGGGTGCCCAAGGTGTACTCGTGATGGCTCATATCTCTCCTTTTCGGTGATGTGTGTGATAGCCCGTAGGCGTGTGCGTTTCCCCCAGAGGCTGTGTGTTTGTCTAACTTCTGGGGGCAGCCTGTAGGCACGTGCGCTCCGACCCGCCCGCACACCCCGGTCAGGGGGTGTTGGGGCGAGTCGGAGCTACAGGGGTGGTGTTAGTGGGAGCAGCATCCACCGGAGCGGCTGGCGGGAGCTTCCTCAGACTCGGCGGTATCAGCATCGGCTGCGTACTCTGCGATGACCGGCTTCGGCGCACCTCGGCCGGGCTTGCAGCAGCCGGGTTCGCACTCGTCGAACCAGCCGTACTGACCGCTCGCGCTCGGGGCGAGGACGCTCTCACGTTCGGGGCGCAGGTCGGCTGAAACGCCGTTCTCCACACGCTCCTCAATGAGGCGGCGCAGCGACTCCACGTACGCCGGATGCGTGCCGGGGGTGGGGGTGCGCACGGCAACCACGCCCAGGCGCTCGCAGGTGTCCAGTGCCTCGGTGTCCAGATCCCACTTGACTTCCATGTGGTCGGAGACGAAGCCGAGGGGTACCAGCACGACGCCTTCCACGGGGGCTTCGCCGTCCTCCGCCGGGTTGGCGGGGGTGGGCAGCGCCTCCAGGGCGTCGTTGACGTCCGGTTCCAGCCACGGCATGGACGGCGGGCCGGAACGGGACTGGTACACCAGCTCCCATTCGACGTTCTGCAGAAGCTGCGGGGCCTCATCTCGAACCAGCGAAAGCACGGCGCGGGCGACCTGCAGGTGCTTCTCCACGTAGGCGGAGCCACCCTCGTAGTTCACGCCGCGCGGGCCTGCCTCATTCGCCGCGGAGGTCGGCACCGAGTGGGTGCAGAACATGATGCGTAGGTGCGGGTTCAGCGAACCGCTATCGCGTGCGGCAAGCTGCTCACGCACCGTGGCGAGGCCGTCCTTCAGCCCGTCAGCGAAAGCGCGGGAGAAGCCGGGCACGTCAAAGAACTGACGGATCTTACCCACGTGCACGCGACCTTCCAGGCCGAGCTGCTCAATCGCCATGCCGTAGTCTTCACGGTACTGGCGGCAGCTCGAGTAGCCGGGGTAGGCGCTGGTCGCCAGCACGAGCACGTTGCGGTGCCCGTTCTCGTAGGCTTCGGCGAGCACGTCCTTCACGTAGGGCTTCCAGTTGCGGTTCGCCCAGGTGATCGGGATGCGCGGGCCGCGCTCGGCCAGCGCCTGCTGCAGCGCGGCGAGCAGGGCACGGTTCTGCTCGTTAATGGGCGAGATGCCGCCGTTGGCGCGGTAGTGGGTGGCGACCTCTTCGAGGCGCTCATCCGGGATGCCGCGGCCAGCGGTCACGTTGCGCAGGAACGGGATGACGTCTTCCTGCCCCTCGGGGCCTCCGAAGGAGGAGAGAATCACCAGATCGTAGGGGCGTGCCTCTTCGGCACGTTCACGGGTGATGCTACGTTCGCTTCGGTAGTCGCCGAGGGTCTGCTCGTTGAGCACGGCGGGGCCGTTGGAGGCGGTGTTCGCCGGGTCGGTGCGGTTGGGTACCACGTCGTCCGGCAGGAGCGTGCCGTTGAGGGTTACGCCGTTGTTCGGCTGATGGCTCACGCCAGAACCTCTGCTACTTCGTCTGCGCCGATGCGGCGGCCGGTGTAGAAGGGGGTGTCTTCGCGAACGTGCAGGCGTGCTTCAGTGTTGCGGAAGTGACGCATCAGGTCGACGAGGTCCACGAGTTCGGGTGCTTCGAGGGCGAGGACCCATTCGTAGTCGTTCAGGCCGAACGATGCGACGGTGTTTGCCAGAACCTGCGGGAAGTCGATGGCCTTCATACCGTGGTTCTTGAGCATTTCTGCACGTCGTTCGGGGTTCATGTAGTACCAGTCGTAGGAGCGTACGAAGGGGTAGACGCAGACCCAGGTTTCAGGTGCCTTGCCGCGTGCGTAGGCGGGGGCGTGGTTGCGGGTGAACTCTGCTTCGCGGTGTACGCCCATGGTGGACCAGACGATGGTGGTGCCTGCGAACAGTGCGGTGCGGCGAATCTTGCGGACTGCTGCCTGCAGCTTTTCGGGGTTCTGGCCGTGGGTCCAGATCATGACGTCTGCGTTGTCGCGCATTGCGGAGACGTCGTAGATGCCGCGCAGGGTCACGCCGTCTGCTGCGAGCTGTTCTGCGACCTTCTCGAACTCGGCGCGTGCCTCGTCGGTGTTGGATTCTGCGGGGCGTGCGCCGGAGCGTGCGAACACGGTGTACAGGGCGTAGTGCAGGGTTTCGCCCTCTTCGCGGCCGCGGCGGTTCTCGTCAGCTGCGGAGTGCTGGACTGCATAGCCCTTGGGTGCGCCGCCGTAGCCGTGGCCTGCGTGGGTGTAGCCGCCCTGACCTGCGCCGTGTGCGCCGCCGTGGCCGTGTGCTGCGTGATCGTGAGACATTGTGTGTTCCTTTCTTCAGCGAGGGTTCGCTGTGCTGGAGGCGCGGCTTCCGTAGCTGCGCGTTTTCTCAATTTTTTGGTCTAGTTACTGGCTGAGCTGAGTTATTGGCTGAGCTTCTGCCGCCGCTGCGCCGTCTACTTGGCGGTTGCGGCTTTCGGGGAGGTGACGCCTTCCCAGTCCTGTGCCGCGTGGTAGATGAGGCGGTCCATCTGCTCGTAGGTGTCTTTGACGGTTAAGACCAGGCCGGATCCGGCGGCCCAGGAGCCGACGGTGCTGAGGGTTCCGAGTTCGCTGGCGCGTTCGCGGAATTCCTTGACTCGGTCGCGGTGACCGGGGGTGGAGGCGGGTAGTACGCCGCGCCAGCGTACGACGTCCGCGTCGACGAGGTTGCTGTGGGTGAGGGCTACGTCCATCATGCGGCTTGCGTCGCGCAGGGCGAGGGTGATGAGCTGCTCGTCGGCGAGTGCCACTTCTGAGAAGCGGGCGTCTTCGCCGCCTCGGCCGTAGGAGAGGCGCACGACGTGGCGTCCGGGGCCTGCGGCGTCGGCGACCCATTGCCATTTGGCGGTGGCGTGGGTGAGTGCCTTGGCGCGTACGGCGGTGGCTTCTTCGGAGACGAGCAGGCCGGTGCCGCGGGGGTGCTTGTCCAGGGCGGGGGCATCAACGACGAGGGTGACGAGGGCGACTTCGGGGCCGGGTTCCAGGGCGGGTAGTGCGGTGGAGACGTGCGGGCCGATGAGTCGTGCCACGGTCGGGCCGTCGGTGGCGAGCACCAGGTAGTCGGCGTAGAGGGGGGTGTTTTCGCCGTCGGTGGTGTGGCGCTGGATGATGAACCACTGGCCGGTGGATTCGTCGCGGTCCACTGCGATGACGTCGAATCCGGTGACGATGCGCACGCCGGCGGCGTAGAGGTCTTCGACGAGACGTTCGGACAGCTGGTTCATGCCGCCCACGATACCGGCGACCTGTGAGCCTGCAGGGGCTGCCGAACGGAAAGCGTGCGCTGCGGCGGAGAGGGAGCGGTGCTTGCGGAAGGCTTCGCGCAGGCCGGGGATGGTCGCGTCCACATCCAGCTTGTCGGGGTGGGTGGAGTACACGCCGGAGACTACGGGTGCGACGAGGTTGTCGAGCACTTTCTGACCCATGCGGATGCGCACGAGCTCACCGAGGGTCTTCGCGTTCTCGCCTGCGGAGACGGGCAGGAACTTGTCCACCTGGGCGCGGCGCAGACCGTTCTTACCGATGACGGGAATCAGCGACTTATCGTTCACATTGCCGGGGATGCCCATGATGCCGGTGCTGGGGGTGCGGCGGGCGCCCTGCGGCAGGTACAGCCAGGAGCCGTAGGAGTTGGGGGTGACGATCTGGTCGCCCAGGCCGAGTTCCTTGACGAGGTCGCTGACAATGGGGCTGCGGGTTGCGAAGGATTCTGCGCCGGAGTCCAGCAGAAGGCCGCCAACTTCGTGGGCACCAACGGCACCGCCGAGGTGGTGACGCTGTTCGAGCAGGGTGACGCGCATACCGGCTGCGGCGAGGCGGCGTGCGGAGATTAGGCCGGAGGGGCCGCCGCCGATGACGATGGCGGTGGGTGCCTTCTCGTTGCGGGTGAAAGCTCGTGCGTTCTGGGGCGCGGCGGAGGAACTGACCTGTGCGGTGCGGTGCGGTGCCTGGTTGGTGTGGCCCATGGTGGTTCTCCTTCGGTCTGTCTGCGGTGGAGTTGCCCTTGGGGGGGGTAACGGGTGTGGTGGTTGGTTCGGGGTGCAGATGTTCGGTGCAGATGCCGGAGGGTGTCCGGCATCTGCGCCGTCTATTTATCGTTATTTATCCTATGCCTGCGCGGTGCGTTCGTGGATATATGCCACGAGGTCGGTGAGCACCTGCGGGTCGGTGGTCGGGGGTACGCCGTGGCCGAGGTTGACCACGTGCGAGGGGGCGGCGTTGCCTTCTGCGAGGACCTCGTCTACGTGTGCGTAGAGGTTTTCGCTGCCTGCGGCGAGCAGTGCCGGGTCGATGTTGCCCTGCAGGGGTACGGCGCCGTTGAGTAGAGTGTTCGCTGCCGACAGCGGCAGGCGGTAGTCCACGCCGATGACGTCTGCGCCGGCTTCGTGCATGGCGGGCAGCAGGGCGGTGGTGCCGGTGCCGAAGTGGATGCGCGGCACGCCGTATTCGCGCACCATATCGAGGGCAGTTGCAGAGTGTGCCTGCACGTAGCGGCGGTAGTCGCCTTCGCCGAGGGAACCAGCCCAGGAGTCAAAGAGCTGCACGGCGGATGCGCCAGCCTCGATCTGCGCACGGAGGAACTGGCCTGCGGTGCGGGCTGCCCAGGCGGCGAGTTCGTGCCAGGCGGCGGGGTCGGCGTGCATCATGGTGCGCGGGCGCAGGTGGTCGCGGGAGGGGCCGCCTTCGACCATGTATGCGGCGACGGTGAAGGGGGCTCCGGCGAAGCCGATGAGCGGGGTGTCACCGAGCATTTCTACGGTGGCGGCGACGGCTTCGCGGATGGGGTCGAGGTCGCTGTCTTTGAGTTCGGGCAGGGCGCGCACCTCGTCGAGGGTGCGTACGGGCTGGTCGAGTACGGGGCCCTTACCGGGCACGATGTCGACGTTGACGCCCGCGAGCTTCATGGGGATGACGATGTCGGAGAAGAAGATGCCGGCGTCGACCTTGTGGCGGCGGACGGGCTGCACGGTGATTTCTGCGGCGAGGTCGGGGGTGAGGCATGCGTCAAGCATGGGGATGCCTTCGCGTACCTGGCGGTATTCGGGCAGGGAGCGGCCTGCCTGGCGCATGAACCAGACGGGTCGGTGGCTGGAGGGGCGGCCGGTGAGGGCGCGGAGCATGGGCGAGTCGGCGGTGGTGCCTGCGCGCAGGGGGTGGTTGGCGGGTAGGTGTGCGAGCTGTTCGTCGGTGAGCAGGGGTCGCTGGGCGTCAGTGGGGTGTGCGGGCAGGGAGGGTGCTTGTGCGGTGCCCTGTGCCGACGCGGGGGTAGTGTGCTGGTTTTCGCTCATAGTGTCTAGTGTGACAGGTTTATGTGGGCGTTTTTGCGACACTATGTCATGGTGACTCTTACCTAATGATGGCTTTCTTAGCAGTGAGGGGCACCTTAGTTCGTGCCTACTCTTCGTGCCCGCATCCCCCACCGCGCAGATTTTCTTGCCCCCTACGATGATGGAACTTAGGTTCTGTGAGCTTTACAGGGGCTTAGTCGGCGTGGTTATGATTAGTCTCTAGTGAGTACTTATGCATTTGTGGCATCGCACCACACCGTTGATTTGACCACCGTCGCTGCGTTGAGCGCCGGTGCCTCTGGCGTACCCGATGTTCTGGCGGCGGATATCGCACGTCAACTCGGTGTTAAAGGTGCAGTAGTTCTTGCCACCTGTAACCGTCTTGAAATGTATGTTCAGCTGCACGTCTCTGCGCATGTGCACATGGTTCGTGAGCTGATTGTTGATTCGATTGCGCAAACCTCCGGCCTGGACAAGGAACTGGTCAATACCAGTTTCGACGTGTACGCAGACGAGGAGGCGGCACGCCACCTGCTGACGGTCGCCTCCGGCCTGGAGTCTGCAGTGGTTGGCGAGCGCGAAATCGCCGGTCAGGTACGCCGCGCCCTGGCTGCCGCGCAGGCGAAGGCTCAGGAGGAGGGCGTGACTCTTCCCGGTGAGCTGGTGCAGCTGTTTGAGCATGCGGCGCATACGGCTCGTCAGGTAGGTCAGCACACGGCGCTTGGCGCCCAGGGCCGCTCGATTGTGTCTGTTGCCCTGGATCTTGCGGATGAGGTTGCCGAGAAGGACTGGTCGACCCGACGCGCCCTAATTTTTGGTACGGGTGCTTATGCGGGTGCAACCATTGCGGCGCTGCGCGAGCGCGGTTGCACCGATATTTGGGTCAATTCCCGTTCTGGTCGTGCCGCCGAGTTCGCGGCAAAGCGCGAGGTTTCTGCGGTGCCGGTGGACGGCATGGAGCAGGCCATGGCTTCTGCCGACGTCATTATTGGTTGCTCCGGCGGCTCCGACCCGCTGCTTCCCGAGCAGATTCCGGGCGGCCACCACACGATTCTTGACCTTGCTCTTTCACGTGACTTTGATCCGTCGGTCGCTGACCTGCCGAATGTTGAGCTGATTACGCTCGAGTCGGTGCGCCTTGCCGCCCCCGAGGAGACCGAGGAATCCGTGGCGACGGCTACGCGCATTGTGGAGTCTGAGCTGGCGGCGTTTGTGTCTCGTCAGCGTTCCCGCACGATTGACTCCGCGATTGTTGCGCTGCGCTCACACACTATGGATGTGCTGGATTCTGAGCTGGAGAAGGTACGTAACCAGTTTGGCTGCGGTGCGGCGACGGAGCAGTTCGAGCTGGCGATGCGCCGCATGGTGAAGTCCCTGCTGCACACCCCGACAGTGCGCGCCAAGAAGCTGGCGTCGGAGGGCCGCGCAGAGGATTACGTGCAGGCGCTGGAGACTCTCTACGGTATTCAGGTGGAAGAGTCTTAGGAGTCGCTCCCTCCCCTCTTCCCGGCGTTTTTCGCGCGCATTTTCGCGCATCCGGCGGCGAGTATTTTATTAGCCCCCGGCGAAGTACCGCCCGTTCACGGTGCCGATGGGCGTATTCACGCTAGAGTAGATGCTAGATAAGACAGTTCCCATACCCGGCGCACGTTTGGCTGTGCCGGACTATTCTGCGAGGAGACTCATGGAAATCAAGATTGGCATTCGCCACATTGCTCGTGAAATTATTGTTGAGACCAGTGAGGCTAAGGAAATCCTCATGGAGAAGGTCTCGAAGGCTATTGAGGATGGCTCGCTGCTGCAGATTATGGATGATAAGGGCAACACCACCCTGATTTCTGGCGCTCAGATTGGCTACGTCGAGCTGGGTTCCGACGCTAAGCGTCACGTTGGTTTCGGTATCGGCGTCTAATTAGTTCGGTAGCTGTTTACCCTTTAGCTTGAGCTTTCCCCGCATCCGTCACGATGCGTAACCGCGCTTTATGCGCCGTGTGCGTGCGCTTTATGCGCCACATGGTTACGCCGTGCCGAATGCGGGGTTTTGCGTTTTAAACCGCCCGCACAAAAACCTCGCAGTACCCGGTTTTGAGGCGGTATATCGCCCATCACGGGCGCACACCACAACCGGTCGGGGGTGCGCCGAAAGCAAATCCAGGTTAATATTGAGGGGTTAAGTGAATGACCGGTCGTACCCCTTTCAAGACCCCGAGGCTGCACCGCCTTCTCATCATGAATGAACCATGAGTAATAACCATGCGTGCAGGCGGCGTCTCGGTAAGAATTTCCCGTGTAAGAATTTCCCGCGGCCGGCTTTCGACGCCCGCCCGTCACCGCCTCCACTACCGAGGCGCTGGCTGGTACATCCCCCATTACGGGGAGAAACACACCCCGAGCAGGGGTAGAAAGATACGGTCCAGTGACTGAAACGAACACGCAGGAAACCACTCAGACTGCAAAGTCCTTCGCCGACTTCGGCGTTCGCCAGGATATTAGCGACGCCCTCGCGGCGGTTGGCATTACCTCCCCCTTCCCCATCCAGGAGCTGACTCTTCCCGTGGCTCTGTCTGGCCAGGACATCATTGGTCAGGCAAAGACCGGTACCGGTAAGACCCTCGGCTTCGGTCTGCCCACCATTCAGCGTGTGGTCGGCCGCGACGATGAGGGTTGGGCTGATTTGGAGTACCCCGGCGCACCTCAGGCACTGATTCTGGTTCCGACCCGTGAGCTTGCTATTCAGGTGGGTGAGGACCTGGCGATTGCCGCGAAGCTGCGCAACGCCCGCGTCGCCACCCTGTACGGTGGTGTGCCGATTGAGCCTCAGGCTGAGCTGCTGCGCCGCGGCCTGGAGGTTGCGGTGGGCACCCCCGGCCGCATTATCGACCTGTACCAGCAGGGCTTCCTGAACCTGAAGCAGGTTAAGATCGTGGTCCTCGATGAGGCTGACGAGATGCTGGATTTGGGTTTCCAGCCGTCGGTTGAGAAGATCCTCAGCTACCTGCCGGAGGACCGCCAGAGCATGCTGTTCTCCGCAACCATGCCCGGCCCGGTCATTGCGATGGCGCGTCAGTACATGACCAAGCCCATGCGCATTAGCGCCGCTGACCCCGAGGACGCCTCGAAGACTAAGGCGTCGATCCGCCAGGTCGTCTACCGTGCGCACCACCTGGACAAGGACGAGATGATTGGCCGCATTCTGCGCGCTACCGGCCGCGGCCGCACCGTCATCTTCACCAAGACCAAGCGTGACGCTGCCCGCGTGGCGGAGGAGCTGGTGAACCGTGGCTTCGCTGCTGCTCCCCTGCACGGTGACCTGAACCAGGTTGCGCGTGAGCAGGCGCTGAAGGCGTTCCGCACCGGCAAGGTCGACATTCTGGTTGCGACCGACGTGGCGGCTCGCGGTATTGACGTTGAAGACGTGACCCACGTGATTAACCACCGCGTGCCCGAGGATGAGAAGACTTACCTGCACCGTACCGGCCGTACCGGTCGTGCGGGCAATGAGGGTACCGCTGTCACCCTGGTTGACTGGGATGACCTGCCGCGCTGGAAGGTCATTAACGACGCCCTGGAGCTGGGCGTTCCTGAGCCGGTTGAGACCTACTCTTCCTCTGAGCATCTGTTCCATGACCTGAACATTCCGGCTGGCACTAAGGGCCGCCTGCCGCGCGAGGAGCGTGTAGCTGAGGGCATGGGCGATGAGTTCTTTGAGAGTGCCCGCGATTCTCGTGATGGCCGTCCGGCTCGTTCTCGCGGTGGCCGCGATGGTGGCCGTTCTGGCGGTCGTGACGGTGAGAAGGGTTCGCGCCGTTCCCGCGGCGGTCGTGAGGGTCGTTCCGGTGAGGGCCGCGGCGAGCGCCGTAGCCGCTCCGAGGGCCGCAAGCGCACTGAGCGTTCCGAGCGTTCTTCCGAGCGTGCGGAGCGTAACGAGCAGGGCGCATCCGAGCGTACCGAACGTTCTTCGGAGCGTTCTGAGCGTGCGCCTCGTCAGCGTCGCCGTACCCGCCGTGTTGAGGGTCAGCCGGTGGAGGGTGAAGGTCGCAGCCGCACCCGCCGCCGCTCTGAAGGTTCTCGCGGTAAGGGCCGTGGCGCTGACCGTGCTGGTTCTGAAGGCTAGGGCCGGGGTTGGGTATTTCAGCATCCCCGGCGCCCGCCGCGCCCTCCCCTGCCGCTGAGGCGAACCGCACGGATTCGGCTGTTTTCGACCCGCAGGGCCCGTCGCTGCTGGTACAGGCAGATAACCTGGAGTATCTGCGTGAGCTGCCCGATGGTGCGTTCACCGTGATTTACATCGACCCGCCGTTCAATACGGGCAAGAAGCAGACGCGCCGCACGTTGAGCGCGGAGGCTTCTGAGAAGGGTGACCGCACCGGTTTTAAGGGCAAGAGCTATTCGAGCACCCTGCAGACTCTGGCGAGCTATAACGACTCGTTCGAGGATTATTGGGCGTTCCTAGCGCCGCGTATTGAGCAGGCGCATCGTCTGCTCGCGCAGGATGGCACCCTGTACCTGCACCTGGATTGGCGTGAGGTTCATTATGTGAAGATTATGTGCGACATGATTTTTGGTCGTGAGAACTTCATTAATGAGCTGATTTGGGCTTATGACTACGGTGCGAAGTCTACGCGCCGCTGGCCGACGAAGCACGACAATATTTTGGTGTACGCGAAGGATCACCGCTGCTATTACTTCAATACTGCGGAGGTTGATCGTGAACCGTATATGGCTCCCGGTTTGGTGACTGAGGAGAAGGCTTCTCGCGGTAAGCTCCCTACGGATGTGTGGTGGCATACTATTGTGTCGCCGACGGGTAGGGAGAAGACGGGTTATCCCACGCAGAAGCCTACGGGTTTGTTGCGTCGTATGATTGCGGCGAGTTCCCGCCCGGGTGATTGGGTGTTGGATTTCTTTGCTGGTTCTGGTTCTACGGGTGCGGCGGCAGCTCAGCTGGGTCGTAAGTTCGTGTGTGTGGATCAGAATCCGCCGGCTATTGAGGTGATGGCTAAGCGCCTGGGTGTGGATTCGGTGTCGTTCGCTGAGTATCGCGGTGTGCCGCGTGGGGCGAGTGTGCTGTTCACGCCGAAGCGTACGGTGGGTGTTCGTGGCGGCACGAGTCGTGATGCGTTGACGGCGGCGAGCCGTCATGCGTTGAAGGCCGTGTTGGATACGCTCACGGAGACTACGCAACCGGTTGAGGGTGCGTCCTGCCGGTTTGTGCGTCACCGGTCGATGGATGCGGTGGATAAGAAGATGCGTATTGATGGTCGTGATGAGTTGCGTCGTCAGCGTCAGCATCAGGCGCGGGCTAAGGCTCGTGCGGCTCGTGCGGCTGCTCAGATGGATGCGGCGGCTGCGGGTGCGGTGTTGCAGCATCATGCGTCGCGTGAGAGCGTCTAGGCTGTCTTGTCTGCGCGTTCGTGAGAGCACGTGTTAAGAGTGTGGGGCGGGTTCCCGATAAGGAACCCGCCCCATTCTTTTGTTTTCATCTCATTGCATATTCTTTAAATCTCTACCTGAAGGTTAGGATTTTTGATACGCTGAGAACGTTCTACTCATTGGGGTGCACAAAGGTTGTGCCTCCCCTCTTATTTTGAAGGAGCTATGATGCTTCGACAATTATTCACCCGCCCCACGAAGCGGGTCGTCCAGACTGGCGGCGCTGTACTCTTGGCTAGCGCCATGGTGTGCGGCAGTGTTCCGGCGTATGCTACCGGGCATTTGAAGCCTCACGAGGTGACCCCTATTGTGCAGCCGGACGAACCGGCAGTGACCTGTAACGACCGCGCAGAGTATGAGTATTATCGGCAAGATGGTGAGTTGGGGCGTCGCGTTATCTTTAGTTGGGCACAATGTGTTGGTCTGATTTCTGAGCGCCAGAAGTACCAAATGGTCAAGAAAGATAGTGTTATTTCTCGCGGCCAGTTTGTGGAGTATCTATACCGTCTGTCAGGTTCTCCTGAGGTGAAGAATCTTCCGGCTCAGTCTCCGTATGGTGATATCAAGACTGATGATCCGCGTTTTCCTGTGGTGATGTGGGCTCGTCAGCGGGGCATTACCTGGGGTTGGAGTGATGGGAATTTCCATTACGATACCCCTGCTAGTGAGGCTGCTACTGCCTTGATGGTGTATCGATTGGCGGGTAGTCCAAACGTAACGGTAGAAGTAGACGATCCTAATGCCTATTTTCTATATACTCCTTGGAAAGAAAAATGGCCGAATATGCCATATAATTCGGAGCTTCATAAAGCATACACCTGGCTATACTATGGTCTTCAGAATCCAAATAATAAAGATTCTATTGAGAACGTATCGTATCGACAGTACGGTATCGTATCACCTAATGATAAATTTGAATGGTTGACTTACGCTACGTATGAGCAGGCTATCGAAGTGATTCGTTTGGCAGATAAATCTTTTAATTTTAAATAGGATTTACCCCTCACCCGTTGACAGGTGAGGGGTATTCTTCAGTAATTTTTATTTCTTGAGTGGATAATCTTCTGGATTTAATTTCTTCTCTGCAGTTTCATTAGATGTATAGGCATACTGAATAATTTCAATCTTGCAGGCTTGTTTCAGGGGATTCTCAATAGAGAACTTCCATGCACCTTCCAGCGCCTTAGGTTTAGGTTTGTTATTGTCTTCGTAGTCCATGTGGCATTGGTCGTATGCGTTTGCTCCAATAATATTCAAACGCCTAACACTACCTTCAAAATAGAAGCCCCACAGTGAAGCAAGGATTCTTTCTAGGGGTACTTCTTGGCTTGGTCCGTAGGGATTATCAGAGCGTACTCCTGTAAAGGTGCAGTCGCTAGCCCATGAGCTGATATACCAGTTCGCTGCCTCATGATTACCCGCTGTACCTGAGACTGCGTCATGCCAGCTGGAGGATTCACCGATACAGCCTACATAGTTATTCCGTGGCATGAGGGCGAACCATCCGTGGCCGCCATTCTCTTGAACCGCACACCCCTTTCTGTCGCCAAGATACAGAGCAAACCGACACAGTTTCATTCTCTCCTTCAGCTTCAGTGCAATGTTAAAAAATCTTTAAAGTAATAAATTTCATACGCCTCATTAATATGTTGAAGAAAATTAAAATATTTACATGAAACTTGAAACGAATTTATGTAAAAATCATAAATTTTCTTGCAAAGAGAAGAAAAAGCGATACACACTAGAGATACCTTCTGCAGCGCAGCACTGTGCTACGTGCAGAAAGTATCCGCCCACTAACGTCACTTCGTCGTGATGAAGGGCAAATAATTCACTCACCTCTAGGAGACATCGATGTCTGAATATCATGCGCCATCACGGCGTTCCCTTTTGGCAGGAGGAGCTCTTGCCGCAACCACTGCAGGAGTCTCAGCTTTCTCCCCAGCCCATGCTGAGCAAGCAAATAAGCCTGAGGAGTTTATGACTCCTGCCCCAGAATGGGTAGAGAATCCCCAGAAGCGGCTAGACGAGTTCCGTACGCGCCTACAATACTTCGAGTACAATACCAAAGCGAGGCCGCGCACAGTCCACAATCTTGCAAAGAACGGCCTTCACGTTAATGTTCTGGATTACTGCGTAGACCCCACGGGTGTAGTGGACTGCACCGATCAGCTGAATAAGCTGGCAGAGCGCCTGTATTGGCTCGGTGGAGGATCAATTGAGCTGCCTGCCGGTATTTACAAGGTGTCGCACCCCTTCATTCACTTGCTCGATAAGGTGGAGTTTTTCGGCCATGGAATGTCTACCCGAATTATTGCGACGTCCACAGATGCGCTTACCAAGGCAGCGGGTACCTCTGATGAATGTTTCGGCGTTTTTCATACGGGAACTTATCAAAATCCGATATCTAATGCGACAAATAATCGTCCGATGCGCTTCGGAGTACGTGACATGTGGATTCGCACAAGTACCAAGAAAGGGGATATCAACGTAGATCAGCTTAGGGATAATATGCATGCTGGGGCGCCACTAGCTCATGTTGCAGGGGTTATTCTGCATACTGAGTTTACGGGTAAGCCTAATGACCCTGAAGCTGTCCCTTCCCTCTCTAACCTAGAAATTTGGGATGTAGATATGGGCGTTGCGATTTTGGGGCTTCATGACCGAGGTATGAAAGTCGATAAAATCCGTGTCCGCAAGTCTTTGCGCCAAGGCTTGCTGGTTGGCAAACCTGTCGGTCATCCGTTACGCCGCAAAGATGGCAATAATCCTGGTGGCGCAGATAATAAGTTCCTTACAGTAGATATCTCTGATGCCAACCTTTCAGGGAAAAACTACGCCGGAATTGAAATCTACGCCTCCCAATGTAAATTCTTTGGGTCAACCAGCTGGTACAACCGCCGATCCGTGCTACAAAATTCTATCTACGTAACGCGGAAAAAGGACCAGTCCGACAATCAATATACTGCCAAGACCGGTGCTGGATGGTATGTCGCCGGAACACGTAACCTCTTTCAAGGATGCACGGCTCAAGAGAACGGCGGCCACGGATGGTTCGCCCTAATGCCACGGAATAACTATGTAGGCTGTATCGGTGAATCCTCCAGCTGGCATGACGCAGTCTCAGATAAAGCACATAACCACGAGGCAGCAAACTGGTATATCAGCAAGTGGGCTAGTGACTGCACCTTTACAGGAGTGCGCTCTGATAATCCTTACGAAGATAGTGACAAGCCAGAGGATAAATTTTCACTTGATACGGCTCTCGCAGCACGATGGGGGTTCTATCTTGAAGGTGGTGCAAAGCGTCTTAGTATTATTGGCGCAAATGCTTTCGATGCTTGTCAGATGAGTGATAAGACCAGAACTGCGGCCCAAAAGAAAATTATGGGGGATAAATGGGTTCTTAAAATTAACTCTGAGCTTTATGAGCTATTAAGGATCGAAATTAATAATTTTAAATTTGAGGGAAAGCTTGTAGCGCCGAGAATCCCTAAAGCTGAGAATGAGTCCACAGAAAACTAGAAAATAGTTTGGTCCCCTGCATAGAAGAGCAGGGGACCAAACTATTTTTATAATCTTTTAAAATACGCCTCGAGTATCCGCCATGCGCAATACTTCAAAAGCCTGTTCATATGTTGCTTGGAAAGTCCATTGACTCACTCGTCGACCTTCAGAGTCCATGCTCGCTACGTCATGGTACCTAACTGATTCGTGGAAGCCAGTGTACTTCTTATCAGAGCCGGCTCCTGTGTATTTCAACCAAACATAGGCCCGATGCAGCTCTGAACCGTAAGGAAGGTTGGGGTTCCGCTTGGTCCAGGGTTCTTCCTCATTTGGAGGATTCATATCGGGTAGCTTGACTGCCGGACTACCAGCTAGGCGGTATGCCATAAGCACCGTTGTTTTTTCACCTGCTGGGGCATCGTAATGGAAATTCCCATCACTCCAACCCCAAGTAATGCCCCGCTCACGAGCCCACATCACCACAGGAAAACGCGGATCATCAGTCTTAATATCACCATACGGAGACTGAGCCGGAAGATTCTTCACCTCAGGAGAACCCGACAGGCGATACAAATACTCCACAAACTGGCCACGAGAGATCACGGTGTTTTCTTCGATTAGCTGATACTTCTGGTATTCAGAAATCAGTCCAACGCACTCAGCCCAGTCGTAGATAATCTTGCGACTGTAATCCACATAACCATTCGGAAGGTACTTATATTCGTAGATTGCGCGGTCGTTACAGGTCACTGCCGGTTCATCGGGCTGCACAATAGGGGTCACCTGGCGAGGCTTCAGAACACCAAGAGAATACGCCGGAACACTGCCGCACACCATGGCGCCAGCCAAGAGTACAGCGCCGCCAGTCTGGATAGCCCGCTTCGTGGGGCGGGCGAATAATTGTCGAAGCATCATAGCTCCTTCACACTAAGGGGGCACAATCTTTGTGCAACCCAATGAGTAGAACGTTCTCAGCGTATCAAAAATCCTAACCTTCAGGTAGAGATTTAGGGAACATGCAATGGGGTGAAAACAAAAGAGTGTGGGGCGGGTTCCCGATTAGGAACCCGCCCCACACTCTTTCGCCTTACTACTTGGTCTTACTACTGGGCCGCCAACTGCTCACGGATACGCGCCACCGTCACCGCATCCGTCGTGTTCTCACCCAGCAGGTTCGGCTTACCCGCGCCGTGATAATCACTCGAACCCGTCACCAGAACCTCACGGCCCGCCTCACGCTGACGCTCAATGAACTCCAGCAGACGCGCCCGGTCCTCCGGAGAGTTCTCACGGTGATACACCTCCACACCCGCCAGGCCAGCATCCACCATCAAACCCAGGTACTCCAGGCTCAGGGCGGGACCACGCATCGTACTCATCGGATGCGCAATCACCGGCACACCCCCAGCCTCACGAACCAGACGCACCGCCTCCAACGGATCCAGCGCATCCTGCGGCACATAGTAGGGGCTGCCCGTGTACAGCAGCTTCGCAAAAGCCTCAGAACGGTCAGTAACCACACCGGCAGCAACCAGCGCATCAGCAATATGGGGGCGGCCCACCGCGGTGTTCCCCTCCCCCACCTGCGCCAACACGTCATCCCAGGTCAGCGGGTAGTCAGCGGCAAGACGGCCCACAATAGCCTGCGCACGGCCCTCACGGCTGGCACGAATCGCCTCCACACGGCGCGCAAGCTCCGAACCCACCGGATCAAAACCATAAGCGAGCAGATGAATAGTCTTCGTGCGTGCGCGGTCCTCACCGTCGGTGTACCGGTAACGGCAAGAGAACTCGGCACCCGGCAGAAAATCTAGACCGTACTCACCCGCCAGCTGAGCCGCCTGCGCCCAACCAGCCGTCGTATCGTGATCAGTCAGCGCAAATCCAGCTAACCCGGCGCGAGCAATCAGCGGCACCAGCTCGATCAGGCTCTGCGTGCCGTCAGAAATAGCGGAGTGAATATGCAGATCGTAACGCCCGGCACGGTTCAGGTGCTCAGGCGCACCCGATTCAGCGGGCTGCGGTGCCTGCTGCGCATTAGGTGCACTATTTCGGTGTTCTGTCTGCGTCATATTCTCTCCTTCCCCGCCCCTGCTAGTTCGTTGCCGCCTCAGCGGGGTTTTAAGGCATGTCATCTACTCTTCTGATTCAACCCTACCAATATCGGCGGCGCAATATCAGGCACCCGGTCGCAGGTTAAAGATATATTCTGCCCGACCGTGCCCCCTCTTATGGTCAAAAGCGCTAAAACACCTGCCCACCTGTATTGAAGGCGATATGATTAACCCATGACTGAGAACAATGAGAAGAGCACCGAAGCTCAGAAGAACGACCACCGCAGCACCCCTAAGGCGTCTGCGTTCACCGAATTCATTGCTAAGGACTGGGCCAAGGCCGAAGATGACGGCTACACCCGCGAGCCCGTAGCAGACTACGCAGCTGAGCGCCGCGCCAAGATTTCCAAGGCATTCCCCGGCGAGCGCCTCGTCCTGCCTGCAGGCCCGCTGAAGGTCCGCTCCAACGACTGCGACTACCGCTTCCGCCCCCACTCGGCGTTTGCGCACCAGACCGGCCTGGGCATCGACCACGAGCCTGACGCAGTGCTAATCTTCGAGCCCGTCGAAGAGGGTACCGGCGACAACGGCTCCAACCACGAGGTGACCCTGTACTTCCGCCCGCTGGCTGGCCGCGACACCACCGAGTTCTACGCGGATGCACGCTACGGTGAGTTCTGGGTTGGCCCCCGCCCCACCCTGAAGGAATTCTCCGAGCGCTTCGGTCTGCGTACCCGCGACCTGTCCGAGCTTGAGGTTGCTATCACCAAGAACGCCGGTAACCAGGGCCTGGGCGGCGTGAACATCCGCCTGGTCCGCAACGTTGACCCGGCTGTTGACGCGCTGGTTGACACCTCCCGCTACAACACCGGCGTGGAGCTGGAGCAGGCTGACAAGCTGGACTCCGAGCTGGCTGTGGCTCTCTCTGAGGCTCGCCTGATTAAGGACGCTATCGAGGTTGAGAACCTGCAGCGTTCCGTTGACATGACCGTCAAGGGCTTCGAAGAGGTCATTCGTGCACTGCCGAAGGCTAAGGAGCACCACCGCGGTGAGCGCGTCGTTGAGACTGCGTTCTTCTCCGTGGCACGTACCGACGGTAACGACCTGGGCTACGACACCATCGCAGCGTGCGGTAACAACGCAACCATCCTGCACTGGATCCGTAACAACGGCACCGTCGATGACGGCAAGCTGCTGCTGCTGGACGCAGGCGTTGAGGACGACACCCTGTACACCGCAGACGTGACCCGCACCTTCCCCGTGAACGGTAAGTTCACCGAGGTTCAGGCGAAGGTCTACAACGCTGTGCTGGATGCCGCTGACGCCGCATTCGCTGTGGCTAAGCCGGGCACCAAGTTCTACGAAATCCACGAGGCAGCCATGAACGTTCTGGCGCACCGTCTGGAAGAGTGGGGCCTGCTGCCGGTTTCCGCTGATGTTTCGCTCACCGTTGAGGGCGGTCAGCACCGCCGCTGGATGCCGCACGGCACCAGCCACCACCTGGGCCTGGACGTGCACGACTGCGCGCAGGCAAAGGCTGAGCTGTACATGTGGGCTGAGCTGGAGCCGGGCATGGTCTTCACCATTGAGCCGGCCCTGTACTTCAAGGACGAGGACCTGTCGGTTCCCGAGGAGTACCGCGGTATCGGTATCCGTTTGGAGGACGACGTGCTCTGCACCGAGGACGGCAACGTGAACCTCTCCGCTGCACTGCCCCGCACCGTTGAGGGCATTGAGGAGTGGATGGCGAAGCTGGCGAAGTAACGCCTACCCCCCCCCAGTTACGTTAGTAACGTCTTATAGGGAAAGCCCCTCACCGATTCGTTCGGTGAGGGGCTTTCTCGTGTCTTCTAAGTGCTGTCTTCTGTACTGCTGTCTTCTATGCCTGTTTCCCGCCGTGATGGGCGGCTACCGCCATTGCAGGTTCGGTTATTCGGAGTCCTGCGAGGAGTTATCGTGTGAGGGCTTATCGTGCAGGCCCTGTGGGCGCGGGGTCGGACGCTGCGGCTTGGGCTGAATCAGCTTCGCGTATTCTTCCGGGTCGTCCACTCGCAGACCGTACCGCTGTGCCGGGCGCTTCTGCGTATCTGACTTCTGAGCGGTTGCCTGGTCAGTACCTGTCTGTTCCTGTTCGGAAGGCTGAGCAGACTGAGTGGGCTGAGTGGGCTGTGCGGGCATGTTCTGCGCCGCACTCTGAGCCATCGCGTTCTGCGCAGTAGTATCACGCTCAGGCAGGTTCTGGTTCGGTGCCGGCTGGCTACCAGCCTGCGCACGGTACGAGGGTGCCTTCGGGGCGCCGGTCGGAACCGGTGCACCATTCATCGAGACGGTACTCTGAGCGGCACGCGCCTGCGAAGCTTCCGGGGCTGCCGCCGCACGAGCAGCCGCAACCGCCGCCGAGAAGCGAGGGTGCGCACCCAGCACGCGGCGCGCATCCTGAGCGTACTCCGGCAGAGCGTACATCACGGTACGCGAAGGAATCGCCTCGGTACGCATCGGGTAGCGACCCCCATGGGAGCGACGCAGAACGTACATCTGCCACAGCACAAACACGGCAACCGACAGCGGCACGTACTTGAGTGCTTCAGAGATAAAAGAGTCACCGGCAAGGGTCATCAGCACCGAAAATACCAGGCCAATCACCGCACCCTGAATCGCCGCAGAAATCAGGGCACGACCGTAACCGGGCTGTACCGGGTACTCCACCTGGCGGATACCATCATTGACCAGGTACAGTGCCGTGACCGGGTAATCCTGTTCGCTGAGCACATCAAAAGCGGCGAGCGCATCATCGTGACGGACGAAGGAGGCGATCGCTTCACCGGCGGGCAGGGGCTTGCCCTGAGCCTGCGCCAGGCGCGAGACCAGATATGAAGAAGGCGGGGTCGAGGGAATATTCGGCAGGTTAGAAGTCATGGCTCCTATTCTACCGCCCGCCCTAACCCTGGACCCGGCGGGCAGTCAGCTCCTCTACAGGCGTAGCGAACACCTGTTCAATTAGGCTTCTCAAAGTGCGAATCCCCGCGGCGGGGCGTACCCTAGAGAGGTGAGCAATTCGAAGTTCAGCACCCCCAGCAAGATTTACATCGCCCGCCTTTTGGGCCTCGACGTTTTTGACCCTTTCGGTGACCGCCTCGGCCGTCTCCGAGATGTCGTCGTGCTCAAACGCGGCCTGGGCGCATCCATTGCGGGCGCCCGCCCCGCCAAGGGCAGCGAACCCATTGTTGTCGGCATCATCGTTGAGGTGCTCGGCAAGAAGCGCGTGTTCATGCCCATGACCCGTGTGCGAAGTATCGACGCTTCACAGATCATTTCGACCGGCCTGGTGAACCTGCGCCGCTTTGAACAGCGCAACTCTGAGACTCTCATCGTCGGTGAGCTCTTTGACCGCCGCGTGCGTCTGCTCGACGGCAGCGGCGACGCCGTCATTGAGGACGTCGCCATTGAGCAGCGCCGCAACGGCGACTGGGGCGTGACTGAGCTGTTCGTTTCGCGCGTCAGCTCCTCCTCCAGCACGTGGCGCCGCCGCTCCAAGGAGACCCTCATCGTCGACTGGGACGAGGCGGTACTCTCCACCGACGTGGAACCGCAGGCGGCAACCGCGTTCGTGGCGAACCACGAGAACTCCAAGCCCGCCGACCTTGCAGACGCCATCCACGAGATGAGCGATAAGCGCATGGTCGAAATCGCCGCCGAGCTGCAGGATGAACGCCTCGCGGACGTTCTGCAGGAGCTGCCCGCCGAGGACCAGGTGCAGATTCTGTCGCACCTGGACGACGAGCGTGCCGCGCAGGTCCTCGAAGAGATGGAACCGGACGACGCCGCCGACCTGCTTATCGAACTGGACGACGCCCAGCGTGAAAAGCTGCTCGAACTCATGGAACCCGACGAAGCAGACGACGTGCGTCGACTGCTCGAATACGACGAGGGTACCGCCGGTTCGCTCATGAATCCGGTGCCGATTATCCTCTCCCCGGAGGCGACCGTTGCGGAGGCGCTCGCGCACATCCGCGCCGAGGAAATTCCTCCGGCAATGGCGGCTGCCGTCATGGTGACGCGCCCGCCCCTGGAAACGCCGACCGGCAAGTACCTGGGTCTGGTGCACATGCAGAAGCTGCTGCGTGTGCCGCCGAGTGAGCCGATTGGTCACATCCTCGATACCGACACTGAGCCTGTCTCTGACCAGGCAAGTTTGGAAGAGCTGGCACGCGTGCTGGCGACCTATGACCTGACCATCGTTCCCATTGTGAACGAATCGCACCGCCTGGTAGGCGCAGTGACCATCGACGACGTGCTCGATGCGCTCCTGCCCGAAGACTGGCGCACTTACGATGATGGAACTCCCGTACGAAAGGTAGGACGACGCTTTGCCTGATTCGAACCGCCGCGACGCAAACCGTACCGAAGAGAACCCCCGCATCGATAAGGCGCGCATCCTCAAGGACCGCCTGGAGAAGAAGTACGCTGAACGCAACCGCGAGCGCGGCGACTCCCGCCCGCAGCGTAGCGACTCACAGCTGAGCACCCCCGGCACCCGCAAGCCGAAGCTGTTCTCAAGCCCCAACCCGGACGCTTTCGGCCGCATGACCGAGGGTTTTGCACGCTACATGGGTACCCCGCAGTTCCTGATGTGGATGACCATTTTCTGTGGCGTGTGGCTGGCGTGGAACTCCCTGGCGCCGGAGGAGATGCAGTTCGACCCGCGTAGCCTGAACTTCACCCTGCTGACCCTGATGCTGTCCCTGCAGGCTTCTTACGCTGCTCCCCTGCTGCTGTTGGCGCAGAACCGTCAGGATGACCGCGACCGAGTGGTGGCCTCTGAGGACCGTAAGCGTGACCAGCAGAACCTGGAGGAGACCCAGTACCTGACCCGCGAGATCGCTTCGCTGCGTATTGCTCTGCGTGAGGTTGCGACCCGTGACTTCGTTCGTAGCGAGCTGCGTGACATTCTTGAGGAACTGCAGAACATTGCGCAGGAGCAGGAGCGTCACGCCGAGCAGCTGCAGGACATCAGTGAGGACATTGAGGACCTGGAGGAGGCTATCGACGATATTGATACCTCCGAGGACGAGGAAAAGGACGCTGAGGAGCAGGAGGCTGAGGAGCAGGGCGCTGAGGGTAAGAACTCTGGGGGTACCGAGAACGGTACCGAGCAAGCTTCTGACAAGGCTGAACGCTCTGCGAAGGACTCCACACAGGATTCCCACCGAGGCGATTTAAGCCAGCCTCAGAGCCGCGAATCCCAGCAGGCACAGCAGCAGGCAGAGCGCACCCGTGAGGGAGGCGCCCGTGACCGCTGATAACCCGCTGCAGGATGCCCTCTACGCGGCACTCGCCCGCGTCGAGGACCCCGAACTGCGCCGCCCCATTACGGAGCTGGGCATGGTTGAGACTGCGCTCGTGCATCCTGAACTGGATGAGCACGGTGAGCCGATTCCCGACCGCCACTGGGCTGAGGTCACGGTGCTACTCACCATTGAGGGTTGCCCGCTGAAGAACACCATCGAGCAGCAGGTTCGTGACGCCGCCGCCACCGTTGAGGGTATCGAGCGTGTGCAGCTGCAGGTGGGTGCGATGAACGCGCAGCAGCGTTCCGCCCTGCGTTCGATGCTCAAACCGGAGCGTTCCAACCCGTTTACCGCGCCCGGTTCGCTGACCCGCGTGTTCGGTGTGGTGTCCGGTAAAGGCGGCGTGGGTAAGTCCTCCATGACCGCGAATCTTGCCGCCGCGTTCGCTTCGCGCGGGCTTGCAGTGGGCATTATTGACGCGGATGTGCACGGCTTCTCTATCCCGGGTCTGCTGGGTATTACCGACGCCCCGACCCGCCTGGATGACCTGATTCTTCCGCCGACCGTGGATGTGCCCGCCCCCGCCCAGCGTTGGGGTGAGCAGAAGATCAACGGCGGCTTTATTCGCGTGATTTCTATCGGCATGTTCCTCAAGGGCAACGAGCCGGTGGCGTGGCGCGGCCCCATGCTGCACCGTGCCCTGGAGCAGTTCATCATGGACGTACACTTCGGCGCTCTGGATGTGCTGCTGCTCGATTTGCCGCCCGGCACCGGCGATATTGCCATTTCCATGGCTCAGCTGCTGCCGAATGCGGAGCTGGTGCTCATTTCCACCCCGCAGCACGCCGCGGTGGATGTGGCGGAGCGTGCCGGCACCCTGAGCTTGCAGACCGGTCAGAAGGTTGTGGGCGTGGTGGAGAACATGGCTGCCATGACCCTGCCGGACGGTACCGTGCTCGACATGTTCGGTTCTGGCGGCGGTCAGGTGCTCGCTGAGCGTCTTTCGGAGGCGCTCTCCTACCCGGTACCGCTGCTCGGTTCTGTCCCGCTGGATGTGAACCTGCGTACCGGCGGCGACGAGGGCACCCCGGTGGTCTGGAGCCACCCGAACTCCCCCACCGCCGAAGAGATTCAGTCCATCGCCTCGCAGCTGCTGCAGTCGGGCGAGTCGCGGGCGGGTCAGAGCCTGCCGCTCTTCGTCTAGAGATTGAGCATCTAGAAGCTGACGGTCAAAAAGCTGATACAGAAAGAACCCCGCACCACCACGGTGCGGGGTTCTTTCGTTTCAAAATCTTAGGTGGCGTCCACGTCGAAGGGGGCGTATGCGCCTCGCGGAAGAGCACGGCTCTCCGACTTTTCCTTCTCCTTCAGCAACGCCTCTTCACGTTCCTTCGCCTCACGCTCACGCTCGGCGTCATCCTCAGCGAACGCCTGCTTCACAATCACGCGCGGATCGTACTGGCGGGGGTCGTACTGGCGCCAGTTAATATCTTCCAGACCCGTCTCGCCCAGGGCTTCCTTGAAGTCATCCTTCGCGTCGAACGCCATGCGGCGCACGGTCTTGACGAATTCACGAATCTGGCGGGCGTATTCGGGCATGCGTTCGGGGCCAATCACCACAAACGTGATGATGGCCAAAATAATCAACTCGGTGCCACTAATACCAAACACAGAATATAGATTATCAGTTCCGAGCCAGCACCGCCGAACCCGCGGCGCTTTCTGGACGTGTCTTTAAGCTCTGGACAAGCAGAAGGCGTACGCTACAGCACCGCGGAGGGGCATTGCGCCCACGGCTAAGAACACCACATCAGCGGTTTACGGCGGATAATCTCCACCGCCGGGTTAAAACGCTGCGGCTCCAACCGCAGGCACGCCCGCCTCCCGAACGCAAAAGACCGCCGGCAGCACACCGGCGGTCTCCAGCCACGGTATTCGGTTTACGGTGGATAATCTCCACCGCCGGGTTAAAACGCTGCGGCTCCAACCGCAGGCACGCCCGCCTCCCGAACGCAAAAGACCGCCGGCAGCGCACCGGCGGTCTCCAGCCACGGTATTCGGTTTACGGTGGATAATCTCCACCGCCGGGGAGCTGCTTCCAATGCCACAGCCAGCCAACCCAGCCCCACTGCGCACACGCACCCGCCACCAACAACGCCCAACGATACGCCCGCGAACGGCTCGCCGCCGCCACCACAATCACCAGCGGGAACAATGGCAACAACAGGCGGAACGTCGACGACTGCGGATTCAAAAACAGAATCAAATACGCAAAATAGCTCAGGCACCACAGGTTCAACGGAGCCGCCAAAACCCTACGCGCCAGAGGGCTCAAACACAGAGCAATAAAACCCAAAATCAGCAGAGTCAACAGCACCGGAGCCACATACCCAAAGTACAGGTACCCCTGCGAAAGCCACGGCTGAATCGGCGCCAAATGGGTACCGCGCCACGCCGTCTCCGTGGCAGTGTACGCATCCACACGGCCCGTAGCCCACCACGCAATCGCAGGCCACACCAGCGCACACGCACACACCACCAAGGCGCTCACCAGCTGCCCCAGATGACGCACAAACGCCGTGCCCATACCCGACTGGCGGCTCGAACGCACCCAGCATGCAAACCACCACAGGCCGGCTGCCGCACCCAGGGGCACACCCACCGGGCGGGACAGGCACGCCAACGCCGCCACAGGAACCAGCAGGCCGTAGCGTCCCTGAACCAGGCACAGCAGCGCGCCGGCAAGGAACACCAGGTTCAGCGACTCCGCATACGGAACCTGAAGCACCGGCGCCACCGGCAAGAACGACACCAACGCCACAGCCCACATGGACAGGGCAGAAGGCGACTCCTCACTTGTGAAACCGGTCGCCTTCAACGACGCCTCAAACAGCAGGTAAATCACCCACGCCGCCGCAAAACCGGCTAGCAGAGCAACCGTCGCCGCCACCGGGTAGTACCCGATGCCCGTTGCATGGCTAATAGCGCCGGAAAGCTGCGGGAAAATCGGATAAAAAGCCCACTGATTCTGCTGAACCACACCCGCCGCATTCACCGGCAGCTCACTCGGGTAGCCCTGTACCGCGATCTGCTCATACCAGCCGGCATCCCAGATGCTAATGAACGACAAATAATCCAGATGCTGACCCCACGGGCTGCGCAGCTGCTGCTGGCCAACCACAGCAAACACGATGAAGCCCCACACGCGGGACAGACCGTAAATCAGCAGTACCGACAGCCACGCGGGCAGGGCACGCAGACGCTCCCCCACCCGGTGCAGGCGCTCACCGGCGGCGGTGTACGCCCAGGTCAGCAACTCATCAAAGGACTCGCCCTGCTCCTTCGTGGAGGCGGTGCGAGGGGCAGAGTCAGCGGCAGAGTCAGCGCGGGCAGGCGGAACAGGACTAGTGTGCTGAGAAGGAACACTCACCGGCACTAGCTCCCCTCAGCCACCGAAAGCGCACCCTCAGCCTGCGGGTTCTTTCGCTTCTCCACAAAGTCATGCGCGCTCAAGGTGCTCTCCGCATCATCAGACAGGGGAACCGCACCGCGGCGAACCGGCTCAGCGGCAACCGCGTTAGCATCAGCAGATTCTGCGGTCGAAGCAGCAGACTCAGCGGCGGGTGCGTTCTCGAGTACTTTGTCATCTTCGGGTGCACCGACGAGAGGAGCGATAAAGCCGAAATCCTCGACACGGTCGAAGGTGCCCAGACCGTCACGGCCCACACCGCTGAAGAACGCGGCACCGGGCACGGCACGCTCATTGGAGAGCGCCACAACGGAGAGCACCGCGATGCCCGAAATCAGCAGGGCAAGCAGAATCAGAAGAAAGTTCATGTCAATCTCATATCATGCAGGACCGTCAACCCCTGACGGTCACCTAAATTCAAATAGTAGCGCCAGCACCGGCAGAATCAGCAGCAACAGAGTTAGCGTCGCGGCTAGTCCTCGTCGCGGCTAGTCCTCGTCACGGTCGCTGAGCAGCCAGGCACGCAAATCCGCGTGGCAGCGGGTCAGCTGGCTAAAGCTCACGTGCTCGTTATCGGTGTGAGCCAGCAGAGCGTCACCGGGGCCGAAGTTCACGGCGGGAATACCGATCTCGCTCAGGCGCGCCACGTCCGTCCAACCGTACTTCGGCTGAGGCTCCTGCCCCACCGCCTCAATCAGGGAAGCCGCCAGCGGGGTGTCCAGTCCGGGGCGTGCCGCCGGGGAAAGATCCACAAAATCCAGCTCGTATCCGGCGAAGACCTCACGCACATGGGCGACCGCCTCATCCAGGGTCTTATCCGGGGCGAACCGGTAGTTCACGTGCATTGCCGCCGCATCAGGAATCACGTTACCGGCAACGCCGCCAGAAATCTGCACCGCGTTCAGGCCCTCACGGTAATCCAGGCCCTCCACCGCGATAGTCTTCGGCTCGTAGGAGGCGAGCGCCGCCAACGCCGGTGCCAGTGCGTGAATCGCGTTCTCACCGCGCCATGCACGTCCCGAGTGGGCGGCGAGGCCGCGGGTGCGCACGAAGAAACGCATGGTACCGTTGCAGCCGCCCTCAATGGTGCCGTTGGTCGGTTCAAGTAGCACACCGAAATCTGCGTCAGTGATGAGCTCACCGTGGTTGCGAATCAGACGCGCCAGGCCGGAAAGTTCGCTCGCGACCTCTTCGTTGTCGTAGAAGATGTAGGTCATGTTGTAGTCGGTGTCCTGCGCGGTCAGTTCGGCAGCGAGCTTCAACTGAACCGCCACGCCGCCCTTCATGTCGGTGGCGCCGCGGCCGTATAGCACGCTGTGCCCGTCCTCTTCACGCACCGTGGACGGCACGGTACCCAGCGAGCCCTCAACGGTGGGCAGAGGCACGGTGTCCAGGTGACCGGCAAGAATAATGCGGGTGCGTTCCCCCTCAGCGCCGGGTAGCGGCGGGAACTCGGTGCGGGCGATAACGGCGTCCCCGTCACGGGTCAGGTGCAGGTGCGGGCAGAACGACAGTACCGTGTGCACGGCGTCGGCAATCGTTCGTTCGTTGCCAGAAACCGACTCGTAATCCAGCAGGGCACGGGTCAGCTCGGGCATGGACACGTCCAGGTTCAGGGGCGGCTGCGGTACAGGGTGACACTCAGAAATATTCGGGGAAACGCTCATCCTTCCACCTTACAGGTTCCCCCGCGCGCATACCCGCGCCCACAACGCCCATATCGAGCATATGAGACGGTCTTGAATGTGTGCCAAGCCCCAAAACTATAATGGGAGGCATGTCTGAAAACACTCCCCGTTACGCCTCCGGCGTCGCACTGGTCAATGTTGTTATCTCTGGCGAGCACGCCGGCACCGTCCTGGATGCATGGTTCCCCGCTCCCTCCCTCACCCAGACCCCCGACCTGTCCATCGCGGACGAGCTGGAGGAACTGGCCGCCGAGCACCCGGCGCGCAACGCCCGCACCGAGGTGCGTACCGCATCCATCAACCTGGATGAGGCACCCGAAGACGCGGTCGACGCGTACCTGCGTCTGCACCTGCTCTCCCACACTCTGGTTCGCCCCAACGAGCTGAACCTGGACGGCCTGTTCGGCACCCTGGCGAATGTTGCGTGGACCAACCACGGCCCGGTGCTTGCCGCCGAGTTCCAGAAGCTGGCGATTGGTCTGCGCAAGCTGGGCCACCTGAGCGTGAGCCACATTGATAAGTTCCCGCGCCTGGTGGATTATGTGGTTCCCGCCGGCGTGCGCATTGGTGACGGTGACCGTCTGCGCCTGGGTGCGCACCTGGCGTCCGGCACGACCGTGATGCACGAGGGCTTCGTGAACTTCAACGCCGGTACCCTGGGCACTTCCATGGTTGAGGGCCGTATTTCTCAGGGCGTTGTGGTGGGCGACGGCTCGGATGTGGGTGGCGGCGCCTCCACGATGGGTACCCTCTCCGGCGGCGGCACTCAGCGCGTGTCTATTGGTGAGCGTTCTCTGCTGGGTGCGGAGTCCGGTATCGGTATTGCCCTGGGTGATGACTGCGTGGTTGAGGCTGGCCTGTACGTGACCGCAGGTTCGCGCGTGAGTGTTCTGCTGCCCGGTCAGGAGGCGCACGTGGTGAAGGCTGCGGAGCTGTCCGGCGTGTCGAATCTGCTGTTCCGCCGCAATTCAATCAGCGGCGCGATTGAGGTTCTGCCGCGTGCGAAGAACACCGTGGAGCTGAACGAGGCACTGCACCTGAACTAGTCTGTACCTGGACTAGCGTTGGTTGCCCTTGCGAATGTTGGGGGTCGGCCCGTGAACTTTTGGGGTCGGGATGTGTGAAGCATCCCGGCCCCTTTTCTGTGCCCTGTGTTCCCTCGTCTGCCGCTCTCACAGGCTGGGCGCGAATCCGCGGCGGCTACGATGACCGTTTTCAGGGCGTACGGCTCGGGCTTTCGCTAGGCTGGTAGTACCGGGTACAGCGTACCCGCCATGACTGACCACTTGTACAGTTCAGAGAGGAACTCAGATGCCTGAATCAACTAAGTCAGAGTCGACGATGAGCGAAACCTACCGGCACTTTACGCGCCTTTTCCCCTACCCGCACGAGCGTATTGCGGTGGGCGCTCCTGCTACTGATGCCATGGCTCGTTACGATGAGTTGGCTCAGCTGGGGCACACGGAGAGGTTCGTCCCCTTCTTCCTGAACCTAAACGATACGGTGCTTGAAAGCATGGTCATTGCGGTATCCCTTGAGCACGACATTATCGACGATGTTGAGACTCTAACCCCCGAGCAGGTGAGCGCCTACACTCGTGCTGTCCTGCAGCGTTACCGTACCGCCCGTGGTGGCGCCTCCGCCGAAGAGTACGGTAGCGCAGTCATTGCCCAGCAGCTGCGCCGGGTTGCCGACGATGGCGAAGAGACTCACGAGGACAACCCGGACGACTTCAACCTCAACAAGCTTGTTGACGAGTTTATGAGCTCCGATTTTCTGCCCGATGAGGAGCCCGAAGATGACGCCCCGACTCTTTCCGCCCTGCTCTGCTACGAGCTTTTGGATGAAGAAAAGAAAGGCGAGATGCTCCTGCTACAGATTCCGACCGATGACCCCGCCGATATTCCCGCGTACCTGCCCTTTGGCGGCTGGAATGACTGCCCGAACGCTGAAATGCAGCTGGCGTTCACCCACTATTGGCGTGAAAAGTACGGTGCCATCCCGGCGGCTCTTGACGGTGCTGATTGTCTGGAGTTTCTGGTGGAACGCCCCGTGGCAGACCCGCTGGAGGCGAAGAATCTGGCGGTCGAACAGTTCGCATTCTGTTCCGATCTTCCGTTCCAGGTGTTTGAGGATTTTGAGCAGCTGACGGAGTTTATTCACCAGAGCCGCCAGTGGTATTTCTGGTGGGATTAGACGCAAGCTATACAGCGAGGTGGGGACGAGTGGCGACACACCTCAATAACGCCTCCCACGTGCTCACATCAGAGTGCACAAGCGCACAGTGTTCCACAGTACTTACACCGCATGCACGGCTGTACCATTAGATACAGCTCAACAGCTTTTGTCCCCCATCCGGAGCACTTTTTCCGGATATATAAAGCCCGAAAGGACATCATGAAGGTACTCGTTACCGGCGGCGCCGGCTACATCGGCTCCCACACTGTACTTGAACTGCTCAAGGCAGGCCACGACGTCGTCGTCATGGATAACCTCGCGAACTCTTCCGAGGAGTCCCTCAAGCGCGTCGCTGAACTCGCTGGTCGCGCCCCCGAGTTCCACAAGGTTGATCTGCTCGACCTCGAAGGTATGAAGGCTCTCTTCAAGCAGGTTCGCCCCGACGCTGTGATTCACTTTGCGGGCCTGAAGGCTGTGGGCGAGTCCGCAGAGAAGCCGCTGTGGTACTACCAGACCAACGTGGCTGGCACCCTGAACCTGCTGTACGCAATGGACGAGGCTGACTGCCACTCCATCGTGTTCTCCTCCTCCGCTACCGTGTACGGTGAGCCCGAGTCCATGCCTCTGATCGAGAAGATGAACATGGATGCGCAGTCCTGCTACGGCCGCACCAAGGAGCACATTGAGGACATGCTGGTTGACCTGGCTGCTTCCGATCCCAAGTGGAACATTGCTCTGCTGCGTTACTTCAACCCCGTTGGTGCGCACGAGTCCGGCCGTATCGGTGAGGACCCGGCGGGTATCCCGAACAACCTGGTGCCCTTCATCGCGCAGGTTGCTGTGGGTCGCCGCGAGCACCTGAACGTCTTCGGTAACGACTACCCGACCGTTGACGGTACCGGCGTGCGCGACTACATCCACGTGGTTGACCTGGCTGACGGTCACCTGAAGGCGCTGAACTACATTACTGAGCACGGCGGCCTGCACACCTGGAACCTGGGTACCGGTAACGGCTACTCGGTTCTGCAGGTTCTGCACGCGTTCGAGGAGGCGTGCGGTAAGGAGCTGCCGTACAAGATTGTGGATCGTCGCCCCGGTGACGTTGCGGTCTCTTACGCTGATCCCTCCTCTGCTCTGGCGGATCTGGGCTGGAGCGCTAGCCGCGACATTAAGACCATGGTTCGCGACCACTGGAACTGGCAGAAGAACAACCCCAACGGTTACGAAGCCTAAGCTGTTTTAGCCCCTTGTGAGGGGTGTTGAAGAGTGCCCGATAGGTGTTTATCTCACCTATCGGGCACTTTTTTGCACTTTTTTCGAAATTTTTACCAAGTCGTGACTACCTCCCCAAAGGCGTTTGACACCTCGTGAGTGCGTAGAGAAAGGGAAGAATATATTCCCTAGTCAGAGCCTTTTGTGAAGATGGGGTGTTTTTTACCCATATTTTTACGTCAAAAATACTATAACTATGCATTCGTGCTTAAAAATTCACATTGCTTACCCAGTAAAGTGAATATTTTGCAGACAGGAAACCGCCTGAGGCGTAAGCTGAAAGCTCAGCATACAGACAACCCGCATCATAGACGCACCTCACGTGAAAGGGTTCAAAATGTCCGCACAGGCAGCTCCCGAAGCGCAAAAAAACCTCATCGAAATCGCCAACGTCAACAAGTACTACGGCACCA
The DNA here is from genome assembly GCF_000175615.1 of Rothia mucilaginosa ATCC 25296. Taxonomy (GTDB): domain Bacteria; phylum Actinomycetota; class Actinomycetes; order Actinomycetales; family Micrococcaceae; genus Rothia; species Rothia mucilaginosa. The sequence goes on along the minus strand of NZ_ACVO01000015.1, from coordinate 390,448 downwards.
ACCACGTTCTGAAGAACATCAATCTTTCCGTGGGAAAAGGTGAGGTCGTCGTCCTCCTCGGCCCCTCCGGTTCCGGCAAATCCACCCTCTGCCGAACCATCAACCGCCTCGAAACTATCACCAGCGGATCCATCACCATTGACGGACAAGAACTACCCGAAGAAGGCCGCGCCCTCGCCAAGCTCCGCGCCGAAGTCGGCATGGTCTTCCAGTCCTACAACCTCTTCGCGCACAAGAACATCCTCGATAACGTAACCCTTGGACCCCGCCGAATCCGCAAAATGTCCAAGTCAGAGGCAGAAGCAGAAGCCATGAACCTGCTCGCGAAGGTCGGCGTGGATTCACAGGTACACAAGATGCCCGCAGAGCTTTCCGGCGGTCAGCAGCAGCGCGTCGCCATCGCCCGCGCACTCGCGATGAAGCCCAAGGTCATGCTCTTCGACGAACCCACCAGCGCGCTCGACCCCGAAATGGTCAACGAAGTGCTCGACACTATGGTCTCCCTCGCGAGGGAGGGCATGACCATGATCGTGGTGACCCACGAGATGGGTTTTGCCCGCAAGGCAGCAGACCGCATCGTCTTCCTTGCCGACGGCGAGATCGTCGAAGAGGCGCACCCGGACGAGTTCTTCACCAACCCGAAGAGCGAGCGCGCCAAGGACTTCCTCTCCAAGATCATCAACCACTAAAGCAGAGGGACCAACATGCAAAAATATTCACGTAGGCTCGCGGCACTCGCCGCAGCAGCATCCCTCGCTCTGACCGGCGTCCTCGCCGGATGCTCCAGTGCAGACAGCGACCACAAGATCCGCATCGGCATCAAAGTAGACCAGCCCGGCCTCGGTTACCAGGACGGCAACACCTACACCGGTTTCGACGTGGAGGTGGCACGCTACGTCGCCGGTAAGCTCGGCTACTCCGAAGAGCAGATTGAGTTCGTCGAATCCCCCGCCGCTAACCGCGAAAACATGCTCAACACCGGTCAGGTAGACATGATTTTTGCGACCTACTCCATCTCTGAAAGCCGCAAGAAGACCGTGGACTTCGCCGGCCCCTACTACACGGCTGGTCAGGACCTGCTCGTGCGTGCCGACAACACCGACATCAAGGGACCGGACGACCTCAACGGCAAGAACCTCTGCTCCGTCACCGGCTCCACCAGCGCCCAGAAGGTGCAGGACAAGTTCGCCAAGAACGTGAACCTGGTCAAGCAGAACAGCTACTCCGACTGCGTGGTCGCCCTCAACGGCGGCGTGGTGGACGCCGTCACCACCGACGACATTACCCTCGCCGGTCTGGCAGCCACCAAAGCGAACAAGGGCAAGCTGAAAGTGGTCGGCTCCCCCTTCACGACCGAACGCTACGGCGTGGGTCTGCCCAAGGGCACCGACAAGTGCGAAGCCGTGAACAACGCCATCAACGAGATGGTTGCCGACGGTACCTGGGAGAAGCTCATCACCAAGTACACCGAAGGCACCGGCTACCACTACAACACCGAAACCAACCCGCCGCACCTGGGCACCTCCTGCGCCTAGGTCTCTAGAGAGGTTCACGAATGTCATTCTTTGACCAACTCGGCACCCTCCTGTCCAAGTACGATGTGGTTGGCGCCTTCATGACCAATATTCAGCTGACCTTCTGGGCGGCTCTTGGCTCGTTCGTTCTCGGTACTGTGCTGGCGCTCATGCGCATCAGCCCCGTCCCGTCCCTGCGCTGGGTGGGCACCGCCTATGTGCATACTGTCCGTAATACTCCGCTCACCATCATGATGACTTTCGCCATTTTGGGTGTGTGGACGCAGTTCCAGCTCTCCTTCTCGCACGATTTCGACACGAACTTCTTCGTGTACGCGGTCATTGCCCTGTCGATTTACCATTCGGCGTTTATCTGCGAGGCGATCCGTTCGGGTGTGAACACCGTGCCGAAGGGTCAGGCTGAGGCGGCACGCGCTATCGGTCTGGGTTTCTTCGGCACCGCCCGCCTGGTGATTTTCCCTCAGGCTCTACGCGGCGCCATTACCCCGCTCGGCAATACTCTGATTGCGTTGACGAAGAACAGCACTGTCGCCTCGGTCGCGTCGGTGGCGGAGGCCTCCGGGCTGATGAAATCCATGATTGAGTTCGACGCGAACATGGTGCTTGCTATCTTCATCATGTTTGCGATGGGCTTTGTCATCATTGTTGTTCCCATTGGTGCGTTGACCACCTGGTCATCCCGTAAGCTGGCGGTGAAGCGATGAAAAACCCTTTTATCAGTAATGACACCCGCGCCGCTTCTTCGGTGCTTTTCGACGAGCCGGGTCCTATCGCGCAGCGTCGTATCCGCATCTTCAACATTGCTGCGGTAGTCCTTTTTGCACTATTTGCGGTGTATGTGCTGACCGTGATGGGTCAGAAGGGGCAGCTGGAGGCAGAAAAGTGGACTGACCTGTTCACCGCCCGCGCCTGGAGCTCCTACTACCTGCCGGGCCTTGCCTCGACCCTGTCGGCGGCAGCGGTTTCGGTGGTTACCTCGGTTGCGTTCGGTGTGGTCTTCGGTATTGCTCGACTCTCCCAGTACCGCGTTATCCGCTGGTTCGGCACCGTGGTGGTAGAGTTCTTCCGCGCCGTGCCGGTGCTGATCATGATGATCTTCTTCTGGCTGTTCTTGGGCAAGTACAGCGGCCTTCCGCCGGCTCAGCTGCCCTTCATCGCCGTGGTGATTGGTCTGACCCTGTACAACGGCTCGGTGATTGCTGAGCTACTGCGTTCGGGCGTGAAGCAACTTCCTCGCGGGCAGGGCGAGGCGGGTCTTGCGATTGGTCTGACCCCGACCCAGACGCTGATTCGGATCCTGCTTCCGCAGGCGTTCACCGCGATGATGCCCTCGATGCTCAGCCAGTTCGTTGTGATTCTGAAGGACACCGCCCTCGGTTACATCATCTCCTACCCCGAGCTGCTCGCTTCGGCGCGCCGCATCGGTTCCGGTGACGGCAACGTGCTGCAGACCCTGATTCTGGCGGCGGCACTCTTCGTGACGGTGAACTTCGTGCTGACGGCTGTAGCAACCGGCATTACGGACAGGCTGGCGTCGCGCACCTCCGCAAAGGTGACCCGAAACCTGATTCCGGACGCTCTGGATAACCCGAACCCGCCGACCGTTCAGATGTTCGTTCTGCCCGGCGACCGCAAGTAACCCTTCTCGTTCGGGCTCCTCAGCCAACGATTATCAGCAGATACGGCAAAGCCCCAGCACTCCCCTTTCGGGAGGGTGCGGGGGCTTTCTGCTATGCGGGCTAGTTAGACCCGTCGGGGCTACTTAGCGGCCGATGCCTTCAGACGCTCAGCAGCCTTCGCCACCGCCTCATCAGAAGCGGTCAGGGCAATACGCACGTAGCCTTCGCCGTCCTCGCCGTAGAACACGCCGGGGCCAGCAATAATACCCAGCTCCGCCAGGCGACCAATGGAATCCCAGGTGGACTCACCGAAAGTGGTCCACAGGTACAGGCCAGCCTCAGAGTCCTCAATGCGGCCACCGGCGGCGGTAATCGCCTCCTCCAGCACCTCGCGGCGGGCACGGTACAGGTCCTTCTGCGCCGCCACGTGCGCCTCATCAGCCAACGCAACCATCATCGCAGCCTGCACGGGTGCAGGCACGATCATGCCGGCGTGCTTGCGGCTATTAATCAGGTTCGGCATGATTTCGGGAGCACCGGCGATGAACGCGGCACGGTAACCGGCGAGGTTCGACTGCTTCGACAGCGAGTACACCGCGAACAGGCCGGTGAAGTCGCCGTCACACACGCGCGGATCCAGGATGGACGGCACCGGCTGACCGCCGCGAGCCTCATCCCAAGCACCCCAACCGAGCTCCGCGTAGCACTCATCGGACGCCACCACGGCACCGATTTCACGCGCCTGCGCCACAATCTCACGCAGCTGCTCCACGGTACGCACCACACCATTCGGGTTCGCCGGGGAGTTCACCCAAATCAGCTTCACACGGCTGCGGGTATCAGCGTCCAGCTCATCCAGGCTATCGGCGGGCACAGACTCGGCGCGGGCAAAGCGGGCACCCATATCGTAGGTGGGGTACGCAACGCGCGGGTACACGACCACATCGCCCGTGCCCAGACCCAGCAGGAATGGCAGCCACGCCACAAGCTCTTTCGAGCCGACCGTGGGCATGATTGCCTCCGGGCTCAGGCCCTTCACGCCGCGTCGGCGCTCAAACCACTCGGCAATAGCCTCACGCAGGGCGGGGGTGCCGTGGGTGGTCGGGTAGCCGGGAGCGTCAGAGGCGGCCGCCAGCGCCTCGCGAATGTTCTGCGGGGTCGGGTCAACCGGGGTGCCGATGGACAGGTCCACCGGGCCGTCCGGGTGGGCGGCCGCGGTTGCGCGGTAGGGGGCGAGCGCCTCCCAGGGGTATTCGGGCAGGTTCAGGCCGTAAGTCATTGTGTCACCTGGTTGCTTGGGAATAGTTTTCGTCATTTTAGTCTAGCGTCCGTGCGCTGGCGTGCCTACAGCAAGAGCCTCCATTCCAGCGCCTAGACGGTGCGTGGGCACCGGGTGCTGTGATGGAGGCTCTTGGCACCCGTTAGCGGGTGCGGTCAGTCTATGCGGTTATACCGTAATTACTCGCCGCAGGGATTACTCGCCACGAGGGGGCAGCGCCGCGATGAAGGGCACGTCCTTGCCGGTGGGGCCGAGCTTTGCTGCGCCGCCGGGGGAACCCAGGTCGTCGAAGAAGTCTGCGTTGGCGCTGACGTATTCGCTCCACTCTTCGGGGACGTCGTCTTCGTAGTAGATTGCTTCTACGGGGCAGACGGGCTCGCAGGCGCCGCAGTCCACGCACTCATCCGGGTGGATGTACAGGGTGCGTTCGCCTTCGTAGATGCAGTCGACGGGGCATTCTTCAACGCATGCGCGGTCTTTGACATCCACGCAGGGAAGCGCGATTACGTAGGTCATTGGTGTGCCTTTCTAGAAGCTGTTCGCCCCGTGCCCGCCGGTCTGCGGGTCGTCTGCTGCAGGGCAAAATCTACAGAGTAAACCGCCGAGTAGGTGGTACCCGGCGGGGAAGTCTGTGTATAGTCTATCGCGCGCTGACTGTTTAACAGTATTTTCGTGGTGTATCAGACAGTGGGTCATTGGGTTTGTGGGGGTATTTTTTAGGCTAGGCTGACCTGGTATTTATTTGCATTACGGCTAGTCGGCTGGCTTTTAAAAATAGATTAAGCCAAAAATGAAATCTTCGTCACATGAATTTTTTGATGAGGTCGCCGCTATTTCAACCCCGCTAAATTCACCGAATAACGCATAAATTTTCTTCCCTATTTTCCGCTATCCGGGCCTCTGTCCGGCGGGTGCAGAAGACAGCAACTGTGCCGCGCCCAAAACAGCAGGAGGGGCGTCCCGGCTAACCGGAACACCCCTCCCCCACGATATGACATAGTAATAGCCTTCAGGCTACTTCTTAGCGCGCGCACGCTGATGCGCCGCACGCGGCGAGAAATACTGCGCGTCCTTCACGCGAGCGCGCGTGTACACGAGCATGCCCAGCATCGCCGCAACCGGGGCACCAAACCACCACAGGGCACCGTAGAAGCCAATCGCCGAATGGCCCGGGTTCACCAGAACAAACGGCGAATCGGGGCGACCGTAACCGAGCACGTACACGGTCACGAACACTGCAACAGCCACGACCGCCGCCGCGTAGCCGCGACGCAACGACAGGGCACACCACAGGGCGGTAAAGAAAACCGTCAGGTACGCCACCAGCAAGCCGAGGGGCAGGGCGGTATCCCCCGCATACACGACCCAAGCGTGGTAGATCGACCCGGCAATACCGGCAAAAATACCCAGAATCGAGCCGGTCAGAACGCCCGCCACCAGACCAGCCTCCTGCGGCTTCGGATGCACGGTCGCAGTCGGGTCGCCGTCGAGCACACGGAAAGTCTCCACGGCAGAAATCTTCTGCGGCACCTTATTCGAGTACTCGAAAGTCTTCTCGTCTACGACCGTGATCTGGGTGCGGTGCGCCTCCATCGCCTTGCGCTTGGCGGTGCCATCACCGTAGATTGCCGCCTGCACGCGCTGATCCGCCGCGTCGAACTCGCCCTCAATACCCCAGGTGAGAATCGGGCGGTCCTCGTCATCTTCAAGGATCTGCAGGGCACGGTGCACAATCTCATACACGCGCACGTGGTCGGGGTGGCCGTAACCCCCGTCCGAATCGTAGGTGACAAGAACATCCGGGTTGAGGGCGCGGATAGCGGCAACCAGCGCCTGAGCCTGCGGTTCCAGAGGCTGCGCGGTCAACGAATCAGCCGCCGCCACCGGGTTGGCGACGGGCTTACCCTCCGGGCCCCACGCCATACCGGAATCACGGTACAGGGGCAGCGTGCCCTCAGCCACGGCAGGCGCCTGACCCAGGAAGAACTGCTTCTTCACACCCAGTGCTTTAATAGCACCGGCAAGCTCACCGGTACGGTACTCGCCCAGCGCCTCACCGTTATCGCGGCAACCGGGCTTACCGACCTCCAGGTGGTGTAGTTCCTCGGGGATGACCTCGCCCAGCTCGCCACGGGTCGCGGTCAGCAGGTACACCTCAGAACCCTTCTGCGCGTAGTACGCCATGGTTGCGCCGGTTGAGGAAGTTTCGTCGTCCGGGTGTGCGTGCACAAACAGGATGCGTGCCTTCTTCGCATCGTAATTATTCGGCAGCAGGTCACGGCGGGAACCGGGAGTGATACGCTCACCCTGCGTAGGGTAGCTGGGGGTCGCAGAATCAGGCTGAGTGTTCTCGGTTTCAGACACAGGCTTTCCCTCTCATACGCAGGGTTGGGTTTCTTAGACGGTCAAATCGCGCCAGCAATTTACATCGTTGATCAGCAGACGTTGAGTAGCGGACGGGTGCCGCCACCGTGCAGGCGCATTATTTTATCTTACACACTCGCATGTACAGCGCGGGGTGTTCAGGCTTTTCGGAAGCAGTTTTAGGCAGAAAGCAGAAGCGCCCTATTCACCTCCCCCTTCTCTCCCCGTCGCCCCGACAATATTTCCCGAACGAATCGGGGCGGTTAAACAGAACCGCCGCTACCTCCTCTTCAGAAGGCAGCGGCGGTTCTTACGCAACGACAGCACCCGCTACAGCAGGTGAGTCGCTAACGCGCTATTAGTTCGCGCAGTATTAGTCGTTGGCACGGGCGCGGCGGCGGAACTCGCGGACACGCTCGTTGGAGTCCAGGATGACCTTACGGATACGAATCGCCTCGGGGGTCACCTCAACGCACTCGTCTTCGCGAGCGAATTCCAGGCACTCTTCCAGGGTCAGCTTCTTCGGCGGGGTCAGGTTTTCGAAGTTGTCCGCGGTCGAAGAACGCATGTTGGTCAGCTTCTTTTCCTTGGTGATGTTAACTTCCATGTCGTCTGCACGGGAGTTCATACCAACGATCATGCCCTCGTACACCTCGGAGGTGGGCTCCACGAAGAAGGTGCCGCGCTCCTGCAGGTTAATCATTGCGTAGGGGGTCACCACGCCGGCACGGTCAGCAATCAGCGAACCGTTGGTGCGGTACTCAATCTCGCCAGCCCAAGGCTCGTGCTCAATCGAGTAGGAGGAAGAAATACCGGCACCGCGAGTCTCAGTCAGGAACTGGGTACGGAAACCAATCAGACCACGTGCGGGAACAGCGAACTCCATACGGACCCAACCGGTACCGTGGTTCGCCATGTTCTCCATGCGGCCCTTACGTGCAGCCATCAGCTGGGTGACAGCACCCAGGTACTCCTCGGGCACGTCAATGATCATGTGCTCCATGGGCTCGTAGACCTTGCCGTCGATGGTCTTGGTAACCACCTGGGGCTTACCCACGGTCAGCTCGAAGCCTTCGCGGCGCATCTGCTCCACGAGGATAGCCAGGGCGAGCTCGCCACGGCCCTGAACTTCCCACGCATCCGGACGCTGGGTGGGCAGAACCTTGATGGACACGTTACCGATCAGCTCGCGGTCCAGGCGGTCCTTCACCTGACGTGCGGTGACCTTTGCGCCCTTGACACGGCCAGCCAGCGGGGAGGTGTTAATACCGATGGTCATAGAGATCGCAGGATCATCCACCTTGATCAGCGGCAGGGGCTTGGGGTTCTCAGCGTCGGTGAGGGTTTCACCAATGGTGATGTCCTCGATACCAGCCACTGCGACGATCTCGCCGGGGCCAGCGGACTCTGCGGGAACACGCTCAAGAGCCTTGGTAGCCAGTAGCTCAGAGATGCGGACGTTCTTGATTTCACCGTCGTGACGTGCCCACGCAACGGTCTGGCCCTTCTTCAGGGTGCCGTTGAAGATACGGACCAGTGCCAGACGACCCAGGAACGGGGAGGAGTCCAGGTTGGTCACGTGTGCCTGCAGAACCTCGTTGGGGTCGTAGGTGGGGGCGGGCACGTGCTCGATGATGGTCTTGAACAGCGGCTCAAGGTCGTCGTTGTCGGGCAGCTGGCCGTCTGCGGGCTGGTTCAGGGATGCAGCGCCAGCCTTACCGGATGCGTACACCACCGGAACGTTCAGCACAGCGTCCAGGTCCAGGTCCGGAACTTCGTCCGCCAGGTCAGATGCCAGGCCGAGCAGCAGGTCCATGGACTCGCCAACAACCTCGTCGATACGGGAGTCGGGGCGGTCAACCTTGTTCACCACGAGGATCACGGGCAGCTTAGCAGCCAGTGCCTTACGCAGCACGAAGCGGGTCTGGGGCAGCGGACCTTCGGATGCGTCCACGAGCAGCACAACGCCGTCAACCATGGACAGGCCGCGCTCCACCTCGCCACCGAAGTCTGCGTGGCCGGGGGTGTCAATAACGTTAATGGTGATGGTCTCACCGTTGGCGGAAGGGCCGTTGTAGAACACGGTGGTGTTCTTCGCCAGAATGGTGATGCCCTTTTCCTTTTCGAGGTCGCCGGAGTCCATGACTCGGTCTTCAACATCTGCGTGGGCAGAGAAGGCGTGGGTCTGCTGCAGCATCGCGTCGACGATGGTGGTCTTGCCGTGGTCAACGTGTGCCACGATGGCCACATTGCGAAGGTCGGGGCGCGAAGCGGTGTTTTCAGACATGCGTTAAGTTTCTCGCTTAAATCTAGGGGATAGTCTTGCCAGCGGGTGCGCTCTAGAAGGCGCGGGGGGTCACGGGGCAGTACCTTAGATAGGTTATCTGGGGGTGTTTGCCGGTTTGAGTGTATGCCAGTGGGCCCGCTCTGCGATGAGAACGTTTCCGGGCACGCCAAAACGGACCCCCCTCCGTTGGGCTTAGCTACCAGTGTATCACTAGGGCTTTTCTGCGAGCCACTCATCAATCATGCGGCGGGCAACAGCGTTCGTGCCGGGCAACTCCAGCTTGGCGGGGTCGTCCTCGTCGCTGTTACCGCGCTCCTCTGAAATAGCAATCGCCTCACGCAGCTCAGCGGCGGTAAACCAGCGTGCGGCACGAATCTCACCGTCGTGATGGATGATGGGTTCGTTCTCATCCACACGCGCCCGGTAGCAAATCATGAGCGAGCGCGGGAAAGGCCACACGTCACTCATACGGTACTCGGTGCTGAGCGTGTGCAGGCCGGTCTCTTCGTAGACTTCGCGGGCAATCGCCTCTTCAAGGTTCTCGCCGGGGTCAACGAAACCCGCGATGAGGGCGAAGCGGTTGGGGTGCCACTGGCGGTTATTCGCCAGCAGCACGCGCTCGCCATCGCGGCTGGTCACCAGCGCCATCACGGCGGGTTCGATACGGGGGAACACCATCTCGCCGGAGGCGGTGCGGCGGATTCCCTTGGAGCCGAGGGGCGCCTCCTCGCCACTGTAGGCGGAGTAGCGCATGTCGATGAGGTAGTCGCGGCGTGCCAGGGCGGTGGCGTAGTGGGCGCGGCCTTCCGGGTCCTCGTGCACCGGGTAGTAGCGGAAACCACTGGTGGAGGCGCGCACCCGAGGGTTGTTCAGGTCGGCGGCGACCTGCACGAGGGTTTCATCCTCACAGTAGAGCACGTGCACCTCTGCCTCACTATTCTTCTGGGCGTCAGCACCGTAGGCGGCGGGGCGAATCACGCTGCGCGCAAGGATAGCGTCTTCGGTCAGCGGCTCGGCAGTACCGATACCGGTCAGGTAGTGCAGGGTTCCGTCATCGCTGAGCAGGGTTTCCCCTTCGCGGGAGACGAGCAAGTAGCGCGGTGTGTGAGTGTCAGCGGGCGTGTGTTCAGGTGAAGAAGTCATAGGTTTTACTCTACATCTTGATGTTGCAAGGCCCACAATAGTGTGCCAGGTTTCGATTTTTTCGCCGTATCGTCCCATATCACTCTCGAAAGAGGTGACATAGACACCCGAAAATAAGAGAATGGAAACATGACTACTTCTATTGACCCTACGACCACCTCCGCGTGGTCCGCTCTGTCCGCTCATCACAAGTCCCTCACTCCGAACCTGCGCGAATGGTTTGCCGCTGACCCGGAACGCGCGCAGAAGCTCAGCTTCACCGCCGACGAACTGCACGTCGACCTGTCCAAGAACCTGATTACCTCCGAAACCCTTGAGCTGCTGGTCAAGCTCGCTGAAGAGGTCAAGCTGGAGCAGGCTCGCGAGGCAATGTTCTCTGGCGAGCACATTAACGTCACCGAGGACCGCGCCGTACTGCACACCGCGCTGCGCCGCCCCGAGGGTTATACCCCGGCACTGACCGTTGACGGCCAGGACGTAGACGCAGACGTTCACGCCGTGCTGAAGAAGATCTACGCATTCGCTGAGCGCGTGCGCAACGGCGAGTGGACCGGCATCACCGGCAAGCGCATCGAGACCGTTGTGAACATCGGTATCGGTGGCTCCGACCTGGGCCCGGTCATGGTGTACGAGGCTCTCAAGCCCTACGCTGATGCAGGCATCACCGCACGCTTCATCTCCAACATTGACCCGACCGACGTGGCTGAGAAGGTCTCCGGCCTGGACCCCGAGACCACCCTGTTCATCGTCGCGTCCAAGACTTTCGGTACCCTCGAAACCCTGACCAACGCGCGCGTGGCACGCGAGTGGCTGCTGTCCGCACTGGCTGAGGCTGGCGCTCTGGAAGGTAAGGAAGCATCCGAGGCTGTGGCTAAGCACTTCGTGGCTGTCTCCACCGCACTGGATAAGGTCGCAGCATTCGGCATTGACCCCGAGAACGCTTTCGGCTTCTGGGACTGGGTTGGCGGCCGCTACTCTGTAGACTCCGCAATCGGTACCTCCCTGGCTATCGTTTTCGGCCCGAAGGTTTTCGCTGACTTCCTCGCTGGCTTCCACGCAATGGATGAGCACTTCCGCACCGCTCCCCTGGCTCAGAACGTACCCGTTCTCATGGGTCTGCTGAACATCTGGAACGTAAACTTCCTGGGTGCTGAAACCCACGCGGTTCTGCCCTACGACCAGTACCTGCACCGCTTCCCCGCATACCTGCAGCAGCTGACCATGGAGTCCAACGGCAAGTCCGTTCGCGCGGACGGCTCCTTCGTCAACTACGCAACCGGTGAAGTGTTCTGGGGCGAGCCCGGCACCAACGGCCAGCACGCTTTCTACCAGCTGATCCACCAGGGTACCCGCCTGATTCCCGCGGACTTCCTGGCATTCGCTAACCCGGTCCACCCGACCAAGGACGGCGAGCAGGATGTTCACGAGCTGTTCCTGGCTAACTTCTTCGCGCAGTCTCAGGCTCTCGCCTTCGGCAAGACCGAGGAAGAGGTTCGTGCAGAGGGCACCGCAGAGCACGTGGTCAACGCACGTATCTTCAGCGGCAACCGCCCCTCCACCTCCATCATGGCGCCGCGCCTGACCCCGCGCGTTCTGGGCTCCCTGATTGCCCTGTACGAGCACATCACCTTCGTTCAGGGTGTTGTTTGGGGTATTGACTCCTTCGACCAGTGGGGCGTTGAGCTCGGTAAGAAGCTGGCGCTGGACCTGGTTCCCGCTATTGAGGGTGACCGCGAGGTTCTGGCTCGTCAGGATTCTTCGACCGCTTCGCTGATTGACTACTACCTGAAGAACCGCACCAAGTAGTAGCTCAAACATAGCCCCGAGGGTTTTATGGCCTGCGGGTATAGGATGCACAAACCGCCGGATAGGCTCCCAGTTAGGGAGGCTATCCGGCGGTTTTGCTATGCGGGTTTTAGCTCTATACCGTGCTACTAGTTCACTGCGGGCAGGGTGTCGGAGGCGACCTCAGCGATAATGCGCACCACGGTGGATTCGGGCAGCTGCGGGATGCCCTGCTCGTCACGCACCACGCCACCGGCGTCACGGTGAGCAGTCATGCCGGTGTCTTCGGTGGTTTCTTCACCGTCAGCATGGGTTGCGGGCACGTGCACGAACCCGGCGGGGATGCTCAGCCCCAGTTCACGGCTGATGCGCTGGCCCTCGTAGAACACGTGGTTGCACACGTAGGTTCCGGCGGTGTACGAAATCTCGACCGGCTCCCCCGCCGCACGCAGACGCTCAAAGCTGGCGCGCACCGGCAGGGAGGAGAAGTACGCCTCCTGACCGCCCGGAGCGATCGGCTCATCGCAGCGCTGGTCGCCGTCGTTATCTTCAATACCGGCGGAGTCCAGGTTGATAGCGACCTGTTCGAGGCTGACCACGTCGCGGCCAACCGCCACGCCCAGGCTGATGAGCGCGTCGGGCTGCACATCCTGCAGGGCAGCGCGCAGGGCGGTGCTGGAACCGTCGTAGCTGACGGGCAGCTCCCGGGTGATGACGTTCAAATCCGGGCGCATCCGGGTCAGCAGACGCTGAGCGCCTTCGGCGAGCGCCACGGTGGGGTTCACGGGCACGCCGGGAAACGGGCCGAAGAAGGTCAGCAGCAGGGTGCGTGCCTGGTTGGGGGTGGTTGCCATAGTCGATCTCGTTTTCTGCGTTAGTTTTATGCAGTGTTGGTTTTATTCAGCAGTGTTCTTTTCGGCGGCGCGGCGCTCCAGGTCCTTGGCAAGCGCCTCCAGCAGCTCTTCGGGGGTGGTGACGATGATGAGCTCGTCCAGGTAGCGTTCGTTGAGCAGGCCGGTGGACGCCATGTAGTGCATGGCGTCGATGAGCTTGTCCCAGTAGCCGTTGACGTTCAACAGGGCGACCGGCTTGGAGTGAATATCGAGGAACTGCCAGCTGAAAACTTCAAAGAACTCTTCGAGGGTGCCGGGGCCGCCGGGCATGGCGACGAACGCGTCAGCCTTGTCGATCATGGCGATTTTGCGCTGGTGCATGGTGTCCACAATGTCGAGGGTGGTCTGGCCGGGGTACACGCCCTCCAGGCCAACCAGCTTGTGGGTCACCACGCCGTAAACCACGCCGCCGGCGTCCAAGGTTGCGCCCGCAACGGTGCCCATGAGGCCGGTGCGGCCACCACCGTACACCACGCCAATATTGTTCTGGGCGCAGAGGGTGCCGAGCTCCTGGGCGCGGGTGGTGAAGAGCGGGTCATTGCCGGAGCGTGCCCCGCAGTAGACGGCGAGGTTGTAGTCAGTCTTCTTCATGGTTCTCCTTGGGGTGTATGGGGGTTTCCGGGGTGGAGCGCCTCTATGCGTTCTACCCGCGATAGATGTTGCTGTGTTGAGGGTACCGGATGCACCTGTGTACCTCATGTGTGCCGCCAGCCGGTTCAGGGGCGCGTCAGGGGTGGTGGTTACGGTAGCGGGGTGCGTGCCAGCAGCGGGAAAATCTGCTCGGTATTCAGCGGTGCCTGCGATGCAGAATCGAAGGGGCTGCTCATGGCGGGGTTGACCCAGCGCAGCTCAGCGATTTCTGCCTGCGGCACCAGAGAAGCCAATAGCTCGTGTTGTTCGTCGGTGGGTGCGTATTCGTAGGTTTCGGCGCGTACCGTAAAGCCTGCCTCGTTCAGTGCCGCCGCTTCCAGGAGTCCGCGATGGTGCATCCGGGTGGGGTCGGGGGTGAGCCCGATTTCTTCGTTCACTTCGCGGCAGGCGGTCTGTAGCGGGGTCTCCCCCGGTTCGGGTTTGCCGCCGGGCATCATGAACCCGTCGCTTCCTTGTTTGCGCACGGTGAGTACGAGCCCGTCCCGGTTGCGGATTGCTACAGCACACACGTTCACGACGCGGTGCGTGCTGTCGATGGCGCTGTGCTCAGTAGCGCTGTACTCAGTAGCGTTGGGTTCGGCGGGCGGGGCTGCTTCTACTCGGTTCTGTGGGTTCTTCTGCGTGGGCATCTTTCTACCCTAGCATTTCCGTATCCTCCAGCCGACGCTGTGTGTGTTTGTCTTATTCATCCCCCCTATTTGTGCGTCCTGTAGGCATTGGTTTTACGTAATATTTCGGCGAGTTATCTTATATCCGGTTCATGCGTTTAGGTGCGTGTTACGGTGTAATTAACCGCGATGTCGCGGTACCGTATACGCACTCGACTTGGCGCGATACAGGAAGAGTGCGGATCACTCAATCACCCATGTAGAAGGAAGTTCATGATGGCTAACTCTTCCCACGCCCGCCGCTACGGTAGCGCCGGCGCTTCTGTTCTTCTTGCCGCATCCTTGAGCCTGGGCGCTCTGCCTTCTGTTGCAGCGGCTAATACCCCGAATCCGGATAACCCGCCGGTTATTACGGTCTACAACTACAAGGTTGAGACCAATACCCGTCAGCTGAAGACTGCCCTGCGTCTGAACAAGATTACGTTCAAGGCGTCGAAACTGCCCGCGAAAACTACCGCTTTTGCCCCGGCATTGCACGAGGCAAACCATAGGGGTTTCCCGTTTCTGAACCCGATTCAGACGGTGCGCGTTGAGGGCCCGTTCAAGGATGGCACGGCGACTGCGACCCATTACGTTCCCGGTAGCCTGATTGACCCGGCGAAGAACTACAGCTTCGTCGCTAATATCATCGTTGATGGTTACGGTGGCGGTCAGGTTCTGCGCATGGACGTTGTGAAGGATAGCGCCGCACCGGTTCTGCACGTGGATTCGCCGCGTCTGAACACCAAGGGTGAGACTGTGTTGAAGGTGCGCGGTACCGGCTACACCGGTGAGGCGACCCCGCACGGTGTGCGCGTGGTGGTGTCTGATACGAATGTGTGGGTTCCCGGCCGTTTTCCTCAGCAGGGTATGCGTTTCGTGGCTGAGGTGACCGTACCTGCTTCGCAGATTCACAACGGTGCTTTTGAGACGGAGGTGAAGGTCCCGGCGGATGTTGCGGCGACGCTGAATACCTCTCACAAGTACATTGCGGGCACCATGGCTGCCGGAGTTGAGGGTGCTGAGTACGGTTCGTTTGATGCTCAGAAGCCTCTTGAGCTTTTCGCGCAGGAGCCCGTGGTTTCTGCGGTTCCGACCTATGCTCCGACGGTGGCTCCTCTGCCTGAGGCAACTATCGGTGTGAACCCGACCGACGCACCGACCGTAGCGCCCCTGCCTGAGGCAACCATTGGTGTGAACCCGACCGACGCACCCACCGTAGCGCCCCTGCCCGAGGCAACCATTGGCGTAAACCCCACCGACGCACCCACCGTAGCACCCCTGCCGGAAGCAACCGTAGGTGTGAACCCCACTGACGCACCGACCGTAGCACCCTTGCCGGAAGCAACAGTCGGCGTGAACCCCACTGACGCACCGACCGTAGCACCCTTGCCGGAAGCAACAGTCGGCGTGAACCCCACTGACGCACCGACCGTAGCACCCCTGCCCGAGGCAACCGTGGGTGTAAACCCGACCGATGCTCCCACCGTGGCTCCCCTGCCCGAGGCAACCATTGGCGTGAACCCCACTGACGCACCGACCGTAGCACCCCTGCCCGAGGCAACCATTGGCGTGAACCCCACTGACGCACCGACCGTAGCACCCCTGCCCGAGGCAACCGTAGGCGTGAACCCGACCGACGCACCCACGGTTCCCGCTCTGCCGGAAGCAACCGTGGGCGTGAACCCGACCGACGCGCCGACGGTTCCTGCACTGCCGGAAGCACCGGTTGCCGATAAGACCCCCAACGCTGACAAGCTGGAGGACGCAACCGTAGCGCATCCCAAGAGCAAGCCAGCTCAGAGCAAGCCCTCTCAGGAGGCTCCGGTGACCGCCGCCCGCTCGGCTAAGGACACCCTGTCAAAGGACGGCCTGGCAAAGGACAGCCTCGCTAAGGAGAGCAGCCCCAAGAAGGCTACCCTGGCGAACACCGGCGCATCCAGTGTTGGCGTGATTGTTGGCATTGGCGTTGCCGCGATCTGTGCGGGTCTTGGCTTGAGCGTTCTGCGTTCGCGCCGCCATTCCTAAGAGCTGCAGGGCGCACAGTCTAGCCCACCCGCCCGGTGTAAACCGCGCATAGCAAAGAGCCGCCGGCTCCCCTCAATCAGGGGAACCGGCGGCTCTTCACGTATCAGTTCATTCAATCAGCTGACGCAGGCGTTATCAGCTGGCGTTCGCGTTACTTCGAAGCCTTAACCTCGATGCCGCTCACATCAATCTGCTCCAGCGGAATCAGGCGGTCACGAGTGACCACGCGGTGCACCAGCCAGACCGCGATAATCACGGGCAGACCAATGTAGGAGCTGAGCACGCCAGCCCAGTCGCCGCTCAGGAACGCCTCGTAGTTCTGGCCGCCAATAACGACCAGGCACATGAGGAAGGCGATAATCGGGCCCGCGGGGAAGAACGGCGCCACGTAAGGCAGGTCCTTCAGGCTATTGCCCTGCTTCAGGTACGCGCGGCGGAAACGGTAGTGAGCCACGGCGATACCCACCCAGGTGATGAAGCCAGCCAGACCGGACACGTTCACCAGCCACAGGTACGCACCATCGGGCGAGAGCAGTGCGGCGATGAAGCCGACCGCGCCGATAGCTGCGGTAGCCAGCAGCGCGTTCATGGGCACGCCGCCGGAGTTGATGCGGGTGAACATCTTCGGTGCCTTACCCTCCTGGGCGAGCGCGAAAAGCATACGAGCCGAAACGTACAGGCCCGAGTTACCTGCAGAGAGCACTGCGGAGAGGATCACGGCGTTCATGATGGCTGCCGCGAAGGCAATGCCCGCACGCTCGAAGATGAGGGTGAACGGGGAGATGTTGATGTTGCCGTCCGCTGCGGTGAGCAGGTTCGGGTCGGAGTAAGGAATCAGGAAGCCGATGACGACCATCGCACCGATGTAGAAGAGCATGATGCGCCAGAACACGCTGGTCAGTGCGCGGGGCACGTCGCGGCGGGGGTTCTCAGATTCGCCGGCAGCCACACCAATCATTTCGGTGCCCTGGAAGGAGAAGCCTGCCACCATGAAGATGGCGAGTACGGCGGGTGCGCCGCCGACGAAGGGTGCCTCACCGACGGTCCAGTTGGAGACGCCCGGGGAGCTACCACCCAGGATGCCGAAGATCATGGCGATACCCGCGATGAGGAAGACGACCACCGTAACGACCTTGATGGTGGCGAGCCAGAATTCGCTTTCACCGTAGGAGCGTGCCGAGAGGGCGTTGATGCCGGTCAGCAGCACGAGGAATCCTGCCGCCCACACCCAGGATGGGATGTCCGGGAACCAGTACCTCATCACCTCGCCGACGGCGACGAGCTCGGCGGCGACGGTAATCGCCCAGTTGAACCAGTAGTTCCAACCCATGGCGAAGCCGAAGGACGGGGACACGTAGCGTGCCGCGTAGGTCTGGAATGCGCCGGGGACGGGCAGGTGCGCAGCCATCTCGCCGAGGGACTGCATGAGGAAGAGCACCATGATGCCGATGAGGGCGTAGGCGAGGATTGCGCCGCCGGGGCCTGCGGTGGAGATGGTCTTACCGGAGGCGACGAAGAGGCCGGTGCCGATTGCGCCGCCGATTGCAATCATCTGCATGTGGCGGGCGGAGAGGCCTCGCTTCAGTTCACCCTCTGCGGGGGTGGCTTCCGATGCAGCGCCGGAAGTCTCTGTAGGCTGTGCCATGTCAGGTCTTCTTTCTGAGGCTATTGCTTCGTGCGTTTGCTAGCGCTCTAGTCTGGTGTCCAGTCTAGTCTTGCTGCGGGTGGTGCCGCCGAAGGTTTGTGCCTGGGTCAAGAAATTCTTCAATCATAAGGATTTCTTACGTACCGTAAGTTTTCCTAATCTGAGGGTCAATCCTACTCGCTTTTTAGGCTCTTTTCCACCCAAAACCACAAAAACACAGAAAAACCCTCCCATACCATCTCATTACAAGCGGTACGGGAGGGTTCAAATCCTGTTTACTGGGTTCCTCTGGCTTATCTACTTCGCCAGGCTTTTAGCTCACCCGGCTTTAGTCAGCCAGGTTGTGGAACGAAACGTTCGTGGGGTGCTCCACGGTACGAGAAACAGTGCAGTCCTTCTGCTCACTGAGCTGAATCAGACGGTCCACCATCTTCTGCGCCTTGACGCCCTGCTCATCCTCGGGGAATCGCACATCAAAGTCCACCTCAATGTCGTCGAGGCGCACCGCGCCGTCTTCGGTCTGCTTCAGCGCCGAGGCGAGCACCTCGAACACCTCGGGGGTGGAGCGGCGAGAGGTGCCCGCGTCCACGTCCACGGAGGAGCAGCCGGCAATTGCGGCGAGCAGCAGCTCGACCGGGGTCAGCAGGCCCTCACCCACACCGAAGTCGAGGGTTGCGCCGTTGGCACCGTAGGCACGGTAACGCAGGCGGTCGATGCGCTCGATCTTGGTCTGGCGGTAGTTGTCGAGTTCGCGGCGTTCCTGCTGGCGCGAGTACACCTTCTTCTGCTCTTCAGCAGTCTGCACGGTGTTGTTCTGCTCAGCGTTGTTCTGTTCAGCGTTGTTCTGCTCGGCCATTGAGGTTCCTTTCGGGTTGTCTGCGCGGTCGCTAGGTTATTCAGCACCGCATTGTTTAGTGTCACTCACTATAAGCGTGTTTCTCATATTTTATTCCCGAACTCTTTTTCTCGTCGGTCAACCGCTTGCTCCTATACACTGGAAAGCCGCGGCGGAGCTTCGAAGTCCCTCACGCACACAGTAGATTTTTTGAAGAGCACAACATACACAAGGAACTCTTTTATGGCACAGACCCCCGGCACTGGGCGTCCCGACACTGGGCGTACGAGCACGCAGAGTGATTTCCGCTTGGCTGTTGCCGATTCTTCCGTGGTGATGCTCGGTATCGCTGTGTTGGGTTTGGGTTTGGGTATTATCCTCAACGCGCACGGCCTGCCGATCTGGACTGCGCCACTGCTATCTGCCCTAGTTTTTGCCGGTTCGGTGGAGTTTTTGATGGTGGGTATGGTCAGTGGTGGAGCGTCCCTAGCGTCGATTGCGTTGACGGTGTTCCTGGTGAATGCGCGCCACCTGGTGTACGGCCTTTCCTACCCGCTGCACAATGTGAAGGGTTTCTGGGCTAAGGCTCTGGCGATTCACACTCTTTGCGATGAGGCGTTCGCGGTTAACTCCGGTCCCGATCGTAATGAGCGTTCGGGGGCGCGCATTCTGTGGGTGAACGTGCTGATTTACGTGTCCTGGGTTCTGAGTGTAATCCTCGGGTATGTGCTGGGCGCAAGCTTCCTCAGCAGTCTGAAGGGCGTGGATTTCGTGATGGTGGCTATCTTCACGGTTCTTGCGATGGACGGCTACCGCGCTAACCCGGATCGTGTGACGGCGCTCTTTGTTGCGGTTTCGGCTGCGATTGCGCTGATTTTCGTGCCGTCCTCGTTCCTGGTGGTGGCTCTGGGTTCGTATGTGGTGTTGCTGCTGGCGCGTTTCCCGGTGGCGAGGCGCCGCGGTACTCTGCCGCATCGTGCTGTGCATGAGGTAGCGGCTGAGGCTGAAAGCGCCGATACCGCTGATGCTCCCGCTTCCACACAGCGATAAGAACGTTACATACGTGTTCGAAACCGGTTAGGATAGATGAGTGGAGCTTCGCTCTCCACTCTTTCTATTTCTAGGATTACTAAGATGCCTCCCGCGCGAACCTGCGCGGAGGCTCCCAGAGGTGAAGGTACACCATGACTCAGATGAAAGACACCGCTAAGGAAACTAGCGACGCAGAACGCTGTGCCGCCCCGGAGTAACACCGCACCGGGAGCGGCATCACCCGAGGTCACACACGAGAACTACTGCCGCGCGCAACTGTCCGCGCTGAACTACTGCCGAGCGCAACTATCCACGCAGAAAACTCGTGTAGGAGGAACGACCCTCCGCCTCTTCGTTTCGCGGCTTTCATCAACTCACGTACCTACCGCACTACTTAGCCCCCAGCCCCTTCTTCGGTTGGGCTCTCCCTACCCTTTTTCGCGGATGCTTTCACGGCTTCACCCGCGCGCCTCTTTCAGGGCTCTTCCGCTCTTTTCGGGGCACTCTTTCGGGGTCTTTCGCTGAGTATGTGCAGAAAGAGAAAATCTTCATGAACAGTGAAGTGACCACCGGCTATATTCTTGCCGCAATTCTTGTGGCTGCAGGTATTACGTTCCTGCTTCGTTTGCTTCCCTTCGGTCTGAAGAAGGCTCTGGCTGGCTCCGAACTTTTGGATGCGCTCAGCCACTGGATTCCGCTCGGCGCGGTCGCGCTGCTTGCCATTTATGCTGTGGCGAAGATTAATTATTCTTCATTCGCTACAGCGGCACCGTACCTGGCGGGCCTGGTGGTGACCGTGGGGGCGCACCTGTGGCGCAAGAATATGGTGCTAAGCATGGTTGCGGGTACCGTCACCTGCGTTGTGCTGGCTAACTGGGTTTTCTAGGAGGGTCACGATGAACATCTCTAAGAACTCTATTTCTTCCCCTGCTACTTCTTCTCAGCCTGCACCGCAGCAGGCGAGCCAACCCGCGCCCCATCAGGCTTCTCCCGAGCAGGTGGAGCAGGTCATTGCTTCTGCGCTTCCGCTAACCGGCATGATTCCCGTGGTGGAGGCTCCCGCCTCCCCCGATGCACAGGGGCCGCAGCAGCCGCGCGAGAGCGGCTTCGCCGAGGCGATGCGCGTTGCCGGTGTGATTATGCTGGGCCTGTTCTTTGTCGGCATTGGTCTGGGCGTGCTGGTGCACAGTTACGGTCTGCCGTTCTGGGTGGCGCCCCTGCTGCCGCTCCTGGTTTTTGCCGGTTCCGTAGAGTTCGTGCTGATCGACATGATCTCGAATCATGCCTCGCTGTTCTCTATCGCCGTGATGACTCTGCTCATTAATTCCCGCCACCTCATGTACGGTCTGTCCTACCCGATTGAGCGGGTGCGTGGCGGCTTGGCGAAGTTCTACACCGTGTACACGCTCATTGATGAGGCGTATGCACTGAATACGGGCCCGGACCGCCATAAGCTGCGTGCCTCCCGCATCCTGTGGATTCACGCGGGCCTGCATTTGAGCGTCCTAGCGAGCGCAACGCTCGGCTACGTACTAGGTGCAAGCTTCTTGAGTGAGCTCAAGGGCGTGGATTTTGTGATGACGGCACTCTTTGCAGTGCTCGCCATCGATGCATATCAGAGTTCAAAAGACCATACCACCGCGGCTATCGCAGGCGTGTCTGCGGCGGTTGGTTTGTTGGTGTCGCCGCAATCGATGCTACTGATTTCGATGGTGGTGTACATTCTGCTGCTGGTGTCGCGTTTTGTGGTAGCTAAGCGCCGCGGCACCCTGCCGGAGCATATGCTGGTCGCGGACGAGGAGCCCGCCGCAACCGACGCTCCCGGCAATCCCGACGCCTCTGCACACTAAGTCTGAATCGCGCACTAAGTCTGGATATAGTAAAGCGCCCCGCCCACCCGAAATACCGGGTGGGCGGGGCGTTATGCTGTCGCCAGCCGCATGTGTGGGTGAACCCTAGATCATGCGCTGTAGACGTTCAGTATCTGCTGTGCTGTGTACCGCCAGGTGTCCCTGACGGAAGTACTATGCGGGTGCCGGGCTTACGTCCGGTCCCGTACTAAGCTTACTTGATAGCTACTAGTTGATAGCTATTAGGGCTTACTTGATAGCTGCCAGGGCTGCTTCGTAGTTGGGCTCGTTGGTGGTTTCGGGAACCAGCTCGGTGTAGACAACCTCACCAGCGGGGTTCACGACGACCACGGAACGTGCCAGCAGACCAGCCAGCGGGCCGTCCACGAGCTTCACGCCGAAGTCCTCACCGAAGGAGGAGCGGAAAGCGGAGGAGGTCACAACGTTCTCAATGCCCTCGGCTGCGCAGAAGCGGCCGATTGCGAAGGGCAGGTCGTTGGAGACGCACAGCACGACGGTGTTCTCCAGGCCTGCAGCCTGCTTGTTGAAGGTGCGGACGCTATTTGCGCAGACACCGGTGTCGACGGAGGGGAAGATGTTCAGCACCAGGTTCTTATCTGCGAAATCTGCGGAGGAAATCTCGGAGAGATCAGCCGCGAGAACCGAAAATTCGGGCAGCTTTGCGCCGACTGCGGGCAGGTCGCCGTTGGTGTGGATTACGAGTTCGTTATGTAGAGTTACTTCAGCCATGCTTTCATTGTCCCTTGGATGCGGCGGGTGTGCAAGGGGACACAGGCTCTAGTGGGTGGAGTTTCCGCATAGCTGATTTTCTGCGGTGCCGCTTCGCCTCAGCGGCACCTCTACAATGGGCAGGTGAGTATTTTGAGGCACGTATCTTCCCGCCTTGCGCCGCTGGCGCACCCCGTGACGAATTTCAGGGCACTCCGTCAGGACCTGCGCCGTCAGCGGGTGGAGGGTCGTGCCCTCGTTGATCCGCAGAATACGTACCGTCCGAGTGTGCGCGCTGAGCTGCGCCGCATGTTCACGCGCCCCTTCCCTGTGGAGACGCAGACGCTCATGTGTAACGCCCTGTTGGCGGCAATCTGCTGGTACCTGTTCCCGGACGTCTGGCGTTCGTGGCTGTTTAGCGAGTTTAAGGGCCCGGCCGGTTTTGCGCTGGTGATGGTCGGCTGGATGGTTGCGGACGTCACCTCAACGAACCTGATGGGCCACGATGAGGAGCATGCGCTGCGTGCGCTACGCAGTAGCGACCCGCATGCCCTGCACCTGTTCGTGCATACGAAGGCTATTGCAATCGGTCTGATCACGGGTGTTTCTGGCACCCTGCTGGCGCTGGTTCTGCACAGTCAGGACAAGAACCTGACCCCCACGCTCATGATGTCCCTGTCGTTCTTTGTGGTGCCGGCTATTGTGGTGTCCCTGGGCTCGATTCTGGGCGTGATGTATCCGTACCGTCTGCGCGGCTGGCAGTTCGCTGGGCGCACCGCAAGAACCTGCGGATGAGTGCCCGCTGGGTTCTGCTCTGTTTCGGGCCGGGCTGGGTGCTGGGTACGGTGCTGATGTCGCTGATGTTCCCGTCGATTTTCCTGTCGGATGCGCTCGCGCGCCTTCTCAACCCCGGCGTGGATCCGCGTGATGTTGCGTTCCGGCCGTTGCTGTTTTCGCTGACTTTGTGGGCTCAGGGCGCGATTAGTCTGTGGGTTTTTCCGCGGATTACGGCGCGTATTGCGACTGCGAGGCGCGCCTGGCTGGTGCATTATCTGACGGACGATAAGGTCTGCTAGCCGGTTTTTGGTGCTGGGTGATTGGGCCGGGGGTTTGCCGCAGGGCAGCTGCTCTCCCATGCCACGGTAACGAACGGCGCTGGTAACGAACGGCGCTGGTAACGAACGGCATTGACCGCGTGCACCACGTGCCCGCCTCTTTTTCCCTATACTGGACGAGTTCACTATTCACTTCTTGACCAGCACCGATGCGCGCTGCCGCGCATCTTCAGGAGTATCCATGTCTTCTAATCGCCGCCGTTTCACCGGCCGCACCGCTTTGGCTCTACCCGCGTTGGGCGCCGCTCTAGCTCTTGTTGTCACTTCCTGCTCGGCAAGCACTGATTCTGCTGTTTCGGGTACCGTGGTGTCTTCTTCTGGTAGCGCTTCTGCTTCCGCGAGCGCGACCTCCACTCAGGCACTGTTCCCGACCCCGTCGGCGAGCCCGAGTGCATCCGCGAGCGCTACCCCGAGTGCTTCATCGCCTGCTCCAGTGCCGTCGGTGGTGACGATTACGGTTCATGCTGAGCCGACGGCATCCGAGTCGAAGTCGGATTCCAAGTCTGAAGCTAAGTCTGAGTCGAAGAAGGACTCCACCTGCGCGTCTGATTCTGCATCGACCGTGGTGTCTAAGGCTCTGCGCGAGCTGAAGAATAAGAGCAAGTGGGATCAGTGGACGAACGTTTCGCGCACGTACGAGGGTTACGACCCCTGTGCTGAGCTGTCGTGGATTGACGCGATTCCGGGTTCTTCCCCGTCTGATTGCTGCATCTCCTCGATGGCGCACCACATTCTGCTGTTCCACCGCGGCAAGTTCATTGGTACCGCAACCTATGAGCCGTACTCGTTCTCCCCGGTGATTACTCGCACCTCGGACAGCTCGATTAGCGTGACCTACCGCTACGTGAAGGGCGATGAGAGCTCCGCCAGCGCGAGCGGCCGCACAACTGCTGAGTTCAGCTGGAGCTCTTCGCAGAACAAGGTTGTGATGACCGGTGAGGTTCCGCCGAGCGAATAGCCGATTCACCTTATAGGCTACGTGTTTGATGCCCAGGAGGTTGGGCATACGAGAAACCCGCCGTCTCGCATATGGTGCATATGTGAGACGGCGGGTTTTCCGTTGCTTAAGGATATGTAGAGTGCCCGAGGGCTAGCTATTTAGGCAACGAACTTCTTGTAACCGAAGTATGCGGCGCCTGCCAGGATAGCGATGCACAGAATCTTCTTCACGGTATAACTCCTTTGATTGTTCCGGTAGGCACCCGGTGTTTTACTCCGTCTGGCGACTCACCTAAAGGTGAGGGCAGGCGGGGCGTCATCCGCACGTGGTGCCGTTGCTCCCTATCTTACCTGCTTTTGAACAATGTTTTCTGTTTGACGTGCCTAGTCCGCATTTTAGACAGTCAAACACGCAGCGGTTCAGCGCATCGTTGAGGCGGAGAATATGCCTCTGACGGGCGCATAATGGGAGCATGAGTATTTTTAAGAAGAAAGAGTACAGCGCTGAGCGCTCGGCTACTCGCATGGCTCGTGCCCTCGCTGTGATGGGTGCGCTGCACTTCATCATCCCGGATCCCTTCGACTCGATTGTGCCGAAGTATCTGCCGGGTCCTGCCCACGCGTACACTCACGGTTCGGGTGTAGCTGAGCTGGGCACCGCCGCCCTGCTGGCTAATGATAAGACCCGCCGCGCCGGTGGCCTGCTGGCAGCTCTGCTGTTTGTTGCGGTGTTCCCCGCGAACATTCAGATGGCTCTGGATGCGCGTAACCAGTCCACTCAGCGTAAGGCTATTGCGTACGGTCGCCTGCCCCTGCAGCTGCCGCTGATTTGTAGCGCTCTGAAGATTTGGCGTAAGTCGAAGTAGTCGCTTCGTTCATTAGGAACGGCACCTCAGTGTTTTACACGTAAAACATTGAGGTGCCGTTTACCTTAACATACCCGTTATTAAGCTTTCCGTAACCAGCATTGCCTACACTAGAACTAACACACCACCTGTCACAGCGGCAGGTGTACAACCTTTGGAGAGAACAATGGGCACTATTATTGGCACCATTATTACCGGCGCAATTATTGGCGCGATCGCACGTTTCTTCATGCGAGGTCGTCAGAACATTTCGATTCTTTGGACCATTATCTGCGGTGCTGTCGGCGCGGCTATCGGTACCTGGGCAGCGACCCAGCTGGGTGTAGCGGACACCAGCGGCATTGATTGGATCCGCTGGATTATTTCAATTTTCGCAGCAATGCTGACTATTTCCGTCTACCTGGGCCTTACCGGCAGGAAGTAGCAATCCGACCCATTGAGGGCTCACGGAGTCCCTCATATGCAAAGGCGGCACCTCCCCTAGCGTGAGCTAGTGCGGGAGGTGCCGCCTTTTCTGCGCCTCACAGGAGGCGTTTTATACTTCTTGGCTTATATCGCCTTGGGTTATGCCTTCTTCACGACGGAGGACTTCAGGTACATCTGGCCTGCGCCGGGGACCTTCGCCTCAATGTCGTGGCCGTTGACGGGGGATTCGAGCAGGCGGATGCCGCGCACCTTGGTGCCTGCCTTGATGTCTGCGCCGCCCTTGACCTTCAGACCCTTGACGATGGTAACGGAGTCGCCGTCGACGAGCTCGTTACCGACGGAGTCGAGAACCTTGGAGCCTGCTTCTTCTTCGGTTTCGCCTGCTGCGGTGCGTTCCCATTCGTGGCCACACATGGGGCATGCCCAGAGTTCACCCATTTCGTAGGTGTAGTTTTCGCTGCATTCGGGGCAGGCGGGTGCTTCGATTTCGTTGAGGTTTTCGCTCATGGTTCCTTCTTCGATCTGTGCGGATGCGCCGCTCCCCTGTTTCCGCGGTGTTACTGCGGTGGTGCTGCGGCGTGTGGGCGCGCGTCAGCGAGGGCGGGGGTGCGACGGTGGAGGGTGCGAAGATTCTCGCGTTCGTGCTGACTATACCATTTGGCGGGTGTGAACCGCATGTGTGGGGCTGGTTTTTGCCGGTCTTTTGGGGCGGGTTCGGGGCGTGGGTGAAGCCGAAAATAAAATTTGCCTGGTTTGTGCGTAATATTTTGGTTGGAAGGTGCTTCTGAGTGGCTGCGGCGTGTAGAGTACTTAGAGCATTTATAGGTTTTTATGAACGAAAGGCACGGCTTCATGAAGCTTTCTGCACGTAACCAGTTCGCTGGCAAGGTTGTTGAGATCACCGAGGGTGCAACCAACGGCATCGTTAAGATTGAGATTGCTCCGGAGGTTGTTATCTCTGCTTCCATCACCAACGAGTCCATCAAGGAGCTGGGCCTGAAGGTGGGCGAGACTGCATACGCAGTCATCAAGGCATCCAACGTGATGGTTGGTGCTGACCACTAATCCCGGTCGATAAGACTTACACCCAGGCGGCTGCCTTTTGTGGCGCGCGAGGGTTAATAGGGCGGAGCCCCGCACTGTGTGTACAGTGCGGGGCTCCGCTGCTTTCTGAGGTAGACCCCCTACAGGAGGGACTGGACCCTCACCCTAACCTGCGGGGTATTCTCGTCATCGCTACTGGTTGAGTCTAAGGTTTGAGAGTTTGAATGTTCTTCATCGTGTTGCTGCGCTTGAGACAGCGAACGAATGACAGTCTCTTGGATATCTCGTACGATATCTTTGACCGGCCTGGATTCGTCAATGCCGACCTCAATAGTAGCTTGACGCGAGCCTGATTCAACGATTACGCCAAAGCGGGCCTGCGGCATGCGGCTACCGATCACTTTCAGGGTGCTACCCAGCCCAGGTTCGATTCCTCGTACTCCGGGAATGGCAGTGACCAGCCGAAGTAGCTCGGCGGCAGAAAAGTTAGTCGTCATGATGAATATCCTCGATATGTACATTGACTGTCGGGGAGACTCCCAGGTTCTTATCGCAGGCTTCGCGGACGGCTTCGCGGACTTGCTGGGCCAGTTGCGGTAGGCTTTCAACGGCACCGTGAGCCGAGACTCGGCAGGATACAACCTCCGGAACCCCCAGACCGCGATGCTCTTCGCTTGAAGGTGCATGCTCAAAAGAAGAACGCAAGGAACGTGCACCGGGTACTGAGTCTACAGCGCGGCGAATAAGAGCCCTCAACGAAAACTCAGACATGCTGTAGGGACCTAAATCTGTTGCTGGCATCTCCACTTGCTTACCGTGTCGGGTTTCAGCAAGAATAGCTTCCATTAGGGGGCGACGGGGCAGGACCGAGTCATTCCCTTCAGATTCCAGGCGGTCCCATTCTTCGTGCAGGGAAGCAATAAAACGTAGGTACTCGCGGGTGTCTGCATCATCCCGCTCATGGGATCGTACGATTGACCTCACCGACGCTGCTGAGTGTCGGACCTTATTTGAGAGGTTTTTGGTGTTACTCAAGCCCACTCCTTCATCAGGCGTATGACGAGAGAACGGGCTCGTGCCAGCCTCCCACGGACGGTCGAAACTGTCAGGTTCAGTGTCTTGGCAATCTCTTCGTATGACATCTCATCGATTTCTCGAAGAATCCATACTATACGCAGTTCAGGTTCCACGGACGCCAAAAGATCGGCAAGGGCCTGAATCTGCGCATTAACTTCACTGGACTCAGCCGGGTCAGCGGTACTGCTCGACGTCATCTCAGCCGCAGCGCTCACACCTTCGAGTCCTTCTGCATCATAAGGATCCGTGGCACGACGCTGACGCTTACGCACCATACTAGTAGCTTTATTAGTGCAAATCTGCATAATCCAGCCACGAAAAGCTGCCGGTTCCCGAACTAGGTGAAGGCTACGCCAAGCCTGGACGAGGGTATCCTGAACAATATCTTCACTGTCCTGACGGTTCCGAACAATCATATATGCAGAGCGGAAAAGACGCCCTTGATAACGCTCAACAAGCTTCTCAAAGGCGTCAATATCTCCGTCCTGAGCACGCAGAACAAGGTATCTGTCCTCGTCCTGCGTTGCTTCAGACAAAGCGCTCAGCTGCGCGGTGGGGTATTGATGGGATTGAGGTTCCGGCGCCACCTCGCTCTGAGGGTTATGCGCCAATACTCTCTCCCGTGATTTCGGGTGCATGATGGCCAGTTACAGATTCGGAGACATTACGTGACTTCGAGGAACGCTCCAGCCGTACTAGAACGTCAATCTGCTTGGGGCTCGCGCCGAAAGATACTGCCACATCATTATTAAGTCGGTTCTTGAGTTCAGCAATAGCCCACTCAACCTCACACCCCTGAGAGACAGTAGCCTCTGCCTGAACCCACAGGCTCTTCGGGGAGCCAGTAACCCAGACAGCGCACTTTTCCACACCAGGGACTTCCTGAGCACGCTCAGACAGAGCCTGCGCCAGAACCTCAGGTGCCAAAGTAGCCATCAGCACACCCTCAGAACCGCTAAACCTCAAAGGGGAGGCAGCAGCTTTACGGGGAACCTGCGCAACCAGCATGAACAAGCCGGCAACGACAATAAGTACTGATACCAGTGCTACTACAGGCAGGAACCACGGCGTGTGCACCATAGGTCCGATAAAGCTAGCTACCGGGTCCTGTGCAGAGGCCAGGTAAGGCGCAATTTCCGGCCAAGCCTGACCAGCATTGAAACCCGAAGCTAAAAGCCAAAAGGACACTACTACAAGGAGAAGCCCAAAGGTGGCCAGGACAGTTCTGTTCAAAACACCAGAAACTGAACGCATATTCGTATCTCCTTTAGCTAATATGCTTAATCCGCACGCGACTACGTGCAATACCCACGGGTGCGAGCATCTTTAGAACTTCGTCGGTCTTCTTCCGTGCAGCTTCACGCACGGGGCCGAGGTCGTCCAAGACGCTATGGACAACAACGTCTACGCGGGAGCCGTTAGCGGTAACGATAGCGGAGTGGACACCGTCAATCTGCTCAACCTGGGTCTGAATGAGGTTAGCCAAGTCTCGGCGCTTTGCGACAGTCTGACCGGGAATATCGTCGGGGAAAATTTCCACACGATCCGGAACTCCCGGCCACACAGCGCCAATGATCATAGCCAGACCGCACACCGCCAGGATGATGGCGAAGATAATAGCCGTGACGGAGCCAAGAGTGGTAGAACCAATAGCGGTGAGGGCACCCACCATAGACTCAGGCCAGGCACCGTTCACCATTCGGTGAACCGCAAGCCAAACCACCAGTCCCCCCAGTGCAAGCAAAACCAGAGCCAACAGGATGCTAGGGATGCTTCGCGAGGGACGACGAATTAGTTTCGGAACAGGTGTACTCATTTAAGGCTCTTCCTAACGTGGCTGCTCGGATTGAGCCAGGATATCTCGATGTTAATCTTGCCCACGCTAAGCCCCGTGAGGTACTCAACGCGGTTACGCACGTGTGCGCGCAGATTTTCGAGGATGGGGGACAAAGGTGCGGGGAAGACCAGTCCGATGTCCAGGTGCAGGACTGCTACCTGGCCGTAGAGTTCACACTGGGCTTCAGGGCGCGAGTCGAAGTTGTGGCGGGTACCAATTCCCAGTACGCCTCCAGCATTTGAGCCAACGTTGGCGCTTTCATTTGCAGCCTCAGCTGCAATCTTTGCAACGAGTCGCGCGGGGATGGTTGTGGTGCCGCGGTGCTCCCAGGAAGAACGTTCTTCCTGGGAAGCACTTAGCTGCATGTTTGCACGCTGGTTCGCGGTCACCATCGTCACTTCTTTCGCCCGTCCAGGAGGCTTCGGACATCGACCCGGCCCTCCAGGCAGAGGCCTACGGCCCATCCGGCAAAGCCACACAGGGCCACCAGAACGAACGTTCCGAAAGAACCGAAGGCAAGAACGGCTCCAAGGAACAGGCCCACCAGGAGGGCCAGGTGCGTTGTCTTCATAAGAACTCCTTAGATTAAGGCGTTGGATGCGGGTTACTTGAGGTCGGTGTCCTCGGACTTGTTAGAGTCGTCCTCGGGCAGGTGAACGTCGGTAACGTTGATGTTGACCTCAACAACCTCGAGACCGGTGGTGCCCTCAATCTGCTCGATAACGTTGCGACGAATTGCGTCGGCAACCTCGACGATGGAGACACCGTACTCGACGACTACGGTAACCTCGACAGCTGCCTGGGTCTCACCCTTCTGGACGCTAATGCCGCCAGCAACGTTGGTCTGAGCGTTGGGGATACGGTCGGTCACTGCGTTGAACGCACGGCGGACAGCGTTGCCCATGTCGTAGACGCCGGGGATTTCACGAGCTGCCATGCCAGCAATCTTTGCGACGACGCTCTCATCAATGGTGGTAACACCGTGCTCGGTCTGGAGGGGGCCGCGGGGTTCCTTGGTCTCTTCAGCCTTGTTCTCGTTGTGCTCGCGCTGCTTTGCGGTCTGGGGGATAGCGTTGTTGCTCATTTGGAGCCTCTTTCGTAAAAATCCGAGATGGTTAATAACGGTTATGCACGATGCAGTAAGCAATGTAGTCAAGGTGCCCTCGGTGGCATCCACGATCAGCTTTCTTCATTGACTGATCTGACTGGTTTTGCTGCCCGTCATGTTTGCCGTGCTAATAGTTAGACGCTACCAACTGCGGTTTCGTCATAGCTTTATTTTATGCAGTGCATCACATAACTCAAAAAATGGTCTTCTTTCGCGTGTAACAATCCATCACAAACATATAGATAGGTAGCGCACCATTGCCGTATATCCCGCCAGATAAGAGTTACCGCAACACCACAGACGACCACTTCGGAAGACAGCTTTCTATCTTGTCATCCTATAGATTCAAGCAAGAAGATAGCCCAATCAGACTCTTCAGAAGAAGCCAACAAAGATAAAGCGGAGCCCCGCACTGTACGTACAGTGCGGGGCTCCGCTGTTATGTTCTTATCGCTTAGACGTTGAAGCGGAACTCGACCACGTCGCCGTCCTGCATGATGTAGTCCTTGCCCTCCATGCGGACCTTACCGCGAGCCTTCGCCTCCGCCATGGAGCCAGCCTCATCCAGGTCCTTGAAAGACACAACCTCAGCCTTAATGAAGCCGCGCTCAAAATCAGAGTGAATCACGCCAGCAGCCTGCGGCGCAGTATCACCCTTATAAATAGTCCAGGCGCGAGCCTCCTTCGGGCCAGCAGTCAGGTAAGTCTGCAGGCCCAGAGTCGAGAAGCCCACGCGAGCCAGCTGGTCCAGGCCGGACTCATCCTGACCGTTCATCTCCAGCATCTCGCGAGCCTCCTCCTCAGACAGCTCCACCAGATCAGCCTCCAGCTTCGCATCCAAGAACACAGCCTCAGCCGGCGCCACCATGTCACGCAGCTCCTGCTGCTTCTCCTCAGACGCCAGAATGCCCTCATCCGCGTTGAACACGTAAATGAACGGCTTAGCAGTCAGCAGGTTCAGCTCCTTCAAATGAGCCAGCTCCAGCTTCGCGTCCTTCGCACGAGAAATGATGGTGTCACCATCCTCCAAGATCTTCTGCGCAGCCTTATAAGTCTCCAGCTGAGCGGCGTCACCCTTCTTAATCTTCACAGCCTTCTCCAGACGCGGAATAGCGTTCTCCAAAGTCTGCAGGTCAGCCAGAATCAGCTCAGTGTTAATGGTCTCCATATCGGAGGCGGGGTCGACCTTGCCGTCCACGTGAATGACGTCCGGGTCATCAAACGCACGCACAACCTGGGCGATAGCGTGCGCCTCACGAATGTTCGCGAGGAACTTGTTACCCAGGCCCTCACCCTCAGAAGCGCCCTTCACAATACCCGCAATATCAACGAACGAAACAGTCGCGGGCAGAATACGCTCCGAACCAAAAATCTCAGCCAGACGGTTCAGACGCGCATCCGGCAGGTTCACCACGCCCACGTTCGGGTCAATGGTCGCGAACGGGTAGTTAGCCGCCAGCACAGTGTTGCCGGTCAGAGCGTTGAACAGGGTGGACTTGCCCACGTTAGGCAGACCAACAATGCCGATAGTTAGAGCCACAAGTTTTCCTTCGAATCATGTACCCCGCCATACACTCAGGATGCGCCGCGTACGTGATGCGGCAGGTGCGGGCGGGCACAGGGCGAAAATGGTGCCCGCGTCCAAGCACGACACCGCCAGTCTCGGAAAGAAACGGGTGCGGGGCGCCTGCGGGCATAGACACTACCATTCTACCGTGTTCACGCAGGAGCCGCCCGGGTTGATGAGAGCAGGGGGCTAGAGCCAGCCGTTCTCCGTGGCGATACGCACCGCATCCTGACGAGTCGACGCACCCGTCTTCGCCATCGCCGCCGACAAATAATTACGCACCGTACCCGCCGACAAAAACAACGCCGACGCAATCTGCTGAGCCGTACCACCCGACGCCGCCTCACGCAGCACCTGCGCCTCACGCTCCGTCAACGGAGAAGCACCCGTCACCAAAGAATCCGCCGCCAACGACGGATCCACCACACGCAACCCCGCATGCACACGACGAATCGCCTCCGCCAACTGGCGAGCACCCGTATCCTTCACCACGAAACCACTCGCACCAGCCTCCAGGGCGCGGCGCACATAGCCCGGGCGGCCAAAAGTCGTCACAATCAGCGTGCGCACCGGCTCACCCGACTCACTCACCGCACCCGCATCACGCAGCGCCGCAGCCGCCTCAATACCATCAGCCAGCAAAGTACCGGGCATCTGCACATCCAACAGCACCACGTCCGGCTTCAGCAGGGCGACAGCACCCAATACCTCGTCACCACTACCGACCTGACCCACAATCTGCAGGTCAACCTCCAGACCCAGCAGAGCGGCAAGAGCCTCACGGATGAGCTGCTGATCATCAGCGAGCAGAACACGAATCATGGAAGCCTCCCAGGGGTAAATACGGGGTGATAACGGCGGGCGGAACAACCGCGTGAGGTTGTCTACCACCACCATACAGGGGCGGGTAGCTCCCCCGTCCAGGGCGCGGCGCTAAGTTCCACAATCTGCAGAACCTATTTACAGCAGTGAGGTATCGCCGTCCATGCTCACACGGATGCGCGTACCCACCCCACCGCCAGGGTTCTCCGCCAGCCACTGCTGGGGCGCCGCCTCAATCACCACGCTACCGCCGGACGCCGCCACACGCTGAGTCATACCCGTCAGCCCGTTACCGCGGGCATCGCCCACACCCACGCCGTTATCGAGGATGTCCAGACCGGTTGCGCTCAGACGCACCCGCGCCGCGTTCGCACCGGAGTGGCGCACCATGTTCGTGACCGCCTCACGCAGAACCCAGGAGAACAGCTTCGCGTTCACACCGGCAACCGCGAGCGCGTTCTGCGCCTCGGGCAGTTCGGCGCGAATACCGGCGGTCTGCAGGGCACGTCCCGCCCCCTCAATCTCGCCCGAGAAGTCGGGCACGCGCAGGCGCGTCACGGTTGAGCGAACCTCCGCCAGGGATGCGCGGGACAGCTGCGCGATTGCCTCCATCTCGGCGCCGGCGCGGGCGGGGTCAATCTCCAGCAGGCGCTGCGCCAGCTCCGCTTTGAGGGTGATGACGGTCAGGGAGTGGCCGAGCACGTCGTGCACGTCGCGGGCAATCTCTTCACGTTCCTCGGAGAGCGCCAGGGATGCACGCGCTACGTCCGCACGTTCGCCGAGCTCAATCAGGTAGGAGAAGCCCAGCATGCCCACCATCGGCGCACCGATAAAGAGGGCGATACCGCCGCGCGCGGTGACGTCAAAACCGCTGCCCGCCATAAAGATTAGCCAGCAGACCAGGGCAATCGTCGCTGCCACACCGAAGCGCAGGCGGTACGGGGCGATTGTGCCAAAAATCCAGAACGCCACAAAGTACATGCTGAACGACAAGAACACCGTATACGCCGATTCCAGCCGCAGCGCCGTCAGGCCAGCCACAGGCAGAGCCATCAGTATCGTCCAGATGACGCTTCGACGCACCGTGGAGGCGACCGGCACCAGCCACGGCACCGCGTACGCCGAGCAGTTCACCACCGCAAACAGCGCCACCAGCGCCACACCGGCCCAGCGCACCGGCCCCAGCTCCGGGGTGGTGAGGAAGCTGTCCAGCGGCATGAGCAGAAACACCAGCCACGGGGCGCTAAAGCCCAGCGCCAGCCAGTTCACGTTGCCGCTGCGTTCGCGGTGGAGGAAGCGGAAGCGGTGCTTGCCCAGGGTGCGCTTCGCGGCGGAGGGTGCCACCTCGTTCTCTGCGTGGGGGTGTTCGTTCTCGTAGGAATGGGTGTGGGTTTCGGTCATGGTTCTAGCCTAACGTGCGGGTGCCGCGGGTGCAGATACCACCGGTGCGGCGGTGTCAGTAGCGGCAGTGTTAGTAGATACAGCCTGAGTAGGTACGGCTTCCGCCGCAGCCTCGGGAGCCCCTGATACTACGGAACCCTTGAGACTGCGGCGGGAAGAAGCATTTAGCGGCGGGTTGCGCGGCGCATCAGCAGGGCAGAAACACCCAGGAAGATAGCCGCCCACACAACCAGGCTCACCACTGCGTACCAGAGCGGCTCGGTCACGAACCAGTCCTCACCACCCAGAATAATGGTCTGACCTGCGCTGAAGGGGTAGCGGGCAATCTCAGCGGCACCGTACAGCGGGGTGAAGCGGGCGTACTTCAGCAGGTCGGTGCTCAGCGGGGAGAACACGGTACCGAAGAAGCTCATAATCACCAGCAGACCGTTCGCAATGGACACGGCGTTCTCGTTACGAATCAGCAGACCCATCATGATGCCGTAGAAGGCGAACACCAGACCGCACAGCACCGTCAGCGCGCCGGCTGCAAGCTGCTGGTTCACGGGGATTTCAACACCGGTGAACATGCCCACAATGTTCACCGCAATCACCGGCACCGCAGAAATCACCAGGGCGGTCAGCGCCTTCGCGCCCAGGTACTTGCCGGTGGTCAGCGGGGTCAGCGCCAGCTGGCGGTTCCAGCCGCTGGAGAGCTCGGTGACGGTGCTGCCGCTAATCGCCACGGTGTTCTGCACAGCACCGTACAGCGCCATGCCAATCATGACGTACGCTGCTACGTTGCCGTCGCCCATCGGCTGGGAGGAGTAGTCCTGCATCGCGCCGAAGAGCAGGAAGAAGACGATGGGCAGTGCCACGCCGAAGAAGAAACGGTCGGTCGAGAGGATAGAAGCGCGGATGTCGTAGAGTGCGTAGCGGAGCATGATGTTTTCCTTGAGGTGTGTAGCGGCGGCGTAGCGTTTAGATGGTGTGGTGTTTAGGCAGCCTAATGTTTAGGCGTCGGATGCCTTGGAGGCGGCGGCCTGCTCGGTCAGCAGGGTGAAGGACTCGTCCAAGGAGGGCTTGGTGACCTCCAGGTCGCTGATGCTGTAGTTGTTCAGCAGAGTGCGCAGTACCTGCTCAATCTCCAGCACGGAGATGCGGTGGCGGTACCCGCCGGACTCTTCGGTGACCTCGACCGGAACATCCAGGTCGGTGATGGGTGCGGGTGCGAGGAAGGAAAGGTGGCGGTGGCCGGTCAGGGCGCGGATCTCGTCGGAGGAGCCGTCAGCGATGATGGAGCCGGATTCCATGAGCACGATGCGCTGGGCGAAGTTCTGTGCTTCTTCCAGGTAGTGCGTCGCAAAAAGAATGGTCGTTCCTCGTTCTGCGATGGCTTCCATACGCTCCCAGAAGGTGCGGCGTGCGTTCACGTCCATGCCGGCGGTCGGCTCGTCCAGAATCAGCAGTTCCGGCGAGTGCATGGTCGCCAGGGCGTAACGCAGACGCTGCTGCTGACCGCCCGAGCACTTGCCAACCTTACGCTTAGCGATATCGGTCAGGTCGGCGCCGGCGAGTACCTCATCCACGTCGATGGGCTTGGGGTACAGCGCGGCAATCATCTCGACCGTGGCGCGGATCGTCAGGTCCTTGAGCAGGCCACCGGTCTGCTGAACCGCACCGAGCAGACCGGCGCGTGCCGCCTCGGAAGCGTTGCGACCGAAGACGCTCAACTCGCCGCCGCTGGGCTGGGTCAGACCAAGAATCATGTCGATGAGGGTGGTCTTACCTGCACCGTTGGGGCCGAGCAGGGCGATGATTTCGCCGCGCTTGACGGTCAGGTCAATCGAGTCGACGGCGACCACGGTGCCTGCCGCACGGGTGGTGAAAACCTGGCGGAGGGAGCGGGCAGAAATAACGGTTTCTGCGGTGTTGTTCTTGCTGTTCTGAAGTGCTGCGGTGTTCATGTTTCTATTACACCTCCGGTTTTCGCGCCGCTGCGGTACAGAGTGTCATGACCTGCACATGACAAATGTCATGAGTTGAGGACATGCGAGCGTCGCGGCCGGTTACGCGAAGCGGGGGCTCCGTCCTCAAGGCGCCCCAGCACCGCAGAGGGGGCACTCCCCCGCGAGCGGAACCCGGCGCGTACCGCTATCCCAAGCCGTGCATCCTCGGGCACGAAAGACCCCGCGTAGCGAGACCGCGAAGCAGCAGAGGCGGTCACGCGAAGCGGGGGCTCCGTCCTCAAGGCGCCCCGGCGCCGCAGAGGGGGCACTCCCCCGCGTAGCGTGAACGTGAAGCAGCGCAAGTATCCCTACCCATGCATCCCGCACATCAGATACAAAAATCCCCGTATCCGCCCCACTACGGGGAAGATACGGGGATTATTCGCAGTATTTGGGCTATCTAGCCTTTATCGAGTGGGCTTAGCGCCGCGGCCACCGAGCTGGCGGCCTACGTTCTCGTCATTCTTCAGGGCGGAACGCAGTTCCTTCGGCAGGGAGAAGAGAATATCTTCCTTCGCGGTCTCGACCTCTTCGATGGTGCTGTAGCCGTACTTGGCGAGCAGAGCCAGCACCTCCTGAACCAGAACCTCGGGTACGGACGCACCGGAGGTCAGGCCCACGGTTGCTACACCCTCGAACCAGGACTCGTCGACCTGGTGTGCGAAGTCCACACGCTCGGCACGCTTAGCGCCGTATTCGAGTGCCACTTCCTTCAGGCGCACGGAGTTCGAGGAGTTCGCCGAACCCACCACGATGACCAGGTCTGCGCGCGGAGCAATTTCCTTGATAGCGCCCTGGCGGTTGGAGGTTGCGTAGCAGATGTCGTCCGAGGGCGGATCCTGCAGAGACGGGAAACGCTCACGCAGACGCGCCACGGTTTCCAGGGTCTCATCCACGGACAGGGTGGTCTGAGAAATCCAGACGACCTTCTCCGGGTTGCGAACGGTCACCTGGTCCACCTCGTCGGGCGAGTTCACGATCTGGATGTGCTCGGGCGCCTCACCGGCGGTACCCTCGACCTCTTCGTGGCCGGTGTGGCCGATGAGCAGGATGTCGTAGTCCTGCTTGGCGAAGCGCACAGCCTCGCGGTGCACCTTGTTCACCAGCGGGCAGGTCGCGTCAATAGTATTCAGGGAGCGGTCGCCAGCTGCGGAAACCACCGCCGGGGACACGCCGTGCGCCGAGAACACGGTCACGGAGCCTTCGGGAACTTCATCCACTTCATCAACGAAGATAGCGCCCTGCTTCTCCAGGGTCTCCACCACGTGGCGGTTGTGCACAATCTGCTTGCGCACGTAGACAGGCGCACCGTAGTGCTCCAGCGCCTTCTCAACAGCAATCACGGCACGGTCAACGCCTGCGCAGTAACCGCGCGGGGTGGCGAGCAGGACTTTCTTCTCACCGGTGACGGGTGCGGCGGCTTCAACGTCGGCGCGGCTGCGGCGCTCGCGGGGTACGGGCGGCAGGCCCAGGGCAATAGTTTCAGTGGACATGGTTACTATCCTACGTTGTTCGGACTTTTAGTGTGTGATGACTGTGGCACCGCTCGCAGGGCTACGTCCCAGGGCAATGAGGCGAATCAGAATACCGAGCAGCAGGGCGAGGATCGCCATGACCAGCCCGTAGCTTGCCGCCGCCTGCAAGTGCCCGGTCAGTGACGGTGCAAGCTGGTTCCATGCCCCGGTAATCAGTGCCGTTCCGGCGGTGCTGTGGCTGGTAATTCCCAGGGATTCAGGGCTTTTGGAGCCAAACCAGGCTGCGGCGCCCCAGCCCAGCAGTGCGTAGAGCAGAGCCGTGACCACCGGTACCAGGATGCGGTGCCTGGGTGCCAGCAACGTAGCCAGCAGCAGGCTCAGCACCGAGATGATGGTCAGCGGCACGGTGGATTTGCCCAGCGCGGCGGCACGGTTAATGCCGGCATGCAGGTACCACTCCTGCTGCTCCTGCTGGTTGTTGCCGTCCTTCAACCGGTCAATGTTGAGGGTTTCAGGGCCGAGCTTCGTCAGGTCCGGGTCGAAGGAGCCGATAGAGCCGACCTTCGCATCCAGCGCACGGTAGAAGGGGGTGAGCACAATGACGGCGGGGCCGTCCTGGTGTTCGAGGTTGTAGCGGCGAGTTTCCTCGGCTATTTCCTTCCAGAGGCTTCGATATTCTTCAGTTTTTGACAGCTCAGCCGCGGAACGGTTGAGCAGGGAACGTATGCCGTCTTGTGTCGGCTTTACAAGAATGGAGTATAAGCCGCTTTGTTTGGTGCCGTCGAGGAAGGTTGTCATAGCCTCGGAGTTCATGAGGTCTTCAACCGCACCGTCCGCGATGCGTGAGGCAAGCTGCGAGTCCTCTGCCAGGGTGGAGGAAATCTGCGAGAAACCGCGCTCTGACATGAGCTTAGAGTTCACCCAGGCACCCGTGGTCGCACCCAAACCGGTCACCAGGGCCAGCGCGCACAGCACAACGGTCAGGAACCTCCGCAAACCTGCCGCGAAGGGAGGCTCCGGGGCGGCATGCAGTTCAGCCTTGGTGGGGGCTGCGGCGTGGCCGAGCGTGCGCGTGGGCTGTAGCAGGGTGGTGTCTTCGTCCGCCGTATAGTAGCCGTCCGTGCGGGTAATCCGGGTGTCGACGACTCGGGTCGCGTCCGCCGGGTAGTTTTGCGCGCCAGTACCCGCCGCTGACGAAGCCGCGGCGGTGTTGAGGGCGTTGTTCTGATGTGCTGACTGATCGGGTGAGCGCATGAGCCTAGGGTACCCGCTCACAGTGTTCAAAGCCGATTCAGACCCGCAGAATGCGCCAGAAGCTAAGTTCTGCCTGCACTGCGTGCAAGCTACCCGAGTCGCCAGGCTGACCTGTAAGCAGGCGCATAACCGACCAATCAGGGACAATAGAAGGTATGAACTTCTACAACCCCTCCGCAGTGCAGCTGGCACCCGCACTGGTGGTGCCGCCCGTGCACGAGCGGCAGCTTCCCGGGAAGTCTCAGGAAACCACCGCCACCAACCCCTGGCCCCTCGCCCTGCTCGCGCAGAACCTCAAAAACTACGTAGACAAGGTTCCCGAGCTCTGGGTGGAGGCGCAGGTCGCCTCCCTCAACGGCCGCGGCGGCAACGTCTTCATGGAGCTCAAAGACCTCAACGAAGATTTCTCCTTCACCCTCGCGCTCTTCGGGCGTGCCGGTAGCGGCCTGGCGGCTGACGTGACCGTAGGCGCTCGCATCGTCACCCGCGCCAAGCCGAGCCTGTGGAAGAACGGCAAGCTCTCCCTCATCGGCAAGGAAGTGTACGCGGTCGGCACCGGTAACCTGCACGAGCAGCTGCAGCGTCTGCGTGAAGCTCTCGCCGCTGAGGGGCTGTTCTCTGACGCGCGGAAGAAGCCGCTACCCATGCTACCGAACCGCGTGGGTCTGATTACGGGTCGCGATTCTGACGCGGAGAAGGACGTTATCCGTAACGCCTCCCTGCGCTGGCCCGGCGTGGTTTTCGAGGTGCGCAATACCCGCGTTCAGGGTGAGGGCGCGGCGGCTGAGGTCATTGCGGCTCTCGCCGAACTGGACGCCCACCCGGAGGTGGACGTCATCGTCATCGCCCGAGGCGGCGGCTCTTTCGAAGACCTGCTGCCCTTCTCCGAGGAGGCGCTCATCCGCGCCGTCGCGGCGGCCACCACCCCGGTGGTCTCGGCAATCGGCCACGAGGCGGACTCCCCCATCCTCGATGCGGTCGCCGATCTGCGCGCCTCCACCCCCACCGATGCGGGTAAGCGCATCGTGCCCGATATTTCGGAGGAAACCGCCCGCATCACCGAAGCCCGCGCCCGCCTGGACCGCGCGGTACTCGGCTACGTGGGCATGCAGATGAACTACATTGCCCAGCTGCGAAGCCGCCCGGTGCTCACCCACCCGGAGTCCTCCCTGCTCATGCGTGTGGAAGAGCTGAGCCAGCTACGCGAGCGCGCTCACCGTTCGGTGCAGCACCGTCTGGAGCGTGAGTCGGCGACTCTGTCGCATACGTTGGCGCGGGTGCGTTCGCTCTCGCCTGCGCAGACGCTCAACCGCGGCTACTCCATCGTTCAGGATGCCGCGGGCGCTATTGTGCGTGACGCTTCGGCACTGAGCAAGGGCGAGCAGATTACGGTGCGTGCGGCGACCGGTTCGGCGCAGGCGACCGTGACCTCCACGGATCCTTCGAACATCTCCTAAACCCCGATACCCCTAGTTTTTACCCCTGAAAGGTTCCTCAATGAGTGAGAATATTAGCTTCAACAGCGCCGAGCTGGGCGCACCCGTCGAAACCCTCGGCTACGAGCAGGCACGTGCCGAACTGGAGCAGGTCGTACGCCAGCTGGAGTCCGGCGCCAGCGACCTGGAGACCTCCATCGCCCTGTGGGAGCGTGGCGAGGCGCTCGCTGCCCGCTGCGAGGCGTGGCTGCAGGGCGCGCAGGAGCGCCTGAACGCGGCACGCGGCGCACAGGCCGGTCAGGATAACCTGGCAAACTAAAGCCGCTTCCAGCACCCGTTCTGGCACATCCGCCAGCTGTCAAATAAAAATAGCCTGCCCCGCAGCTCATCAGAACTGCGGGGCAGGCTATTTCTGTCTATATGTAACAGAGGCGGGAAGGCTAGTGCTTCTGCTTGTAGTCAGCCATGAAGTTACCCAGGCGCTCCAGGGCGCTGGTGAGGGTCTGCGTATCGGGCAGGAACACCAGGCGGAAGTGGTCCGGGTCCTTCCAGTTGAACGCGCGGCCGTGGCTGAAGAGAATCTTCTGGCTCTTCAGCAGATCCAGGGCGAACTGCTCGTCGTCGGTAATGTCGAAGCGCTCAACATCAATCTTCGGGAACAGGTAGAGCGCACCGTCCGCGCTGGTGCAGCTGATACCGTCAATCTCGTTGAGCATCTTGTGCGCCAGGGTGCGCTGCTCGTACAGGCGGCCGCCGGGAACAATCAGCTCATTAATGGACTGGTAGCCGCCGAGCGCGGTCTGGATTGCGTGCTGTGCCGGAACGTTGGCGCACAGGCGCATGGAGGCGAGCAGGTGAATGCCTTCCAGGTAGCTGGAAGCGTCCTTCTTCGGGCCGGTGATAGCGACCCAACCCGCACGGTAACCGCAGACGCGGTATGCCTTGGACAGGCCGGAGAAGGTCAGGCAGAGCACGTCGTCGCCGGTGAGGGTCGCCATGTTGATGGCCTCTGCGCCATCGTAGGTAATCTTTTCGTAAATCTCATCAGAGAACACGACCAGACCGTGCTCGCGTGCCACATCCACAATCTGCTTAAGCACGGAACGCGGGTAGACGGCACCGGTGGGGTTGTTCGGGTTAATAACCACGATTCCCTTGGTACGCTCGGTAATCTTCGACTTAATGTCTTCGATGTCCGGGTACCAGTTGTTTTCCTCATCGCAGAGGTAGTGCACGGGCTTGCCGCCGACCAGCGCGGTGGCTGCGGTCCACAGCGGGTAGTCGGGCATGGGGACCAGGATTTCGTCGCCGGTCTCGCACAGTGCTTGCAGGGTCATCGGGATCAGCTCAGATACACCGTTACCCAAGTAGATAGATTCGGTGTCGAGGTTCATGATGCCGCGGTTCTGGTAGTGGTGCACAATGGCGGTACGTGCCGAGTAGAGGCCGCGGGAGTCAGAGTAGCCCTGAGTTTCGGGCAGGTGACGAATGATATCCATCATGATGGCATCCGGCGCCTCAAAGCCGAAGGGCGCGGGGTTACCAATGTTCAGCTTGAGGATGCGGTGGCCCATCGCTTCCATGCGATTGGCTTCATCCAGAATGGGGCCGCGGATGTCGTACAGGACGTTGCTCAACTTTGAGGACTGACGGTACTTCGTCATGATGATTTACTTTCTAGGGTGATCCAAAATGAATTGTGCTGCGTCGTCATCTGCGATGGGGTTGGAACCGCTAGTCAGACGCAGCAGGAACGAGAGGTTACCCGTGTCTAATGTAGATGATACGCGGTTAATTGCCGTCCGGGCGCTATCTGGCAGGGTACGGCGAATAATGGGCACCAGTTGCTGCTGCAAAAGCGCCGTCGAGGGGTCTTCCAGGGTGACCAGGCGATTCTCTTCAATCGCGGAGTCGCTGCTGTGCAGCAGGGTCACCTGCACGGTGTCTGCGGTGAGGGCGTTGACGCGCTCGGCGGGGTCGTCTTGAATCTTCGGGTCGTGCACACGGTAACGGTAGAGGCTACGCAAAGAATCCACGCCGTAGGTGCCGCTGGAGTACCCGGTCGGAATGGAGAACGCCAGGGAAGACTGCACCTCACGCAGGTTCGCGAGGGAGTTGAGCTTGTGGCGGGCACTCACGGCGCGGGTGGTGACCAGTACATCCTTGTTGGTGGCGTGGGCGCCGTTGAGGAGCATGAGCTCTTCGGGCAGGATGCGCGAGATGGCGTTGGTCATGTCGGTGGTGCTCATGGCGCGCAGGTTGATGGGGTCTGCGGAGCGGGTGGAGCTTGCGGTGGGGCTTGCGGTTGCGTCCGTAGCATGCGCGGAGGCGGTGCTCTCCTCCGCGGTGGGGGTAGCTGCCGGGGGCAGGGTCACGCCTGCGGCTTGAGCGGAGGCACTCACGGAGGCGGCAATACGTTCGTTCTGGGCGGCGGCAGGGCTGATTTTGCCGTCGTCGGTCAGGTAGAGCAGCAGGTCTCCACTGTAGTCGATGACCAGGTCCAACGATTCAAGGGCCGCGGCAGTGGTGCTACCGGTTGCCTCGTCGTCGGGCAGAGTAGCG
Source organism: Rothia mucilaginosa ATCC 25296 (assembly GCF_000175615.1). Classification (GTDB taxonomy): domain Bacteria; phylum Actinomycetota; class Actinomycetes; order Actinomycetales; family Micrococcaceae; genus Rothia; species Rothia mucilaginosa. The sequence continues at coordinate 347,209 of NZ_ACVO01000015.1, read as the reverse complement.
GTAGGGGTGGCGGAATTAGCCGAAGGAACCATGAGCCCGCGCAGGGCGGCGGCGCGGCTGTTATCGGTGTCAACAAGTTCGACGGTGTAGCCGACCTGTCGCAGGGCGCGTGCGTACACGTGCGCTACGGCGCGCATCTCACGCAGGGCGCCGTAGCCGATACGCAGGGTACCGTAGCTGGAGGCGGAAGGGTCCACCTGCGGGGTTGCGTCATTATTCCCGCAAGCGGCAAGCAGCGGCATGAGCGCCAGGGAGGTGAGCGCCGCACGGCGGGTGAGGGTTAGTCGGTTCATTAGGGAAGCTTCCGTGCGTTCTCGTCGGCAAGAAATTCGCGGTATTCGCGTGCCCAGCTGGCGGCGTTCGAGTAGCCCATCATGGAGGCGACCTCGTCGATGAGGGTGCCGTAGCGGATGGTGTCCAGCTCAGCGATGGGTACCCAGCGTGCCGTGTCGGAGGAGCCGTTGATTTCGTGGCGCAGTTCGCCGGTGACAATGTGGGCACGGAAAACCACCCGCAGGGCGCAGAAGGGTAGCGCTTGCGGGTCTTTCTGGGTGGAGCGCACGGGGAAGTGTCCGGCGTGCACGCCCAGAATGTCTTCAATGGCGACGCTGTAGCCGGTCTCTTCGAGGGTCTCTCGCAGCGCGGTTTCGTCGGCCTGTTCGCCGGGTTCCATGCCGCCGCCGGGCAGGGACCAGAGGGGGCTGAGCGCGCGGTCTTCGGGCACCCAACGGGTCATGAGCAGCTTGCCCTGCTCAATGATCACTGCGTAGGCTGCGGGTCGGGTTTCCATTGCTAATGCCATGGTTTGATTTTACCGTCTATCGTTCGTTAGCGTTTCTTGCCGCGGCGTGCGCTGGCGGCTTTGGCGGACTGTCGAGCGTGCTGGCGCGCGTTGCCGTTTTTCTTGGCGTTGGCACGCTTTTTATCGCGTGCTTCGCGGCGGGCATTGGCGGCTCGTGCCTTCGCTTTTTCCTTTGCCTTTTCAGCGGCGATACGTTCGGCGCGTGCCTGTCGGGTTTCGCTACCGCGCTCGCTAGTTGCGGTGCGGCCACGCACAATACCGATGAAGTCCTGCAGGAGCGCTTCGAGCTCTTCGCTGCGCGGCTCGCCCTTGGGGGCACGCGGCCACACCAGGTGCACCGGGTAGAGGTCCAGGCCCACAACGGGGCGGTAGGTGAGGTCCTTGCGGTGGTAGAAACGCGCAATGGACATGGGCACAATGTACAGGCCCACACCGGCGGCAACCAGCTCGATGGTTTCCTTATCGGTCAGACCTTCAGGCACAATACGACCGGCGCTCTCACGCCATGCGCGGGAGACTTCCTCATAGGCGGGAATATCGGAGGCGGGCTGCAGCAGGAACTCTTCGGCAAGCTCCTCCACGGGCACCTCATCAAGCACGGTGAGCACATGGTCCACCGGCAGAATGACCACGGGCAGCTCCTCGTAGAGGCGGATGCTATGGTACTTCTCGCCGTCGGTGCTTGCCGGTTCACGGTCGGGGCGCACAATGCTCATGTGCGCGAAGGGGTTCTCGGGTACGTCCTTACGCTCAATGGGGGCGTGCTCGGTAGCCTCAGCGCTAACCTCGACGGGCGTCTCGGAGACAGCGGCACCCTCTTCTGCGGATCCAGCAGCGGGGTTATCGGCGGGATCAATCAGGCACAGGTCCTGACGCAGAGAGTCCAGGCCGCGCGCCTCACGCACGGGCACCTCCGCCAGCTGCACGCGGTCACCGAAACGCTCATGCCAGCGGTTGAACCACTTACCGGGCATAATCGCCGGCACGTAGCTAACACGCAGCACGGAGCGCTGCAGCACGGGGACGGGCAGAGCCTCCGGAGTCTGGATCATTGCCAGCTGCTCAGGATGCAGGTACACGCGGGTGGGAGCCTCGGCGGGCGCTTCGGTTTCTACCTGGTCGGTAGCATTTTCGGACGCGCTGAACTCGGGGTCGATTGCGGTGAGGGCAGGGTCGTTGACGGGCTGCTCTTCGGGGGTGCCTGCGGTGGAGGATGCGGATGAACTCATCCCTCCACGCTAGCACATCTTGGGCGGGGGCATTGAGGCTAGGTGAGCGGCCTCAACCCGGCGAGATAGTGCACCTATCCCCCGCTGAAGGTAGGACTAGTTCTCGGCGATGTTATCCGCTGTGTTCTCAACGGTTTCGCGATTAATGCGGCGTTCGCGCAGCTGAGTCACAATGACCAGCACCGTAATAACGAGGGCAAGGGCGAGCGGGAACATCCACGGCTCCAGGCCGAGGGCCGCAAGAATTGCGAAGCCAATGGTGGTGTAGATGCACGCCCACATGAAGGTTCCAACCAGCATCGCGGGAACCCATCGGCGCAGAGGCATTTTCGTGAAGCCAGTCGTGATGATGACCGCGGTTTGCAGACCCACGGTGAGAAAGCAGAGGGGCACAGCAATAACGCCCCATCGGTTGATGAAGGTGCGTGCTTTGCGATAGAGAGGGCTGTCCATTGCTTTGCGGATGCGGTCGAGGCGGGCGCCGCCTTCAGCAGCGAGCGCGCCAAGAGCGTACACGATGCTGGTGCGGACGATGCCAACCACCCACATGAAAGCTAGGGCAACCTCAATCGGGAGTGCGTCAAACCAATCTTTCACCCGGCTATTCTCTCATGAGTGGGCGATATTGACCTGATTGAAGGTTCTTTGAGGCTTCTTATTCGACATATAGAGGTGGCAGAAAAAAATTTTTAAACTTTTTTCGGTCGGGGTTATTGCCCCTTGTCGCCTGCAATGGCGCGGATTTCACTTAGGTAAACCTTAGTTTATTGACAGGGTGTCGCTATTTTCAGCTTGTCACCCGCACGGGAATTAGGATATATTTTTATTACCGAATAGGGCAGGCCTTGTGGGAAGGCCTTCCTAATCGGTCTAGAAGACTTTCTTCCTGTGTGTGATGCTAGAAAAGGAACCCCATGGACGGGGTTCCTTTTCTTTTTAACCACCCCAGTACCACCAGACCACCCCAGCACCACTAGGGAAAGCAAAACCCCCGACAGCGTAAACTGTCGGGGGTTTTGCACATAGTGAAAGCTAAAGCTTACTTCTTATCCTGACGGTGCAGAGCACTCAGCGGCTTGGGCAACTGAACCGGATTCCAGGTATTGCTCACCGCCTCAAAGGAGGAGCCAGCACCGGGGTGGCGGTTCGTCGAACGAACACCACCGGTCGCAGTAGCACCGGTCGAAAGAGCCGAATCGTTCAGCGAGGCGATATCCAGAGCATCAAACTCGGAATCATCCAGGACGTCCGGCAGAGGAATCTCTTCGGGAATCGACTGAGCGGGAGCCTGGGTAGCAGGTGCCACAGGCGCCTGGCGGACGGGCGAGCCGTCGCGCAGAGCCTGGCGAGCCACCGGCTGAGCCGACTGAATAGCTGGCTGCTGTGCGGGAGCCGCTACCGGCTGTGCGGGTGCCTGAGCGGGGGCCTGCTGAACCTGAGTAGGCTGAACGGGCTGTGCAGGCTGAGCGGGAACCGCAGGTGCCTGAGCGGGCCGACTCGGAACTACCGGAGCCTGCGCTACCCGCTGAGGCTGTGCCGCAGTACGCGGTGCACCGGAGGAAGTAGCGGAACCGCTCTCCTGATCAAAGAGCACGCTACCACGGCGAATCGGCTGGAAACGGCTCGGACGCTGCTGCTGGCGACGCTCCTGACGGTGTGCGACGGGCGCCTCCGCCGCGCGGGCAGAACGGGCAGGTACGGCACGAGAAGAATGAGCAGGTGCCGCAGCAGGCGCTTCCGCACGAGGAGCCGCCTCGGGAGCCTCATCGGAGGACTCCACCACGATGTGCGCGCGGCTCGGACGTGCCGCCTCGCGGTTCACACCATGTACAGGCTTGCGGGTAGTAGCCTCACGGGTGGCGGGGCGAGCATGATGCGCAGGCTCTTCAGCAACTTCAGGCTCCACACCCTCAGCCGCCGAGTCCTCTACAGGCTCAGAAGCGTCATCGCCGGCTTCTTCATGTTCATCGGACTCTTCGTAGGCTTCGTCCTCAGCTTCGTCATCCTCATCACCTTCTGCCTTAGCTTGGCGTGCATCGCGGCTCGCCTTGACCTGGTTAGCAACAGACTCCAGCAGACCAAAACGGCTCACAGCCCATGCACCACCGGCAAGAATCAGGAAGAGAACAGCCCAACCCCACGCCAGCACATCAAAGAGCGCCAGAAGACCGGTAACCAGGGCAAGAACACCCAGACCAGCTGCAACCAGCAGGGCAATACCGCTCGGGCTCGAAGTATCAAAGTAGGACAGCGGCGAGGACTTTGCCTCCTCCACCACCGGAATCTCATCGGTGTAGGGGGCAGTCGGGGAAGATTCGCGAATCTGCGAAATAGAAGCCGTATCCGGGGCAGACTGAACAGCATCCTCTACGGCGTGAGAGGAACGAGAAGAAGCCTGCGGAAGAGCAGAAGAGGGCAGGGAGGTGCCCGGCGCCACCGCATGATCGGAGGACTGGTACGCCTCCGACTCGTTCAGCAGCACACCCGCGGAGGCGAGAATATCCTCTGCTGTACGCTCGGCACTAATCAGGGGACGTTCAGGCTCCATGACAGGGCCAGCGGGCGCGCGACGCAGGCTCCTGGGCACAAACCACAGCAGCAAAATCACGGTCAGAATTACCAACACGCCGGAGGTGTTCAAAAGCGTCATATTCAGGTCGCCCTCTATCGTCCCTTTATCCCTAGACTTTAATCATACCCTTATATTCCCAATGCTTTCCATAAGCGGCAAGAATCGGGCTGGATATGCACATATACCCCAGACGGAATATGCACACTACAACGTCGTCGCGTCCCTGCACAAGGCACACCCTGGGCCCTCACCCAGTAGCATTCCAAGCACATAATAGACACATACGACGCAAAGGAAGGCGCCCTCCCTTGGGGCTAAAACGCCCCACCGGAAAGAACGCCTTCCTCAGCGTGGTTGGTATTTATCGGTTGCCCTCTTTAGAGAGCGGATGCAGAGTAATTAGCAGTTCTCTGCGACAAAGTCCTTCAGCCATGCGCGCAGGTCGTCACCGAACTCGGGGCGCTCAGCAGCAAGAATAACGTTTGCCTTCAGGTAGGACAGCTTGTCACCGGTGTCGAAACGGCGGCCGGAGAAGACCACACCGTAGACACCTTCGCCTTCGCCCTCACCCTGAGCCAGGGTCTGCAGAGCGTCGGTCAGCTGAATCTCGCCGCCGCGGCCCGGAGCGGTGTTCTCCAGAACTTCGAAGACCTTCGGGCTCAGAACGTAACGGCCGATCACAGCGTAGTTCGAGGGAGCCTCATCAGCCGCAGGCTTCTCAACCAGACCGGTAATTTTAACGAAACCGTCTTCGCCCTCAACAGCCTCAATAGCAGCTGCGCCGTAAGCAGAAATAGCCTCGCGGGGAACCTCCATCAGAGCAACGACAGAACCGCCGGTGCGCTCCTGGACCTCCACCATACGAGCGAGCAGGTCTTCCTTCTCATCAATCAGGTCATCGCCGAGCAGAACAGCGAATGCTTCGTCACCAACGTGGCGCTTTGCGCGCAGAACAGCGTGGCCCAGACCCTTGGGGTCGCCCTGACGCACGTAGTGCAGGTCGCCACCCATCTCATTGGTAGCTACCACGGATGCGAGTAGGGCGTCCTTACCCTGCTCAGCGAGCTGCTGCTCCAGAACGGGAACGCGGTCGAAGTGATCCTCGAGAGCGCGCTTGTTACGGCCGGTAATCATCAGAACGTCGTTCAGACCGGCACGGATTGCTTCCTCCACCACGTACTGAATCGCGGGGCGATCAACGACGGGGAGCATTTCCTTGGGGGTTGCCTTCGTTGCGGGCAGGAATCGGGTGCCCAGACCAGCAGCAGGAATAACTGCCTTAGTAACAGACTTAATTTCAGTAGCCATGCCACAAGAATACCCTAAGTTATAAAGTACTTAAGGCGATTTATAGACACTATGACATGAAAAAATCTTCAACGTGACTAACTACATATCCACAGCGACCCATTCTTCGGTGTGCAAAGAAAATGCACCCCACAGAACTCAGCACTATTTTTCTCAAACCCTATACTAAAAAGTGGAATCCACGTCCCCGCAGATATAGGTCAATTTTCACCACCCACCAGGGCAGTTTTACCCTGCGCACGGATGCCTCTCAGCCACGGATACCTCTCAGCATAGAGTGAACGCACCTTACTTCCTACGGGACGCGCCACTCCCCCCAACCCTTCACACAAGACCCGCAACGACGATGGGACACACCATGCACCTCAACACCACCCCCGCCACCAGCAACTCTGACGCCGGTGCCAGCGCAGACGATATCTCCCTAGACAAAGACATTCTCCGCTCCCAAATCCGCCCGCGCCGCCTCACCGCACGCAGCCACCGCGGCGAACACGGCCAGCAGCAGATGGAGGAGCTCTTCACCGCCCACATCCTCGAAGCAGTCGCACAGCGGGTCCACTCCCCCGGTATCATCGCGGCGTACCTGCCCACCAAGTCCGAACCGCCCATTGTCCAAGCACTAAACGCTCTCCATGAGCAGGGACACCGCATCCTCGTGCCCGTCGTACGCCCCGGTCGCAAACTCGCCTGGGTGCACTGGGACCCCACCGTTGAGCATCCGCTCAGCCCCATGGGCATCCCCGAACCCGAAGGCGAAGAACAAGACACGCAAGCATTCATTGACGCCGACCTGCGTCTCATCCCCGCCCTTGCTTTTGATGCAGGCGGGCACCGCCTCGGTCAGGGAGGCGGCTACTACGACCGCATTATCCCCCTGCTCAGCGACCAGCAGCTCACCGGCCGGAGCATCGGCATTGTCTTCAGCGACGAAATCTACGAAACCATTCCCTACGACCAGTGGGACGCTATTCTACCGGTGATTCTCACCGAGCGGGGCATTTTCCTCGCTCACCAGCAGGGCTAAAAGCACCCGGCTCACCCACGCCCGATTCGCTCTTGATTGACACCCAAATCTTTATGCAAAAACGCAAAGATATGCAGGAACACACCAACAAAATCACTCACGAAAAAGGTAAAAAGAAACAGAAATAGCTATTTGAGAAGAAAACGCAAATAGCTCCCAACCTTTCAAAAGCGGTACACTCAAACCACGTTAATAAACCATCCCAGCGAAAACGGATACAGAAGGACAAAATGCCGGTCTACGTTTACCAGTGCAAGAATTGCAACCATGTCTTTGAACAGCGCCAGTCCTTTAGCGACGATGCACTGCGCATCTGCCCGCAGTGCGGCGAAGAAACCCTGCGCAAGCGCTACAACACCGTCGGAGTGACCTTCAAAGGTTCCGGCTTCTACAGCACCGACAAGGGCAACTCCTAAACGGGGTCCCACACCAGCCCAAAAGAGGGGCGGGGCAACACACGTTGCCCCGCCCCTCGGCGTTTTAATAAGTGCTCTCCCTCAGGAAGACGCTACACGATATTGTTACCCCAATGCGGAGGACGCTGCTGACGCATCCATTCCAGACGCTCACGCTCCTCCGGGGTCAGCGGCTGCGCAGAAGCAGCCACCTTCTGAGAACTCGCCTTCTGGGAGTTCTGGTTCTGAGCATCAGTTTTCTTCGCGGAAGCCCCCGCAGCAGACGATGCACCCGAAGCCACCACCGGAGGCGTAGTCACGCCCACCAGCAGAGGCTCAGCCCCGCTCACCGAACCGCCGCCGCTCACACGGCGGTGACCGCGGCGAGGCTTCGGCGTCGACGAATAACTAGCCACGGACCTCAGCGCCCTCATCCATATCCAGGTAGTGCAGCACGCGCGCCACCACGGCGTCCGGATCAGCAAATACTTCCAGGGTGCCCAGCGTAATGTAGTTCCAGCCCGTGCGGCTCAGACGCTCCGGCAGCAGACGGGTACGCTCACGCACCGAAGCACGCGCATAATTCTGCTCGCCATCAGAGCACGCCACCAGCGGCATAGCCGCCGGAACACTCGGGTTCGAAGAGACCACGGGAGCCACACCCAGCGCGGGAACCGGCTCAGCCGCCAGCTTCTCCGGGGCGTGCGCAATCAGAGCGATATCGCCCTCACCGCGGCTCACACGCACACCGCGAGCCTGCAGACGCGCCACCAAATCGTTCAAAAGCCAGTCGCCCAAATCCGGGGTGTCCGCGTCGTCGGCGGCCAAGAACGCGTTACGCGGCAGGGTCTCCGGCACGCGCTGTGCCTTCGCTTCCACCTCTTCACGCGCCTGACGTTCCGCGTGTTCACGCAGCAGGTGGTAGAAATCTACCGCGCCATGATGCAGCTTCTGCGGGTCCAGCTCGGAGGGGTCAATGCACGAGACAATGCGCAGGGCACGGCGTGCACGAGTCAACGCCACCACAAAGCCCTGGCGGCCATGCTCAGCAGACAGCTGACCCAAATCGTAGGACGCCTGACCCAGGCGGGCACGACCCACACCCAGGGAGAAAATCACGGTATCGCGTTCGAGGGTCTCGGCGCGGGTCAGGTCGACCACGCGGAAAGACTCCTCACCAGCGGCGAAGAACGGCGCCAGCTGCGGGTACAAGCTCAAGGCATGACGCACCGACTCAGCCACACGCTGAGCGTGCTTCGGGCTAGCCGTCACCACCGCCAGCGAACGATCCGGGGTACGGTAGGCGTGCTCAAGCACCAGGTTCGTCACGCGCTCCACTTCAACACCGGGCGAATCCAGGTTCGCGTTATCGCTCACTTTACCGCGAGTATCAATGTACTCAACGGTCAGCGAACCGGCGGGCTGGGCGGAGGCGCGGCTCACCGGAGCCGCATGCAGCTGCGAACCGTAGAACTCACGGTTCAGGTAGTCCAGAATCACCGGGTCCATGCTACGGTGCAGCATCGCCAGGGTGCGGTTGGGCAGTACGGTAGCGAGCACGTCGAAGGTGCTGTCCAGCTGCTCACCTGCCGGTTCCGGCGCCCCAAAGGTCGGGGCGGACACGATGAACGGCGAGGGGTAACCCGAATGCGGGTCACCCAGGGCAATCACCTGGTCGGCGCGAGTAATCGCGGGCAGGTTCGCCGCCAGCGGGGTCGACTCGGAGTCCAGCAGCAGCACCGTATCAAAACGCATGGAGGCGGGAACCTTACGCGCCAGGGCGAAGGGGCTCGCAGTCCACAGCGGCAGCAGGGTACGTGCCATCACCGGGGCGTGAGTCAGCAGCTCCTCGAGCACGAACTCGTAGCCGCGCAGCTGGCTCTTCAGGTACGCTGCCTGATCATGCTTAGACTCAATACGCTCAGTCCACACGCGAGCAACCTTCGCCAGCAGACGCGCCGGGGCGCTAGTCATGTGGGCGTAGTCGGCACGGCGGAAACGGGACTCCATATCGCGCAGGCGGTCGCCGTCCAACAGTTTACCCTCGTGATGCTGCAGCAAGAACTCCAAGGCAGACTGCCACCAGGCAAGCTCCAGTTCAGCGGAAACAACCTCGGTCGGAACCTGACGCGCGTACAGGTCATCGAGCAGCTCCGACAGGCCGCGCTCACGCAGCTTCTGGGTCAGGGCGTCACGCTCCGGTAGGGTCATGAGCAGCACGCGGTCCGCCATGAGGGCGTCCAGGCGCGCGTCCAGGGCATCCAGGTCGGTGCGTACAAAGTCGGTGCCCTCAACGGTGTCAGCCAGGACAATACCTAGGCCCGCCAGTTCAGACACCAGGGAGTTCAGGGCGGCAGCCAGCTGATCCAGGTTCTCAGGAATCTGCGGGGTGCGGGGCGCCTCAATGTGGCGAATCCACTCGGCACGCTCGGCCTGAACAATCTTCAGCTGCTCGTGCAGGTCACCAATATTCACGCCGGGCAGGATGTACTCCTTTGCCGCGCGGCGCAGGCGGGAACGCTGCATACTGCTCATCTCGATGCCGTTCTCACGACGCCACGAACCGGATGCAGTCGCCGCAATCAGGTCGGTCACTGGACGGTCGTAGACGTCTGCGCGGAAACGCTTGAGCGTCTCACGGATGCGCATCAGAATCGCCAGCTGCGACTCCCACTCGGCGATGGTACGACCCGTGCGCAGACCCAGCATGGCGCTGGTGCGGTTCATTGCCTCGCGCAGGTTCAGCAGGGAGGACTTGAGGGTAATGACCAGGGCGTACGCCTCGGCGGCTTCCTCGTCATTGACTAGGCGGGCGCGGTACCACGGGGAGGTACGCGAAGCCGCCGCAAAACCATCAATCTCGCCTAGGCGCACCAGCTCGGCACGCACCTGCTCGCGCTCCATGAGCGCATCAAGCATGGGTCGGTCAAAACGCACGCGGGTTGCCGGGCCGTCCTCGGAGGCGGTCAGCTCAGCCAGACGCTGTAACGCCGAGTAGACGGAAATCTGCCAGTTCGCATCCTTGTTCAGCAGGGCGCGGGTGTGGTCGAGCAGCGCGGCGCGGGTCGCGACGAGCTCTTCGTTCAGGTCCTCAGAGTTCGGCTCTTCCGCACCCTCATTGCGCACAATGGCGCGAATGAACTCAGCGCGCTGAGCCTCGGAGTCGTGCTCGGCAAGCAGATCGTAGCGCAGGCTCTCAATGCCGGTGCGCTTGAGCAGCGCCGAGAACTCGGCAAGGGTGGAGCGCTTCTCACCCACCACGAGCACGGACTTACCGCGACCCATCAGCGCTGAAGCAATGTTCACGGCGGTGCGCAACGGCTCGGTGCCGGGTGCCGCAGTGATAGTGAAGGAGAAACCGCTGACCGCGGTGTCGATAATCTCCTGGGCGTTCGCATCAGCGTCCAGCAGGAGCATTTCTTCTGCCGGGTCGCGCTGGTCCAGGGGCTGCTGCAGGTTGTGGGCGTTGAGCTCGCGCGGCTTCACGCCGGGAACCTTCAGTGCCGCCAGGTCACGAACCAGCGGGGTGATGGCGGTGTGCGGCAGCTCGCCCAGGCTTTCCTTCAGGTCAGCAAAGGTGGAGATGAAATACTTCGACTCAATGGTCATGCCCGGAATACGACCGGCAGATGCGCGCATACGCTCGATAACCGGCTCGGGGTCCAGGCGGGACATGGAGTTCGCCAGCTGCGCCACGTCCATAGTGCCCAGGTCGATGCCGTACTCCTGCTTGATCTGGCGGACCATCGCCGGGTTCAGGCGTGCGGAACCGGCGAGGCGCAGCTCGAAGTCGTCATCCTTCGGGTGCGGGGTGATGCTCAGCGGCGCCATGAGAATCGGTGCGATGAAGCGCTTCTCGTAGGCGGCGGCATCCTCGCGGGTGTCGTGTGACAGCCAGGAGGCGGTACCCGCCACGAAGTAGCCGGAGTCCAGGCCGTGGTCGGTGGCGAGTTCGTAAATTTTGGTACGCAGGGTGCGTGCGGAGCGCATACCCGCCTCGAGCTGCGACTTGTCGCGCAGAATCGTGGAGAGGCGGGTCTTGCGTCCGGCGAGTAGCTGAGCCAGACCGGAGGGGTTTGCTTCGGACAGGTCGATGTGCACGTAGTCGACCTGGTTGAAGTCGAGCATCGCGTCCGGTCCAGTGTAGACGTCCATCTGTTCTGCCCAGCGCTCAAGCCCCGCCGAGGGGTCGAAGTCCTCGTGGGCGGGGTTCAGGTGTGCGGGCAGCTCGGCGATGTTGATTTCGTCGGCTACTTCGTGGGTTTCCTCTGCTGAGGTCGCGGCGGCTGCGGCGGGCTGAGCAGTATCAGCCGGGGTGCCGGGTGCGTGTTGCGCGTCGGTAGGCTCGGGAATCTGGTTCACGTCGTGAGTGTCCTTGTGGGTCAGTGCGGTGTACGTTTGCGCGTACACACCGAAGATGGTGGTTCTTCCGGGGTCCTCTGCCCGGTGTGCCCCATGCTGTACTTCAAGCGGGGCGGGTGTCAGCGTACGCCTGCGTGCTTAGTGTGCCCGCGTGCTTGCTGTCTGTTCCTCTGTGTTTACTTCGACCACATTGCGATGTTCGCGGCGAGTAGCACTACGGTCACCAATACGTAGAAGACCAGGGCAGGCAGAAGCGCCCAACGGTACTTGGGTGCCAGTTCGCCTTCCAGGTTGCCGAAGCGCAGGGAGCGGAAGAGGAAGAAGCTCAGGATTGCGCCGGGCAGGTTACCGATGATGACCAGCAGAATGGTCAGGTACAGGGCGTAGGCTCGTTCGGTGCGTTCGTTCTCTGCGCCCGCGAATTTGAGGGTGCCGCCCAGTAGCAGGCTGAGGCATGCGTTCAGGAATGCCACGGTGAAGAAGGGAATCTTCAGGGCTGCTTGGAAGTCCATCTGGGAGTTCGCTGCGCCCAGAGCAATCCACAGCAGTAGCAGCGCGGGGATGATCATGAGGTACCAGAACAGGTACTTACGCATCTTCTCAGTGTTTTCGATGAGCGCGAAAATTGCGGTCACTGGGTGTCTCTTTCAGGTGATCTCAGGTGGATTCGGTCGGATTCAGGAGGAGTGAGTGAAGGGGCAGGTGGGCACAGTAATGCCTTGTCAGGCGTCGATTTCGCCCCCGCTGTTGAGGACGTCATCCACCTGGTCCTGCAGGGACTCGCGGCGCTCATTCTCAACGAATTCAATGTAGCGGCGCACGATGTAGTCCAGCAGTACCGACAGCGCAACGAAGGAGTAGTAGGGCTTGCGCTGGGTGCTGATCTGGGTGGGGGTCGTCTGGTAGTGCAGGGAGTACTCGGCGTGTGAAGACATGTAGTTCACACCAATGGCGGTCACCGCAATCATGGGGATGCGGCGCAGCGCCAGCATCTTAATGTGTTCGCGCATGTTCTCAGTCTGACCTGAAAAGGACACAATAATGACCACGTCGTCCTGGGTCATATTGTTCATGGCGCTTTCGAACTCATTGCGCGCCGGGATGACCTGGCAGAACTTACCGCACACCTGCATGGACTTGGTAAATTCCTGCACGGCGTTGCGCTGCGCGTAGCCGGTACCGAAGCAGTACACGGTGCGAGCCTCATGGATGCGCTTGAGCAGTCCGCTCAGTTCCATGTGCTCGAGGTAGTCGTAGGTGCGCTGAATATCTTCGCGACCGCTCTCAATGAACCGCGGGTTGAAAGGTTCGCTGCGGTTCAGAGAGGACTTAATGAAGTACTTCAACTCGGCAAATCCGGAGAAGTTCAGCTTCTTCGTCAGGCGGATAATTGAGCTGGTCGAAGTATAGGTTTTATGTGCCAGAGAGTTGATCGTTGACTCTGCAACGAACTCTTCGTTTTCTAGCATGAATGCCAAAATTTCCCGTTCAGTTTCACTGAATCGGTGCTGGTTCGCATTCACGACGTCTTGTAAATCCACTCAAAGCTCCTGAATCCGATGGTGAGCAATATATAAATAGTACACGCTCTAGAGTCATCGGCCAGGGTGGGTGAGGACGGTCGTAGCTCACTTTGGGCGGATGCATCGTTCGGATTCGAGCTCGGGTACGTCCTGGGTACAGACCCTGGATACGGGCCTGGGTACAGCTTCGCCGGCGGCATCGGTGTTACCCGATACCGCCGGCGAAGTCTATACCTTATGAGGCGTTATGCCGTCAGGCGGTTGAAAGCTGAAGTCTCTTAGGAGAGGGTCTTAGCTTCGTTCACCATGGTCTCGAAACGCTCGCGAACCTGGGGAACGTCCATGCCGACGATGACCTGGAATGCCTTGCCCTTGCGGACGAGGCCCAGAGCACCTGCATTCTTGAAGTCTGCATCCGAGGTGCTGACGAGGGACTCATCAGCAACGGAGACACGCAGGCGGGTTGCGCAGTTGTTCACGGTGGTGATGTTCTCTGCGCCACCGAGCAGTTCGAGGAAGCCTGCTGCGCGGGGTGCGTAGAGGTCGCCGTCAGCTGCGGGAGCTGCTGCGCCGCCGTCCTTCTCAGCAGCCTTAGCAGCCTTGTACTCTGCCTTGCTGTAGAGCTTGGTCTCGCCGCCGTCTTCTTCACGACCGGGGGTCTTGAAGTCGAACTTCAGGATCATGAAGCGGAAGACCAGGAAGTACAGGACGGTGAAGCACAGGCCCACACCGATCTGCATGAGGTAGGTGCCGGAGTGGTTTGCCCACAGCGGGATCCAGTTCTGGAACAGGAAGTCGAGCAGACCGCCACCCATGTAACCAACCAGACCCAGCTGGTACATGATTGCAGCCATGGTTGCTGCCAGGATTGCGTGAACCAGGAACAGCGGGGGTGCCAGGAACAGGAAGGTGAACTCGAGGGGCTCGGTGATACCGATCAGGATTGCGGTGAGGCTGACGGGGATCAGCAGAGCGAGAACTTCCTTGCGCTTCTCGGGACGAGCAGTGGTGTAGAACGCCGCTGCGATACCGATGGGTGCGAAGACCTTGGAGTTACCGTGCAGTGCAAAGCCGCCGCCGGGGAACAGTTCCTTCAGGGGCTTGTCGCTCTTTGCGAACTCGGTCAGGTGGCTCGGCCAGTCCTTAGCGATACCGTTCGGGGTAACAACGTTACCGAAGACGAACGGGGAGTAGATGAAGTGGTGCAGACCGGTCGGAATCAGGAAGCGCTCGAGGAAGGTGTAAACCCACACGCCGAGTGCGCCGGATGCGATGAAGAAGCCCTGCAGGGAGGAGATGCCGTGCTGAGCGTAGGGCCACAGCCAGGAGAACAGGAATGCCACGGGCATCATCAGGAAGAAGCAGACGCCGTAGACGTACTGGGAACCCTGGAAGATACCGAGGAAGTCGGGCAGCTTCTTGTCGAACCAGCGGTTGTGTGCCCACACCACGATTGCGGAGATGATGATGGCACCGAAGATACCGGTGTCCATGGTCTTGATACCGGCGATCATCTTCAGACCGGTACCTGCCGCGCTCTCAGAGATGTCGGTGGTGTAGTCCAGGTCGAAGAAACCGGTGCCGCCCTTGCCCCATACCTTGAGCATGGTGCCGACGAAGTAGTTGAAGGTCAGGTAGACCATTGCAGCTTCCATCACTGCACGTGCGTTAGCGGTCTTTGCCAGTGCAATGGGCAGACCGATCACGAAGAGCAGTTCCATCTGGTTGAAGACGGTCCATGCGCCGGACTCCCAAACAGACCAGAAGTGGTTCCACGCGCTTTCCTTATCAGCAGCGAGGGGAATCAGTTCGCCGTTCTGTGCAATGATCGCAATACCGACCGCGAGGCCAGCGAATGCGAAGAGAAGAACGGGTGCCAGCATGGCAGAGCCGAACCTCTGTACTTTTTCCATCATGAGGCTATACGCCCTTTCGGGTTGTCGAGTGAGCGGACGCAGGGGTTGGCGATCGTTGCCAGCCTGCGATGGTCACACCGTATCTTTATACCCCCAAACGAAAGTATATGAGACGGGTGCCACATATCCTGCGTGCGCTAAATGCCGAATGTGTTTTAGACAAAAACAATAATGCCAGGTCATATCTACCCGCAGATACCAAAAGTAGAAGTTTTGAAAGAGTTTTTCAGAACCTGAAACATCTCCCGGCACTGGTTAAAAATACTTGCTGCAGATGAGACTTTTTCCCTATTACCTAGCGCACAGAATCGATAGCATAAACAGTGCACCCATAGGTCAGAGTGCATAAAAACACTCGCCGCCTCAATGCGCGGTGCGCAAATCATTCTTCAACCTCACACATACCCCGGACTTAATACATGCGCTTCCTCACCCTCAACACGCACAGTTGGTGCGAAATCCACCAGATTGCCAAAATCCGCACCCTCGCAAAGTTCATCATTGAACAGCAGGTGGATGTCATTGCGTTGCAGGAAGTCAACCAGCTCACCTCCACCCCCGTGGTGAAGGAGCCCCTCAACTACCGTGGCGGCGCAGGCGTGCCGGTCCACGAAGACAACTACGCCCTGCTACTCGTGCAGGCACTCAACGAAATGGGCGCAACCTACGAGTGGACCCTCACCGAAGCCCACATCGGTTGGGACCGCTACGACGAATGCGTAGCAATCCTCTCACGCCTGCCGATTCGCGGCATCAAGCCCATCGACATGTCCCCTGAGTACGGCTACCACCAGGTACAGCGCCGTGCAGCGCAGGCCGCGCTCATCGAAACTGAGACAGGTACCTTCTGGTGCGCAACCACCCACATGTCCTGGTGGGACTTCGACGGTGAGCCCCTCTTCGCGCAGGAATACACCCGCCTCTCACAGGCCCTGGCAGAATGTGCCCTCACCGCACCCGTACTGCTCGGCGGCGACTTTAACTCCGCCGCGCATCTGAGCGATGAAGGCTACGCGCTGGTCACCTCCAGCGGCATGGTTGATACCCGCTCACTGGCGGAGCACACCGACGGCGAAAACACCGTCCACCGCGAAATCGCAGGTTGGGAAGGCAACACCGATGCCAAGCGCATCGACTTCGTGTTCGCCGACCGACTGCTCACGGTGAACTCACACGCTGTAGTCTTCCGCGACAACTCCCCCGAAGCCATCTCTGACCACAGCGGTCTACTCCTGGAAATTGACCCCTCCAGCTGGGCACCGCAGAGCCTCCTGACGCCCCTCACCACCCAGTCCTAAGGGCATCAGACTTTAGCCGCCCACAGAGCGGCCCCGCACAACACTCATCCATACCAAGGGAAGGAAGAACAATGACGACCCAAACCCAGTGGTGGCAGGAACCCGTTGTCTACCAGATTTACCCCCGCTCCTTCAACGATTCCAACGGAGACGGCATCGGCGATCTGCCCGGCATTACCGAGAAGATTCCCTACCTCGCCAAGCTCGGTATTCAGGTGCTGTGGCTCTCCCCCATCTACGCTTCCCCGAACGATGACAACGGCTACGACATCTCCGACTACCGCGCCATCATGACCGAGTTCGGCACCATGGAAGACTTCGATGAGCTGCTCGAAACCGCGCACAAGCACGGCATCAAGCTCATGATGGACCTGGTCGTCAACCACAGCTCCGACGAGCACGAATGGTTCAAGCAGGCACGCTCCTCCAAGGACAACCCCTACCGTGACTACTACATCTGGCGCGACCCCAAGGGCTTCGATGAGGATGGCAAGCCGATTCCGCCGAACAACTGGATTTCCTGCTTCAGCCCCTCCGTGTGGGAATGGGACGAGGCGACCGGCCAGTTCTACCTGCACTACTTCTCCGTCAAGCAGCCCGACCTGAACTGGGAGAACCCGAATGTCCGCGAAGAGGTCTACGACATCATGCGCTTCTGGCTGGACAAGGGCGTGGACGGCTTCCGCATGGACGTCATCAACCTAATTTCTAAGGACCTCTCCTTCCCCGAGGATCCGGCAGTCCTCGCTGGCGGCCTCGACAACTCCCTGGCTGTCGCAGCGAACGGCCCGCGCGTACACGAATTCCTGCAGGAGATGAACCGCGAGGTCTTGAGCAAGTACCCGGTCATGACCGTGGGCGAAACCCCCTGCGTGACCGTGGACGACGCCGCACTCTACACCGGTTTCGACCGCAACGAGCTGCAGATGGTGTTCCAGTTCGAGCACATGGACGTAGACGCCTCCGAAGGTGGCGTGACCGGCAAGTGGTCCGACCGCCGCTTCAACCTGGTTGACCTCAAGAAGGTCCTCACCCACTGGCAGGAAGGCCTGCACGGCCGCGGCTGGAACTCCCTGTACTGGAACAACCACGACCAGCCGCGCACCGTCTCCCGCTTCGGTAACGACTCCCCCGAGTACCGCACCGTCAGCGCCAAGATGCTCGGCACCGTGCTGCACCTGATGCAGGGCACCCCCTACATCTACCAGGGTGAAGAGCTGGGCATGACCAACGTCTTCTTCGACGATGTGAAGGACTACAACGACCTGGAGATTCACGACTCCTGGCGCAAGTACGTTGAAGAGTCGGGCCGCGTATCCGCTGAGGACATGCTGCGCTACATCAGCGCCTCCGGTCGCGACAATGCCCGCACCCCCATGCAGTGGACCGCTGGCGAGAACGCAGGCTTCACCTCCGGCACCCCGTGGCTGAAGCTGAACCCGCGCTACACCGAAATCAACGCGGAGGCAGAGCTCGCCGACCAGGATTCGGTGTTCTACCACTACCGCGACCTGATTAGCCTGCGCCGTGAGCACCCGATCATCCTGACCGGCGAGTACCGCCTGCTGGATGAAGAGGATGACCAGGTTTACGCCTACCTGCGCGTGAACTCCGATGAGGACGCCGCCGCAACCGGCGAGCGCGCACTGCTGGTCGTCGCGAACTTCACCGATGACACCGTTCAGCTGAACTACGCGGGCGGCAACCTGGATTCGGTGGTGCTGACCAACTCGCAGGCACTCTCTCCGACTGAGCTGAAGGCAATCGAGAACACCCCGAAGCTGATTAGCTCGAACTACCGCGATGAGAACCGCGAGTTCACTGACGAGGGCACTCTGCTGCGCCCCTACGAGGCGAAGGTTTACCTCTTCGGTAACGCCAAGTAGTCGTACCCCACTCATACTGTGCGAAGGGGGACCAGATACAGACATTCCGGTCCCTCTTCGCCCTATACTTCAATCACAGACAAAATTTGTTCCTCTTTTCGGCTGGATGGCCGGTACAGAAAGGCAATTATGAGCAATTCCGAGGCATACCAGGTTCCCTCCTACGAAGGCCGCCAGTGGTGGAAGGAAGCCGTGGTGTACCAGGTGTACCCCCGCTCCTTCAACGACGCAAACGGCGACGGCATCGGTGACCTGAAGGGCATCACCGAGAAGCTGCCCTACCTGGCTAAGCTGGGCATCAACGTCATTTGGCTCTCCCCCGTGTTCGACTCGCCGAACGTGGACAACGGCTACGACATCTCTGACTACTTCGCGATTATGAGTGACTTCGGCACCATGGAAGACTTCGACGAGATGCTTGAAACCGCTCACAAGCACGGCATCAAGATCCTGATGGACCTGGTCGCAAACCACACCTCCGATGAGCACCCCTGGTTCAAGGAATCCCGCTCCTCCAAGGACAACCCCTACCGCGACTACTACATTTGGAAGGACCCGAAGGGCTTCGACGAGGACGGCAACCCGATTCCTCCGAACAACTGGGCGTCCGAGTTCGGCGGCCCGGCGTGGGAGTGGGACGAGGCGACCGGCCAGTTCTACCTGCACATCTTCTTCAAGGAACAGCCCGACCTGAACTGGGAGAACGAGAAGGTTCGCGAGGACCTGTACTCCATGGTCCGCTGGTGGTTGGACAAGGGCGTTGACGGCTTCCGCCTGGACGCTATCAACATCATCTCCAAGCCCGAGGGCTACCCGGATGACCCCTCCACCGACTACGAGAAGCACACCTCCTCGATTCCGTTCGTCATTACGAACGGCACCATGGTGCACCCGTGGATGAAGGAGCTCACCCGCGAGACCTTCAGCCGCTACGACGTGATGACCGTGGGCGAGACCAGCGCAACCAGCCCCGAGGACGCTAAGCTGTGGGCTGGCTACCACACCGGTGAGCTGAACATGATCTTCCACTTCGATCACATGGGCGTGGATAACGACCCGAACGGCAAGCTGGGCGGCAAGTGGTCCTACGCGCCGTACAAGCTGACCGAGCTCAAGCGCATCCTGAACGACTGGCAGACCACCCTTGAGGGTAACGCCTGGGGTTCGCTGTACTGGAACAACCACGACCAGCCGCGCGTGGTCTCCCGCTTCGGTAACGATTCGGATGAGTTCCGCACCCTGTCCGCTAAGCAGCTGGCGACCACCCTGCACTTCATGCAGGGCACCCCGTACATTTACCAGGGTGAAGAAATCGGCATGACCAACGTGAAGTTCGATTCGATTGAGGACTACCGCGATGGTGACTCAATCCGTTTCTACGAGGACATGCACGTGGACCACAAGCGTCTGAGCCACGAAGAGGCGATGCAGGCGATTTACATTAAGGGCCGCGACAACGCTCGTACCCCGGTTCAGTGGGATGCCTCCGCTAACGGTGGTTTCAGCCCCGAGGGTGTGACCCCGTGGATTGCTGTGAACCCGAACTACCCGGCGATTAACGCTGAGGCTGTTCTGGCTGATGAGGATTCGATTTTCTACCACTACCAGCAGCTGGTGGCTCTGCGCCGCGGCAAGCTGAAGGACCTGATGGTTTACGCAGCCTTCGCTCCGGTGGATTCGGTTCAGGTTCCGCACAACGAGGATGAGGCTGTGTACGCGTACACCCGTACCGGTGGTGCGGATGGCAGCCCCGCGAACGAGTCTTTGCTGGTTGTTTCGAACTTCACCGACCAGAAGCAGGAGCGCGACTTCGCTGTGCTTTCTGAGGCTCGTGAGGCTGGTGCTCGTGTTGAGCTGGTGAGCTCGAACTACAAGGACGACGCGGGTTCAACCCTGCGCCCCTACGAGGCGAAGGTGTACCACATCGTTCGCTAAGCGCTGTAGCTCGTTGAGTGCTACCGCGTGCCGATAAGGTGATAGACAGCAGAAGGAGGGTAAGGCTTATGCCCCACCCTCCTTTTGTGTTGTCTCCTGCGTTCTCTCTGGTGTTCTCCCGGTGTGCTTTCTTGGCCCTACTTAGCTGGAGGCTCTACTTAGCTGGCGAAGACGAGCTGCAGGATTGGCACGGCGAGCACTATCATTCCTATGCTGACGGCCGCCCCTGCGGCAATGACGGGGGCTGCGGTGCCTTCGTGCCGGTAGTGGGTTTCCAGAATGACGATATTAGCTGCTGGCGGCAGAACAGCCAGAAGGAAAAGCACCTGCGGATGCGCGAGCAACTGGTCAAAGTGCATGCCTGCCGTATCGTGTGCCCAGCGGGCGAGTGCCAGCACGCCGATGCTGTAGACGCTTACGAGCACGGCGCGTAGGAGCGCCCATCCGGCGGCGCGGGTCAGGTCGGCGCGGTGTAGCTTAGCAACACCGAGCCACATGCCCAGAACAATCAGTCCGATAAAGCTGAAAATCCAGGTCAGTACCCGGTAGAAACCTGCCCCGTGAACGCTCAGGAAAGAGCCGGCGGGCAGGCAGAGCAGACCCACCACCACGGCGATAACCGGCGGGCTGGTACGCAGCCCCCGCAGCACCGTGTGGAGGGTTTCGCTACGGCTCCTAGTGGCTCGTGGGTCCGGTACGTTGCTCTCCCCTGCCATGGGGTCTACCCCGGAACCACCGCGTAGTAGCGAGGTGCCCAGAATATTACCCATGATGGAGTTGCCGATATACGCGCCGATGTAGACTCGCACGGCTTCCTCACCCCAGAACCCGGCGACCACGGGGATGCCGAAGAGTCCCGCGTTCAGATAGACGAAGGCGAGTTTCTGCACGGGGTCGCAGGTGATGCGCCCGGCGCAGAGCACTCCGAGAAACATCAACACCATAGTGGAGGCTGCAACGAAGAAAAGTTCAGGGCGGCTGGTGGCGACGGTGTAGATGATGACGGCGGGAATGATCCAGCGGGTCAGTAGAGTTGAGGCGCCTTCTTTGAGCCGGGTGCTCCAGTGTTCGGGTAGCAGTAGCGCGAGCCCCAGACCTAGACTTAGGTAGATGAGTGGGAGGATGATTCCCATGCTCGTTCCTTTCACTGTTGCTGTGTCTGTGCCGTTGTTTTACGGCTAATTTCCCTGTCTAATAACCCTACCCTGAACCTTCAGGTTGAGGTTTATTATTTTTTCTCTACTGTTTTCGGTTTTTTCGCGTCATATTGCATCATATTCCGCTAAACCCTCGTTTTTTATGCGGTTCGCTTCTAATCTTGAAATATAGAAAGAATATGTTTTCACCGTATTCTTTCAATCTATCGCCGATACTCATTTTTGCGAAAGTAGGAACTAGGCTGTTTCTTCTTTTGCAAGGTCTCACATCCAGGAGCACGCAATGCAGCAACCGTATCTTTCGTCCCCTCCCGATGCTGGGGGCGTCCCGCAGCGTCCGGCGCAGGTTTCCAGTCAGCATGCTGATGCGCATATTCCGTGGCGTTCATCTGCTCCACTTACTGCCCCTGCTACAGCTTCTGTAGCGACTGTACCCGCCTCTGAGTGCCCTGAGCGCACGTTTAGGGTTCCTCACCCGGTGTTGAGCGCTATCTCGTGGGTGATTGCGGCTGCGAGCGCTGCCTGGCTTGTCATTCTGGGCGTCTCGTTGGCGTTGAATGTCGCCTCTGGTGTGAGTCACGATTCTGAGTTTATGATGCTGACCTATGGCGTGTACATGGCGTGCGCGTTTGGGTTCTGCTGTTTTGGCACGTTTTTTGCTCTGCATTTTGGCTTGGGGTCGAGCGCTCATTGGCGTGATTCGATTCGCCACCCGCATCACCCGCATTAAAGTTTTTATTTCTCGTGTGGTTTTGTGGAGAGTTTTTAGTTCTTTTATTTGAACTCTTGTTTTAAACATTTTGGCGTTTTTCTTTAAATCCACGCTTAAGTACCGCCTGCTTTTTCTATACCTCCGCATAAAAAGCCGCCCGGCGCATCCACAAACAGGATGCACCGGGCGGCTCCTTCACGGGCTTTGCCTCCGCTATATTGCAGGTTCGAAGGGGTTCAGGAGTCGAACATGCAGACGCTCAAAATCTTTGACATTGCGCGTTACAAGGGTAAGGCCGTGTGCCAGCGCGGTCGCAGCAATCCAGGCGTCATTCTCCGGCGCTTTATCCGGTACATGAAGCCCTGCACAATAATCAGCTACAGCCCCGTCAATAACAAGAGTTCGTTTCTGAAATTTCTCTCGAACTGTCGAGCACCATTCACGCAGATACGCTCCTTGTGCCGGATCTTTACGCTCCATGGCGAGTACTCCACACTCCAGCTCCATCAAGGTCACGACGCTAATATAGAGCGGCCTATCGGAGTAAACACGAAACCACGATTCAAAGACAGGGTCAGCTTTACCTCGAGAGAATTTCCACAGCTCAGAAATGACATTAGTATCAAGCAGATACATCGTTACCCCTAGAACTCTACGACGGGGCGCTGATGAGTGGAACGTTCAGCCACAGGAAAATCTTCAGGTAGGTCTACATCCCCAGCAGGTTGAGGGTAGTTAGCGAAGAAGTCATAGAGAGAAGACTCATCCTGCTGGCTACGCGAATACTCTTCGTAGGTCATGAGGACATACGTAGGTTCACCACGCTTAGTGATAATAACGGGTGATTGCTGGGCCTGCTTCTGGGCCTTGGCGAGATTCTGGTTGAACTCGCGGCTCGTCATAACGGTCATAATTTCCCCCTTGTTGCTCACGACATGAAAACATAAATAATGTAACTACGTAGCTACATTATATTTTTCACTTGGTACTACGACAACCCCCCCCTATCTTTCAACCCGCTATTTTCGCGTTAGGAAGATACAAAGAAGCCACCCGGCGCATCCACATTCGGATGCACTGGGCGGCTCCTTCACAGGCTCCCAGCTACAAAGCTAGGTAGCCCCAAGCGGGATTACTCCCACGCGGGGATTACTCCCACTCAATGGTTCCCGGGGGCTTGGAGGTAACGTCCAGCACCACTCGGTTAACGTCCTTGACCTCGTTCGTAATACGGTTCGAGATCTTAGCCAGCAGGTCGTACGGCAGGCGCGACCAGTCAGCGGTCATTGCGTCTTCCGAAGAGACCGGGCGCAGAACAATCGGGTGGCCGTAAGTACGGCCGTCACCCTGAACGCCCACGGAACGAACGCCAGCCAGCAGAACCACGGGGCACTGCCAGATGTGCTCGTCCTGACCTGCTGCGGTCAGCTCTTCACGCACGATAGCGTCAGCGGCACGCAGGGTCTCCAGGTTCTCGCGGTTAACCTCGCCGACAATGCGGATGCCCAGGCCGGGGCCGGGGAACGGCTGACGTGCCACAATCTTCTCGGGAACGCCGAGCTCACGACCGATAGCGCGGACCTCGTCCTTGAACAGGGTGCGCAGCGGCTCAACCAGTTCGAAGGTCAGGTCGTCGGGAAGGCCGCCCACGTTGTGGTGGCTCTTAATGTTTGCGGTGCCGTCGCCGCCGCCGGACTCGACAACGTCCGG
The DNA here is from genome assembly GCF_000175615.1 of Rothia mucilaginosa ATCC 25296. Lineage (GTDB taxonomy): Bacteria > Actinomycetota > Actinomycetes > Actinomycetales > Micrococcaceae > Rothia > Rothia mucilaginosa. The sequence continues at coordinate 323,377 of NZ_ACVO01000015.1, read as the reverse complement.
GTACAGGGTGCCCTGGACCAGGAACTTGATGTCTGCGCCCTCTTCGCCAGCTTCAGCAATCAGCTTGCGCTGTGCCTCTTCGAAGGAGCGGATGAACTCACGGCCGATAGCCTTACGCTTCGCCTCGGGCTCGGTGATGCCATCGAGAGCGGAGAGGAAACGCTCCGACTCGTCGATGGTGATGACCTTAATGCCCATGGATGCTGCATAGTCCTGCTCGACCTGTTCACGCTCGCCCTCACGGAGCAGACCGTGGTCAATGAAGAAGCAGGTGAGCTGGTCGCCAACAGCCTTGTGCACAAGCGCTGCTGCCACGGAGGAGTCAACGCCGCCGGAGAGCGCGCAGATGACGCGGTCGCTACCGACCTGCTCGCGGATCTTTGCGACCTGCTCTTCGATGATGTTGTTGGTGGACCAGGTGGGCTTCAGGCCTGCCACATTGTAGAGGAAGTTCTCCAGGGCGACCTGGCCGTAGTCGGAGTGCTTCACCTCGGGGTGCCACTGCACGCCGCCGAGCTTGCGGGACTCGTCCACGAATGCTGCCACGGATGCGCCGGGGGTCTTTGCCAGCACCTCGAAGCCTTCGGGGGCTTCGGTCACGGAGTCACCGTGAGACATCCACACGTTCTGGGTGGTGGGGGTGCCGGTGAGGAAGGAGGAGTTCTCAGCGCAGACCACAGCGTCGGTTGCGCCGTATTCGCGCAGACCGGTCTGGGCGACGGTGCCGCCGAGGGTCTGGGCCATCACCTGGAAGCCGTAGCAGATACCGAAGATCGGCACGCCAGCTTCGAAGAGGGCCTTGTCGCCCTTGGGTGCGCCATCGGCGTAGACCGAGGAGGGGCCACCGGAGAGCACGATGGCTGCCGGGTTCTTGGCGAGCATCTTCTCGGTGCTCATGGAGTGGGGGACGATTTCGGAGTAGATGCCGGCTTCACGCACGCGACGAGCGATGAGCTGCGCATACTGTGCACCGTAATCTACCACCAGGACGGGACGCTCTTCGAGCTGGTCCAGGTTCACAGAGTTGGTCACGAAAATTACCTCAACGTGTTGGTACTAATCCGCGCACTTGCGCGGGGATATATCTATTTTACGCTATTGCTGTATGCCGCCGACGGCGCGTAGCCCCTCCCCTATTCTGGGGTGCCGCTACATGCTCTAACGGGGGTAGAGCGTGCGTATAGAAAGCACCGCCCGGCGACCGGCAGACCACAACCTGCCAACCGCCAAGCGGTGATTCATGAAGCTACATTAGCCGCGGTACGCGGGAACCACGGTCAGGTCAGCCTTCTGGAACTTCTTCAGGTCCAGGTAACCGCAGTTAGCCATTGCGCGCTTGAGCGCACCGACAATGTTGCTGGTGCCGTTCACGTGGTGCGAAGGGCCGTACAGGACCTCCTCTAGGGAGCCGACAACCCCCAGCGGGGTGCGCACGCCGCGCGGGAAGTCCAGCGAGTGCGCCTCGTTGCCCCAGTACCAGCCCTGGCCGGGAGCCTCGGATGCGCGAGCCAGCGGAGCGCCCAGCATGACAGCGTCAGCGCCCAGTGCGAGCGCCTTCACCATATCGCCGGAGCGGCCCAGGGAGCCGTCAGCGATCACGTGTACGTAGCGGCCGCCGGACTCATCCAGGTAGTCGGAACGTGCCGCTGCCACGTCGGCGATAGCGGTTGCCATGGGTGCGGAGATGCCCAGGCCCTGGCGGGTGGTCTGTGCGGAACCGCCGCCGAAGCCCACCAGCACGCCGGCTGCGCCGGTACGCATCAGGTGCTTAGCCTGCGAGTATCCAGCAACGCCACCAACGATGACCGGAACGTCGAGCTCGTAGATGAACTTCTTCAGGTTCAGCGGCTCGTGCGAGGTGGAAATGTGCTCAGCAGAGACGGACGCACCGCGGATGACGAACAGCTCAACGCCCGCCTTCACCACGGTCTCGTAGTGCTCCTGGGTATTCTGCGGGCTCAGCGAGCCTGCAACAACCACGCCGGAGTCACGAATCTCTTCCAGGCGTGCAGTAATCAGCTCCGGCTTAATCGGCTCGGAGTAGATCTGCTGCATGCGGGTGGTTGCGGAGGCGGGGTCCGCCTCGGGCAGCTCAACAATCTCGTCGAGCAGCGGCTGCGGGTCCTCGTAGCGGGTCCACAGGCCCTCGAGGTTCAGCACGCCCAGGCCACCCAGCTTACCCAGTGCAATGGCGGTCGCCGGGGACATGACCGAGTCCATGGGCGCACCAATGATGGGGGTGTCGAACTTAAAGGCGTCAATCTGCCAGGAGGTGTCGACGTCTCGGCGGTCGCGGGTACGGCGGGTGGGAACCAGTGCCACATCGTCCAGGGAGTAGGTGGGGCGGGCGTTCTTGGAGAGGCCGATCTGAATTTCAGACATGGGGTGAATCCTTTCGAATTCGGTTTGAGGGGTGCCGCTGGGCGTTATTCGCGCCGATGCCCGCCCGATACCTGAACGGGTATGGGGCGGGCTCAACGGCGCATGGTGTGCACACCATGCGGCGATTCATCGTTGGTGATGCGTTTTAGCGGCGGTAGTTCGGTGCCTCAACGGTCATCATGATGTCGTGCGGGTGCGATTCCTTCAGACCTGCGGGGGTGATGCGCACGAACTGCCCCTTGTACTTGAGTTCCTCGATGGTGCGGGAACCGACGTAGAACATGGTCTGGCGCAGGCCGCCTTCGAGCTGGTGAATCACTGCGGAGAGCGGGCCGCGGAAGGGAACCTGACCCTCAATACCCTCGGGGATCAGCTTCTCTTCGCTGGAGACATCAGCCTGGAAGTAGCGGTCCTTGGAGAAGGACTTGTGGCGGCCGCGAGTCTGCATTGCGCCCAGCGAACCCATGCCGCGGTATGCCTTGTACTGCTTACCGTTCATGAAGATCAGCTCACCGGGGGACTCGGTGGTACCAGCCAGCAGGGAGCCGAGCATCACGGAGTCAGCGCCTGCAACCAGTGCCTTGCCGATCTCGCCGGAGTGCTGCATACCGCCGTCAGCGATCAGCGGCACGCCTGCCGGGATTGCTGCCTTAGCGGACTCGTTGATAGCGGTCACCTGGGGAACGCCAACACCGGCGATGATGCGGGTGGTGCAGATGGAGCCGGGACCAACGCCGACCTTCACGCCGTCAGCGCCGGCGTCGATGATTGCCTGTGCGCCCAAGCGGGTTGCAGCCTGGCCACCAATGACGTCCACGTGTGCTGCGGCGGGGTCCTTCTTCAGACGGGCGATCATGTCGAGCACGCCCTGGGAGTGGCCATTTGCGGTGTCCACGAACAGTGCGTCAACGCCTGCCTCGACCAGGGTCATTGCGCGCTCGTAGCCGTCACCGAAGAAGCCGATAGCGGCGCCGGCACGCAGGCGGCCGTCCTCGTCCTTGGTGGCGTTGGGGTACTGCTCAGTCTTGACGAAGTCCTTGAGGGTAATCAGACCGGCAAGCTTGCCTGCGTCGTCGACCAGGGGCAGACGCTCAATCTTGTTGTTGGACAGCAGCGCGAATGCTTCGTCCTTGGTGACGCTGGGGTGCGCGGTAACCAGCGGCATGGGGGTCATGATATCGCGGACGCGAATACCCTCGTAGTCGGAGCGGGAGATGTAGCGGATATCGCGGTTGGTGATGATACCTTCCAACACGCCCTCTTCGCTGACGACGGGCAGACCGGAGACCTTGTAGTAGCCGCAGACCTCGTCGTATTCAGCGATGGTTGCGTCAGCACCGATGGTGACGGGGTTAATGATCATGCCGGACTCGGAGCGCTTAACGCGGTCCACGTGTGCAGCCTGGTCCTCGATGGAAAGGTTGCGGTGAATAACGCCCATACCGCCCAGACGTGCCATAGCGATTGCCATAGCGGAGTCGGTCACGGTGTCCATTGCGGCGGAAATGATGGGGGTGTTCAGGGTGATGCGCTTGGACAGGCGGGTGGAGGTGTCCGCATCGGAGGGGATGACGTCGGTGTTGCCGGGTAGCAGCAGCACGTCATCGTAGGTCAGGCCGGTGAAGCCGAAGGGATCCTCGGACAGAGCGGTGGGAATGGTCATTGTCTACCTTTCGGATGCTGGCTTCATCGGTGAGAAGCTCAGCCTATACGTTGCGTATGTCAAGATGCGGTACGACCCGTCTGCTCGCACCCCCGCAAGGTGGTTTGAGCGCAAACGGGAACAGCTTACCTTCTATAGTAAACCGCTAAAGGTTTCTTTGCTGAGAAGCACTCATAGTAAGCACCCCTCAGCGGGAGGCTGTCGGCAGGTTCTAACGCCCCTCGAACGCGAGCGCATCCGAGCCTACCGACAGCGAGTGCCCGGTACCGCCTCCATGGTGGAGGGGGCGGCACCGGGCACACACACTATTTAGTCTTCTTCAGTTTCTTCGGGCTTCTCAACCACCAGGGTCTCGGTGGTCAGCACCAGAGCCGCGATGGAGGATGCGTTCTGCAGAGCCGAACGGGTCACCTTCACCGGGTCAATCACACCGGCTTCGATGAGGTCCACGTACTCGCCGGTCTTGGCGTTGAAGCCGTGGCCCACGGGCAGTTCGGAGACCTTGGAGACGATGACGTAGCCGTCCTCGCCGGCGTTCTCCGCAATCCAGCGCAGCGGCTGGACCAGGGCGCGGCGAACGATCTGCACGCCCACGTTTGCGTCGTGGTTATCCAGCTCCAGGCCGTCCAGCGCCTTCAGAGCGTGGACCAGCGCGGAACCGCCACCGGAGACGATGCCCTCTTCCAGGGCTGCACGGGTGGAGGACACAGCGTCCTCGATGCGGTGCTTGCGTTCCTTCGCCTCAACCTCGGTTGCGGCACCAACCTTGATGACGCCCACGCCGCCAGCGAGCTTAGCCAGGCGCTCCTTGAGCTTCTCACGATCCCATTCGGAGTCCACGCGCTCGATTTCGCGGCGCAGCTGCTGCACGCGGTCCTCGATGGCCTCGGGGTCGCCGCCGCCATCCACGATGGTGGTGTGGGACTTGGTGACGGTCACGCGGCGTGCCGAGCCCAGGTGCTCCAGGGTGACCTGCGGCAGGTCGATGCCGAGCTCGCCGGTCACGACGGTGCCGCCGGTCAGAATTGCCAGGTCCTGCATGATTGCCTTACGGCGGTCACCGAAACCGGGAGCCTTCAGAGCGACCACGTTGATGGTGCCGCGCAGCTTGTTCACGACCAGTGCGGAGAGCGCCTCACCGTCAACGTCTTCTGCGATGATGGTCAGCGGCTTCTTCGCCTGAACGATCTTCTCGAGCACGGGCATGATTTCTGCGATGGTGGAGATCTTGCCCTGGTAGAGCAGCACGAGGCTGTTCTCCAGCACTGCTTCGCCGCGCTCAGCGTCGGTGACGAAGGAGGGCGAGAGGTAGCCCTTGTCGAACTGCATACCTTCGGTGATGTCCAGCTCAATTTCGGTGGAGGAGCCGTCTTCGATGGTGATGACGCCGTCCTGGCCGACCTTCTCGAAGGCGCGAGCCAGCAGCTCACCGATCTGCTCGGACTGCGCGGAGATAGCGGCAACGTGCGCCACCTCGGGGCCCTGCACGGGGCGTGCGTTCTCGAGCAGGCGTGCGGAGACAGCCTCCACAGCAGCCTCAATGCCGCGCTTGACGTCGGCGGGTGCCGCGCCGCTGGTGACATTGCGCAGGCCCTCGTTGACCAGTGCCTGTGCGAGCACGGTTGCGGTAGTGGTGCCGTCACCGGCTACGTCGTTGGTCTTGGTGGCGACTTCCTTCGCCAGCTGGGCGCCCAGGTTTTCGTACGGGTCGTCCAGTTCAATTTCACGGGCAATGGACACGCCGTCATTGGTGATGACGGGTGCGCCCCACTGCTTGTCGAGCACAACGTTGCGCCCGCGCGGGCCGAGGGTTACCTTGACCGCGTTTGCCAGCTTATCGACGCCAGCCTGCAGGGACTTGCGGGCGGCATCGTTGAATTCAAGCTGCTTAGCCATGTGTTCGCTACTCCTAGTGCGTCACAGAATGGAAAATTTGAGGGGCAGATGATAGCTCATGCGCCGTACCGGATGAGCGGTACGGCGCATGAGCATCTGAAAGTATTAGTCGACGATTGCCAGAACGTCGCGTGCGGAGAGAATCAGGTACTCTTCGCCCTGGTACTTGACCTCGGTGCCACCGTAGCGGGAGAACACGACAACGTCGCCTTCCTTGATGTCTACGGGAATGCGGTTGCCCTTCTCATCCACGCGGCCCGGGCCAACGGCGACAACGCGTGCTTCCTGCGGCTTTTCCTTCGCAGTTTCGGGGATGACCAGACCGGATGCGGTGGTCTGCTCAGCCTGCTCGATCTTGATAACGACGCGGTCTTCCAGGGGCTTGATAGCCATAATCGGTTCCTCCGGGTTGTGGATTTACGTTTGATGCGAGACAGCGGCGCAGTGGCGCGCCCGATGACTGTCTCGAGTGCTACCTCAACTCTAGTTTCACCTGTGCTTTCGGTCAAGAAAAGCGCCCCTCTGCCGGGGTGTTTCACCGCAAGGCGAACGCTGAGCAAAAAGCTGGGCAAATCGGGCTCCTCACCTCTCAAAACCGGTACCCCGTAAAATGAGGAGCATGCCTATTCCCGCATCCCCTTTTACTCCCGCCGCCAAGCTTCCGTTCAGCACCGAAGCGCTCGCGGCAACCGACGAGCTCTACCCGCTGGGCTCGGATACGCTCAGCGCCGTTACTTCTTTGCGTTCACGAGGTTTTAGCCCCGAGGAGTCTGCACAGATTATTTCGCTGGCGCAGGCTCGTACCCGTGCGCGCGCCAAGTTCGGCGAGCGCGCCCGCACGCTCATGCTCACTCAGGAGGCGGCGGAGCAGGCGACCCGCCCGGTGATTGCGCACTATCGTGCTCAGCGTCTGCGCCCGGTTGCCGGCACGGTGGCTGATTTGGGTTGCGGTATCGCCTCGGATTCTGCTGTGTATGCGGCGGATCGCGGTGCCGTGGTTGCGGTGGAGTTGGACCCGTTGACCGCTTCTTTTGCGGCGAAGAACCTAGAGTTTTGCCCGCAGGCGCGCGTGTATTCGGGGGATGTGACCAATTATGTGCACGGTGAGCTTCTGGACGCTTCCGGTGAGCCGGTGGGCATTGTGTGGATGGACCCGGCACGCCGCGAGTTGCGCGGTGCGAAGAAGGCTCAGACGGAGCGTCTTTTTGATCCGGAGGCGTTCTCTCCCCCGTTCTCGTTCGTGCTGAATCTGGCACGCACTGGGGTGCCGATGGGCGTGAAGTTGGGTCCCGGTTTTCCGCATGAGGGCATTCCCTCGCCCGAAGATATTGCGTCGGAGGCAAACCCCAACCCGCGTGTTGAGGCGGAGTGGATCCAGTCGGAGGGTTCCCTCGCCGAGTTGGTGCTCTGGTTTAACGCGCTGGCTCAGGAGGGGGTGGCTCGCACGGCGACCTCGGTGCATGAAACCTCTGTGCGCGAGCTGTCCACTGAAGAGGCTGCCCCCACCGAAGGTTCCGCCGAAGGATCCACCGGAGGCACCGCCGAAACCAGTGCTCTGTTGCCGTCTTACGAGGCGGTGAGCTTTCGCAGTCCCCTGACGGCGGAAGAGGCGCAGCAGAGCGTTGAGGTTCCGGTGTCCCTGCCGCAGCCGGGTGAGTACCTGTTGGAGCCTGCCCCGGCGATTGTGCGCTCGCATCTGGTCGCTGAGTTTGCGCAGAGTATTGGCGCGCATCTGCTGGATGAGCACCTGGCGTACCTGTGTTCTGCCGAGCCGGTGGAGCATCCGCTGGTTGCCTGCTACGAGGTGCTGGAGGAGGTTCCCCTGCAGGAGAAGCAGCTGAAGCGTTGGGTGCGTGAGCAGGGCTTTACGGCACTGACAATTAAGAAGCGTGGCGTGGATATTGTTCCGGAGCAGTTGCGTGCGCGCCTGCTGGGTTCTGCGGGTTCTAAGCCTTCCAAGAAGAAACAGAAAAAGAACGCTAATTCTTCTTTGGGTGCACAGGAGGGTACGCAGGGGTCCTCGTACCGTCCGGCGACGCTGGTCTTTACCCGCATCGGTTCGGGTAGGGATTCACGCCGCGTCGGCTGGCATGTGCGCCCGCTCTAACCTCGCCAGCCCCGGCCGCCCATCCCTAGCTACCCAGCGCTGACGGCTCAGCCCCGACTGCCCAGACCCGAGGACGGGTCACCGTTCATGACGATTCATTACGGTATCGTTCCGGATTCTGCACTCGACAGGGCACTGGGAACCGCAAGACCGTACACTAGATACGGTGCTTAGTAGAGGTACTCCCCCAAGGAGCCGGCTCTCACCGGCTAGCGCACAGCAGGGTAGAGCCCACCGATAATAACTTCCATAGTCGGCACCATGCACGACCCTATTTCCAGACGCAGGAAAGGCAATATGATCGACTTTGCTACCTCCCCGCAGTCCACTCTCGGCGTGGAATGGGAGATTGCGCTCATCGACCGTGAAAGCGGCGCACTGACCCAGCGCGCCAGCGAGGTGCTATCCATCCTGCGCGAGCGCCGCCCCGAACTGCTTGAGCCCGCCTCCAACCGGGCGCACGTGACCGGCGAATTCCTGGAGAACACCGTCGAGGTGGTGACCGGCATCTGCCGCACCGTCGCTGAGGCGTGCCGTCAGCTGCAGGATTTGACGGATACCCTGCGCGACATCACCGATGAGCTGGGCATTGACTTCTACCCCGCCGGCACTCACCCCTTCTCCCACTGGGCTGACCAGCCGGTTGTGGCGAAGGAACGCTACCAGCGCGTGGTTGAGCGCGCCCAGTATTGGGGCCGCCACATGGTCATTTACGGTGTGCACGTGCACGTGGGCGTTGACTCCCGCGATAAGGTTCTGCCGCTTATTGACGCGCTGACCAACTACGGACCGCACCTGCTGGCGCTTTCGTGCTCTTCCCCCTACTGGGATGGAGTCGATACCGGTTACGCTTCGCACCGCACCCAGCTTTACCAGCAGCTGCCCACGAACGGTCTGCCCTTCCACTTTGACACCTGGGAGCAGTACAGCGAGTACTTGGAGTCGCTCGTGGCGACCGACGTGATTAACGATCCGAGCGAGGACCGTTGGGATGTTCGCCCGGTTCCGCGTTACGGCACCATAGAGATGCGCTATTGCGATGGCCTCGCCTCCCTGCCGGATGTTGCGGCAATCGTGGCGTTCACGCAGTGCCTGGTGGAGTACTTCTCCCGCCAGATTGAGGCGGGTGAAAGCATTGAGGTGCTCGCCCCCTGGCACGCGCAAGAGAATAAGTGGCGCGTTGCCCGCTACGGCCTGGAGGCTAAGATCGTGGTCTCTAACGAGCCGCTGCAGCGTACCCTGCGTGAAGATTTTGAACTGCTTCTACCCAAGCTGGAGCCGGTGGCACGCGACCTTGACTGCGAGGTAGAGCTGGCACAGGTACGCCGCATCCTCGCCGAGGGTACGGGTGCTGATCGTCAGCGTGCGGTCTTTGAGAAGACCGGCTCTCTGCGTGAGGTGGCGCTGGATGTTGCCGCGCAGTCTCGTGCGCGAGCGCTGCGTTAGAGCCCTTCCCCCGGCCCACACCCTCAACTAAATCTTGAATACAGAAAATGCCTCGGCGCAGTCCTTTGGGAGACTGTGCCGAGGCATTTCTATGAGCATTTTCGAGGCGAGCCGCATAAACGGGCTCGCGCTAATAATCCCTGCGGAAGTAGCTATTTCAGAGGTAGCCCGTTTAGAAACAGACCGTGGTCACCGGCAGCGAGGAGTCCGTCGTGAAGTCCACGCCCGAGGGCTCACGACCGGCAGCGACCAGGCGGGCACCCAGCGCCGCAACCATCGCGCCGTTATCGGTGCACAGGGTGAACTTCGGGATAATCAGGCGCACCCCCTCGGAGGCGCATCGGGCGGCAAGCAGCTCACGCAGGCGCGAGTTAGCCGCCACGCCACCGCCGAGTAGCAGGGTCTTCATGCCCTGCTCGCGGCAGGCAAGCATCGCCTTCTTGGTGATGACGTCCACGACCGCTTCCTGGAAGGACGCGGCGATATCGGCAACCGGAACCTCTTCACCGGCTGCTTCAAAGCTTTCAATCACGCGCGCCACGGCGGTCTTCAGGCCGGAGAAGGAGAAATCGTAGCGGTGCGCGCCAGGCTCCTCGGCGGTGCCCATGAACTTGCGGTTCGACAGACCGCGCGGGAACACGAAGGCATTGCGGTTACCCTCGGCGGCAGCGCGGTCAATCGCGGGGCCGCCCGGGTAGTCCAGGCCGAGCAGTCGGGCGACCTTGTCATAGGCCTCACCTGCGGCATCGTCAAGGGTCGCGCCGAGCAGACGCACATCGGAGGTAATATCTCGCACCTGCAGGATTTCGGTATGACCACCAGAGACCAGTAGCGCACCCAGACCACCGGAACCGGCATTCGCCAGCAGGTCGGAGCCGTCTTCGGTGCCGTTGTCCTCCAGCAGACCAACGCCAACGTGGGCGACCAGGTGGTTAATGCCGTAGAGGGGCTTGCCGGTGGCAATGGCGAGCGCCTTCGCCGCGGAGACACCCACCATGAGTGCGCCCGCCAGGCCGGGGCCAGCGGTGACGGCGATAGCGTCCACCTGATCGAGGGTGATGTCCGCTTCGGCGAGTGCCGCCTTGAGGGCGGGGATCATGGCGTCCAGGTGAGCGCGGGAGGCGATTTCGGGGATCACGCCGCCGAAGCGCACGTGCTCTTCCATGGAGGAGGAGATGGTGTTGCTGAGCAGCTGTGCACCGCGCACAATGCCGATACCGGTCTCATCGCAGGAGGATTCGATGCCCAGAACGAGGGGTTCGCGAGTGCTCATAGTCTATCTTTCTGTTGCGCTGTCTGCGCGTAGTGCTTCTAGTTGCAGTGATGTAAGGATGCTGTTGCGTAGGAATGCCGCGGCATAGAGGGCGAGTGTAGAGGGCGGCGGATGCTCGCCCCTATCGCGGGGATTGCCGTTTAGCCCAACGGAGTATTTAGAACGTGCATTCCATAATGATGGCGTCGGTTCCGTCATCGTAGTAGCCGCGGCGTACGTGAATCGCACGGTAGCCGTTGCGTTCGTAGAGACGCTGGGCGCGCGGGTTGTCGGCACGCACCTCCAGCAGGATGCGCTCGGCACCCTGCTCGCGGGCACGCTCGTGCATCTGCTCAAGCATGGTGCGACCGAAGCCGTGGCCCTCGTACTCGGGGAGCACGCCGATGGTTTGAACGTCGGCGGTGTCGGCTACGACCATGGTTCCGCAGTAGCCGATAGCGCGCCAGCCGCCCTCGTTATCTTCCGAACCTTCTGCGGGTAATTCGAGCATGTAGTAGGTGCGGGTCGGGTGGGTCAGCTCTTCGAGGAACATGTCGATGTGCCAGGCGTCGGCGGGGAACAGGGCGGTTTCCATGCGGTGCATGGCCTGCACATCGGCAAGTTCGGCAACGCGCAGACGGGCACCCAGAGCTAGGTCGTCTCGCACGATATTTTCGGTAGCACTCATTTAGCTCTCCTTCTGCGCGGCAGCCTGTGCAGTAGACTGCGCGGCCTGCTTCTGCTGGCGGGCGAGCATTGCGGCGGGGACCTTTGCGTCTGAGTCGCGCAGGTACTGGGCAGAGGTGTCCTCGCTCAGGTTCTCTACGCCCAGGTGTGCCGCGGCGGCAACCAGGTACTCGGCGTGGGGGTGAACCCCGCGGGCAGATTCGACGATGGTCCAGCCGTGTTCTTCGAGGGCCTCGGAGTACAGGCCAGCGCCGTAGCCGTAGGCATAGGAGGGAGCCCCACCGGGCAGAATTTCGGAGGCGGGGCATACGTTCGGGCCGTCCACCAGGCTGTAGCCTTCGGCGTTCACGCGGTAGCGGGCGGAGTAGACTTCGCGGCGGCGCGCGTCGGAGAGTACGAGCAGCTCAGCACCTTCTACAAGCTCAGCACTTTCAGCAGAGGCGAACGCTCGTTCTACGTTCTCTTCACCGGCAACCACGCCAGACACAGCACGCTCAGCCAGGGCGGTCAGGCTCATCATGCCGTACACCGGCACCGACCAGGCAAAACCCAGAGCGCGCGCAGTAACGATACCGGCGCGAAGACCCGTAAAAGGTCCCGGACCGGTACCGGTCAGAATCGCATCCAAATCTTCGCCGCGCACGCCAGCGTCCTGCAGGGCCGCCTGCGCGTAGGGGCCCATCACCTCGGCGTGGGAGCGGGTATCTTCACTCTCGTAGCGGGCGAGGATTTCGAAGGACGCACCGGCTTCGGAGCCGTGCACACGGGCGAGCGCCACAGATGCGGTGGCGGATGAATCAAGGGCAAGTACTAGCACCCTATCATTCTAACGCGCGGGCTCTAGGCGCTCTGCAGGGCCTCTTTCAGGGCGTCGAAAGCGTACTCCCAGCGGGGGCCGAAGGCGCGCACCCGCAGCAGGCGAGGTTCGGGGGTGTCCGCGTCCTCGTCGTTTTCGTCCTCGTCTTCGTCGTCCCAGCTGAACTCTTCGGCACCCGAGTAGGCGAAGCGTGCATCCGCGCCGGTTAGGCGGGTGAAGTCCAGCTCCAGGCGCGAATCACTCAGATGTTCAGCCTTATCGCGGCCCCACTCGATGACGGTCACCGAGCGCGGCAGGGAGAACTCCAAATCCAGGTCGTCGAGCTCTTCGGCGCTGGAGAGGCGGTAGGCGTCCACGTGCACCAGATCGGGGCCGCCGGGGCGGGGGCCGTCCGGCAGGTTCGGGTGCACGCGTGAGAGCACGAAGGTCGGTGAGATAACGCCTTCGCGCACGCCCAGGCCTTCACCCAAGGAGCGGGTGAACGTGGTCTTGCCCGCACCGAGCTCGCCCGAGAGCAACAGTACGTCCCCGGCGTTCAGGTGCTGCGCCAGGGTGAGCGCCAGGCGGCGGGTATGGTCGGGGCCGGTCACATCCAGGTCGAGTGCGGCAGAAATATACTCAGCGCTCATTAGCCCTCCTGCTCCTGCCCGGTACCCCACAGCTCGTTCAGCTCAGCTTCAACCCAGGAGCCGCCAACGTAGAGGCGCTCCACGCGGGACGAAATGCGGGTCACGATTTCGTAGTTAATGGTCTGCGCGGCATCCGCCCACTCTTCCACGGGCGGGTTCTCACCGGCACCAAAAAGGATGGCGGGCGCACCCAGGTAGCCCAGGGCGGGGTCGCTCAGGCCGGGTTCGCCCAGGTCAACGACCATCTGATCCATGGCGATGCGGCCGACCACGCGGTAGGTCTTACCTTCCGTATTGTTAGGCACGGAGCCGTCCTCCGCGTTCTGCGCGCCCGGGTAGATGCGCACCGGCGCGTTCTCCGCAATACGCGGCACACCGTCAGCGTAGCCGAGCGGCACCAGCGCCAGGGTGGTTGCCTTGGGAGTGTGGTAGCGCAGACCGTAGGAAACGCCCTGACCTGCAGGAACTTCCTTCACAGCGGCAATATAGCTGCCCACCGTCATGACGGGCTTCAGCCCCAGGTCCTCAGCGGTGACCTCCGGCAGCGGGGAAAGACCGTACAGCGCCAAACCGCAACGCACGCCGTCACCGAGCAGACGCTCCTCCGTATCCCAGCCCTCCAGCGAGGCGGTCAGGGTCGCCGGCGAGTTCGCCAAATGCACGATCTTCGGGTCCAGGCCAGCCTCACGAGCCTGAGCCACAAAAGTATCCAGGGTATCAAGCTGCTGTGCAGTCTCGGCGCGGGTCGGCTCATCAGCAACCGCCAGGTGGCTAAAAATACCCTCAACCGTAATCAGCCCAGACTCCTCCAGACAGGCGGCGCGAGCCACCAGCGCCGGCCAATCCGCCGCAGTAGCGCCGTTACGACCCAAACCGGTATCAGCCTTCAGATGCACGATAGCGCGCTCGCCGGTGCGTTCAGCGGCGGCAGCTACCGCCTCCAGGTCCCAACCGGAAACACCCAGGTGAATCTTCTCCTGCAGCGCCGCATCAAAATCGGTGGAGGGAGTATGCAACCATGCCATGAGCGGCGCCTCAATACCGTCAGCACGCAGTTCCAGCGCCTCGTTCACGTGCACCACACCCAGCAGGTCAGCACCAGCAGCAATAGCCGAACGTGCCACCGGGTACGCGCCGTGACCGTACGCGTCCGCCTTAATCACTGCAATGAGCGCGCGGTCGCCAATAAGTTCCTTGAGGCGGCGCACATTATGTTCTAGCGCATCAAGGTCAATGGTGGCGCTTCGCTCTGCCTCTGCTGGGGTACAGGGCGGGCAGTAGAGCGGTTCGGCAGGCTGCTGAGGGTGAGTCATGGTCCTTCACGGTCCTTCTGACGGGCGGGTACTACAGGCTGCGCTTGGTCAGCCTCTTTTCTACTAAATTTTAGACCTCCCGGTGTGCGAAAGTCCTGTCGCGCTACACTAGGTCAGGTACACCTTTGAGAGAGGAAAGCATCGATGAGCACTCTGCCGCCGGTTCGGACGGTTCACGTGTATTCCATGCACACCGACCCTTTTGCGCAGCCCGGTAGCGGAGATGCAGGCGGCATGAACGTCTATATTGCCCGATCGGTGCATGCCATGCTGGAGCTCGATCCCGAACTACGGGTTGAGGTTTTCACCCTGGACCGCGGTGAGGCGCTTCCGGCTGATTCGCCGTTCCATCAGCCTCCTCAGCCCGGCGAGCGCATTGTGCGCCACAGCCTTGATCTTCCGTCTGCTCGTGGTCTTTCGAAGAACGAGTTGGCTACGGTCACCGATGATTTTGCGCAGGCGTGCGTGGAGCAGGCACTGTACACCCCGGATATTATTCACGCCCACTATTGGCTGTCTGGTCAGGCTGCGGCTCGCGCATCCCAGTTGTGGTCGGCTCAGGGCGCCGGCTTCCCGGTCCCCGTTCTTTTCACTCCGCATACGACGGCTGCCGCCAAGGATGCGCGCCGCGGCGAAGGTGAAGCACCCGAGCCTGAAGAACGCTACCGCGCCGAGCGTCTGATGAGTAGCTCCGCGAGCCGGGTGATTGTGAATACTCCCCTGGAGGCGCAGCAGATGGGCGAGTACTACGGTACGGATGCGCAGAAGCTTGCCATTATCCCGCCGGGTGTTGACACCTCGATTTTCCATACGATTCCTGGCGTGCATCCGCTCAATGACACCTCGGAGACTCGTTGCCGCGTTGTGTTTGCTGGTAGGCCTCAGCCGTTGAAAGGCCCGCATCTGCTGGTGGAGGCGCTCGCACTGCTCCCCTCCGACCTGCAGGTGGACGTGGATATTATTGGTCGTTCCGATTCGGATTATGAGCGCCGCCTGTTGCAGCGCGCAGCTGAGCTGGGTGTGGCAGATCGGGTGCATTTGAAGGACCCGGTTCCGGCGTCTGAGTTGGCGAATATTTTCCGTGCCGCCGACATTGTGGCGTCCCCGTCGTCGTCTGAGACGTTCGGGTTGGTGGCTCTGGAGGCGCAGGCGTGCGGCGCGGCGGTGCTCGCTACGGATGCTGACGGTCTGCGCTTTGCGGTGGAGAACCACCGCACGGGCCTGCTGGTGGCGCCGCGCACCCCAGAACGTTGGGCTGCGGCTATTGAGCGTCTGGTGCGTGCCCCATATCTGCGTCATTCGTTGGGTGCGAATGCCGCGGCGCGTGCCCGCACGATGGGTTGGGAGCAGACGGCGCGTAAGACCCTGGAAGCTTATGCCGAGGTACGTGAGGGTATCTCGCAGTAATGTATTTTTCACGTTGTGAGGAGTTTTAATGTCTTTCTCGATGAGCCGCGATGAGTTCGCCGCGTACCTGGATTCTGTGCGTATTACCGGCGAGGTGGCAACCGCCCGAGAGAATAACCTGGACCATATTCAGGGTTTCCTGGATGGTAATGAGCACCTTGAGTTCGGTGTGCAGTGGACCCGCGAGTGGGATTACGATTCGGTGTTTGAGGTGATGGTGCGCCGCGCGGGTCTGAACCCGGATCGTTCGCATACTCACGGCCAGGACACTATTGGTGCCAAGCAGTGCATCAGCGCACTGGAGGAGTACGCCCGCATCTTCGGTGAGGCGGTGCGTGCGGGTTCTCGTATTCTGTTTGCGACCGGTCACCCGGCGGGTCTGTTCCCCATCTATGCGGTGATGGCTGCGGCTGCGAAGGCTGCCGGCGCTGAGGTTCTTCAGATTGAGGAGGGCGAGCGCTTCCTGGACGGCGATGTCCGTCAGGTTATGGATGTCGTGATGTTTGAGCAGTACGGTAATCTGCAGCATACGCATTTCCCCGGCCCGATGCGCATCGCGCTGGATCAGTTGAAAGCGCGCGGTGTGACTCCGGATCTGGTGGTTTCGGATCACGGTATGGCTGGTTATGCGTCCTCGACCTGTAAGCTGCTGACGATTGGTATTGCGGATTGTAATGATCCGGGTCTGTTTGTGGCGGCTGAGCAGGGGGATCTGCCGGTGTGCGTGCCGATGGATGATAACGTTCCGCCGCGTCGTTATGAGCCGATGATTGATTTCATTTTGGATCGTGCGGGGCTTGAGCGTCCTTAATGTCTCTTTTGCGCCCTGCGCTTAGGGGTTTGGGGCTTCGGGGTTTGTCTTTTATCTGTCGGTTTTTGTTTTTCTGCAGACGCGTGAAACATGCTGATACTTTGGGAAGCTTCTTGGCTTCACTCAGCTTTCCTTCTGAAGACTATTATGTCCTTCAGACTCTGTGATTGATTTCATCACTCCAGAGAGGCTTTGTGCCGTCATTCTTCGAGACGTAAGACCCCCGACCCCGTAGAATAGTTTACGGAACACGTTTATGTGCTCTTCAGCTCTATATACGCTCCACTAGGCGTCTTACCAGCGCCTTTACCGTAATCTCTGCCATTATTCACTCAGCAAGATTAAGGGTTCACTCATTCATCAGATTAAAGATTAGGACACGTCTCCCTTACACCGATAATTAGGGGTTATTGTGCCTATTCGCCGCTCTCAGTCCACGACACAGGACAAATTTCCGGGGAAGATTACACCTTTGAAAGTACAAGATCGTCTTAAAAAAATGTGGGGTGCAGACTTCGTCGTCAAGCGAAGCTGGCATCCGAAGGTTCAGCGTGCCCTTTACTTTGGCGATTTTCTCGCCATTGCTATTGCGGTTATCGCTGCGCATCTGATTCGTTTCGGGTGGGAGAATGCTGACCTGCCCTACGTGAACGTTTGGCCTATTAATGTCCTCGATGGCCGTGTGCCCGCGATGGACTATATCTTCTTGGGTATTGGCCTGACCGTTGGATGGTGGTTTATCCTCCAGGTGAACGGCTCCCGTAGCCTGCGCATCATGGGTTTCGGCAACGAGGAGTACCGTCTCATTACTCGCGGTAGCACCTATTTCTTCTGTCTGCTGATTATTGTGGCATTCTTCCTCAAGGTTGACGTCACCCGCATGTACCTGCTGATTGCTTACCCGCTGGGCCTGTTCTTCCTACTGATGGAGCGTTGGGTTATTCGTCAGGGTCTGGTGCGTTCGCGTACTCGCGGTCGCGCGTTGACTCGCGTCATGATTATTTCTGATGTGACGACCGGTCAGCACCTGTACAAGAACCTGGAGGGCGTGGTTGCTTCCGGCCTGTCCCCCGCTGCGTTCTATCTGCCCGGTTTCACTCCGGGTACCACTGTTGCTGGCGCACCGATTCCGGTGCTTGGTTACAGCACTTCTCCGGCTGACATTATGGATGCTATCCGCGAGAACGATATCCATATGGTCGCTGTTACGAATGGCCACCACTTGAGCCCGGATCAGGTTCGCCTGCTGGGTTGGAAGCTGGCTGATGCGCATATTTCGCTGATTATGGCTCCTGCGACGACCGATATTGCTGGTCCTCGTATGCACATGCAGCCGTTGAACGGTCTGCCGCTGGTGCACGTGTCGACTCCGCGTATTACCGGTCTGTCGGCGTTCTTCAAGCGCACCGTGGATGTTGTGTCTTCGGGTCTGGGTTTGATTCTGCTCTCTCCGCTATTCCTGGTGGTGGCACTGCTGGTGAAGCGTGATGGTGGCCCAGTCTTCTTCCTGCAGAACCGTGTGGGTCTGAACGGTGAGCTTTTCAAGATGGTGAAGTTCCGTTCGATGCGTACTGACGCTGAAGAGGTCAAGAAGCGCCTCATGGAGCAGAACGAGGGTAACGGCGTGCTCTTCAAGATGAAGGACGACCCGCGTATTACCCCCATTGGTAAGTTCATCCGTAAGTATTCGATTGATGAGCTGCCTCAGCTGTGGAACGTGTTCATTGGCGATATGTCGCTGGTGGGTCCGCGTCCTCCGCTGGTTGAGGAAGTTGAGCAGTACGAGGACATTGCGTACCGCCGCCTGCTGGTGAAGCCGGGTATTACCGGTCTGTGGCAGGTTTCGGGTCGTAGTGATCTCTCCTGGGAAGAGTCGGTTCGTCTGGATCTCTACTATGTTGAGAACTGGTCGCTTACCGGTGACTTCATTATTCTTCTGCGTACTGTCCGTGCGGTTTTCGCTAAGGAAGGCGCGTACTAAGAAGGGTGGTGGGAGTTTCTCCCGCTGGTGTGTATTCCGGTTTTTAGTGATGCTGTCCCGGCACAGGCAGCTCGGTATCGTACATTGATATAAGCGCGTTGAAGGGGCGTGAATCCATTTCCGATGGATTCACGCCCCTTCTGTGTGCCTTTGCCCAGTGCTTTCAGAAAGGAATCTCGTTAGGACGCTGGGTTGTTAGGACGCTAGGAATGGAGGTGCGCTGGGCCTCTCTCCCTTATTCGGCGATGAGGCGCGCGATGACTTCGGGGAGCATCTGCGCGACGCGGGTTGCGGGTGCCGGGCCGGGCAGAGCGTCCTTGACGCCTCCGGTGGCGCTGGCGCGTGCTGCTTCACCGTGCAGGTAGACTGCGAGCGCGCCGATGGAGGCGAAGGTGCAGCCTTCTAGGGCTTCTCCGCGGGCGTCGAAGGCGGCTACGGTTTGGGCGAGCAGGGCGCCGTAGATGCCGGTGAGGGTGTCGCCGCTGCCTGCGGTGGCGAGCCAGGGGCTTCCTCCGGCAACGCTATAGGTGGCGCCGTTGGGTGCCGCAATGAGCGTGTAGCCGCCCTTGAGCATGACGGTGGCACCGGAAAGCTCGGAGGCGGCACGCACCCAGCGGAAGGGCTCTGCGTCGATATCCTTGCGGCTGGGTACGATGGCGTCACCCAGGTGCTTCTTCCAGGTTTCGGGGGCGAGCTCGTGCACGATGCGCAGGAAGCGTTCGAGTTCTGCCGCGTGCGGGGTGAGGATCTTGTGGGAGCCGAGGTGCTTACCGGTTGCCAGGTATTCTGCCGCCAGGTCGCAGGCACCCGCGTCGAGGATGGCGGGTTCGGGCGAGTGGAGCAGGTAGCGGTTCTTATCCAGCGAGTCGTGGCTAGAGCCGGAACCTCCAGCCCAGACGGTGACCCTCTGCAGGGCGGGGGCGCCGCTGAAGTAGACGGTTTCGGGGTTGTGAGCAATCATGAGCTGGCGTAGCTCGTGAGAGTTGGCGTTGAAGCGGATCATGCCCACGCCGGTGTTGAGGGCTGCGCGTACACTCATGAGGGCGGCGCCGGGATATTCGAAGCTACCGGTGAGCATGCCCAGTACGCCGCGGGTGTACTTGTGGGAGTGCTCGTCGGGTACTTCGATGAGTTCGCGGTAGTCTTCGCGGTCGAGAACGCGCAGGGCGGGCTTGTGGGAGTTGAGGGCTTCGGGAACGCCCAGGTCGTAGAGTTTGATGTCTCCGGAGTGGACGCTGTGGCAGGTGCCTGCCGGTAGCTTGTGGCCGATGAAGGTGACGGTGCGGTCGGCGCGCAGGGAGGGTTCGTGCACGGTTCCGCGGTTGTTGTCGACTCCGGAGGGGGTGTCTACTGCGAGGACTGCGCCGAGCTTACCGTCGAGCTGCGCTGCACGGAGTACGCCCAGGTATTCGCCGGCGCTACCGCGTACGGCGCCGCTGGAGCCGGTACCGAGGATGCCGTCAATGGTCAGGTCGTAGCCGGTAAGGTGTTCGAGGGTGTGTTCGGGGTCGAGTACGCGGGTGCCTTCGCCGCCTTCGCGGGCGATGAGTTCGAGGTTCTTTTCGCTGGGGTCGAAGATGACTGCGTCAACGCGGTGGCCCTTGGCGCTGAGGCGGGCACCGGCGTAGATGGTGTCTGCGCCGTTGTTGCCCGGGCCGATGAGGAGCAGGATTTTGGCGTTTTCTGTGCCGTGGAGTAGTTCCTGCGCTTCGGCTGCGACGGCATCTGCGGCGCGTTGCATGAGGTAGCCGTCGTAGTCGGCGGCTTCGATGTAGGGCTTTTCTGCTTCGCGTACCTGGGAAGCAGTGTAGATGAGCTTCATTGCTGTCTCCTTGGGTGGCACCGTGCGGGCCTTAGGGGTCACCTGGTTGTGGTGTTGGTGTGACTCTGCGTTGGTGTGACTCTGCGTTAGTCGTCGGTGTCGTCACCGGCGATGACGCTGAGTCGGTAGCTTTCGGGGTTGAACTTTTGCAGGTGCGCCAGTTCTGCGTCGCTGAGGTATTCGGCGGTTGCGATGGCGATGGCCATGGGTTCGTCGTGGGTCAGCGAGAGGTGAATGCGGTTGATGCCGAGTTCTTTGGCTCGGCGGGCGATGGTGCCCTGAATGATGAGGTAGGGCTGGCCGCTTTCGGCGGTGGCTACTTCGCAGTCTTGCCAGTTGAGTCCGGCGGGCGCTCCGAGTACTTTTGCGACTGCTTCTTTGGCGGCAAATCGTACGGCTTGGGAGCGTACGTTCCGGGTGCGTTCGTTGGGGGTGAAGACGCGGCGGACGAAGGCGGGTGTTTCGGTGACAATTCGTTCGAATCGTTCAATGTTGACGGTATCTACGCCGATTCCCATGATCATGAGCTTCACCTTTTACGGTAGGGGTGGTAACCGCGTCCTGTTTGCGGTTTCTCTTGTTTTAAGTCTAGCGAGATTCGTTTCTTTTAGGTGGGATAGCGTCAAATATGACGCATGGTTGATGTCTGTTTCACAGCGTCATTTTTTGGTTACTCCACGAATAACCGCCTAAGTAAACGACAAGGGCGGTGGTTGAGTTCTTAGAGAACTCAACCACCGCCCTTTCGTTATCGCCGAGGCGATTTCCGAGGATTACTCCAGATGATTACTTCTGAGGACTACTCCACGGTCACGGACTTTGCGAGGTTACGCGGCTGGTCAACGTCCAGGCCCTTAGCTTCTGCCAGTGCGCATGCGAAAATCTGCAGGGGCACGGTTGCCAGCAGGGGCTGCAGCAGCGAGGGGCATGCCGGGACGGTGATGAGGCGGTCTGCGTAGGGCTTGACGGCCTCGTCGCCTTCCTCGGCGATGACGATGGTGAAGGCGCCGCGAGCGCGCACTTCCTGGATGTTGGAGACGACCTTGCCGTGCAGGGAGTCGCGACCGTTTGCGGAGGGAACCACTACGATGACCGGCTGGCCTTCATCGATCAGTGCGATGGGGCCGTGCTTGAGCTCGCCTGCTGCGAAGCCTTCAGCGTGGATGTAGGTGATTTCCTTGAGCTTGAGTGCGCCTTCCATTGCGACGGGGAAGCCCACGTGGCGGCCGAGGAAGATCACGGAGGAGGCATCCTTCATTTCGACGCCCAGTTCCTTGACCTGGGTGTCGTTGTCGATGACCTTCTGGATCTTTGCGGGCATGTTCTGCAGCTCGGCGAGGATCGAAGCAATTTCGTCCTTGTACTTGTTGCCGCGCAGCTGTGCCAGGTACAGGCCGAGCAGGTATGCTGCAGTGATCTGTGCCAGGAATGCCTTGGTGGATGCCACTGCGATTTCGGGGCCTGCGTGAGTGTACAGCGCAGCGTCGGATTCGCGGGGCAGGGTCGAGCCGTGGGTGTTGCAGATGGAGATAACCTTTGCGCCCTGTTCGCGTGCGTGGCGCACTGCCATCAGGGTGTCCATGGTTTCGCCGGACTGCGAGAGTGCCACGATGAGGGTCTTCTCGTTCACGATGGGGTCGCGGTAGCGGAACTCGTGTGCGAGCTCAACCTCGGTGGGGATGCGGCACCAGTGCTCGATGGCGTAGCGTGCCACCTGGCCTGCGTATGCTGCGGTACCACATGCGACGACGATGATCTTGTCGATGGTGCGCAGCACCGAGTCGTCAATGTTCAGTTCGTCGAGGGTGAGGTTGCCGTTTTCGTCGAGGCGGCCCATGAGGGTCTGCTCAACTGCGGTGGGCTGCTCGTGGATTTCCTTCTCCATAAAGGAGTTGAATCCGCCCTTTTCAGCTGCTGCTGCGTCCCATTCGATGTGGAAGGGCTTGCCCTCTGCGGGGTTACCTTCGAAGTCGATGATGGAGTAGTCGGTGCCGGTGATGGTCACGATCTGGTCCTGACCCATTTCGACGGCTTCCTTGGTGTAGTCAATGAACGCGGAGACGTCCGAACCGAGGAAGTTTTCGTTCTCGCCCAGGCCGATGACCAGCGGGGAGTTGCGGCGGGTTGCCACAACGCGGTCCGGGTGGTCTGCGTGCACAGCCAGGATGGTGAATGCACCTTCGAGGCGGTTGGATGCGACGCGTACTGCCTCGGTGAGGTCACCGGTGCCGAGCTTGTTGTAGATGCTTGCGATGGTTGCTGCAGCTACCTCGGTGTCGGTCTGAGATGCGAACTCTACGCCTTCGGCGAGCAGTTCGGCACGCAGTTCTGCGAAGTTTTCGATAATACCGTTGTGTACGACGGCGAGGCGGCCGTTGTCGACAACGTGGGGGTGAGCGTTGTTGTCGGTGGGTCCACCGTGGGTTGCCCAACGGGTGTGACCGATACCAATCTGGGAGTCCGGCAGGGGGTGTTCCTTAACCTCATTTTCAAGGTTCAGGAGCTTACCGGCCTTCTTACGGAATACGATGCCGTCGGGGCACACGAGTGCCACGCCAGCAGAGTCATAGCCGCGGTATTCCTGGCGGCGCAGACCTTCGAGGACCACATCGTATGCGTTGTGGTCAAACTTGTTACCGTCCGGAGCAGTGTCCAGACCTACATATCCTACGATTCCACACATGCTATAAGTTTATCCCACAAGTATCCAGATATGCGCACGGTGAAATACCGTTATACGTCACGTTTATTGTGGCTTTCCTGGCTTTTTCAGGTTTTACCCTTTTCTTTCCATACATTTATTTCTACAAACAAACCGTGAGGGCGGGTATTTTCCCCACGGGCTGAAAGTTCGTACACTTAGATAAATGAGCACCGCACCGTATTTTTCTGGCGATGACCGCTTCATGCATCTTGACCGTTCCCGTTGGTCGCACCTAGCCGATGAGATTTCTGTTCCCCTCAGTGCTGAGGAAATTGAGTCTCTTCGAGGCCTGGGTGAAACTGTCGACCTTGAGGAGGTGCAGCGTATTTATCTGCCGGTTTCTCGTCTTCTTAACCTGTATGTGACTGCTGCTTCTTCGTTGAACCATATGACGAATGATTTTCTGCATGTGTCTCAGCGCCGCGTCCCGTTCATTATTGGTGTGGCGGGTTCTGTTGCTGTGGGTAAGTCGACGACGGCACGTATTTTGCAGGCTCTTTTGAGCCGTTGGCCTTCGACTCCGAAGGTTCAGTTGGTGACTACGGATGGTTTCTTGTACCCGAATGCTGAGCTTCAGCGTCGCGGTATTATGCACCGTAAGGGTTTCCCGGAGTCTTATGATCGCCGTGCTCTGTTGAATTTTGTGTCGCAGGTGAAGTCTGGTGCCGAGCGTGTGGTGGCGCCGAAGTATTCACACCTGTATTACGACATCATGCCGGATGAGCATATTGAGGTCACCGCACCGGATGTTCTGATTCTTGAGGGTTTGAATGTTTTGGCACCTTCGCAGGCTGAGGGTCCGGAGACTTCTGATCTGACGCTGAGTGATTTCTTTGATTTCTCTATTTATGTAGATGCCCGCACTGAGGATATTGAGCGCTGGTATGTAAATCGTTTCTTGACTCTGCGTTCTTCAGCTTTTGCGAATCCGGAGTCATATTTCAAGCGTTATGCGGAGTTGAGCGATGAGCAGGCGGTTGAGGTAGCGACCGGCATTTGGAAGAGCGTGAATGAGCCTAATCTGGTGCAGAATGTTTTGCCGACTCGTGCTCGTGCGCATTTGATTCTGCAGAAGGGTGCCGAGCATACCGTGGAGCAGGTTCTTCTGCGTAAGAACTAGAGGTTCTTTAGGTTTTTAGTGTTCGTGTGCGGCTTTTAGCCGGTATTGTGGTGCATTCTAGTAGAAGGCGCCGGAGGTTCCACTCCCTCGCGGGGTGGGTTTAGGCTTCCGGCGCTTTTTGTTTGCATCTACGCCATGATGAGGAGTTATTGTGAAGTCCCTGCACCGTACGTCTACCGCTCAGGAGTCTCTTAATAGTTCTGCGGTTAATAGTTCTGCAGTGAACCGCCGCGCTCTCTTGGGTGCCGCTTTGGGGGTTGGCGGTACCGCACTATTGGCGGCTTGTGGTTCGCAGGGTGGTTCACAGGGTCAGGGTGCCTCCTCTTCATCTTCTGCAGCGAGCGCTTCTGCTTCTGAGTCTGCGACGGCTTCAACGGCTTCTTCTAGTGTCTCTTCCACTGCGGCGACCTCTTCTGCCGCGCCCTCCCCTGTTGCTTCTGCTACCGGTGCTTCTGCAAGCGCTTCGGCTTCTGCGAGCGCGTCTTCGTCCCCGTTGGCTCTTGCTCAGCCCAGTGTTGAGTCTCAGCCGGACTCGTTGCGTTGCCTCGTAAATAAGATGCGCCCCTTTGAGCAACAGGACTGGGAGCCGAGTGACCTGGTGGAGTTCTACGGTCATCAATTGCGTGCTGAGGCCGCTAAGGCGGCGGACACGATGGTTGATGCGGCGGCGACCGACGGCGTGACTCTGCTTGTTTCTAGCGCGTATCGTTCGTATGCGGTGCAGCAGCAGACCTATCAGTATTGGGTTTCGGTGAACGGTCAGCAGGTGGCGGATCAGTTGTCGGCTCGTCCCGGCTATTCGGAGCATCAGACGGGTTTGGCGATTGATTTTGCTTCTCCTGAGGGTTGCCGCCTGGAAGAGTGTTACCGCGATACGCTGGCTGGTCAGTGGTTGGCGAAGAATGCTCCGCGTTACGGATATATTTTGCGTTTCCCTGATGGTCGTCAGTCGGTGACCGGTTATCGTTTTGAGCCGTGGCATTACCGTTATGTGGGTGTGCAGATTGCTCAGGAGTATGTGTCTTCGGGTGCGAAGACTTTTGAGGAGTTTATCGGTACGGGTGCGGCACCCGATTATGCAAATGGGAACTAGGGTCTGGGCTAAGCTTTCAGCCTTACCCGGTGCATCAAGTGGTGATGTGCATCGTATTTCTAGCTTCCGTGCCGGAGATAAATAGGCACAGCAGATGCATATTTTTTCGCGTACACGCCGCGTAAATCCGCGGTTTTTCGCAGGTTTCAGAGATTTTTACTCACCTTTATGTGACCTAGACCTTAAGTATTGGGCACCGCGGACCCGCTGTGAAGAAAAACACATGCTTTACGGTGAAAATTTTCTCAGAATATGGCATTTTGAACACCTGAAAGGCGCTATTCTATATCTCATGCTTAAGGGTTTTAAAGATTTTCTGATCCGCGGTAACGTCATCGACCTCGCAGTTGGTCTGATCATGGGTACCGCCTTCACCGCTGTGGTGAACGCACTCGTCCAGTCCGTCCTGATGCCCGCCATCTCGATGCTGGTGAAGTCCCCCAACTTCGACGAGTTCCTGGTCTTTGACCAGATCAAGGTTGGCGTGTTCCTGACCGCTGTTGTTAACTTCATCCTGATTGCAGCTGCTGTGTACTTCGCAGTTGTTCTGCCCGTTCAGAAGCTGACCGAGCTGGCAGCAAAGAACAAGGCTGAGGAAGAGGAAGAAGAGGAAGAGACCGAGATCGCACTCCTGAAGGAGATCCGCGACGCTCTGGCAAAGAAGTAATTTCTCTGCTCTCTAACACTAACTTTTAAACCCCCGTATCCCCTGTGGATACGGGGGTTTTCCGTATCCTCGTCCCCCGCCCATGATAACGAAGAAGGGCTGGGAAGGTGTTACCTTCCCAGCCCTTTCTCTATCCTCCATTCCAGTCTTCGCACCGGAAGAGAATACGTTTAGAGTGCCAGTTCCATAGCCACAACATCAGCCAGCTGCTGAGCAACCTCATCAGCCTGCTCCTGGGTTGCAGCCTCAACCATCACGCGGACCAGAGGCTCAGTGCCGGATGCACGCAACAGCACGCGGCCGCTCTCACCCAGTACGCCTTCAGCCTCGCTCACAGCGGTGGCGAGCGCCTCGTTGGTCTTGACCGCCGCACGGTCAACGCCCTTGACATTGATCAGGCGCTGCGGGGTGGGCTGCATGCGGGATGCCAGCTCCGAGAGGGTCTGACCGCTACGAGCCACCTCTGCAGCCAGCTGGATGCCGGTCAGAACGCCGTCACCGGTGGTTGCGTAGTCACTCATGATGACGTGGCCGGACTGCTCGCCACCGAGGTTGTAGCCGTGCTCGCGCATAGACTCGAGGACGTAGCGGTCGCCCACAGCGGTGCGGCCGAGGGTAATACCGTGCTCGCGCAGGTACAGCTCCAGGCCCAGGCTGCTCATCACGGTTGCGACGAGGGTGTCCTTTGCGAGCTTGCCTTCGCGCTTAGCAGCAACAGCAAGGATAGCCATGATCTGGTCGCCGTCTACCAGGTTGCCCTTTTCGTCAACTGCCTGGCAACGGTCGGAGTCGCCGTCGTGGGCGATGCCGAGGTCCGCGCCGTGCTCAACGACTGCTGCCTGCAGCTTCTCGGGGTGGGTGGAGCCCACGCCGTCGTTGATGTTGGTGCCGTTGGGCTCTACAGCCAGTGCGATAACCTCTGCACCCAACGCTTCGAAAGCTGCGGGAGATGCTGCGTATGCCGCACCGTTTGCGCAGTCCAGAACAATCTTCTTGCCTGCGAGGGGCTTGCCTTCGGGCAGGGTGGAGACCAGGTGCTTCACGTAAGCCTCGGTACCGTTCTCCAGGGGCTTGACGGTACCCACAGCACCACCGGTCGGGTAGCGGAAGGATTTCTCACGGTAGACGCGCTCAATGGCGTCCTCAACGGAGTCTTCCAGCTTCTGGCCGCCTCGGGCCAGGAACTTAATGCCGTTGTCCGCTGCGGGGTTGTGCGATGCAGAAATCATCACGCCGAAGTCAGCACCGGTGTGTGCCACCAGGTAAGCTGCTGCGGGGGTGGGGACAATGCCGGCGTCCAGCACGTCAACACCTGCGCTAGCGAAGCCAGCCTTCATCGCAGAGACAATAAAGTCTGCAGAGGATCGGGAGTCATTTGCGATCACGGCACGGGGGCGTACACCCTCTTCTACCGTGTCAAAGCCCAGCACAATAGAGGCCGCCTGCGCGAGCTCCATAGCCAGGGCGGGAGTAATTACATCGTTTGCCAGACCGCGTACGCCGTCGGTTCCAAAAAGTCGTTCAGTCACCCTTTTATTTTACGATGCGCATAACTCTCCTCAGGCGTATACACCGCATTTTCTTCAGAATCAGAAAGTGATTTTCAGCGGCTACATATCTGCTTCATAGCCAATGTTTCTGTAGACGCGCAAAGGTGCCTGCTCTCAGTTCCCAGAGAGGGAAAAGAGAGGCAGGCACCTTCACAGGGCAAGCTGTTTAGCGGTTATACCGCCGCAAGGTTGAGTTGTTACTCTCCCTTATCTCTCAACGCTTACTTGACGACGGGGAAGCCGTCGGGGGAGTCACCGGACTCGTCCTCGAAGACGTGTGATGCGGAGCGAACGATCAGCGAGTCGAGCTCGCCCACGACTGCCTCGTCCTTGGAGGGGTAGTCGAACTGGGAGAGCACGTAACGCATTGCTTCCAGACGTGCGCGCTTCTTGTCGTTGGACTTGATAACGGTCCAGGGGGCGTCACCGGTGTGGGTGTAGAAGAACATTGCTTCCTTTGCCGCGGTGTAGTCGTCCCACTTGTCCAGGGATGCCAGGTCGGTGGGGGAAAGCTTCCACTGGCGAACCGGGTCGGTACGGCGGGAGGTGAAGCGTGCGAGCTGCTCTTCGCGGGTGACGGAGAACCAGAACTTGATGATGTGGATACCGGAGTTCACCAGCATGCGCTCCAGGTCCGGAACTTCGCGCATGAACTCGAAGTACTGTGCCTGGGTGCAGTAGCCCATAACGCGCTCAACGCCGGCACGGTTGTACCAGGAGCGGTCCATCAGGACGATTTCGCCGCCGGAGGGCAGGTGCTTGATGTAACGCTGGAAGTACCACTGGGTCTGTTCGATATCGGTCGGCTTCTCCAGCGCCACAACGCGAGCGCCACGGGGGTTCAGGTGCTCGGTGAAGCGCTTGATGGAGCCACCCTTACCTGCTGCGTCACGGCCTTCGAAGATGATGAGGATCTTCTGACCGGTGGACTTAGCCCAGAGCTGCAGCTTCAGCAGCTCAATCTGCAGGGCACGCTTTTCCTTCTCGTATGCCTTACGGCTGAGCTTGGTGTCGTAGGGGTAACCCTTCTTCCATGCCTGCGAGGTTTCGTCGTCCTTCTTGTCCTTGCCGAGGGCGCGGGTGAGGGAAGCCATTTCGTCCAGCTCTGCCGAGTAGTCTTCGACAACGGAGGTGCGGCGTGCCTGGGGCTTCAGGGCTTCCTTGATGGCTTGTTTCTTCTCAGAACCGGTGTGTGCGTGTGCGCCTTCAGCGGCGTGGTGGTGGGATTCAGTCTGAGGAGCCTCCACAGCCTTCTCTTCGGGCTGGGTGGAGGGATTCTGCTCTGCCATGAGTACTCTTTTCTTCCTGTCTGCTTTGACCCTTTAACTCTACCGGTGTGCTCTTCGATGAACAAACGTAACAGTTATATGCACCCTATAACCTTGTAACGCTCACGGTGAGTAGATACGCAAAACGCCCCGAATCTCCCGAAGGAGAAGCGGGGCGTAACGCTTCGTGAAAACCAGCGATTAACGCTTGGAGAACTGCGAAGCCTTGCGTGCCTTCTTAAGACCAGCCTTCTTACGCTCGATGACGCGTGCGTCACGGGTCAGGTAGCCAGCCTTCTTCAGTGCGGGGCGGTTGTTCTCGCGGTCGATCTCGTTCAGTGCACGAGCGATACCCAGGCGCAGAGCACCTGCCTGACCGGAGGGGCCACCACCGTTGATGCGTGCGATGACGTCGTATGCACCCTCGAGCTCCAGGAGCTTGAAGGGCTGGTTGACGTCCTGCTGGTGCAGCTTGTTGGGGAAGTAGTCTTCCAGGCTACGACCGTTGATGGTCCAGTTACCGGAACCGGGCACAACGCGAACGCGTGCGACTGCTTCCTTGCGGCGACCAACTGCTGCGCCTGCAACGGTCAGTGCCGGACGTGCTGCCTTAGCCGCTGCGGGGGCAGCGGAATCCGAGGTGTAGCTGGTCAGCTCTTCCTCGACTACGATCTGCTCTTCGTTCTGAGCCACGATTTCTCCTATTGTTTCTTCGTAGGCCCGAATTACTGGGCGACCTGGTTGAATTCGTAGGTCTTGGGCTGCTGTGCCGCGTGCGGGTGCTCGGGGCCAGCGTAGACCTTCAGCTTCTTGAGCTGCTGTGCAGCGAGCTTGTTCTTGGGCAGCATGCCCTTGACAGCCTTCTCAACCGCGCGAACGGGGTTGGTCTCAAGCAGCTCTGCGTAGTTCACGGACTTCAGACCGCCGGGGTAACCCGAGTGGCGGTATGCACGCTTCTGCTCGAGCTTTGCACCGGTCAGGGCGACCTTCTCAGCGTTCACGATGATAACGAAGTCACCGGTGTCAACGTGGGGAGCAAAAGTCGGCTTGTGCTTACCGCGCAGCAGGATAGCGGTCTGGCTTGCGAGGCGGCCGAGAACAACGTCGGTGGCGTCAATGACGTGCCACTGGCGCTCGACTTCGCCGGGCTTGGGAGTATAAGTGCGCAAAATATTGGCCTTTGTCTCGAAATGTACATACGGCGCTTAGTTGGGTATCGCGCCTTTTACTTACGTGCATGACGAACACCCGGGTGAGGACCGAGCTGCCGCCCGTTCTGCCCGTACTCTATATCGCCTTAACGTCCTGCAACTAGACAGCGATTTAGAGCGCGCTCGGGTAGAACACGCACAACATATCAAGACTATACAGGACGTCGAGTGCTTAATCCACCGCCAAAGCCTTAAAAATAGGGCTTTTTTGCCTTAAACACATTTTAAATTCCATCCGTGTAATTCACCTGAGGTAGTTGCACTCCCCCGCGACGCTTCACGGCGCATGAGCAACGTGACGGGGCTCAATATACACAGGGCGTTAAGCGCTCTGTGCTTCGTGGTCCTCGCGCTTTGCTCGAGCACGTTCCGCCTGCGCTCCATACAACTCCGGGGCAGGGTAGTAAATCTCAGCTAGTGCCAGAGCATGCGGAGGCGCCAGAGTCAGCGAAGCCTCGCGTCCCGGGTTCTCGATCCGCTCACGCAACCAGGCGGCGTCACGTTTACCCGTGCCGTAGAGCACCAACGCACCCACAAGTGAACGCACCATGTGATGACAGAAGGCATCAGCCACCACACGCACCTCAATAAGGCCACTTTCAGTACGAGTGAAGCTAAGTTCTCGCAGCTCACGAATCGTGGTCGCGCCTTCACGCGGCTTGCAGAAGGAGAGAAAATCACGCAGACCGAGTAGCTGCTGCGCTGACTGGTTAAGATCAGCACAATCCAGGTGCTCAGGTACCGCCCAGGTGTAGGTACGGTGCAGAGGATTAAGACCGTTCGCCGCGCCATCTGCAATGCGATATACGTAGCGGCGACCGGTAGCCGAGAATCGCGCATCAAATTCAAAAGAAACTTCACTCACGCGGTGAATCTGAATAGCGCCCTGCAGAATACCGCGAACGTTCTTCGGCAAGTTCAACTGCTCTTCCGCATCGTAAAGACAACGCTGAAGAGCGCCGGTGAGGCGGCGCCCCAGGGCAGCCGTCGGGTCGTCCTCCCCCGTTCGACCTTGCAGGCGAGTCCAATCCTCATCGTTCAAATCGCAATGCAGGGTCTGGGCTTCCGCATGCACACCGGCATCGGTTCGGCCCGCGACCACCACGCGGTGAGGCGCCCGCAAAATCAGTTCAAGGGCGTTCTCAATGGCCCCCTGCACGGTAACTAGGTTCGGTTGGGCAGCCCACCCGCTAAAAAGAGAACCGTCGTAGGCACAATCAATGCGCACGCGGTGCGTAGCAGTGAAGGGCTGCGCTTCGTGATTCTCTAAAGCAGTAGCGTTATGCATTGGTGTGCCTTTCAGCGGTAAAGGACGGTTGAAGAATACGGATCGACTCTTGTATAGCGAATGCGCAAAGAACCGTCTCCTCGTTAAGTATGCAGATACACCAATCCGCCGCCCACAGCAGTGGACGGCGGATTGACATATTTTAGGCTTAGCCTAAATCAGCTGGGATCCGTATTACTCGGAAACCTTCTGTGCTGCTGCGCCACCTGCGGGGGCGTAACCTGCAGCCTCTGCCGACTCAGCGGAGTCGAACCAGATTTCAGCCTTGGTGCTGGAGTACCAGCGGGAACCGGGCACGTGGTACTTCATGGAATCGGCGTTACCCTTAACCTCGAAGCCCTCGGGAGCCTCGCCGGACTCCAGGGGTGCGTGGGAACCTGCCGGCAGGCCCTCGGCTGCTTCAGCCTTGGGAGCCTCAGCTGCCTTCTCAGCAACCTTGGTTGCCTCAGCAACTGCACCCTTGGTTGCAACGGGCTCCATGACGAGCTCGATGACTGCCATGGGAGCGTTGTCACCCTTACGGTTACCGATCTTGATGATGCGGGTGTAACCACCGGGGCGCTCTGCCATTGCCGGAGCAATAACGGTGAAGAGCTCGTGCACGACGGACTTGTCGGTGATGGAACGCAGCACGCGACGGCGAGCAGCCAGGTCGCCCTTCTTACCGAAGGTGATGAAGCGCTCTGCCACCGGACGCAGGCGCTTTGCCTTGGTCAGGGTGGTAGTGATGCGCTTGTGCTGGAACAGCTGCGCCGACAGGTTGTTGAGCATGTGGCGCTCGTGGGTCGGGGAACCGCCGAGGCGGGGACCCTTAGTGGGAGTAGGCATAGTTAAATCTCCATAGTTGCGTTCCCTAACGCCCCAGCAGCGGAGCCTCTTAGGGAATCAAGTTTGACTGATCCCGGTGGAACCGGGTGAACTATTCGGTCGAAATTATTCGCCGGAACCGTCTTCGTCATCAAGCGGGCGTGCAGCAGGCTCGAAACCGGGAGGGGAGTCCTTCAAAGCCAGGCCGAGCTCGATGAGCTTTGCCTTGACCTCGTCAATGGACTTAGCACCGAAGTTACGGATGTCCATCAGGTCAGCTTCACTGCGGGTCACGAGCTCACCCACGGTGTGGATGCCCTCGCGCTTGAGGCAGTTGTAGGAGCGGACGGACATGTTCAGGTCCTCGATCGGCAGTGCCAAATCAGCGGCCATGGACTCGTCGGCGGGCGACGGGCCAACTTCGATACCCTCAGCTGCAATGTTCAGCTCACGTGCCAGGCCGAAGAGCTCGACCAGGGTGCTGCCTGCAGAAGCAACGGCGTCACGCGGTGCGATGGCTTCCTTGGTTTCGACGTCCAGGGTCAGGCTGTCGAAGTCGGTGCGCTGCTCAACACGGGTCGCGTTCACGCTGAAGGTAACCTTCAGAACCGGGGAGTAGATGGAGTCAACCGGGATACGGCCAATCTCGCCATCGCCGACCTTGTTCTGAGCTGCAGTCACGTAGCCGCGACCGCGCTCGATAACCAGCTCAGCGTTGAAGTTTGCCGAGGCGTTCAGGGTTGCCAGGTGCAGTTCCGGGTTGTGGATCTCCACGCCAGCGGGAACCTCGATGTCGCCTGCGGTCAGTTCACCTTCGCCCTGCTTGCGCAGGTAGGCCACGACGGGCTCGTCGTTCTCAGAAGAGATGGAGAGCTTCTTGATGTTCAAGATGATCTCAGTGACGTCCTCGGTCACGCCGGGAACGGTGCTGAACTCGTGCAGTACGCCATCAATGCGGACGCTGGTAACAGCGGCGCCGGGGATGGAGGACAGCAGAGTACGGCGGAGGGAGTTACCCATGGTGTAGCCGAAACCGGGCTCCAGAGGCTCGATGGTGAAGCGCGAGCGGTTGGGCGCTACGACCTCTTCAGTCAGAGTGGGGCGCTGTGCAATAAGCACTTTGTTTCCTTTCGGTGAGCTCCGCTATATGAGCCCACAGGTTGGGGAAAACATATCTTAGGAAGCAGACGGGTGTCTGTACTCTCCGGGTACAGCTCCGTGGAGCGTACCCGTCGAGGGATTAGGTCAGGGACCTAATTAGACGCGGCGGCGCTTCGGGGGACGGCAACCGTTGTGTGCAACGGGGGTAACGTCCTGGATCGAACCGACCTCGAGGCCTGCAGCCTGCAGGGAGCGGATTGCGGTTTCGCGACCGGAACCGGGGCCCTTGACGAACACGTCAACCTTGCGGACGCCGTGCTCCTTGGCGCGGTTTGCAGCAGCCTCAGCAGCCAGCTGTGCGGCGTAGGGGGTGGACTTACGGGAGCCCTTGAAGCCCATGTCGCCAGCGGAGGACCAGGAGATCACTGCACCGGTGGGATCGGTGATGGAGACGATGGTGTTGTTGAAGGTCGACTTGATGTGAGCCTGACCAGCAACGATGTTCTTGCTAACCTTGCGGCGGTTGGTCTTACGAGCTGCCGCAGCGCGAGTCTTGGGAGGCATTTTTGATTCTCCTACAAAGGTTTTCTAATACGTTGGTCGGATAGAGATATCCAACAGAGCAACGTTGCTTACTTCTTCTTACCTGCGACGGTACGCTTCGGGCCCTTGCGGGTACGTGCGTTAGTCTTGGTGCGCTGACCGTGAACCGGCAGGCCGCGGCGGTGGCGCAGGCCCTGGTAGGAACCGATTTCAACCTTACGGCGGATGTCAGCTGCAACCTCGCGGCGAAGATCACCTTCAACCTTGTAGTTGCCTTCGATGAAGTCACGAAGTGCCACGAGCTCCTGGTCGGTCAGGTCCTTGACGCGGGTGTCAGGGTTGACGCCGGTAGCAGCGAGGGTTTCGTGTGCACGGGTCTTGCCCACGCCGTAGATGTAAGTGAGAGCAACTTCCACGCGCTTTTCGCGGGGAATATCAACTCCAGCGAGACGTGCCATACTGGCTTCTCCTTGTTGTTTTCCAGAGGTCTATAGCATCACTGCCCGGGTTGTTCTGACCCGGTCCCCGGCCTCTGAGTCCGGAGGTATCCGAAGGCGCCTCGTTGGCGTTGCTTCGGAGCGGTGCCTATGACAATTCCGCCCTCTTACAGGGCGGCTATGAAGTCAGCTGCTAGGGATTAGCCCTGGCGCTGCTTGTGGCGCGGGTTTTCGCAGATCACCATGACCACACCGTGACGGCGGATCACCTTGCACTTATCGCAGATCGGCTTAACGCTCGGCTTGACCTTCATCGCATTCCTTTTGATTGCAACTTGCTTACTGGCGAGATAAGAGGTTCCCTCACTTACGTTGGGGAACTGCGTTATCCCTTTGAACACGATTTAAACGCCGCCAGAGGCGACGTTTATCTCGGGTTTACTTGTAACGGTAGACGATACGACCTCGGGAAAGGTCGTAGGGGCTCAGTTCCACTACTACTCGGTCCTCAGGCAGGATGCGAATGTAGTGCTGACGCATCTTGCCCGAGATGTGTGCGAGAACCTTGTGGCCGTTATCCAGCTCAACACGGAACATCGCGTTGGGCAGAGCTTCAACCACAGAGCCTTCAATCTCGATGACGCCGTCTTTCTTAGCCATATCCTCCGCTAACGTCGGTGCCCGTCGCAGGTGCGGCGGGCAAATGTATCTTCTGCTTGTGAGCTCACCGCGGTGAGGTGCTGGGGCGTTTTAAGGCGCACTTAACACTGGCACAAACAACCAACTGTTAACTCTACGGCAAAGAGCATGGAAAAACAACCGTGATTTTTATGACATCAGGCACTTAATGTTTAAAAGAAAGATGCCCCTCCCCCACGTTCCTGAAAGTCTTAATGACTTCCCTCCCGTAGGAAAGGGGCACCGTTTACCGGTCACAGCTCAACTGCTTAATCTTCCTTAGCAGCCAGCTGACCGCATGCACCATCAATATCGGAACCGCGAGTATCACGAATAGTCGTCGGAATACCGTGGGCACGCAGACGCTCAACAAAGTTCTGCTCAACGCCCTTACGGGATGCCGTCCACTTCGAACCCGGGGTCGGGTTCAGCGGAATCGGGTTCACGTGCACCCAACCACGGCCGCGCTGCGCCAGCTTCTTACCGAGCAAATCCGCACGCCAGCCCTGATCGTTAATATCGCGAATCAGCGCGTACTCAATGGAGACCCGGCGGCCGGTCGTACGGTAGTAGTCGTACGCAGCGTCCAGAGTCTCGTCAACCTTCCAACGCTGGTTAATCGGGATTAGCTCATCACGCAGCTCATCATCCGGAGCATGCAGAGACAGCGCCAAAGTAATGGGCAGCTTCTCCAGCTCAAACTTACGAATGCCGGGCACCAGCCCCACGGTCGACATGGTCAGACCACGAGCAGAAATACCGAGGCCCTCGGGCGAAGGGTCAATCAGGCGGTGTACAGCACCCATGGTTGCCTTGTAGTTAGCGAGCGCCTCACCCATACCCATGAAGACAATGTTGGAAACACGCAGTGGACGAGTATCCTCAGAGCCACCTTCTGCTTCTTCCAGGCCCTTCATCTGCTTCAGGTAGCGGGCACCGGCAACGACCTGCTCCACAATTTCTGCGGTGGACAGGTTACGGGTCAAACCCTGCTGACCGGTTGCACAGAAGGGGCAGTTCATACCGCAGCCAGCCTGCGAAGAGATGCACATGGTCACGCGGTTGTCATAGCGCATGATGACGGACTCAATGAGCGCACCGTCAAAGAGGCGGTGCACAACCTTCAGGGTGTCGCCACCGTCAGCCTCGAGGGTACGGACCGGAGTCAGAAGCTGGGGCATCGCCTGAGCAACCATCTGCTCGCGATCCTTAGCCGGCAGGTCAGTCATCTCGGCGGGGTCAGTGACCAGACGCTCAAAATAGTGCTTTGACAGCTGGGACGCACGGAAGGACTGGTAGCCCAGTTCCTTCAGAAATTCGCGGCGGCCAGCCATATCGAAGTCAGCGATGTGCTTGGGCGGCTTCGCGCGGCGCGGCGCTTTCAGGGCAATCTGGCCGGGTGCGGGGCGAACGTTCGAGATTTCAACCGGCACCTTGGTCGAAGCGGGTGCAGTGACCTCGCCGCTATTGAGAGTTTCGCTCATGGAGCTTCTTCCTTGTGATGTG
Organism: Rothia mucilaginosa ATCC 25296; assembly: GCF_000175615.1. Lineage (GTDB taxonomy): Bacteria > Actinomycetota > Actinomycetes > Actinomycetales > Micrococcaceae > Rothia > Rothia mucilaginosa. Next base: position 287,191 of record NZ_ACVO01000015.1, on the reverse strand, counting down.
GATGCTTTCGGATGCGCTATCACGCACCGGACCGGATTCGCCGGTTTCTTCGGGTGGAGGTGGGGCAGCTAAAGGTGTTCCCCTCCCCCAGTGGTGGGGCTTAGGCGGGAATCGGAACCGGGGTTACGCCGAAGCGAGCAAGTTCGCTGGCGCCGCCGTCTTCTGCGGTCAGAACCCAGATGCCGTCGCTGTGCACAGCAACGGAGTGCTCCCACTGGCATGCATCGGAGCCGTCAACGGTCACAACGGTCCAGTCATCGGAGAGCACCTTGGTCTCGATGGAGCCGGTGACGAGCATCGGTTCGATAGCGAAAGCCATGCCGGGCTTAATCTTCGGGCCCATGTCACGCACAGCGTAGTTCAGCACGTCCGGTGCCATGTGCATCTGGGAACCGATACCGTGGCCTACGTAGTCTTCAATGATGCCGTACTTATCGCCATATTCTTCGGTCACGTACGCTTCGATGGCAAGACCAATTTCGCCGACCTTTTTTGCGGTTGCCAGAGCGGCAATGCCGTGCCACATCGCCTCGCGGGTGACGGCGGAGAGCTCCGCGCGGGCTTCGCTTATGTTGTCACCAACCAGTACGGTGCGCGCCGAGTCACCGTGCCACTGGCGGTTGGTAGCGGGGTCGATGACGTATGCGCCACCGTCGATGGAGAGAATATCGCCGTCCTTGAGCACGTAGTCGCCGGGGATGCCGTGAACAACCTCGTGGTTGACGGAGGTGCATACGGTCGCCGGGTAGTCGTAGTAGCCGTAGAAGTTGGAGGTGCCACCCAGCTCCAGCATGGTGCGTTCAAAGGCGGCGTTCACCTCTGCGGTGGTTACGCCGGGGCGGGCTGCCGCCACTGCCGCATCGAGTGCACGGCTGGTAATGACGCCTGCACGAGCCATCTGCTGAAGCTGTGCGTTGGTTTTGATTTCGACTCGTGCCATTCTGACTCCTTAGGTATGTGGGGCGGTACGCCCAAGCTTAGAACTCTACAGACAGCACTGTACCCCCGCAAGTCTTTGTGATGCATCATGCATCCCAAATTGCGGGGGTACAGCAGAAGATTACTTCAGAGCGTCGAGGATGCGCTCGGTGACTTCAGCAATCTCGCCGAGGCCGTTAACTTCCTTGACGATGCCGCGTTCGCGGTAGATTGCGATCAGCGGTGCGGTCTCTTCTTCGTAGACCTTCAGGCGGTGACGGATGACCTCTTCGTTGTCATCGGTGCGACCCTGCTCTGCTGCGCGGTTGAGCAGACGCTCGACGAGTTCGTCGTTGTCTGCAACCAGCAGGAGAACGCGGTCGATCTTCTCGCCCTTGGCTTCGAGGATGGAGTCCAGCTCGTGCACCTGGGAGGTGTTGCGGGGGTAGCCGTCGAGCAGGAAGCCGTTGACGACGTCGCTTTCCTCCAGGCGTGCGCGCACCATGTTGTTGGTGACGGAGTCGGGAACCAGGTTGCCGGAGTCGATGTACGACTTCGCTTCCTTGCCCAGCTCGGTCTCTTCCTTGATGTTCTTGCGGAAGATATCACCGGTGGAAATCGCGGGAATCTTCAGCGCTTCAGCAATCTTGACGGCCTGGGTGCCCTTACCTGCACCGGGAGGGCCGACGATGAGCAGACGGTTCATCGGAGCAGTCCTTCGTAGTTTCGTTGTTGGAGCTGAGCGTTGATCTGCTTGAGAGTATCAAGACCAACACCCACCACGATCAGTAGCGAGGCGCCACCGAACGGGAAATTCTGGTTTGCGTTGAATAGGATAAGCGCTACGAGGGGAATCATGGAAATTACACCCAGGTAAAGTGCGCCAGGCAACGTAATTCGGTTGAGTACGTAGCTGAGGTAACGCTCGGTGGGCTTACCGGCACGGATACCGGGAATGAAGCCACCGTACTTCTTCATATTGTCCGCTACTTCTACCGGGTCGAAGGTGACCGCCACGTAGAAGTACGCGAAGCCAATAATCATGAAGAAGTAGAGAGCAATGTACAGCGGGTGATCGCCGCGCACCAGGTATGCGTTGATCCAGTTAACCCAGTCCGGCGGAGTGGAGCCGTCGGTGGGGGTGTTGAACTGGGCAATCAGACCGGGCAGGGTCAGCAGGGAGGAGGCGAAGATCAGGGGGATCACGCCTGCCATGTTGACCTTCAGCGGAATGTAGGTGCTGGTGCCACCAATGGTGCGTCGACCAATCATGCGCTTTGCGTACTGTACGGGGATACGGCGAACGGACTGCTCCACGTAGACCACAGCGAGCATGACCAGCAGGCCGATGCCGCAGACAGCTGCGAAGATACCCCAACCGTGGGTGCGCTGGATGGAGCCCAGAGCGCTCGGGAAGGAAGAAGCAATGGAGGTGAAGATCAGCAGGGACATGCCGTTGCCGACGCCACGCTCGGTAATCTGCTCACCCATCCACATGATGACGGTAGTACCCGCACACAGGGTGACGATGATCAGCAGGATGTGCAGTACGTCGTCCTGGGGAATGATGCCAGGGCAGTTACCCAACAGAACGCCGGAGCGCGCCATCGAGACGATGGTGGTTGCGTTCAGCAGAGCAAGAGCGATGGTCAGGTAGCGGGTGTACTGGGTGAGCTTTGCCTGACCCTGCGCGCCTTCATCGTGCAGCTCCTGGAATCGCGGGATGACCACGCGCAGCAGCTGGATGATAATGGACGCGGTAATGTACGGCATCACGCCGAGGGCAAAGATCGAAAGCTGCAGCAGTGCGCCACCACTGAAGAGGTTGACGATATCGTAGACGCCACCGCTCGTAACATTGGCGTTCAGACACTGCTGTACATTTCCGTAGGAAACGCCTGGCGCGGGGATGAAAGTGCCCACGCGGTACAGCACAATCATTGCCAGGGTAAACAGCAGCTTACGCCGCAAATCGGCGGTCTTAACGACTCGCCCGAATGCGCTCAGCACATGTCCTCCTGTAAGTCTATGGGGCGCCCATCCCTCTCAAGGAGTTTTAGGGCGCAGTAAACACATCTTCCAGTCTATCGTGTTTGGAGCGGGTAACGATAACTCCCTAGCAGATTATGTAGCTTTTATATTCTCTTAGCGTGATTTTTGAACACTAAATGTGGCGTGCACCAAGCGTTCAAATATACGAATACAGGAATATACCCCTGTTGTGAGTCTTTTCGAGCAGCAAAAAGCCCCCGCCGTACAGTGTACGGACGGGGGCTTTCTAGTCTTGAAGACTACTTAACGGTTACAGAACCGCCAGCGGCCTCGATCTTCTCGATAGCAGAAGCCGATGCCTTGTCGACAACAACGTTCACCTTGACGGAGATTTCGCCGTTGCCCAGAACCTTCACGAGCTCGTTCTTGCGAACGGCACCCTTAGCAACCAGTGCCTCGACGGTGACGTCGCCACCGTTGGGGAACAGTTCCTGGATGCGGTCCAGGTTAACAACCTGGTACTCGGTGCGGAAGGGGTTCTTGAAGCCGCGCAGCTTCGGCAGGCGCATGTGCAGCGGCAGCTGGCCGCCTTCGAAGCCTGCACGAACCTGGTAACGTGCCTTGGTACCCTTGGTACCGCGACCTGCGGTCTTACCCTTGGAGCCTTCACCGCGGCCAACGCGGGTCTTTGCCTTGTGGGCACCCGGTGCCGGGCGCAGATCGTGAATCTTGATAGCTTCTGCCATCTTTACTTGACCTCCTCAACCTTCACCAGGTGAGCAACGGTGTTAACCATGCCAACGGTGACGGGGTCAGCAGTGCGGACTACCTTGTTGCCGGGGCGCTTGAGGCCCAGGGAACGCAGGGTGTCGCGCATGTTCTGCTTCTGACCAACATAGGACTTGACCTGGGTGATTTCCAGCTTTGCGTCGCTGGGCTGAATACGCTTGGCCATTACTACGCACCTGCCTTTTCAGACTTGGTGTTGCGCAGGTAGCTGGGGATAACCTCATCGGTGGGCAGACCACGGCGGGCTGCCACTGCCAGGGGCTCCTCGAGCTCCTTGAGTGCTGCAACAGTTGCGTGAACGATGTTGATCTGGTTCGAGGAACCGAGCGACTTGGACAGCACATCGTGAATGCCTGCGCACTCGAGTACTGCACGCACGGGGCCACCTGCGATAACACCGGTACCAGCGGTTGCCGGACGGAGCATCACAACGCCTGCAGCTGCTTCACCCTGCACGCGGTGCGGGATGGTGCGGCCTTCGATGCGGGGAACGCGGAAGAAGTTCTTCTTTGCTTCCTCGACACCCTTGGAAATTGCTGCGGGAACTTCCTTAGCCTTACCGTAGCCAACGCCGACCAGGCCGTTACCGTCACCAACGACGACCAGTGCGGTGAAGCTGAAGCGACGACCACCCTTGACGACCTTGGAAACGCGGTTGATGGTCACAACGCGCTCGATGTACTTGTCCTTCTCCTCCTCGCGAGCGCGGTTGTTACGGCGCTCACCACGGCCACGACGCTCGCCGCGGTTGTTGCGGCGCTCCTCGCGCTGGTTGGAGGTCTCAGCGGTTTCAGCTACTACTGCTTCGCTCACCTGAGTTTCCTTTACGTTCTGCTCGCTCATTAGAGTGCAAGACCTCCCTCGCGTGCACCGTCAGCAACGGCTGCAACACGGCCGTGGTACTTGTTACCACCGCGGTCGAACACGACTGCCTCAACACCAGCTGCCTTGGCGCGCTCTGCAACGAGCTCACCAACGCGCTTTGCCTTAGCGGTCTTGTCCAGGTCAGCTGCACGCAGCTCTGCTTCCATGGTGGAAGCGGATGCCAGGGTTACGCCCTTGACATCGTCGATAACCTGAACGAACATGTGACGGGTCGAACGGGTGACGCACAGGCGCGGACGCGCAGCGGTACCCGAAACGTACTTGCGGATGCGAGCGTGACGACGTGCACGCTGCGCTGCCTTCGACTTGATAGCCATGTTTACTTACCAGCCTTTCCGACCTTGCGGCGGATGTGCTCACCTGCGTAGCGAACACCCTTACCCTTGTAGGGATCGGGCTTACGCAGACCACGAATGTTTGCTGCAACCTGACCAACGAGCTGCTTGTCGATACCCGACACGGTCAGCTTGTTAGCACCCTCCACTGCGAAGGTAATACCCTCGGGAGCGGTGATGTTGATCGGGTGGGAGTAGCCCAGAGCGAACTCCAGGTCGTTACCCTTCGGGGTCACACGGTAACCGGTACCAACGATTTCCAGCTTCTTCTCGTAGCCGGAGGTAACGCCGATAATCAGGTTCTGAATCAGGGTACGAGTCAGACCGTGCAGCGAGCGAGACAGGCGCTCGTCGTTCGGACGAGATACAACGATCTCATTTTCGTTCAGAGCCACGGTGATGGGGGAAGCTACCTTGTGGGAGAGCTCGCCCTTCGGGCCCTTAACGGTGACCAGGTTGCCATCGACCTTAACCTCAACGCCGGCGGGAACCGAGATGGGGAGACGTCCAATACGTGACATTATTCTCTTCCTTTCTCTTCTAACCGACTACCAGATGTAAGCGATGACTTCGCCGCCCACGCCCTTCTTCGCTGCCTGCTTGTCAGTGAGCAGACCCGAAGAGGTGGACAGGATTGCGATGCCGAGGCCACCCAGAACCTGGGGCAGGTTGGTGGACTTTGCGTAGGTACGCAGGCCCGGCTTGGAAATACGACGCACGCCAGCGATGGAACGCTCGCGGGACGGACCGTACTTGAGGACGAGGGTCAGGGTCTTGCCGACCTTTGCATCCTCAACCTTCACGTCGGCGATGTAGCCCTCAGCCTTCAGGATCTCTGCAATGCGAGCCTTCAGCTTGGAGTAGGGCATGGATACGGTGTCGTGGTATGCGGAGTTTGCGTTACGCAAACGGGTCAGCATATCTGCGACCGGATCAGTCATAGTCATTGTGGGCTTTAGCCCTTCCTCGTTGTGGTTTCCCTACCCCGCGGTAACGGGGTCTGGACCTACAACGTAGTCGTTAGTTGGTCTTGAACGGGAAGCCCAGTGCCTTCAGGATTGCACGGCCTTCTTCGTCGGTCTTCGCGGAGGTCACCACGGTGATGTCCATACCACGCACGCGGTCGATCGAGTCCTGATCGATTTCGTGGAACATGGACTGCTCGGTCAGACCGAAGGTGTAGTTACCGTTACCGTCAAACTGGCGGTCCGAGAGGCCACGGAAGTCGCGGATTCGGGGCAGTGCCAGGGTGACGAGGCGGTCCAGGAATTCCCACATGCGGTCGCCACGCAGGGTGACGTGTGCGCCGATGGGCATACCTTCGCGCAGCTTGAACTGTGCGATGGACTTCTTCGCGCGGGTAACAATCGGCTTCTGACCGGTGATTGCGGTGAGATCGCGGATTGCGCCGTCCATGAGCTTTGCGTCGCGAGCTGCCTCGCCGACACCCATGTTTACGACGACCTTAACGATCTTCGGGGTCTGCATGACGTTCTCGTACTTGAACTCTTCCTGCAGAGCGGGAACGACGACCTCAGCGTACTTGGTCTTGAAGCGGGGGGTGATCTTGGTTTCGGTCATTAGATGTCCTTACCCGAACGCTTAGCAACGCGCACGCGAACGGTGCGCTCCTTGCCGTCACGCTCTACAGTCTCGAGGCGGAAACCAACACGGGTCGGCTTCTTGGTCTCGGGGTCAACAATCGCAACGTTAGAAACGTGGATCGGTGCCTCAACCTTCTGAATGCCGCCTGCTGCGCCGGTCAGGGGGTTAGCCTTGGTGTGCTTGGTGACGACCTTGACGCCCTCAACAATCACGCGGTTTTCCTTGGGGAGAACCTTCAGAACCTTGCCCTGCTTGCCCTTATCTGCACCGGAAATAACCTGAACCAGGTCGCCGGACTTGATCTTAGCCATGAATTAGAGCACCTCCGGAGCCAGCGAAACGATCTTCATGAACTTCTTGTCGCGAAGTTCACGACCCACGGGGCCGAAGATACGGGTACCACGGGGATCACCATCAGTGTTCTTCAGGATCACTGCGGAGTTCTCGTCGAACTTGATGTAGGAACCGTCGGGACGACGGGTTTCCTTCTTGGTGCGGACGACGACTGCCTTGACAACGTCACCCTTCTTTACGGTACCGCCGGGGATTGCATCCTTGACGGTTGCGACAATGATGTCGCCAATGCCTGCGTAGCGACGCGAGGAACCACCGAGAACACGGATGGTCAGGATTTCCTTCGCACCAGTGTTGTCGGCGACCTTCAGTCGCGACTCCTGCTGAATCATATTTCTCCTGTCGTCTCGCCGGTTCCGACTCGCTTTAGGCGCGAGCCAGCCTTGCGGAACATTTTTACGGGATTGGTTGACGCCCCGGGCCCCATCTCTGTGGGAGGGGTTAGCGGAAACGCCTGGGGCAAACCCATGCCAGAAGCATTTGGACCCGCGTGAAGCGGGCGTATCCACCCGTAAATAGCGGCATTATGCACTGGCACGAGAAGCCCGTGGTTGTGCGGCTATTTGGATACAGCCACACAGTCTTAACACTATACAGGAAGCAGGTATCTAGCGCAAGGGCTTGTTAACTATGATTTCGGTCTCCACTACCCTATTCACCAAGACAATGCATGTATCGGAGACCAAAAACCTCATACCCCACATCAACACCGAACGAGAAGGCGGCTTATTTGACACTTAAAGCAGGAGGCCCCTTCGTGTAGTTCCTGACGCATAAGAAACTGAAGGGGCCTCGAGAAATCTACCAAACAATGTGTAAAACAAGGATGGTAGATATTTATATTTTACTACGTTTTAATATGCCCCCACGACAGACTTGCCGCAGGGCTGGCGAGAGATCCCAGAGGTTCCACTCCTCGTAAACGTGCATACCGGACTAGAGTACAGCACGCCTACCACTCTCCACTCAGCAGCTAAGGCACATACACTTTCGCAATACCGTCACGAACGATAGCGCGAGGAGTTTCTCCGGGGCGAGACTCCTCCGCCGCCTCATAGTATTCACCGGAGTGCGCATCCAGCACGTAGGGAACCATAACTGCTGAGTAGTCCCCTGCCTTATCAATAACGACGACGCTCCCATCTTTCAACAGGACCTGATGATTAATACGGGTTGGGGCTACCTGCAGAGTCTCAACAATGGTTCGATTGAGCGTGTTAACGACGGTAACAGTTCCGCCGCCAGCAGCGGCTGGGTCTCCCTTGCCCCCAAAATCGGCAACATAGAGCAGCTGGCGTTCTGCATCGAGCAAGATATCGGTGGGCATTTTGCCGAATGGAAGATAAGCGAGGTGTTCGCCCTCAAAACTCAGAACATATAGACCGCCGTTTTTACCCTCGCGCCCCTGTGCAGAGACATACAGTTCGCCGCGCGTTGGATCAATCTCCACACCGTGAACACCGATTGGAGCATTGGCGTCTTCCCCGCCAGTTACGGGTAGCCTACGTACGAGCCCCCAGGTGTTCATGTCCACAACCCAGATTTCATCTCGCATAATATTCGGGATGTACAGGCGGCTACGAGCTTCATCAGCTACGGGTCCTAGTAGCATAGCGGGACCGTCCCCTTGAAGAGAGCTAACCGTGCGTTCTCCTTCTGCGTTAGGTGCAGCGATTACCTGGTAACCACCCATTCCGGTCACGAGTACGGCACCGCTGGGTGCAACATATAGCTCACGCGGAATTAGCATCTCCACTCCTAGAGCGAGAGAATCCCATACGAGCGCTAGGTCTTTTTGGGAGTATGCGGATACCGAATTTGTGCGGGTTCCTCCGGTCCAGAGAAGCTCCCGCTCGTTGTCTGCTGCTAGACCGTAGGCAGCCTGGATTTGGAAGAGGTTCTCTAACCCGGGGTTATTTTCCGGGATAGCAGGCAGAACAGCCGTCTTCTCAACCTGCAGGGTATCTGCGTTTATGCGTGCGATTGTTGCGCAGAGAGTACCGTGGGTCTTCGTGTGATTAAAGCTTCCGCTTACGAAAAGAACGTTCTCTTCGGGGTTGTATGCCACTTGATACTGCCCAGCGAGCCCCGCAGAACGATCCACAGAAAAATGGTTGGCGCCCAGGGTGCTCTTCTGTTCTTCTCCTGAGGCTGAGGGAACCATAGATATCTCCAGAGTTGTGTAGGTTGGAGGCTAGCTCACCTCATATTTTGCGGGCTTAGCATCCGGAGCTTTCTGTTATACATCTTACGCTTCACCCACCACTTTGAGGCTTTTCTGGCGTAGTCCATGCGCTGCGCCGTTCGTGGCCAAGATACCCTATATCGGCAATACTCATTGCTCTCCCCCGGGATCTGAGTGAGGTGGATTTACTCAACGAAAACTTTGCAGTCTGCATATAATCAGCACAAAAGACATCTATCTAGAGATATTGACAGATTATAGAGTTTATAAGCTTATCCTGAGGCGTCTAGAGCCATGGATTTCGTAATATTTCGTCACTTCTGAGCCCCTCAAAGCAGCGTTCCGAAAAAATCTGCTTAAAAATTTAGAAATTAAGGGTTGTTTTTTCAAAAATCAAGTTTTTTGGTAATAAACACGCTTCAAGGTGCGAAAATCAACGAGATGTACCATAATAGAAGAGACGCATGCGTCAAATAAGAGGTTCGGTCCTTATCGGACAGATTTCTTGGGTCCCTTTTTCCTCGCTAATCCGTTTGTCTAGGGACCGAACCTCGCTTTGACACTAAACCCGCACTTCGGTGCGGGTTTTCTTTATATCTGAGGCGCTAGAACCCTACATTTCATTCTTTGGGGCTGTTAAATCGTCAAATATGGGTGAGCGAGTGCAGAGGGGGCGCCCCCGCTACTACTTCTGCCCCTGGTCTAGGCCTTCCGCCTATATAACAGGCATATATGCAAACTGAAAGGGGCGGTACCCATCGCTTCGATGGGTACCGCCCCTTTCAATGTGTATCGACAGTTTCAGAAAGTCAATCGGGTTCTTGAATATCTAGTAGATCCCGCTCTGCCTCTTTAGCTACTACCGAGCGGTAGTATCGTGGGCTGCCTGGGGTACGGACTATGCCTTGCGGCGACGTGCTACCAGCACGGTTGCGCCAACGACCAGGGCAAGAACGCCAATTCCGGCTGCAATGACGACGCCCGAAGCACCGGTGTTAGCCAGTGAAGACTTCGAGGAGTTCGAAGAGGTAGAGCCGTTGCTGGAAGAGGTGACGTTCTGCGACGAAGATCCGGAGGTCTTCGGAGCAGCGTTGTCCTTCTTCTGGGTCTCGGAGTTCAAAGAATCCACGGGAGCCTTGGACTGGTCCTTAGCGTTTTCCTTTGCCTGTTCCTTGGATTCTGCCGATGCGGAAGGCGCTGCAGAGGGGTTAGTTACAGGTGCGTTAGCCGACTCGGATGCCTTCGGCTCCGAAACCTTCGGCGCAGGTGCCTGGTTTTCAACGCTGAAGGTGTACTCTACGGCAACGCCACCACGTACGTTATCGTTCTCTGCCAAGGAACCGGAGAGCAGGTAGATAGCAACGCTATCGCCGGTCTTCAGTTCTTCAGTCAGGTTAGAGTTTGCCACGGTGGGGCGGTCGATGGTTGCGGTGAAGTTACCGTTTTCGTCCGCCTTGATGTATGCCCAGATGCCTGCGCTATTGCCTTCAACGCCTTCGAGCTTGGGCTCTTCCTTCGCGGAAATAGCGCCCTTGTTCAGCTTGACGGCAATAACGGAGCCCTTACCGTCCAGAGTCTTGAAGCCTTCACCACGGAAGGTCAGCTTCTGGCCGTCCCAGGTCTTGGGGAAGTAGACCTTAGCGCCGTCCTTGTACTCGTGCACAACCTCATTGGAATTTGCGCTTTCGGAGGGTGCCGGGGTGCTGGGTTCGGGCTTTGCGGACTCGCTCGGAGCCGGGGTGGTCGGCTCAGGCTTAGCAGACTCGCTCGGAGCCGGGGTGGTCGGCTCAGGCTTAGCAGACTCACTCGGAGCCGGGGTGGTCGGCTCAGGCTTAGCAGACTCACTCGGAGCAGGAGTGGGCGCATCACTATCAGGCAGGCTCAGCTTAGTGCCCGCGGGGTAAGTGGTAGTCACGCCAGAGGGAGCAGCAGAGACCTGGGTGGTTTCTGCCGGTGCGCAGGTCTCAGCGGTGTCTGCCTTCTTCTCTGCAACAGTTGCGGAGAGCGCTTCACCACCGCGAGGAGTGTCACCTTCAACAATGGAGCCGGAGAGCAGGAAGACCGAAACCTTATCGCCGCTCTTCAGATTTTCCGTCAGGTTAGAGTTTTCGGTGGTCGGGTACGGCAGTTCAGCGGTGAAATTACCGTTCTCATCTGCCTGGATGTACGCCCAAACACCTGCGCTGTTGCCCTCAGCACCGTTGAACTTCGGCTCTTCCTTCGCGGAGATGCGGCCCTTGTTCAGCTTGACTGCGAGTACGGAGCCCTTTGAACCGTCCTGAGTCTTGAAACCTTCACCGCGCAGCTTCAGGGTTTCACCGGTGGTCCAGTCCTTCACGGCGTAGAGCTTAGCGCCGTCGGCGTAGGTCTTCACCAGTTCTTCAGAAGAAGTCTGTGCAGCAGGCTTCGCGGTGGTTTCAACGGTGGTGTTGATCTTCACCATGACGCCGGGAGTAATCGGGGAGTCTGCGTTGTCCTTGCCCTTGGGCTCGGTGCTAGAGGTGCGGTATTCGCCGGTGGTCTTATCGATGGTGTAGTCGGTTTCGATAGCGGAAGCGCCTTCGATGCTGCGTGCTACAGCGTATACACTGCCGTCTGCAGCGACCAGAACATCATTTGCGCCGCTGGTCGCACCGGTAGACACCTGAGAAACAACGGTGCCGGTTCGTGCATCAACAACACCGACGTTGCCGGTGCCGTAATCGGTCACGTACAGCAGGTCACGTGCTTCATCGGAGGTGATCGCAAGAGCCTGAGAGCCGAAAGGAATGGTCTTCTTGTAAGCGCCGGTTTCGAGATTGTAAACGGTAATACCGGAGTTAGTGCCCTTACGGTCACCCTGGGAGCTGACGTAGATTTCCTTCAGAGACTTGTCGATAGTGACGTCAGAGGCGTTCAGGTCGGCTTCAGCATTGTCCTTGTGCAGCTGAATGGTCTTCTCAACCTCGTAGCTCTTGGTGTCGATTACCTTCACAGTGCCGGCACTCAGGGAAGGCACGTAAAGCTTGCCGTCTGCGGAATCTACGTGCATGTTCATTGCGATGTCAGATTCGCCCTTGGCGTCAGTAAATTCAATCTTCTTGACCAGGGCGTGCCGAGTGGTGTCGAAGACACTAATGCCGCCGGAGCCAGATACAAAGACCTTACCGCTGGAGGGGTCGACGCGTACCTCGCGGGGGTGGTTGACGTCGCCTTCTGCGCTACTCCAAATAATCTTGTTGGTCGCGGGATCGAAGACAGATACCTTGTTGACGCGGGTCTGGGTCACCCATACGTATCCGGTTGCTTCATCGTAAGCGATACCGTAGGGAGATTCAATCTGCTTACCGGTCGGTGCGGTAGCGCCACGTGCAATAAAGTCCGTGGTCGGGAACTGGTAGACAGTAGCAAGGCTCGGGGTGGATGCAACGTTCCAGGTGCCGACGCCACCGGTCAGAATCGGCGGGCGGCCGGAGGAGAAGGAAGTGTAGAGGGAGGAGGTTGCTGCCGAGTATGCAAGCTGGTACTGGCCGGGCAGGCCCTGGTACTGGGTAGCACGCACTGCAATGTGGCGGCATTCCTCAGTGGAGCTCTGGGAGTTCCCGCCGGGAACGGATGCGGAGACGTTTGCCGCAAAGGTAGCGGGAACGGCAGCGAAAGAGCCTGCAACAACGGAAAGTGCGCCAGCAATGGCGAGCAGCTTACGTGAGGGCTTGGGTGAAGAAGTCATGATGATCCTCAATGATGTGTAGTGGTACTTCTCCAAAGGTCGTGCAACCTCCGGAAGGTGCAAAGCCACCCGACTAATTATTAGGAAAGGTTATGCTAAGCAACTATAAAGTTGATAATAAGTCCCTAATCAGGTTGTTTTCAAGTGCTGCTCATCGGATTCCGCAGTCCCCAGGCGCCTTACTCACGTATTACTTTTCATTTTTTCGCCCTAATTCCGCATCCACATGCGCTTTCTTCTCTAGTAGCGTCTACTCATGGATTGCGCCATCAACGCGAGAGAAAAATATTGCTTTCTCGTATGACATATCAAGACATTTATGACAAATGTTGTCTTAGCGCCTGTTATTAGCCCGTGCAATAGGGCGCCCGCCCCGGTTTTTCCCGTACAAAGGTTAAAAGCAAAGAGCCCCTCTCCTACCGAAGTAGGAGAGGGGCTCTTTTACTGCTCTAGCAGAGAGTCATGAAGAGAGCTTACTTAGCCTTCTCGATGATCTCCACGATACGCCAGCGCTTGGAAGCGGACAGCGGACGGGTCTCTGCAATCAGAACGAGGTCACCGATGCCAGCAGCGTTCTGCTCATCGTGTGCCTTGATCTTGGAGCTACGGCGAACGACCTTGCCGTACAGTGCGTGCTTCACGTGGTCCTCGACCTCGACGACAACGGTCTTGTCCATCTTGTCGGAGACAACGTAGCCGCGGCGGGTCTTGCGGTAGCCGCGCTCTTCGTTCTTTACTTCACTCACTTGGACTCACCTTCAGTTGCGGGACGAATACCGAGCTCGCGCTCACGCAGCACGGTGTAGATACGTGCGATGTCGCGCTTGATAGTGCGGCGACGACCTGCGTTAGCCTGACCGGTGACTTCCTGGAAGCGGATGTTGAAGAGTTCCTTCTTCGCTTCGCTCAGCTTTGCAGCCAGCTCTTCGTTGGAGAGCTCTGCGAGCTTATCGATGCTCAGGTCCTTGGATCCTACTGCCATCTCGCTTATTCACCACCTTCGCGGCGACGCACAACACGTGCCTTCATCGGGAGCTTGTGGATTGCCAGGCGCATTGCCTCGCGAGCCACTTCTTCGGACACACCGGAGAGTTCAAACATGACTCGACCCGGCTTGACATTTGCGACCCACCACTCGGGCGAACCCTTACCGGAACCCATACGGGTTTCAGCGGGCTTCTTGGTCAGCGGACGGTCGGGATAAATGTTGATCCAGACCTTACCGCCACGCTTGATGTGACGGGTCATTGCGATACGTGCAGCCTCAATCTGGCGGTTGGTCACGTATGCGGGCGACAGGGCCTGAATGCCCCACTCACCGAAGCTAACCTCGGTGCCGCCCTTTGCGAGACCACTACGCTTGGGGTGGTGCTGCTTGCGGTACTTTACTCGACGGGGAATAAGCATTTATGCCTCACCGTTCTCTGCAGTCTTGGCCTCGACCTTTGCCGAAGCGTTCTCGTTGCGGCGCTCGCGACGAGGACCACGGTTGCCCTGGCGGCGGCGGTCACCATCGCGGCGGTTGCCACGGCGGTTGTTTGCTGCCTGCTGAGCTGCCAGCTCCTTGTCGGTCAGGTCGCCCTTGTAGATCCAGACCTTCACGCCGATGCGACCGAAGGTGGTCTTAGCCTCGAAGAAGCCGTAGTCGATGTTCGCACGCAGGGTGTGCAGGGGCACACGGCCTTCGCGGTAGAACTCGGAACGGGACATTTCAGCGCCACCCAGACGGCCGGAGCACTGGATACGGATACCCTTTGCGCCTGCACGCTGTGCGGACTGGATTGCCTTCTTCATTGCACGGCGGAATGCAACACGCGATGCGAGCTGCTCTGCGATGCTCTGTGCAACCAGCTGAGCGGAGAGGTCGGGGTTAGCAACCTCGAGGATGTTCAGCTGAATCTGCTTGTTGGTGAGCTTCTCGAGCTCGCCGCGGATGCGGTCTGCTTCTGCGCCACGGCGGCCAATCACGATACCGGGACGAGCGGTGTGGATGTCCACACGCACGCGGTCACGGGTACGCTCGATCTCGACCTTTGCAACGCCTGCGCGATCCAGGTTCTTAGCCAGCAGCTCGCGGATCTTTACGTCCTCGCGGACGAAGTCAGCGTAACGCTCGCCGGGCTTGTTGGAATCAGCGAACCACTTGGAGACGTGGTCAGTGGTGATGCCCAGTCGGAAACCGTTCGGGTGAATTTTCTGACCCATTTAGCGGTCCTCCTCCTTCTCCGGGGTAGCAACTACCACGGTGATGTGGCTGGTGCGCTTGTTGATTCGGTATGCGCGACCCTGAGCGCGGGGCTGAATGCGCTTCATGGTCGGGCCCTCGTTCACGAATGCTTCGCTGATGAACAGCTCTTCCTCGCGGAAGGGCAGACCCTGCTGGGTTGCCTTCTGACGAGCGTTAGCTACTGCCGAAGCAACGATCTTGTATACCGGTTCCGAAGCTGCCTGGGGGGCGAACTTCAGAATCGCCAGAGCCTCTTCCGCCTGCTTACCACGGATCAGGTTGACGACACGGCGGGCCTTCATAGGCGTAACGCGAACGAAACGCGCTGATGCCTTGGCTTCCATTGCCTATCTCTCTTTCGTCTATTGCCGAAAGGGAAACGTTAGCTTATCGGTGTGAACCGATTAGCGACGCTTGCCCTTACGGTCGTCCTTCACGTGGCTGCGGAAAGTGCGGGTCGGAGCAAACTCACCGAGCTTGTGACCAACCATCGACTCGGTGATGAACACCGGCACGTGCTTGCGACCGTCGTACACTGCGATGGTGTGACCGAGCATGTCGGGGATAATCATCGAGCGACGCGACCAAGTCTTGATTACGTTCTTGGTGCCCTTCTCGTTCTGAGCTGCAACCTTCAGGTAGAGGTGCTGATCAACGAAAGGGCCCTTCTTCAAACTACGAGGCATGTTTCAGGCTCCTTAGCGCTTCTTGCCAGTACGACGGCGACGAACGATGAGCTTGTCGCTTTCCTTGTTGGGACGACGGGTACGACCCTCGGGCTTACCGTTGGGGTTAACCGGGTGACGACCACCGGAGGTCTTACCTTCACCACCACCGTGCGGGTGGTCAACCGGGTTCATGACCACACCACGGACGGTCGGGCGGATGCCCTTCCAGCGGTTACGGCCTGCCTTACCCCAGTTGATGTTGGACTGCTCAGCGTTGCCAACTTCACCAACGGTTGCGCGGCAGCGAACATCCACGTTGCGGATTTCGCCGGAGGGCAGACGGAGCTGACCGTACTTGCCTTCCTTAGCAACCAGCTGTACAGAAGCACCTGCGGAACGAGCCAGCTTTGCGCCGCCACCGGGGCGGAGCTCAACACAGTGAATCACGGTACCAACGGGGATGTTGCGCAGGGGCAGGTTGTTACCGGGCTTGATGTCAGCTGCGGGGCCGGACTCGACGATGTCGCCCTGAGCGAGCTTGTTCGGAGCGATGATGTAGCGCTTGGAACCATCGAAGTAGTGCAGCAGTGCGATGCGAGCGGTACGGTTGGGATCGTACTCGATGTGTGCAACGCGTGCGTTCACGCCGTCCTTGTCGTGACGACGGAAGTCGATCAGACGGTACTGGCGCTTGTGGCCGCCACCCTTGTGACGGGTGGTGATGCGGCCGGTGTTGTTACGGCCGCCGGTCTTGTGAAGCGGACGAAGCAGGGACTTTTCCGGGGTGGAGCGGGTGATCTCGGAGAAATCAGCAACGCTCGAACCGCGGCGACCCGGGGTCGTCGGCTTGTACTTACGAATACCCATTTAGATATTTCTTCCTTCGTTAAAGTGGTCTCCGCGGGGCTTATGCCTGCGGACCGCCGAAGATGTCGATGGTGCCTTCCTTGAGGGTCACAATCGCACGCTTGGTGTTCTTGCGAGCGCCCCAACCGAAACGGGTGCGCTTGCGCTTGCCCTGACGGTTGATGGTGTTGACGGAAGCAACCTTGACGTCAAAGATCTTCTCGATGGCCTGCTTGATTTCCAGCTTGTTGGAATCGGTAGCGACCTCGAAGGTGTACTTACCTTCGTCGAGCTGACCGTAGCTCTTCTCGGAAACGACGGGAGCGATGATCACGTCGTATACAGACTTGGTGGAAACGCTCATTACTTAGCGCCCTCCTTCTTCTGAGCTGCAGCAACGAATGCGTCGAATGCTGCCTTGGTGAAGACCACGTCGTCAGAAACCAGCACATCGTAGGTGTTGAGCTGATCTGCGTACAGAACGTGGACGTTCTCCAGGTTACGTGCGGACAGAGCCACAACGTCCTCTGCACGAGCAATCACAAGAAGGATGTTCTTGCGCTCGGTGATAGCTGCGAATGCAGCCTTTGCAGCCTTGGTCGAGGGGGTTTCACCGGAGATGAAGTTCTCGACAACGTGGACGCGGTCGTGACGAGCGCGATCGGAGAGAGCACCGCGCAGTGCAGCGGCGATCATCTTCTTGGGGGTGCGCTGTGCGTAGTTACGCGGGGTCGGACCGTGAACAACGCCACCGCCGGTCATGTGCGGTGCACGGATGGAGCCCTGACGTGCGTTACCGGTACCCTTCTGCTTGAAGGGCTTACGGCCTGCACCGGAAACCTCGCCGCGGTTCTTGGTCTTGTGGGTGCCCTGGCGTGCAGCAGCGAGCTGTGCAACGACAACCTGGTGCAGCAGGGGCACGGATGCCTGCGCGTCGAAAATCTCTGCGGGCAGGTCTACCTTAAGGGTCTTAACAGCCATGATGTATTAGGCTCCCTTCACAGCGGTACGAACCAGAACAACGCCGCCCTTGGGACCGGGGATTGCGCCCTTGATCAGCAGGACATTGTTCTCTGCGTCCACACCCTGGATAGTCAGGTTCAAGGTAGTGTGACGTGCTGCGCCCATACGGCCAGCCATGCGCATACCCTTGAACACGCGTGCGGGGTAGGATGCGCCACCGATGGAACCGGGCTTACGGTGGTTCTTGTGCTGACCGTGAGACGCGCCAACACCCTTGAAGCCGTGACGCTTCATAACACCTGCGAAGCCCTTACCCTTGGTCTTACCAACGACGTCGACCTTCTGGCCTGCTTCGAAGAGCTCAACGGTCAGTTCCTGACCGAGGGAATACTCAGAAGCATCTGCGGTACGCAGCTCGACGATGTGGCGACGGGGGGTAACACCGGCCTTCTCGAAGTGACCAGCCAGGGGCTTGGTAACCTTGCGAGAGTCGATTGCACCGAAACCGATCTGAACAGCTTCGTAGCCGTCAGTTTCCTGGTTACGGATCTGGGTAACAACGTTAGAATCAGCCTTGACGACGGTGACGGGCACGAACTTGCCGTCCTCGTCCCAGACCTGGGTCATGCCGAGCTTGGTGCCCAGCAGGCCCTTCACCTGGCGCTCGAATTTGTTAGTCATTAGATGCGATCCTCTACAGCTTGATCTCGATGTTTACGTCTGCCGGCAGGTCGAGACGCATGAGGGCATCAACAGCCTTGGGGGTCGGATCAACAACGTCGATCAGACGCTTGTGCGTACGCATCTCGAAGTGCTCGCGGCTGTCCTTGTACTTGTGGGGAGAACGGATAACACAGTAAACGTTCTTCTCGGTCGGCAACGGCACGGGGCCAACTACAGTTGCGCCTGCGCCCTTTACCGTTTCGACGATTTTCCGTGCCGAAGAATCGATGACCTCGTGGTCATAGGACTTCAGACGGATGCGGATTTTCTGTCCCGCCATCTGTCGGACTCTCTTTCTTGATGTATTCCCTGTATCGGAGCTTTTGCCCCTTTGTTATAGCGCTTAAGGAACGCGATATATTCATCACGTGCGCCACTCAGAACGGACTGAATCCGGCTTTGCCGGGTTCCTCACCCCGCCTGAGTACCGACCCCCGAACTCGGGCGTGTCGCCTATTTTCTAGACATACTCGTCCCGTCATCCTTCGGACCGGGTCATACGTGGGCCTACCTTTAGTGCAGGTAGACGCTTTGACAACGTCGTCAATTCTCTCAGAGATAGAGCGCTTAAGCAATACAAACACGAGTTAAGTGCTTAAGAACACTTAACTGTCTTTGTCAATTTGAGGCACTTCCCTGAATGTAACTCTCAGGGAGCTTTCAATCTACTTTCAGTAAGTTCCATGCGCTTTATTGCTCTTAATAAAGCTTTTAGGTCTAAAGACTCTCGTATCGTAGAAGTATCACTACAGCCTAAGGAGAAACCATGTCTCAGCCGACACAACCTCATCAGGCATCCTCTAGCTCTCACTCTTCATCTCAGAGCCCTCAGCATGTCCAGCCGCAAGGTCTCGGTCTGTACGTTCCCCCATCCCTGTCGGGTCCGTATCCTCAGCCTCCTGCGCAGCGCCGCCGGGTCAATGAGGATATCTTCCTCAATATTGTTCTGTACATCGGTTCGCTCCTGCTCATCGGTGCTGCGGGTCTTTTTGTCACCTCGGTGACGTCTTCTCAGGATGAAACGGCTATCTTCCGTGTCCTTGCAATGGCGCTTGGAGCAGTCGTCTTCTACGGAGCCGGTCTGCTCACCTACCGCTTCGTGGAGCGCCTACGTATCGCTTCCTACTCTTTTGCAGCAACCGGTCTTGCGTTTATTCCTCTGACTGGCGTTGCTACCTATGTCCTCAAGATTTGGGTTGAAGGACGCTACGTCTGGCTTCTCACGTCTCTGGTTGGCACTGCAGCCATTGTTGGAGCCTGTGCCCTCATGCGTAACCGTGTGATGGCGTACCTGCTGATTTCGTTCATTGTTTCGGACTCGTTGGCGGCTACAAAGGTAGCGGCTCTGCCTTTCGTTTGGTATTTTGTTTCACTGACTGCAGTTGCCACCGTTCTGGGTTTGGTTCTGCATTTTGCCCCGAATGCTGCTCCGAAGGGCATCCGCGAAGGTCTTGTTGATTCTTCCCGCATTTTTGTTCCGGCTACTGCCATCGCTATTTTCTTCTTCACCAACGATCTGAGCTATACGGATGCGGGTATTGCGTTTGCAGTCATGTCTGTGCATGCCATTCTTTTCACGTGGCTGAACGGTACGGCAGATTACTATGCCCAGGCACGTATCTACCCGATTGCGTCTGTTCTCTCCTTCATCATGGACTCGGATCACGGCCCGTGGTTCCCCAGCATTTTCTTCGTCTCGGTCCTGGTTGTTAACCTGATTTCTGCTTACGTATTTATTCCTCGTCTGCAGAAGACTATTGCTGGTTCTGCTCCTGCTACTGATGAACAGCCCGAGCAGGTTCAAAGCACCCCGGCTATCCCCTGGGCGAAGGAAGCTCCTCACCATCCCGCTCACAAGATGGAGTGGTTGCCGGCAATTGACGCATGCGTCGGCGTGTTCTTCTCTTTCTTCGCTCTCATTGATGCCTTCTTCACTGCTCATGCTGCCGATAGCCCTGTATACGCAACGCGCTGGAGCGCTTTCCTTCCTTATGCAGAAGGTAATCAAGGTATCTTCCCTGCCCCCTGGGTTATTGGTGTCCTCTGCATTGTGAGTTTCTTGCTGTACCGCAAGGCAATCCAGCCTCTGCTACTCATGAGTTTTGTAGCGCTCATTCCAGTTGTTGGCATGTACGCGTCCCCCGGCAATCAGGGTACTTTCTACCTCTTCTTTACCGCGGCAGTAGTCATCTATCTGGTCAGTGCTAAGGCCCCTGAGGCACGTACCGCTGGAGCGGTACTGAGCAACATCGGTTATGCCATTGGTATGATTCAACTCTTCCTCGCTCTCATTCCTGAGATGCAGACTTCTGAGTCGCTTTTGATGTTTGCGTTGGTCTGCGCCGTTATTGCGCTACTGACTTTTGTCCTCTCTCAGGGCGTTGCAGCGCAGAACGCAAGCTACCGTCTTGTAGAGATGTCGGTCTACCTCTTCTTGGGCGTTTTTGCTCTCTTCGTCGGGTACGTAGCTAACCATGCTGATGGCGGAGCGCATGGCCGATTCTGGATTGGTTTCCCTCTCTTCTCGGGTGCCGTCCTCTTCTTGAGCGTGCTGGGCGCTCTTATTCTGGCTCGCGCGTTGCGACTTTCGGACGTTGGGTCCTTCCGCTCCACGCTTGTCATGTTTGTCCGTATCGCGTTCTACTCGACTCTGCTTATCGCGACGATTGGCTCGCGACACTACCTGCTGTACGACTTGCAGAAGGAGTACATCGCTGTAGCACTGCCGGCGCTCCTGACCGTCGTCTACGGTGCGCTTGGTTTCTTTATGCCGGCTGGCTCTTCGATTCGTTCGGAACTACTCACCGTTGCACGATTCCCCATCTGCTGGTCTGTCATTCTGCTCGCTATCAGCGGCAATATGAAGGAATCGCTTGTAGACTTCCTCGTACTTGCCCTGCTGGCGGTTCAGGCGCTGTGCAGCGTGCTACTCTACGCGTACTCCAAGCGAAACTACGAGGCATACGCAGCAGCGACTTTCTTTACTCTTGGTTCTATCCTGAGCGTAGGCCGTTTCATTGGCGACTTTGATAATCTTCTGTTCGCAGTAGCAACTCCGATGATCTTCATCGCCGTATGGGTACTTGCACTCATCTTCAGGATCCCCCGCATGCAGATTGGTGCCTCCATCAGTATCACGACGTTCTGCATTGGTTCTCTATGGAATCTCTTCAACACGAGGGAAAGCACAATGATGATGACTCTTCTGGGCTACTACGCTCTGATTGCCGTCGTTATCCTGTTCGTTCTGAAGGTCACGCTCCCGGTTGAGGTCTTCGGTGTGAACGCAAACGTTCGTCCTCGCATTGCTGTCCCGGTCGGTAATACGATGGTTGATTTGCCGATGCACGGCCCGCTGGGTGCCCCCTACGCGCGTTTCATGTCTCGCCGCCCCCTGAGCCAGAGCATCTATGCACCGGTCAATACGCTGCTGATGATTCCCGCTCTGGCGGTGCTGGGATTCTACACCTTCGTTGGGTTGGTTTTTGAGCCCAAGCAGGTAGAACTCAACGCACTTCTCTGGGGCCTAGGCGCTCTGTCTTTCGTGTCTGTCACCAAGGCGAAGAACCTGCCGATCGTCTGCACCACGGCGTTCAGCCTCTTCATCGCCCGTCTGGTCATTGATTACTCGAAGTCCAATCCCCTGAGCGTCATTCTTGAGGTTGCTCTCCTGATTCTGCTGGCTGTTGTAGCTGCCAAAGTTCTCAAGAACTTCATCGCAAAGAGGCCTGTAGACGAGCAGGTATCGGATTCTCCTCTGTACTGGGCTTTGGGTCTGCAGGTATTTCTCACCCTGGTAACGTGGGCAGTTCCCGCTGATGGTCCGGATATTGTGGTGCTGGTACTCGGCATCGCTCTGACTCTCCTGAGCGCTTTGCTGCTCGACCGAGTCTGGACCTATATTGCAACCGCCTTGGTCACCCTCGACCTGGCAATTTTGCTCAACGGTCTGAACCCGCTGACCCTGCTGATCATCTCTATTCTGCTCATTGCCGGCGTTATCTGGCGTCTGCTGGTGCGACAGAACAAGCAGGATGCAGTAGCTCCGCACCAGGATTCTGAGCAGCTTGGGGATTTCTCACAGCCTCAGAATCAGCAGGGTATGTACCCCCAGGGTAATGTCCAGATGCAGCTGCCTCCGGTTCCTCAGCAGGGATACCAGCCTCGTGACGGGGAGAATATCTAACCTGTTGCAGGTATAGGTTCTTTTCCTGCGGCATTCTGTAGTAGGATTACCTATGTCCCTTACGAGGGGCAGTCATTCGAATCGCGGTTCCCAGTCTTCGGGCTGGGAACCGTTTTTCTTTATCCGCAGATCTTATATTCCTATCTGCAGGGTCTTTAGACGCTCCCCCGCCGCAAGCCGGTCCACATGACCAGGTTCTTTCTGAGGTCTGCAAATCTCTAAACGGATCAGGCAGTCATTCACCTGCCCGTGCTCTTTCCATATCCGGGAGTTCAGGATTTACAGCTAGAAGGTACGGACTTGCCATGCCGCCGCAGGGGGATTTCTATCGTTACGGATGCAACGTGAACTTCCGCTATTACTACGCATGTTTCCCCACTCAGAAGTCTTGAGCGGCTGCTAAAGGGGACCGAGAATGCCCAGAGCTGTACTTTGGCGGCCCTGGCTGATAATGCCGCTTTCTCTGCTTCGGCGGAGTCCTCAACAGGCCAAAATGGGCATAACAAAAGGACCCCCGCATCTGCGGGGGTCCTTGAGTATCGCTACCTGATGGAGAGTTTTCTCTCCGGCAGATCTTTAGCGAATTATCGTAAATTTACGGCAATTACTTGATGATCTTGGTAACGCGACCCGAACCAACGGTGCGGCCACCCTCACGGATAGCGAAGCCGAGGCCCTCTTCCATTGCGATGGGCTGGATCAGGGTAACAGTCATCTCGGTGTTGTCACCGGGCATAACCATCTCGGTGCCCTCGGGGAGGGTGATAACGCCGGTCACGTCAGTAGTACGGAAGTAGAACTGAGGACGGTAGTTGGAGTAGAAGGGGTTGTGACGGCCACCCTCATCCTTGGAGAGGATGTAGACGTTTGCCTCGAACTCGGTGTGGGGGGTGATGGAGCCCGGCTCCACGACAACCTGACCACGCTCAACATCGTCACGCTTCAGACCACGCAACAGCAGACCACAGTTCTCGCCTGCCCATGCTTCGTCGAGCTGCTTGTGGAACATCTCGATACCGGTAACGGTGGTCTTCTGGATCGGGCGGATACCGACAATCTCGACCTCGGAGTTGATCTTCAGGGTACCGCGCTCTGCACGACCGGTAACAACGGTGCCACGACCGGTGATGGTGAAGACGTCCTCGATGGGCATGAGGAAGGGCTTGTCCTTCTCACGCACGGGGTCCGGAATGTAGGTGTCGACTGCGTCCATGAGCTCCTCGACCTTAGCAACCCACTCGGGGTCGCCTTCGAGAGCCTTCAGTGCGGAGACGCGAACAACGGGAGCGTTGTCGCCGTCGAACTCCTGCGAGGAGAGGAGGTCACGGACCTCCATCTCGACGAGGTCGAGGAGCTCTTCGTCGTCAACCATGTCTGCCTTGTTCAGTGCAACCAGCAGGGTGGGGACGCCAACCTGGCGAGCGAGCAGAACGTGCTCGCGGGTCTGTGCCATGGGGCCGTCGGTAGCTGCAACCACGAGGATTGCGCCGTCCATCTGAGCCGCACCGGTAATCATGTTCTTGACGTAGTCAGCGTGGCCGGGAGCGTCAACGTGTGCGTAGTGGCGCTTCTCGGTCTGGTACTCGATGTGAGCAATGTTAATGGTAATACCGCGCTGGCGCTCCTCGGGAGCGGAGTCGATCATACCGAAGTCGCGCTTCTCGTTCAGGTCCGGGTACTTGTCAGCCAGAACCTTGGAGATTGCTGCGGTCAGGGTGGTCTTACCGTGGTCAACGTGACCAATGGTACCGACGTTAACGTGAGGCTTGGAGCGCTCGAACTTAGCCTTAGCCAAGAGTGTTCCTCCTAGAACGATTGAAAACATGCACGCGGATCTTCGCTCCGGCGCATCCCGTTATAAAACGGTCTAGCGTCTACAATAGCGGATTACGCCGCAGAGATGAAACTGTTCATGCTCTCAATAATGGATTTAATTGAAAATTTTGACGTGGGCCACAGGTTTTTGACCCGTGGCCCACGGGTGAGACGCGAAAATTACTCGCCGCGGCTCTTCTGGATGATCTCGTCAGCAACGTTCTTGGGAACCTCGCCGTAGCTATCGAATGCCATCGAGAACACTGCACGACCCTGGGTCTTACCACGCAGGTCGCCAATGTAACCGAACATTTCGGTCAGGGGCACAATAGCCTTGATGATCTTAACGCCGGATGCATCCTCCATGGAACGAACCTGGCCACGGCGGGAGTTCAGGTCGCCGATAACGTCGCCCATGTACTCCTCGGGGGTACGAACCTCAACGTCCATCAGCGGCTCGAGCAGGACCGGGTTAGCGCGCTTAGCGCCTTCCTTGAAGACCATCGAACCAGCGATCTTGAACGCCATTTCGGAGGAGTCGACGTCGTGGTAAGCACCGTCGATCAGGGTTGCCTTCACGCCCACCATCGGGTAGCCAGCGAGGACACCGAACTTCATAGCGTCCTGGATACCAGCGTCGACCGAGGGGATGTACTCGCGAGGCACGCGGCCACCGGTGACCTTGTCCTCGAACAGGTACAGCTCTTCGCCATCCAGGGGCAGGGGCTCGAAGGAGACCTGCACCTTTGCGAACTGACCAGAACCACCGGTCTGCTTCTTGTGGGTGTAGTCGACCTTCTCGACTGCCTTCTTGATGGTCTCGCGGTAAGCAACCTGAGGCTTACCAACGTTAGCCTCAACCTTGAACTCGCGCTTCATACGGTCAACGATGATGTCCAGGTGCAGCTCACCCATACCACCAATTTCGGTCTGACCGGTTTCTTCGTTCAGCGAAACGGTGAAGGTGGGGTCCTCAGCGGAAAGCTTCTGGATAGCGGTGGACATCTTCTCCTGGTCACCCTTGGTCTTGGGCTCGATAGCCACGAAGATCACAGGGTCGGGGAAGGTCATCGACTCGAGAACGATCGGGTGTGCGGGGTCGCACAGGGTGTCACCGGTGGTGGTGTCCTTCAGACCAATCGCAGCGTAAATGTGACCTGCGGTAATCTCCTCAACCGGGTTCTCCTTGTTGGAGTGCATCTGGAAGAGCTTACCGATGCGCTCCTTCTTACCCTTGGTGGAGTTCAGAACCTGCTGGCCCTGAGCTGCAACACCGGAGTAAACACGGGTGTAGGTCAGCTGACCGTAGAACGGGTGAGCTGCAACCTTGAACGCCAGTGCTGCGAAGGGCTCGTCTGCGGATGCCTTACGGGTCAGCTTCTCTTCCTCGTTGGAGGGGTTGGAACCGACAACGTCCGGAACGTCCAGCGGGGAGGGCAGGTACTCAATCACAGCGTCCAGCATGGGCTGAACACCGCGGTTCTTGAATGCAGAACCACAGAGAACGGGGAATGCCTCGCCGGAGATAACAAGCTGACGGATACCCGACTTAATCTCGGGGATAGTCAGTTCGCCCTCTTCGAGGTACTTCTCCATGAGCTCTTCGCTGGACTCAGCAACAGCCTCAACCAGCTCAGCGCGGTACTGCTCAGCCTTCTCAACCAGGTCAGCAGGAATGTCCTGAACCTCGTAAGAAGCCCCCATGCTCACGTCACCCTTGGCGTCGCCGGGCCAGACGTATGCCTTCATTTCGAGCAGGTCAACAACACCGAGGAAGTCGCTCTCAGCACCGATGGGGAGCTGAACAACCAGCGGACGTGCGCCCAGGCGGTCGATGATGGTCTGAACGGTGAAGTAGAAGTCAGCACCCATCTTGTCCATCTTGTTGACGAAGCAGATACGGGGGACATCGTACTTGTCAGCCTGGCGCCAAACGGTCTCAGACTGGGGCTCAACACCTTCCTTGCCGTCGAACACAGCAACTGCGCCGTCGAGGACGCGCAGGGAGCGCTCAACCTCAACGGTGAAGTCGACGTGACCGGGGGTGTCGATAATGTTGATCTGGTTGTCCTTCCAGAAGCAGGTGGTTGCTGCGGAGGTAATGGTAATACCTCGCTCCTGCTCCTGAGCCATCCAGTCCATGGTGGAAGCGCCGTCGTGGGTCTCACCGATCTTGTGGTTAATACCGGTGTAGAACAGAATGCGCTCAGTGGTGGTGGTCTTACCGGCGTCGATGTGCGCCATAATACCGATGTTGCGGACCTTGTTAAGGTCGGTGAACACGTCAAGTGCCACGTTATTCTCCCTAAATGAGATACTCCGAAAGCCTGCCGACTCGAATCGACTCGGCAGGCTCTAAACGGAGAATTACCAGCGGTAGTGTGCGAAGGCCTTGTTGGACTCGGCCATCTTGTGAGTGTCCTCGCGACGCTTCACAGCGGCACCGAGACCATTGGATGCATCCAGGATCTCGTTCATCAGACGCTCAGTCATGGTCTTCTCGCGGCGCTGCTTGGAGAAGCCAACGAGCCAGCGGAGAGCCAGAGCGGTGGAACGGCCGGGGCGAACCTCAACCGGAACCTGGTAGGTTGCACCGCCAACGCGGCGGGAGCGAACCTCGAGAGAAGGCTTGATGTTGTCCATAGCCTTCTTCAGGGTTGCGACCGGGTCAGAACCGGTCTTCTTCTCGACGCCCTCGAGGGCACCGTAGACGATGCGCTCTGCGACGGACTTCTTGCCGTCCAGCAGAACCTTGTTGATCAGCTGGGTGACCAGAGCGGAACCGTAAACAGGATCGTTTACGAGGGGACGCTTGGGAGCGGGACCCTTACGAGGCATTACTTCTTCTCCTTCTTAGCGCCGTAGCGGGAGCGAGCCTGGCCGCGACCCTTAACACCCTGGGTATCCAGAGCGCCACGAACGATCTTGTAGCGAACACCGGGGAGGTCCTTCACACGACCACCGCGAACGAGCACGATCGAGTGCTCCTGCAGGTTGTGACCCTCACCGGGGATGTATGCGGTAACCTCGACGCCGCCGTTGAGCTTGACACGAGCGACCTTACGCAGTGCCGAGTTCGGCTTCTTCGGGGTGGTGGTGTACACACGGGTGCACACGCCACGCTTCATGGGGTTGCCCTTCAGTGCGGGCGCCTTGGTCTTAACGACCTTGGGAGTCCGGCCCTTACGGACCAGCTGCTGAATAGTAGGCACGTTTTCTCCGTTGCTTGATCGGGTTCTTCGTTAGAAAATCCCGTATAAACTTACTGGCCCCCATCACGTTGGATGGGTGCTCTCGGTTATCAGAAACGCTCGGATGCATATCCGGTTGGTTTCTATAGGTTCCTCGACATCTCGGCGAGTTCTCAGGGCTAAAATTCCCCACCATCAGAGGTGAAAAAGTTTTTGGGCACGCTTAAAAATGGCATTTAGGCGTCAGCAAAAAGCAACGCCAAAGGACGGTATCCATACTGCCATTGATTCATCATGCCCGTGCCCTCGGGAAATATCCCGCGTAAACCCACCGGGGGTGGATCCTTGTGCACCGAGCTCAAGTACTTCGGATAAGACTATACAGGTTAAATCCCGCTTAATCTAGCGCCAGAGCGGGGATTCTTTGCTTTTAAGCCCCCATCTAAGGGTAAAAGCTGATGATTTACCTCACTTAAATTACATCTTTGGGATTTACCACTCCCCCGCCGCCGCCTCCGCCACCTCTGTTTCTTTTGCCTCTTTGACGCAATTTAAAGCAGAAGGCCGCCAAGAACCTCTCAATGATTCTTGGCGACCCCAACAGATGCGGGAGGCGAGCGCATAGCTACGCCCGCCTCCCGCAAGAGAATATTCAGTTATAGGTCCGCCACAGCAGCTACTGGACTACGCCATCTGGAAGAGACTACGCCACCTGGAAGACTCGAGTCTGACCCTCAAACGGGGTGATAGTCTTCGAATTCTTCTTAGCATTGCCGTAGTAGCGGATGCGGTACTGCCCCTTAGGAGTATTAGCCGGGACCTTCCAGCGAACCGTCACCTGAGAAGCCGAAACACCAATGCGCTTCCATTCAAAGAAGGTATCCGGGTTGTTATCCGCAGTGTAGTACTTCCAGGTATTACCCACACGACGCTCAATCACGAAATAGCTACCGTCGTGATGAATATTGTTATTCGGGTGAGCACCCGCAAAACGAGCCGTTACCTCTTCGCGGCCGGCAATAGCGTCCTGAGGCTGCTGAGTGACCTGGCCGTAACGCATACCGAACATGGGGGTATCGTAGACGACCTTACCCTGCAGGCTGGCTACCGGGCGACGATCATTCGGACGGTTACCAATACCCAGCGGCGTACCGTTCTTCAGCGAAGTTCCAACAACATTAATGGTCTGACGGAACGCGCTGGAGGTGTAACGACCGAAGAGGGTCGCGCCGCCTTCATACTGCTGAGAGTCATACTCCTCAGGAGTCGTCACGTAGTGGTCGTAGGCGTTGGTGTAGCCCTGCAGAATAATGTGCGATTCGGGAACGCCAAAAAGCTTGGCAGCATCCTGACGATACTGCACACCTACCGCACCGGTGAACTCACCGGGCATACCCAGCAGGTAGTAGTCACCGAAGCGCATAATCTGCACCGGATACTTTTCCTGAATGATCGTTCCATTTTTTGCAGAGAAGAGAATGCCCTTCGGCTGCTGGCAACGCGTCTGGGCAGCACTCGGAGTGAATACCAGAGTACCCAGAATAGAGGGGCGACCGGAGCCTTCCTTATAGACAGCCCAGCCACCGCCACCATCCTCGGTGGACCCCGCACCGAACGGAGTACCCAGGAAGCCCTGACAAGTTCGCTCATTATGGCCACTGCCGGTGTACTTGGCATCCACATTCATACCCGAGAAGTTGAAGTACGAAATACGCGAATCCAAGCCCTTACCCACCGGAGTACCCGAGCTCTTCAACTGAGAACGCACAGCGTTAGCCTGCTTCTCACCCTGAATCTTCATGTTCTTGAATTGGTCATTGGTCGGACCCTGGCCAGGCTTCAACCAAGTATTCGGAGAAACATCACCAGCATTAGCATTCGCAAATGCAGCTACGAAGCCATCACCACTGCCAGGAACATTGCGGTCAACACCGTGGTCCTGGTTCTCCAGCAGGTACTCCGCGTAACCCTTGTTGTCGCTCGAAATCAAGGTGTTCTTCGAGGTCAAAGACGTCGGGTGAATTGCGAACCAGTTCAACACCGCACGAGTCTTACCGTTACGCTCCAGACGCAGAGTCATATTGGTCGGATCGGTACCGCCGGGCAGCTTAGAGCGAATCTCAGGAGAGTCCAGGTTGAACGCCTCGCGAGAACGGTTAACACCGACACCAGTCAGCTTTGAAGAAGAAATCGTCAGGTTACCGGGTGAAAGGTCCTTCGTCG
The DNA here is from genome assembly GCF_000175615.1 of Rothia mucilaginosa ATCC 25296. Taxonomy (GTDB): domain Bacteria; phylum Actinomycetota; class Actinomycetes; order Actinomycetales; family Micrococcaceae; genus Rothia; species Rothia mucilaginosa. The sequence goes on along the minus strand of NZ_ACVO01000015.1, from coordinate 257,577 downwards.
CCTGGCGAATCGCCTTCAGTGACCCATCTACCTGTGCATTAAACGTGTCCTGATGGAAGCCCAGAGTCGTAATGTTGTACAGGCTCTGGTGCGTGATACCGCCAGGAGTTGCGTGAGTGTGGGTTGCAGTAATCATAATGTTCGATTCATCGTACGCAGAACCAAACTCAGCGCGGATACGCTTCACCAGCTCATCACGCAAAGACTGCCAACTGGTCAACGTATCGAGTACAACAATGAGGTTGCGCTTACCCGAAGCTCGATCCACAGCAATGAAAGCGCGTGCGTACTGGCGAGTATGCACACCGCTACCCTTCTGAGAGGTCTCACCGTAACCCATGAAGCCGACCTCACCGGGCTCACCGGTAATATCCGCCGCACCTGCACCAACCAGGTAGGGGGTAGCACTGGAGCTCTGAGAGGCAGGAGCTGCCGTCGCAATCTGGCCAGCGGGAAGAATTGCGGATGCCGCAATGAGGCATGCAGCACCAATGCGAGTTAGAGAATGCATGGGTGCTTTAAAGCGCGAAAAGACAGAGGAGCGCTTTTGCTCACCTGCAGACAAAGAGGAATTCTGTTCAGGCATCTGAGATTGAGATGTTCCGGAGGGCAGTCGGGTGCCGCTAGTAGTCACCCGTCCGGAAGTGATTGGAGTGATATGCATGCCTTCAAGAATAGAACCTAGTCAAAAGGCTTTCCAGTTGAATTAGCATCGTTCAAATCAAGAACATTTATTCTATATATACCCCAAAGAAAAACGAGTGAATATTCTATATATTGCAGTTCTAGTGCGGTTTCTAGGGAGATTTAGCATATTTGACCGTCATCTAATTTCTTGCTCTGTCAAGCAATTTTCTCATCATGAAAAATGATGCACTCCAATGATTTTTTCATAAATAAATTCGTCCACTAGGCATAAAATCTACAACCTCACATTGAAGGGTAAAGAATATTAAAGCCACGCTTAAAAGAAACCTCCACCTCCTCATGAAACAAAAAACGCGGATACCCGAGACAACTCGAGTATCCGCGTTCTTTATCAAGGACCAGGCCGGGGCTCTAAACCCTCAACCTACCCCTCACGGCAGAAGCCTTAGTCCAGACCACGACCGTACTCATCCAGCGAAACAGCCATAAAGCCGCCGTTGCCGTAAGTGTACACCTCGTTATCCATCTGGAACGCGCTCTGGTAACCACCGAAAGTGTCCAGAGCCTGCATACGCTCAGCAGTAGCCTGGGCGCTGGGCTCAACCTCAATATCGTTGTAACGTGCCAGACCGGTACCGGCGGGAACCAGCTTACCGATGATCACGTTCTCCTTCAGGCCGAGCAGCGGGTCAGTCTTCGCCTCCATAGCAGCCTGAGTCAGGACACGGGTGGTCTCCTGGAAGGAGGCCGCCGACAGCCAGGACTCGGTAGCCAGCGAAGCCTTGGTAATACCCATCATTTCCGGACGGCCAGCTGCGGGCTTCTTACCCTCAACCAGTGCCTTACGGTTAGCAGTCTGGAAAGCAATGTTATCAACCAGCTCACCAGGCAGAAGATCGGTATCACCGGACTCAATCACGGTCACGCGACGCAGCATCTGGCGAACAATAACCTCAACGTGCTTGTCGTGGATTTCCACACCCTGCGACTTGTACACGCCCTGAACCTCGCTCACCAGGTGCTTCTGAGCCTCACGAGGACCACGAATACGCAGAACCTCCTTCGGATCAACAGAACCGGTAGCCAGCTGATCGCCAACCTGAACGTGATCGCCGTTCTGCAGCTTAGAAGCCGCACGACGCAGAACAGTGTAGGACTGGGGCTCGGAACCATCGTCCGGGGTCACCACAATCTTGTAGGACTTCTCGGTATCCTCAATGGTCACGCGACCAGACACCTCAGAAATCGGGGCAACACCCTTGGGGGTACGAGCCTCGAACAGCTCCTGAATACGAGGCAGACCCTGAGTAATATCGTCAGCCGAAGCCACACCACCGGTGTGGAAGGTACGCATGGTCAGCTGGGTACCGGGCTCACCAATCGACTGAGCCGCAATAATACCAACAGCCTCACCAATGTCCACCAGCACGTTCGAAGCCATCGAACGACCGTAGCACAGTGCACACACACCAATAGCGGACTCACAGGTCAGAACCGAACGAACGCGAACATCCTTCACGCCTGCCTTGAAGAGCTTCTCAATGAGCTCATCAGAGACATCGGAACCAGCAGCAGCCAGAACGTTGCCAGCCTCGTCCTTCACGTCAACCGCAAGGGTACGACCGTGAATCGAAGTCTCAACATCCTGGTGCAGACCGCCGTCCTCATCAATCAGAGGCAGAACCAGACCGCGGCGAGTGCCACAGTCGTGCTCGCGAACGATAACGTCCTGCGAAACGTCCACCAGACGACGAGTCAGGTAACCCGAGTTAGCGGTACGCAGCGCAGTATCAGCCAGACCCTTACGTGCACCGTGGGTCGCGATGAAGTACTCCAGAACCGACAGGCCCTCACGGTACGAGGACTTAATCGGGCGAGGCATAATCTCACCCTTCGGGTTCGACACCAGACCACGGATACCCGCAATCTGACGGACCTGCATCCAGTTACCACGTGCACCGGAGGTCACCATACGGTAAATGGTGTTCAGACCACCGTGAGAGCTCAAGTTCTCACGCATAGCCTCTGCAACCACGTCGGTAGCCTCGGTCCAAACCTTAATCAGCTCCTGACGACGCTCTTCGTCATCGATGGTACCGATCTCAAAGTCGTCCTGAATTGCAGCAGCCTGCTTCTCGTAGCGCTCCATAATTGCCGGCTTCTCAGCAGGAGTAGCAATATCAGAAACAGCCACGGTCACGCCCGAACGAGAAGCCCAGTAGAAACCGGAGTTCTTCAGGTTATCCAGAGCACGAGCCACAACATCCATCGGGTAGCGCTCAGCCAGATCGTTAATCAGGCTACCCAGGCCCTTCTTATCTGCCACACCGGAGAACCAGGGGTAATCCTTCGGCAGAGCCTGGTTGAACAGAACCTGACCAACGGTGCAGTCCAGCAGCACGGGGTCGCCAGCCTTGTAACCCTCAGGAGCTTCCCAGCCCTCAGGAGCAACAAACTGGTCACCATCAAGGCGAATCTTCACCTTGGTGTACAGCTCAATCTCGTGACGATCCATCGCCATCAGAGCCTCAGACACCGAGGAGAATGCGTGACCCTCGTTCTTCTGACCATCGCGAGGAGTCGTCAGGTGGAACAGACCAATGATCATATCCTGCGAAGGAACAGCCACAGGGCGGCCATCCGACGGCTTCAGGATGTTGTTCGAGGACAGCATGAGGATACGAGCCTCAGCCTGAGCCTCGGGAGACAGCGGCAGGTGAACTGCCATCTGGTCACCATCGAAGTCAGCGTTGAACGCGGAGCAAACCAGCGGGTGCAGCTGAATAGCCTTACCCTCAACCAGCTTCGGCTCAAACGCCTGAATACCGAGGCGGTGCAGGGTAGGTGCACGGTTCAGCAGAACCGGGTGCTCAGCAATAACCTCTTCCAGAACGTCCCAAACCTGCGGGCGGAAACGCTCAACCATACGCTTAGCGCTCTTAATGTTCTGAGCGTGGCTCAGCTCCACCAGACGCTTCATGACGAAGGGCTTGAACAGCTCCAGAGCCATCTGCTTGGGCAGACCACACTGGTGCATCTGCAGCTGAGGACCAACCACAATCACGGAACGACCCGAGTAGTCAACACGCTTACCGAGCAGGTTCTGACGGAAACGGCCCTGCTTACCCTTCAGCATGTCAGACAGAGACTTCAGGGGGCGGTTACCGGGGCCGGTCACTGGGCGACCGCGACGACCGTTATCGAACAGCGAGTCCACAGCTTCCTGCAGCATACGCTTCTCGTTGTTCACGATAATCTCGGGAGCACCCAGCTCCAGCAGACGCTTCAAACGGTTGTTACGGTTAATCACACGACGGTACAGGTCGTTCAGGTCGGAGGTCGCGAAACGGCCACCGTCCAGCTGAACCATCGGGCGCGGTTCCGGCGGAATAACCGGAACAACATCCAGAACCATACCCAACGGGGAGTTATCGGTAGTCAGGAAGGCGTTAACAACCTTCAGACGCTTCAGAGCGCGGGTCTTCTTCTGACCCTTACCGGTCTGAATGATCTCCTTGAGAGCCTCAGCTTCAGCCTCCAGGTCGAAGGACTCCAGACGCTTCTTAATAGCCTCTGCGCCCATCGCACCCTCAAAGTACAGGCCGTACTTATCAATCATGGAACGGTACAGTGCCTCATCGCCCTCAAGGTCAGCGACCTTCAGGTTCTTGAAGCGATCCCACACGCGCTCCAGGTGCTCAGCCTCACGCTCGTAGCGCTTACGCACCGACGCGAGCTGACGCTCAGCGTTATCGCGCAGCTTACGCTTCTCAGCAGCCTTGCCGCCCTCAGCCTCAATACGAGCCAGCTCCGCCTCAACCTCACGGCTGATAGCGTTCACGTCAGCGTTCAGAGCAGCCTCAAGCTCCTGCTTCTCACGATCGTGAGCAGCCTGCAGCATCGGCAGATCCTCGTGACGAGCCTCCTCGTCAACCTTAGTGATCATGTACGCAGCGAAGTAAATGACCTTCTCCAGGTCCTTCGGAGCCAGATCCAGCAGGTAACCCAGGCGGGAAGGAACACCCTTAAAGTACCAAATGTGGGTAACAGGAGCAGCCAGCTCAATGTGACCCATACGCTCACGACGTACCTTAGAGCGGGTCACCTCAACACCACAGCGCTCACACACAATGCCCTTGAAGCGCACGCGCTTGTACTTACCGCAGTAGCACTCCCAGTCCTTGGTGGGGCCGAAGATACGCTCGTCGAAGAGACCGTCCTTCTCGGGCTTCAGGGTACGGTAGTTGATGGTCTCGGGCTTCTTAACCTCACCAAAGGACCAACGACGGATGTCGTCGGCGGTGGCGAGGCCAATTCGCATCAAACCAAGCGAAGATTCGTTGGACATATCGGTCCTAATCTCTTTCTGTAAGTTTCTGAAGACTTGGGTTAGCGGGTGGGAACCCCACAACGCACGCGAGCGCATGCGGGGTTCCCCACCCTAGAAGGAGGCGGTGCTTATGCCTCGTCGACGGAGCTAGGCTCGTCGTGGGTCAGGCTCACGCCCATATCTTCTGCTGCCCGGAAGCCTTCTTCCTCCGAGTCGCTCATCTCAATAATCTTGCCGTCGGTGGAGAGCACCTCGACGTTCAGGCACAGAGACTGCATTTCCTTGATAAGAACCTTGAAGGATTCGGGGATACCCGGCTCGGGGATGTTCTCGCCCTTCACGATAGCCTCGTAAACCTTCACACGGCCCGCCACGTCATCGGACTTGACGGTCAGGATTTCCTGCAGGGTGTATGCGGCGCCGTATGCTTCCAGCGCCCACACTTCCATCTCACCGAAGCGCTGACCACCGAACTGCGCCTTACCACCCAGAGGCTGCTGGGTAATCATCGAGTACGGACCGGTGGAACGAGCGTGAATCTTGTCATCCACCAGGTGGTGCAGCTTCAGGATGTACTGGTAACCAACCGAAATCGGGTCCGGGAACGGCTCACCGGAACGGCCGTCAATCAGACGTGCCTTACCGGAACGGTTGATCAGACGGTCACCATCGCGGTTCGGGTTCGAGTGGTCCATAAGGTCGAACAGTTCGTCCTCGTGGGCACCGTCGAACACCGGGGTTGCCAGGCGGGTCGGGCCGGATTCCTTCGGGAAGTTCGGCATGTGCTTAAGCCACTCGGGCTCGCCCTCAATCTTCCAACCCTGCTTAGCCAGCCAACCGGTGTGGACTTCCAGAACCTGACCAATGTTCATACGACCGGGCACGCCCAGCGGGTTCAGGATGACGTCCACGGGGGTACCGTCTTCCAGGAAGGGCATATCCTCGATCGGCAGGATCTTGGAAATAACACCCTTGTTACCGTGGCGGCCTGCAAGCTTGTCGCCGTCGGTAATCTTACGCTTCTGAGCCACGTACACGCGGACCAGCTGGTTCACGCCCGGGGGCAGATCGTCCTCATCGTTGTTCTCGCGGTCGAAGATACGGATACCGATGACGGTACCGGACTCGCCGTGAGGAACCTTCAGGGAGGTGTCGCGAACCTCGCGAGACTTCTCACCGAAGATTGCGCGCAGCAGGCGCTCCTCGGGGGTCAGCTCGGTCTCGCCCTTGGGGGTGACCTTACCGACGAGGATGTCGCCAGCCTCAACCTCAGCACCGATGTGGATGATGCCACGCTCGTCCAGAGCCGAGAGAACATCCTCGGACACGTTCGGAATATCGCGGGTAATCTCCTCGGGGCCCAGCTTGGTGTCGCGGGCGTCAATCTCGTGCTCCTCAATGTGAATCGAGGTCAGCACGTCCTCAGAAACCATGCGCTGGGAGAGGATGATCGCATCCTCGTAGTTCAGGCCTTCCCACGGCATGTATGCCACGAGCAGGTTCTTACCCAGTGCCAGCTCGCCACCATCGGTGGAGGGGCCATCAGCAATAACGTCGCGGTACTCGACGCGCTGGCCTTCCTTCACCACAACGCGCTGGTTGTAGCAGTTACCCGGGTTCGAGCGGGAGAACTTCATGATCGGGTAGGTGGAGACAGAGCCGTCGTCGTTACGGACGATAACGGTCTTAGCGTCCACGGAGGAAACCACACCGGGCTTCTTCGCGAGCACGGAGTCACCGGAGTCCAGTGCTGCGTATTTCTCCATACCGGTACCAACCACGGGAGCCTCAGACTCCAGCAGGGGCACAGCCTGACGCTGCATGTTAGCACCCATCAGTGCTCGGTTAGCGTCGTCGTGCTCCAGGTAAGGAATCAGAGCGGTAGCAACAGACACCATCTGGCGCGGGGAGACGTCCATGTACTGAACGGCGCCGGGAGCAACCAGAACAGCTTCGCCAGAACCATCGCCCGCACGGCAGAGAACCTCGTTCTCAGCGAAGGTGCGGTCAGCGTTCAGCGGTGCGTTTGCCTGTGCGATAACAACAGACTTCTCGTCGTCAGCAGTCAGGTAGCGGACCTCATCGGTCACGCGGCCATCAGTCACCACGCGGTAGGGGGTCTCAATGAAACCGAAGGAGTTGATACGACCGTAGGTTGCCAGCGAACCAATCAGACCAATGTTCGGGCCTTCAGGGGTTTCAATGGGGCACATACGACCGTAGTGCGAGGGGTGGACGTCTCGAACTTCCATGCCTGCACGGTCACGGGACAGACCGCCCGGACCCAGTGCGGACAGACGACGCTTGTGGGTCAGACCTGCCAGCGGGTTGTTCTGGTCCATGAACTGCGACAGCTGAGAAGTACCGAAGAACTCCTTGATAGCCGCCACGACAGGGCGGATGTTCACCAGGGACTGCGGGGTGATAGCGTCCACGTCCTGGGTGGTCATGCGCTCGCGAACCACGCGCTCCATACGGGACAGACCGGTACGGATCTGGTTCTCAATCAGCTCGCCCACGGTGCGGATACGACGGTTACCGAAGTGGTCGATGTCGTCGATATCAATCTTGAGGGGGATTTCCTCGCCGTCACGGACGCCGGGGATGCTGGTCTCGCCTGCGTGCAGAGCGCAGAGGTAACGAATCATCTGAGCGATGTCGTCCTGGCTCAGAACGGAAGCCTCGGGGGAATCCATGGGAACGTCCACACCGAGCTTACGGTTCAGCTTGTAACGGCCAACCTTCGCCAGGTCGTAGCGGCGCGGGGTGAAGTACATGTTGTCCAGCAGAGCCTGGGCAGCTTCAACCGTCGGGGGTTCGCCCGGACGCAGCTTGCGGTAGATGTCCAGCAGAGCCTCGTCGCGGTCCTTGACGGAGTCCTTCTCCAGGGTTGCGCGGATGGAGTCGTACTGACCGAACTCAGCCAGAATCTTGGACTCGGTCCAGCCCAGAGCCTTCAGCAGAACAGTCACGGACTGCTTACGCTTGCGGTCCAGACGCACGCCAACCTGGTCGCGCTTATCAATCTCAAGCTCGAACCATGCACCGCGGGAAGGAATCACGCGGGCAGAGTAAATGTCCTTATCGGAGGTACGGTCCGGAGCCTTCTCGAAGTAAGCACCGGGGGAACGCACCAGCTGAGAAACGACCACACGCTCAGTACCGTTAATAACGAAGGTACCGGCCTCGGTCATCAGGGGGAAGTCACCCATGAACAGGGTCTGCTGCTTGACCTCGCCGGTAGCGAGGTTCATGAATTCAGCCTTAATGTACAGCGGAGCCGAGTAGGTTGCGTCGCGGTCCTTGCACTCCTCAACAGAGTACTTGGGGTCAGCAAACTCAGGCTCAGAGAAGGAGAGCTGCATAGTCTCCTGGAAGTCACGAATCGGGGAGATTTCTTCAAAAATCTCAGCCAGACCGGACTGAGCGGGGACAGAAGTGTCACCAGCAGCCTGCGCCTTCTCCAGACGCTCCGCCCAGCGCTCGTTACCAACGAGGCGGTCGAAGCTATCGGTCTGGATAGCAAGCAGGTTGGGAACCTTCAGCGGTTCGTTAATCTTCGCGAATGAAATTCGGCGCGAGACGTTCTCTGCGCCGTTAGCGGCGTCATGGTTAGAGGTGCTCGAAGCGACCAAAATGGGGATCCTTCCACAGACATGTCTGTTAGCAATCAGCCTCCCGGCGACATTACCGGCGACACGACAACCTCAGCCCCCGAATAGAACGGTGCTCGAAGCTATAGAGTCGGACGGAAAAACGTCACCTTCAGCCCGTGCCCACCGCTATATGAAGGCACAAAGGTTAGGGAAAGCGTAAATACTAACGATACAGGAAGAAAGCCCTTCTGTCTACCACACCCTCATCAGGAGTGCAAACCTGCCACAGCGTGCACCTAGCATTCCACCACATTCACAGCCAAACCACCCATGGACGTCTCCTTATAACGGTGAGACATATCCAAACCGGTCTGACGCATCGTCTCAATCACCTGATCCAACGACACACGGTGCGTACCATCACCACGCAACGCCATACGAGCCGCCGTCACAGCATTCGACGCAGCCATCGCATTACGCTCAATACACGGAATCTGCACCAAACCACCCACCGGGTCACACGTCAGACCCAGGTTGTGTTCCATCGCAATCTCAGCTGCATTCTCAACCTGCTCGGGAGTACCACCCATGACCTGCGCCAAACCAGCAGCAGCCATCGAGGAGGCGCTACCCACCTCACCCTGGCAACCCACCTCAGCACCAGAAATTGACGCGCGCTTCTTATACAGCACACCTACAGCAGCAGACGCCAAGAAGAAATCAACAACCGCCTGATCACGAGCAGCCTGACCGCAATGGCGAATACCCTGCGTGTAATTCATCGCGTAATGCAACACCGCAGGAATAATACCCGCAGCACCATTCGTCGGAGCAGTCACCACACGACCACCAAAAGCGTTCTCCTCATTGACCGCCAAAGCAATCAGGTTCACCCAGTCAATAGCGAACTCAGGAGACTTCGAAGGATCCTCCACCATCAAATCGCGATGCCACGCACCCGCACGGCAACGCACCTTCAGCGGACCCGGCAAATACCCCACACGCGCCAGAGAAGAGCCAATGCACTCCTTCATCACACGGTAGATATGCAAGATGCCGTCACGGACCTCTTGCTCAGAACGCAGAGAACACTCATTCGCCATCTTCAACTGCGCAATCGACAGACCAGACTCATTCGCCATCTCCAGCAGCTCAGCAGCCGAACCAAACGGATACGGAGGGTTCATCAGCGACGCACAACCGGTCGCCTCCTCATCACCCTCAACAATGAAACCGCCACCAATCGAATAGTAAGTGCGCTCCAACAGCAGCTGCTCACCCGCAAACGCCGCAATCTTCATACCGTTCGTATGGCGCGGAAGAACCGTCAACGGACGCAGGGTCATATCCAGCTCACGGTAATTCACCACCGGGCCGTATACCTTCTGCTCCTCACCACCGGGCGCAGTCACACCGTACGCAGAGGACGGATAACCAGCCAACGGCAAAGTACCATCCACGCTATTGCGCTCAATCATCGCCTCAGAATCAGCGATATTGATAGTCTCCGGAACAAAACCACACAGGCCCTTCAACGCAGCACTCATCGTACCGTGACCAGCACCCGTAGCCGCCAACGAACCATACAGGTCAACATGCACACCCGTCACACGGTCCAGCAGGCCCTCATCAATCAGCTCCGCCACAAAACGGTTCGAAGCGCGCATCGGCCCCACCGTATGCGAACTCGAAGGCCCCACACCAACGCTGAACATCTCAAAAACACTGATGTCATACGGCAGAGCCTCTGCCTTCTTCTGGGCGCTGCTGGGCGCGCTCTGGTTAATAGCCACGTTCTGTCCTTCAAATAAATAATGTCTGTGCACCGCACCAAAAGATACGCGCCCCTCAACGGAGGAACCACACATCAACCTGCGGTCTATAAGTGCGGACAATCACCCTTGACTGGCCGCTCTAATCCTAACGCACTTCAGAACCAGCACAAACTAAGGCTCAGAACACCTCATACACTCCCCCACCACTCAACGCCCACCTCACGGCGCAGAAAAGGCGCCGTGCCCACACAGGACACGACGCCTCTACCCTACAGATTACCTGCAGAAAAACTCTTACTTCTCACGCTTGTAGAACGGCAGAGCCACAACATCAAACGGAGCACGCTTACCGCGGATATCAACATCCACAGTAGAACCAACCTCAGAGAATTCACGGTTCACCAGCGCCATAGCAATCGGGAAGCCCAGAGTCGGGGAAGGAATACCGGAGGTAACCTCACCAATCTCATTGCCCTCAGCATCCACCAGCTTAGAACCGGCACGAGCAGGACGCTTCGCCTGAGCCTTCAAACCAACCAGGATGCGCTTCGACTCGCTCTTAGCCAGCTCAGTCAGAGCCTCACGACCAACGAAGTCAGCTGCCTTCTTCTCCAGAGCAATCTCAACCAGACGGCCCAGACCGGACTCAAACGGAGTAATCTCAAGACCCAGCTCATGACCGTACAGCGGCATACCAGCCTCAAGACGCAGGGAGTCACGAGAAGCCAGACCGGCAGGAATCATACCGAAAGGCTCACCAGCAGCAGCCAGCTTATCCCACAGCTCAACAGCGTTCTCATTCGGAACGAACAGCTCGAAGCCGTCCTCACCGGTGTAACCGGTACGAGCCAGCAGAACATCAACACCGGCAACAGTCAGCGGCACCGAAGCGTAGTACTTCAGCTCGCGGACAGCCTCCTCATCAGAAACACCAGCAGCCAGCAGAATCTCCTCAGCACGAGGACCCTGAACAGCCACCAGGGAAGTCTGCTCCGACTCGTTCACGAACTCAACGTTGAAATCGCCCAGGCGCTCGCTCATCGCAGCGAAGTCAGTGTCAATGTTCGAAGCGTTCGGAACGACCATGAACTCCTCATCGCCCAGACGGTAAGTAATCAGGTCGTCAATCACGCCGCCCTTGTCGTTGACCAGGATCGAGTACTTTGCCTTACCGACCTTCAGGATGGACATGTTCGACACCAGAGCGTAATCCAGGAACGCGCCCGCATCCGGACCGGTCACACGGAACTCACCCATGTGGGACAGGTCGAAAATACCGGCACGAGTACGGACCGCCTCATGCTCAGCAACATCATTAGCGTACTTCAGGGGCATATCCCAGCCGCCGAAGTCGGTGAAAGAAGCGCCAAGCTTCTCGTGGACAGAGTACAGAGAGGTCTTCTTGGGGGACATTAGATTCTCCTCACGCACAGCCTTGTGCTGTTATCGTTCAATCGTCGTAGATTTAGTTCACCTCCACAGACACGAGATACGCTGCGGAGGCGATCCCCACCCGCCCCCAGGAACCTGAGGACGGGTGAGGCAGGTAGACCGCTACAGCCTACCCAGGAGCGTTACAGGCTCCTTATGCTTCCAGGTCGAAAGCCTCCATCGGGGGGCATTCGCACACGAAGTTACGGTCACCGCCAGCGCCATCAATACGACCCACCGAAGTGAAGTACTTATTAGCGCGCAGGCTCGGGACAGGGAAAGCTGCCTGAGTACGGCTGTAGGGGCGATCCCACTCATCAGCGCTCACCACATCAACGGTGTGCGGTGCGTTGCGCAGAACCGAATCCTCCACAGCGACCTTGCCCTCAGCCACCTCGATAATCTCATCGTAGATGGTCTCCATTGCTTCAATGAAGCGGTCCAGCTCTTCCTTCGACTCAGACTCAGTCGGCTCAACCATCAGGGTGCCCGGAACCGGGAACGCCAGGGTCGGAGCGTGGAAGCCGAAGTCCATCAGACGCTTGCAGACATCCTCAGCAGTCACGTGAGACTGATCGGTCAGCTGACGCAGGTCCAGGATGCACTCGTGAGCGACCAGACTGCCGGGGCCGGTGTACAGCACCGGGTACTTGTCGTTGAGCTTCTTCGCAATGTAGTTAGCGTTCAGCACCGCGTACTGCGAAGAGTCCTTCAGACCCTGAGCACCAGTCATCGCAATGTACATCCAGCTAATCGGCAGAACACCGGCAGAACCGAAGAACGCCTGCGAAATCGGCAGTGCAGCATCGTTGGGGAGCTTACCCTCAGCATCAGCGCGGTATGCGTCACCGGGCAGGAACTTCGCCAGGTGCTCACGAACAGCCAGCGGACCAACACCGGGGCCGCCACCACCGTGAGGAATGGAGAAGGTCTTGTGCAGGTTCAGGTGCGAAACGTCGCCACCGAACTTACCGGGCTGAGCGAAGCCCATCTGAGCGTTCAGGTTCGCGCCATCCAGGTACACCTGGCCGCCAGCCTCGTGAACCAGCTGGCAAACCTCAGCAACCTGCTCCTCAAACACACCGTGAGTGGAGGGGTAGGTAATCATGATGCCGGCAACCTTGGGACCGTACTTCTCGATCTTTGCCTTCAGGTCGTCAACATCAATCGAACCGTCAGCCGCAGTTGCAACACCGGCAACCTTCAGACCAGCCAGAGCAGCAGATGCCGCGTTGGTGCCGTGAGCAGACAGCGGAATCAGGACGGTATCGCGCTCGTGGTCACCGTTAGCCTCGTGGAAGGAACGGATAGCGCGCAGACCAGCGTACTCACCGGTCGCACCCGAGTTCGGCTGCAGCGAGATAGCATCGTAACCGGTAATAGCAACCAGCCACTCGCTCAAATCCTTAATCAGCTCATGCCAGCCCTTAGCCTGATCCTCCGGGACCAGCGGGTGAATGTTCGCGAACTCGGGCCAGGAGATGGGCTCCATCTCAGCAGCCGCGTTCAGCTTCATGGTGCACGAACCCAGCGGAATCATGGTGCGGTCAAGCGCCAGGTCCTTATCAGCGAGGTGACGCAGGTAGCGCATCATCTCGGTCTCGGAACGGTACTTGTGGAAAATCGGGTGCTGCATGTAGTCATCGGTACGCAGCAGCTCAGCGGGCAGATCGTACTGTGCATCTGCCTCACCCAGGGTGCCGCCCAGAGCCTCAACCAGGCCCTTGAGCAGCTCCTCACCGTGAGACTCACCCACGGAAATACCGACGCGGTTCTCGTCGAAGCGGCGGATGTTCACGCCAGCTTCCAGAGCCTTCGCAACCAGCTCGTCGGCACGGCCAGCAGCCTCCACCACGACGGTGTCGAAGAAAGTATCGTGAGCGATACCGTAGCCCGCAGCCTTCAGCGCGGTAGCAACACGAGCGGCATTAGTGTGCAGGCGGTTCGCGATAGCGCGCAGACCCTCAGGACCGTGGTACATCGCGTAAGCACCAGCAACAATCGCCAGCAGAGCCTGAGCAGTACAAATATTGGAAGTAGCCTTCTCACGGCGAATGTGCTGCTCACGAGTCTGCAGAGCCAGACGGTACGCAGGCTTACCAGCCGAATCCTTAGAAACACCCACCAGACGGCCAGGCATGGTACGCTCCATGCCCTTGTGAACAGCCATGTACGCAGCGTGGGGGCCACCGAAGAAGAAGGGCAGACCGAAACGCTGAGTGTTACCCACAGCGATATCAGCGCCCAGCTCACCCGGAGACTTCAGCAGGGTCAGAGCCAACAGGTCAGCGACCACAGTGACCAGGGCGTTACGCTCCTTAGCGGCCTTAATCAGCGGCTCAATATCGCGAATATCGCCTTCATTGCCGGGGTACGCCAGGACGATACCGTACAGGTCGCCCTCGGGCAGACCCTCAGAGAAATCAGTAATGACGAAGGGAATGCCGAGCATCTCTGCACGGCCGCGAGTCACCGAAATAACCTGAGGCAGGCAACGGGAGTCAATCGCGAAGAAGCCATTCTTCACCTTGCGGTTCGCACGGTGCATCATGACAGCTGCCTCAGCTACTGCGGATGCCTCATCCAGCAGGGAGGAGTTTGCAATCTCCAGGCCGGTCAGCTCCATCACGGTGTTCTGGAAGTTCAGCAGAGCCTCCAGACGGCCCTGAGAAATCTCAGCCTGGTACGGGGTGTAAGAAGTGTAGAAACCGGGGTTTTCCAGAATGTTACGGCGCAGAACCGCGGGAGTTACTGCATCGTAGTATCCGGCACCAATCATCTGGGCGAGAACCTTATTCTTCGCAGCATAGCCGGCAATCTTTGCCTGAGCCTCATGCTCCGACAGCGGAGCAGGCAACTGCAATTCGCCGTCAAGGCGAATCTGGGAGGGGACGACAGCGTCCATCAGCGCATCCAGGGAAGAGTATCCCAGGGTTTCGAGCATCTGCTCTGCGTCTGCGGAACGGGGGCCGAGATGACGATCAATAAAGGACATAGGATTCTCCTATTGGTCGGCGCAAACCGTAGAGGGGTCACGTCGCGCTATTGCGACGAGTCGAACGCTTTAAGTGTCCCACATCTCCGCAAAGTTTCGCTAGCTTTACCAACATTTGACATGCCCAAACATCAGACTCTTCTGCCCCGACAAAGCTCACCCCTGTTAGACGAAAAACAGTAGAAAAGCACAAAGTCCGGCTCGTTCCCTCCGAAGAGAAAACGAGCCGGACTCAGTCAAAGCAAACTTCATATACACCCTGCAGAAGGATGTACTAGAAGAACCTACTTAGCGTGCTTAGCGTGATCCGGCTTGCCACCGTGCGGCACGAGGAATACCGACAGGAAGGCGAGGAACGCGGTCACGGCCAGCAGCATCAGACCGATGAAGTAGTTGTTGTGCTCCTGGTTGTAGGTTGCACCCATCACCAGCGGCGGGAAGAAGCCACCCAGCGCGCCAGTAGCAGCAATCACACCGGACACCGCACCAACGTTCTTCGGGTCAGCAACGCGACCCAACCAGCCGAAGACCGAGCCGTGGCCCAGACCCAGCAGAGCACCCATCAGGATGAAGACAGCACCGTACACGTGCTCAGCATTAGGCTGGAATGCGGTAATAACTGCCAGAATCACCACACCGCCCAGGGAGATGAGGGAGATAATCTTCGGACCGAACTTATCAGCCAGAACACCACCGAAGGGACGAGCCACCACAGCGGCAGCGGTAAAGCCAGCCGCACGCAGACCAGCGTCATTAGCGTCGAAGCGGTAGATGTTGCTCAGGTAAGTGGGCAGGTAGTTCGAGAATGCCACGAAGGCACCGAACACAACTGCGTAGAGGAAGCAGAGCTGCCAAGTGGTCTTCACCTTGAATGCGCGAATAATCTTCGGCATCAGCGGGGTGACCTCACGGCCGATGGTTGCCGGAGAATCCTTCAAGAAGAAGAAAGAGATAGCAGCGGTTACAGCACAGATAACAGCAATCAGAACATGAGTCTGGAAGTAACCGATACCCTGCACCAGGCGGGGGGTAGCGAATGCGGAAACCGCGGTACCCACCATGCCTGCACCGAACACGCCGGTTGCGAAGCCCTTCTTCGATGCGTCATACCATGCCGAGCTGAAGGGAATACCTATAGCGAACACGGTACCCGCAATACCCAGGAAGAACGCCACAACAAGCAGCATGGGCAGCGAGTTCATCTGACCAGCAACACCAACCAGGAAGACCAGGGGCGCGCTAATCGCCAGAACAGCGGTGAACATAATACGACCACCGTAGCGGTCAGTCAGACCACCAACGGGAATACGGCCGATAGCGCCGATGAAAATCGGCATAGCAACCAGAAGGCTGGTCATACCAGCGTCCAGGTGCATCTGCTTTGCGTACATCTTGGCCAGCGGGCCAACAACGGTCCACGCCCAGAAACCAATGGTAGAGGCGAAGGTTGCAAGCAGAACGTTACGGAGCTGACCATTCTTCAGGTCGTAGCTCGGTGCAGCAGGGGTGCTCATATTTCCTCTTTTGCAATATGGATATGTGTATTAGCGGTCGGCGCGCTCACGCGGGAGAGTACCAACCGGATCCCAACCTCGACGTGCACCAACACGCTGGCCGCCACGAGAGCGGTACACGGTGTAGGGGCGGAAGAGGTAGTGCAGGGGCACAGTCAGTGCATGCACCAGGCGGGTAAACGGCCAAATGATGAACAGAACCATAGCCACCACGATGTGAATCTTGAAAGCCACAGGAATATTCACCATCAGAGCCACCTCAGGGTGGAAGTAGAACAGCGAACGGAACCACACAGAAATGGTCTCACGGTAGTTGAAGTGAACCTCGTGACCATTCACCGGAGGCAAACCGCCCGAGGGGTTCACTGCCGAAATCAGAGTAGCCGCAGTACCGGCGAGAATCACCAGAACCAAAACGACATACATGAAAACGTCATTACGAGTGGTAGCCGAACGCACACGAGAGTTCGAAGCGCGGCGACCAATCAGAACGAACATACCAACAATGGTTGCGACCGCAGCGACAGAACCGCCAACCAGCGCCACAATGTGGTAAGTGTCATCCGAAACGACCAGGTCGGTGAATGCCTTAGGCACCAGCAGACCACCAACGTGGCCAAGGAAAACGGCCGCAAGACCGTAATGGAACAGGGGCGAAGCGATGCGCAACAGCTTCGATTCATAGACCTGGGACGAGCGGGTAGTCCATCCGAACTGGTCAGTACGGTAACGCCAAATGGTGCCACCAATCAGAACGACCAGTGCAACATAGGGCAGAACGCCCCACAGCAGGATGTCAACAATACCCGGATCGGCTACAGCCTGTGCAGCATGTCCTGCGTTCTCAGAAGCAAGTACGTACACGTGTTGTCTCCTCACAAGGGATAAAACTAGTTAGAACGAGCCGAAGCCTGCTGGAGCAGCTGGTGATCAGCGTAGCCATTCAGGCCAACAGTCTCGACGGGAGGGCCGTAGCCAGCCATCTTCTGGACCTCTTCCTGAGTCTGCGGAGAGACGCCAGGAAGGGTATCGCAGATGCTCTGCAACAACCCGTAGTGGGGCAGATTTCCGTCCTTCATGGACAGACGAAGAAGCTCAAGGGACGGACGGTACGCCTGCAAAGCGGAACGGCCCTTACGGCGATCCACCAACGCACAGAACTCCAGCACCAGCGGCAGGTAGTCCGGAAGCTCACCATTCAAAACGGTCAACATACCGGAGTCGCGGTACATCTGCTTGAAACGCAGAAGAGTCTCACCACGGCGGCGGGTATCGCCATCGGTCCAGTAGGACAGATGCAGAGAATGACGACGCGAAAGGTCGTACTCCTGCACGTACTCGGACTGCACATCCTCCAGGTCCTTAGAAGTCAGCCACTGCTGAACCGCATCAACGGCAGCAATGAAAGCCTCATCCTGGGTGGAAGCGGTAATCTCCACCAGTTCAGGCAGAACCTTCAGAGTATCCTCATCGGGGTAGCCCAGGAGCATACCGCTCACCTGGTAAATCACCGAGTCCTTATCCTCGCCGGGACCGTAATCGATATCGAACGGGTTCTCCGGCTGAGCCGGCTCCGAGACAGCAGCCTCGGAACCGGCCTTGCCCATGAGCTTGGAAAAGAATCCAGCCACTTATTACTTCTTTCCGGTGGTATTCGGGAAGAGGCCGTCAGGACGGGAAGAACCGTCCCAGCTGAACAAGCTGACCTTGTTGTTAGCCTCGTAGACACCGGTGGACACGGGGGTCGGGCGACCCTCCATGTCGTTGAACGCATCGCCGTACATGCCGGGTCCGCCATCCACGCTCAGGGAGCAGCCCATTTCCTCAAGGTTGTGGGCGTCTTCCATGTGAGCCTTCGGAATGACGTAACGCTCGTTGTACTTAGCGATAGCCATCAGGCGGTACATCTCGTACACCTGCTGACCAGTCATGCCAACTGCCTGAGCAATCTCCTCGTTGCCTTCGCCACCGAGGTTGATGTCACGCATGTACGAACGCATCGCAGCCAGGCGGCGCAGAACGTTAGTAACAACCTCAGTGTCACCAGCGGTGAACAGCTCAGCCAGGTACTCAACCGGAATACGGAGAGACTCAATAGCGCCGAACAGGTTGTTGCTGTTCTCTGCATCGTGGCCCTGCTCCTTGAGCAGGTCAACAATCGGAGACAGCGGCGGCACGTACCAAACCATCGGCATGGTGCGGTACTCGGGGTGCAGGGGCAGAGCCACCTTCCACTCCTTCGCCAGCTTGTACACGGGCGACTTCTGAGCTGCAGTAATCCACGCATCGGGGATGTCGTTCTTACGAGCCTGCTCAATCACAGCCGGATCCGAAGGATCAAGCATCAGCGACAGCTGAGCCTCGTAGAGGTCCTTCTCGTCCTCAACCGAAGCAGCCTCAGTCACGCGGTCTGCATCGTAGAGGAAGATACCGATGTAGCGCATACGACCAACACAGGTCTCAGCACACACGGTCGGAATACCAGCCTCAATACGGGGGTAGCAGAAGGTACACTTCTCAGCCTTACCCGTCTTGTGGTTGAAGTACACCTTCTTGTAGGGGCAGCCGGTGATGCACTGACGCCAACCGCGGCAACGGTCCTGGTCAACCAGAACGATACCGTCCTCAGCGCGCTTGTAGATAGCGCCGGAGGGGCAAGAAGCCATGCAGGAGGGGTTCAAGCAGTGCTCACAAATACGAGGCAGGTAGAACATGAAGGTCTGCTCGAACTCGAACTTAATCTTGTCCTCAGCCTTCTTGCGAACCTTCTCAACCAGCGGGTCCAGGTGACCGTACTCGGTCGCACCAGCCAGGTTGTCGTCCCAGTTCATACCCCACTCGACCTTGGTGTCCTCACCGGTGATGAGGGAGACCGGCTTAGCAGCCGGGAAGTCATCACCCAGAGGAGCACTGGTCAGGTTCTGGTAATCGTAGGTCCAGGGCTCGTAGTAGTCGTTCAGCTCGGGCTGAATCGGGGAAGCGAAGATCGTGAAGAGCTTCTGGAAGCGGTTACCGCTCTTGAGCTCCAGACGACCGCGCTTGTTCAGCACCCAGCCGCCCTTCCACTTCTCCTGATCCTCGTAACGGCGGGGGTAACCCTGGCCGGGACGAGTCTCAACGTTGTTGAACCAGACGTACTCGGTACCGGCTCGGTTCGTCCATGCCTGCTTACAGGTCACGGAGCAGGTGTGGCAGCCGATGCACTTATCGAGCGCCATCACCATAGCAACTTGTGCCATAACGCGCATTAGAAAGTTACCTCCTGGGACTTACGGCGACGGATGTACGAGACGATGTCTCGCTGGTTACCGGTCGGTCCAAGATAGTTGAAGGCGAACGCCTGGTGAGCGTAGCCACCAATCATGTGGGTGGGCTTCAGAAGAATACGGGTCACCGAGTTGTGAATACCACCGCGCTTACCGGTGACTTCAGACTTCGGGCTAACCATACGCTCCTGAGCGTGGTAGACGTAGCAAACGCCCTCGGGCATACGGTGCGAAACAACCGCACGGCCGACGAAGACACCATTGGTGTTCACACACTCAATCCACTCGCCATCCTTGACGCCAATCTTCTCAGCGTCCTGCGGGCTCATCCATGCAGTCGGACCGCCACGGAACATGCTCAGCATGTAGTGGTTATCGAAGTACTGCGAGTGAATTGCCCACTTGTTGTGCGGGGTCAGGTAGCGAACAGCAACCGAAACACCATCGGTAGTACCGAGCTCAGGCTCGTTGTACAGGCCGGTCATATCCAGCGGCGGACGGTAAATCGGCAGAGCCTCGCCCATTTCGTGCATCCAGTCGTGGTCGAGGAAGAAGTGCATACGGCCGGTCAGGGTGTGGAACGGCTTCTTCTTCTCGATGTTGACGGTGAACGGAGCGTAACGGCGACCACCGGTCTCCGAACCGGACCACTCGGGGGAGGTCATCACGGGCTGCGGTGCGGCCTGGGTCATGGGGAAGGTGATACGACGTTCCTCGTTACCTTCTGCCAGGTCCATCAGGTGCAGACCGGTCTGCTTCTCAAGCTCCTTGAAGCCCTTGACAGCGACCTCACCGTTGGAGGTACCGGAAATCATGAGGATTGCTTCAGAAATCTTCACGTCGGTATCCAGTGCCGGACGGCCTGCGCCCTTACCGGAGTCCATCACACCGAATTCCTTAGCCATCTTCGCGACTTCGTCCTTCAGGTCGTAAGTGATGAACTTGGTGGTTGCACCGAGCTTATCGAACAGCGGGCCAACGGTGGTGTACATGTCGTACAGTGCGCCGTAGTCGCGCTCGACGGTGACGAAGTTCGGCATGTTCTTGCCGGGTACGCCCACCATACCGGGGGTGTTCTTCCAGTCGGGTGCGTGACCGCCGGGCTGAGCAATCTGGCCGGGGGTGTCGTGCAACAGCGGGACCGAAACGATGTCCTTACGGACGCCGAGGTGCTTCTTAGCCAGGCGGCTGAACTCAAACGCCAGTGCCTTGAAGGTCTCGTGGTCGGTCTTTGCCTCCCACGGCGGGTCAATTGCCGGGGAGAACGCGTGCAGGAACGGGTGCATATCGGTCGAGGAGATATCGTGCTTCTCGTACCAGGTAGCAGTCGGCAGAACGATGTCAGACAGCAGGGTCGTGGAGGTCATACGGAAGTCCGAGGTGACCAGCAGATCCAGCTTGCCCTGAGGTGCGTCCTCAACCCACTTCACTTCGTTCGGCAGCTTCTCCGAGTCGGAGCCCTGGACGTTGTCCATGCTACCGACCAGGTGCTTCAGGAAGTAGCTCTCACCCTTAGCGGAGGAACCGAACAGGTTCGAACGCCACAGGGTCAGGGTACGAGGCCAGTTGACGGGGTTGTCAACGTCCTCAACGGAGAACTCCAGGTCACCGGAGTTCAGACGCTGTGCAATGTAGTCCGCGTTCGAGGAAGCCTCGCCGCGTGCCACAGCCTGCTCTGCCTTGTCTGCCAGGTCCAGCGAGTTCTCAGGGAACTGCGGGTAGAACGGCATCCAGCCCATACGGGTAGAACGTGCCACAACGTCAGCAGTGTGAACGTCGCGCAGCTCGCCCTTAGCCAGCGGGGACTGCAGGTAGTCGGTGGAGTATGCATCCTGACGGAACTGGTCAGTGTGCATGTACCAGAAGCCGGTACCGATCATGTGACGCGGCGGACGGCTCCAGTCCAGAGCGTTCGCAATGTTGGTCAGACCGGTCAGCGGACGTGCCTTCTCCTGGCCCACGTAGTGAGCCCAACCGCCACCGTTACGGCCCTGGCAACCGGTCAGGTTCAGCAGAGCGAGAATAGAGCGGTAGGTGGTGTCAGCGTGGTACCACTGGCAGATACCTGCACCGAAGATAATCATGGAGCGGCCACCGGAATCCAGGGCGCTCTTAGCGAACTCGCGGGCAACGCGGATAACAGCCTCGGCGGGGACAGAAGTAATCTGCTCCTGCCATGCCGGGGTGTTCTGAACGTCCCAGTCCTCGTAGTCCTTAGCCCAGGTACCGGGCAGGCCCTCACGGCCCACACCGTACTGTGCCAGCATGATGTCGAAGACGGTGGTGACTTCGTGGCCTTCAACGTAAGCTACGGGCACACCGCGGGTAATGACGTCGCCGTGACCCTTCGGGTTGTCGAAGGTCGGCATCTTGATCTCTGCAGCTGCAGTCTGGCCCTGGGGCAGGTCGCGAATCGACAGGATCGGCTTACGGCCCTGCAGGTCCAGGTTCCACTTGCCCTGGTCTTCCTGAGCGTAACGGTGACCCATGGTGCCGTTGGGAACGAAGACCTCACCGGTCTCGCGGTCCATCAGGACGGGCTTGAAGTCAGCGTTCGGCTGCTCAGCCTCGCCAGCGAGCTTAGCAGCGGTCAGGAACTTGGAGGGGACCTTAACGCCGTCTTCACGGGTTTCCAGGGTGACCAGGAAGGGAAGGTCGGTGTAGGTCAGGGAGAAGTCCTCGAAGAACTCGACACGCTGGTCGACATAGTTCTCCTTGAGGATGACGTGGCCCATCGCCATAGCCAGTGCCGCGTCGGTACCTGCCTGGGCGGGCAGCCACTCGTCAGCGAACTTGGTGTTGTCGGCGTAGTCGGGGCTCACGGTGACAACCTTGGTACCGCGGTAGCGAACCTCGGAGACCCAGTGAGCGTCCGGGGTACGGGTCAGCGGAACGTTTGCGCCCCACATGATGAGGTACGTAGCGTCCCACCAGTCGCCAGACTCGGGAACGTCGGTCTGGTCGCCGAAGACCTGCGGGGAAGCCACGGGAAGGTCAGCGTACCAGTCGTAGAAGCTGGTCATGACGCCACCGGCCAGCTGGATGTAGCGAACACCCGCGCTGAAGGACGCCATGGACATTGCCGGAATCGGGGTGAAGCCGGTGTTACGGTCGGGACCGTAGTACTTGATGGTGTGCACGTGAGCAGCAGCCATCAGCTCGAGAGCCTCAGCCCAGGTCGAGCGCACCAGACCACCCTTACCACGTGCGTTCACGTAGCGTGCACGCTTGGCGGGGTCGGACACGATGGAGTGGAAGGCGTCCACGGGATCGTTGTGGATTGCCTTCGCTTCGCGGTACATCTCCAGCAGGAGACCGCGAACGTAGGGGTACTTAACGCGAGTGGGAGAGTAGGTGTACCACGAAAATGCTGCACCGCGGGGGCAACCGCGGGGTTCGTACTCGGGGCGGTCGGGACCAACCGAGGGGTAATCGGTTTCCTGTGCTTCCCAGGTGATAATGCCGTCCTTGACGTACACCTTCCAGGAGCAGGAGCCGGTGCAGTTCACGCCGTGGGTAGAGCGAACTTCCTTATCGTGGCTCCAACGGTCGCGGTAGAAGGCGTCACCTTCGCGGCCGCCTTCACGGAAGACGGCGCGGCCGTCTTCAGTCTCATCCCAGCGGGAGAAGAACTTACCGAACTTGATCAGCTGATCGGTAAGGGGGCCATCCGGGCCCTTAATCTGTGATGCTTGTTCCATACTGCCCAATATATCGGAAATTTGGCATAGAAAATACGAGATAAAAACCTTGCCTAATTCATGCGAAATAAGGGTGTTTTAGACCGTAAGCCAGGCGGAAATTCCACCCTCAAGCATGTACACAGAACGCTCCTCCAGAGGCGCTATTTCACGAGCCGCTTCAACCGTTCGGGTGTATCCGGTGCAGTAAATAACGATTTTCTGGGCATTTGCGGGGATTTTACGCTCAATTAGGGCTTTGAGGGAGTCATTTCGAGCCGCTTCAAGCAATTCAGTGAGGGGTAGATTACTGGCACCATCAATCGCAAAGGCATTGAACTCCACCTGCTCACGGACATCCAAAAGGGCAATATTTTCACCCGATGACATCTTTTTAAGGTCCTGAGCGCTCATCGAGCGGGGCTTCGAGTCAGCAGAAGAGCTTGTAAAATCCTGAGAAATATTACGAATTGTTACATGATTTTTGGGCTTATGACTCGTTTCTTGGGGCAAAACAGCGCTTTTCTTAGGTACAGCTTGCACGCTAGCTACAAGAGGTATATATTCCCACCTTCCGCTTAATGCCGAATATAGGCCAACCTCACCCATGAGCGGCTCCCCCACCCCGGTCAGCAGCTTCACCGCCTCCATGGCCATCGCAGCACCCACCACGCCAGCCATAGCACCCACCACGCCAGCAGTACTACACGACGGCACGCTACCGGCAGCAGGAGCATGAGGGTACAAATCCTCATACACCGGACCGCGACCAGCCCAAAACACACTCAGCTGCGCATCAAAACCAAGGATCGCAGCCCATACATGCGCAATCCCAGCACGCGCAGCCGCCGCCGACACCACATAACGCGACTCGAAATTATCGCTACCATCCAGCACCAGGTCAGCACCAGACAGAAGCTCATCAACATTCGCCTCCGTCAAACGCTCACGCACCGGCACAACCTCAATAAAAGGATTCAGCGAGCGCAAAGACTCTGCGGCAGACTCAGCCTTAGAATTACCCACTCTGGCGTGCGTATGAATCACCTGGCGGTGCAGATTCGAAGCATCCACGAAGTCATCATCAACCACCACAATCTGACCGACCCCGGCACCCGCCAGGTACAGTAGCGCGGGAGCGCCCAAACCGCCAGCACCCAGCACCACCACGCGTGCGCGCTTGAGCGCCAACTGAGCCTCGTAACCCATTTCGGGCAGAATCAGCTGACGAGAGTAGAACGCACGCTCAGCGGCAGAGAGCTCGCCCGTGCCGGTTGAAGGCTGAGAAGACATAGGGATTCCTCGCGTCTAGTAGTAGAGGTGACTTGAGCTTTCAAAGAGCCAAGCTTCAAGGAGAATAAGCCTGCCCGAGAGAAATCCCCCTGACAGGCTTATATAGAGATATCAGAATATTCAGAAGGCTAAGCGGGAGAAGTGTCCACACCAACCCACTCGATGCTTCCATCGAGCAGTTCCTGTTCCTTCCAAATCGGCACACGAGCCTTCACCCGGTCAGCCACCAGCTCACAGGCATCAAACGCGCGGCCACGGTGAGCAGCCGCCGCCATCACGGTCAGAGCCGACTCACCAATAGCAATCGGACCCACACGATGCACAGCCCACAGACGCACACCGTCCAGCTCGGCAGCAACCTCGGCGGCAACCTCCGCAATATACTCACGAACCTGCGGATGCGCGCTATAGGACAGCCCGCGAACCGCACTACCGTGATCATGGTTGCGTACAATGCCGTCAAAAATTACCAGGGCACCCATAGCGTCAGTCATGACCTCAGCCTTAGCCGCCGCGTACAGCGGCTCCAGGGGCGCTTCCGTAATATCGGTGAACACCACGGTCGAGCCGCTCGGCTCAGCACCGTGCGCACCCGAATGGTCCAGGGATTCTTCGTTCTGCGGCTTAGTGGTCATGGTAGTCCTCCATCTGACGGCAAATGTGCTCAACAAGCGGGTCGAGGGTTGCCACGCCGTCCTTCACACCACCACGCGAACCGGGCAGGGTCATCACGAAGGTTCGGTCAATGACGCCCGCCACGCCGCGTGAAAGCACCGCGGCGGGAACGTTCTTCAGACCGTTCATCCAGAAGGCGTGCATGATGCCGGGTACTTCCTTGTCCAGGTGTGGGCGAACCGCCTCCACGGTCTGGTCGTCAGAGTTCAGACCGGTACCACCGCTGGTCAGGATGAAGGTCGGTAGGTTACCGTTCTTCTTACCTTCAGCCACCAGGGTGTTGAAGTACTCGACAATATCGCGGTCTTCAATGACCACGGCATCCGGGGTGTCGAAGCCGCGCGAGCGCAGCCACTCCACGGCGATGGGGCCGGACTTATCCTCGTACACACCGCGGGCTGCACGGGTGGAGGCGACAATAACCAGGCCGGTGAGGTTCTCGGGCATGGTGTAGTCTTCGCTACTCATTGGCTTTCCTTTTCTGTATCTATCAGGTGACGGTGGGATCGGTGGGGGCGGTGTGCCGCCGTAACTTAGGAGTCCTCGCGGACGGACCAGTCGCCGGACTTGCCGCCGCTCTTCTCCAGAACACGGATATCGGTAATGACGGCGTACTTATCGACTGCCTTGATCATGTCGAAAACGGTCAATGCCGCCGAGGAGACGGCGGTGAGCGCCTCCATCTCTACGCCGGTGACGCCGCGGGTCTTCACGGACGCCTCAATACGCACGAAGTCGGTGCCGCGCTCAAAGTCCACCGTGATCTTACCCAGGGGCAGCGGGTGGCAGAGGGGAATGATTTCCGGGGTGCGCTTAGCTCCCATGATGCCGGCAACGCGTGCAACAGGAAGAGCGTCGCCCTTGGGCAGATCGGCATCAAAAATCATGGCGATAACGTCTTCGCGGGTGCGCACGGTCGCCTCAGCCAGGGCGGTGCGGGTGGTGACAGACTTCTCCGTAACATCCACCATGTGCGCCGAGCCGTCGGCGCGCACATGGGTCAGTTCCTGGTTGGGCTGCGAGGTAGAGGTCATCGTTTCTCCTGGCTTCTGCGCGGTATTCTTCTGCCGCGAATCGTTACTTAGTGTGAGTCTCAATTATTCCTTGTCTATCGGACAAGGAACAATGCGGGGCGTTTCGTTTAGTTATCGGTGAGGCGAATGCGGTGGTAGGGTACCGCCTCTCCCCCGGTGTAGGTGGTTCCGGGCGCCAGCTCAATGAGCACATCCGCCTGGGCGGCGCGGTGCAGCAGGTGCGAGCCTGAGAGGATGTCTGGGTAGAGCTCCACCCGGTAGGTTCCGGGTTCCACCTCGACCATGGCGAGGGTGCCGCGCAGGAACTGGCGCTTGGTCGCCGGTGCGGTAAGCGGGGTGTCGGTGACGAGCACGCCTCGGGGTGCGTTGTTCAGGGTTGCCTGTTCAGAGGCAACCGCGTGGGGCACACCGTAGGGGCCGCCGGCTCGCAGGTAGGGGCGCAGAATCAGCGCGTACGAGATGAGGGTGCTCACAGGGTTGCCGGGGAAGGAAATCATGGGCACGCGGTGACCCTTGAAAGCGAGAACGTTTACGCCCTGGGGGCCGCCGGGCTGCTGGCTGACGTGGCCGAACCAGGAGATGGGCACCAGAATATCGGCTTCGTGTGCCTTGGCGATGGCGTTGCGGACCACCTCGTATTTACCGTGGCTGATACCGCCCGAGGTGATGATGATGTCCGGTTTGAAACTCTCGTATTCTGCCGTGAGACGGTGCAGTAGCTCGATAGGATCGTCACCGATAGCGATGCGTCGCACCTCCGCTCCGTCTTCGCGGAGCATGGCGGTGAGCATGGGGCCGTTGGCATCAAAAATCTGGCCCTGAGCGAGTTCCTGAGTGGTGGCGCTTCCGTCTTCTTCAACACCGGAGAGGATCTCGTCGCCGCCGGTGCAGACGAGCACGCGGGGACCTGCCGCGACGGTCAAGCGGGCATAGCCCTGGGATGCGAGCGCACCGAGCAGAGCGGGGGTGACGCGTTCACCGGCGCGTGCGAGGACCTGACCGGTGACGACGTCTTCACCGCGGCGGCGCACGAACTGCCCGGGCTTGCCGGGGGCAAGTTTGACCTTTTCGCTGGGGCGGCCGAAGGATTCGGGCAGGTCGGGGTATTCGATGCGTTCGGACTGTTCGACGGGAATAACGGCGTCGTAGCCCTTGGGCATGGGCGCGCCGGTCATGATGGGGTAGGTCAGGTCGTCGGAGGAGCGGGAACGCTGCAGGGGGCGGCCTGCGGGGATTTCACGTCCGACGGTGAAGATGCGGTCTTCGCGTTCTGCAGCTTCGGCGGTGAGTGCGTAGCCGTCCATTTGGGAGTTGTCGAAGCTGGGTACGTCCATGCGTGCGGTGACGTCTTGGGCGAGGATGCGTCCTGCCGCGTGGTAGAGGGGAACCGTTTCTGCTGTGCCGATGAAGACTTCGCGTAGCAGGAGCGCCAGGTAGGCGCGGTATTCTTCGGTGCTAGGGGTTCCATTGAATTCGGGGGAAATCATGGCGGTTCCAATCGTGCGGCGGCGGTTATGACTAGTGTAGGTGTGTGTTTGTGGACTGGTAAATGCAGTTTTGCCTAAGGACCGGTGTGTGCCGGCCGGTATGTGGGGCAAGTGACGAAGCGGCTTATCGGGTGCTTTCGCGTAGTTTTTTGAGGGCACGGATCAGGCCGAGGACCCCGAAGATTCCTAGGTAGAGGCTGATGAGTATCAGGGCGCTTCCGAGGGCGCTGGGGATGTCGCTGCTGTTGATGGCTAGGTCGATGGCGAGGGGTATGGTTTGGGTTTTGCCTTGCACATTGCCGGCGAAGGTGACGGTTGCGCCGTATTCACCAAGCGCTCGGGCGAAGGAGAGAAGGAAGGCGGTGGCGAGGCCGGGCGCGGCGAGGGGCAGGAGCACTTTGAAGGTGATTTCTGCGGGTTTAGCGCCTTCGACGAGGGCGATTTCTTCGTATTCGCGGGGAATAGCCTGCAGGGTGGTGACCGCGGTGGCAACGAAGAAGGGTAGGGCAACGAAGACTTGGGCGATAATCACCGCGTTGGGGGTGAAGGGGATAGAGATTCCTGCCTGGTAGAGGTAGGTGCCGATCATGCCTTTGCGTCCCCAGAAAAAGAGCAGACCGAGTCCGGAGACGACCGGGGAGAGAATCACCGGGGTGTAGATGATGGCGTAGAGAACTGACCCGAATCGGTGTAGCCGCGAGCGGTTGAGCACTTTGGAGAGCACGAGCGCCAGGGGTGCACCGAGAAGCCCGCAGATGAGGGTGGAGGCGGCGGCAGTACTGAGGGAGAGGTTTGCCGCCCCGAGCACCTGCGGGGTGAAGATGCTGCCGAGCTGGCTCCAGGGGATGTTGAGGAAGAGCCCGAGGAGCGGTCCGGCAATGAGGAAAACACCCAGCGACGCCGGAACCAGGAAGAGCACGGGCACGGAGGCGAAGAGGCTACTTCCGGGTGTGCGTGAGGTTCCGGCGTTGCGGCGGGTAGCGGTAGTGTCTGTCATGGGTGATGAGACGCGGGTTGTTCCCTACTGTGGCGGTGCTGAATTACTGTGCGGTGTTGAAGCCGTACTCGGTGAGGATTTTCTTCGCCTCGTCGGAGTTCTTCAGCCATTCGTTGAACTTCTTCGCGGTTTCGGAGGAAGAGCCGGTCTTGCTGAGCGCTGCGGGGTATTCGTTGCGTTCCACATCGGTCAGCTCGACGGAGCCGAGGTTGACGCCCTTTTTCTTGGCGGCGGCGAGGTCGGTGGTATAGATGAAGCCCGCATCGGCGTTACCGGTGGTGACCTTGGTGGCTACGTCGGTGACCTTGCTTTCGGTGGTTGCGTTCTTGAGGGTGATGTCGTGCTTCTTCAGTTCCTGGTGGGCGATGGTGCCGCAGGGGACGTCTTCTTTGCAGACTGCGACGACGCCGTCGGTGGTCTTGAGATCGTCGAGGCTGTTGATCTTGCCGGGGTTGCCTTCGGCGGTGACGAGTACGAGCTTGTTGGTGACCAGAACGTTGGTTTCGGAAGCCGAGAACTGGTCGAGCTTCTTTGCTTTGTCCATGTTCTTGGTGTCTGCGGTGATGAGCAGGTCGGGGGTTGCGCCCTGTTCGATCTGGTTGACGAGCTTTGCGGAGCCTTCAAAGACGAAGGTGACGTCTACGCCGGGGTTGGCGGCTTCGTATGCCTTTTCGAGGTCTGCACCTGCGTTGTTCAGGGAGGCGGCGGCAAAAACTTCGACCTTTCCGGAGGTAGCCTGGCTGCTCGATGCGGAGGCAGTGGACGAAGAGGAGCTCTGGGTGGCGCCGCATCCGGTGAGGGCGAGGGTTGCTGCGGCAAGCGCGCTGAGGGCTGCGAGGGGGCTCTTCATGAGGTATTTCCTTGGTTAGTTCGTACTGCTATTGAAGGTGAGGTGCGTCCATGTGCGGGCTCTGTATGACGTTCCGTGTACGTCCCTAGCTTGTACACGCGGCGTTACTTCGTCGTGGTTGTCTGCCGTGGCGCAGTTGTAACTTACCCTGCACACACTATGTACGGGGCGCCGGAACATGGAATAATCATATTGTCACCTGAAATATGCAAATTTTCCACATAGGTTTTACATGGCGTACACGGCAAATTCGGCCTCTTCTGAGCTCATTGCGGGCCCAACGTTAAGCACCTTATCTTCTGCGGAGGGTAACGGGGCTGCTTTTATTACGCCCGAAAAATCTGAGAGCGGCGTAAAGGTCGAGCATAAGCTCCCGAATATTACAAACAGCGGTCCGCTCTTGGACCGTTGGGGTCGCGTGGCGACGGATCTGCGTATCTCTCTGACCGATAAATGTAATCTTCGTTGCATTTATTGCATGCCGGCGGATGGTTTGCAGTGGCTTCCCAAGGAGAATCTGCTCTCCGCCGAGGAGATCGCGCGCCTTGCCGATATTGCGATTACTGAGCTGGGCGTTGAGGAGATCCGCTTTACCGGTGGCGAGCCGCTGGTGCGCGCCGATTTGGTGGACATTATTTCCCGTATCCATCAGGCGCATCCGGATGTTCCGCTTGCTATTACGACGAACGGTATTGGTTTGGAGAAGCGTGCCGCCGCCCTGGCGGAGGCTGGTCTGACCCGCATCAATGTTTCTCTGGATACGATTTGCCGTGAAACCTTTGCCGAGTTGACCCGCCGCGATAAGCTCGATGCCGTGCTCAAGGGTATTGATGGTGCTGCTGAGGCTGGTCTGTGGCCCATCAAAATTAATGCTGTGCTGATGCCGGGTCTGAATGATGATCAGGCTCCGGAGCTTCTGCGCTGGGCGTTGGCGGGTGGCTATCAGCTGCGTTTTATTGAGCAGATGCCGCTGGATGCCGATAACCGTTGGACCCGCGAGGGCACGATTACTGCCGCTGAGATTCGCCAGAAGCTATCGGCTGAGTACGTTCTGGGTTCGGTGGCTGAGGCACGTGGCGATTCCCCCGCTCAGCTGTGGGAGGTGTACCCGCTCGGCACTGCCCTGGATGAGGCGGGCTTCCCGGCTGACGGTACCGAGTCGCTGGGCCGTGTGGGCATTATCGCTTCGGTGACGGAGTCGTTCTGCAATGCGTGCACCCGCACCCGTCTGACGGCGGACGGCAAGATTCGCTCGTGTTTGTTCTCTGACACTGAGACTGACCTGATGCAGCTTCTGCGTTCCGGTGCTGACGATCAGCAACTGGCTCTGCGTTGGCGTGAAGGCATGTGGTTTAAGCCGCGCGCTCACGGCAAGGAAGATGCTGACTTCGATATTGAGGAGTTCGCCAAGGCGAGCCGCTCGATGAGCGCTATTGGTGGCTAAGGAAGCTACCCTATTTATTAGCCGGATATACAGCCAAATATGCGTTGGACAAGGTATTTTACTGCCACCTTACCCCCTGGCTTTCGGCTACCCTACTCAGAGTTTGATCAAGGATTGAGGAGCATTATGCAGGTTCATTTTTTCGCTGCCGCGCGTTCTGCGGCGGGTACCACGCAACTGTCGGTGCCCCTGGTTGAGCTGCCGTCTGCAACTCTTGGCGCACTGATTGAGCATCTGGGCCAGAGCTTGGAGGGTACGACCCCTTCGGGTCTGACTCTTGCGCAGGTCATGGAGCAGTGCTCATTCCTGGTCAATGGTGCCCGTTCTGATGCGCAGGCGCCCCTGCAGGATGCCGATCGTGTGGACGTTCTGCCTCCCTTTGCGGGTGGATAATGCGGGCGGATAAGATACCCGGTTCTGAGCTTGCCGCTGAGGGTGATTTTTCGTGCGCCGCGGTCGTTGTTGCCGGAGGCGCTTCTCGCCGCCTGAACCACGTGCCGAAGGCGTCCCTGTCTGACGGCACGAGCACCCTGCTGGATTGCGCCCTGGAGGCGGTGGCGAGCGCATCCCCGCGCGTGGTGGTGGGTCCTGGGAGCTTGCCGTTGCCGTCGGGGGTGTTGCGTACTCGTGAGGATCCGCCGTTTTCGGGTCCTGCTGCGGCGATTCATGCCGGCTTGGAGTGTATTGCAGCCGATTGCGAGCGCTCGCAGGCGCCGCTGCCGAGCTGGTGCCTGATTTTAGGCGTAGATACTCCGCGTATTGCTCCGGCGGTTCAGCAGTTACTTACCGCCGCGCGGGCTGCCGAGCAGGCCGCGACCGCTATCCCCTCCCCCACCGATTCTGAAGCGCCCAACGATTCTGAAGCATCTGCAGGTTTCTGGGGGGTTGCTGAGGGCATCTATCAGCCGCTGGTGGGTATTTACCGTTTTGAGGCGATCCGTTCGGTCTTTTCGACCGGCACGACTGACGCTTCTGTTCGTTCTTTTTTGCGCCGTTTGAACCCCGCGACGGTGGAGATGTCTGCCGCTGATACCGCCGATGTTGATACGTGGGAGCAGGCGCAGGCTCTTGGCTATACGACTTCGCTCTGGTCGAGTTATTAGCATGAGTTATTAGCATCTGAGGCGCGCGGGAGCGCTAGTTGCCAAGCTACGAGTACCCTAGTGGTAGGTCTCAGTTCTTAACGCCCGACCGGGCGATGTTTTTGAGCTCGCGCGCTGTTGCGCGTCCCGCACACACTTTTACGAGGTACGATGTCTCACCATATTCCTTCTGTTTCGTGGCAGCAGGCCCGTCAGATTCTGCATGAGGAGGGCCAGCAGGTTGCGCCCCATGTTAAGACGGAATCTTTGCCGCTGTTGGCGACGATTGGCCATTACTTGGCGGCCGATATTTATTCGGTGATGCCGGTGCCCCACTACAGTTCTTCGGCGATGGACGGCTATGCTGTGGCGGGTGTGCCTCCGTGGCGTCTGGTGACTCCTGCGTACCCGGAGGATTCTCGCGCGAATATTCACCGTCTAACGGTGCCGATTGCTCCGGGTGAGGCGACCCCGATTCTGACGGGCGGTTTAATCCCGGAGGGTGCCGAGGCGATTGTGCGTGAGGAGCATTCGCGTCTGTATGAAGGTGCGGAGGGTTCTTCTCGTCCGGGCGTGGGTTCCCATTTGGAGACTCAGGCGAGCATTCATTACCTGGATATGGCGGAGGGTTTTGAGCCTCCGGCACCGGGTGCTGATATTCGCCATGCCGGTGCTGAGCTGGAGCGTGGCGAGCTGTTGGCGCGCCACGGTGACCGTGTGTCTGCGCGTATGGCGGCGTTCTTGGGCACGAATGGTTTTGATGAGTTGCCGGTGTATGCCCCGATTCCGGTGCGTTGCGCGTTTACGGGTAATGAGGTCATTACCTTTGGTGTGCCTGCGCCGGGTCAGGTGCGTGATGCCTTTGGCGGCTTCATGGAGCATGCGATTATTTCTGCAGGCTGCGAGGCGCGCCCGTCGATTCGCCTGGCGGATGTTGAGTCTGAGTTCCGCACGTTCTTGTCCACATCGACGGCTCGTGTGCTGGTGTTTACGGGCGGGTCGAGCACCTCGGGTGTTGATTTGGTGCGTAAGGTGCTCAACGATATGGGTGCGACGTACCTGTTTGAGTCGGTGGATGTGCGTCCGGGTCATCCTGCGTTGGCTGCGCGTTTGCCGGTTCCGGAGACGGGCCCGAATTCGGGTCGTGAGCGTTTTGTGTTGGGTCTGCCGGGTAATCCTTTGGCTGCGTACACGGCTTTATATTCGTATTTGCCGCCGCTTTTGGCTGGTATGAGGGATATGCCTCTGCCTGAGCTGGATTCGGCGGTTCTGGGTGAGCCTGTTGATACGTTGCGTAAGCCGGCAGAGGCTCGTCTGCTTCCTGTGTCGGTGCGTGACGGTGTGGCGTATCCTCTACCGAAGTCGGCGTCGCATATGTTGTCCTCGTTGGCGGCGGCTACTCACTGCGCGGTGTTGGATGATTCTTCGGTGCGAGGTTCTGCGCATGAGGTGGGGGCTCGCGTTCCGGTTATTCCGGTGCTGTAGACCGGCACTGCAAATCGGTGCGGTTGGCAGCACAGGGGAAAGCGCTTTTTCTGGTTTTTGAGGCCCCGTTAGCTCCTGTGAAGAAGGTATAGTAGAAAGATATGTCAATCGTTTAACATATCGAAGGGAGCCCCCGTGGCAAAGCCCAAACTCAGCGACGTTGCAGCCCTAGCGGGCGTCTCCCCCACCACGGTCTCCCGCGTACTCAATAACCGCGGCTACCTGAGCGAAAATACCCGCACCAAGGTCCACGAGGCGATGCGGGAACTCGGCTACAGACCCAATGCCATCGCTCGCAGCCTACAGGGTCAGCGCTCGCAGATGGTGGGCCTCATCTTCCCCACGGTCGCAAACCCCTTCTACGGGGAGATGGTGTACCGCCTCGAAAGCTACCTCGCCGAAGAGGGCTACCGGGTCATTCTCTGCAATAGCGACGATCACCCCGAGCAAGAAAAGCGCTACCTGGAGATGCTCTTCTCCAATCAGGTGGACGGCATCATCAGCGGCGCCCACTCAGACGCGCTGGTTAACATTCCGCATGCGCAGGCTCCCCTAGTGACCGTAGACCGTCTCGAAAGCGGTTTCTATCCGAATATTCGCTCTGATAACTACGGAGGTGCCCGCGCCGCCACGGAGCACCTCATCGCCACGGGTGCGCAGAATATTGTGCACGTAACTTCTACCATGGGTGAGCACAATGAGCGTCAGCGCGGCTACCGTGAGGCAATGCTTGAGGCGGGGCTCATGCCGGAGTTCGTAGAGCTGGGCTTCCGCCCTTCGCTGGGCATTAAGCGTGAGGTGCTCTACCGCTACCTGGATGAGCGTGCCGATAGCCCCGAGCCGGTGGACGCGGTCTTCGCCTCCAACGATAATTACGCCGCACTCACCCTGGGGTGGGCGCGTGCTCGAGGCATTCGCGTTCCTGAGGATTTCCAGGTGATTGGCTATGACGGCACGCAGAGCGTTCAGTTACTCATGCCGGAACTAGCGACCGTGGTTCAGCCGATTGAGGGTATAGCGAAGCGTACCGCGCAGCGTCTACTGGAGTTGGTTGAGCTGCAGCAGGGAGAATCCGCGGAGGAAGCTGCTCCCCCAAACAGCCAGCCCCCGATAAGCCAGCCTGAGGATGTACTCCCCGTTGAGCTCCATCTGGGGGCTACGGTGCGTTCCATCCCAGATCTGGATCAGATTCAGCCTGATATGTCTGCTCCGGATGAGCTCCAATAAGAATCTCGTCTTCTGAGAATAAAAATCCGCCCCACCGTGCGAGTGCTCACGGTGGGGCGGATTTTGTATATACATTTATCGGTTTTGTGAGCGTCCGGAAGTTTTAGGAGTTGCGCTGCACAATCTCGGCCGGGCCGGTTCCAGGGTAGACCATGCCGACGGCGTGCGCCTTGGAGAAGATGCCGTGGAACGGGCCGAGGGAGAAGAATCCGCGGCGCTCGTAAAGGCGTGCGCTGTCGTAGGTCGATGCTTCGAGGTAGGCGGGGTAGTCGCCAATGCGTTCGGTACCGTAGTCGAGTAGCTGGGAACCAATGCCCCGGCTACGATACTCTTCGAGAACACCAATGTTGAAGAGGTACCAGTGCTTGTACGCGGGGCGGTACTTGAGCAGATGTAGCTCCATTAGGATCGCCTTCAGCAGAGTCTTGCAGCCGAGCGCCTTGTAGTAGGCGCCAATCTGCTTGAGTTCGTTAGCGAAGGAACCTTCCTGGGATTCGGGGGTGTTCCAGAGGCAGACACCCACGATTTTTCCGGTGGTGTTGTCAATAGCAATGTCGATACGTCCGCGGCCCTGGAAGTTACCGTAGACCTGCAGGGTCATGATTGCGCGGAGCTTGGCAAGTTCCTGTCGGCGGCTACCACCTGCAATGACTGCCATCATGGCGGGGTCTCCGTCGAATGCGGCAATCAGCACCTCGAGCGCATCTGCATATTCATGAGACTCGGCGGTGCGGACGGTATAGGAGGCTGAGGTCATATTCACCCTTTACAAAAGCTTGAAACTATACATAAATATTAGCTGGATTATTCACTCCTGGCTAATAAATTGTTCCTTATCAAGACATTTTTCATGGCTATGCACCAATGTGTGCCAGCTTATATTGCACCAATATGCATAATTTTAGTGAATATTTATTCACATACTTTTTGCACGCTCTTGCAGGAAAAATTGAACACCCCGCACCAACTCTAGGGAGAGCGGTACGGGGTGCACATCACGTTGAGGTTATCTACTCATCAAGAGTGCAGACTATGCGTTAGCCTTTGCCTTCAGTGCAACCTTCAGGAGCGAATCCGCGTTGGTCACAGAAGCGCCCGAAGCCTGGACATCTTCAACCGAAGCAGCTGCCTTCTTGGAGTTGGTGATCACCATGGGGGTTGCCAGCGGGTAGCCAGCAGCCTTAATCGCGGGAATATCGAACTCAGCGATTACGTCGCCGCGCTTGACGGTGTCCCCCTTAGCAACCTTGGGCTCGAAGTGCTTGCCGTCAAGCTCAACGGTGTCCATGCCGATGTGCATCAGCAGATCCAGGCCGTCCTCGGTGCGCAGACCGTAGGCGTGGCCGGTGGGGAATGCGACGGTAATCTTGCCGTCAGCCGGTGCGTAGAGCTTACCTTCGGTGGGCTCCACTGCAGTGCCTGCACCCAGTGCGCCGGAGGAGAAGGTGGGGTCCTTGACGTCAGCCAGCAGAACCACGGAACCGACCATGTGGGAGCCGATTTCGACGCTCTCGCCAGCCTCAGCTGCTACGGCAGTAGAGGGGGCTGCGGCAGCTGCCACGGGAGCCGCAGCAGCGGGTGCCTCAGCTTCCTCAGTGTTGCCCGCCTCGACCTTCTTACCCCAGATGAAGGAGGCAACGAAGGCGATGACGGTGGTCAGGACGAGGCAGCCCAAGAAGCCCGGGATACCTGCACCAACGGTTGCTTCAATCGAGGGGAAGCCAAGGTAACCAGCAGCGCCCAGCTTACCCGCCTTAATTCCAAGAATAGAGGTAACCATCGAACCAATACCCGCGGAAACGATTGCAATGTAGAAGGGCCAGCGCAGAGCCAGGTTCACACCGAACATTGCGGGCTCGGTAATGCCCAGGAACGCGGAGGGTGCGGCTGCAGAAGCAATACCCTTAATCTTCTTGTTCTTGGTGGTCAGTGCGACACCGGCTGCAGCACCACCCTGAGCCACGTTAGACATGGAGGCAACGACGAAGATGAAGGAACCACCGGTAGCCCACAGGCTCATCTCGATGGGCGGGAATGCCTGGTGCATACCGGTCATCACGATGAATGCGTAGAAGGTACCGAAGAGCAGACCGCCGAGCGGGCCGGCAACGGTGTAGAGCCAGTTGATGCTTTCACCCAGCCAGGTGCCCAGCTGGAACATCGGGGGTCCAACCAACAGGAAGGTCAGGAAGCCGGTGATCAGGATGGTGAGGGTCGGGGTGAAGATGAAGTCGATGGTTCCCTTGAGGACCTTGTGGAAGAACTTCTCGAGGTGGGACAGGATAAATGCGACCAGCATGATGGGCAGCACGGTACCCTGGTAGCCCGCCTGCTGAACCTGCAAACCGAAGAGGTTCCAGTACTTCATCGGGTCGGTGCCTTCAGCACCTGCCAGGGATGCTGCGACGTTGTAGCCATTCATCAGGGCCGGGGATACCATTGCGGCACCCATGGTCATACCCAGGTAGGGGTTACCGCCGAAGACCTTGGTGGCGGAGAAGCCGACCAGCACGGGCAGGAAGGCGAAGGGAGCGGCGGAGAGCAGGTTAACGATATCCGCGAAGTCAGCCCACTCAGGGAAAAGTTCAATAACTGCCTGGGGGCCAAAAATACCCTTAGAGGTCAGGAGGCTATTGAGCGCCATCAGCATACCGCCACCGACCAGCACCGGGATGAGCGGCACGAAGATGTCAGCAATGGTCTTGATGAAGCGGGAGACAATGTTGCCCTGCTTGGAGGCAATTTCCTTGAGCTCGTCCTTAGACGCCTCGGGCGCGCCAGCGGCGATGAGGTGCTTGTGGACCTCGTTGACGTCGCCGGGGCCGACGATGATCTGGAACTGGCCAGCGTTGAGGAAGCTGCCCTTGAGGTCTTCGTCGTTGTCGATTGCTGCCTGGTCGACCTTGTCCTGGTTCTTCAGGACGAGGCGAAGGCGGGTTGCGCAGTGTGCGGCTGCAACGATGTTGCCGGCGCCACCGACGTCCTTCAGCACGCGCTGTGCCACTGACTTGTGGTCCACGCTCGCTCTCCTTTGTTTGGAGCACCACCGTATGATGCTTTGTGAATGGGGTGGGGTGACATGTCTGTGTGTGCATGTCATATGTATGTCATACGTTTGACATATCAGATGTAAAACATGGTATCACGGGAAAGTTCTTAAAAGCGAGGGCCCACCCTCCATACGGAGAGTGAGCCCTCAGACATATTCAGAAATTACCAGAAACCACCCGTGCAGGCGGCTCCTAACGCTTAGAAAACGGCTTAGAGGCGGCCGTACTCTAGGGACAACACCTCGCCACCAGTCAGGCGGACACGGCGCTTATCGCCCTTGAAGAAGGTACGAGCGGTCATGACCTCAGCACCCATGGACGCGACCAACTTGCCGCCCACGTACAGTTCGGTAGCCGAGCCATCCACCAGCAGATCAAACTCGCGAATCTTCGAACGCTTCAGGGTACGGCGGCGCAGGCTACCACCCTCGGTGTAGCGGGTACCGCCACGGTCCATCTGCACAAAGTCCTTATCCAGCACAATGCTCAGAGCCACGCCGTGAGTGTCCTTAATCTTCAGCTTCACGCTCTCATCAGAGACGTTCACGCGGCCGCGCAGACGGAAGGTCAGGGCGTTCTTCAGCTCTACGAGCTTGCCCTTCTCCTCCTCACGGTACAGAGGCTTCATCTCCATCGCGTCATTCAGCTGCGGAACCGGACGCTGGAAAATCTTGCCGTTACGCAGGTGCAGCTCACGCGGGTAGGTGAACATGTGCACCCAGCGGTGACTCCACGAGGGCAGGTCGTCCTGGGCTGCGTTACCCAGCCACGCAATCATCACCGGGGCATCGCCGCTCACGGTGTGCGGTGCCTTCGGGTCAGCAGTCAGGCCGGTACCGGAGATGGTCTGCGGAGCGTAGAACTCGAAACCTGCATCCAGCTCGGTGAAGGGGGTCTCCACGGTGAACTTGAGGGTCTCATTATCCAGCGAACCGACAATGTAGCCGCTCTGGAAAATGTTGTTGTACTTCTCGCCGAGGGGCTCTATGCCCTGCGGGCTGAAAATCAGCACGTCGCGGATTTCGCCGGTCAGCTCATCGCGCATGCTCAGCAGGGAGGGGCACTCATACATGTAGGTGCCCTTGAGGGTCTTGTCCTTGATGCCCAGCTCGCCGCGGAAGGTCCACTCGCGGCGGTCCTTGGAGGTGTACACGACCACAGCACCGGTCAGGTCCTCACGCTGAGCACCAATAACCATCCACCATTCGCCGTTACGCTCAAAGACGTGCGGATCGCGGTAGTGTGCAGTGTAGCCCTTTGCGGGGCCGGAAATCAGCGGGGGCAGCTGACGGGTCGGCTTCGCGTCCTCACCCGCAGTTGCGAGAATCTGGTAGGTTTCGCGGTTGCCCTTTTCGTCCTTCACGTTACCGGTGTAGAAGAACTCGAAACCGCCGGGAACCTTAATACCGGAGCCGGAGTAGCAGCCGTGCGAGTCGTAGCGGCTATCGGGAACCAGCGCGGTACCCTCATCGGTCCAGTGGGTCAGGTCCTCGCTCACCGCATGACGCCAGTAGACCATACGCTCCGGGTGCAGGGGCGAGTACTGGTAGAAGGCGTGATAACGCTTACCATCGAAGACCAGGCCGTTCGGGTCATTCAGACGGCCCACGGGAGGCGCCAGGTGTAGAGCCGGGTAATCGCGGTCTTCACGAACACCGGCACCGAAAGCGTCCAGGACCTGCTGTGCTTCAGCCGCCAAGTCGCGGGCGGGTCGCTCGGTTGCGCTCTTCTTCTTTTTCTTCTGCTCGCTCATGTCTATCCGCTTTCGTGCAAAGGAATGTCTGGGTTGTCTCATCCCATCATACGGCACCTCTGCCCCGTTGCCGGGCTCTAGGAGAGTGGCACCACAGTGCTCTCAGCCTCTCTCACCCGGGGCACAGGGTGGTCACAGCGGCTTATACCGCCACCTGCCGAATATGTAGCGCATACCCCGTTTGCTACAGGAGAAAAGAGCGGACACGGCAAAGCCCTGAACCTCCCCAGTCTTCATA
Source organism: Rothia mucilaginosa ATCC 25296 (assembly GCF_000175615.1). Classification (GTDB taxonomy): domain Bacteria; phylum Actinomycetota; class Actinomycetes; order Actinomycetales; family Micrococcaceae; genus Rothia; species Rothia mucilaginosa. Next base: position 217,727 of record NZ_ACVO01000015.1, on the reverse strand, counting down.
CCGGGCGGGTTCGGGGCCGTTAAATGCCGCGAGGCGGCACATCCGATGGATGCACCGCCCGCGTAAGAATCGAGAAGAAGTCGATTACTTGAGGGTGATGGTTGCGCCAGCAGCCTCGAGCTGCTCCTTAGCCTTCTCAGCGTCTTCCTTGGAAACGCCCTCGAGCAGAGCCTTGGGAGCGCTGTCAACCAGGTCCTTTGCTTCCTTCAGGCCGAGGGAGGTCAGGGCACGAACTTCCTTGATCACTGCGATCTTCTTGTCGCCAGCGGACTCCAGGACAACGTCGAACTCGGACTTCTCTTCAGCAGCCTCGCCTGCTGCGCCGCCTGCTACAACTGCAACGGGAGCAGCTGCGGTGACGTCGAACTCTTCCTCGAATGCCTTGACGAACTCGGAAACCTCAACGAGGGACAGTTCCTTGAATGCTGCAATGAGTTCTTCGATGGACAGCTTAGCCATTGTTTGGCTCCTTCACTATCTGGTGCGGGCTGACGCCCGCGGTGTAAATCTTCAGTACCTACCCCGAAAGGGTCGGTCAAATTTAGGGTGCGTTACACGCTATTCGCGTTCACGCTGCTGAGTATCTCAGCGCTGGTGCAGTAGCACGAAAGGGGCTTATGCCTCTTCCGAAGCCTCCTCGGCTGCAGCGGGAGCTGCGCCTTCCTGCTCCTCCAGCTTGACGCGCAGTGCGTCCACAACCTGTGCGATGCGTGCGATGGTAGCCTTTGCACCACCTGCAACCTTGGACAGCAGAACCTCGCGGGATTCCAGGTCAGCGTAGCGCTTGACGTCGTCCTCGGTCAGAGCGGCACCTTCGTAGTAACCGTTCTTCACGATCAGCTGGGGGTTAGCCTTGGCAAAGTCACGCAGGCCCTTAGCAGCATCAATCAGGTCGCCCTTGATGAATGCCAGTGCGGAGGGACCCTGGAGGTGGCCTTCGAATGCGTCGATGCCAGCTTCCTTAGCTGCGATAGCAGCCAGCGTGTTCTTCACCACGGCGTATTCGGTCTCTGCACCGAGTGCGCGGCGCAGCTCCTTGAGCTGTGCAACAGTGAGACCGCGGTATTCGGTCAGGATGACTGCGTTCGAAGCTTCGAAGAGTTCCTTCAGCTCGGATACTGCAGCGATCTTTTCCTGAGTCGCCATGGTAGTTCCTTCTTCCGATTCTTGTAAGGTCGCCGGTAGAGCCTCGAAGCATTTATTGCAAGCAATAAAAAATGCCCCGACGCGTAGGCGTACGAGGCACGATAGACGGAACCCTGCATGAGGGCGACGGCTATTCACTTCGAGTTACCTACGCGGGCGGCGATTTCTAGTGAAATCTGCTCTTATCAGAACTCTGTTCTTCGTCTCCATCGAGGTGGCGATAAAGGACATAGTTCTAGACCGGCGGTCTTTGGTTCATTCATCATCTCAGGTTAAAGCCCGAGTCGCAAGTTAAAAACGTGATTAAGCGGGATTAATCACTTAAAGCCCCTCCTTAAGCCGATTACCCCCCCCCCGCTTTCTCCCCAGCCACAAGTCAACAAAGATGCGTTTTAGAGGTAAAAGCGCTTTCCGCCTGAGAACAAGAAGCAGCGCTCCGCCGCCACCCCCAGGTGCACCCGCTCCCCCGCACTCAGGAAAATACTGTTCGGGGAGGTGCCGCTCAAGGTGGCACCCTGCGCATCCGAGATAAAGAACTCAAGCTCCTGACCGGCACGCGTTCGGGTGCTCAGCTCAGAATCCGCCGAAGCCCGCCGAGATTCCAGAGGCAGGGACACCGCCTCCAACAGACGCGCGCGGTACAGCATGCCACCCACCAGATGGCGACTGCCGAGCACCTGCACCGGCAGAGCATGAGCAGCGTCTGCCGCCACGGGGCACAAAGCGGTCGCACGAATCGCCAACTCGCACCCGGCAGGAAGCGACTCCGAATCCTCAAGAGCCAAAAGATTCAGCGCCGGCGCCGCCAAAAGCTTCGCCACCTGCAGAGTATGCGGATGCGCCAGCAACCGCTCCGGAGTATCCACCTGCACCAGGTAACCGGCATCCATGACCGCCACACGCTGCCCCAGCATGAGCGCCTCATTCTGATCGTGAGTCACGTACAGGCCGGTAAAACCGTAGCGCTCGTGCAGACGCACAATATCCGCACGGATACTCGCGCTCATCTCCTCATCCACACTCGCCAGCGGCTCATCAAAAAGAACCACCGGAGCACGACGAATCAAAGCACGCGCAATACCCACACGCTGAGCCTGGCCACCCGACAATTGCGAAGGCTTACGGGACTCCAGCCCCTCAAGCTTCAAAGCCTCCAGCAGCTCACGGTAGTAGTCCATATCGACCGCGCCGGAGAACGCACCCAACCGCGTCGGGAACAGAATATTATCCTTCACACTCAGATGCGGGTACAGAATAGGGCGCTGAAACACCACACCCACCGAGCCGCGTTCCAGAGGCTGACCGGCGTAGGTCACCCGACCGGCGCTCGGCTCCTCCAGACCGGCAATAATACGCAGCAGGGTCGACTTACCCGTGCCCGAAGAACCAACCAGAGAAATCAACTCGCCGGGGTGCACATCCAGGTCAATCTCGTTCAGAACCGTCGTATCGGTGCCAAAGGTCTTAGCGACACCTCGAATACGCAGGCCTTCAAAAGGCTCCGCCGCGGCAGAAGAGTAGGATGCAGAAGTCATTCCCCCATTATCGCCGAAACTTGTGCCCGGCACGGGCGCAGAAGATAAGCACCGTCATAAAACAGCGCGCGAGCCTCGCACCAGAGTCTCATGTGAGCGCCCTAGCTCGGTCGTACCAGCAAACGCCCCTTCAGCCCCAGATGCAACGTACCCACCCACAGGAAAATGAGGAAAGCCGTACCCGCCACCGTTAGCGCAGGACCCACCAACCCCAGCGAGCCAGCAGCCGCCAAGCGAATACCGCTCGCCGCCATGGAAGCCATACCGAACGAGAAACCCCACATGCTCATCGAGAAACCACCCTCAAGAGTCCACGGGAGCAAACGCATCAAGAAGAACAGCTGCAGAATGCCATAACCGGTCAGCACCAGGAAGAACCAGTCCACCGTACCGCCATTAGCCGCCAGGTACGCATTACCACCCACAAAAGGCGGTGCCATCTGAATACCAATAATGCCGCGCTCCCCCTGAGGTAGCGGAGTCAGGGTGCGCAGGCGGCTCAGAATCGCGGCCTCGATACTGAACCACGAAATCAGACCCGCACCGAAGAAGAGCATCGCCATATCGTGCCACCCCACAAAACCCATCGCCGTAGCGGTCGCAAAATTTGTCGCCACAGTCGGCAGATACAGCACCGGCGAGGCAGCCTCAGGCACATACCCACCACGCCACGTACCGGCAATACGATGAGACGCAAAATACAACTGACCTACAGCTCCCAGCACCACCAAAGTCAGAGCCGGAACCTCAGCATACGGGTAGAGAGCCGCACCAACCTGCGCCGTCGTCGCCGGAATCAGCGAAAAGAAGCAGGTACGCGCCGGATGCTCCCAAAAACTACGCACCCACGCACGGTACTTCACCACCGAATGAACCAAAAACCCCACAAGGAGCAGCCACACCACAGCGTTAAAAGCCAAGATGCTCTCCCCCACCCAATCAGGTGCCATTCCCTTCGACGCGCCGGTACGCCAGGCAGCACCCAAAGCACCGGTACCCAGCGCCACCGCAAAATAATTGACCGGCACGCTGAGACCGCGACGGGCGCTCTGCTCGCTCTGAAGGGAAGAAGGCATTAGGTTTTACCTCTCATAGTTGTAGGGCAGGATGGGGGCACGCAGCCCCAATATGTGTTTCGACGGTGCCGGGGCATGGGCAACACCATAGGAACCAGGGACCAGAAAATCATTCTATGTTTTAAGCCTATACAAGCTGGAAGTCCGTGACGTACTTTAACCGATTCCGGTCGCGCAATGTCTTGAATCTTCACGCTGTGTTTTGAATCTTCACACAGACAAAATCATGTACAAAAAAGTCGCCCCCGACGCCTAAACGTCGGGGGCGACTACTAGCTAAATGCTAGAAGCTACAGGTGCATACCTTAGGCAGCAACGGCAGCCGGATCAACGGGGATGCCGGGGCCGAAGGTGGTAGCAACGGTTGCCTTGGAGATGTAACGACCCTTAGCCGAAGAGGGCTTCAGACGGTTAACCTCTTCCAGAGCTGCCTGGAAGTTCTCCTCGAGCTGCTCAGCGGTGAAGGAAGCCTTACCGATGATGAAGTGCAGGTTGGAGTTACGGTCAACGCGGAAGTCAATCTTACCGCCCTTGATGTCTGCAACAGCCTTTGCAACATCCATGGTCACGGTACCGGTCTTGGGGTTCGGCATCAGGTTACGGGGACCCAGGATCTTACCCAGGCGGCCGACCTTGCCCATCATGTCGGGGGTTGCAACCGCTGCGTCGAAGTCAGTCCAGCCGCCAGCAATCTTTGCGATCAGCTCGTCGGAACCAACGTAGTCAGCGCCAGCTGCCTCAGCCTCAGCAGCCTTGGGGCCTGCTGCGATAACGACCACGCGAGCGGTCTTACCGGTGCCGTGGGGCAGGTTCACGGTACCGCGAACCATCTGGTCTGCCTTACGGGGGTCAACGGACAGACGCATTGCAACCTCAACGGTTGCGTCGGTCTTGGTGGAAGAGGTTTCCTTCGCCAGGGCAACTGCCTCAGCGGGGGTGTAGAGCTTACCCTCTTCAATCTTGGCTACAGCTGCCTTGTACGCCTTGCTGCGCTTTGCCATCTGCTTTTCTCCTTATGCAGTTGTGGTCTCGTGAGCCGCGCTCGGCTCTGCCACATCCCGTCCATACGACGGGCATTTACAAGTTCTGTGTAGAAAAATCTACGGTGCCGATTACTCGGCTATTCGGCGGACCGAAATTACTCGACGGTGATACCCATGGAACGAGCGGTACCTGCGATGATCTTGGAAGCAGCATCCAGGTCGTTTGCGTTCAGGTCGGGCATCTTGGTCTCAGCGATCTCGCGCACCTGAGCCTCGGTCAGCGAACCAACCTTGGTGGTGTGAGGAACAGCGGAGCCCTTAGCAACGCCAGCAGCCTTCTTGATCAGCTGGGAAGCCGGAGGGGTCTTGGTGATGAAGGTGAAGGAGCGATCCTCGTAGACGGTAATCTCAACGGGGATGATGTTACCGCGCTGCGATTCGGTTGCAGCGTTGTATGCCTTGCAGAACTCCATGATGTTCACACCGTGCGAGCCCAGTGCGGGGCCGACGGGGGGAGCCGGGTTAGCGGCGCCTGCCTGGATCTGCAGCTTGATGAGGCCAGTGACCTTCTTCTTGGGAGCCAATGTAGGGTCCTTTTCTTAGCTGGGAACCGACGCACAGGAGCGTACGCCGGCAAGACGGTGACCGTGGCGCGGTCACCCGTGCATCCGCATGAAAGCGTGACATGCGCATACACAAACCAACATTCTAGCGTTAATCAGCGACTTAATCCAGCGCCAGCTAGCAGAAAGAGTAAACCTCATCCGCACAGCCGCCGCCGGTTATACAGCCGACACAAAATATGAGCCCCGCACCAAAGTGCGAGGCTCATATTCACAACGCCAAAGCGTTAAATCTTTTCAATCTCGGTGAAGCTCAAGGTCACCGGGGTGTCGCGGCCGAAGACGGAAATCATCACGACAATCTGCTGGGACTCGCCCTTGATCTCCGAAACGGTAGCGTCCATGCCCTCGAAAGCACCGGACTTCACGCGGACATTCTCGCCCACAGTGTAGTCGGACTCGATAACGGGCTTGGAAACAGGCAGACCCTGGCTCTGCTGCTGCTCTTCGAAGACCGGCAGGAGCATGTCGAAGACCTCGTCCATGCGCAGCGGGACCGGGTTGTACGCATCCTGACCCACGAAGCCAGTCACACCGGGGGTGTGGCGGACAACGCCCCACGAGTGGTCGGTCAGTTCCATACGAACCAGAACATAACCGGGAACACGCACGCGGCGGATGGTTTTCTTCACGGTGTTCTTGAACTCAACCACGGTCTCCATGGGAACCTGAACCTCGAAGATCTCATCTTCAGCTTCCAGGTTCTGGATACGGGTCTCGATACCGGTCTTCACCTTGTTCTCGTAGCCGGAGTAGGTGTGAACCACGTACCAGTCGCCCATCTGACGGCGCAGCTTGGACTTGAATTCTTCCAGAGCGTCGACTTCCTCAGCAGCCTCAGCAGCTGCTTCAGCCACCTCGACATCCTCGGTAGCTTCCTCAGCCTGCTGCTCAATAGCTGCAGACTCCTCAGTAGCCTCAGCAGCGGCTACCTCGACCTCTTCAATCTCGGATACCAGTTCCTGCTCGGACACGTCGCTCCTACTTTCTATCGTTAATCATCTAGAGGGGACTTCCACTCGCCAATGCGCTGAGGGAAATCACTGATGGGGCACCCCAGATAAGGATGCAACCAGTACTAGTTACGCTGAATCGTTCCGTTACCGAAAATCCAGAATGCTCCCTGTCCGAAAAGATAATCCAGACCAGAAATAAGAAGGAGCATCACCACGACGAAGAACAGAACTCCGAAGAAGTAACCAACCAGTTCACGTCCGGTGGGAGTAGTAACCTTCTTCAACTCCGCAAAAACTTCACGGAGGAATGCAAAAATACGGCCGAAGAAACCGAGCTTCTTATCGCTCTTCGACGATGCGCCGGGCTGGACAGCCTTCTCGGCGGTAGCAGACGATGCCATTTCTTCTGCCCCTTTCTGAGTCTAAAAAAGTACGCCCGGGGTGCGGGCGTACAAATTATTTATTGAGGCAATAAAAGCAGGGCGGACAGGACTCGAACCTGCAACCTGCGGTTTTGGAGACCGCTGCTCTACCAATTGAGCCACCACCCTTTGAAGTTTTCACTTCAGGTGTGAGAGTTGCTTCTCACTCGTTCACTCCTCTATTGCCTCGCAAGCCGTGGGCTTTAGAGGGGCAAACAATTACACCCTTGCGGGTGCAGAACTAACTGTAAACCATCTTTCGGGGCCGATGCAACTTCAAAATGTAATATTTTTCAAAAAACCTCTTGAGATACCTTGACGAAGGGTTCCGTATCGCTACTAGTGGACCGTATCCTAGTACAAGGAACGCCGCACACACCCGCGCCCATCACGCGCGGATTGGTCCCACACGTGCATTCCCATCACCTATTTCCTTGTCGACTTCACGCCGGCAGCGCACAAGAAGAAAGAGAAGAGAGCCCCATGGCGCGTATTTCAAGCCGCATCGGTGCCATCGCACCCTCCGCAACCCTTGCCGTCGACGCAAAGGCAAAAGCACTCAAGGCTCAGGGACGCCCCGTCATCGGTTTCGGCGCAGGCGAACCGGACTTCCCCACCCCCGCGCACATTGTGGACGCCGCACGCGAAGCGCTCAACGACCCCAAGAACTTCCGTTACTCCCCCGCCTCCGGTCTTCCCGAACTGAAGAAGGCAATCGCCGAAAAGACCCTGCGCGACTCCGGTGTAGAGATTGACCCCTCCCAGGTTGTCATCACCAACGGCGGTAAGCAGGCGGTCTACCAGGCATTCGCAACCGTCATTGACGAAGGCGACGACGTCCTGTTGCCCGCACCCTACTGGACCACCTACCCCGAGTGCATCCGCCTGGCCGGCGGCAACCCCATCGAGGTGTTCGCCGGTAGCGACCAGCACTACAAGGTCACCGTCGAGCAGCTCGAAGCAGCCTACACCCCCGCCACCAAGGCGCTCATCTTCGTCTCCCCCTCCAACCCGACCGGTGCCGTCTACACCGAAGAGGAAACCCGCGCCATCGGCGAATGGGCTCTGTCCAAGGGCATTTTCGTTCTGACCGACGAAATCTACGAGCACCTCACCTATGACGGTGTTCAGGCTGTCTCCATTCTGAAGGCGGTGCCCGAACTCGCTGACCTGTGCGTCATCCTCAACGGTGTGGCAAAGACCTACGCCATGACCGGTTGGCGTGTGGGCTGGATGATTGGCCCGCGCGACGTCATCGCCGCAGCTTCCAACCTGCAATCCCACATGACCTCCAACGTCAACAACATCGCCCAGCGCGCAGCTCTTGCCGCTCTGACCGGTCCGCAGGACGACGTGGAAATCATGCACGCCGCCTTCGACCGCCGCCGCCGCACCATCGTCGACGGCCTGAACGCTATTGAAGGCGTGCACTGCCCCGTACCCACCGGTGCGTTCTACGCATACCCGGACGTACGCGAACTGCTCGGCAAGGAAATTGAAGGCGTACGCCCGCAGACCACCGCAGAGCTGGCCGAGCTCATCCTCGAAAAGGCTGAGGTTGCCGTAGTTCCCGGCGAGGCATTCGGCCCCAGCGGCTACCTGCGCCTCTCCTACGCTCTGAGTGACGAGGACCTGGCAGAGGGCCTGGCACGCCTGCAGAAGTTCCTCGGTCAGGCACGCGACTAGTTCCGTCCCCCTCTGAGCGCGCCCGCTAAACCTGCAACTCACCCCGTGGGAAGCGGTTCAGACGTGGGATAAACCGGTACGAAACGATCAATCACAGGACTATTGACCGTTTTTTGCCCTAAAAACGGAGAATCCCACAAATATTTAAAAATATTTTTAAAACGAATGAGGCTTCCCGCATCTTTACAGATGTGAGGAAGCCTCATTCGCCTCTTCGGTGCCATAGGTGGGAAAGGGCGGCTATTTGTGTTTCAAACCCAAACATACAGGTACTAAAAACCTGAACTTTTCAGCACCAAAACAGGCGTTCCCACGGCTTTCCACCACTACCCACACAACCCAAACATCGCTAAAATAGAGACCAAGAGAACGACCTCCCGACCGGCGAACATTCGCGTGCCGAATTCGTGGAGGTCATAGTTATATACACGCGCGCACAACACCTAAAACGCGCAGACATTAGGAGCCAACCATGAAGATCGGTCTGCTTACTTCCGGCGGCGACTGCCCCGGCCTGAACGCTGTCATCCGCGGCGCTGTCCTCAACGGCGTCAAGAAGTACGGCTACGAGTTCGTCGGCTTCCGTGATGGCTGGCGCGGCGTCGTTGAAGGCGACTACATGGACCTGCCCCGTCAGAAGGTCCGCGGCCTGGCAGCCCAGGGCGGCACCATCATCGGTACCTCCCGCACCAACCCCTTCGACGGCCCCAACGGTGGCCCCGAAAACATCGAAATTATGATGGAACGCCACGGCATCGACGCAATCGTTGCTATCGGCGGTGAAGGCACCCTCGCAGGCGCAAAGCGTCTGGCAGACGCAGGCCTGCCCGTCATCGGTGTCCCCAAGACCATTGACAACGACCTGCGCGCAACCGACTACACCTTCGGTTTCGACACCGCTGTATCCATCGCAACCGAGGCAATGGACCGCATCCGCACCACCGGTGAATCGCACCACCGCTGCATGGTTGCAGAGGTCATGGGCCGCCACGTCGGCTGGATTGCACTGCACTCCGGTATGGCAGCAGGCGCACACGCAATCCTGATCCCCGAGGTCAAGGTCTCCATGGAGCAGGTTGCTGAATGGGTCAAGGAAGTACACGACCGCGGCCGCTCTCCCCTGGTTGTTGTTGCTGAAGGCTTCATCCCCGAAGGCTTCGACGACGTCATGGCAAACAAGGGTACCGAAAAGGACGGTCGTCCCCGTCTCGGCGGCATCGGTGAGTACATCACCCACGAGATCGAGAAGATGACCGGCGTCGAGACCCGTAACACCATCCTGGGCCACATCCAGCGCGGTGGCGCACCCACCGGCTACGACCGCGTGCTCGCAACCCGCCTGGGCATGGGCGCAGTCGACATGGTCGCTCAGAAGCAGTGGGGCAAGATGGTCTCCGTGCAGGGCACCGAAATCAAGTACGTACCCCTCGAAGAGGCACTGGACGGTCTGAAGTCCGTACCTCAGGAACGTTGGGAAGAAGCAGCCGTCCTCTTCGGCCGCTAAACCCCGCAGGCTCAGCAAGCTCGCTGAGCACTCATACTAAAACCGCGGAGGCGGGCACCCGTAACGGGTGCCCGCCTCCGCGGTTTTAGTTGGGGTGGGTTCTAGTTCAGGCGGTTTTGGGTCGGGGAGCGCCTAGCGCTTCAGGAAGTCCTGACCCGCCAAAGAACGACGCGCCACCTCACCGGACTCCGGCGAAACCACCGTCGTCTGAGCCACCGCATACTCGGTCGCCGGCGCCGGCGAACCATCGGGCAGGAAGTCACCGCCATCAACCGCACGCAAAGGCGCCTGCGGGTCAACACCGCGCTTAATCACAGCCAGAGCAATCGGGCCCGCCTCATAATGTAGCGCCACCGAGGTAATACGACCGACCGGGCGGGACTTGCCCTCCACGAACAGCTCACTACCTGCCGCCGGCAGGGTGTGCTCCGAACCGTCAATATCCAAGAACACCAGGCGGCGCGGCGGGCGACCCAGGTTATGCACGCGAGCCACCGTCTCTTGCCCCTTGTAGCAGCCCTTATCAAAATGCACCGCCGTACGGGTGTAATCCAGCTCCTGGGGGATCGTCTTATCGTCCGCCTCGGTACCGTAGCGCGGGCGCCATGCCTCAATACGCAGAGCCTCCGCAGCCCACAGCCCCGCAAAACGCGCGTCCGAAGACTCAGCTAGGGCGGGCAGAACAGAGCGCGGCACAATGCTCAAGAAACGCACGTAGTCCGCACCCGGGTGAGCATCGCCCGCCTCATCGTAGCGGTAGCTACCCGGTGCCGGAGTGTGCCAAGGGTCCTCCCACACCAGCGGCTTACCCTCAGCGAGCGCAGGATGTACCGAACCGTCCTGCAGGATCGGGTTGCGGGCGCTCTCCAGTACCGCATACTCGTCACTGAGGTTCTGCACCTCAACGCGCATCATGAACTTCATGCGGTTTAGGTAATCGGTCAGCGGCTGAGCCTGGTAGCCCTCAACGATCAGCCAGAGCGCCTCGCCGTCTTCAATTGCGGAGGGTGCGTACTCCACGCGGCCCTGAGGGGAAAGCAGCAGGAACTCGCGGCTCTCCCCGACGGTCATGCCGGTCAGAATCTGCGAGGCGATGGACGTCAGCCAGGTCTGGCGGTCCGGCCCCTCAACGCGCACCACGCCCAGGGAGGAGCGGTCCACCAGCACCAGCGGCTCGTCCGCACTGGCGGAGCGGTCGAAGCTGAGGGCGCGTTGCTCCAGCATGGGGTTGCCGTAGTGTGCGGCGACGCCGGCATCCAGCCCGGAGGCGGCAAAAGCGCCGTGCAGGCTCAGCAGGGGGCTCACCGGGCGGGCGGCATCGGGCTGGGGTGCCTCAGCCTGAGGCGCTTCAAGCGAAGATTCAGTCACGGAAGGTGCACCTTTCACGCAAAGAGTCTGCCCCGCCGACCGGCGGGGCAGACACAAGTTAGTTATTAGGCGGTGGGCTCGGAGCCGGGCTCACCGGTGGATTCTTCGCCATCCAAGGAACCGAACATCGAAGTGCCCAGAGAATCACCGGTCATCGAGGAGGTCTTGCGCAGTTCAGCGGAGGCGTGCTTGTGCAGCTTACCCTCGGCGTCTGCGACCTCCCAGTCCCACATGAGGTTGCCGTTGACCAGGCCCCACAGGCGCACGGAGCCGGCGTAGTCGTGGGAAATATCATCGCGTAGCAGGTTGCCGGTCTGCATGCGAATGACCGGGCCCTTGACCATGCCCACGTAGTTTTCGCTAATACCGCCGGGGTGCGCAATGGTCGCCAGCAGAGAGAATCCGTCGTCGGCATTGCGGAGAGTCTCTACGCTTGCCGCGTCAGCGAAGGCGGGAACAACGTCCTTGGGGACAATACCGAAGCCGCCGTCAGCGTCGGTCAGGGGGCGGTCGATCTGCCAGAAACCGGTTTCAACGGTGATGGGGCGCAGCTTCTGACCCTCGTCATCGAGCAGGAAAGACTCAGCGCGGTATTCGATGAAGGGCAGACCATCCTGCTCAAAAGTAATAATCTGGCCGAAGGGGGTGTTTTCCTGGCCTTCGTACCACATGGTTCCGGTGCCTTCCCAGGTGCCAAGCAGCCATGCGAAGGGAACAAGTTCAGGGGTTAGGTTGGTAGGGATTTCAATAGCCATACTTTCCATTTTAGTACCCGTGCGTACAACGGTAGCCTGTTCGTTCGCTCACGGCACGGGGCAGCACTGCCGTCTGCAGAGTAAACGGTACGGCGGGCAGCATAAAGAAAAACCCCCAACCGGAGGGGACCGGGTGGGGGTTCACGCCGTCATTGGCGAGGCGGTACGAACCGTACGACCGCCTAAAGCCCTGTGTGGGCGATGCTTCTGCTCTGTGCGGGAAGACTACTTCTGTCCGCTGAAGAGGCCACGCAACACTGCGAATGCACCGATACCGATGCACACGGAGATAATAGCCATCAGCGACATGAAGAGAGCTTCAAGAGCCATAAGATTGTTTTCCATGCCTTAAACCTACCACAGACCCACCCCAAAAGGGCGCAGAATCAACGGCGGAAACATAGTGGACACCCAAGCCGCTTCTCGGGTGCAAGACCCGCCTAGCGCCGGGCAAGACCCCGGTTCCGCGCCAGCATGCCAGAACCCCCGCAGTCATCGGTTGAAAAGGCTATATGAACAGTCCGGAATACGATATTTGCGCCCCGCCTGCGCTGGCTCCCACAGCTGCATCACAGCCGGGCGAGTACACTAGAAAGAGCCAAAAGTTTTACACGGGAAATATGCAGGAAAGGAGAGAGTGTGTACCGTATTGCGCTCATGAGCGATACCGCCGCGCAGGATATGATCCCCTCGCTGAGCCTCCTCAGCCACAAGGTACACGTCTTCCCCCTCGATACCGCCCACACCACCCTCGAATCTGAGACCTTCGACCTGCTCATGGTCGACGCCCGCACCGCACTCGTTAAAGCACGCCAATGCGCCCAGCTATTGCGCGCCGCCGGCGTACAGTTGCCGCTCATCGCACTCCTGAATGAAGGCGGTATGGCGGCGGTTGCTGCCTCCTGGCAGGTTGACGATATTGTTTCTGACCAGGCGTCCCCCTCCGAAATGGATGCGCGCCTGCGCCTCGCCATCAAGAGCGATGCAGCCGCAGAAGAAGAGAACTCCGAAGAGCGCATCGTGCGCGCGGGTAACCTCGTCATTGACACCCAGGCGTACTCGGCGCACCTCTCCGGCACCGCGCTGAACCTGACCTTCAAAGAGTTTGAACTGCTCAAGTTCATGGCTCAGCACCCCGGACGAGTCTTCTCCCGCGCCCAGCTGCTCTCCGAGGTGTGGGGTTACGACTCCTACTACGGCGGCACCCGCACCGTGGACGTGCACGTGCGTCGTCTGCGTTCCAAGCTCGGTACCGAATACGAGCAGATGATTTCGACCGTGCGTAACGTGGGCTATTCCTTCAACAGCACCCGCTAAATTTTTAGGGCTCCAACCCCTATTTTGGTGTACCCCGTTATGAAGTAGCCTCGCCGCTGAGCTGAGTACCAGAATGTGTAAATGTTCCGGTTCTTGTCATATTCGCCCAGGACGAAGAACAAACTCTTCAAAGAGCAACTATCCCCGGTAGAGTTGAATCAGAAGGCTACGAAAGAAGGCGATGATGGTACACAGTCAGACACCCAATCCCTCCACCCTGCCCGCTGAAAGCTCCCTTGTCTACGCGGAACCGCATCTCACCGAAGAGCTGCTGGAACGATTCGACTCCTTTGCGCAGAAGGTTGCCCGCCATGACGGCGTCTCGGCGTTCTCTGAGCAGACCCGCGTTGAGTTGAGCAAGGCATTGCGCGAAAGCACCCTCACCCCTCCGCGTTTCTTTGTCGCCGAGGATAACGGGACCCTCGCCGCCGTCTTCGTGGCGCTCACCCCGGCAGACGACGAAGATACCGGCGTAATTGAGGCAGCCGTCGCCTCCGAATACCGCGGACGAGGCGCCGGCAGCGCATTCTTCGACCACGCCGTTCGCCAGCTGGGTGAAGACGCCGTACGATACCGACTTTGGGTTCACGGTAGCGCCACCGACACCGGCATTGAAAGCCCCGCCCACGCGTTCGCGACCCTGCACGGCTTTGAGCCGGTGCGCGTGCTGTACAAGATGGTTCTGCCCTTGGACGCTCAGACCCGCGAAGAGCTCGTGGAACGCTCCGACGCGCGCACTCTGCCGGAGAACCTGCGGATGCGCACCTTCACCGGCGCGGATGAGTTCCCCTGGCTACGCGTGAATGCCGCAGCGTTTGCGCACCACCCGGAGCAGGGCAAGCTCACCCTTGCCGATTTGCGCGAGCGCACCGGCTCCCCCTGGTTCCGTCCCGAGGGTTTCTTCATCGCCTCCGAGGTGGATGATGACTCCGCCATTGCGGCATTCACCTGGACGAAGATTCCGACCGGTCAGGAGCAGGGCGAGCTGTCCCCCTCCGGTGAGATTTACGTGGTGGGCGTGAACCCGCAGGCGCAGGGAGGCGGCCTGGGCCGAACCCTCACCCTGCGCGCGCTGGCGTACCTGGCATGCGCTGAGGACGAGAACGGCGAGCCGCTGCGCGCCATCGACCTGTACGTGGACGCCGATAACACCACCGCATATTCTCTCTACACTTCGTTAGGTTTCGGCGTGGCGACGGTTGACCGCATGTACGCCCCCGCCCAGCAGGACGCACCTGCCGCCTAGTTTTTGGTGCGCCACAGTTGGCGTGTTTCTTCACGACTTATCCCCGATTAGAAAGGCAAGTACAGTATGGTACCCGCCCCCAATGGCCTGAATAAGGCGCCTAAGCCTAAGCCGTCTGAGCCGGCACCCATGACCGGTGTCATTCATATCGGCCACGATATTTCGAAGATTGAGCGTGCCGAGTCTCGCGGCGACCGCATTGAGAAGGGCGAGAAGCGCTCCTACTTCAGTCTGGAAGAGGAGTTCGGCCCGGAGCGTTTCTTCGACCGTGAGAGCAGCTGGCTGGACTTTAACACCCGCGTGCTGGAGCTGGCGGAGGACCCGAACCTGTTCCTGTTGGAACGTCTGAACTTCCTGTCGATTGTGGCGTCTAACCTGGATGAGTTCTTCATGGTGCGTGTGGCGGGTCTGAAGCGCCGCATTGCGACCGGTCTGGCGGTGCCTTCGGCTGCCGGTCTGAGCCCCGAAGAGCAGATGGAAGAGATTGCTGAGCGCGCTCACCAGTTGCAGACTCGCCACGCTGATGTGTTCCACAACCAGGTTCTTCCGGCTCTGGAGGAGCAGAACATCCGCATTGTGGGTTGGAACGACCTGGATACGGACGCTAAGCAGCGCCTGCGCCAGGAGTTCATGCAGGATATCTTCCCGATTCTGACCCCTCTGGCTGTTGACCCGGCGCACCCCTTCCCGTACATTTCGGGTCTGTCGCTGAACCTTGCGGTGCTGGTGCGTAACCCGCAGACCGGCAAGGAACTGTTCGCTCGTGTGAAGGTGCCCGATCAGCTGGACCGTATGGTCTCTGTGGATGGTTCCCGCGCCGCCAATACTGCGGGCCGCGAGAGCCGCTACATTGCTCTGGAAGACATCATTGCTGAGCACCTGGACACTCTCTTCCCTGGCATGGAGGTTGTGGAGCACCACGTCTTCCGCGTGACCCGTAATGAGGATCTTGAGGTGGAAGAGGACGATGCAGAGAACCTGCTGAAGGCTCTAGAGAAGGAGCTTCTGCGCCGTCGTTTCGGTCCGCCGGTCCGTCTGGAGGTTGAGGACACCATCAACCCGACCATCCTGGATCTGCTGATTTCTGAGTTGAACATCAACGAGTCTGAGGTGTACCGTCTGCCGGCCCCGCTGGATTTGCGCGGTATGAGTGCGATTATTCGTGCGAACCGTCCGGCGCTGCACTACCCCAAGCACATTGCGCACACTTCCCGTTGGCTCAACGCCACCGAGACCGCGAAGGCTGCGGATGTGTTCGCTGCCGCCCGCGACCACGACGTGCTGCTACACCACCCGTACGATTCGTTTGCGACCAGTGTGCAGGCGTTCTTGGCGCAGGCTGCCGCTGACCCGCGTGTTCAGGCGATTAAGCAGACCCTGTACCGCACCAGTGGCGACTCCCCCATCGTGGATGCGCTGATTGAGGCGGCTGAGGCGGGCAAGCAGGTTGTGGCGCTGGTCGAGATTAAGGCTCGCTTTGATGAGGAAGCCAACATCTCGTGGGCTCGTAAGCTGGAGCGCGCTGGCGTGCACGTGGTGTACGGCATCGTGGGTTTGAAGACTCACTGCAAGCTGTCGTTGGTGGTGCGCCGCGAGGGTAACCATCTGCGCCGTTACGCGCACATTGGTACCGGTAACTACCACCCGTCGACGGCTCGTTTCTACGAGGATTTGGGTATCATCACCTGCGATGAGCAGATTTGTGAGGACGTCTCCCGCCTGTTCAACCAGCTGTCCGGTTACGCGCCGAAGACCAACTACCAGTCGCTGCTGGTGGCGCCGCGTACTCTGCGTAGCGGTCTGATTGAGTGCATCGACCAGGAGATTGAGAACCATAAGGCGGGTCGTCCGGCGAAGATTCAGTTCAAGTGCAACTCCATGGTGGATGAGGCCGTCATCGATTCGCTGTACCGCGCTTCGCAGGCTGGTGTGCCGGTGGATGTGGTGGTTCGCGGTATCTGCGCGCTGCGCCCGGGCGTTAAGGGTCTGAGCGAGAATATTCGCGTCCGTTCGGTGCTGGGCCGCTTCTTGGAGCACTCGCGCGTGTTTGCGTTTGAGAATGGTGGCGATCCGATTGTCTACATTGGCTCTGCCGATATGATGCACCGCAACCTGGACCGCCGCATTGAGGCTCTGGTACCGGTGAAGGATCCGCGCCACGTGAAGTACCTGCGTGACATGTTCACCATCTACATGAGTGATTCTTCGCGTACCTGGCACCTGGATTCTGAGGGCAACTGGACCCGCCACGACACCGACGATCAGGGCAACCCGCTGCAGGACGTGCAGTCGTACTACCTGAGCTCGCGTTCCCGTAAGAACGTGGTGGATAAGGTCTAAGGACTTGCCTCTGATCTGCCAGTGATTTCTGGTCGTGAACCCCGTCTGTTCTCGCGCTTTATGGCGTGGGGCAGGCGGGGTTTTCCGCGTGTCGTGCAAAAACGTGCAGTGGACTAGTGCACTTAGAGCAAAAGTGAACAACAGGTTACGTTGAGATTACAACTTGACCGCTCTCTCACCTACAATTAGACGCGGAGCATGGTGCCCTCTGGCATTGTGCACAGCCTAGCGAAGAGGATCAGAGAGAGATATGGCACCGCTGGATTCCCCCTCCATCTACTACTCGGCACGACGTTTTGACGCGGTCAACAGCATTGACCGTGCCCCCTCAAACACTGCGGATATTGTTGCTTCTGGCGCACTGATTTGGCGCATGCGCGATGGTGCGCTTGAGGTCCTGATCATTCACCGCCCCCGCTATGACGACTGGTCCTGGCCTAAGGGCAAGCAGGACCCGGGCGAGTCCCTGGCTGAGACTGCTATTCGTGAGATTCGCGAAGAGGTCGGCCTGCAGGTTGTTCTGGGTGTGCCCCTGGCTGTGACTTCCTACCCGGTGGGCGGACGTCCCAAGGATGTTTTTTACTGGTCTGCTGAGCTTCCGGAAGGCTCCCGCGCCCTGGCGGATGAGGGTGAAGTGGATGAGCTGCGCTGGGTATCCACCGAGGTTGCTCGCGCCCTGCTGACCAACGAGGACGACCTGGCACCCCTGGAGTCCCTGGAGGCTCTGGCTGAGGCGGATGCGTTGCGTACCCGCCCGATTTTGATTGCCCGCCACGCGAAGGCTAAGCCGCGTTCGAACTGGGCTGCCGCTGAGGATGACCGCCCGCTCGCGGCGACCGGCAAGCGTCAGGCGCTGGCTTCTAGCCGTCTCTTTGCGGCGTGGGCTCCGAGCCGTATTATTTCTTCCCCGTGGCTGCGTTGCGTTCAGACCGTGACCCCGTACTCGGTGGATTATGGTGTGTCGGTGAAGGAGAAGAAGTCCCTGTCTGAGGCTGGCGCTCAGCGTCACCCGGCGCGTGTTGCCCGCACCGTGGCGTCGCTGTTCGATAAGGATTCTTCCTCGTTGCTGTGCACTCACCGCCCGGTGCTGCCCCAGGTGATGGATGTTCTGCGTGAGTACCTGTTTGAGGGTTCCGCGGAGGTTCTTCCGACTGAGGACCCGTACCTGGAGCCTGGCGATGCCCTGGTTCTGCAGGTGACCGAGGGCGATGACCCGCGTATTGTCTCGGTGGAGCGAGTACGCGCGGCTCTGGACTAGCATCCATATACTTTGATCTTCTAACGGCGAGCGCGCTGGGCTTTATGCTCAGCGCGTTTGCTCTACCTGCGCCCATTCGTGGGTTTTACAATAGAGGGGCGGTTGATTTGTGACCGTCTCTCACGTCTACTGACAGGATTCAAGGTTTTTCTTATGACTCACGCAATCCCCACTCCCTATGAAGATCTTCTGCGCGAAATCCTCGAGGAGAACAAGGACGCCATCGCGGCGGATGCGCAGCGTTCCGACCGTACCGGCACCGGCACCTTCGGTGTGTTTGGCCGTCAGATGCGTTTTGACCTGCGTGAGTCGTTCCCGCTGATTACCACCAAGCGCGTGCACTTCAAGTCTGTTGCCATTGAGCTGCTGTGGTTCTTGCGCGGTTCCTCGAATGTGCGTTGGTTGCAGGAGCGCGGCGTGACCATTTGGGATGAGTGGGCTGATGAGAACGGCGATTTGGGCCCGGTGTACGGCGTGCAGTGGCGTTCGTGGCCGACCCCCGATGGTGGCACGATTGACCAGATTGCGAAGGTTATTGATTCGTTGAAGAATAACCCGGGCTCGCGCCGTCATATTGTGTCGGCGTGGAACCCTGCCGAGGTGGACAATATGGCGCTTCCGCCCTGCCACGCACTCTTCCAGTTCTACGTGCACGAACGCGCGGACGGTGTGAAGGAGCTGTCCTGCCAGCTGTACCAGCGTAGCGCGGACATGTTCCTGGGCGTGCCCTTCAACATCGCCTCGTACGCGCTGCTGACCTACCTGATTGCGCAGGAGGTAGGCATGGAGCCGGGCGAGTTCGTGTGGACCGGCGGCGACTGCCACATCTACTCGAACCACCTGGAGCAGGTGAAGAAGCAGCTGGGTTACGGCACCGACCCGGAGGGTAACCCCTACCCGCCGCGTGAGCCGTACCCGTACCCGAAGCTGGTCATTAAGACGAAGAAGCCTTCTATTTTCGATTACGAGTATGAAGACTTTGAGCTGGTGGATTACAAGCACCACCCCGGTATTGCCGCCCCGATTGCGGTCTAATTGCAGGTAACGAGGAGGCATGATGTTTCGTCTGGGCGCTATTTGGGCTCAAACTGATGCCGGCATCATTGGTCGTGATGGGGATATGCCCTGGTACGCTCCGGAGGATTTGGCGCATTTCAAGAAGGTGACGCTGGGTGCTCCGGTGATTATGGGTCGCCGCACCTGGGAGTCGTTCCCACCGCGTTTTCGCCCCCTGCCGGGCCGTACGAACATTGTGATTAGTCGTTCGGTTACCGAGGCGGAAGAACGCGACGGTGCGCTGTGGGTTCCTTCGCTGGATGCGGCGCTGTACGCGGCTCGTGACGCTGCGGGTGCGCCGGTCGAAGCTACCCCCGCAGATACCGCCGCGGTTGATGCTTGGATTATTGGTGGCGGATCCGTCTACGCGGAGGCCCTCTCCCGCACCGACCTGCCCGCCTTCGGCCGGGTGGAGACGGTGGAGCGGACCCTCTTCTACTGCCAGGAAGGTAACGAGATTACCGGCGATACGCGAGCGCCCGAACTGCAGCTTGCAGATTCTGCGGGCAGTTGCGAGGGCAGCTCACCGAACGGGTGCTGGCGGGTCACCTCCGAGAGTGCCTGGGAGAATAGCGAGAAGGGTTACCTGCTCGATGAGTCGGGCACGAAGAACCCCATGTACTTCTCGTTCCAGCGGCTCGAACGTATCTAGTTCAAGCTTCCCTCGTTCACTCGCTGATATAGACATGCATTTCAAGCCTGCGGCTGCTCCACCCAGAGTACCGCGGGCTTGAGTGTTTAATGCGGCTCCCAGTGCCCCGGTAATAAACCCCGCCTCTTCACACGGTATTCCGTTCCGAATATCAAATTTTTTGTACGGTGTTAGTCCGCACCCGCCAGCCTGAGAGTACACTGGGAACCATGAACTTTAATCCCGGTGACTCTGTAGGTTTTGTTGGCTGGCGCGGCATGGTGGGCTCCGTCCTCATGAAGCGCATGGTTGAGGAAGGCGACTTCGAGGGCATTACCCCCGTCTTCTTCACTACCTCTAATGTTGGTGGCGCTGCGCCCACCTTCGACGGCGTAATTGAGCCGTCCGAGCTGAAGGACGCATACGACATTGATGAGCTGCGTAAGCACTCGATTATTGTGACCGCTCAGGGCGGTGGCTACACCGAGGCTGTGCACCCGAAGCTGCGTGCAGCCGGCTGGGACGGCCTGTGGATTGATGCCGCTTCCACCCTTCGCATGAACGATGACTCCATCATCGTGCTGGACCCCATTAACCGCGACGTCATCGACCGCGGCCTGGCATCCGGCGTGAAGGACTTCGTCGGCGGTAACTGCACCGTCTCCTGCTTGCTGATGGGCTTGGGCGGCCTCTTCAAGAACGACCTGGTCGAGTGGGCTACCTCCATGACCTACCAGGCTGCATCCGGCGGCGGTGCCCGCCACATGCGCGAGGTGCTCGCACAGTTCCGCGACCTGGGCAATGAGGTCTCCGAGGAGCTGAACGACCCCGCATCCGCAATTCTGGACATCGACCGCAAGGTTCTCGCGAAGCAGCGCTCCGGTGAGCTGGATTCTTCCCAGTTCGGTGTGCCGCTCGCCGGCTCCCTGATTCCCTGGATCGACTCGGACCTGGGCAACGGTCAGTCCCGCGAAGAGTGGAAGGCTGAGGTTGAGACCAACAAGATCCTGGGCCGTTCCGAAGATGACAAGATCACCATGGACGGTCTGTGCGTCCGTATCGCTGCGATGCGCTCGCACTCTCAGGCGCTGACCATCAAGCTTAAGAAGGACCTGCCGCTCGAGGAGATTGAGCGCATCATCGCTGAGGACAACCCCTGGGTTCGCTTCGTGCCGAACCAGCGTGAGGAGTCCATGGAGCAGCTGACCCCCGTGGCTGCTTCCGGTTCTCTGGAGATTCCGGTTGGTCGCGTGCGTAAGCTCGCGATGGGCCCCGAGTACATTAGCGCGTTCACCGTGGGTGACCAGCTGCTCTGGGGTGCTGCTGAGCCGATTCGCCGCATGTTGCAGATTGCTGTTGGCAAGCTCTAAAGCTCACTGACAAGCTATAAGAAAACCCTCGCTACCATTCTTATCGGATGGGAGCGAGGGCTTTTTGTGCCTGCGTATAGCGCGTGTGGGCTTAGCGCGAGCTGGTTTAGCGCTGGTTTGCGGCGGCGGCTTTGCGTTCTGCCTTGCGTGCGGCTTTGCGTTCCTTACGCTGCTGTCGCCAGGCGCGGTAGCGGTACCAGGCGGTGAGCACCACGTGCTTCATGAAGATATTGGCGCGGCGTGCCCAGGTGAATTCGGTACCCCAAATGCCCAGGCCTATGAAAATGAACAGCCAGCCGGGGCCGGGGGTGACGAGCATAATCAGTCCGGCGATAAAGCAGAAGGCGCCCACGCCGATGACGAGGGGCTTGTAGAGATGACGCATGACCGGATGCGCGTGCATGCGCTCCTTGCGGGCTTCGAGCCAGCGGTGAAAGCGGCTGGTCTCGCTTTCCTTGACTTCATCTTCAATGGTTTTCAGGGGTGGTCCTTCCAAACGTGCCGTAGGTGAGTTTCACCGGGCGGCGGTGGTTAGAGAATAGCACCTACCGCTGGGCGGCGGCTGTGAAAGATTTCTTCATGTTGAGATTTTTCCGTCATCTTCAAAATTTTTTCGTTTCAATAGTGTTCAAGTCGAAAGTACCTTTATACACTGTAAGGGAACAATTCGCCCGGCACTACGCCTAAACACTAAGGAAGCGACCCACTACCGTGTCCTCCCCTCGTCCCGTATCAACGGACTCATCCCGCACCAATGCTGTTGCACCCGCTGGTACCTCTGCACCCGCTGCTGAACGCAACGCCGCACCGACCCTCAACGAACGCCTCGAAAACCTGCCCTTCACCCGCGCCCACGGCAAGCTCCTGGGTATCTCGGGTCTCGGCTGGGCACTAGACGCCATGGACGTTGGCCTCATCTCCTTCGTCATGGCGGCCCTCATCAAGGAATGGCATCTGAGCCCCACCGAAGCCTCCTGGCTCGGTTCCATCGGATTCGTCGGCATGGCGCTCGGCGCAACCTTCGGCGGCCTACTCGCCGATAAGCTCGGCCGCCGTTACATCTTCGCACTCACCCTGCTGATTTACGGTCTGGCGACCGGCGCCTCCGCCCTGGCGACCTCCTTGGGCGTGCTGCTCGTCTTCCGTTTCCTGGTCGGTCTGGGTCTGGGCGCGGAACTTCCCGTGGCATCCACCCTGATTTCTGAGTTCTCGCCGCGCGCTATCCGCGGCCGCGTCGTGGTCGCTCTGGAGGCTTTCTGGGCTCTGGGCTGGATCCTCGCCGCTCTCATCGGCACCTTCATCGTTCCGCAGGCGAACGGCTGGCGCTGGGCGCTTGCCATCGGTCTGATTCCCGCCATCTACTCGCTCGTAATCCGTATGGGAACCCCCGAGTCGGTGCGCTTCCTGGAGTCGGTCGGCAAGCACGATCAGGCACGCCAGGTGGTCGAACGTTTCGAGGCCTCCCCCGCGCTCTTCTCCCGAACCAAGAAGCAGGCCGAAGACGCTTCCGTACACGGTGCCGCAGAAAGTGCCGACAACGCAGAATCCGCGAAAATCCGCTCCATCTGGGCTGCCGGTCAGCGCCGCAAGACCATCGCCCTGTGCGTCATCTGGTTCTGCATCAACCTCTCCTACTACGGCGCGTTCATCTGGATTCCGGCACTGCTGAACGCCCAGGGCTTCAGCCTCGTGAAGTCCTTCGCATTCACCCTCATCATGACCCTCGCCCAGCTGCCCGGCTACGCGGTCGCCGCCTATCTCATCGAAAAGTGGGGCCGACGCGCAACCCTGGCGACCTTCCTGCTCGGCTCCGCACTGGCGGCTGCTGGCTACGGCATGGCGCACGCCGAGGTGTTCATTATCCTCGCCGGTTGCATGCTCTCCTTCTTCAACCTCGGCGCGTGGGGTGCCCTCTACGCCCTGAGCCCGGAAATCTTCCCGACCCACCTGCGCGGAACCGGCACCGGTGCCGCCGCCGGCATTGGTCGTATCGCCTCCATCGCGGCGCCGCTCATTGTGCCGCCGCTGGTCGCATTCGGTGGAACCCCGCTGCTCTTTACGCTCTTCTCCACCGCGTTCCTGGTAGCGGCAACCACCGTGTTCCTGCTGCCTGAACGCCGCGGCGAATCCCTCTAACGAGCCGCCTAGCCTACATGATGGGCTGTCCCTCCTGAACGCTTTTTCCGAGTAGCCAGAAGGGACAGCTCATTTGTCATTTAAGCCCCCCTATCCATGCGCCACAACCTCAAACTATGAGAGGATACGTTCTATGCTCGATTCCTTCCTCTCCAGCCCCTACCGCACAGAGTTCAGCCCCTGGCCCGTGAGCGAACACTACGCCACCGAACGTGCCGGCGGCGTGCCCGAAGCCATGCTGCTGCCGGGCGAACTCACCGTGCACCGTAGCGATGGGGCAAAAATGAGCTACTACCTGGACTGGCCCGAGGAATTCAACGAATACACCCGCGCAATCACCCTGCGCCCGCGCACCAAAAACGGCTACCCGCAGGACTTTACGCTCAGCGTCGCCGTACGCGACGGCCAGGCTGTCTTCACCGCAACCGCCCTCAGCTTCTGGGAGCAGCGCGACGGCCGCCCCTACGACCGCGAGCCCATCGCCCGCGGCTACGTGGACGTCGCAGCCTACGAATCCTGCGAGGAATACGCAGGCAATTCCGCCGCCCCCGCCCTCATCGGCTGGGATATCGCAGACCTCTACCCTGCACGCATGGCGCTCATCCGCGCCCTCTGCGAAGGAATCGCCAGCAGCATCACAATGGGCACCCAAATCCTCGCGGACGGGCAGGTACAGGTCGACCACAAGGACGGGGATCTGCTCGCCCTACACGTAAACGCGATTAGCACCGTAGGAGGCGTGGTCCGCGCCCTCATCATCGAACAGGACCGCGTACCCAGCGGCGTATCCACCGGCACCACTACCGGCGCCTCCGAGCGTGCCGACCTGCAGACGCGCGCCTACTACGCCAACGTGCTTTCCCCCGTACCCGGCGAGTTCGGCAACCTTGTCTGGTCACACAGCGAGGACGCGGAATACTACCCCTACCGACCCACGCGCCATAAGCCGATTTTCCACGCCCCCAGCCCGCCGCAGAAGCTTCCCCTGGCGGTTCAGGTACTGATGGAGCACCTGCCCGCCGCTCCCCTTGCGGCAACGCGCACAGCGCCCAAGCGCAGGCCCTACCTGCCGGGGCAGGTGCGCATCTCCTCACCTCGCCACTAGCTTAGCGGGTCAATACAACGCTTCGGGCGGCCTCTGATACAGAGACCGCCCGAAGCGTTTATTCTGAAGCGTTTATTCTATGCGTCCTAGCGCTACGAGAGGCGAGAAGTTGAGCGTTTAGATTTCGCCGTTAACCACGACAGGCTCAGGAACCAGGGTCACACCAAAACGTTCACGCACGCCGTCGCGCACAGCGCGGGCAATAGCGAAGATGTCCTCAGCGGATGCGCCGCCGCGGTTCGTAATCGCCAGGGTGTGCTTGGTCGACAGGCTCGCACGGCCCTGAGCA
The DNA here is from genome assembly GCF_000175615.1 of Rothia mucilaginosa ATCC 25296. Taxonomy (GTDB): domain Bacteria; phylum Actinomycetota; class Actinomycetes; order Actinomycetales; family Micrococcaceae; genus Rothia; species Rothia mucilaginosa. The sequence continues at coordinate 192,925 of NZ_ACVO01000015.1, read as the reverse complement.
ATCTCGCGAGACTCACCCTCCAGGCCAAAGCCCTTCTCGAAACCGGCGTGCTGAATCAGCCAAGCAGCCGAGAGCTTCACGCGATCCGGATCCTCAACACCCGCGGTGAACGGGGAAGTCTTCACGACCACCGGGAAGTTCGGGGCGCCCTCGGGCAGGGAATCCAGGGCCGAGCGCGGAACGATCGGATTGGTGAAGAAGGAACCGGTGGAGAAGGTGTCACGGTCCTCGGGGTTGAGCACCATGCCCTTGGAGCCGCGCAGCTGAAGCACCTTTTCGCGTACCAGGGCGGATTCGGCGCGCTGACCGGGCTCAACGCCCAGGCTCTTCGCCAGCTCGGCGTAACGAATCGGGGAGGACAGGCTGCCCAGGGTGAACTGGAAATCAACGGTCAGCACCACGTAGCGGGGCGAGCCGTTGACGGTTGCGCGCTTGAGCACCGAGTCGCGGTAGCCGAAGCGCAGGTCTGCGCTTGCGAAGGTCTTCCGAGTGTTCTTTTCGCGGTCCCAGGTGCGTACGGAGGCGATGAACTCGCCCACCTCAACGCCGTATGCGCCGACGTTCTGCACGGGGGTTGCACCCACGGTGCCGGGAATGCCGGAGAGAGCCGCGGGGCCAACCCATTCGTTCTCGATGCTGAGCTTCACGAAGTCGTCCCAGATGGTGCCCGCCTGCACGCGCACGTTCGCGCCGCCGCATGCGGGGATGGGCAGAACCTCTACGCCTTCGGAGGCGATGTGCACGACGGTTCCGTTGAAGCCTTCGTCGGAAACCAGCAGGTTGGAGCCGCCGCCCACGATGAGGACGGGTTCGCCTGCGGCGTCTGCAGCGGAGACTGCTTCGATAATTTCTGCTTCGGAGGTGGCGCGGACGTAGGTCTTAGCGGGGCCGCCTACCTGGGCGGTGGTCAGTTCGCTCAACAGCTTTTCAGTCATAGGTTAAGAATACCGGTCGTTGTGCGGGGTCAACACCCGCCACACGTTAAAGTCACGAAAACCTTATGGTGATTTTGCCTTCATTTTCCGGCGCGCCTCCCGCAGAAAGAAGCGCCACCACCTGCGTCGGTGAGCGCGCAGCCGAGCATGCAAAAACCCCGGCACCACCGCATCGGGTAGCGCCGGGGCCTTCACACAAGCTATCTGCGAGCGCAAAAACTCTACGCCGAGAGACTATGCCGAGAGACGAACCACAGCCTGGCTCTTCATTAGAACCTTCTGCTCCTTGCCTTCCTCATCACGAGCAGTGACGGTCAGGTCAATGCGGGCGGTGCGTTCCTCCTCATTCAGGGCACCCACCTTACCGCTGATGGTCAGGGCGTTCGTGGGGGTGTCGGGGTTTTCGCCGCCGGGTGCATCCGCCACGGGAACGGGCTTGGTGAATCGAGTCTGGTAGTCCACAATCGCGCCGGGGTCGCCCACCCAGTCGCTCACGAGCTGCACGGCGGTACCCATGGTCAGCATGCCGTGAGCAATCACGCCGGACAGGCCCACCGACTGAGCAAAACGCTCGTTCCAGTGAATCGGGTTGAAGTCACCGGATGCGCCAGCGTAACGCACCAGCGAAGCGCGGGAGAGCTCCACGGTACGCGAACCGATGTCCTGGCCCTTTTCAAGATCTTCAAAACGCACCATTAGTTCTCCTCCTCAGCACGAACCAGCAGGGAAGAAATGCAGGTGGTGACCGGCTCGTCCTGCGCGTCAACGATTTCTTCGCGGGTGGTCAGCATTGCGCCGGCACCCATGACACGCACGGAGTCCACGTGAACTTCGGTGCGCAGCTCATCACCGGCAACAATGGGGCGGTGATGGGTGAAGCGCTGGTCGGCGTGCACCACGCGGGAGAAATCAATACCGGCGGAATCGTCGTTGATGAGTGCCGCGTCGGCAGCCTGCGCCAGGATAATGGCGAAGGTCGGCGGGGCAATCACATCTGCGTACCCTGCCGCGCGGGCTGCCTCAACGTCGTGGTGGAGGGGGTTTTCTGCGTGAACTGCTCGGGCAAATTCTCGGATCTTTTCACGACCGACAACGTAGGTGTTCTCGGACGGGTAGACCCTGCCCACAATCTCAGGGTTAATGCTCATGATTTCAGTCTACCGTTCTTGTGCACAGTGTTCAGCTCAAACGCACAGAGTGGACAGACCACTGTACAGGTAACCGGCGTGCAGGTAACCGGCATGCAGGCAACCACTATGCAGGCGTGCAGTATTTCGTCGCATTTTTTACCTGCTAGCGAAGGCGCCCGGCGCACCCCTACCCATCCAGCCCAAGCAGGCGTAGGCTGGACGGGTACCCGCAATCAATCAAGAAGGAAAAATTGTGTCTTCCAACGTAAAAATTTCGGTGCTTGACCTGATGCCGCACCGCCCCGACCAGAGCCAGCACCAGACCATGCTCAACACCATCGATGCCGCCCGCGCGGCTGAATCTTACGGCTACGAGCGTTTCTGGGTCGCCGAGCACCACAATGCCGGCTCCCTGCTGTCCTCGGCGACCGTCGTGGTCATGGCGGAGATCGCCGCCGCAACTGAGCGTATTCGCGTGGGTTCGGGCGGCATTATGCTCCCCAACCACGCACCCTACGTGGTGGCGGAGCAGTTCGGTACCCTCAACGCATTCCACCCCGGCCGCATTGACCTGGGTGTGGGCCGTGCGCCCGGCACCGACCCGATGACCGCCGCCGCTCTGCGCCGCGACGATTCTGCCGCCATGAGCTTCCCCGCCGAGGTGCAGCAGCTGCAGCGCTTCCTGGGCGAGCCCTCCCCCATGCACCGCGTGCACGCCATTCCCGGCCAGGGCTCGAAGGTGCCCCTGTACATTCTGGGTTCTTCCCTGTTCGGTGCGCAGCTTGCCGCGCAGCTGGGTCTGCCCTACGCGTTCGCTTCGCATTTTGCGCCCGCAATGCTGCAGGAGGCGGTAGACACCTACCGCGCAAACTTCAAGCCCTCGGAGCACCTGGAACAGCCCTACGTCATGGTGGGTGCAACCGCAATGCTCGCCGATACCGATGAGCGGGCACGCTACCTGTACACGAGCCAGCAGCAGCATTTCCTGGGCGTAGTGCGCGGCAATCTGTCTTTCGCACCTCCCGTGGAGGATATGGATGCCGTCTGGACCGGCACGGAGAAAATGCACATTGAACGCATGACCGCCGAGGCGATTGTGGGCTCCCCCGCTACCGCGCAGGCTCGCATTGAGGACCTGGTGGCGCGCACGGGCGCTGATGAGCTCATCGTTATGACCGAGGCGTGGGAACATGAGGACCGCCTGCGCTCCTACGAGCTGCTGTCCCAGCTGCCGGTAGTGCGCCGCGCCTCCTAACGCTTTGATCAGAGCATAAAGACGAAGCCCCCGAGTATTTTTCTCGGGGGCTTCGCTATGCCCGGTATCGAGCCGCAGGGCTGAGTACTATTGAGCGCCTGCAGACCGGGCTTCAGGCAAAGAAAATAGGCAGACAAAATTGGCAAACAAAAAAGCCTGCCTCCGAAGAGACAGGCTTATCTGAGCCCCGACCGGGAATCGATCCCGGGACCTCCATCTTACCAAGATGGCGCTCTACCACTGAGCTATCGGGGCGTAGCGGTGGACGGGCTCGATCCGTCGACCTCACGATTATGAGTCGTGCGCTCTAACCAGCTGAGCTACACCGCCACATCATTAATACGTACTCTCGCATGAATTAATGAGAGAGCCCCGACCGGGAATCGATCCCGGGACCTCCATCTTACCAAGATGGCGCTCTACCACTGAGCTATCGGGGCAACAGGTAAAACTATACAGGTCTTCAAGAATGCTCGCAAGCGGAGAAGCTATGGCATGCACCACATTTAACGTTTTCCTGTTCTCCGCACTGCCGCATGAGAACCCAGCTTTGACCAGGAGCCCCAGTAATGATCAGGAGCTCCCAGCAATGACCAGGCGCCGCCGCAACAGCTGATGCAAACACATCAACACACAAATACAAAAGACCGGCAGGAGAGCTCATCACTCCCCTGCCGGTCTTTGAATCACATGCGGATGACAAGGCTGCTAGCCGATAGCCTCAGCAAGCCCCTCATACCGCTAATCCAGGCTTAGCCGAAATCTTAGTAGCGCTTGCCGCGGCCACCGAAATCACGACCGCCGTCACGGTTACCGCGGTAGCCGCCATCACGACGGTTATCACGGCCACCGAAGTCGCGACCGCCGAAGTCGCGGCCACCGTCACGGTTGCCACGGTAGCCACCCTCACGGCGGTTATCACGACCACCGAAGTCGCGACCGCCGAAGTCACGGTCATTGCGCTTGCCACCGAAATCGCGGCCGCCACGCTTGAAGTCGCGGTCACCGCCGAAATCACGGCCACCCTCACGGTTACCGCGGTAGCCACCCTCACGGCGGTTATCACGACCGCCAAAGTCGCGACCATCCTCACGGTTGCCGCGGTAGCCACCCTCACGACGGCCGCCACCGAAGCCGCGGCCACCGCCGCCGCCCTTGGGACCGTTGTCCTTGCGGATGTTGATGAACTCGCCAGCAATCTTGGTGTCGCGCAGGCGGTCGAAGAAGTCGCGGGGCAGGTCCTCGGGCAGGCCGACAATGGTGAAGTGCTGGCGAATGTCGATGGAGCCAATCTGGGAGCCCTTAATGCCACCCTCGTTAGCTAGTGCACCCACAATAGCGCCTGCGGTCACGCGGGAGGAACGGCCAACGTTCAGCTTGTAGTTGACCATACCCTCGTCGTTGTGCGCGCGCTTTGCCTTGCGGCCGCCGCGGTCCGAATCCTCATCGGAGAAGGGGCGGGACTTGTGGGCGATATCTTCGCTCTCATCGAGGAAGAAGGGGCGACCCTGCTGGGCGATAACAGCCAGTGCAGCCGCAATGTCCTCAGCGGTGGTGTCGTGCTCGTTCTCGTAGTCCTCGATAATCTGGCGGAAGAAGCTCAGGTCCTCAGACTCGATGGTCTCGGTAATCTGCTGTGCGAAGCGCTGCTTACGGGTCTCGTTCACTGCCTCTGCGGTGGGCATGTGCATCGGCTCGACCTTCTGGCGGGTTGCCTTCTCAATCTGACGCAGCATGTACTTCTCACGCGGGGTGACGAAGAGGATTGCGGCACCTTCGCGACCTGCACGGCCGGTACGACCAATGCGGTGCACGTAGGACTCGGTGTCGTGGGGGATGTCGTAGTTGACGACCAGGGAGATGCGCTCAACGTCCAGGCCGCGTGCAGCCACGTCGGTTGCTACGAGGATGTCGATGCGGCCGTCACGCAGGGCGTCAACGGTGCGCTCACGCAGCTGCTGGGGGATGTCACCGTTAATCGCTGCTGCCGCGAAACCGCGTGCCTTCAGCTTGTCGGCAACTTCCTCGGTTTCCTTCTTGGTGCGCACGAAGACGATGATGCCGTCATAGTTTTCGACCTCGAGCACGCGGGTCATTGCATCCAGCTTGTGGGAGTGCATGACCTGCATGTAGCGCTGGGAGATGTTTGCGCTGGTGGTGGTCTTAGCCTTGACGCGGATCTCGGTGGGGTCGTTCAGGTACTGCTGAGCGATCTTGCGGATCGAGTTGGGCATGGTTGCGGAGAAGAGGGCAACCTGCTTGCTGTCGGGGGTGCCTTCGAGGATCTTTTCCACGTCTTCGGCGAAGCCCATGCGCAGCATTTCGTCTGCCTCGTCCAGTACCAGGTACTGCAGATTGGACAGATCCAGGGAGCCCTTTTCGAGGTGGTCAATCACGCGGCCGGGGGTACCGACGACGACCTGCGCACCGCGACGCAGACCGGCCAGCTGCGGGCCGTAGGGGGAGCCACCGTAGATGGGCAGGACGGTGAAGTCCTCCATGTGGGTTGCGTAGGAGGAGAAGGCTTCTGCAACCTGCAGAGCCAGCTCGCGGGTGGGTGCCAGGACCAGAACCTGGGTGTCGCGGGAGATGCCGTTGACGTCAGCAAGTTCAGCCATGCGGGACAGTGCCGGCAGGGCGAATGCTGCGGTCTTACCGGTACCGGTCTGTGCCAGACCGACCACGTCGTGGCCTTCCAGCAGCAGCGGGATGGTCTGTTCCTGAATGGGGGACGGCTTCTCGTAGCCGACCTCTTCCAGGGCTGCCAGGACGCGGGCGTCCAGGCCCAGGTCGGTGAAGCGTACGCCTTCTTCTTCAGCCTTCTCGGCGGTTTCTTCTGCAGCGGTTTCTTCGGCAGGTGCTTCTGCAGTAGCTTCTGCGGTGGTTTCTTCTGCTTCTACAGCAGGGCTCTCAACGGTGTTCTCGGCGATGTTCTCGGTGGTCACAACGGTCTCTGCCTCGGCGTTCAGTTCGGCCGGGGTAGCAGTATTCTCAGTCAATTTTTCCTCTATACGGTAGGGGTGGAAGCGCACGCTTTTCGGCGCTTACCGGGTGTCCCCTTCACGGCCCAGCCACACATCATCCCCTGGGGAGTAGAACGTCCAGGGGTCCTCCGTTACCGGCGCATTCTGCAGAGGTGTTCTGCGGATGCTACGGGTAGCGGCTTTTGCTGGGGGTGGTCTTGAATTTCTCGGCACATTATCCGCACGCCCGTTCGTACTCTGCGCTCGGCGCACAGTAGTCCCTGTGAATCAGGGGTGTACAGGGTGGGTAATGCTCACATGCAATGTCACGTATTCCTGGTGGTTCGCCTTCCCGCTTACACGGCGGTGGTGTGTCTGTTACAGCAGACGCAGCAAAGACGCTGGACCAGAGATCGTTAAGAGAAGCCCGCGTGTACGGTGTAAACCGCAAGTTTATGGGGCGTATCAATCGGTGATGGTGAGTACGGCGCACCTACAATTCCAGCACCACCTTGGGTGCCGGGTGCGCACAAGACCTTCATCGGGGGTTCCCGTGTTCTACCTAGTTTACCTTAGCGGCGCCCTTTTAACCCCAAAAGGTGCTTAAAACCTCATCTCTTAACGGCGAGCGCCCACCCTCACAACCGGAGGGCGGGCGCTTTTTGGGCACGCATCGTTCCTACGTAGTCCTCGGATTAATCTACGCGACGCACAATATCAATCGTGCCGACGGTCGCATACTTAGCGTAGGAATGGCCGTAGCGGTCGGCCGCGTACTGTGCGGCGTTGGTCGGCGGGTTGCCGCCCCAGGAGTTGCTCCTGCGGTCGATGACCACGTAGTCGGGTGCGGGCTCACCGGTGTGACCGATCCAGTAGACGGTGCGACCGGGAATCAGCTGAGTCAGAATCGACAGGTCAGATGCGACCGACACCCCTTCGGGTACCTTCTGCACGGCATCCTGCTTCATCTGGTCAGTGGCGGTCAGCGCGGAGGCGGTGAACTGTGCATTACTCAGGGATGCGAGGGGCTGCTGGGAGCCTGCCACAAAGATCGGGGATACCGCAAGGAAGAGCGCCACGGCGGGCAGAGCCCATACGGGTATGCGGCGTGCCAGGGCGCTGAGGCGGCCGGGCTCGGTGTTGGCCTGAGGCTCCTCGGCGGAGGCGCTATCGGCTACTCGCGCAGCCGAGCGTACCGGAATCGCAGCCGAGCGTACCGGAATCGCAGCCGAGCGTACCGGAATCGCAGCCGAGCGTACCGGAATCGCGGCGGGAACCACGCCATAGCGTACACGCACGACGGCATCCAGCAAGGCGAGGAAGACGACGGGCATGAGCACGAGCGAGTAGTGCCAGGTGCTTGCCCAGTAGGATTCCATGGTGGAGAGCAGACGCCAGGCGAGGGTCGGCAGGGCAATTGCCGCGAGCGGAGAGATCACCCAGAGGACCGCTCCGGTAATGAGCAGCAGGCCGAGGGTTGCCAGCTTGGTGTTGTTGCTGAGCATCTGCAGCGCTGAGCCGAAGGGGTCGCCCAGGGCTGCGGAGAAGTTCACCTTGTCGGCGTAATCGAAGTTACCGCCGCTATTGAAGTAGGGCAGAATCACGTAGACGGCGACGACCGACCAGAACACACCCCACATCATGACCATGGTGGATTCTGCGACGGCGGGGGTGCGTGCCCACGAGGAGTAGAGCTGCTGCATGCGGGTGCGCATGGGAGCGGGAGTACCAGCGGAGAGGCGCGGCATCAGAATGTCAACGGCGATGCTCAGCCAGCCGGTGCGGATAAAGATGATGAGGCCGATGGCTGCGACAGTAATACCCATATCTTCTTTGACGAAGGCGATGGGCAGGGACCACCAGCAGGCGTAGGCGAGGTAGCGGGCACGTTCGGTGCCACTCACTCGCGAGGCGAGCACCAGGTAACCGAGGCTCATGGCGAGTAGCGGCACGGCGAAGGCTACTTCGTGGAATTGGGCGGCGATAGCTTGCTGAACGCCGAAGCTGAGGGCGAATCCGGCACCGAGTAGCAGACCGGTGATGGTCGGGATGACGCTCTGAAGTTTTGCGGACTGAGCATTCTGCGCAGGTTCGTTCTTCTGCGCGTCCTCAGTCTTCTGTGCATCTTCAGTTTTCTGGGCGAGCGCGAAGGCACGCTGAGTGAAGCGCACAATGGCAAAGCTTGCGAAGGCGACCAGGGCGTTCTGCACGACCAGTAGCGTGGTCGGCGAGGGGAACAGCGCGTAGATGGGTCCCAGAAGCACCAGAATCGGGTGGAAGTGGTCACCCCAGAGGTTAAAGTCGGGCCCCTTAATGGGCACGATGGGCACGGAGAAATGCGAGTACGCCTGCGCCATCTGGGTGAAAATCGCCAGGTCCCAGGAGGGGGTCACCCAGTGCTTCATCTGCTGAAGCGAGTAGTAGGTGTACAGCGCCATGACGGCGGCGGCAAGCAGCAGACCGGGTAGTAGTTCAAGGGGTCGGATGCTCTTGACGCGCTCGGTGAGGGACTGACGCGGCTGTTTCTGGGCACGCTGGCGGCGCGCGCCTGTAGCGGTGCCGCTCGTCGTTTCAGGTGCGTTAATCGTCGAGGGTGCGTCATGTGCTTCCGGTGCCATAGGCGTCCTTCTCTCGGGGTGTGTGTCCGGGCTACGGGCGCCCTTGTGAACGGGCGGAACGCATAGCCTGTGTTGTGCCGGTGGCGGAGTTTGCGTTCGTTATCGCTCTACCTTTTAGGGTATCGCATTAGCGGCGTGCCTGCCCTGCCGAGTATTTCTGGTGCTTTAGCTGGGGGGCGTAGATTGGTGAGGCGTCGTCGATGAGGGAATAGACTGGTGGGGTGAGTACGATTCCTTCCTCAACCCCCGGCGGCGCGCCCCCTGGTGGTGCACTCCCCGGTAGCCGCCCGGTAGCGGGCGCACGGCGCACCCGGCATCCTTTGGCGGCCGCTGGTGTACCCTATGCGCCGGCGCTTGCGGATGTTCTTCAGGAGCCTACCGTTCTTCACCAGCCGCGCGTTCAGGTTCGTACTCTATCCCCCGCCGCTTCGCCCCTTCCCGGTGCTCTGGCTCCCGAGGCGTGCGAGGTTGTAATTGAGCCGCATGTTCCGGTGCAGTTGGCGCAGACTTTGGGTTCGTTGCGCCGCGGTGCTCAGGATCTTTCGTATCGTGCGCTGAGCCGCGCGGATGGTGCCGAGCGAATCTGGGTGACGGCTCGCACGCCGTTTCACGAGTTCCCGGCGGTGCTGTACGCCGAACGTTTGGCGCAGCCAGCCGAGCTTCCTGAGTCTCTCCCCTCCCTGCATCGTGTGCTGATGCGCCCGGTGCGTATTCGCACCTGGGTTTCTTATAGTGCCGCAGATCAGCAGATGCAGGCGCGAGCCGATCTTCAGGCGTTGGCGCAGGAAATGACGTACTGGCTGGGTCTGCACGACCCCGCCGAGCAGTTTGGCGCTCTGCCTTCTTTTGCTTCTCTTCCGCCGCGTATTCAGCAGGCGTGGCGGCAGAATCCGGGGCTCCGCCTCAGCGCCTCGGGGCAGCTGGATCGGCAGATGCTCAACGCCATTGTGGAGCAGCGCATCACCCAGACTGAAGCGTTCAGAACTCTGGGCTGGGTTCTGCGAAAGTACGGCTCCCCCGTCCCTTCGACCGGCCTGGGGCATCAGCCGGAGGGGATGCGCGTCTACCCGACAGCCCGGACCCTGGCGACGATTCCTACCTGGGATTGGCATCGGGCGGGCGTTGATAAAAGCCGCTACGATGCCGTGTACGCTTACGCTCGTTCCGCCGAGTCTCTGAAAAACATTGCGGCAGAAGGCGACGTCGCGCTACTGGCACGGAGCCTACACAGTGTGCGCGGCGTGGGCCCGTGGAGTATTTCCGAGGCTCTACAGCGCGTGTGCGGGCACCCGGATGCCATCAGCGTGGGTGACTACCATCTGGCGCACGCGGTCGGTGAGTTATTCACCGGTCAGCGCACCGATGATGCGGGTATGCTCGCCCTGCTGGCGCCCTACAGCCCGCATCGGCAGCGCCTGGTGCGGCTCATGCACGCTTCAGGCTTTTCGAAGCAGCGCTACGGGGCACGCATGAGCATTGAGGATCACCGCGGTCGCTAACGCTCCCGCACCCTCACGAGGTTAAAAGGGGACGGGGCGCCCCTGCCGGTTGTGCCGGCGGGTGCGCCCCGTTCAAGCTCTTTTGTGGTGGTGAGCTTACTTCTTCTCTGCAGAGCCTTCTGCTGCTGCGATTTCTGCACGGACCTTGTCCATGTCGAGCTCGCGAATCGAACCGATCACGGTCTCCAGCTGGTCTTCGCGCAGTGCGCCAGCCTGCTGGTAAACCAGGATACCGCCACGGAAGCCCATGATGGTGGGGATGGAGGTGATGCCAGCTGCCTGAGCGAGCTGGCCCTGGTCCTCGGTGTCAACCTTGCCGAAAACGATGTCGCTGTGCTTCTCCGAAGCCGCCTCGTAGACGGGGGAGAACTGCTTGCAGGGACCGCACCAATCTGCCCAGAAGTCCAGGAAGACGATGTCATTGCTCTCGACGGTAGCAGTCAGGTTCTGCTGAGTAATTTCAATAGTAGCCATGAGATAAAGCTACACCCTCAAGACCCCAATCGCTAATTGTTCGCCCTGGGATTCAAACATTGTGAAAGATATGACAAATTGCCGTCATAGTTGGCTCTTTACACGGTAGTTTCAGCCGGTTCACGGGTGTGTCGCGAACATCCTGACGAACGCCCCTGCATCTGCTGCTGGAGGCGCCCGACTCGGCAACCGAAGCCCCCCCGAGTGAGCTCTCCCTCCCCTCCCGCAAGAAAGCCCCTCGCGGACATCGGGAAAATACGGGCGCAACCACGGAAGGCCGCTGCGGGAGCCACCCTGAAACTGGTTTTAGATACACAAAAGCCCGGTTACTTTCGTAACCGGGCTATTTGTGGCAGGTGAGGGATTCGAACCCCCGTAGGCAGTGCCAGCTGATTTACAGTCAGCCCCCTTTGGCCGCTCGGGTAACCTGCCGCCTAGCTAGGTGCTAGTTGCTCGCTCAAGCGAACAGAGACTACTCTACAGCAGTTTTAGGGACTTGTACACTTCACACAGGGTTTTGTGACGAAGGTTATATATCTGGCTATATTTATCGTCTTTTCGTCACATCAGAGCGCCGGTACACGCTCACCGCGCATCCATATCTATCGCAGCGCCCGCGCCCTCATCCTAATTGAATAAAACCTTCATGAATAAAGCCGTGAATAAAGCCACCACCTACAGCAGCTTTAGAAGGAGCGGGACGGAGTATCGCCATCCTGCTCAAGCAGAAGCACGATCTCCAGGTGCTCCAGATAGCGGCGCGCCTGCTCTACGGTGCACATGTCGCCGGCAATCTCACGCTCCAGGTCACGGCGAACGCCACGGAAACGCGCCACCAGCGAAGGTTCCGTCAGAGTGATACCGATACCGTCAAAGGGAGAAGGCTCAGCATCTTCCTCGTGCAGATCAAGATGAATCTCGTGGTGGTCAGATTCGTTGAGACGCTCCGCCTCAGGAATACCCTCGGGCTCAGCACCCAGAGAGGTATGCAAGTCAATGAAGAGCAGGGTTTGCAGGTCGCGAGCTTCCTCGCTCGTGCGCAGGTCCGTTACGGACAGGTTAGGAGTGGTCATATTTCTATTGTCCTCTTTTAAGGTTAGTAACGCCTGTAAAACAGGCTCGTTATTCTGATAGTTAGCTGTGAACAAGAGCCCCAACCCGGTAGGCTAGTACTAACTGGTGCCAGTAGCACCTCATTCACGAAAGGAAAGCCCATGGCTAGCGAATCGTCATTCGACATTGTGTCCAAGGTGGACAAGCAGGAAGTTTCCAACGCACTGCACCAGGCGCAGAAGGAAATCTCCCAGCGTTACGACTTCCGCGGCGTAGGTGCAGAAATCGACTACTCCGGCGACAAGATCCTCATCAAGGCAAACGCCGAAGAGCGCGCCCTGGCAGTGCTCGACGTTTTCCAGTCCAAGCTGGTCAAGCGCGGCATCTCCCTGAAGTCCCTGGACTCCGGCAAGCCCTACGCATCCGGCAAGGAAACCCGCATCGAATGCTCCATCAAGGAAGGCATCGCGCAGGATCAGGCGAAGAAGATTTCCAAGATGATCCGCGAAGAGGGCCCCAAGGGCGTGAAGGCGAACATCCAGGGCGATGAGCTGCGCGTCTCCTCCAAGTCCCGCGATGACCTGCAGGAAGTTATTGCAATGCTCAAGTCCGCTGACCTTGAGGTTGACCTGCAGTTCGTCAACTACCGCTAAGCGCAGGCGCTCCCCCGCCATGGGTGAGGGAGGCGGTTAGAAGCCAAAATGCAAAATCCTCGGGGTGACTACTTCCACAGTAGCCACCCCGAGGATTTTTTGTCTGCCAACCCGTCATCGCGGGTCACAATCGTTACCCTGAGTCATATTTATACGGGGTCATATTCGTACCCGAATGGTTCAGCAGAGAAAAGACTTAGTACTGCCCCATCTCACGAGCCTGTTGCTGCAGACGCGCAATACGCTGATCCATCGGCGGGTGAGTAGAGAGCATATTCTTCAGCGAACCGAAGGGGTTCGCAATCATCATGGCGCTCGCCGCCTCAGTATTGCGGTTGTTCGGATCCATCGGGTACATGGACACACCGCTCTCCAGCTTGTTCAGTGCCGAAGCCAGAGCCAGCGGGTCGCCAGTCAGACGTGCACCATCCTCGTCGGCATCGAATTCGCGGGTGCGGCTAATAGCCATCTGAATAACCTGCGTAGCAATAGGAGCCAGCAACGCAATCACAAACATGGCAAGAGGGTTCGAGCGTTCACCATCGCGACTGGAACCACCGAACATCGCGCCAAACGAAAGGAACTGCGCGACCGTACCGATGATGGAGGCGATACCCGCCGCCACCGAAGAGGTGAGGATATCGCGGTTGTACACGTGCATCAGCTCGTGGCCGAGCACGCCGCGCATCTCGCGCTCATCCAGCAACTGCAAAATACCCTCGGTGCAGCACACCGCCGCGTTCTGCGGGTTACGACCGGTTGCAAACGCATTCGGGGTCATGGTCGGTGCCACGTAAAGGGCGGGCATGGGCTGACCTGCACGAGAGGAAAGCTCCTCCACAATGTCGTAAAGCACCGGAACCTCTTCACGGCTGACCGGGTACGCGTTCATGGAGCGCAGAGCGAGCTTATCGGAGTTCCAGTAGGTGTACGCGACCGAACCCAAGCTAAACAGGCCCATAACCCAGATGAAAATGGAGGTGCGGAAAGTCGCCGAAAGCAGGCCACCGATGAGCAGCATCATGCCCACCATGGAGCCCATCAACAGGGCAGTTTTCAGTCCGTTGTTATGGCTGTGCATGGGTATCCTCCTGAACAATTAGGTCAGTGCGTACAGCGTGTACTTGACTCTATAGAATACGTGCAAGCACCCGCGGGCGCACCTTCTGGAGCGCGGATTCACCCAGAGCGTCACCCATACGCCGAAAGATCAAAAGGGATTAGGGAATAGCGCCCGGAATATTTACCAGGGGCACCTGCTCCAGCACCTGCGCCGTAGCAGTGGGGAAAATACCCAGCAGCAGAATCGTGCCGTACGCGCCCAGAAAAAGGATGAAGAGCAGGCCGAGCATCAGCTGACCCTCCAGATCAAAACCGGTGGTAGTACTGCGGTACTGGCCGTAAATCACCGGGGTCACGATGGGCACACCGAAGAGCAGAATCATCAGCAGAATGTAGATGGGGTTTGTGAAGTCGTACACCATGACCCTATCCTCCTTGATGGTGATCGCCGGTACGGGTTACTCTAGGTTCTTTGATTGTACGGCATCTCTTCACACCCGAGGCCGGGACGAGGAGGGGCGCCACAGAGTGGATGAAAGGGACGCTCCACCGGCTTATTATGAGTTTTTCATAAAATAATGATGAATTTCTCATAATAATGTGTAGACTTAAACTTATGACCGACGCAAAGACAACCTCCGATACGAAGAAGACCCAGCACCCAGACCATCACAATACCGGTTGCGCCCACACCACCGGCCTGCCCCTGCTCTCCGCAATGAGCCCCGAACAGCTCGAAGAAGCATGGACCACCGGACTGCGCGCCAGGGGCCGCCGCGTCACCAAGCAGCGCCTCGCCGTACTCCACGCAGTACAGGAGCACCCGCACTCCACCGCCGACATCATCGTGCAGGCAGTCCGCGAGCGCATCCCCGCCATTACGGTTCAGTCAGTCTACGTGATTCTTGCCGACCTGACCGATATCGATCTGCTGCGCAAATTTGAGCCGCCGGGAACCCCCGCCCTCTACGAAACCCGCACGGGCGACAACCACCACCATGCCTTCTGCGTACGCTGCGGCAAGGTCGAAGACGTGGACTGCGCGGTCGGCTCCGCACCCTGCCTGACCCCCAGCGATTTTCACGGCATGGCGCTCTTCAGCGCAGACGTGCTCTACCAGGGCGTATGTGTAGACTGCCAGACCGAGCAGGAGGCGGCACTCGCCCGCACCCAGCAGGAAGCGGCAACACGCGCCCTAGCTTCATAACCCCATAGAGCTCGGGAAATCGGGCAGGCTCGGTCATGAGAGCTTTTAAACCGTTGAGGCGGCGACACTACTCGTGTCGCCGCCTCAACGGTTTAAGTTATTCGCTGCAGGAACTTAGGCACCCATGCGGGGCTGCGAATCCACAATCTCCAGCAGCTCGCGAATCTGCGCCGCGGTCAGCACCGTGGAGGGGTTAATCGCGTTCACCTTCACGCTCGGTGCACCAATATCCAGGGCGTAACGCAGAATATCCAGGGCGTTCGCCGAACGCACCTCAATATGCGGGTCCAGTGCCGCAATTTCAATGGCCGAGGTGAACACCAGCAGGCTCTGCGGGTTGCCGTTCTCATCCGGATCAAACACGAAGGAGGTACCGGACGGGTCGGCAGGGTCAACACCCACCAGCAGCACGGACGCCGGGGACACCAACGAGCCGAGCAGCATCTGCATGTTGTCCTGCACCAGCGCCATTTTCGCGCCATCATTGCGGGGAGAAGTGATAATCCACTGCACCTGAGCGCGCTCAATGTAGCACTCGTGGTCAGTGCCGGGGTCAACCACAATCAGGTCCAGCGCCTCATTGCCGAGGAAATCGATAAAGACCTTCATCGCCGGTTCACGCAGAATCAGCTCGTCGCCCTCGGACTCCTGACGCACGTAGCTCTTGCCAATGTGCTCGGAGGAGGAGAACACACACAGCGCCTGCATACCGGTCTCGGGCATACGAATGACCTGGTGGGTCAGCACCGACTCGGGGCCCATCAGGTCGGTCTCAGACGGAATCAGCAGGGAACCGGTCGCATCCAGTAGAACGTCACCACCGAGCATCGTGCGGACCACGTTAATGAGGGTTCGCTCCTGCACATCGTTACGGAAGGTCTCCAAGGCAGCAACCAGGTACGGGTTCGGGATCTCATGCTCGCTCGAAGACAGTGACTCTGCGGCAGAATGGCGTGCACGGCCCTCCATACGCTCACGAGCCCACTGAGGGATACGCGAAGCATCACGAGGGAACTCAGCCAGGTGCTCACGCACGTCAGTTGCGGTCAGGGTGCCTTCATTCTTCCAGCTGGCGGGCTCATCGTCACGGTTATAGGAGGCACCCACGCTGAACTGCGGGTTGGGCCAGCCGGTTGCCGCCACCACGATGGAGGCGGTGAACCAGGTGCCGCGGTTACCGTCGTAGGCGGCACGCTGCAGCTTGCGGACCTCCGCGATAATGGGCGAGCCGTCCTTGAGCGGGCCGATAGTGCCGATGACCTCTTCACCGTCGCGGAATTCACGCACACGCACGAAAATCTGACCTGCCAGAGGCTTGACGTCCAGCACCATTTCGCTCCAGCCGGGGTCAACACTAACGACGTCCAGCAGCCAGCTTCCAATGTTGTTCAGCGCATCCTGGATGCGCGCGGCACGGCTACTCGTCTCGGCAAGGCGGGGTTCAGTCATAGTTCATACATCCTTGAGTGTGAATACGGCGCGGCTGGAGGCATCCGTGTTCGGTCGTAGTGTCGGCTTACAGGGTGCCGGAAGAAGCCGTCTCTTCGATTCTAACGAACACGGGCACTCAACGCAGATAGTTTACGCCGAAAGATATATGCTCTACCTCTCCCCTGTACCTCTCTAGACGGCCCATTCGACCCTCTTAACGTCCAATACGCCTAAAGCGCACCCCAAAACCGGGGATACACGGCATAGTGAACGCTAAAAGGTTGATAATCTTGAAGCATGACGAATTCTCTGCAGGACCTTATCGACGCATCGATCTTTATCTCCACCGAGTACCAGGCTCGACTCGCTGAGCTCGTGGGTACCTCCGAGTGGAACGTGGATTTCACCTCCCAGTCTCTGGATTTTGAGACCACTCCCCCGCTTTCGCTCAAGCCGCACCTGCTGGGCACCGAATCCGAGAACCGCGGTACTTGGATTTGGTCTTGGCAGCAGCTGGGCTACTTCCCCGACTCCGTTGTTTCCGCCGCTATTCAGGCGCGCGAAACCGGTGAGCGTGACGGCCTGGCCGAACTGACCACCGACGAGCTGCCCCTCTCCGAGTCCCTGGCACGCCGCCTGACCCTGGCAACCAAGACCATCAGCGGCCTGTACGCACACTACCCGCTGCCCGCGGGCGCTGGCGTGCGCGCATGGACCCTGCTGGAGGGTGCCGAGCTGACCCTCGAGGCACCGACTTACAAGGGTATTGGCCGCGTCATTGCGAAGACCCTGCAGAGCGAAGAAATCCACAACCAGGTTCTGGCGGTGGACTCCTACGCTCAGCAGCGCGGCTTCCACATCGCCTGGGACACCGAGGCAACCGCCGTGCTGACCGCAACCGACGGTGCCCTGCGCCTGTGGTTCGACGAGGGTCACATCAGCGGCATCGAGCAGGCTGAGCCTCAGGTTGGCCCCGAGGTTCTGGAGCAGTGCGCAGCCGCTGCCGCACAGCGTCGCGAATCCCTCGCCGCACTGCGCGCCGAGATTGAGCGCGTGGCAGCCGCAGAGGCAGCCGCTCAGAACGCACAGCGCGAGCAGGAGGCAGCAGAACGCGCCGCCGCACGTGCCGAGGCTGAGGCAGAGCGCGCCGTCGAGATCGCCGAGCACGCACCGGTCGCAGAGACCGAGGTACCCGGCGTCGAGAGCACCGAGAACCTCTACCCCGCCGACGAGGCTCCCTTCGATCAGGAGCCGGCAGAGTACGCAGAGCCCGGCCTGGTCACCGTGGAGACCCTGCCCGGCGAGTACGAGGCAGAAGAGACCGAACAGGCTCGCGTCTACACCGACGAGTCCATCGGCGCCGAGCAGCCCGAGTACGAGACCGTTGAGGCTTCCGCAGAGTACGCTGAGGAGCCGGTCGCCGCTGAGACTGCAGCTGAGCAGCCCGTCGAGGTTGAGCAGGATGCAGCAGAGTACGAGGAGCAGCACGTGGAGCCCATCCGCAACGCTGGCGCGGCTCCTGACCTGCAGGCAGAGCACGAAGAGGCAGCCCGCCGCGAGCAGGAAGAAACTGCACGCCGCGAGGCAGAGCAGCCCAAGAAGAAGGGCTTCTTCTCCCGCTTCTTCGGCCTCTAAACCGAATACGCAGCACTCCTCAGGCGCGGTATCCTCGTGGTCCCGCGCCTGTGGCGTCCCTAGCATATGCTGCACCTACATCGGGTACAGTAGTGTGCGCGCATCGAAACCTGTGTGGGTACCCAGCCGGCGCATCCCGATGAATAGCTTAGAAGAACGTAACCCAAGAATCAGGTCAGACGAAACCATGTCAGAAACGCAGAAGCACACCACCCGCAACGGGTTTATCACCATCATCGGAACCTACATCATTTGGGGTCTGCTCCCCCTGTATTTTGTGGTGATGGCGCCGGCAGGACCGATTGAGATTGTGGTGGCGCGAGTGGTCTTCTCCCTCATTTTCTGCGCCCTGCTACTGCCGATTGTGCGGGCAACCGCGGACTTCCGCCGTGCCCTCAAGGACCGCCGCATCATGCTGGTGCTGACGGCGGCATCGTTCCTCATCTGCGCGAACTGGCTTATCTACGTGATGGCAACAACCAGCGGTCACACGATTGATGCGTCCCTGGGATATTTCATTAACCCGCTGGTCTCCGTGGTGCTGGGCGTGATTTTCCTGCAGGAGCGCCTGCGCGCCGCGCAGTGGGTATCCGTCGCGATTTCATGTATCGCGGTGCTGATGATGAGCCTCATCTACGGTCAGGTGCCCTGGACGGGTCTGGGCCTGGCGTTCTCCTTCGGCATCTACGGCCTGCTCAAGGCACGCGTAGCCCACGACGTGAGCCCCATCGTTTCACTCTCTCTCGAAACTCTGATTCTGGCGCCCTTCGGCATTGCCGCCCTCTTTGTGCTCAATGCTCAGGGACAAATGACCCTCTTCAGCGAAGGTGCCGGGCACTTCTGGCTTCTCACGTCCACCGGTGTGGTCACCGTTGTGCCCCTCATGCTCTTTGCGGCGGCTACCAAGGCTCTACCACTGTCAGTCATTGGCATGGTGCAGTACCTGGGCCCGACCATCCAGTTTGTTCTGGCGCTGACCGTTCTGCACGAGCAGATGAGCGCCGATAAGGTGCTGGGTCTGAGCCTCATCTGGATTGCGCTCATCATTTTCACCGTGGATGCGGTGCGTGCCTCCCGCTCCTACCGCGCCTCCGCGCTGTCCGACCCGGAAACCGGCATGATCCCGCTCGTAAAAGCTGAAGACGTGCAGAGCAAGTAGCTCTCCCCAACCCGGATAAAACACAGTCCCGCACAAAACACAGTGATGCCCCGCAGGCGTTAGCCGGCGGGGCATCACTTTATATCGCGTTCACACTCTAAAGCTCAGAACCCTGAGCTTCAGCAGCAGCATCGAGAGCATCCAGATCAGGATGACGGTGCAGGTTCAGCAGAGCCAAACCCAGGCCACCCCAGATAATCAGGATGGCCACAATGAGCATCACAATTGCGGAGATAGACATGAGGGCTCCTAACGGGTAATAGTCGAATCAACGTGGCCGTGCTCCACCTGACCGGAAATCACCGGAGGTGCCGGCGGCTCTTCAGCCGCACGAGACTTCTTCGACCAGGGCAGAAGAGAAACAACGATCGCACCAACCAGAAGCAGTGCGCTCATACCCCAACCGAAAATCGCCAGCAGATCCGCAGGGTAACCCTCATACGGGGTCGCAATCAGCTTGATAACGCTCTGAATCAGAGAGTAACCCAGAACCAGCGGAGTCACGACAGCCAGCAGACCCATCCAGATCTTGCCGACCTTGATGGAAGAGTAGCGGTTCAGGTGCTCAGCCAGAGCGGGCAGAGCACGCACCACGTATGCAACCACGATAATGGCGCACAGGCCGGCAGCCAGAATACCGAAGAGGTTCACGAAGTTATCGAGAATATCCAGCACGTACAGGCCGGTGGTAGTCGGCATCAGCAGCAGCGAAATCAGAGCCATCGGAACAATCACCAGAATGGTAGACGCCAGACGGGACGTCGCGAACTTATCCTGAATACCGGCAATAATCACCTCAAGAATCGAGATCAGGGAGGTGAAACCAGCAAAGAGCAGGGAGCCGAAGAAGAGGATACCGATCAGCACGCCGCCGGGCGCCTGAGAAATAATGGTCGGGAACGCGATGAACGCCAGACCAATACCGCTGGTCGCAACCTCACTGACCTGGGTGCCAGCTACGTGAGCCATGAAGCCCAGAGCCGCGAACACACCAATACCAGCAAGAAGCTCAAAGCCGGAGTTCGCGAAACCAACCACAGCACCAGAACCGGTCAGGTCAGTCTTAGGCTTCAGGTAGGAAGAATAGGTGACCATAATGCCGAAGCCAATGGACAGCGAGAAGAAAATCTGGCCGTAAGCAGCAACCCACACATCGGGGTTAGCCAGGGAGTCCCAGCTGGGGGTGAACAAAGCGTTCAAGCCGTCCACAGCACCGGGCAGGGTCAGGGAGTAAATCACCAGACCAACGAACATGATGAGCAGAATCGGCATGAAGACAACGTTGGCGGCGCCCACACCCTTCTGAACGCCCAGAGCCATCACAGCGAGCAGCACACCCCAGATCAGCACCATGGGGACCAGAACATCCATGTTGAAGTCCAGGGAGACACCGGGGGTCTCTGCAACCTTCAGGAACTCGCCCTGGAAGAACGCCTTCGGGTTATCACCCCACGCATTGGTGAAGGAGAAAACCATGTAACGCAGCGACCACGCCACAATAGCGGCGTAGTAAATAGCGATGACGAAGTTAATACCCATGTGCCACCAGCCGATGAACTCGGTCTTACGGTTCAGACGGCGGAAAGCCAGCGGGGACGACGCACGCGCACGGTGACCGATAGCGTAGTCAAAGAACAGGAAGGTCAGACCGGCGGTCAGCAGGGCGACAATGTAGGGAATCATGAAGGCGCCGCCGCCGTTATCAAATGCGATGTAGGGGAAACGCCAAATATTGCCCAGACCAACAGCAGAACCGATGGCGGCAAAGATGAAGACGCGACGGCTAGAGAAGCCTTCGCGCTTCGTGGGCGCCTTAGGGGTAGATGCTCCCATAGTTGTAAACCTCGAATGTGTGGGGACGCGGATGGTTGGTGCGAGAATAGCCCGTCGGGGTGTTTGGGCTCTGCTCGCGTCCAGAAATAGTAAACGGCTCTCCAACACGGGTTGGGTGTGGGAGCCGTCAAACGTCTGAAGGGTGGATGTGCGCCTCAGGCATGCCTATAAGGATTACCTTAAAGGCATATAGCGGTCAAGGAGACCCCAGCATACGGAACTATGCGGGACAGGGCACCCGCTCACACCCACCCTGAAAACCGGTGCTGACTAGCCATAACGCAGAAAACCCCCGCCGAATCCAGGCAGATTCAGCGGGGGTTTTGAAGTATGAGACGCATCAGCGCTTACGCCAGCGCACACGTTACGTGGTGAGGCATTTTAGCCCTCGCGGTGAACCACAGCGTGAGCGAAGGACTCCAGCGCAGCCTTCGCGGTGGACTCGGGCAGCGGAGCAATCGCGGCGATTGCGCGGTCCGCCCAGTCGTAGGCAATCTGCCATGCTTCCTGGGTGACCGGGTGGGCGGCGAGTGCCTCCACAGCGGTCTCCAGAGCCTCGTCGGAGCTGAGGTCGGCATCCAGCAGGGCGCGAACAGCAATAGCAGATTCGTCACCGGCAGCTACCGCACGGTCCAGCAGGATGGTCGGCAGGGTGGGCACGCCCTCGCGCAGGTCGGTGCCGCGGGTCTTACCACTGGTCTTGCCGTCGCTCACAATGTCAATCACGTCGTCAGCCAGCTGGAATGCCACACCCACCAGCTCGCCGTACGCCTTGACCATGGAGATAATATCTTCGGAAGCACCCGAAAGCAGGGAGCCGTACTCGCCGGCTGCGGCAATCAGGGAGCCGGTTTTACCCTCAATGACCGCGATGTAGTGGTCGAGCAGGTCCTGGCCCTCGCGGGGTCCGGTGGTCTCAAAGAGCTGACCGAGCACCAGACGCTCAAAGGTCTGGGACTGAATCTTCATGGGGCGGGTGCCCAGCTCGGACACCAGCAGGGATGCACGGGAGAAGATCAGGTCGCCGGTCAGAATTGCGACGGAGTTGCCCCAAATCATCTGGGCGCTGTCCACGCCGCGGCGCTTGGGAGCGTCGTCCATAACATCGTCGTGGTAGAGGGTTGCCAGGTGGGTCAGCTCCACCACCACGGCGGCCTCAATCACCTCGTCGTTAATCTCGCCGTCTACGGCTGCGCAGAGCAGCGCCAGCAGGGGGCGCACACGCTTGCCGCCCGCGGAGAGCAGGTGACGGGATGCGACGTCCGCAAGGTGGTCGGTCTGGGCGATCGCCTCGGCCAGGCGCTCCTCAATACGTGCGAGGGAGGAAAGAATCTGCGGACCCAGCTTGGGGTCTGCGGCAATGAGTTCGAAGCCTGCGGGAAGTTTCAGGTCGAGGTCTCCCAGCAGGTCGGTTGCGGCAATGGGCTGCTCTGCGTTGCTCACGGTGTCTTCTATCTTCTTGGTGTTGGTGTCTTCGGTGGTGTGTGAACGCGGTGTCTATGCGTTGTGTGCTTCGGGCTTGAAACCGCGGTGAATGGCGACGATGCCGCCGGTCAGGTTGCGGTACTGCACGGAGGTGAAGCCCGCCTCCTTGAATTTCTGCGCCAATTCCTGCTGGTTGGGCCAGGTGATGATGGACTCGGCGAGGTATTCGTAGGATTCGGGGTTGGAGGAGATTGCGCGGGCAATCGGCGGGATTGCCTTCATGATGTAGTTCTTGTAGACCGCGCCGAAGGGGGCGAAGGTCGGGGTGGAGAACTCGAGGATGACAATGCGTCCGCCGGGCTTAAGTACGCGGTAGATTTCGCTCAGTGCTTTGGGGTAGTTAGCGACGTTGCGCAGGCCGTAGGACATGGTGACCGCGTCGAAGGTTTCGTCATCGAAGGGTAGGGCGGTGACGTCTGCCTGCACGAAGGTCATGTCGGGGCGACGGCGGCGACCCACATCCAGCATGCCTTCGGAGAGGTCTGCTGCGATGACGTCCACGCCGGCGTCAGCGAAGGGCTCGGAGGAGACGCCGGTACCTGCGGCTACGTCCAGCACTTTCTGGCCGGGGTGTGCGTCGACGGCTGCGACTGCCTGCTTGCGCCAGTAGATGTGCTGGCCGAGGGAGAGGATGCCGTTCATGAGGTCGTAGCGTTCGGCTACGGTATCGAACATGGCGGCAATGTCGCTGGTTTTCTTGTCTAGGGTTGCGCGGGTTGCGCGGGTGTTCTTCTCTGCGTTCACGCTCTCAATTGTGGCATGGAGGTTACTAGATTCGATAGTTGGGTAAACCGTAGTAGTGTCGCACGGTGCGTTAAGGTGCGTTCTGAAGTGGTTTTCGAGTCGCAAATTCGGGGTTTTATTCAGTTTTTGGGGGTGTGAATTATGCATATTCAGCAAAAATTTATGAATATTTATGTATATACTTGCATTTTTTAACATAGGCGCGCACAATAGACCATAGATTTTATAGAGCACACCCCACACAGGAGCATCCCAATGAACACCGCATCCCTCAAGAAGGCATCCCTCAAGCCCCTCGCACTACTGGCAGTACTGCCCCTGGCACTGACCGGCTGCGTCTCCACCGCCAACGAGAACTCCGATGCCAACGGCGAGGTCAGCCTCGTCAAGTCCGGCACCCTCAGCGTCTGCACCAACACCCCCTACAAGCCCTTCGAATACGAAGAAAACGGCACCATCGTCGGCCTGGATGCAGACATCGCCAACGCTATCGCCTCCGACCTGGGCGTGAAGGCTCAGCTGACCTCCATCAGCTTCGAGGGCCTGGACTCCGGTACCGGCCTGGCCACCGGTCAGTGCGATATCGCCCTTGCGGGTATCGGCGTAACCGATGAGCGTAAGAGCAAGATGGAATTCACCACCGTCTACTTCGACGACAACCTGGCAATCCTGGTTCCCAAGGGTTCCTCCATCACCTCTGCCGCAGATCTGAAGGGCGTGAGCGTTGGTGCGCAGCAGGCAACCAGCGGTGAAACCTACGCCAAGGAAAACGGTGCAGAGGTCATCCAGTACGAAGACACCTCCCTCATGTTCTCCGCCCTGAAGACCGGTCAGGTCAAGGCAGTCGCAGCGAACCTCTCCGTGGTGTCCGAGGCGCTGACCAATGACCCGGACTCCTTCAAGATTGCCTACCAGGATTCCGAGAACACCGAGCAGATTGCCGCAGCAGTTTCCTCCAACAACAAGGCACTGCTAACCAAGGCAAACGCCACCATCGCCAAGCTCAAGGAAAACGGCGAGCTCGACAAGATGAAGGCAAAGTGGGTTGGTGCTACTTCCTCCACCTCCGCGAGCGCCTCTTCCTCCGCTTCCTAAGCGTCTAGCCGGTTAGCCTCTCCCCCAATTCAGGAGTACCCTTATTACTTTTGGGTTGGGGGATTCTCCGGCCTTCACCCTTGTGAGCGTATAAAACGCTCTTGACCGAACAGCACACGGATAAGAAAGCGCATGTCCTCTAAACTCTCACCCCGTCAGAAGCAGAAGCTCTTCCGCTACGCACAGTACGCCCTTCTGGCAGTTATCGCCCTGGCAGCCATTCTTTTGGCTGACTGGAAGACCCTCAGCCAGCAGGTATTCAACCTGGACGTTGCGGCGCAGCAGTTCCCCGACGTCATCACCGTGGCGTTGAAGAACACCCTGCTGTACACCACCTTGGGCTTCATCGTGGGCCTCTCCGGCGGTCTACTGCTGGCGCTCATGCGTATTTCCTCTATCGCCCCCTACCGTTGGATTGCGACCCTGTACGTGGAGCTTTTCCGCGGCATCCCGGCGCTGCTGGTTTTCTTCGCGTTCGGTTACGGTATTCCTCTGGCGTTCAAGATTCGCTTCGTGGATAACCTGATTCCGGTGACCCTGTCCCTGGGCATGGTTTCGGCTGCTTACATTAGTGAGGTTCTGCGTGCGGGTCTGCAGGCGATCCCGAAGGGCCAGATGGAGGCGGCACGCTCCCTGGGTATGTCCCACACCCGCGCGATGATTTCGATCATTATTCCTCAGGCGTTCCGCGTGGTTCTGCCCCCGCTGACCAACGAGGTTATCCTGCTGACCAAGGACTCCTCCCTCGTGTACCTGCTGGGCGTGACGGTTTCTCAGTACGAGCTGGCGAAGTTCGGTCGTGAGGGCCTGACCGCCGCTAACGCGGGCCTGACTCCCCTGGTGGTTGCGGGTCTGTGCTACCTGATTATCACTGTTCCGCTGGGCCAGCTCTCCGCATACTTTGAGCGCCGCACCCAGCTTGCGGGCCGCAAGTAAGCGCAACGACAGATACGGATTACGGAAGATACTATGACTGCTTCAACTTCATCCATGGCCGCCTCCTCGGTGCGCATTTCTAACCTGCACAAGTCCTACGGCAAGGTTCAGGTTCTCAAGGGCATTGACATGCAGGTCAAGCCGGGCGAGGTCGTGTGCCTTATCGGCCCTTCGGGTTCCGGTAAGTCCACCCTGCTGCGTTGCGTGAACCTGCTGGAGGAGCCGAACGACGGCACCATTATGGTGGGCGATACCGAGGTCACCGACCCGGACGTAGACATTAACCGCGTGCGTACCCACATGGGTATGGTGTTCCAGCAGTTCAACCTGTTCGGCCACCTGAACATTCTGGATAACTGCACGATCGCTCAGATCAAGGTTCTGGGCCGTTCCAAGGCGGAGGCGGAGGCGGTTGCCCGCGAGCAGCTCGCCAAGGTTGGTCTGGAGGGCAAGGAAGACCGC
Organism: Rothia mucilaginosa ATCC 25296; assembly: GCF_000175615.1. Classification (GTDB taxonomy): domain Bacteria; phylum Actinomycetota; class Actinomycetes; order Actinomycetales; family Micrococcaceae; genus Rothia; species Rothia mucilaginosa. Next base: position 167,296 of record NZ_ACVO01000015.1, on the reverse strand, counting down.
TTCCCGGCTCAGCTGTCCGGTGGTCAGCAGCAGCGTGTGGCTATTGCGCGTGCGCTGTCCATGAACCCGGACCTGATGCTCTTCGATGAGCCGACCAGTGCGCTCGACCCGGAGATGGTCGGCGAGGTTCTGAGCATTATGCGCAACCTTGCTGACGAGGGTATGACCATGATCGTGGTGACCCACGAGATGGCGTTCGCCCGCGAGGTCGCCGATAAGGTCGTCTTCATGGCCGATGGCGTGGTCGTGGAGGAGGGTCCCGCCGATCAGGTGATTGGCAGCCCCCAGCACGAACGTACTCAGGCTTTCTTGGCGCGCGTGCTCGATCCGACCCACGCCGTAGTAGACTAGTACTAGCTCTTGAAAAACGTAGCGGGCGGTGCTGTACGAAACATTCTGTTTCGCGCAGCACCGCCCGCTTTTTAATGCTCTAGTTCGCCGCTATTTCGGTTCTAGAAGATACGGCGCGCCACCTTGTCAAAGAGACGGTCCGGCAGCACGGTATGCAGGAACACGGAGGGCTTAGCACCGAATCCCACCAGGTAGCGGGTCTTGGGGCGGCGCGCCTCCAGGGCTCGCAGAATAGCGTTAGAGATAACCCTGGGCTCTGAGAGGTTGGAGGAGGGCGAGTAGAGCTTGCGCATATTTGCCGCAACGCGCTGCGCCTGAGCCGCGTAGACACCGTTTCGGGAGGATTCCTCGAGGTGGTCTGCCGCAATGAGTCCCCAGGGGGTTTTGATGCCGCCGGGTTCGACAATGACCACGTCAATACCGAACTCTTCAACTTCCATGCGCAGTGCATCGCTGAACGCCTCGAGGGCGTACTTGGTGGCGTGGTACCAGGCACCCAGGGGTGAGGTAATACGCCCCGCCATCGAGGAGATGTTCAGGATGCGCCCGCTGCCCCGTGCGCGCATATGCGGCAGCACCAGCTGGGTGAGGCGCGCCAGGCCGAAGAGGTTCACCTCGAACTGGCGGCGTGCCTCGTCGATGGGGACGTCTTCAATGGCGCCGTAGGATCCGTAGCCTGCATTGTTGATGAGCACGTCAATGCGGCCTTCTGCGTCAATAATCTGCTGTACGGCGGCTTCCATGGACGCCTCATCGGTAACGTCCAGGCTGAGCGCTTTCACGCCCTCGGAGGCGAGCTCTTCAATCTTCTCAACGCGGCGGGCGGCACCGTAGACGGTGTATCCGTAGCGCACCAGTAGCGGCGCCACGTCGTAGCCGATACCGGAGCTGGCGCCGGTGAGAAGAACGACGGGGCGTTGCAGTGACTTGGGCATTGCGTATCCTTTCGGGTTGCTCCCTGTGATGTTAGCGGGAGTGTACTTCTCAGGGTACGCCCGCGCGGGGTGTACGAGCGTGCAGAAAGCTCAGGGCGTAGCTGAGGGTATTCTTGCCGCCATATGTGAGGGCAGGAGAACAGAGAAAAAGCTCGCCGCGGCATCCGGTGCAGATGCGGCGGCGAGCTAAGGTTTTGGGGTCAGGGGTTTAGAGGCCGGGGATTAGACCTCTTCGACGTCAATATTGACCTTGGGTTCGGGGTGCGATTCGCCGGTCAGCATGGTCACCAGCAGGGTAGAGTCCTTCACAGCGCGCAGGGAGTGCAGCAGCTTGGCGGTCACGTGAATCGGCTTGCCGGGCACCAGGGTAATATCGCGGTCCTTCACGTGGAAGATAACTTCACCCTTGAGCACCTGCACGAAGACGGGGTGGACGCTGTGGTGCTCGTGCCAGGACTGGCCTGCAGCCAGTTCCATGAGGGTCAGGTTGCCGCCGTCGGCATCAACGATCTTGCGGGCCTGGGGCTTATCTTCAAAGGGGGTCAGCGCTTCGGTGAGCTGGGGGAATACGAGGACGCGGCCTTCGTGGGTACCTGCCATGGTACGCACCTTTCTCTTCAGGGGTGAGTGAAAGGGGGTGCGCAACCCCCTCCTTATTATTGGTATTTAAAATACTAAATTACTTATATTGTATTCCCCTCCCCGCACCCGGACAATACCTCAACTCACACCGAGCTGAAACACCCCGAGCAGGGAGGGGAACAACGTCTACTGATAACTCCACACCTTCGAATAGGCGGAGCGATTACTATTACGCGGACGCAACAGGTTCACCATCAACGCCGTCGTACCAAAGCTCACCGCAATAATCATGCAGGTCGCCGCGGTAAACGCACCACCGGGAATCGGCGCAAAAATCGCAATCAGATACAGGATCACCGCGCAGAACGACAGGAACAGCGTCGCAATCGTCATCAACGGCACCAGCACCAAACCACCACGCGCCGGCACCGCAAAATCTGCCGGACGCACATAACGCAACACACCCATACCCACAACCGTCCAGATGGCGGTGACCAGAATAGCGGTCACCACATCCGCCGGGCGATGCCAACCGTTAATAATCGTGGAGGCACCCGTCAGGCAGGTTGCCAACGCCGCGCAGAGAGCCACCGTGGGCCGCAAAAAACGAGGCGCCGCCAGGAAGAGCGCCGCACCAGCCGCCGCCGCAAAGGTCGTGTGGCCACTGGGCGCCGAGTTGCTCAGCGCCTCCTGAACACCCAGGTCGGGCTTCACAATCAGGTAGTGCTTGAGCAGGTACGTGCTCGTCACCGCCGCAGCACCGGCCATCACACCAATCAGCGAAGGCAGGAACCGGTGCTTCCAAATCAGCACCGCAACCAGACCCAGCACCGCAATCACACCAACAATCGTGGGCAAAGAATCCAGCGCCGTCAGGGTCGGACCGCGGTAACTCTTGAACTGATGCGCATACTCGGTGTACGCCTGCTCATCAACCTGCTGGCCAGTCGTTGTGTAAATGAAGAACACAAACGCACCGTAGAGAGACAGACCCAAGAACAGCAACGCCATCACGTGACGCATCAAAATACCGGTACTCGGAAGATGGTGCCCCTGCTCTTCGCCGGGACGATTCACCGGGCGGCCCGAAGCATCCACGGGAACCTGACCGGTCTGAACATACGCACCGTTCGGGTAGGCGGCGGCAGGATACGCCTCGGGAGGATAAGCCACCGGCTGCGGAGGCATCGCACGCGTGGGAAGAGGCTGTTGAGCACCCATTTGAGGCGCACCCATTGGGGAAGCACCCATCTGATTGTTCAGCGGGAAACCGCTCACCGGAGGCTTCGGCGGGTCCAGACGGCGCGTAGCCTGCATCGGTTCATCCGCGCTGTAGTTCCCCTGAGAGGCGCGTTCCTGCGGCGAGGGAATCGTCTCAGGAATCTTAATGGGGGCACGGTAAGCGCGCGGCAAAGGACGAGTCGCGCCAATAACCTCTGAGGTGTCGGGGTGCGAAGAAATAACTTCGGTATTCGCAGATTCAGCGTTCGCGGAACCGGTATTCATGGAACCTGCAGGCGCAGTTTTGTTAGCCGGCGAGGAACCGTAATCCGTCAAAACTTTCGTGCGGTCATCACTGTGCGTAGCGGCAGGGGTAGCCGTTTCGTGGGAGGTGAGCACCTGGGTAGCATCCTGATAATCAGAGAGCACCGCAGTCGGGTCCTGATAATCAGAGAGCACCGCAGTCTCATCAGAGGAAAACACCGTAGTGGGCGCATTGTCAGTAGCGGCCGCATGCACATCAGCGGGGTGAAGCACACTGGTAGCATCGAGGTTTTCGGAGCTCTCCCAACCGGAGTTTTCCGAACCCGATGTATTTGCCGGTGTTTTCTTCTTCATAACCCTTTGTACCTTCTCGCCCTCATGTCTGTTAGTGATACCCGAGCCCGCCGATGCCAGCCCCTCAAAACGGTAGCCCCCAAGCTGCCGTTTTATGCGAAGCACCGTCCGAGTTCTCGGGCGAATAACTACCTACTATCCCAGGTTAAGCTATGAAAAACTAAAGTTTTTTCGACCACAACCTGAGAGTTTCCAGAGAATGCGTGACAGGGTGCGAGCGCACCCACCCGCCCCCAGAATGTTATGGTGAGCTCATAGCGCATCACAGAAGGGCAGATACCTTGAACACCAGTATGAGCGTGCCGCCTCTCGGCTACGGTTTTCACCTCACGAACACTCCCCTGCCGCCGCTGCAGGAGGTTCTGGAGAACCTGTTCACGGTCGAAATTCCGATGACGGTCACCTTCCGCGGGGTCAACAGTCGCCAGAGTGCGCTGATTCGCGGCCCGCACGGCTGGGGCGAGTTTGCACCCTTCCTCGAGTACGGTGCGCAGGAGTCTGCCGCGTGGCTTGCCTGCGCGCTAGAGGCGGCGTGGCTGCCCACCCCGGAGCCGGTGCGTACGCGCATCCCGCTGAACGCGACCCTGCCTGCGGTACCTGCGGAGCGTGTGCCGGAGGTGCTCGCCAAGTACGAGGGGGAGATTCAGGAACTCAAAATCAAGGTGGCTGAGAAGGGCCAGAGCCTCACTGACGATATTGCCCGCGTGGCGGCGGCACGAGATGCCCTCCCTAATGCACGCCTGAAGGTGGACGCGAACATGGGCTACACCCTCGACGGTGCCCTTGAGGCACTGCGCAAGCTCTGCGAGTACGGCATTATCTACGCAGAGCAGCCCGTGGCATCCATTGAGGATATGGCTGCGCTCCGCTTTGCCATTGCTAAGGAGGGGCTGCCCGCCCGCATTGCCGCAGACGAGTCAATCCGCAAAGCGGAAGACCCGCTGAAGGTGGCTCGCGCGAACGCCGCGGACCTGATGGTTATCAAAGCGGCACCGCTGGGCGGTGTACGCCGTGCGCTCGCGCTGGTTGAGCAGGCGCAGCTTCCGGCGGTGGTTTCTTCTGCGTTGGAGTCTTCGGTGGGCATTGGTGTCGGTGCGTCCCTGGCGGCCTCCCTACCGACCCTAAAGTACGGGTGCGGTCTGGGCACGGTCTCCCTCATGGCTAAGGACGTTACCGACGAGCCGCTCATCGCCCGCGACGGGTTCATGGACCTGCGCGCCATCACCCCCAGTCCGCAGCGCCTGGAGCGTCTCGCCACCGACATGCAGACCCGCCAGTGGTGGGTGGAGCGAGTCACTGCCTGCTACCGGGTACTGGAACGCGCCTGCGGACTGTGAAGACTGTAGTTATCAAGGTTGCGCCTGTGAAGGGTAACCATAACTGAATGAAAAACCTTACGGCATTAGAATGGTACGGTGACTGAAAACCGCTCAACCCCCGCCATGCTCACCGCAGTATCCGTGCTCGATTCGCTGATTCGTGCCGGTATGCGGCATGTTGTCGTGTCTCCGGGATCCCGTAGCGCACCTCTTGCGTACGCTATTGCCGCCGCCGCTGAAGCCGGCGCCCTCATTGCGCACGTGCGCGTGGACGAGCGAAGTGCAGCCTTTACCGCCTTGGGTATTGCCAAGGCGTCCGGTCAGCCCGTGGGCTTGGTGTGCACCTCCGGTACGGCTCTGGGCGAGTACATGCCCGCCGTCATGGAGGCCTACCACGCCGGTGTGCCCCTGGCGGTGCTGAGCGCTGACCGCCCGGAGCGTCTGCGCGGTAGCGGCGTGAATCAGACGACCCGCCAGGCGAGTTTCTTCTATCCTTTTGTGCGTGCTGAAGCTGATTTGACCTCCTACCCCGAGCAGGTGGAGGGCGAGCAGACTCAGGCTTTTGCCGCCTGCCTGAATGCGCTGACCGGTCGTAGCGCCGAGCATTGGCGCAAGCAGTCGGCGGAGCCGATTGGCCCGGTGCACCTGAACATTTGTTTCGATACGCCGCTGACCCCCTCTGGCCGTTTTGCGCAGATGCTGCCGCAGTGGGCGCAGAGCCTGCTGGAGGATTACGACCCGCAGGCTGAGGGCCGTGCCCGCGCCGCCCGCGCTGAGGGTTCCGGGCTCTCCAGCGCCGAGCAGCGTTGGCTTCTGGATTCTTTGGAGGCGCAGGCGGACCTGGCGGAGTTCACCCCGGCGCACCGCACCGTGGTGGTTGCCGCTGACGGTGCCGGCGAGTTTGCGGCGGAGTTCGCGCGCGTGCTGAACCTGCCGCTGTTTGCGGAGCCTTCCTCCGAGGCGCGCCACGGCGCAACCTCCATTCCTCACTACCCGCAGCTGCTCGCTGATGGTTCGTTCGCCCCCGCCGCGCAGATTGAGCGTGTGGTGCTCTTCGGCCACCCGACGCTCTCGCGCCCGATTACCGCATTGCTGGAACGCAAAGATATTCAGTGCGCGTTCTACGCCCCGCGCCGCGCCAGCTGGTACGAGCCGGGCGCTCGCTCCTTCGTGGAGCTGTCGACCCCGCACGAGCTCGCCGAGTTTGCGTGCGCATCCTCTGCTGCCGCTGATGAGCTGGTGGACGAGCTGAGCTGGCTAGAGCAGTGGGTTGAGCCCGCCCGCGAGCTGCAGGATGAGTGCCTGCGCGCCATTGCCGTCTACGAACACCCCGGTGCTGAGAGCTCGGTTGACTACACCGATTACCGCAACCGCACCGCTGGCCGCTCCTACGCCCGCCGCGTCTGGCAGGATGCGGTGGCTCAGCGCCGCCTCATGGTGCTGGGTTCTTCAAACCTGGTGCGTGATTTGGATGCGGCAGCCCCCGCCCTGGGTGAGTCCGCCCCCGCGCGCGTGTTTGCTAATCGCGGTCTTGCCGGTATTGACGGGACGATTGCGACCGCTATTGGCGTGTCGCTGTCTGGCTACTACCCTGCCGGTGTGGATGAGAACTCCCGCCCGGTCATTGGTGGTACCGCCCTGCCGGTGACCCTGCTGTGCGGTGATTTGACCTTCCAGCACGATGTGTCCTCGCTGAACCTGCCGAATACTGAGCTTCTGCCCGAGCTACGCGTCGAGGTCTTTGACGATGCCGGTGGCGGTATTTTCACGACCCTTGAACACGGTGATATGGCTCGTCAGGAGCAGTTCACTGCGGCTGTGGATCGTTTCTTCACGGTGGCTGCCGCCCCGAATACTGATTTGGCGCGCATGGCTGCCGGGTTTGGCACCGAATCGGGCGTTGAGGTGCGCATTCACACACCCTAAAGCTGTTTCTAAAGGCAGCAGGCTAAGCCCCCTGCGCAGGGTTGACCGATATACTGAAAACTACCTGTGCCATAGCCTTCCGTGGCTGAAAGCTAGCCGGTTGTAGCGGTTTCACTCGCCGCTGCATTCGCGTTTTTTTGCGCCCCTGCTGACGTAAGGCACCCTATCTATCATTTATTGACATTCACGCTCTTGCCGCTGATGCACACCGCCCGCGACCCGAGGTTTTACCCCGGTGAGCCCGGTGCATGCGGCGGACGTCGCTCCCAAGGATTCTCATGAGCTCACTCGATATTATTGTTGCCGTCCCCTCCGGAGCCGGTTGGGTTCCCGTACACGCTATGGCGGAGCTTCTCGCCCGCTACACCGGCGGTACCGTACACACCGTGGATGTGGGCGCATCCCTCAGCAAGGAAACGAAGCTTCTGGCGCGTCTGCCCCGCCTCAAGGGCGGCTCGAAGCGTTGCCTGGTGATTGCTTCTGATCCCGGTCAGCTGTACGCCATTTCGCAGCGTTCCTTCGCGTTCCGCCGCTACGGCGTGATTTACGGCTGGGTGATTGATAGCTTCTGGGATGACCGTATTCCCGCCGTTGCGAAGTCCTCCACCTACGACCGTATTTTCGTTGCGGACGTTGATGACGTTCAGCCCTGGACTGCCGCGGGCGTGAAGAACCCCGGCGTTCTGCCCTGGGGTGCGGATGTTTGGAGCAAGTTCAGCGACCGTCTGGCGGCGCTGGAGTCGAAGAGCACCGACCTGCTGCGCGTGGGTCGCCAGCCCGCCGCCTACGAAGATGACGAGGCGACCGCCGCCCTCGCCGGCGAGCTGGGTCTGAGCTTTGAGGGCCGCCCGCCCTTCGGTGCAAATGACCGCGAGTCGGCTCAGCACCTGCAGGATTCGCTGAACCGCGCGAAGTTCCTGCTAGCCTTCTCTACCTCGGTGAGCCCCGCCCCCTACACTCACCCGACCAAGGAGTACATCACCGGCCGTTGGACCGACGCCCTGGCTTCGGGCGTGACCGTGGTCGGCAAGGTTCCGAACACCACCACCGTACGTGAAATCCTTTGGGATGGCGCGACCATCGACATTGATCACGCTGATGCACGCGCGGGCCTCGCGCAGGTTGCCGACGCTGCCGCCCGCTGGACCCCCGCACAGGGTGAGCAGCAGATTCGTCAGGCGCTGCAGCACCTGGATTGGCGTCACCGTTTCGTGCAGCTGTGCGAGGCGATGGGTGAGGTCCCTGCCTCTTTGACAGCTGATTGCGAGGCAATGCGCGCCCAATACGTTCAGCGCTAAAAACATCACCCTTGCTAAAAGCATGTAGCAGCTGAGGGCATAAATACAGGTGAGGGCTGGTTTCTACTGTAGAAACCAGCCCTCACCTGTATTTATGCCTCATAAGGCATATTGAATATGGGGTTTAGTACGATGCCTGACCCAGAGTAATCGGACCCGTGAAACCACTGGTATCCGGGTGCTCCGCATCGAGGTATGCCGCCACCGGCGCGCCTTCAAGCTGAGCCAAACGATCCAGCAGGAAGCGCGTAGCACCCGGCGCGTACGGCAGCTTATACATTGCCGCAGTCGTCGCCTCATCATCACGATCCAAAGTGGAGGAGCGAATCGACTCAATAGCGGTCACCATGGTGTTACGTTCACGCTCCACGAAGGTGCGGTCTACCGGCTCACCGTTACCGGGCACAAACACGCGGTAACGATCAAATTCGAGCACGGCACCAAGAGTGTCAATCCAACGGTCGGGGAAGGAATCCTCGAAGTAGGGGTCGGTACCCTCTTCAATCAGACCACCCATGAAGAGCACATCTTCAATACCGACCAGAATGTCACCATCGGTGTGGCCGGGACCCATGTACATGAGGGTTGCGCTACGCTCACCCAGATCAATGGGGGTGAAGGTAATACCGTCACCGCTATTGGCGACCAGGCGGTTGGGAACAACAATATTGGTGGCGGCACCCTGATGGTGCGCCATTTCCGGTTCGAGCGTCTCGACGTAGGGACGCTGCGCCTCACCGTATTTACGAATTGCGCGCGCGGCGCGAGGATGCGCCCAGAATTCTTCGGCACCCATTGCCGCGAAAACATCGTTACCGAAGAAACGCTCATAGTGTCCATGAGTGTTTACGACGGTGATAGGAAGGCGCGTGAGACGGCGAACCTCATCATAGATTTCGGTTGCCTGACGGGGACCTGCGCCGGTATCCACGACAAGTGCCCGTTCCAGTCCGAGGACCAGTCCGGTGTTCAGTCGGTAGTTGTCGGTCGCAATACGGTACACGCCGTCTGCGAGTTCAATAGTACGAGCCATAGATACAACCCTACTGTAATTTTTGGTACTTGCGGGGCTATTCGGGCTTCTGGAGAACATATTTTTGCACTATTGCACATCACTAAGGGCATAAAAGTGCATCATTCCGCATAATTACGCCTCTACGGGCAGGTGGCACGTGATGCTTGACAACCCCTGCAGATTGATTAGCCGGGTAGCGCATTCCCCTAGCTACCCCGCCTCCAACGAGGTTCTAGGCACGAACCAAAAATTCGCGCCCTATAGGATAGGAGTATGACTTCTTCCCCGACCTCGTCTTCCACCCCTTCGAACCTGCCTTTCCCCAGCGGTACCGGACGCTACGCCCCCTCCCCCTCGGGGGATTTGCATCTGGGTAATCTGCGTACCGCTATTTTGGCGTGGGCGATGGCTCGCCGCGGCGCCAAGCCCTTCTATCTGCGCGTGGAGGATTTGGATCGCGTGCGCCCGGGTGCTGCGGAGCGTCAGATTGCTGACTTGGTGGCGCTGGGTCTGGATTGGGATGCAAGCCCTGGCGCCCCGACAGAGCGCGTTGAGGGAGCCGAGATTAAAGAGGCGGGCGTACTGTATCAGAGCACGCGCCTTGCCGCCTATGAGCAGGCGGTTGCGCAGCTGCGCGAGGCAAACCTCGTCTATGAGTGCTTCTGTACCCGCCGCGAAATTCAGGAGGCTTCGAGTGCCCCGCACGGTGCGCCGGGCGCATACCCGGGGACCTGCCGCGAGCTGAGCAAAGCGCAGCGGGAGGAGCGCCGCACCCAGCGTCCGCCGGCTCTGCGTCTGCGCGCCGAGCGCACGAGCTACACGGTGCAGGATGATTTTTACGGCACCTACACCGACCTGGTGGATGATTTTGTGCTGGTGCGCAATGACGGCACCTACGCCTATAACCTAACCTCCGTAGTGGATGATGCATTTGTGGGGGTTGAGCAGATTGTGCGCGGTGATGATTTGCTCCCTTCGGCGCCTCGCCAGTCGTATTTGGCGCAGCTTTTGGGTTTGGCGCAGCCGCGTTACGCTCACGTGCCGCTGGCACTGAATGAGGAGGGTAAGCGCCTGGCGAAGCGTGACGGGGCGGTAACCCTGCCGCAGCTGCGTGAGGCGGGTGTCGAGATTCCGACGATTTTGGGTTGGATTGCCGCGTCTATTCCGGTGTATAACGCTGATGGCTCCGCCCATTCCGCGGATGTTCCGGTGCCTAATGCGGCGGCGATTTTGGAGCGTTTTGACCCGGCTCGTATGGCTTCTGAGCCGTGGGTCGTGAGGGATCTCTAAGCCTCTGTGACATTGTTGTGTAACAGTTCAACACTCCGAACGGCTTTTAAATTTTTCGTTTAATTCGTTTTAGATGCATATGCCATTGAGCGTTTGCGTTGCTTTTCAACTACATCTTTTGCACCGAAGTGCCCGAAACCCTGAATTTCAGGGGTTTTTCGGGCACTTTTTCGCACACGCTCCCACATTGCCCCACGTGTACGACCAAGGAATTTACACAGAAAATACATATTTATTCCATAGCTTCTCATTCCTAGACGTCAAATAGACTTTATTTTCAGCCCCTCAAAGCCTAGACTGTATCCTATGCCACTCATAAAGTTATGGGGTAGCGCATAAATACACACAGGCGCACACTATCACCAGGAGAGAAGGAACATTATGGCCGCGAGTACATACCAGGTCATCGCGCTGGCGATTTATTTTGTTGCCATGATCGCAATCGGCCTATGGGCAAATAGCAAAAACAACAGTCTTGACGACTATGTGCTGGGCGGGCGACAGCTCTCCCCCACCGTCGCCGCTCTCTCAGCGGGCGCCTCCGATATGTCCGGTTGGCTCCTCATGGGTCTGCCGGGCGCCGTCTACCTCAGCGGCCTCTCCCAGGCATGGCTCGCCGTCGGTCTGACCATCGGCGCATGGTGCAACTGGAAGTTCGTGGCACCGCGACTGCGTAGCTACACCGAAGTAGCAGGCGACGCCGTGACCGTCCCCGTCTTCCTGAGCAACCGCCTCCATGACACCAAGCGCGTGCTGCGCATCGTCTCCGGCGTCGTGATTCTGGTGTTCTTCACCTTCTACGTCTCCTCCGGCATGGTGTCCGGCGGCCTGTTCTTCAAGTCCTCCTTCGGACAGGAATACCACACCGGTATGCTCCTGCTGGCAGGCATCACCGTGTTCTACACCTTCTTCGGCGGCTTCATGGGCGCATCCTACACCGACATGGTTCAGGGCCTGCTCATGCTCGCAGCACTCATTGCCGTTCCGGTCGTCACTATTATTAACCTCGGCGGCGTGGGCCCCGTGGTTGAGTCCATCAGCCAGGTAAGTCCCGACGCACTGAGCATCTTCGCAGGCACCACCTTCGCCGGTATCGTTTCGTCCCTCGCATGGGGTTTGGGCTACTTCGGCCAGCCGCACATTATCGTGCGATTCATGGCAATGCGCACCCCCGCGGACGCTAAGTCCGGCCGCCGCATCGGCATCAGCTGGATGGTCCTGACCGTGTTCGGCGCACTGAGCGGCGCATTCATGGGTATCGCATACTTTGCACGCCACCCCGAGGCGTCCCTCACCAACCCCGAAACCGCTGAGTCGGTCTTCCTGGACCTCTCCCAGATTCTGTTCCACCCCCTCGTTGCGGGCCTGATTCTGGCTGCGGTTCTGGCGGCAATTATGTCCACCCTCTCCTCGCAGCTGATCGTGTGCTCCTCCGCTCTGGTTGAGGACCTCTACGGCATCTTCTCCTCGAAGAAGCTCAGCGCATCCAAGTCCCTGTGGCTCGGCCGTGCAGGCGTGGCAATCGTGGCGCTGGTCGCCGGTGCCCTGGCATGGAACCCCAACAGCTCCATTCTGCAGCTGGTCGCATTCGCTTGGGCTGGCTTCGGTTCGGCATTCGGCCCGACCGTTCTGCTCTCCCTCTACTGGCGTAAGCTGACCACCCAGGGTGCACTCGCCTCCATGATCACCGGTGCCGTTGTGGCATTCGCATGGGGCCAGAGCCCGATGAAGTCCGTGCTCTACGAAATGGTTCCCGGCTTCGCGTCGGCATTGCTGATCGCAATCATCGTCTCCCTGGTCACCTACAAGAAGAACCAGGTCATTGACGAAGAGTTCGACCGCGCGGTAGAGCTCGCAAAGGTCAAGTAACCCCTAGGTAACCAAGACCGGGTAAGCTTCCTTACCCAACTTCTAAGGCCCGGGTCGCACCCACGCGGTCCGGGCCTTCCTATATGCCCGGCAACCTGATTCGCTATGCCCGGCAACCTGGTTCGCAGCCTCAGACAGCGCCCGGGCAACGTAGAATAGGGTCTATGACTGCACAACTTCCCGAAAAGGTCTCGGACATCTTCAACCCCGCCGACTGGCGCGTCGTCGAAGGCTTCGAAGACTTCACCGACATCACCTACCACCGCCAGGTTGAGCGCGACGAAAACGGCGAAATCCTACGCGATCTGCCCACCGTGCGCATCGCATTCGACCGCCCCGAGGTCCGCAACGCGTTCCGTCCGCACACCGTGGACGAACTCTACCGTGCCCTCGACCACGCCCGAATGACCTCCAACGTAGGCACCGTACTGCTCACCGGCAACGGCCCCTCCGCCAAGGACGGCGGCTGGGCATTCTGCTCCGGCGGCGACCAGCGCATCCGCGGCCGCGACGGCTACCACTACGCCAGCGGCGACACCGCAGAAAGCATCGACCCGGCACGCGCAGGCCGACTGCACATCCTGGAAGTGCAGCGCCTCATCCGCACCATGCCCAAGGTCGTTATCGCCCTCGTCTCCGGCTGGGCTGCAGGCGGCGGCCACTCCCTGCACGTAGTTGCTGACCTGACCATCGCCTCCGAAGAGTACGGCAAGTTCAAGCAGACCGACGCAACCGTCGGCTCCTTCGACGCAGGCTACGGTTCGGCGCTGCTCGCACGCCAGGTGGGTCAGAAGTTCGCCCGCGAAATCTTCTTCCTCGCCAAGGAATACGACGCACAGCGCATGTACGAAATGGGCGCAGTCAACGACGTCGTCCCCCACGCAGAGCTCGAGAACAAGGGCCTGGAATACGCGGCGCACATTGCCCGCCAGTCCCCGCAGGCAATCCGCATGCTCAAGTACGCCTTCAACCTGCCCGATGACGGCATGCTCGGCCAGCAGGTCTTCGCCGGTGAGGCAACCCGCATGGCGTACATGACCGACGAGGCCGTGGAAGGTCGCGACGCGTTCTTGCAGAAGCGTGACCCGGACTGGTCCAACTACCCCTACTACTTCTAAGAGACAGCCCTTCTACAGAAGTAGTTTCAGATGCATAGGCTCGGAGCCGGATTCAACCCTGAGAACCTCAGCTAAGAATCCGGCTCCAGCGCATTTGATGACGCACCGGCATATCACACCGTCGCATAACAGCACGCAGCCGCTACAAACAGCCGCTAAGGATTTAGCCATGATGAACACCCCAGTACCCGGGCTCGCGCCCTCCCCCGCCCCGCAGGAGGTTGCCCTGCACTCGCAGGCGGTACAGGTGCGCGCCGATCAGCCCGCCGACCCTCACGCCATGCTGGGTGCCTTTGAGCAGCTACTGGGTGGGTACGCGGCGGATGCGGGTGCGGCTACGGAGCCTATCGCCCTGGTGGTGGGCACCTCCGGATCCACCGGAACCCCTAAACGCACCGCACTGACTGCGCGAGCTCTTGTTGCCAGTGCGGTAGCCACCGAGCGCTTCTTCGCCTCAAACTCCGATGCGGCATCGCAGTGGCTTCTGGCTCTTCCGGCGCACTATATTGCTGGCGCGCAGGTGCTCGCCCGCTCCGTGCTCGCCGGTACCGCCCCGGTCATTGCCCGCTCTGTGACCGAGCCGGTGCATTTCACTCCCGAGGTTTTTCTGCAGGCGGTTGAGCATATGAGCTCGGCACGCCGGTTTATCTCCCTGGTGCCCACCCAGCTCCATAAGCTGCTCGAAAGCGCGGACGCCAACCCGCACCTGGGCGCTGAAATTCACGAGGCGCTCGGCTCCTTCACCGGCATCCTACTCGGAGGCGCTCCCGCCAGCGCCGACTTGCTCGCCGCCGCCACCGCACTGGGGCTGAACACGGTGACCACCTACGGTAGCGCCGAAACCGCCGGCGGATGCGTCTACTCCGGCTCCGTACTGCCCGGCGTGCGGGTTGAGCTCGTACCCGAAGAAGGTATGCCCGCCGTACCGGATATTGAGGGGAAGTCGGCGAATGAAGAGTCTGTGCAGGTGGGTCGTATTTGGATCAGCGGCGCGCACCTCGCCAGCGGCTACATTGGCGACGCCGCCCGCACCGCCGAGCACTTCTTCACCGCCGCCGACGGCACCCGCTGGTACCGCACCGACGACTACGGGCTGCTGAGCCCTGCAGCAGCTCCCAACAGCAACAAGAACTGTAGCGAGCCGCGCCTGCAGGTGCTCGGCCGTAGCGACGACGTACTCATCAGCGGAGGCGTAAAAATCTCCGCCCGCGCCGTGGCGACCGTCCTCGAAGAGCACCCCTCCGTACGCGAAGCCTGCGTAGTCGGCCTACCCGATGCCCGCTGGGGCACAGCCATTGCCGCCGTGGTCACGCTCGTACCTTCTGCCGGTGCCGCGGCTACATCTACCGAGAATCGTCCCTCCCTGAACGAAGAACTCTGCGCCCTACTGCGTGCCCGCTGCGCAGAAAAGCTCGGCGCGCCCGCCGCACCCAAGCAGCTGAGCATCCTGCCGGATTTCCCACTCACCAGCACCGGTAAGCCGGACCGTGCAGAAATATACAGTATCCTGGACAGAGACTATCGTCAGGGCTAAAGCAGGCTCATCCGCGGGTTTTCACCCCGCACACGCAGTCGCCCGCACGCTCTGACCGTCACCGTCACAACCCGTCTCATCACAAAACCCACGCATCATACGCACTTAGACCCGGAAGGAACCCCCGTGGCAACTGCCGCCCAATGGATTGAAGGCGCTCGCCTGCGCACCCTGCCGCTCGCCGTCGCCCCCATTATTGCCGGCTCAGCTGCTGCCTACGAGGTCAACGAATTCAAGCCGCTCTACGCGTTCTTGGCGTTCCTCGTCGCGTTCTTCCTGCAGGTTGGTGTGAACTACGCCAACGACTACTCCGACGGCATCAAGGGCACCGACGAAGACCGCGTGGGTCCGCTACGCCTCGTCGGTTCCGGTGTGGCAAGCCCCCGCTCCGTCAAGTACGCCGCCTTCGCCTGCTTCGGTCTAGCGATGCTTGCCGGTCTTGCCCTGGTGGCTCTGGCGAACCAGTGGTGGTTCCTGGCGATTGGCGCCTCCAGCGTCTTCGCGGCGTGGGGCTACACCGGCGGCAAGCACCCCTACGGCTACATGGGCCTGGGTGACGTGTTCGTCTTCGTCTACTTTGGTCTGGTTGCTACCCTGGGCACCCTCTACACGCAGGCGCACACCCTGACCCTGCTCGGCTGGGTTGGTGCTATCGGCATTGGTCTGATTTCCTGTGCGCTCCTCATGGCGAATAACGTGCGTGACATTCCCACCGACATTGAGGCGGGCAAGCTGACCATGGCGGTCCGCCTGGGCGAACGCTGGTCGCGCATCACCTACATCGTGGAGATGGCGCTGGCACTGGGTCTGGGCGTGCTCCTGCTCGATGAGAACCCCTGGTTCCTGCTGATCTTCCTGCTGGTCGGCCCGACCATCCACTCCTGCGTGACCGTGTGGACGCGCGGCGGCCGCGACCTGATTCCCGTGCTCAAGCAGGCGGGTATTGTGGCGCTCGTGTACTCCGTGATTCTTGCCCTCGCCGTGTGGCTGGGCTCGCTGGACATTATTAGCCACGAGGTTCAGGTGTTCACCGGCTACTAAGACTGGCTACTAAGCCGACGTACGATTCTGCGCCGGATTGCCGCGCCATTACGCCGCTAGCGGGCACCCGGTTCACAGTTCCGCAATAACGCGGCGGTATGTCATAGTAGTGCTTATGATTCGAGCCATGCTGATTATTGGCGGCGCCGCCCTCATCGTGGGGCTGACCCTCTACACCCTCTTGGACGCCGTCCGCACCCCCGCACACGAGGCGCGAACCCTGCCCAAGTGGCTGTGGGTTCTCGTTACCTTGCTCTTCCCCGTGGTGGGCCCGCTCATGTGGCTTATCCTGGGCCGCCCCAAGGCACAGCCCGCAGCAGGTGGTCCTCGCCCCGGCTTCGGTCAGCGACGCGGCACCCCGGCGCCCTCGGTGTCTTCCCCCGACGACGATGAAGAGTACCTGCGCTGGCTCAAGGCAAAAGCAGAACGCGAACGCCGCAGCCGCGAAGCAGATTCGAACAACAAGCAGGATTCTGATCATAAGGACCCCGAGCTTAAGAACCCCGAGGACGGCACACCGAATCAGGATAACGGGCAGAACTAGTCAGGACAGCTAGGTTTGCAGCTCGTGCGCCCCTCAAGGTTTACAGTAAGAGGCTGTGAGCGCATCCGTAACGGATGGGCTCACAGCCTCTTGCTATGCCCAAAAACAGCTTCAGGAACTAGCTACCGGATGTTTTAGCTACCGGGCAGCTGAATCACGCCACCGTACAGCGGCGCAGCAGGCTCCGAATACCCCACAAAATGCGGCATCTCATGCTCAAAATCAGTGGTGCTAAACGCCAGAGTCGTAATCGACGCCAGGTTGCACTCACGGGCACGCGGGTCATGCTGCAGCATGCGGCCCTCAACGCCCAGGCGAGTAATCCAAATCGGCAGCTGGTGCGACACAATAATCGCCTCCGCACCCTTGCCGCCCAACTCGTAGGCGGTACGCGCCGCATCCTGAACAGCCGCCGCCATACGGCGAATCTGATCCAGGTACGACTCACCCCAGGAGGGGCGCGCCGGGTTGTACAGCTTCGTCCAGTGACGCGGGTTCCTCAGCAGCTCCTGCGCGTTCACGTGCAGACCCTCAAAGTAGTTATCCGCCTCAATGACGCGCTCATCCGGCTGCGCGGTCAGGCCCAGCAGCTCCTCAACCGGGGCGGCAGACTCACGGGTACGCTGCAACGGCGAGCAGACCAGGTGCACGAAACGGGCGCCTCGCTCAGAACGAGCCGCGAACTCCTCAGCACTCAGACGCACCATCTGCTGGCCCTTATTGGACAGACGGTAGCCGGGCAGACGGCCGTACACAATGCGCTCGGGGTTGTGCACCTCGCCGTGACGCATGAGGTGAACTTTAATGGTGGAAGTTTCAGTCATAATCCCAGTCTCTCAGATAGCGCGCCGCACCCCAAACAGGTGACCCGCACATACCCTCTACAAATACAAAACCCGGCGTACAAAACCCAGCCCGCAAAAACTACAGGAACGCAAAAACCCCGCCTCTCCATACGGAGGGCGGGGCGAAAGAAGTCTATTTACTTCTTGTTGCGGCGCTGGTGGCGGGTCTTACGAAGCAGCTTGCGGTGCTTCTTCTTGGACATACGCTTGCGGCGCTTCTTGATAACGGAACCCATAGGATTTCCTCACTTTACTCGTACCCGGCCGAGCCATTCGACTCGGTAGCTACCCGGGGATATTTATACCGGTATAACCGATCCAAAACGCATTTTAGGCACAGAAATACCCTTGCGTTTTAGAGCGCTACCTACCTAGAGTACTAGGTTTACCCCCATTTTCACCATTCGAGAGCGGCTTTTCAGGAGTTTTTCCCTGAATTTCCGCTTTTCCCGCGGGTATATCGAGGATATCTCGGGGCGAAAACAGGGATTCGGTAGCCCTAACGGCGCTTCTTCTTCGACTTCTTCGAGCCCTTAGCGCGGCCATGAGACAGCACCGAACCGGAAGAAGCTACAGCAGCATCAGGAGTGCTCTCCTCAGCCGAGGAGGCAGCCTCTACCGATTCCGCAGCCGATTCCTGCGCGGGGTCAGAAGCCTCAGCGGGTTCTTCAACGGCGCTTTCCTCAGCTACCTCTTTCTCAGCAGCTTCTTGTTCAGCCGCCGCGTGCAACGCCTTCAAACGCTCAGCACGCTCAGCCTCGGCACGAGCCAGCGCCTCCTGATCAATGACGGGCTGGGGCTCAGGCTGGAGCTCATGCTGGGGCTCGGACTTCGTTTCAGCCTTCAGAACCTGCTCCTTCACTGCCTGATCCTTCTCAGCGCTCTCCTGCGCTTCGTCATGCTCAGGCTCGTACACATCTACGCCGAAGAAACGCTTCATCTTCGAGAAGATGCCGCGGCGTTCCTGCACCGGCTCCTCATGAGGAAGCTTCTCGTAAGTATCGTGAATGGTCGCTGCCGCCTCAAGACGGGTAGGCTCAGCCGCCTGAGTAGCGGGCTCCTCCTGGCGCGCCGGGGCACGCAGAACCTTCTCAGAGGACGCCGACTCAGCAGACGCAGAGGTAGCCGCAACAACCGCAGGACGCGCGGTACGAGCAGGCGCAGTCAGCACCTGGCTACGGTCCACCGGCTTAATGATGGTCGCACGCACCGGAGAAATAATCTGGCCGCTACGACGACGCGGAGCCGCCGTAGAAGCACGCAGAACCTTCGCGGGACCCTCAGCCTCTTCCTGCGCGTACGCGGCAGGGACGCTCGGCAGATGACCGCTGGGGGTCTGGGAGCTGAGAGTCTGCGAATTGAGGGTCTGGGCGCCAGACACCGGAGCCACAGAAGCAGCCGGGGTAGCCTGAGCGACCGGGGCAGCCTGAGCAGACGGGTTGAAGCCGCGCGGGGTGCCGAAGCTCAGCGGCACATCCGCGCTCACCGAATGAGCGGTAGGCTGCGCGGGAGCAACAGGAGCTACAGCAGGTGCGGGCTGAGCAACAGCGGGGATGGAACGTTCTACCTTGTCAGAGCCAGAAGCGTTAGAGCTAGAAAGAACCTCAGCAGGCTCATCAACCCGCTCCACAGGAGTCTCAGCAGCAGTCTCCTCAATGTAGACAATATCGCCCTCAGGCACCGTGTACTCCACGACAGAAGACGGAGCAGAAACCTGAACAGGCTCAGCCGCAGGCTCCACAGAAGCGGGTGCCGCAACGGGTGCATCTGCGGCGGGCAGAGCCTCCGCATCAGCGAAGGACGGGTCATCCTGCAGCAAATCGTCAAAGTCATCAGCGGCGAACTCATCCACATCAACCGGCGCGAACTCAGACGCAATCGGCTCGCCCGGCAGACCATTCGCAGAGGTCGCCTCCTGCTCCAGGTCAATACCGGCATCGGAATACATGCCGCGCAGCTGACCAATCACCATGGCACGCGCAGTCGCAGCGTCGCCAGCCTTCAGAGCCTCCGCAATAGCGCGGCTCTCAGCACGCAGACGCTCCACAGCGCTACTCCACAGCGGCATACGGCCCACCAGCGACAGCATCGACTCAAAACTCGGCTGACGCACCGACGCGAGCAGACCCACCAGCAACTCATTACCACCGCAACGCATCACCTGGTGGTGGAACGTCAACAGAAGCTCCAGGAAGTCACGAATCGACAGATCGAAATCTTCCATCTGCTCCAGGACCTCGTCCATCTCCACAAAGGAGGCGGTCTTCGGGTCAATACGCGCAATCGCCCAGCTTTCCAGCAGAATACGAGTCTGCACCAGGTCACGAGTCGGGTAACGCGAGCTGGACATGTGCAGGCGCAGAGCAGCGCTAGCGGCGGAAGCAGGCTCATCACTCAGGTGTACCAGCATTTCCTTGCCGCGGCCGTTGTACAGCTGCACCAGATCCATATCTTCCAGGGTGCGCAGAGCCTCGCGAGTGCGGGAACGACCCACACCAATAGCGCGCGCAATCTCGCTATCGCTGGGCAGGTCCTGACCCAGCTGAATATTGCCCTCGAACAGTTCGTTCTCGAGCCAGCGCAGAATTTTACGATGAATAGCCACGTGAATGCGTCTTTCGGTTAGATAAAGGTGAGTGAGAGTGTGTGTGCTTTATCGATGAGTTATGCCGGAGGTTGAACGGCGTCAGGGCGCGCCTTAGCGGCGGCGGCCACGCAGGAAGCCGAAGAGACCACCGCGATGAGTGTCCTTCGCCTCGGTGTTGGTCGTCTCAGTGCTGGGGCGGTACACCGAATCGTAGGCGGGCATGGTCTGGTACTCGGGCTCCTCAGCGGAGGTTTCAGCCTTAGCAGGCTCACCCTCGACAGGCTCATCTTTGGTGAGCTCATCATTGGCAGGCTCACCCTCACCGAGTTCAGCCATCTCAGTAGCTTCTGCGGGCGAAGCTGCTTCCTCAACAGACTCAGCCTCAACAGACTCAGCCTCAACAGATTCAGCCTTCACGGGCTCTTCTGCCGCGGCTTCATCCACTACGTTCTTCTCAATCACAGACTTTTCAGCGGCAGAATCCTCAGCTGCAAATTCCTTGCGGGTTGCTTCTTCCTTGACGGATTCAGCGGGTGCAACAGGCTTCTCAGCTGCACCCTTTTCGTCGGTAGCCTTTTCCTCGGCAATCTTTTCAAGCACAACAGCCTCGGGGATCACAGGGATAGGCTGAATCGAGCCACCCACAACCGCAGCGGGGTCGGTGCCATAAGACACCACAGCCGCAGGCTGAGGGAATACCACCGGCTTCTGCGCTACAACAGGCTTAGCCTCAGCAGGTGCCGCAGGGGTAGCGGCCTGAGCGGGGGTTGCCGACGCCGCGGGGGTCACCCCAGCGTCGTAACCGTAGGCTGCGGGAGTGAAGGGACGCATCGGGGTGCTATCCACTGCCTCTTCCTGCGGGGTAGGCTCAGTAGCTCCTGCCTTCTCAGCGACAGCTTCGGAAGCGGCACTCTCAGCAGCCTGCTCCGCAGGGCGCGAGTAGATGCGCGCGCTGGGGGTCAGGTACTGTGCGCGGGCGCGCTGAATGCGAGCCTGCTCGATTTCCTCGGAGGTGGGTGCCTCAACGGTGAGAGTTTCGGAGTCGGTCGCCTCGGGCTTCGGAGCACTCTTTTCGGAGGTCTTCTCGACCGGCTTCTCAGCTGCCGTCTTGTCGGAGGCAGATGCAGTCACGCCACCGGGCAGTGCCACGGGTGCGTGCGCCTCATTGGACTGGCGTGCAATCTGAACGGTCTCGTTAATCCACTCGGTCACAGTGGCGAATACATCCGGGTTCAGGGAGTAGAGGCGACGCTGCCCCTCCACGGTCACGGAGACCACATCTGCATCGCGAAGGACTTTCAGGTGCTTCGAAATGGTCGGCTGGCTCATGCCCAGCTTTTCAACCACTGCACCCACCGTGTGGGTTTGCTCAGCGAGAATACGCACAATTCGGCGGCGAGTCGGATCCGCGATGACAGAAAAAACATCAGAATGCATATAGCGATTATGACATATAAAGTGACGCCTCAAGCTTAGAATGAGGCTGATACGGAAATTACCTTCAAAAATTCTGAAAGACCGCTGAATGCTACCTCAATATGAAGCACTGAAGGGGAGAAAAGCATGAAGTGCCTATCACATCTCGTGGAGATTTCCTGTATCTCATCCTAGGCATATGCGAGCCACCCAGACCCTCAATACTTATATAGCTAATTCAGAATATATAGTTTTCGTGGTTCCACCCACAAAACCAACCGCACGCCTTCTCCAAGCTCACATATTTACCCCCAAACCACCAGAGCCTCAACCCCCTCAGTAGGCACCCGGCGCGATACACTAGAAGGCGTCAAAACAGGCACATATCCGCCACCCAACACACCAACACCCAGACACCCGCTGAAGGAGGCGCATGGGACGCATCATCCGCCGCACCCGGCGCCGACACCACCACCCCCAGGGCCAGCTCAACCGCCGCTGGGACACTTTCAGCGGCACCACATCCGAACCCCAAAAGCAGCAGGTTCACCGTAGTCGACGCGACCGTCTCGAGGCCGAAAACCTTAGCATCCTCACGAGTGTGCCCGGTATTGACCTCGATCGTCTGCTTGCCCTACGCGACCACGTGAGCGAAACCTCCGAGGTTCAGCGTAAGCGCGCCCCCATGGGGTTCAATCTGCAGACCCTCGAACGGTTCCGTGACTTTATTGACGTGACCGTTCTTGCCTCGCCTTCGCGCACCGCAATCACTGCGTTTCTGCTGGTCATCATCTTCTTTACGCTCACCTTGCTACTGCCCATCTCCTCCAATGATGGGCAGCCCGCGCCTTTCCACCACGCATTTTTTACCTCTACCAGCGCGGTGACCGTGACCGGCCTGACTACCGTCTCCACCGCCGAGCAGTGGTCCACCTTCGGTCAGGCAATGATTCTTGTGGCTTGTCAGGTCGGTGGTTTGGGCACTCTAACCATTACCTCCCTGCTGGCGCTGGCTATCGGCCGTAAGATGGGTCTGCGCACCAAGCTCATCGCACAGGAAGACCTGAACATCAGCCGTCTTGGCGAGGTCGGTGGCATCATCAAGAGCGTCTCCTATGCTTCGTTCTCCATCGAGGCAATCATTGCGCTTGTGCTGATTCCTCGTTTCCTGACCCTCGGCGAAGACCCGTTCCAAGCCATCTGGCACAGCATCTTCTACGCTATTTCAGCTTTCAACAATGCAGGCTTCACCCCGCACTCAGACGGCATCGTGCCCTACGGCCATGATCTCTTCCTGCTCGTGCCCATCTGCATTGCCGTGTTCCTGGGCTCGCTCGGTTTCCCTGTTTTCATTGCGATTCAGCATCATCCTTTCCGCCCCCGCCACTGGTCGCTCACCGCGAAGCTGACCACCGTGACGACCCTGTTTTTCTTTGCTTTTGGCGCGTTCTTCTGGGGTCTCTTCGAGTGGAACAACCCCGCCACCATCGGCGACTACTCCGCAGGCGACAAGGTTCTGAACGCCATTTTTGCTTCTGTAATGATGCGTTCGGGCGGCTTCAATCTGGTCGATATGAGCAGCATTACCCCCGTCTCCACGCTCCTGACGGACATGCTCATGTTCATTGGCGGTGGCTCCGGCTCGACCGCGGGTGGCGTGAAGGTCACGACCATCGCCGTGATTGCCCTGTCTATCCTTGCTGAGGCGCGAGGCGATCAGAAGGTCGTCGCGTTCAACCGCACCATCCCCGAGTCCTCCCTGCGTATTGCTATCTCCGTGATTGTTATGGGTGCTACCGTGGTAGGTGTCGGCGCCGCGTCGATTCTGATTATTAGCGGCGCGGACCTCAAGGAAGTCATTTTCGAGGTCATCTCCGCCTTCGCTACCTGCGGCCTCTCGAATGGTCTCTCCTCCAGCCTGCCGCCGGCGGGTATCTACGTGCTCAGCGGCCTGATGCTCATTGGCCGTGTGGGCACCACAACCGCCGCGACCGGCCTGGCGCTGCGTTCACGCCGCCGCCTCTACAAGTTCCCCGAAGAAAGGCCCACCATTGGCTAGTGCACATAACGCCCCCGTCCTCGTGATTGGTCTGGGACGCTTCGGCTCCGCGGTGGCGGCCCAGCTGCGCCTGCAGAACAAGGAGGTCCTTGCTATTGAGAAGGACCCCGAGCTGGTGCAGAAGTGGTCCGGCGTGCTGACGCACGTGGTCTCCGCCGATGCGACCGATATCGACACCCTGCACCAGTTGGGTGCGGACGATTTCGGTTCCGCCGTGGTGGGTGTGGGTACCTCCGTGGAGGCGTCCGTGCTGATTACCGCGAACCTCGTGGACATTGGTGTGGAGCGTATTTGGGCAAAGGCTATTACCCCCGCGCACGGCAAGATTCTGGAGCGTATTGGCGCGCACCACGTGGTCTACCCGGAGGCGGACGCCGGACGCCGCGCCGCGCACCTCGTCTCGGGTCGTCTGCTGGATTACATTGAGTTTGATGACGACTTCGCGATTGCGAAGATGCGCCCACCGAAGGAAACCCACGGATTCACCCTCGCCGAGTCGGATATTCGATCCAAGTACGGTGTGTCCGTGGTCGGTATTAAGTCCCCCGGTGAGGACTTCACCTACGCGGATGCAACCACCCGCATTCATTCGCGTGACATTCTGATCGTGTCCGGTCAGGTGGACCTGATTGAGCGTTTCGCGGCGCGGCCCTAAGCGCATTTTTCCTCGCTGCGGGGGTTATCTTCCCCAGCTCTGCTGGTTTTGAGGAGCCCGCAGTTGAGTAGCCCGCGATTAGACACAGAAAAAACAGCCTCTTCCCGTTCTGCCGGGAGGAGGCTGTTTTTCTGTAGTTTCACCTAGTCAGAGGGATGCTACCGGACGGTAATAGTCTCCGCTTATTAGTTTCCACTGGTTAATTCCCGCTGGTTAGTCCTCATCAGCAGTGTACAGCTGGCTCATTTCTGCCGAACGTGCCGCGCAGGCGCGCATCGCGTCCTCGGTCAGCTGGAAGAGGCCACCGTCCACAAAGGTGTTCAGTGCACGCTCGGTGGTGCCGTTCGGGCTGGTCACGGCGCGGCGCAGAGCGGGCGCATCCGGGTTGGTGTCGAGCAGGAAGCCCGCACCGGCAACGGTTGCGCTGGCAAGCTTGAGGGCGGTGTCTGCATCCAGGCCGAGCTTCTCACCGGCAGTTGCCATCGCCTCCGCAAGCAGGAACGCGTATGCAGGGCCGGAACCGGAGACGGCGGTGACCGCATCCATCTGGTCCTCGCGGACCTCAACAACCAGACCGACGGTGCCCAGGACCTCTTCAACGAGCTTCTTCTGCTCGTCCTTCACGGTGTCGGTGGTGGAGATGGCGAGCACGCCCTTGCCCACGGAGGAGGGGGTGTTCGGCATGCAGCGAACAATGGGCTGACCTGCGGGAAGGCACGCGGCGAGGGTTTCGAGGGTCACGCCAGCAGCAACGGACACCACAACAGCATTAGGCGCGAGGGCGGGTGCGATATCGCGGGCAAGCTCAACGATGCCGTAGGGCTTCACGCCGAGCAGCACGACGTCTGCGTGGGCGGTTGCCTTGTGGTTGCCGTCGGCTTCGCCGCCGGTGGTGATGATTTCGACCTTGTCGCCGAGGCGCTGGGCGAGGGCGGCGCGAGATTCTTCGCTACGCACGGTGGCGCGGATGTGGGCGGGGTCGTGGCCTGCAGCGAGCAGACCTGCGGCGATGGAGCCATTCATGGAGCCGGTGCCGAGAAAAGCAATAGTTGCGGTCATCGTTGATCCTTCCTAATGGGGTGCCTGCGCCGGGTGCCGGCAGGCGTACCGCCGGTGTGTTCCGGGGGCTACTGTTCGGTGCGCGGCGGGCGCGTGGAGGCGTACCCTTCCAGCATAGCGGGTGCGGCTACGGGCATGTGACCTGGCTCTGTTTCTTCCGCGTTTTCTGAGCGGCGGCTTCGCCTCATGCTCCGCGACCCAATGCGCTGGGCTCCGCTTCTCACGTTCTGGCATGCCGGGGAGGGCGTAATTCTGCGGGCGTAGAATGAAAACAGCTTCGCCCGTGGCAATTTGTGCCGGGCATGAAGCCTTCAAACCACACAGCACGCAACACCCCCCCCCTTCTATGTCTTCTCATACTGGTTCTTCCTCGAATTTTTCCCCGAATAGCCCGCAGAATTCTGCGGGTTTCCGTTCTTTTTCGTTTCGCCTCCTGCTGGGGCTGACCCTTGCCGCGCTGGTCACGGGCGTGTTCAGCGGCTTGGGTGCGATTGCTCTGCATTATGTTCTGGACTTTATGCAGGAGCTAACTTTCGGTCAGGCTGAGGGGCATCACCCGATGGTGACTGACGGTGCCGATCCTGCGCGTCGTGCCCTGGTTTTGGCGGCGCTGGGCCCGTTTGTGGCGCTGGTGTGGTACTACCTGCAGTCCGGTGGGCGGCGTGTGGTTGGCGTGAAGTCGCAGATTGCCGGTGCTACCGAGGAGGACCGTACCCCGTCGCTGTGGCGGCAGATTTCGCATTCGCTGATTCAGATTGTTGCGGTGGGTGCGGGCTCTCCTGTGGGTAAGGAGGTCGCTCCTCGTGAGCTGGGTGCTTTGGCGGCTGGCCGTACCTCGAATCTGCTGGAGCGTCTTGGTTTTGTGGGCGCTGATGGTGCCCCGCTGTTGGGTGTTCGTGAGCGCAGTCTGCTGGTGGCGGCGGGTGCGGCGTCTGGTTTGGCGGCGGTGTATCAGGTGCCGATTGGTGGCGTGGTGTATCTTGTGGAGGCGATGGCTGTTGGTCTGAGCCTGCGGTCGCTGTATGTGGGTGCGGTGACGGTGTGGACGGCGACGGTCACGGCGAATCTGGTGATTGTCAATGAGCCGACGTACCCGGTGCCGCAGCTTCCGTTGGATGCGACGACGCTGACGGTGGCGGCGCTGACGGGTGTGGTGTTGACTCCGTTGGCGTTGGGTTTTAGGGCGTTGTCGCAGCGTGCGGAGAAGTTGAAGGCGAAGGATCGTTCTCTTCTGTGGCGTATTCCTGTGGCGTTTGCGCTGGTCGCGGTGGTTTCGCTGTGGCTTCCAGAGATTCTGGGTAATGGTCGTCTGCTGACTCAGCACACGTTTAATGTGTCGTTGGATGCGGCGGCGGGCGGTTTGACTGCGGCGGCGGCAGTGTATGTGTTGGCGTTGGCTGTTGCGAAGGCTGCGGTGGTGGTGTTGAGTCTGCGTTTCGGTTCTTATGGTGGTACGTTGACGCCGGGCTTGGCGTTGGGTGCGGCGGCTGCGTTTTGTGTGGCGGCGCTGGTGCTGTGGGTGTTCCCGGGTTTGGGCGGGGTGCCGGGTGGTGCGTCGATGGTGTTGTATGCTGCGGCGTTGACGGGTACGGCGGCGTTTTTGGGTATTTCGATGAATGCGCCGCTGTCTGCGTTGACGTTGTTGATTGGTTTTACGGGTCAGGGTGCGAGTGCGTGGCTGCCAATGGCGGTTGCGGTGGGTACGGCGGTGCTGACCCGCTGGGCGTGGACGCGGGTGTTCGGCGCTAAGAAGTAGCTTTCAGAAATAGGGGCGGCCCCGGATGCATGTGTGCGTCCGGGGCCGCCCTGTTTTGGTGTGCCGAAGAACTGCCTTAAATTTGCTTTGACGGCTTTGAAAGGAATAGCAGATAGACTCCGAAGATGAGCTTAATCGCCGCGTCGATATATGCGATTACTTCTAACGGGATGTTGGTAAAAATATATCCTGCAAACACGTTGATGGCGCAGATAAGACCCAGATATATCATTGACTTTCCATGCACAAAATAGTATGGGAAGAAGTGCAGTGCGGTTGCCATCAGCGCTCCCAACCAGATCAATCTCCAATTTTCAGTTGCGAAGAATGGGCCGCCCAGCAAAACCATTAAGACAAACAATAGAATAACGGCACGTGAAGATACTTTCTTTTGAAATTTACTCGAAGGGCCGTCGGCTAGTCTATTCAGCACCTTTTTATTCATGTTGATTGAGAAAAAGCTGACGACGTACCCAATGCTGAATACTTGCATGTTTATTATTTGTTTTCCTCCGGTCATGGTGGCTATTGCGATAACTGCCGCCACCGCAATTAGCCACAACCCGCAGGTCCTCTTATAGTTAAATTCTAACTTTTCGTCTTTGTTGTAGCCCAGAAATGCCATCGATGCCTCCAATAGTCTCTCGTAAAATTATTTCTCTTGTTGTGCCGCTACGTTTTATTGTGAAAAAGTTCTGCCGTACATTAATAACATGCTCCAACCCTTCTGTCTGCTAATTACCTCCTCTGAAATTGTATCAAGATGGCGATAAAATTCCCCTAAGAAACGAGGGGTCAGCACCGGATACGTGTGCGTCCGGGGTCGCCTGATTTTCCTGCACTATTTATAGATCTCCATAGAGAGAAGCTATAGAAGACGGAAATCTAGCCAAAATTTATTAACCACGGTTCAGAGATTCCCACCTTTTAGAAATCCACAGAGCCATCCGCCTACTAATAGAAGTATTTTTACCTTTCAGATTTTCATCTTGCTCGGTTTGTTCATCCTTCAAATTTTTCTCTGAAATTCCAAAAATTTCCGGTTTATACTCACCATAGTTATATCCACGAGCCCTGTGCCCAATATTCAAAAGCCAATATGGGGAACCAAGAATAAACGGTTCTATAACAGAAAAATATTTAGAATCTATCCATTTAGGACAATAAATAAAATTGCGATAATTCTCATCCAAGAGAGCAAAGACATATCTCTGCGAATTATTAATTTTATTCATGGAAGATTTGAATAAATTCTCAAATTTATCGCGTGGCAGGTTCTCCTGAAGAATTCGGAGATAGCCATACTCAGCAAACCTTTCTCCTGATAGGCTCATCCGTGAGGACTCGGCTAGATTAATCCAAAAGATTAGACCATACAGACAAAACAAAAAAAGAAAAACAAAAGATACAGTCACCCAAGCTTTATCTCCTTTATCCGATAGAAGGTAAATAATATATGTACCAGTTAGGGCAAATAGTGTAATCAATATCCCCACAAATACAGGAGCAATGATTAGAATCTCCAGCCAGAGATATATACCGTATCTAAAATTTGGTAGAGGACCAATTTCTTTATCACCATGTATAACCATACTTGCCGGAATGTTTAGGAGCCGCTTCTGTCCGCGTACATTAGGGCAGGCGGAAAGAACTCTCCTCTCCCAGACCGCACGTGTGAGAGCTTCCTTTCGCGAAGATTCAATTTCCCGGTACTCTTCCGATATTTCTACGAGGTTACCCGTATCCGGGACTCCTACAAGTTTCATATACCGCTCAGAGACCTCGAGCCATTCTTTGTACCGGGTTAGCTCAGGAGGCGTCCCTTGCTTGGAGAGTTCCATCTGTTGCGTCGCCCTACGAGCTGTCAAACCGACGCCAATGACAGCAATAATTGCGGCAATAACTGTCGCAGAAGCAGAGACAAACGATTTGCCAAGTTCCTGGTCATGGGTCCAGTGCCAGAGATAGTCCCAGCTGAATCCCTCAGCCAGCACCTGCGCTAACAGTAGTTGGTTCGTCATCGGTGATTGTTCCTTTCCTAGTATTGTCAATTAATTACTATGGCTAAAAATTCATATTTCCAATAGCCCCTAATTAAATATAATAAAATTATCCCTAAAATCTCAAATACATGACACCTAGAACAATATGCAAGGTAGACACCTAGCCAATAGAATCCGATTCATATTTATATTCAGAATATATTTCACCACTATTTTTCACCAAGCAATATACATATGTAGCTAATACACAATCTACACTATCTTCAAGAGAGCTCTCTCCGTCATCCCTTAAGACCATTTTCATCTCATTCGAATAATTATCAGAAATAAAGCTTTCAATAGCTAGAGCAAGACTCTTTCGAATCGTCTTATTTACATAAGAAATAATAATACAGGTAATAATCAAACTAATCGCAAAAAACACAAAGATAGCTGATCCGCTATGAGATTCCCAGAAGGTTTCTTGCCCCTCAATCAGCTTAGCTATCTCCACAACGAAAGCTTCGATTACATAAATAGATATCAGAGAAACTAGCATCCACACCATTACACCCTCAAATATCCTAAAGAAGTAAAACCTAAAAAATTCAAAGACTTTCTGCTTACCCTTCTTAATATTGAGTACATTAAACCTATATATCTCATTGAATAAGTATGTTCCAGAACTGAGGCCAGCATATACGCAGAGAACGACAAGCAATGTAACAAAAGTTACGAATATAAAACCGCTCTCCCTAGGCATAGTTTGAGCAAAGAGAAGCGAAGCCAGCCAGGGTACGATAATCTTTACCCATTCAACACCAGAAAAATAAATCCAAAAGGCGTCTTTGATATCGAACCCAGTGTAACCCCTATTTCGAGAAACTATACGGTTAAATTCATAGACCACTTCGTTATTAGACCTGGAAACATCTTGCTCACTCGCACTGATTCTTTGATTCATAAAGTTTAATTTATGATTACTGCCTACACGTTCTTTATCGATAATTCTATAAGCCAACTCAACAGATACACCTTGAACCTCAGAAGCATATTTAACTCTCTGCAAAATTGATGCATACTTTATCAAGATATCATTTTCGTTATACGTTAACATTAAGGAAGATGACAGGGTAAACCATGCAAAAAATATCAATGTCCATAAAGGAATATCGGCATATCTTTCAAGTTTTATATCCGGCGAAACAATCTGTTTCCCCCATCCTGGACCATTAGCCCAATCACCAAAAAATTCAGGCGCGTAAGATACCCCCTGGAGATACCCGGCCAGAAGACCGTGCCAAAAAACAATTACAAATACGCCAAAAACAATATAGCCCACAACTCTAGCAAACTGCCTATATGCGGCACGTCGGGCTTCACCATTAATACCGCCCGCACCATCCGCAAACTTCCCAACACTAACAAAAAGACTCAGAAGCAAACTCGCAATTGACGCAATAATGCCAATCCTTAAATCGAAAATATAATATGGGGAATTAAAAAATACCCGAATTAATGCCCATAAAACACTATCTACCTTTTCCGGCGATTTGATAATAGTAAGAAGATTAAAAATAAATGGAGAAAAATACATAATGGAAAATCCAAGAAATACTCGCAATGGAATTCTTAAAACATTCCTCCAGAATATTTCCTTCCGTTTCTCTTCATGGTTTTCTCCCCATATTTTATTTACTTTATCAATATTGTAAGAAGCATTAACTTTGTCGATTACATCTTGAACTTCCAACGAATTTTCCTTTCCTACATCTTTGTCGGCGGGTTATATACAAAAGAAAAGCGGTGACCCCGCAGGCCGGTGCCCATTACGCATCAGCCTGCGGGGTTCATCATCATGTTCTACTCACCCAGGAGGGTCTTCGGGTTGACCGGAGTACCCGTACCCTCCGCCAGGTGCTCAATACGCTTCAGGATCAGGCCCTCACGCAGCGCCCACGGGCACACACGCATCGTCTCAACCCCAAACGCCTCCATCGCCGCCTCCGCAGCGATAGCGCCCGCCAGCATCTGCTCCGCACGCGCCTTCGAAACACCCGGCAAATCGCTACGCTCAGACACCGTCATCGCCTCCATACGACGAGTCCACAGGCGCAAATCCTGCAAATGCATCTCACGCTTCACATGCGGGCCCGCCGAATACGGCGCCGCACCACAAATACGCGCCAACGAACGGAACGTCTTCGACGTACCCACCGTCATATCCGGCGCACCATAACGTAGCAGATTCTCCGCAACCGGGGCGATCTGCTCACGCACATACTTACGCAGACGCTTCACCTGCTTCGGCTTCGGCGGCTGCTCATCAAAAAACTCACGCGTCAGACGGCCCGCCCCCAACGGCACGCTCATCGCCGCATCCGGCAACGCATTCGTACCCGTCGAAAACTCAAAAGAACCGCCACCAATATCAAAATCAAGGATGCGGCCCGCGCCCCAGCCCTGCCAGCGGCGCACCGCAAAGTACGTAATCGCTGCCTCCTGATCACCCGAAATACCGTTCAGGCTCACACCGGTCTGCTCACGCACCTGATGCAGCACCGCCGCACCATTACCCGCCTCACGGATAGCGCTCGTAGAAAACGCCAGCAGGTCCTCCGCCTCATTCTCGATCGCGAAGTCGCGGGCGCTAGTCACGAAGCGGGTCAGCGCGTCCGCGCCCTCCTGCGAAATGTTGCCCTCAGCGTCGAGGTACTGCACGAGCTGCAGCGGAATCTTGTGCGACGCGTACGGTTCGGGGCGCGCTCCAGGGCTGCCGTCAATCAGTAGCAGGTGGACCGTATTCGACCCGACATCCAGAACTCCCAGGCGCACGATGCGCTCCCCTCCCCCGCCGCGCGGCGGGATATCGTCTGTGTGCGGTACCGCAGGTGCGGCGCCTCTTCCAGTCTGTCAGAGGCGCGGCTCACTCCGCAAACAATCCGGGCGGATGCCCAGCATCAGCACAGGCATACACATTCCTCGGGCACGCAAAAGGCGCAGGAGGCGCCCCACCCCACTAAGGGGTTCGGGACGCATCCTGCGCCTTTAGGCAAACGCAAAACAGCTAATCAAAGTTTTCAATTATTCTGATTGCTCTTCTTCGCTTTTAAGAACCAGACCTCCATCATGTAGAATCTGACAAATTGTTATTGCAATGGTTGCCTGTAGTTGCGCTTCCTTTTCCGATATTTCAGTAGGTTCCTGACCGTGATGTCCTGGTTCGTAGGGCATCATCTTTACTAGAGATATAAATTTTCCAACAGATTCTTCATTGCTGTCTGCTGGTATTGTACATACCCACTTTTCAGGCTTCGCCGCCAAATCTCGTATAAGAGATGATATGGTAGCCCTTCGGTTATTCGGACTAACAATAGGGGTCAGCATACACTCCACGGCTTTACGTGCATACTCCCACGCCTCTTTGTAGCTTCCACCGTGCATATATGCATTTTTCCAACTATTCCTTAGATGGCTTCCAGCAAGCTCTGGAACAGATTCAGCAACTATATCGTAGCGTTCCTGAACCTCAGGCATAACTCGACGCTCCAAATATACTATAGTTTTGTCGGAGGTCATTAAAATATCCCAGTTTACATTTGCACGTCGCAATATTTCTTTCATATTAATCAGTTTTCTCAATATATCTGATTCATAAGAATGAAGACTCCGGATACTTTCATCCATTGCACTGTGCAAAATATAATCTAATCCATCCAGATACGCTTCTTCACTAGATCTCATGTAACTATAAAACGTTTGAATTGAATGAGATTTTAAACCGGGAGAAATTCTCATTTGCGCAAAAAAGAAATCAAAATTTGGAGATATATCGCGCAGAAGATTATCTATATTCTTATTAATAATAGATTTTACTGATTCTGGAATCGTATCAGATAAAGTAAAAGGCTCCCTTTCCCCGTTCCGGATGCTCAAAGGAACCCAAGAATAATTTTCTATCATTTTCACCTCTCGTTCAGTTCAGATACATATTTAATTTTACAAAATATCTGGGAACAACCGCGTACCGTAAACAATCCGGGCGGATGCCCAGCATCAGCACAGCGAGGGCATAAAAACACAGCGCAAGCCTAAAAAACGCAGCGCGGGCACAAAAACGCGCCGGGCACCCATTCCTCGGGCACGCAAAAGCCCGAGCACGCAAAAGGCGCAGGAGGCGCCCCACCCCACTAAGGGGTTCGGGACGCATCCTGCGCCTTCAGGTAGAAGCGTTACTCGGCGGTCTTCTTCGCCGCGGTCTTACGAGTGGTCGTCTTCTTCGCGGTAGTAGACTTTGCAGTCGTCTTCTTAGCCGTGGTGGTCTTCTTCGCGGCGGTCTTACGCTTGACCGGGCCCTTCGCACGCTTGTCAGCAAGCAGCTGCACCGCACGCTCGTGGGTCAGCGACTCGACCGACTCCGCACGCGGAACCGTAATGTTCGTAATACCGTCGGTGATGTACGGGCCAAAGCGGCCGTCCTTCACCACGATCTTCTTCTCGCTGACCGGGTCCACGCCCAGCTCAGCCAGCGGAGGCTTAGCCGCCGCACGACCGCGCTGCTTCGGCTGGGAGTAAATCTCCAGCGCCTGTTCCAGCGTAATCGTGAAGATCTCGTCTTCGCTGCCAATCGAGCGGGAGTCCGTGCCCTTCTTCAGGTACGGGCCAAAGCGGCCGTTCTGCACGGTAATTTCCACGCCCTCAGCGTCGGTACCGAGCACGCGCGGCAGGCTCATCAGCTGCAGTGCCTGCTCCAGGGTCACGGTCGCCAGGTCCATGGACTTGAACAGGGACGCGGTGCGCGGCTTGGCGGGCTTCGGCTTCTTCTTCGGCTTGGGCTTGCCGTTCTTGTAGTATTCGGTCGGCTGCGCGTCCAGGTACGCCTGAATCTGCTCCTCGGTCATCTCTTCGATGACTTCGGTGACGTAGGGGCCGTAGCGGCCGTCGCGTGCCACAATCTGGTTGCCGGAGACCGGATCAACGCCGAGCACGCGGCCGTCAGACTTGCCCTGTTCGAGCAGTTCGCGTGCCTTCTCTTCGGTCAGTTCGTCCGGTGCCAGGTCGGCGGGTACGTTCGCGCGGATCGGTTCGGTCAGTTCGCCGGTCTCGGTGTCGAGGGTGCCTTCGGCTTCCAGGTAGGGGCCGAACTTGCCCACGCGTAGCACAATGCCGTCCGCGATCGGGATGGAGTTGATGCTGCGGGCGTCAATCTCGCCGAGGTTGTCGACGATGGGCTTCAGGCCGCGCTTGGAGCCGCCGCCGAAGTAGAACTCGCCCAGCCATTCGACGCGGGATTCTTCGCCGCGTGCGATGCGGTCGAGGTCTTCTTCCATCTGGGCGGTGAACTCGTAGTTCACGTAGGGGCCGAAGCTGGATTCGAGCAGGCGCACCACGGAGAAAGCAATCCAAGACGGAATCAGCGAACCAGAACGAACGTTCACGTATCCGCGGTCCATGATGGTCGAAATAACCGCCGCGTAGGTGGACGGGCGGCCAATGCCCAGCTCGTCCAGGGTCTTCACGAGGGACGCCTCGGTGTAGCGCGGAGGCGGCAGGGTCTCGTGGCCGGCGGGTTCAATCGCCTCGGCGGTCAGTGCCTCGCCGGTGGTCAGGTTCGGCAGGCGCTTCTCAGCGTCCTTCGCCTCACGCTCAGCCACGCGGGATGCGTCAACGCCCTCCTCGTAGGCGGCGAGGAAGCCGCGGAAGGTGATGACGGTACCGGATGCAGCAAACTCGGCGTCCTGGCCGTTAGATGCCACGGCGCCCAGGCGCACGGAGGCGGTGGAACCGGTCGCGTCAGCCATCTGGGAGGCGACGGTACGCTTCCAGATCAGTTCGTAGAGGCGGAACTCGTCGTTGGACAGGGAGCCGCGCACAGCGTCCGGGGTGCGGAAGGTGTCACCGGCGGGGCGGATTGCTTCGTGGGCTTCCTGCGCGTTCTTGCTCTTGGAGGTGTACACGCGCGGTGCGGAGGGCACGAATTCTGCGCCGTACAGCTCGGATGCCTGGCGGCGTGCGGCGGAGATCGCCTGCTCGCTCAGTGCGACCGAGTCGGTACGCATGTAGGTGATGTAACCGTTTTCGTAGAGGCGCTGCGCCACCTGCATGGTCACGCGGGAGGAGAAACGCAGCTTACGTGCGGCTTCCTGCTGCAGGGTGGAGGTGGTGAACGGCGCTGCCGGGCGGCGCTTGTACGGCTTGGTCTCAACGGAGCGTACCGAGAACGCGGCGGACTGCAGGGCTGCGGCGAGCGCACGGGCGGCTTCCTCGTTCAGGTGGGTGACCTTGGAGGTGTTGAGGGTGCCGTTGTCGGCGAAGTCCTTGCCGGTGGCGATGCGGTTGCCGTCTACGGCGACCAGCTTGGCGTCGAAGCCTTCGGAGGCTGCGGTCAGGAAGCGTCCGGTCAGGTCCCAGTAGTTGGCGGCGACGAATGCCATGCGTTCGCGTTCGCGCTCAACCACGAGGCGGGTTGCGACGGACTGCACGCGGCCTGCGGAGAGGCCGCGGCCGACCTTGCGCCAGAGTACGGGGGAAATTTCGTAACCGTAGATGCGGTCGAGGATGCGGCGGGTTTCCTGCGCGTCGACCAGGTGCAGGTCGATGTCGCGCAGTTCGCCGAAGGCACGCTGAATGGCTTCCCGGGTGATTTCGGGGAAGGTCATGCGGTAGACGGGTACCTTGGGCTTGAGGACTTCCTTCAGGTGCCATGCGATGGCTTCACCTTCGCGGTCACCATCGGTTGCCAGGTAGAGCGCGTCTACTTCTTTGAGCTTGCGCTTGAGTTCGGCGACCTTTTTCTTCTTGTCGGGGTTGACCACGTAGTAGGGTTCGAAGTTCTCTTCAACGTTGACAGCGAACTTGCCGACGGGGCTCTTTTTGAGGTTTTCGGGCAGTTCGGAGGGCTGCGGAAGGTCGCGGATATGGCCCATGGACGAGTCGACAAGGTAGTCCTCGCCGAGGTAGCTGCTAATGGTTTTGACCTTGGAGGGAGACTCCACAATCAGCAGGGCTTTTCCGGTCTTTGCCTGAGCGGGCACGGCACTCCTCTATCTGTGTGTTGAAAAGCTACGTATTCAACCATAACCTACGCTGGCGCTTGTGGGCGCCGACAGGGTGTGGTGTACGTGGGGTGAGGTGATCGGTGGGGGTGTAGTTTATGTTGGGTTGATGTGGTGCGTTCGGTGCGTTTCATGCGGCGAGCGCGCGGTGGCCCGGCACTGGGCGAGCTGGCACGGTTCTAGTTGATGAGGACCGGGCGTGTTGAGCTTGCATGAGTGCGCAGGGTACTCGGTACATCATACGGTACCGGAGCGGTGGTGTGTGCACGGGGTACATGGGGGCGGGTGCTGGGGCGCGCCGCACCCGCTCACCTGCGTTTCTAGCTGGTGAGGGTATCAGAGTTGGGGTGGGTGCCGTCCAGGTATGCGGGCAGCAGCGGGTACTCGCGGCCGTACACGGTCTGCGGCGCAATGCGCACCCACTGCATTTCGTGGGTTTCGGAGTCGGGCAGGTCGAAGGTGCGCACAATCTGCGGGGTCATTTCCGGCGGCAGCCAGTGGGCGATACCGACCACGATGACGGAGCGGATGCCGTCTTCGAGGGTTTCGTCGATTTCGAAGGCGACGCGGCGGCTGACCACTACGGAGGAGAACTTGTTGCCGCGGGTGGTGCGGATGTAGATTTCCTGCTTGTCGTCTTGGCTGGCGACGGCGTAGAGCACGGGCAGCACATCGACGTGCTGTCCGTCAGTGAGGATGAGGCGGCCGAGAGTGTTTGCGTGCAGACGCTCCCAGCACTTGTCGACGCTGATACTTTCATCGGGGTACAGGTTACTCATGGTTTCAGTGTATGCGATGGGGTGGGCGCTCTTGCGCAGATGACGGTTTTGGTCAGTGGGTGGGTCGGGGCTGTGTCATTGCGCTGCCGCCTATACGCGGTGGGCGCGCCCGGGCAGATGCGGCGGGTGCGTAGAATGGTGTGCATGACTATTTCTGCCGCCTCTTTCGCTCCCGAGTACGCCGCCGTTGCGGATGCTCCCCGCAGCGATGATTACGCCCGCCTGACCCGCATCCGTGAACGCCTGTTGGCGTTGAACTACAGCTATGACGCTGTGCAGGAGCTGCTCGGTGTTGAGGCGGCTGAGGCGATGGCTCGCGACCAAGTAGTTCCGGGCCTATGGCGTGTGGAGCACATTCTGCGCGACGATTACAGTGTGGGTGAGAAGAACCTGGCGCGTCTGCTGGCGTTTTTCCTGCTGGCTCGCCCGCTCACCGAGGCGGAGGCCGCAGAGGTCTTCGGCGAGACCCTGCAGGACTTCGCGGACGCCGCGCTGATTGAGCGCGACGCTGCGGATTCTACCCGCTGGTCCGCGAGCGTTGATTTGCGCCCGCACGCCGCCGATGACGGCACCGAAATCTTTGTTGCCGCCGACCTGGGTGCGCATCAGCGCCCCGGAGTGCTCCGTAAGGATCACGTGCTCGGCATTGGTCACGCCTCCCTGACTCTGGCGCAGATTACCGAGCGCACCCCCGTCAAGCGTGCCCTGGATGTGGGCACCGGCTGCGGTATTCAGACCTTCCACCTGCTCGCCCACGCCGAGCACGTGACCGCTACCGATATTTCGGAGCGTGCCCTGGCGTTCACCCGTTTTAACCTGCTGCTGAACGCGCAGGCGCTCAATATTGACCCTCAGAACCCGCAGGCGCGCGTGAGCCTGCGTGAGGGTTCCCTGCTGGAGCCGGTCGCCGGTGAGCTTTTCGACCTGGTGGTGTCGAACCCGCCGTTCGTGATTACCCCGCGCGTTGCCGGTGAGAGCGCCGAGGAGCAGTTTACCTACCGCGACGGCGGCCTGCCCGGTGACGAAATTGTGAGCACGATGGTGCGTCAGCTGCCGTCGGTGCTGGTGCCCGGTGGTCGCGCGCAGATGCTGGGCAACTGGGAGATTATTCGCGATTCGGCGGATCCGGATGCACCGCGTCCGTGGGATGAGCGTCCGCGCGCCTGGGTTGCCGACGGCGGCGCGGAGGCGTGGTTTATTCAGCGTGAGGCGCTGACCCCCGCCTCCTACGCGGAGACCTGGTTGAAGGATGCGAGCGAGAACCGCGACCGCAGCCACTACGAGCAGACCTACGTGGCATACCTGAACGACTTCGCTTCCCGGAACGTTCATTCTATTGGTTTTGGCATGATTTGGCTGCGCCGCCCGACCGAGGCGACCGCGGCAGGCGTGACCGAGCCCCTGCAGCGTTTCGAGGAGATCACCTACCCGATTCAGCAGCCCATCGCCCGCGCCCTCACCGAGTCCGTGCGCCGCTACGACCGTCTCGCCGCCATGGACGATGAGGCGCTGCTCGCCGCGCACCTGGAAGTCGCCGAGGACGTCACCGAGGAACGCCACGGCCGCCCTGGCGCCGAGCACCCCAGCGTCATTTTGTTGCGTGCCGGTTCGGGTCTGTGCCGCACCCAGTTGCTCTCCACCGAGACGGCGGGTTTTGCGTCGGCGAGCGATGGTGAGCTTGCCGTGGGTCAGATTGTGGCGGCTCTTGCCATGCTGCTGTCCTGGCCCGAATACGATGAGGCTGCCGCCGCGGCACGCGGTACGCAGGAGCAGCATCCGCGCGATACCCTGCTGCATGCGGTGCGTGAGCTGGTGCTCAAGAGCTTCCTGCACTTTAGCGACGAGCACGCGGGCGCTGAATCGGCTGGCGAAAACACTGCAGACGAGCAAGGCTAAGCGTGCGCATTTGGTCCCTTCACCCCTCCCTGCTTGACCGCCGTGCCCTGGTCGCTTGCTGGCGCGAAACCCTGCTGGCGCAGAAGGTGCTGCGGGGTCTGACTCGCGGGTACACGAACCACCCGCAGCTGATTCGTTTTCGCGCGCATCCGCAGCCGTTGGAGGCGGTTACTGCCTACCTGTCCAGGCTGGCGGATGAGGCGGATGCCCGCGGCTATTCGTTCAACCGCGCACTGATTGGTGCGGGCGAAGATGATGCGGGCAAAGATAGCACAAACGAAAATAGCGTAGGCAAAAACGACACCGATAAAAACTGCGCTGACAAGTCAGAAAACCCTTATGCTTCGGTCGCGCGTATTCCTGTTCCTTTGGGTCAGTTGGAGTACGAGCTCGCCTTTCTGCGGCACAAGGTGGCTGGGCGCGACCCCGAGTGGGAGCATCGGTTGAGCGAGCGCCTGACGGCGCGCGGCGAGCTGGCGGCGTGTGCGCATCCGCTGTTTGAGGTGGTTCCGGGCGCTATTGAGCCTTGGGAAAAGACGAAAGACTTTTAGACAGAAGGATTTCTAAGAACGTGAGCATAGTAATGCCCCGGCGGAACCTTTGCGGGTGCCTGCCGGGGCATTGCTGTATGTGTGGCTCAAGCTGTATGGGAACAAACATCTCAGCGCATCATAGATTGCCGGAAACAGCTTGGCATGCGGTCTTTATTTGGTGGTCAGCGCGGGCTTGATCTCCTTGACGATTGCATCAAGCATCTTCAGGTTGAAGTCCACACCCAGCTGCAGTCGACCCGCCGCAATGAGATCGGCCATGGCGGCAAGTTCAGCCATGTAGAGCGGGTTTTTGTAGCGCATGTCTGGGTTGCAGCACTGGCTCTTCAACGTCGGGCGACGGGTCAGTCGTCCTCGTCTTCGAGGTCCTCTAGCACTTCGAACGGCGACTCGACGTCGCCGCGCCAGGCCTCCAGGCCTTCGCGCACCGCGAGCACCGCCACGACCAGCGCCGCGACCGAGTCAGCCCACCACCAGCCGAACAGGCTGTCGAGGACGAGGCCGATGAACACCGCACCGGAGAGGTAGATGCACAGGATGAGCTGCTTGGCGTCGGCCATCACGCTCTTGGAGCCCAGCTCCCGCCCGGTGCGGACCTCAATCCACGCCAGCAGAGGCATGACGACCAGGCTCAGCGCGGTGATACCGAGACCCAGCGGGCTGCGGTCGGGGCCCTCCTGGCCGACCAGGGCCAGCACCGCGTCGATCGAGACGTAGGCCGCCAGCGCGAAGAACGCGATGCCGATGGCCTTGACGGTGACCGTTTCCCACCGCTCAGGGTCCTTGCGGGTGAACTGCCAGGTGACGGCCGCGGCCGAGAGTACCTCGACAACCGAGTCGAGCCCGAAGCCAATGAGCGCCGCGGAC
This sequence comes from Rothia mucilaginosa ATCC 25296, assembly GCF_000175615.1. GTDB lineage: Bacteria > Actinomycetota > Actinomycetes > Actinomycetales > Micrococcaceae > Rothia > Rothia mucilaginosa. The sequence continues at coordinate 127,128 of NZ_ACVO01000015.1, read as the reverse complement.
GAGGCGAGGACGCCTGCCCAGACTGCGACGATTGCCTCGATTACGTTGTACGTGATCGTGAAGCCGACGATGAAGCGGACGCGCCGGTGCAGCATCGCGCGGCGTGCGGTGGTCAGGGTCTCGCTCATGCTCCCGCCGCCGTTCCACAGCAGCCCGACACCGAGCATGCCGGGTCGATGCACGGCGCGGCCTCGTCCACCGCGAGCGTGACGTCGATCAGGGACGTCAGCGCCGCGGCGAGGTGCGGGTCGGCGATCTCGTAGCGCGTCTGGCGGCCCTCGGGCTCGGCGACGACGATTCCGCAATCGCGCAGGCAGGTCAGGTGGTTGGACACGTTCGAGCGGGTCAGCTCCAGCTCGCGCGAGAGCACGGCTGGATAGCTCGGGCCGCTGAGGAGGGTCATCAGAATCCGGGAACGTGTCGGGTCGGCCATGGCGCGGCCGAGCCGGTTCATGACGTCGAGGTGTGAAGCAATAGTCAGCATACGATGACTATACAGTGATAACTGACCGATTGTCCACTTGTGCGGGCTGCCGCACGTGCTCCGCACCCTTGCCCTCAGGAGGCGGCAGAGTTCGCGCTCATCAGCGACCACCGCCCATCACGGAAGCGACGGCGGCACGCTGGCGCGAAACCCAGCTGGCACAGAAGGTGCTACGGGGTCTTTACCCCAGGACCTTTACTTGGTGGTCAGCGCGGGCTTGATCTCCTTCACGATTGCCTCAAGCATCTTCAGGTTGAAGTCCACACCCAGCTGGTTCGGGATCGTCAGCAGCACGGTATCTGCCGCCTGGACCGCCTCATCACGGGCGAGCTCTTCGGCAATATCCGCCGGATCACCAATGTAGCTGCGACCAAAGCGGGAGAAGCTGTTATCAATAATGCCGGTGTAATCCTGCGAGTCCTCCGCGGCGCGGCGACCGAAGTAGCGCGCCGAGGTTTCATCAATAATGGGCAGCACCGAGCGGGACACCGAAACACGCGGAACACCCGAATTGCCCGCCTTCACCCACTCTGAGCGAAAAAGACGAATCTGCTGCGCCTGCTGCTGATCGAAGGGAATGCCCTTATCTTCCAGCATCAGGGTTGAGGACATGAGGTTCAGCCCCTTCTGCGCGGTCCACACGGCGGTGCTATCGGTACCTGCACCCCACCAGATGCGTTCACGCAGACCCGGCGACTGCGGCTGGACAGGGGCGTACTTGCCCGCCACGCGAGCGCTGGGCGCCATGCCCTCACCCTCAATTGCTTTGAGGAAAATGTCGAGGTGGCGGCGCGCCATGTCGCTCTCGTTTTCGCCTTCTGCCGGGTAGTAGCCGAAGCTCGCAAAGCCGCGGATAACGGATTCGGGCGAGCCGCGGGAGACACCCAGCTGCAGTCGACCCGCCGCAATAAGGTCTGCCATGGCGGCAAGTTCTGCCATGTAGAGCGGGTTTTCGTAGCGCATGTCAATCACGCCGGTGCCGAGCTCGATGCGTTCGGTCTTGGCGGCGATTGCGGAGAGTAGCGGGTAGGGGGTCGCCTGCTGCTGGTCGAAGTGGTGCACGCGGAAGAACGCGCCGTCTAGTCCAATGTCTTCGGCACCTACGGCAAGGTCAATTGCCTGGTGTAGAGATTCTGCGGCGGAGGGTACGCGGGAGCCGGGGACCTCAGCCCAGTGGCCGAAGGAGAGGAAGCCGAGCTTCTTCTCGTCGCCGCGCATGGGTTCGAGGTGGCTGATGCGGATAGACTCGTCGAGCTGCGGGGTGCTGTTGGGGTTGGTGCTCATGGTTTTTTCCTTAGCGAGTTGCGCTCGGGTTCGTGTAGTGCCGGGCTGGTGGTTTAAATCTAAACCCAAATACTTTACATGTCAAGTATTTTGTTTCGGGGGTATTACGCACAGAGCACCGCTCCCCTTTCGCCGCACACACCACCCGCACGCCTCACCCGCCTGCACACCCCACCCACCCGGCGCACACATACCGCCACAAAATGCTGGCACAAAATATAGCCGAAAAAGGGCCCAGAAAAGCCCGGCGGCACGAACACATCGCACCACCGGGCCCTTCTATTCAACAGCTAAAACTGCAACTAAAACGACAGAAACAAACTGCCCTAGGAACGCTTCACCAGCGGAACCCACAGCTCCATACGGTAATCAGCCGCCTGCATATCGCCGCGACCGTACACCTCAAGACCACCAACCGGGCGGTACTGCGGATTCTTCGCGAAGAACGCCTCCTCAAAGCTCGCAAAGCCAGCCGGAATGGACTCCGAAATCGGGCCGGTCACCTCAACCACCGCGTAGGTGCTCGCAGGTAGTTCCAGCACGCCCAGACCAAGCTTCGCCGCACTCGCCGGCTCCGACACCAGGAAGCCCGCCGTGTAGCGGACCTGACCCTTCGGGTTCGGCTGAGTGCACACGCCCAGGTACTGGGTCACCTTCAGAACATCCAGCATCGCCGGGGACGCCTTCTGATTCAGCTCATCCCACAGCGAGGAGAAGTCGCCATCCAGGGGGAACACCTGCGAAACGCCGGCAACGACCATCGCCGGGTGCTCCTCAATGCGAGGTTCAGAGATCTGAACCGCGCCGCCCTTAGCGGCTGCCATTAGGCGTTCGCCTCAGCTGCTTCGCGGTCCACCGAGCACTCGGGCACGCAGTGGCGCTTCGCATCATCAGCTGCGCACTCGGGGCAGAGCAGAACCAGCTCACGGCAGGAATCGTTGGAGCAGTTCTCGAACTTGTTCGAGGGGGCGCCACACTGTTCGCACTTGCCGATGGTGACGGTGTCCGGGGTGAACTCCATGTGCATGCGCTTGTCGAAGACATAGAGCGAGCCTTCCCACAGTTCCTTATCGCCGTACTTCTCGCCGTAACGCACGATGCCGCCGTCGATCTGGTAGATCTCCTTGAAGCCGCGGTTCTTCATCAGCGCGGAGAGAATCTCACAGCGAATACCGCCGGTGCAGTAGGTGACGACCGGCTTGTCCTTAATGTGGTCGTACTTGCCGGACTCGATCTCGCGGATGAAGTCGTGGGTGGTGCGCACGTCGGGAACGATAGCGTTCTTGAACTTGCCGATCTTCGCCTCGAACGCGTTACGGCCGTCGAAGAAGACCACTTCGTCGCCGCGCTCTTCAACGAGCTTGTTGACCTCTTCAGGCTTCAGGTGCACGCCGCCACCAACGACGCCATTCTCGTCCACCTGCAGCTCGTCGGGAGCACCGAAAGCCACAATCTCGTCGCGTGCCTTCACGGACAGGCGGGGGAAGTCCTCCGCGCCACCCTCGGACCACTTGAACTCCATGTTCTTGAAGCCGGGGTACTTGCGGGTTTCCTTGGTGTACGCCTTGACCGCGTTGATTTCGCCGCCGAGGGTGCCGTTAATACCGTGCTTGGAAATGAGGATGCGCCCGCGCAGGCCGAGCTTCTCACAGAGGGCACGCTGCCAGAGCATGACCGCCTGCGGGTCGGCGATGGGGGCGAACTGGTAATACAGAATAATCTTATTTTGAGCCACGAAACTATTTTATCGTCATATACGTCTAAAGCATGCAAATTTTTTGATATGTGCGCGCTGGCTACGGGGTCGGCGGCGCAGAGGCGGTGCCGGGGCGGGGTTAGGCTCAGGGGTTAGGCTCGGGGTCGGGGCGGGATCCGAGCGGGTTCGGAGCCGGCATTCAGGGTAGCGCGTGACCGGCGGCAGGTCGGGGTGTAGCCCGCCGCTCTACAATGGAACCCATGCCGCACAGCACCTCCCCGCAGAACGCCAACCAGCACCCCGAACAGCAACCCACGCACCAGTCTGTACACCAGCCCGAACAGCCGCAGGGGCAGTCTGCGGCGCACCCAAAAACGCTACGCTACCGCGAGCTACCCGCAAGCGCACAGCAGGTGCTGGCATCCCTGTTGCCGGAGGCGGAACGCACCGGAACCCTACCCGAGCAGGTGACCCATATTCACACCATTGCCGCTAGGGAGGCGAGCTACGCGCCGTGGCCGCAGTGGTTGCATCCGCGCGTGGTGGAGGCCTTCGAATCGCTCGGCATTGCCGAGCCCTACGCCCACCAGGTGCAGGCGGCGAACGCCGCCCACGCGGGTCTTGATGCGGCACTGGCGGCGAGTGCGGCACGCTACGGCTGGCAGGCGGGGCGGATTGAGGCTGGGCGGGTTGAGGAGGCGGTCCCCGCGCGCGCCGAAGACGCGAAGAGCATCGGTAGCGGCGGGCACGTGATCGTGGCGACTGGTACCGCCTCGGGCAAGACCCTGAGCTACCTGATGCCCACCCTGGACGCTATTTATCGTGCATCCTGCGGCGAGCCGGTGAGCTCAACTTCCGCGTATTCCGGGGCAAAAAACCTCAATAATAGAGCGAACGTTCTCTACATTTCACCGGCGAAGGCGCTCTCCGCCGACCAGCTCACCGCCCTCACTTCCTACAACCTGCCAGGACTCCACGCGGCAAGCTACGACGGCGACACCCCCACCGGCGAACGCCGTTGGATCCGCGAACACGCCAACTTCATCCTCACCACCCCGGACATGCTCAACTACTCAATCCTGAGCAACCACCGGCAGTGGGCATCCTTCCTGCGCGGGCTGCGCTACGTGGTGCTCGACGAAGCACACAGCTACCGCGGCGTTTTCGGTGCGCATATCGCCAACCTGCTGCGCCGCCTGCGCCGCGTCTGCGCGCTCTACCGCACCGTGCCCGTGTTCTACGGTGCCTCCGCGACCAGTTCCAACCCGGTCGAGTCTTTCTCCAAGCTCATTGGCGTGCCGCAGCAGGCGGTCACCGCCATTACCGAGTCCACCTCCGCACGCGGTGAAACCACCGTCGCGCGCTGGGAGCCCGAATTCATGCCGCCCAAGGCGCACGATCAGCTCGCCAAGGGCGCCCGCAGCACCCAGCAGCAAGCGGTTCAGTCGAAGGCTGAGCAGGAGGCGCCACGCCGCGTCTCCCCCGTGGAGCAGGGCGCGCAAATGCTCACCGACCTGGTGCTTTCCCGCACCCGCTCCCTGGTTTTCGCCGGTTCGCGCCGCAGCGTAGAAATCCTCTCGCAGAAGACCCAACGCTACCTCGACGAGGTGGAGGCGGGCCTCTCCCACCGCGTCGCCGCATACCGCGCCGGGTACACCCCCGAAGAGCGCCGCGAACTCGAACGCAAACTCCGCAACGGCGAACTGCTCGGCTTGGCGAGCACCTCCGCACTGGAGCTGGGCATCGACATCTCCGGACTGGACGCCGTACTCGTGGCGGGCTGGCCGGGTACCCGCGCCTCCTTCATGCAGCGCGTGGGCCGCGCGGGTCGAAGCGGTCAGGACGCGCTCGCCGTACTCATTGCCGACGACAACCCGCTCGACACCTACCTGGTGCACCACCCGGAGGCGATTTTCGGGCGGGAGGTTGAGGCGACCGTTTTCGACCCAACGAACCCGTACGTTCTCTCACCGCAGCTGTGCGCCGCCGCGCAGGAGGCACCCATCCGTGCCGAAGAGCTGAGCCTCTTCGGTCCGCACACCGCCACCCTGCTGGATCGACTGGTACAGCAGGGGTACCTGCGTCGCCGCCCGGACGGCTGGTACTGGACGCATGCCGAATCAGCCGCCGAGCTGGTCGATATCCGCGGCACCGGCGGCGGACCCTACCAGCTCATCGACGCCGAAGACGGCACCCTGGTTGGCACCATGGACGCCGCGCACGCCATGAGCCAGGGGCACCCGGGCGCAATCTATATTCACCAGAACGCGCAGTATGTGGTCGAGTCCCTCAGCGAGGGCGAGCGCGTGATTCTGCTCAGCCGCGTCTACCCGGACTACTACACGCGCGCCATTGAGAGCACTGAGGTGCGTATTCTGGCGGAGCGTGCGCGGGTCAGTTACGGTGCGCCAGCTGGAGCTGCTATTCCTGGCGAGCCTACTCCCGGAGAGTCTGCACCCGAAACCGACGCGCAGCAGCTCGCCCCGCTCACCATGCACCGCGGGCAGGTTCAGGTCACCGACCAGGTCACCGGCTACCAGCGATTCTCCGTCTACGGCGGCGAATACCTGGGCGAAGAGGCACAACCCATGCCACCGGAAGTACTCATGACCGAGGCGGTCTGGTTCACCTTCGAACCCAGCTACCTATTCGGCGCGGGCGTGACCGAAGAGGACGGCCCCGGCACCCTGCACGCCGCCGAGCACGCCGCCATCGGACTGCTACCCCTCATCGCCACCAGCGACCGCTGGGACTTGGGCGGGCTCTCCACGCTACTTCATGTGGACACCGGAAGGCCCACCATTTTCGTCTACGACGCCGCACCCGGCGGCGCGGGCATTAGCGAGCGCGGCTTCAACGCGGTTGCGCAGTGGCTGAGCGCCACCCTCGAAGCCATCGAAAGCTGCGGATGCGACAACGGCTGCCCCTCCTGCGTGCACTCACCCAAGTGCGGCAACCGCAACGAGCCGCTCAGCAAGCACGGCGCGCGGGCGCTACTGCAGGCAATGCTGCGGAGCATGGCGGAGGCGTAGGTTACTGCAGGAGGCGCAGGGAGATAAGCTGTGCAGGCTGAGATAACAACTCCCGGCGAGCGCAAATAACCTAGTCGGCGGGTTTTTCCGGCTCGGCAGGGCTTTCCGGCTCAGGAGGTTCGGGCACCGAATCCTGCCCAGCTTCCAGCTCCTCCTCCAGCTCGGCGACCTCATCGGGGCTCAGCTCCTCCGCGTTGCCCACCGCGTCATGCTCTTCTTCGGCGTACTCTTCTTCAGGGTGCTCAGCCCCGGCGCGGGCACGCACCCTCGCCGGGCCCAGCATCCCCATGGGCCCTGCGACGGGGACGGCGACCGTCACCTCCACCGTTTCAGGTCGATCCGGAAACGTGCAGGATTCCAGGTGCGCACCGTGGCGGGCGGCAAGATCCGCCGCGACCGCACACGGGTCGCCCTCGGTGAGCCCGCGGTAGGCATCCGCCGCCGCGAGCGCACTCAAATCGGCGGCTGCGGAAGCCCGGCGGTTCGCGGACACCACCCCGATGAGCCCGGCAATCACCACGGTCAGCACCAGTAGTGCGGCAATAATGGTGAGGGCAAGGACGGTGCCGCTACCCTCTTCGGGGCGTTGATTCTCGGAGGCTGTTTTCAGGGCGGGGCACATAGCGGCTCTACTCGCTCTCATGTCCCGCACCGTTTTCAGCATTGTTTTTGCCACCGCCTTCAACGCGGGCGTGGGCGTCCGCCCGCAGCACCCAGCCGGTTGCCGAGCCGATTACACCGGGGGCGGGACGGCTCACCCGCACGTGCACTTCCCGGGCGCGCCCCGCATCCGCGGCGACCGCACCATCAGAAGCGACAGCATCAGGAGAAACGGAAATCTGCACGCTCTGCGCCGGGTCGATGCGGCTGACGGTGGAGCGAATCTGCGCCTCGGAATCCCCGCGGGCGGCGGCTCGTGCGGCCGTTCGCGCGGACTCCTCCACTTTCAGCTGTGCAACCCCCGTGGAGGCGGCGCCCAGGCAGAGGGCGAGCACCACCGTCACGGCGGGTAGGGCGACCGCAAATTCGGCGGTAATCACACCCTCTTCTGCTGGGCTCCTGTGCGGGGTCGAGGGTGCCGGTTCCGCCCCAGCTTTTCCTGCGGGGTGAGTATGCCACAAAGAACCCAAATTCACATGAGCGTTCATTCTTTATTCCTCCTTTCTGACTTGATTTTCCGAGGTTCCCAAAACCTAGAATCAAACCCTACGATGGATTCCCCAAAGGTTCTAGAGCAACCCCGTGTTACCCGCAATCGACAGGGCGTTACGCACAATATCCAGGAGCATAGAACGCACCTCATCCGACTTAAGAATCAGTACCAGCAGGCCCGCGAAACCGACCGCCGCGAGCATCACAATGCCGTACTCCGCGGTGGAGGCACCCTCCTCCGGGTCACCCGCCGGGGCGTAGCCTTCGAGCGCCTTTTCGTGCCCCTCAGCGGGTACATATTCGGTGCAGCCGGGCGCGTGCTCGCCCAGGCTGCGGCAGGTGGCGCCACATTCGTCCAGGGTGCAGCCCTCGGCGAGCGCGCGGGCGATGGTCAATGCCTGCTCGGGGTTCAGGCGGTCCGTGTTCATATCAATCTCCATTTCGCAAGGGTCAATCCTGGGGCCGGCATGCTTCTGCTCAGCGCCGGTGGAAAGTTCGGTATCAGTGAAGAGCTCGGGGCATTCTTCGCGCAGCTGCTTCATGGTGGTTGCGATGGCAACGGACAGCGGCACGGGGCCCAGAATGGTCTGCGTTTCAGCGCCCTGCACGGCACCGAGCGCGGCGGGCTGAATTTCACGCGGAGCACCGACCGGGGCGTTGACCGGAGCGTCGACAGTGTGCAGGTCGTGGCGGATTGCTTCGCAGAGGGTGTTCGTCATTGGTTTTCCTTTCGTTGTGCCCCGTTCATTCGGGGCGGGGTGGGTGCCCATCCGCGTTCGCTGCAGATGGACGAAGGTCTAAAGCGAAGGTCTAAACTTTTCAGCATTTCGGCTAGTCGACAGTGCTTATGGGCTTGGTTCTTTAGCCGGTCAGCGTGGGTAGTAGCGAGATGAGGATGGGCACAATGCCCAGGCAGATAAAGGCGGGTAGCGAGCACAACCCGAGGGGTACTACGAGCGCTACAGAGAGCTTTCCGGCGGCGCGTTCTGCCGCGCGGCGTTCGTTGAGGCGGTGGGCATCGGCTAGGGAGAGCAGTAGCGCCGTGCTGGGTGCGCCGCCCGTGTAGGCGGGGGCGAGTGCATCCCGCAGCTCACCGAAGGTTCCCGCCGCGGACCCCGACCAGGCACTCCCCCAATTGCTACCCATCTGTAGGCGCTGGCAGACCGTGTGCAAGGGTCGGCTGTTGAGCGCCTCGGCGAGGGTGCCCAGTGCGGCGAGCGGTGCGAGCCCGGCTCTCAACTGCGCGGCGAGTAGTTCCAGCACGAGGGCGGTATCAACGGGCGGCATATTCGAGGTTTGTTCGGCTCCATTACTTGCCGCGCTCTCCACCTCCGCCCGATGCACGAGCGCGGCGGTCCAGCGGCGCCCGGCGAAGGCAAGCCCCAGCCCGAGCAAACCGGTGAGCGCCCCGAGAATGGATCCGGTCAGCACGCCCACGGGGTCGCTTCCCATGAGCACACCCAGCCCGAGGCCGAGCAACGGTAGCCAGGAGAGAATCCTGCCGGTGGCGCGCGGTGCGGCGAGGGCGCTCTGCCTACCCAGGAGCGCGTCAATGCGTTCTTCGGCGTGTTCGGCGGCGCGTTCCAGGCTCGTGGCGAGCGGCGCACCGGCGCTCTCGCTCATGCGCAGGCTCAGCTGCAGGTCGTGCAGGCGCTCGCGGCTGTGCGGGCGCATCCGGGCACTGTTTTCGAGTAGCTGGACGCAGGCGAGGTGCGCGGGGGCACCCCAGGAGGTAACCGTGGCGAGAGCCTGCGTGAAGCGGCGGATATCTTCGGCGCACCGCTTGTGCCCGTAGTCTTCGGAAAGGGACCCTCGTGCCCGTCGGGGTCGGGCGCTTTTCCGGGCGGCTGTTTTCTTCGCGCGCGTTTTCCCCGTACCCGGCACCAGCTCGCCCTCCCCGAACTGCCCGGACTCCCTGAGTTGCCCGGAGCCCGGGTCGGCGTGCACCGCCTCCTGCAGGGGGATACCGGCGCGTAGGTTCAGGGCGAGGGTGCGTAGCATGAGCGGCCACATGCGCATTTCCTCGGCGCTGGCTGCTCCGGCGATGCGCCCAGCTAGACGCTCAGCCCAGCGTTCGCGAAGGCTTCCGTTGCTCTTCTCGTTCTGCTGCATTACTTCCTCCTTTCACGTTTTCTGCTTCCCCATTTCGGGGTGGCTAGTACCCAACTTCAGAGCCAGTAGAAATACGCCTGACCTGCAGGTACTCTTCACTCCCCTGTGTGGCGGGGTGCAGACTGTAGATACCCTCGATGCGGCGGCGACCATCCCGGTGTTCCAGGTGGATAATGCGTTCAAAAGCAGTCGCCGTATGTAGAGCAACCGTTCTACTATCCAGCCCGGCGAGTGCACCCAGGGCGCACAAACGCAGGGGCACCGCCTGCGCGCTATTGGCATGCAGGGTCGTTCCAGCACCGCGGTGACCGGTGTTCATGGCGGTCAGCAGGTGCACCACCTCCGCGCCGCGGCACTCACCGACCACGAGCCGATCCGGGCCCATGCGTAGCGCCTGCACAATGAGCTCACCCAGCCCGATTTCGCCGGCGCCTTCGGAGTTGGCGGCGCGGGTTTTGAGGGCAATAACCTGCTCATGCTGCGGTGCAAGTTCCGGGGTGTCTTCGAGCAAAATGAGGCGCTCCTGCGGCGTGCACAGCCCCAGCAGGGCATTGAGCAGGGTGGTTTTGCCAGTGCCGGTGCCCCCGCTAATGAGGAATCCGCGGCGTTCGGCAATCATGCGGCGCAGGTAGGCGGCGGTCGCCTCATCGCACAGCCCCGCAGCCTGCAGCTGCGCCAGGGTGGGGCGCTCGCGGGCGGGTAGGCGCACGGAGAGCCGGGTGCGTTCGCTCAGCGGCGGGATAATCGCATGGATACGCCTGCCGTGCTCATCGCTAATGTCAGCCGCCGGATGCGCGGCATCCAGCTGCCCGCCGTGCCTGCGGATGAGCCGCTCGGCGAGGTCACGCACGCGCCGCTCATTGCCGAGGCTCAGCGCCACGGGGCGGGTGGTTCCGTTGATGCCCACCCAGATATCACAGGGTGAGTTCACGTAGATATCGGTGATGGTTCCGGCGCGTTGCCCCTCGTCAAGGAGCAGGTCGAGGGCGCCGAGACCGTAGAGTTCCGCGGCGAGGTAGCGCAGCGCGGTCTGCCGGTTGACGGGCACGTATTCCACGCTGGGGTAACTCCAGGAGGCGGGCGCGGGTTGCACCGTTTTGGTGCGGAATTTTCGGGGCTTCATCACATTAGTTCCGCCTGCGCCCGTTCCTTCTGCGTTCGTGTTCCCCAGGTGTCCACCGTCGATGGCGCAGATTGCCTCGTCCACGGCGTTTTCGAGAATCTCGCGGAGGGGCTGGGATTCTTGGAGTAACCCACCACCCGCGGCACTCGCAGCGTTTGCACTGCCCGCGGCAGCTACACCCTCTGCGGGCGGTCGCTCCTCTGCCTTCTCAAACCCGGCGCTGAACCCGCCACTAAAACCGCCCAGGGCGATAGCGCTCATCTGCGGCGAGCGCAGAATCAGCTCGCGGGCGTGCAGGGCGACGGCGCGGGCGCGATAGTCTTCGGGAATGAGCAGGGCGGGTAGCGAGTGCGCGCCGGTGTTCTGGACGCCCGTATTCTGTGCGCCCGGCTGATTCACGCCCTGTGCGGCACGCAGCGGGCAACCGTTGGGGCTGCCGGGATTGTTGGCAGGGTGCCCGGCGGGATTGTTGGCAGGGTGCCCGGCGGGATTGTTGGCAGGGTGCCCGGCGGGATTGCTGGAGGGGTTCATGGCGGGGTTCATGGCTCTAGGAGAGCATTGCGCCCGCCCCAAATGCTTAAGAGAATGATCGTTCTGTGGATAACTCCTCGCGCACCCCGATATATCCGCGATGCACGCACCTCAAACGAACAAAACGCACGCATCCGGCGCTTTTATGACAAACCGCGGCGCATTCAGCCCCCTCCCGCCGTACTTTTCGCACGCGCCCCGAACCCACCCCTTCCGCAAACCGCCCGCCCGCGACCGCAAACCGCACGCCTTCGCACCCAGTCACCGATAATGGAAGAATGTACGTTCTGCTCAGTCCTGCCACCGGCGCGGGTATTACCGCCCAGACCGGCACCCCCGCGCACCCGGTCACGTCGGCTATTGCCGCGGGTGCGTCCCCACGCGATGCTCAGCCAGTGACCTCGTGGGGTGCTTTTCATTTTTCGGCGCCGACCGCTGAGCAGTTGCAGGACCCGACCTTTATTCCGCGGATTACGCGTGCAGATCGGGTAAGTGCGGCGAATCTTCCGGCGTATGTGCGAGAGGTGGAACGGCAGGTGGCAGATTCGGCGCAGGCGCGTTTTCCCCGCTGGATTTGGGCTGATACCCGCCACGTTGACCCGCTACTTCTGCGCCGCGGGGTGCGGGTGCATCTGTGCCATGATTTGCGTCTGGTGCAGCGAATTTTGACGACTGCCGCTACGCATCCGAACGGTTTTGTGGAGTACAGCCCGGTGCTGGATCTTTCTGATGTGCGTGAGGCGGCTGAGCCTCAGGGGTATCTGCCGGTGGCGCGGCAGATTCAGGGTCAGGAGGAGCTGTTCGGCGCTGATTTTTTGAGTGCGCCCGCTACCTCTTCCGCCGCATCCGCCGGTTCTCCTGCTGATTCCTCCCCGGATTTCCTGGAGGCGGCGCCTCATAAGCCTTTTGCCCCGCAGTTGGCGGCGGGCCCGGTGACTCTGCTGCCGGAGCATCCAGTGGTGCGTGTGCTGATGCGTGAGTGGTTGGCGCAGGCGCGCGCTATTAGCGAGTCGAGGCACCCGGAGCGACTGCGTCTTTTGGCAGCGGCTGAGTCTGCTGGTGCATTGGTGGCGGCTGAGATTGGTTATTACGGCATCCCGTTTAATGTGCAGGCGCATCATGAGCATCTGTGCGAGTTGTTGGGGCCGCGGCCGGTACCTGGGGAGCGCCCGCAGAAGATGCAGGAGTTGGCGGAGCAGATTCAGCGCATGCTGTTTATGCCGTCGTTGAACCCGGATTCACCGCAGGATCTTTTGCGTGCTTTGCAGTCTGCGGGGGTTTCGGTGAAGTCTACGCGTTCGTGGGAGTTGAAGAGTTGGGCGGATGCGATTCCGGCTCAGCGGCAGAAGCGTTGGGCGATGATTGACCCGATTCTGCGCTATAAGAAGCTGTACCGTATTTGGACTGCTAACGGCTGGACGTGGGCTGATACGTGGGTTTCTGAGGGTGCGTTCCGCCCGCATCTTGAGGTGGGCGGCGCCGCGACCGGGCGTTGGGGTGCTTCCGGCGGTGGTGCGTTGCAGCTTCCGGCGGAGATTCGTCAGGCGGTGCAGGCGCCGGAGGGTCAGGTGCTGACGGTGACGGACGGCTCGCAGATTGAACCGCGTATTCTGGCGGCGTTGAGCCGTGATGAGGCGCTCGCTTCGGCGGGTCGTGGCGCTGACCTGTATGCGGGTATTGCCGAGCTGGCGCGCATGAAGGGTGTGGGTTTGACGGAGCGTTCCCACGCGAAGGTGGGCATGCTGGCGATTATGTATGGCGGCCGCAGCGGTGAGATTGGCGCCCTGTTGCCGCATGTGGCGGCGCTTTTTCCGCAGGCGATGGACTTTACGGAGCGTGCCGCGCGTATTGGTGAGGCGGGCGGTCAGGTGACGACTTTTTTGGGTCGTACCTCCCCGCCGGTGGATGAGCGTTTCCGTGAGATTGTGGCTGATCGGTCTTCGCCGGCGGCTGAGTCGCGTGCGGTGTCGAGTGCGCGTGCACACGGGCGTATGACCCGCAATTTTATTGTGCAGGGTACGGCAGCTGAGTGGGCTCTGTGTTGGATGGGCGCGGTGCGTTCTCGTCTGTTGTCGGAGCGGATTTTTGGTATGCCGATGCGCACCCGCATTGTGTATTTTTTGCACGATGAGCTTCTGCTGTGTGGTCCCGAGCTGGAGGCCGATCGCGTGGAACGTATTGTGCGTGAGGGCGCTGCGGAGGCGGCGCGTCTGCTGTTCGGTCGGGTGCCGGTTGATTTTCCGGTGTCGGTGGCGCGGGTGCGCAACTACGCTGAGGGTAAATAATCTGCGGTAAATAATCAGCCGCGCATAAGCGGCACCGTGCAACAGCGAAAATAGGGGCGGCGGGTAGCTTCATTCAAGCTACCTGCCGCCCCTATCTGCGCACTATTCTGCACCCTGTATCCGCTGGTCAGGCACTTATTCTGTGAAGAGCTTTACTCCTCGTAGCCGGGTGCCGGGCGCATCTTTTTTGTATCCCAGGGCACGGTCCAGCCGAGCGAGTCGAAGATCCGGTCCAGCAGAATTGCGGTGAATCCCCAGACGGTGAATTCTTCGCCACCGGGCATGCGCACCTCGAAGGCAGGAGTGCGGTGTGAGGTGCGGCCGCGTTTGACGTAGGCGGTGTGCCGGTTGGCGGGGTTGAGCAGGTCGCGCACGGGTACGCGGGCGATGAGCGCGGACTCGTTGTGGTCGACGACTTCGACGGGCACGGGGCTGTTCCACCAGCCGATGACGGGAGTGACCATGAAGTTGCTGATGGGTAGCGGCAGGGTGTGCAGCTGGCCGAGGATCTGCACGCCGGCGGGGTCGAGCCCGGTTTCTTCGACCGCCTCGCGCAGGGCGGCGATGTGGGCGACGGGTTCGCCGGTGGTTTCGGCAAGCGCGTAGTCTTCGGGGTCGATTTTGCCGCCGGGAAAGGCGGGCTGACCGGCGTGTGAGCGCAGGGTTGCGGCACGTACGAGGAGCAGTACATCCAGGTCGGCGCTGACGTTGTCGGGGCAGCCGTCAAATTCGCCGGTGGAGGGCGAGTTATCGAGCACGCCGAAGAGGATCAGCACGGCGGCTTCTTTGCTCAGGGGGCTGGCGGGTGCGCTGCGCAGCAGGGCTTGGACGTCGAATTCCACGCCGCCCTCTGCGAGAGCCGCCAGTGCCTGCTGGGCGGGGTGCTGTGCATCCTGCCCCGCCGGTTCGGGTTGCACCTGTTCGGATTGCACCTGTTCGGGTTGCGCCGGTTCGGATTGTACCGACTGCTCGGGTGCGCTCATCTGTGTACCTCTCTTCTGCGCGGATGCATTCCGGTTCGGCTCAGTCGCCGTTAGGCACTGAGCGGGTAGCCTTCTGCCATGAGTTCGCGGCGGGTTGCGCCCTGCAGGAATCGCAGGTGCAGGTCTTCTCGGCCGGGTGCCATTTCGTATTTCATGAGTTTACGTGCTGCCTGTTCGTTCGTCTCCCCAGCGCCATAGGACGGGCAGAGATCGGCGACGGGGCATACGCCGCAGGCGGGCTTTTTGGCGTGGCAGATGCGGCGGCCATGGTAGACCATGCGGTGTGAGAAGAGCGTCCAGTCTTTGCGTTCGATGAGTTCGGCGACGTCTTTTTCGACCGTCTCGGGGGCGTCTGCGGTGGTGAATCCCATGCGGCGGGCGAGGCGGCCGAAGTGGGTGTCTACGGTCAGTCCGGGCACGTCGAAGGCGTTTCCGAGGACCACGTTCGCGGTTTTGCGGCCGACTCCGGCGAGTTCTACGAGCTCTTCGAGGGTTAAGGGGACCTGCCCGTTGTGGCGTTCGACGAGCTGCTGGGAGAGCGTGACGATGGAGCGTGCCTTGGCGCGGTAGAAGCCGAGGGACTGAATGTAGGGTTCGACCTCTTCGGTACGTGCGGAGGCGAGCGCGGCGGCGTCCGGGTAGCGTGCGAAGAGTGCACCGGTGACGGAGTTGACGCGCACGTCGGTGGTTTGTGCCGAGAGCACGGTGGCGATGAGTAGCTCGAAGGGGTTGTCGAAGTCGAGTTCTGCGACGGCGTAGGGGTAGGTTTCGCCGAGGATGCGGTTGATTTTGCGGGCGCGGCGCACGGTGGCGAGGTGGCTTTCGGGTGCGCGGGCGTTGAGGCGGCGGGCGGCGGCTGCGGCTTTGAATTCGGGAACAAATCGGATCTGCAGGAGCGATTCGGTGTCCTCTGCTGCGGTGTTCTGTGCGCCCGCTGCGGGCTGGGTGGCGTTCTCGGTCATAGCGCGAGGGTACCGGGCTTGGGCGTGTGGGCGGTAGCGAGGTTCACCGTACTTGGCCCGCTCCCCATCATTTTCTGGGCAGTTCGCGCCGGCTAGCGCTCAGTGGGCGCTCACTGTGCCACACTGGTTTTATGTCAGATACGATTTTTGTGCTTAACGGACCGAATTTGAACCTGCTTGGGCAGCGCCGCCCCGAGGTGTACGGCTACACCACTCTGCACGATATTG
Organism: Rothia mucilaginosa ATCC 25296; assembly: GCF_000175615.1. GTDB lineage: Bacteria > Actinomycetota > Actinomycetes > Actinomycetales > Micrococcaceae > Rothia > Rothia mucilaginosa. Next base: position 111,256 of record NZ_ACVO01000015.1, on the reverse strand, counting down.
AGCGTATGGTGCGTGAGCGCGCGGCGGATCATGGTTTTGATGTTGAGTTTATGCAGTCGAATCATGAAGGTGCGCTGGTGGATGAGATTCAGCGTGCTCGTACTCGTGGCGCGGCGATTATTATCAACCCGGCGGCGTACACGCACACGTCGGTGGCGCTGCACGATGCGCTGGAGGCGGCTGAGCTTCCGGTGGTTGAGGTGCATCTGTCGAATGTGCATCGTCGTGAGCAGTTCCGTCATCATTCGTTTGTGTCGCCGCAGGCTACCGCGGTGATTGCCGGTGCGGGTGCGTACGGCTATGTCATGGCGGTTGATTTCCTGGCGCAGCATTTGGCGGAATAACAGCGCAGCATTTGGCGGAATAGCCCAGCGCTTCGCGGAATAACAGCGCGCCGCCTCCTTTCGTTAAATAGTTCAGGCTCCCGTTCCTCGTGTGAGGGCGGGAGCCTGAACTTTTATCGCTATTTAGCGGCTAGTTACTTGCGGCAGGTGCCGGTGGAGACTGCGGCGGTATTGTCGCCGCCTTCGGCCAGTGCCTGCTTGAGGGTGCTTGCGGTGATGGCGTAGCCGGTCTGGCCGGTGGTTGCCCTACCGAAGATCACGCCGACCACGTTGCCGTTTTCGTCGAGGACGGGGCCGCCGGAGTTGCCGTGCTGCACGTCGGCTGCCAGCTGGTAGACCTGGCGCATGGCGTTGGCGCGGCCGGTGTCGGCGTCGATGGTCTGGGTGTTGCCGATGCCCTGCACGGTGGCGGGCAACGCCTTGAACGGGCCGCCCTTGGGGTAGCCCATGAAGGTCACGAGGCTACCTGCGGTGGCGTTGGTGCCGATGTTCAGCGGTTCGAGCGGCAGCTTGGGCACGCTGATGAAGGCGAGGTCCTGTTCGGTGTCCATGTAGACGATGGTTCCGGGCCAGGTGCGGCCGCGGGAGTCCTGCACGACCGGGGAGGTCACGCCGGCGACCACGTGGGCGTTGGTGACGACCAGGCCGTTATCCGCCACGAAGCCGGAGCCGGTGGAGGTGTAGCCGCACTGCTCTGCGGCGCCCAGAATCTCAACCACGGAGGCAGCCGCCCGGTCCAGTGCCGCGGATTCTACGGTCTCGGTGGGGGCGCTGGTTTCGGGGGCGATGAGCTGGCTGACTTCCGGAATGGTTCCGAAGGCGAGCACGTCATTGCGTACCGTGTTAATGCGGTCCTTGACGACCTCGGGGGTGGAGGCGACCATCCAGGAGAGGGTCTTGGAGTCGCTGAGCGCAGTGTTGAGCTGCGGGATGGGTACGGTGCGCATGGAGATGGTCAGCACGACCATGACCAGGGCGCAGGCGGCGAGGTTCAGCACGCCACCGAAGAAGCGTTCTACGCCCTTGAGCGGGGTGATATCGGTGACGCGGCGGATGGTGCGTCCAGCAACGAGGCCGAGCCACTGTCCGATGGTCAGGCAGATGACGAGCACACCGACGGCGGTAATGAGGCTCCACTGGGTTCCTACGGATGCCACGGCAAGGGGTACGAGCCAGGCTGCGGCGCAGACGCCCAGACCCAGGCCGAGGAAGGTTCCGAGGGTGGTGAAGAATCCGCTGCGGACTCCGGCGAGGAAGTAGAGCAGCAGAATGATGGGGATAGCAATATCAAGCAGGTTGATGCCAGTCGTCACGACTAATTGCCTCCTTGGTGGGTAGAAATGGTCACGGTGTGCCCATGTGGTTGGTGCGGGCTGTGCCCGGTGAGTGTGGCGGCGCGTTAACACCCAGTGGTGGGTGCGGCGGGCTTGTGTTCCCGGGGTTTTTGGGCTCGGGTTTCTGCCTCGTCGCATCGTACCGTGTGTGGAGGCGGGTGCCTCCTTGTCATGAGGGTGTCTGCGTGCTTGGTACCGAAAAAAGTACACACCTGAATGCCTGATATTAGGTGCTGAACCTGTGGGTAAGCTTTGAATTTTCTCGGAAGAAATAACTTTTGCTGTAAAGCTCGCCCTATCGGAATGCATAAAGCGCTTTTTTAGGGTACGCTCATATCAGTTGAATATGTCACACTAGCTTGAGCCTTCTCACATTTCAGATGTTGAGACGCATGGCACCGGTTCGGGCTCACTCACTGAACATTTACGAGTTTCGGCTCATCACCTCATATCTAGGAGAACTTTATGGATCTCGAGATCCTCCGTCGTACCCCTCTCTTTGCTAACCTCGACGACGCAGCTTTCGCTCTGCTGACCGATGACATTCAGGAGATTGACCTCTCCCGCAACGCTGTCCTTTTCTACGAGGGTGACCAGGACGACCAGCTCTTCGCTGTGCTCTCCGGTAAGGTCAAGCTGGGCCGTACCGCCGCTGACGGCCGCGAGAACATGGTCGCGATTATGGGTCCCGGTGATGTTTTCGGCGAGATGGCTCTCTTCGACCCCTCGCCCCGTTCGACCAACGCTGTGGCTGTTTCTGAGACCCGCTTGGCTGCCATTAAGCACGAGTCCTTCAAGCGCGCACAGCAGCTGGATCCTTCGATCTCCGATCAGGTTATTAAGACTCTGGCTCGCCGCCTGCGCCACGCTAACGAGGCACTGGCTGATTTGGTCTTCTCCGACGTTCCCGGCCGCCTCGCTAAGGCGTTGCTGGACCTGGCTGACCGCTTCGGCCGCCCCGCAACCGACGGTGTGCTCGTTGCTCACGAGCTGACTCAGGAAGAGCTGGCACAGCTGGTTGGCGCATCCCGCGAGACCGTGAACAAGGCACTTGCCGAGTTCGTTTCTCGCGGCTGGATTCGCTTGGAGGCACGCGCAGTTGTCATTCTGGACCTGCCCCGCCTGCGCCAGCGTTCTCGCTAAGGTCTCTTTGAGTTAGGGTATTCTAGGATGCCCTCACTGAAAGACGCACAGCTTAAATAGATCAGGAGCCGTTTCCCTCTGCATGGGGAAACGGCTCCTAATTTCTTTAACGCTTCATCGTACGAGCGAACGGCTGCAATACCCTCTTAGAGCGCACCCATCGCGCCGGTGTAGATGGAACCGGTGGTAGCCGGAACCACCTCGGTGAAGGAGAGCATGCACGCACCGTTGTGGGTGACGAGCACGGGCTTCTTCACCTCAATATTGCGGCGCTTAGACAGCCACGCCACGGAAGTCTGTGCCTTCGCCAGGGATTCGAGCAGGCACATCACGCCGGGGGTGATGAGCTGGTCGAGGGTGCGTCCCACCGTGTTGGGCTGGCCGATGCGGTCGCCCAGTTCGCTGGTGTCCTTAGCTTCGAGCAGTTCACGCACGTTCAGCCAGTCGCCCCACACACCCTTACCGAGCAGCAGCTTCGGGTCCTGGCCTACGGGTAGCGCCGTAGTGAAGTAGGCAATGTCGTAACGCTTGAGGAAGAAGTCCGGGGACTGCCAACGCGCCACGGGGCGCAGCAGGTCGGCGCGCACGCTCAAACCACTGGAGGTCAGAAAGTCTGAGAAGCTCTTGTCCTGTGCCGCAACCGCTTCACGCCAGCTCATGAGCTCGGGAGTGCTGGAGCGCTCCACCACGTCCTGGTCGTCCTCACCGGCAAGTAGGATGCCGGTCTCTTCGAAGGACTCACGGATGGCAGCCATGACGCTGCGGCGTGCCTGAGTAACGTCAGAGAAGTGGAACTGTTCTTCCCAGTATTCGGCGCCGGGGCCGACCCAGGAGGCCGCCTCATCATCACCGGGAAGAGCCGTACCACCGGGGAAAGCCACCACGCCCAACGGAGAGGTGCCGGGGCGGTAGGTCAGAATCGTTTCAAGGCCGTTGTCACCATCGCGCACAAAAATGACGGATGCCGCCTGGCGCATCGTACAGCCGGTCGCACCTTCGTTACCGCCTTCACGCCAACTTTCGGCTGCGGTGCGCATGAACTCGGGAATCGTGTAGAGACGCTGGATGCAGGAGGTTCGCGGGTTAGCCGCAGACTGGCGGCCGGTAAACATGCGGGGGCGTTCCACGCCTTCAGCCGGGGTGGGGGTGCCGAAGCGGCGTTCCTGCACCGGCAGGGGCAGAGTCTTGATATCCTGCGATTCGCCGGATCCGTGACCGTCGATACCGTTCACCGTCTTTTGGGCGCCACTTTGTGCTGCCCGCTGAGCCTGGGCAGCACGAATAGCAGACAGCGGCAGCGCGCCGGTGTACAGATTAGACATATTCAACAATGATCTCGACCTCTACGGGCGAGTCCAGGGGAAGAACGGGAACGCCGACGGCGGAGCGGGCGTGCTGGCCTGCCTCACCGAAGATTTCGCCGAGCAGTTCGGAGGCACCGTTAATGACGGCGGGCTGAGCGGTGAAGTTCACCTCGGATGCCACGAAGCCGACAACCTTCACGACGCGCTGCACGCGGTCCAGGTCGCCAATGACGGACTTGACCGCTGCCAGGGCGTTGAGCAGGCTGATACCCGCGTACTTCTTCGCATTCTCGGGGGTCACGAAGCCTTCAGCACCGGAGTCGGACACCTTACCAGTTTCGGGCAGGGCGCCCTCAACGAAGGGCAGCTGGCCGGAGGTGTACACGTAGGAGCCGGAGGTCACCGCGGGAACGTATGCGGCAACGGGGGCGGGTGCTACGGGCAGTTCGTAACCGAGTTCGCGGATACGTGCTTCAATACGGGATTCAGTCATGATTACTCCAGAAGGATGGCGGGTGATGGCACCCAAACGGTGATAGGGGAAATGCCGTAAATCTAAACGCTACTGATATTCAGGCAGCTGTTAAACGGCTAACCGGCGGCCTTCCTCATCTATTCCCGCGCTCCCCTAGTTAAAGGAGAGCCGGGATAGCGAGGTGACCGCCGGGTACGCTGCTCTTAGTCAGCCTTCTCGCGCTTAAAGTAGGCGATGGGGTTGCCCTGAGTCGGAGCGACCATGTTCGATGCGGGGGTTGCACCGGCAGGTGCGGAGGCACCGGGCAGCACGGTGACGAGCTCCCAGCCATCTTCACCCCAGTTATCGAGGATTGCCTTGGTCGTGTGGATCATCAGCGGTACAGTTGCGTATTCCCATTTCTTCATACCCTCTAGCCTAGCTTTCAGGGTCGAATAAGTAAAAGGGATTAACTATGGTTTCGGTCAATGTCCGGGGCTTTTTGGGGCTTTATTCTCAGCGCTGAGGCGCCCACCTCCCTGTGGGGCGGCGAGACGGGCTTTCTCTCACAGCTTCATGGGATAAACTGAATGAATGGCTTCATCTAAGAAAACCCGTGCGCGTCGCCGCCCGGGAGATTTTTTGCAGTTCCTCGCGTTCAGCGTGATTGCCGGTTTCCTCGCGGCAATTATTGTCGTACCCCCGGCAGTGAGTGCCGGTATGGTCGCGAACGCGTCGATGTCATGGTTCCAGGACCTTCCTGACGACATTGCCGATGGCATTTCCTCCCGTCCTTCTACTATTTACGCTGCTGATGGCAAGACCGAAATCGCAACCTTCTTTGAAGAGAACCGTGAACCGGTCAAGCTGGATCAGATTTCTCAGCACATGAAGGACGCTATCGTATCAGTGGAGGACCGTGACTTCTACAACCACGGTGCGGTCTCCGCTATCGGTATCGGTCGTGCGTTCTTGAACAACATCATTAACTCCAACAGCGGCCGCCGTCAGGGTGCATCTACCCTGACCCAGCAGTACGTTAACAACCTCATTGTTGACTCCGCTGTGGCTCGTGGTGAGGACGCTACCGCAACCCTGAACGGTAACAAGACCTACGCCGCAAAGATTCGCGAGATGAAGCTTGCGATTTCTATGGAGCAGAACAAGTCCAAGGACGAGATCCTTGAAGGCTACCTGAACATCGTGAACCTTGGCGGTTCGAACTACGGTGTTGAGGCTGCTGCACAGTACTACTGGGGTATTTCCGCTAAGGACCTGAACGTGGCACAGTCCGCGCTTTTGGCTGGTCTGGTGCAGGCACCGAACGTGTACGACCCGACCGTGAACCCCGAGCTCGCCCGTGAACGCCGCGACATCGTTCTGGGCACTATGCTCCGCGACGGCAAGATTTCCGACAAGGAATACAGCGACGCCATCGCCAGCGACATTAAGCTCAACGTCCACACCAAGTCCCAGGGTTGCTCCCTGGCAGGCGACAAGGCGTTCTTCTGCCGCTACGTGGTCAACTACCTGCTGCAGGATGAGTCCCTCGGCGCAACCGCTGAGCTGCGTAACACCGCCATCAAGCGTGGCGGCCTGAAGGTGATCACCACCCTGAACCCCGAGGCTCAGACCGCGGCAAAGCAGGCAGTTGACTCCACCCAGCCGGCAGCAACCAACTGGAACGACGTGAACTCCGCGCTGACCAGTGTTGAGCCCGGCACCGGCCGCGTCATCGCGATGGCACAGAACACCGAGCTCGGTAGCCCCGCAGACGCAAACGACCACTCCAAGACCGAGTACAACTACAACGTTGATAGCGCCTACGGTGGTACCCGCGGCTTCCAGCCCGGTTCAACGTTCAAGCCGATTATTCTGGCTCAGTGGCTCATCAGCGGCCGCGGCGCTAACGCTACCGTGAACGGCACCCAGCTGTTCTGGCCCACCAGCTTCGGCTGGAACGCCAAGTGCTACGACGGCGGCAAGTACTACTACACCGGTCAGCCGAACGGCTGGTCCTACAAGAACGCAGTCAACGGCGGCCTGACCTACGGTACCGCTGCATACGGTATTCGCCAGTCGCTGAACTCGTACCTGTACGGCATGCTCTCCCAGATTGACCTGTGCGATGTGCACGACCTGTCCATCAAGATGCACGCCCTGGATGGTACCGGCGAACCGCTGCACAGCATCCCCGACCTGGGTACCAACATTGGTGGTACCAAGTACGGTATCTCCCCGCTGACCAGCGCATCCATGTACGCTATCTTCGCTTCTGAGGGTAAGTACTGCACCCCGCGCCCCATCGAGAAGATCACCAAGACCAACGGTGAAACCATGAAGGAATACCAGAACCAGTGTGAGCAGGTTCTGGATCCGGACATCGCGAACGGTGTCAGCTGGGTTCTGAAGGGTGTTATCCAGCCTGGCGGTTCCGCTTCTCAGCGCGGTATTGGTCTGCCGAACGGTTCGGCTGCGAAGACCGGTACGAACGATAACTCCTCCCAGACCTGGCAGGTTGGCTACACTCGTGGCCTGTCCACCGCGTCTTGGGTTGGTTCTAACAACCTCGGCTTCCGTTCCCTGAACGGTGTGGGCATTAACGGTCGTGTTCTGAACTATGTGGATGGTGCGACCTACGCCGGTGCTCAGTGGCAGTCGTTCATGAAGACGATCGCACCGAAGTACAACACGAAGGACTTCACCACCCCCAGCGATAAGATTCTGTCGTACAGCTAGAATCACAGCTCATCAGCTGAAGCCTGAAAGGCGATTGATAATGTGTGAAAACGCAGTCAACGCCCGCGTCCCCGTGGCGGTCCCCGGCGCACGCGGCTCCTCCCCGCTCCTGAAGAAGGTAGCGGGGGCGGTAGCCGCCACTGCAGCCTTGGGGGCCGCCACGGCGGCGTATGGGCACTTTATTGAGCTGAACAATTTTCAGCTCCGCACCGAGTCCCTGCCAGTACTGCCCGCCGGTAGTCCTGACTTCAGGATTCTGCATATTTCGGATATGCACATGATCCCGGGCCAGCAGAAGAAGATTGATTTCATGCACTCGCTAGCTGCCCTGGAGCCGGATTTGGTGATGAACACGGGCGATAATCTCTCCCACGTGGACGGTATGGGTCCGCTGCTGGAGGCGCTCGACCCGCTCATGGATTTCCCCGGCGTGTTTGTGCCCGGCTCGAATTGCTATTTCGCGCCCGTCTTCAAGAACCCGGCACGCTACCTGTGGCAGCCGCGCACCCCGCAGATGATTGAGGAGGGCTCGCGTGTAGCACTGCCCATTGAGCGGATGCACGAGGCGTTCGAGTCGCGCGGCTGGACGGGCCTGGTCAACCGCTACGATACGCTGAACCTTAAGGGTCTGCGTCTGGAGTTCTCCGGTGTGGATGACCCGCACCTGCGCTACGATGAGCACCCCGGCTTCGCTCCCGGCGCCTTCGATGAGGGTGAGGAGCCGAGCGTCCGTATCGGCGTGGCGCACGCCCCCTATATGCGTACCCTGCACCGCTTCGTGCAGGACGGTGCGCAGGCTATTTTTGCCGGTCATACGCACGGCGGTCAGGTCTGCCTGCCCGGCGGTCATGCCCTGGTCAGCAACTGCGATTTGCCGCCTTCGCGTGCGAAGGGTGTCAGTGAGCAGTCCGGTATTCCGGTTCAGGTTTCTGCCGGTTTGGGTACCTCTCGTTTTGCGCCGGTGCGTCTGTTCTGCCCGCCGGAGGCAATCCTGGTGACCCTCACGGCTCGCGATAAGGGTGAAGCCGCCGCTTCGAAAGGTGGCCGCCGCTAATGTCCGAGGCTTCTACAGCACGCACGCCTAAGCGGCGCCGCAACCCCTTCCTGGAGACCGCGAGCGAACCAACCCCCAGCCCAATCGACTACGCGCACGGTCAGCGTGCCCCGCACACCCTCGCCGCGTATGCGCGTCCGATTCGTGTGCGCTGGGGCGTGGGTCTGCTCGTGGCGTTCGGTGCCGGTGCCCTTGAGATTTCCATCCCGCAGGTACTGCAGATTATTGTGGATCATCTCTCGCAGAGCACCACCGAGAGCGCCATCTGGATTGCCGGCGGCCTGGTGCTTCTGCTGGGTATTGCGCATGCCTCCTTCATGTATTGGAGGCGCTGGCTGATTGTGGACCCGACCTCCACGATTGAGCTGTCCATGCGCATGAACTTCTTTGACCGCCTGCTCAGTGCCCCGCTTTCTCTGCTGGATCGTTGGCCCTCCGGTCAGTTGCTGACCCGCTCCATGAGCGATTTGGGGACGATTCGCCGTTGGTTGTCTTTCGGTATTGTTCAGATGCTGACTGTTGCGGTGATGTTCCTGGTCGGTGGCTTCTTCATGCTGCGTTCTTCGCCGTCTCTGGCGCTGGTGTTCGTGGTGACCGTGCCTATTCTGGTGCTGTCGCTGGTGAACTTCACCCGCAAGTACTACCGCGCTTCACATGAGATTCAGCAGATGACGGGCGACCTCTCCACCCGCATTGAGGAGTCGGTGCGCGGCATCCGCGTGATTAAGGCGCTGGGCCGCTCCCCCGAGCAGATTCAGGAATATTCCGAGTCGGTGGACGCCCTGCAGGTGCGCGAGTACGGCAGGTCGATGCTGGTGGCTCGTGTTGCCCTGTACCAGGGCCTGATTGTGGGTGTCTCCACGGCGGTGGCGCTGGCTGTGGGCGCTTCGCAGGTTGCGGCGGGCACCTTGAGCCTGGGCGCGATGACCGCCTACTTTGCGGTGCAGACGACCGTGCTCAGCCACGTGACGCGCTCGACCGCGCTGATGTCTGCCTATTTGAGCTATAAGGTGGCATTGGAACGCCACAACGAGGTTATGGACGAGCCCGGCTTTGAGGCGGTGCCGCTGGTTCGTGGCTCCGCGGCTGTGTCTGGGCCCGAGCATCCGCAGGGTGCTTCTGATTCGTCAACAGTAGCTGGAGTGTCTGCCGAGGGCGGCTCCGGGAAGGAAACTATGCAGTACCCCAGCGGTGGCGCAGTATCTGTCACTTTCGATCACGTTCAGTTCAGCTACGATGCTGCCGAAGCACCTGTTTCTGCTGAGGATACCGACGCGAACTCTGAGGTGAAGGCACCCGAGGTTTCGGTGCTGAAGGACGTAAACTTCAAGGTCTTCCCGGGTGAGATTCTGGCGCTGGTGGGTGCAACCGGTAGCGGCAAGTCGACCGTGCTGTCGCTGGTTCCGCGTTTCTACGAGCCGACCTCCGGTTCCCTGCGTTTTGGCACCCGAGATACCGCCGACATGTCTCTTGAGGAGGTGCGCGCCCAGACCGCATTCGTCTTTGAGGAGGCGGTACTCTTCTCCGGCACGGTCCGCGAGAACGTACTGATGGGCGTTGCCGAGCAGTACGAGCACGGCACCGAGGATGAGGACTACCCCGCCGCAGAAGAGCTGGAGGCGACCCTCCAGACCGCGCTGCAGCTGGCTGCGTGCGATTTCGTGGCGGAGCTTCCGCAGGGTCTGGATACCGTCATTGGTGAGGAGGGTCTGAGCCTTTCGGGTGGTCAGCGTCAGCGTCTGTCGTTGGCGCGCGCTTTGGCGAAGCGCCCCTCCGTGCTGCTGCTGGATGACCCGTTCTCGGCGCTGGACGTGAACACCGAGGAACGTATTATTACCGGTCTGCGTGAGGGTCTGGAGGGCCTGGGCGGCGCTACTACCCTGTTGACGGCGCACCGCCCCTCCACGGTGGCGTTGGCGGACCGCGTGCTGCTGATGGTTGACGGTGCCGTGGTCGCCGAGGGCACTCACGCTGAGCTGATGGACTCTTCGGAGCAGTACCGTCAGCTGATGACGATGGAGGAGGGCTAATGGCCCATCATCGTCCGGCGGAGCCGCGGGAACAGATGAGCCCGCAGGAGCGCGCGGAGACCCGTGAACGCTCGATGGCGCTGTTACGCCAGATGTTGCGCCCGCATCGTGGGGCGTTGGCTCTGTCGATTATTTCGGTGCTTTTGGTCTCGGGTTCCTCGGCGGTTGCGCCGATTCTGATTGCCCGCGTCCTGGATAGTTCCATTGAGCCGCTCAAGCAGGGCGACGTTTCTCCTCTGCTGACCCTGCTGGTATTTTTTGTGGCGGCTACCGCGGTGACCGCGATTTTTTCGTGGGTCAACGTGGCGTACACGGTGCGTGTGTCGCTGGGTGTGGTGGTGTACCTGCGTAAGCGGGTGTTCCGTCACGCGCAGTCGCTGAGCGTGTCGTTCCATGAGCGGTACACCTCGGGCAAGGTCATTTCGCGTTTGACCAGCGATATTGATACGGTCCGCAGCTTCTTGGACAGCGGCATCAGCCAGTTGGCGATTACGTTGCTGTCCATGGTGATTTCTGCGGTCGCTATTTTCCTTCTAGATTGGCGTATTGGTCTGTTCATGCTGGTCATGGGCGTGCCGATTTACTTCTTGACGCGCTGGTTCCAGAAGGCTGCGGTGCCGGTTTTCCGTACGATGCGTACCGAGTCTGCGCATTTGACGAGCCGTTTTGTGGAGACTTTTACGGGTATCCGTGCGGTGAAGGCGTTTGGTGCGGAGGCGCAGATGCGTTATGAGTACGCTCAGGCGTCGGAGCGTTACCGCCTTGCGGTGATGGATTCCATTAAGATTTTCGGCGTCTACTCACCCGTGCTGATGCTTTTGGGCAATGTGTTTATTGCCGGTGCGCTGGTGCTGGGTGGTTATGCGGTGCTGGGCGGCACCATGCAGATCGGTACTCTGCTGGCGCTGGTGATTTACGCGAACCGTGTGTTTGAGCCGGTCATGCAGCTTTCTGAGTTCTACAACATGTTCCAGTCGGCGATGTCCGCGCTGGAGAAGCTGTCGTCGTTCTTGGCTGAGGAGCCGGAGGTTGCTGAGCCGGAGCATCCGCATGAGCGCGCTGTAGAGTCTGCTACCGGTACCGCTGCGGGCACGTCCGGCAAAGTTCAGGGTGCTCTGGTGGAGCTGGATTCGGCGGTCTTTGGGTACACGTCGGATCGTCACGCGTTGAAGGAGACGACCCTGCGCATTGAGCCGGGTACGACCGTGGCGCTGGTGGGTGCTACGGGTGCCGGTAAGTCGACAATCGCTAAGCTGGTGGCTCGTTTCTACGATGTTTCAGCCGGTCAGGTGCGTATTGACGGCGTGGATGTCCGCCAGCTGGCGGATGCGCAGCTGCGCCGTGAGGTGCTCATGCTGACCCAGGAGGTGTTCCTGTTCTCCGCGTCGATTCTGGAGAATATCCGCATGGGTAACCCGCAGGCGTCCGATGAGCAGGTGAAGGCTGCCGCGAAGGCGGTGGGTGCTGACGCGTTCATTGAGCGTCTGCGTGACGGCTACGAGTCACAGCTGGGCCGTGGCGGTATTACCCTGTCGGCGGGTCAGCGTCAGCTGGTGTCCTTTGCTCGCGTGTTCTTGGCGAATCCGCGGGTGCTGATTCTGGATGAGGCGACGGCTTCGCTGGACATTCCGAGTGAGCGTGCGGTGCAGGCGGCGCTGCGAACCGTGTTGGCGGGGCGTACGGCGCTGGTGATTGCGCATCGTCTCTCGACGGTTCTGGGTGCTGATCGTGTGCTGGTGATTCATGAGGGTTCCGTGGTGGAGGATGGCTCCCCGCAGCAGCTGATTGCTTCCGACGGTCGTTTTGCGGCGATGTACGCCTCCTGGGATGAGCTGAATCAGGTTCAGGAGGCTGAAGCCTAGGAACTTTATTTGCCTCTCCTCGACCGATGGTGTGCCGCTGTGTTGCGTTCTGAATTTTTTTGGGTTATCCTAGGTGAGTTGCCTACGGTATTCGCTGATAGGTCAACATCGGGATGTGGCGCAGCTTGGTAGCGCGCGTCGTTCGGGACGACGAGGTCGCAGGTTCAAATCCTGTCATCCCGACAGATAGCCCCGGTCCTCTGGACCGGGGCTTTGTCGTACCCGCAGTATTTCTGTTGCAGATGTTGAGCACATAGAGGCGACCCCCTACCCGCGCAGGAACGCGGGCGAGGGGGTCGCTTTCGTATCGAGCTCAGTTCCGTTTAGCCGCGCCCGGAGATGAGGGCGAGAATCGCCTCTAGAGGGCCGCGTCCGGCAATGGAGCGTGCCATGCGTGACCAGAGGGTGCAGAAGCCCAGGGCGATTGCGGCGCCGAGCAGCAGGAAGGCGCTCCAGTACACGGCGGTGCCCCAGCCTCCGGTGGCGACGTAGTGCTCGCCGACGGTGAATGCCTTGATGGTGGGTCCGGCGTAGATGATGATTCCGCTCAGCACAATGGAGGCACTCAGCGACATCTGGCCCAGGCGGGCGATGGGGGTGAGCATTCCCGCCTGTGCGGAGAGCAGGCGCGCGCATTCGGCCCAGAAGTAGAGGGTTGCCGCGAGGTTTAGGGTTAGCAGCACCTGCGGGCTGTTGAGGAAGCCGAGCTCGGTGTAGGGGTTAAAGGTGCGGTAGACGGCGAGCGCCAGCACGGCGAGTACCACGGGGATTGCGAGCTTTGCTTGCAGGTTGTCGTAGAGGCGCACGAGTACGATGCCCAGGCACATGACCCAGATGAGCTGGGCGCTTTGGGCGTGGTTGACGCCGTGGCTTGCGAGGAAGGGTAGCTGGACGGCGGTCCACGCATCTGCCTGGGCGGCTACGTCCATGAGCAGGGTGTAGGTCCAGGTAATGAAGGGGCTGGTGACTACCGCTAGCACTGCGATTGCCCACAGGGGAAGGTGCACGACGAATAGGGTCAGCAGGGTGAGTAGCGCCAGGTGCACGAGCATGTCGAAGGGCAGGGAGTAGGAGAAGCCCTGCGCAGGTACGGTCACGTCAGCTTGCGGCAGGTAGGTGATGCCCTGCATGAGTGCCACGCCCAGCAGGAGTAGCGCGAGGAATCGCACGATGGTTCCGGCGAAGAGCTGCGGAAAGTTTGCGGTGCGGGCGTAGCGCCAGGCGGCGGCACCCAGGATTGCGGCGAAGAGCGGTTCAGCCGGCACGAGGGTCTGCGGGATCCAGAACTTCCAGGACACTGGGATCAGTTGCAGCCAGTATCCGAAGGGGATGAGCAGGCTGAGCACGGCGAAGGCGCGGGCGAGGTCGAGCCCGAGGTCGCGTCGGGTGCCTCCGAGGGAGGCGGCGCGTGCCCCGCTGCTGACGGTGGGGATGGGTTGTGTGCGCCCTGCTGCCATGTCCTCGCTCCTTGTAGTGCCGTGTTTGAGAGTCTGTGCGCCCTGCTAGGGCTACGCCAGGGGGTGTGCCCTGCCGGGGTATCTGCCGCGTCCGGTGGTGTGAGCCGGATGCGCTGGCATAGGTGTTAAGTGTAACGGTGGAAGCTGTGTCTGGTCCGGCGGTGTCGCGGAGGTTTTGCTCTCATGTGGTTTCCTCGTGCGGTTATTTTCGGTGTTCAGGCGCTCGATACGTGCTGTTCAAGTGTTGTTGCACGAGGTTAGGTGTGTACCATTGGTACGTTCTTAAAGGTGGGGCAATCCGGCGGGCGTATATTTTCGCCCCGTTCACTGTCTCAAACGCGCCTCACCTGCACACACCACGTTGAGGTTTTATGTTTTCGACTTTTTCCCCGCTTTTCTTGACGGATTTGGGGGCTTCTGGTGCTCTTCTTGCTTCGGGTACGACTCTGTCGGAAGGGTCGAGCCACGATAGCGGCCAGTTTGTGTCCATTTTCTGGATTACGTTGGTTGCGTTGCTGTCCCCGATTCTTTCGCGTCTGACGGGTAAGAAGATCCCTGATGTGGTCTTCCTGCTTATTTTTGGTCTGCTCATCGGCCCGAATATGCTCAACCTTGCCAGCAGTGAGGGCGGTATCCCGCTGCTGAAGGAGCTTGGTCTGGGCATGCTCTTTTTGATTGCGGGCTTTGAGATTAACGTGTCGTCGTTGCGTAGCCGTCAGGGTTATAGCGCTATCGCCACGTGGGTGGTGTGCTTTGCTCTGGGTATGACGGGTGCGGCGGTTATTACGTCGTTCTCGCATGAGCTGAATACGTATATTGCGGTGGGCGTGGCGTTGAGTTCCACGGCATTGGGTACTCTGCTACCGATGTTGAAGTCTCACGGTGCTGCCGGTACGCCGGTGGGTAATGCGGTGCTGGTGCACGGTGCTGTGGGTGAGCTTCTGCCGATTTTCGCTATCTCGTTGCTGCTGTCTTCGCGTTCGCCGGGCATGGCGATTGTGGTGTTGCTGGCGTTTATGGTGGTGGCGGTGATTGTGGCGCTGATTCCTCACCGTCTGTTTGCGCATGTGCCGGGTCTGCGTCAGATTATGGCTGCGGAGGCGAATACGACCGGTCAGACGGTTCTGCGTCTTGCGATGTTCCTGCTGGCGACCCTGATTATGTGCACTGCCCTCTTTGATTTGGATGCGGTGCTCGGTGCCTTTGCGGCGGGCTTGATTCTGCGTACTCTGACCCCTCCGGCGGCTTTGCATATGATAACTCGCCGCCTTGAGGTGGTTGGTTTTACGTTCATGATTCCGCTGTTCTTTGTGGTTAGCGGTATGGGCATTGATGTCTCTGCTGTGGTGGCTAAGCCTTTGGGTCTGCTTGCCGTGGTGGTGGGTATTCTGCTGTGCCGCGGCGTTCCGGTTCTTTTGGCGGAGCATTTCTTTGATACCCGTTCGGGGTTGACTACTCGCGCGCAGAAGGCGCAGTTGGCGTTGTATTCGGCTGCGGGTCTGCCGATTATTGTGGCGGTGACGGAGGTTGCGACCAGTTCGGATCTTTTGGAGGAGTCCACGGCGTCGCTGCTGGTTGCCGGCGGCGCGCTGACGGTTCTGCTGTTCCCGCTATGGGCGTTGGGTATTCGTCAGGCGTTTGGTTCTGGTCAGCCGATTCAGCAGGAGCCGAGCCGTAAGGAGCAGATGAATGCGTTGAAGGCTCAGCGTAATGCGCAGGCGAAGCTTGCCACGGGCATGATTCCGGTGGTTCGTTTGAAGTCTCAGGCTGATACGGCGGATAGCTCTGATGCTCAGAGCGACTCTCAGGGCGCTGCGGGCGCTTCCGCTGGTTCTAGCGTTGCGTCCCGAGCAGCCTCTCGAGCTGGGGCAAAGAAGCGTAAGGGTTCTGCGGAAAATACGGGTTCTGCAGAGATCTAGCAGCGGCTACGGTACGGTTGCCTTCGGCGTTTCAAGGTCGGGTTACAAACCGGTTTGAGTGAGAATCTCGCTTACAGTCACCGCAACCTTATGTGGGATTGAATTTATAAAACCACACAATACCAGGCAGTTAAAGCCCTGCAAACCAACATGCATCCCACATATAGAATCAAAACCCACCGCATCCCCTCTTGAGGCTGCGGTGGGTTTTTTGCACCCGAAAGACCCTATAAACCGCGGAAAGATGAGAATCTTCCTTAAATTCGGATTTTTTATGCAAATATTACAGAACATGACGTGTCTTAGCTTTCACGACTGACACTTTGTCCTATAAAATTGAAAGCGGACAGGGAATTTCCCTAAAACACACATAAACCAACATACATACACAGAGTCGCTTCCGCCCCAGCGGGAGCTGGCGCACCTCCCATCTCACACACGGGAGGCGCCCCTTTCGGGAGTATCCGCGACGATACCCCCGGCGGCTCCCAACCATGGAGGAGGATCATATGGTTCAGAAAGGTAACTATTTCTAACTTCGCATCTCAAGGCCTCGCACTGAATCCTAACGATTGTCTGCACACACAGTCATTTCCGAAGGAAATATCATGCACCAACTACTCCTCACCGCGAGCACTGGTGGCGTAGAGCTGGACTTCCCGGCCTGGCTCCGAATTACGCACTTCATCAACTTCATTATGATGGGCTTCCTGATTCGTTCAGGTTGGGAAGTTCTCGCCTCTCACCCCCGCCTGTACTGGAACAACCACTGCACCCCGGGTTCTGAGTGGATTAAGTTCACCAAGGACAAGGTCCCTACCACCCCCGGCGCATTTACTGCGCGCGATGACCAGCGCACCCTGTCTCCCCTGATTTCTCTGCCCGGTAAAGCCCAGATTGGTCTGGGCCGCGCATGGCACGCGCTGGTGACCGTCATCTGGATTGTTAACGGTCTGGTATATGTCTCCCTGCTGTTCCTGACCGGTCAGTGGCGCCGCATCGTCCCGACCAGCTGGGACATCATCCCGCAGGCGTGGGAATCCATCCAGATTTACGCTGGCTTCCAGATTCCCTCGATTGAGCATTTCCAGCCGTACGACGCTCTGCAGCAGATTATGTACTTCACTGTGGTGTTCATCGTGGCACCGCTGATGATTGCAACCGGCCCGATTATGAGCCCGGCATTCTGCGGCCGCTTCCCCGGCTACGTGCGCCTCTTCCGTAACCGCCAGACCGCACGTTCCATCCACTTCCTGGGCATGGCGTTCTACTGCGTCTTCACCGTCATTCACGTGGCGCTGGTGTTCGTGGTTCACCCCCAGTACAACATCGCCCACATGATGCTGAACAAGCCCTACAACGAGGTCGACGCAGCACAGTTCGCTCAGGCAGTCACCATGCTCATTGGCGGCATTGTCTTCGCTGTGGCTCTGTGGATTTTCGCTTCGTACTGGTCCCTGCGCGACCTGCGATTCACCCAGACCTTCATTTGGGGTCTGACCCAGCCGATTCGTAACGTCCTGCTGGACCGTATCACCTCCCGTCAGGTGCAGAAGAAGACCTTCACCGATGCCGACATCTCGCCCTTCCACTGGGTTAACACTCGCCCGCCGACAGAGCGTGAGAGCACCGAGTGGAACCGCCTGAAGGAGCACGAGTTCGTTGACTACCGCCTCGAGCTGGGCGGCCTGGTGAAGGAATCCAAGTCCCTGAGCATTGACGAGCTCAAGCAGCTGGGCAAGGAAGTCAACATCACCATGCACACCTGCATGCAGGGTTGGACCGGCATCGCCAAGTGGGAGGGCGTGCGCCTGCGCGACGTTCTCGCACTGGTCGAGAAGACCGACGAGGCACGCTACGTTATGGTGACCTCCTTCGGCCACGTGGGCCACACCTACGACGGCCGCCCGACCGAACCCTACTACGAGTGCCTGGACATCTCCATGGCAATGGAAGATGAGACTATCCTGGCGTGGGGCATGAACGACAAGCCCCTGCCGGATGTGTACGGTGGCCCGCTCCGTCTGCGTGCGGACTCCATGCACGGCTACAAGATGGTCAAGTGGGTTCAGAAGATCGAGTGGATCAAGGACTACCACGATGTTGGCGATGGCCAGGGCGGTAGCCGTGAGGACTCCGGTCTGCAGCACTTCGACGCACGCGCCTAAGCACCCTCACGGGGCGCTACGACGCTAACCGTCGATACACCACCCTATAAAGCACAAACGGTGGCGGGAAACATGGGCCCGCCACCGTTCGCTTGTCTTCTCCGCCGCTCTTACTGCTCTGAAAGATGCAGAAGCCGAGAGGGCATAAAGAAACCGCCCGGGAGCCTTAGCTCTCGGGCGGTTTCTTTAGAGGTTTACCTTCTGGCGCTTTACCTTAGGCGTCGTAGATGATGACGTCCAGGGTACGGGGGCCGTGCACGCCCTCCACGCGGATCAGCTCGATATCACTGGTTGCCGACGGACCGGAAATCATGGTCACGGGGCGGGTGTAGGTGATACGCTCGATCGACTCGGGAACCAGCTCCACCACGGTGGAACGGGGCACCACGCAGATGTGGTGGTCGGGCACCAGGGTGATGGCGCGGCGACCCTCATCGGGGTTGGTGTTCAAGAAGATCGTGCCGGTCTCTGCGCAGGAGACGGTCGAACCGGTCACCACAGCGTCAACTGCGTCCAGTTCCTTCAGGGACAGGCATCCGGGCTTGAGGGTGCTACCGGAGTCGGTAACGCGCTTGCGGTCAGCGGTGTCAGCCGGCAACCACTCCATGTTCAGGCCCTCGGGAACCACGTAGGTGGACTTTTCACCCAGGCGTTCTGCGATGATCTCGGAGATGTTCTCCTTGTTCGCGTGGAACACGTTTGCCTTGTAGTCAATGAGGCGGTCGACGAGCATCTCAATGGTCTGCTCTTCGTTCAGCTCGCTGACGCGGCGGTAGTTACGTACGGGCTCGGGGGCGACGGGTGCGTCAGCCAGGGACGAGCGGATACGTGCGAGGATATCTTCCTTAGCAGAGGACATTAGTTGTTCTCCTTAGCTTCACGGGCTTCCTGAGCAGCCTTAGCGTTTGCAGCCGCTTCAGCTGCCTTACCCTTGTTAGCCTCGATGAGGGCCTGAATGTCAACGCGCTGAGCGTTATCGCGTGCCGGAGCCTGACCCTTCTCCTTCTTCCACCAGTTGCGGAAGGATTCCTTGGGAGGCTCGGGGATGTCGCGGTAAGCGGTCCAGCCGCCGACGATACCGGGAACAGCGGTGATCCTGTGCTTGCGGCCGCTGATGAGGCGGGACATGGGCAGACCACGCTCTGCAATCGACATCATCTTGCCGGAGGTGAAGAGCTTCTTCGCACCGAGCATCATGCCGTCCATCTGCGAGAAGGGAGCCTTCTTGTTACCCTCGAACTCGCGGATAGCGTGCTTGGACTCGACGTCCTTAGCGCGCAGGTGCACGAGGACCTCGGGGAAGTTAATCTTCACGGGGCAGACCTCGTAGCATGCGCCGCAGAGGGAGGATGCGTACGGCAGGGAGTTGTTCTCTGCTGCCTCGATACCGGAGAGCTGCGGGGACAGAATCGCGCCGATGGGGCCCGGGTAGGTGGAGCCGTAGGCGTGACCACCTGCGCGCTCGTACACGGGGCACACGTTCATGCAAGCGGAGCAACGGATGCAACGCAGTGCCTGGCGACCCAGTTCGTCGGACAGAACGGCGGTACGGCCGTTGTCGATGAGGATGACGTGCATGTTCTGCGGGCCGTCACCGGGGGTCACACCGGTCCACATGGAGGTGTAGGGGTTCATGCGCTCACCGGTGGAGGAACGGGGCAGCAACTGCAGGAATGCCTCGTAGTCCTGGAAGGTGGGCAGAATCTTCTCAATACCCATGAAGGTAATGAGGGTGTCGGGCAGGGTCAGGCACATACGGCCGTTACCTTCGGACTCCACGATGGTCAGGGTACCGGTCTCAGCAATACCGAAGTTGGTGCCGGAGACTGCCACGGTGGTGTTCAGGAACTTGTTACGCAGACGGTTACGCGATGCCTCTGCCAGTTCTGCCGGCTCATCGGTGATGTCCGGGTTAATACCTTCAATTTCGCGCAGGAAGATGTCGCGGATTTCGCGGCGGTTGCGGTGAATTGCGGGCACCAGAATGTGGGAGGGGCGGTCGTGGCCGAGCTGGACGATTTCTTCCGCGAGGTCGGTCTCAATAGCGTTGATGCCGTTTTCCTCGAGGAATTCGTTCAGGCCGGTCTCTGCGGTTGCCATGGACTTAATCTTGATGATTTCGTCCACGCCCTGCTCGCGGATCAGGTCCAGAGCAATCTGGTTTGCCTCGGTGGCGTTGCGTGCCCAGTGCACGTGGCCGCCTGCGGCAGTGAAGTTACGCTCGAACTGTTCGAGCAGCTCGGGCAGGTTCGCCAGAACGTAGTTCTTGACGGACTCACCGGTGTTACGCAGGTCCTGCCAGTCGGGCACCTCTGCGGTGACGCGTGCGCGCTTGTTACGAATCGCGTGGGTCACGAAGCGCAGGTTGGCGCGTAGCTGCTCGTTCTTGAGCTCTTCCTTCGCGTACTTGGGGAAGGGGGTTTCTTCGAAAATGTTGCCCTCGCCGTAGTGAACGACCTTGGGCATACCAAGCTGAATAGCGGTCATGAGGTCTTATCTTTCCTTAGCCGATCGAGAGCTCAACACGCTCGGAGTTGATCTTGAGCGGGTTTTCCTTGGTGGATGCGAGGATCTCAGCGAAGTGGATGGTCTGAACGTCCGAGCCGCGACGCATCAGCGCACCGCCGATGTTCATCAGGCAGGAGCAGTCGCCACCGCTGCAGACGGACGCGCCGGTTGCTTCAACGTTGTCTGCCTTGTCGTTGACCATTGCGCCGGAGACGTCAGCGTTCTTGAAGGAGAAGGTACCACCGAAGCCACAGCACTGGTCCATGCCCTCGAGCTGGGTGTACTTGATGCCTTCGACGGTACGGAGCAGGTCCTGCTGGCGGGTGCCCAGGCCGAGCATACGCATACCGTGGCAGGAGCTGTGGTAGGTGACGTGCTCGGGGAAGTAGGAACCGAGCTGCTCAGCAGCGTTGGTGATACCGAGGATGTCGATCAGCAGCTGGGAGAGCTCGAAGGTGCGGGAAGCGATCTGCTCTGCCTTCAGAGCCAGCGCTTCGTCGCCGCGGCTACGTGCGACCATTGCCTGCTGGTGACGCAGGGAAGCAACGCAGGAGCCGGAGGGCGCAACAGCTACGTCCCAGTCCCAGGAGTCGAAAGCTTCAACGTGGTTCTTGATGACTTCGTAACCGTCATCGAAGTAGCCGGAGTTGACGTGCATCTGAGAGCAGCAGGTCTGGTTCGGGGGGAAGACAACCTCGTGGCCCAGGCGCTCAAGAATTTCGACGGTGGCGCGTGCTACGCGGGGGTACATGCCGTCAACGATGCACGTGGAGAAGAGTGCAATGCGCATGACTTGTCCGTCCTTTCCTCTGTGTTCAGAGTTTCTCGGTCTCACCGCCTGCGTCTGGGGCAGGCGGGGCACAGTCCGAACAAGTTCGGTCTTCCAAAGAAGCGACTCAGATGTATTGAGTCGGGGAAGCTGGGCCGGATGGTTCCGGCTAATGTGCGCGCCCCAAGTGGAGGTGGGATGCGGTGGGATCAGAAACCGTGGTGATGTCTTTTATCTTCCTAGCCATTTAACACCGTTGGGCGGCTTTTCTCTAGTTGGAATAGCACATACTTTCCTTGTTAAATAACCGGTTAGGTCAACCTGACCTTAAGGTATATTTCCCTACCTTCCGGTATATATGACCTCATCTAGTTTTCAGCCTCACCCTATCCCCTATGCCTCTTTATTTATTGAACATTTATCAAACGCACATCTTCGGTAGCTAAACCCCCTAGAAATCCGCCTTTCTGAAGCATTAATGATTGTTTCGTGGGGTGATTCCTCTTTAACACAACATTCTTTTCGGGAATGTGCCCACAGTTGGAGATTTCTTACTGGATAAGCCAATCACTCATACACCCATTTCATTACGCCCTCAGAAATATCTGAGTTTCAGAAGCTGGCATTAACTGTCAGAGTCGCAATATTTCGGTAAATTCACAGGGCTCAACCCCACCAAGCACCCCTTAGCTGTGAAAATGAGTCAGGTCACTTTTGGTGAAACACCACATTATCCGGTACTCTTCTAAACATGCGATCAATGGTCTGACCACATCCCCGTGCAGGGAACAATGACTCGTTCCCCACAGAATTATCTATGGTCTGACCACACACAAAACACACCCTGAACCAAAGGAGTTCCAGTGGAAACTTATACCGCTGTAACCAATGCAGTGGGAGGTAGCCTCGGCCTCAGCGCGCTCGTGGCAACCATTCCCCTCCTCACCTTCTTTGTGATGCTACTGGGCGTTAAGGCACGCGCTCACTGGTCCGCACTCGTGGCACTGGCAGCATCCATCCTCGTAGCAGCGCTGGGCTTCCACATGCCCGCTGACCTCGCCGGTCTGAGCGCCGTCCGCGGTGGCATCTACGGCCTGGTCATCTGCTGGGTTATCCTCGGTGCAATCTGGTTCTACCAGCTCACCGTTCTCTCCGGCCGCTTTGAAGACCTGCGCCGCGTCTTCGACCGCCTCGGCGGCGGCGACCTGCGCATCCAGGCTATCCTCATCGCATTCTGCTTCGGCGGTCTGCTCGAGGCACTGGCTGGCTTCGGCGCTCCCGTTGCAATTACCGCAACCATGATTCTCGCCCTGGGCGTCAAGCCCCTCAAGGCTGCTATTACCGTTCTGCTCGCTAACACCGCCCCCGTGGCATTCGGCGCGGTTGCTGTCCCGATTACCACCGCAGGTGACGTTGGCGGCAAGGACGCACACGTTATCGCAACCATCGTTGGTCACCAGGCTCCGTTCCTGGCAATGCTCGTTCCGCTCATCCTGCTCGTCATCCTTGACGGTATGAAGGGTCTGAAGGACGCATGGCTGCCCGCACTGATCATCGGTGTCTCCTTCGCAATTGCACAGTGGGTCACCGCTGCTACCCCCGCATACAACCTGACCGACGTTGTTGCTTGCATCGTCTCCATGGGTGTTGCTGTTGTCTTCCTGCAGTTCTGGAAGCCCCGCGGCGTCGCAGGCGTTCGTGAACGCTACGGCCTGCCCGCACAGGCTGAAGAGAAGGAAGCTCTGCCCGCCGTTCGCGTCTGGATGGCACTGCTGCCCTACGTCATCGTCGTTGCAATCTTCGGTGTTGCTAACCTGCACGCTGGCCTGAAGGCATGGCTGAAGAGCTTCGTCATCAAGATTGATATCCAGGCTCTGAGCTCCCGCCTCGTCACCGCTGACGGCAAGCCTGTCAAGGACGCTGTCTACAACTTCGCGTGGATGTCCAACCCCGGCACCCTGCTGATTATCTCCGGTCTGGTTGTTGCTGTCGTCTACTTCTTCTTCAACGAGAAGGGCCGCTACGCCTTCAAGTTCCCGGCAATCTTCACCGAGTTCGGTTCCGTTGTCTACCGCATGCGTTGGTCCATCCTGACCATTGCTTCGGTTCTGGCACTGGCATACGTCATGAACTTCTCCGGTCAGACCATCGCTATGGGTACCTTCCTGGCAGGCCTGGGCACCGTCTACGCGTTCCTCGCACCGGCTCTGGGCTGGATCGGTACCGCTGTGACCGGTTCGGACACCAGTGCGAACGCACTGTTCTCCAAGCTGCAGGTGTCTGCTGCTGAGAACCTGCAGCACGCAGGTATCCACGGCGCAACCCCCGAGCTCATGCTGGCTGCTAACACCACCGGTGGTGTGGTCGGTAAGATGATCTCCCCGCAGTCGCTGGCTATTGCTGCTACCTCTGTGGACATGGAAGGTAAGGAATCCGACATCCTCAAGGCTGTTGTTCCCTGGTCCTTCGGTATGCTCGTGGTCGTCTGCGTCCTGGTCTTCCTGCAGACCAACGTTCTGTCCTTCCTGGTTCCCTAATCTGAGGCTCACCCCTTAGAGAGTTCTTGAGGCGAAAGCCTCAAGGGCCGTAGGACATTCGCCCCGGTATTTTCCGGTGGCCACGGCGGGGCGGCGAACCTTATCGGTTCTGCCGCCCCGCTTTTTATGCCCCTTATGACTCGACAGGTTGCCCCGATAGTTCTCGGGAACATGCTGAGTCGAGACTTCTTTTCGTTATCCGCCTCGTTATCAGGAGAGAGTATGCCTCGTTCTTTTGACGACACCCAGCCTGCAGAGGCGCCCCCTGTGGTTGAGCGCCAGCCGATTCTGGCGGACCGCAGCTACAGCATCATTCTGGAGACCTTTGAGCGGCGCCTGCGCCTGGGTGAGTTGCGTGTGGGCGATAAGCTCCCCTCCGAGCGTGAGTTGGCGGCACGGCACGGCATTTCCCGCCCCTCGGTCCGTGAGGGCCTTCGGGTTTTGAACGCGCTGGGTCTGATTCGTTCCAGTACCGGTTCAGGACCGAAGTCGGGCGCGATTATCATTTCGGAGCCGTCGGATGCGCTCAGCTGGGCGCTGCGCATGCACATTGCGACCCGTAGCCTGCCGGTGAAGGACGTTGTCTCAACCCGCCTGCTACTGGAGGGCCCTGCGGCGCGTGCCGCGGCTGCCGCGCCGGACACCCCGGAGCGTGCGGCAGCGTTGGAGCGGGCGCGCGTGCATCTGGCAGAGATGGATGAGCAGATCAGCGATGAGCGCTTCCATTTCTGCGATACGCGTTTTCACTATGAGCTGTCGAAGCTCGGCGGCAATATTGTGCTTGATACGGTGATTGACTCTCTGCACATGGCGACGATGAGTTATGTGCAGGAGGCGGTTCCTTTCCTAAAGGATTGGGAGGCGGTCAAGCGCACGTTGCAGCAGCAGCATTACGGCATTATTGAGGCGATTGCCTCTCACGATGAGCAGGCAGCCTATGAGCGGGTGTGTGAGCACATTACGTGGTTTTATTCGCTGTCTGACCGTGCTGCGGAGGAGCGGGCGCGGCAGCATCCGGCGCGGGATATTCTGCACGAGGATTTGTGCCACGAGAACGTACACGACGAAGACGTTCACGCCGGCTAGGCTTCGCCCTTCAATCGTATAAACCCACATAGCTAAAGGGCGGTGCCCCGGAAGAATGATCTTCCGGGGCACCGCCCTTATGCGCCGAGCAATTATTTCAGCGGGGCAGTTATTGTAGCAGCTCAAGCGGCTGAACCTTCGTTGCCGCGTAGGCGGGCAATGCACCCGCCACGATGCCCACACCCAAGCCGAGGAAAGGAATCCCGAGGATAAGGGGTGGCAGAGATAGTGCCCATCCGTTGAGAAGGCACACAACCCAGGAACCGAGAATACCGAGGATGAAGCCTCCAAGAGCGCCTAGGGCCCCGAGGAGGGCTGCCTCCGCCAGGAAGCTCACCGCCACATCTCGCCGTCCCAGCCCTAATGCACGGTTGATGCCGATTTCCCTGCGGCGTTCCCAGACCGAAATCTGCATGGTCATCACAATGCCGAAGCTTGTCGAGGCGATAAGAACCACCAGAATGATGGTCGTAAGAGCTCGGCTATCCTTCGTCAAGGAAGCACGAAGAGTCACCGGTGAAGGCGGAATCTCAATGTTTGTATCAACGGGGGCGCGCTGCGGATCGAGTACCTGCTTGAGCTGTTCCGCGACCGTATCTGCACTTCCTGGATTCACGACGACGTCCATACCGCGTTGCAGGGTGTGGGCTTGCGGCAAGAAAGTGGAGGTGGTCGGCAGGATAAGAGCGCTACTGAGAGCAGCGTTTTTACCGCCGTCACGGATAATGCCGAGCACGTAGGCTCGCATTCCGTTGACCTCAATCATGTTCCGCCCGGGCTCAGTGCTGACCCCTAGCTCTTTCGCGAGGGCAACGCCCAGACAGACGGTAGGCTCACCGGGGCGTTCGCGGGCAGGTTCCGAAAAGTGCCCTTCGACAATGTGCGCGCCTCGTGCTTTCAAACCTGCTTCCGAGACGACTGCGAGGGGTGTTTGTTGGCCCTCCTGCCCCGGCCTGTTGACCTGCGGACGCGTTGTCTGCGTATCAATGGTGACTGTACCGGCAGCTTTGACCTCTGGAACTTGGTTAACGCGCCAGAGCAGTTCATCCTCCGGTATATCCCAGGTCTGCGGCTGGAGGCGCACACCGAGCCGGGTGGAATCGTAGCTGGCCAGCTGCGAGCTCGTATTGAGCGCCGATGACTCGCTGACGCCCACCAGCATGATGATGGTGGTTGTTCCCGCGAGCATCGCCAGTACCGTGAGCAGGTTGCGGCGCCAACGGCGAACAACTGCAAGGAGAGCGTAGTGAAGGTTATTCCTTAGCATCTATCCTCCCCTGACAACGGGTTCTGTGAGCATTTGGTGGGCCGATTCTTCGGGACGAGTGAGTTCGGGGCTAACGAGCATCCCATCGACCATGTGCAGCTGCCGGTCGCAGCGAGCCGCGATATCGGGTTCATGGGTGATGATGACCAGGCTTTGCTTCTCCGCGCGGCCGGCGAGGAGCAGATCCAACACCTTGTGAGAGTTTTCAGTGTCGAGGTTTCCTGTAGGCTCATCGCACAGTAGGATACGCGGGGCGCAGGCTAACGCGCGCGCAACCGCGACTCGTTGCTGTTCACCACCGGACATGTTGCGTGGAAGAACCTCCAAACGGTGCCCCAAACCCACCTGTTCGAGTGCCTGCAACGCACGCTGATGTGCCTGACGGCCCGGTACGCCGCGCATCCGGAGGGTATGGGCAATGTTCTCGGTGGCGTTCAGATGAGCAATGAGGTGGTACGCCTGAAAGACAAAAGCGATGTGCTCACGGCGTGCTACAGTTCGCTCGGCGTCGCTGGCGGTGCCCATGTTTTGGCCCAATATTTTCAGCTCACCTTCGGAGGGCTGATCGAGTAGCCCAATGATAGAGAGGAGCGTAGATTTTCCGCTTCCGGAGGCGCCGGTAATGGCCACTGATTCGCCTTCATGAATGCTGAGGGTTGCGTTCTTTAGCGCCCAGGTGGAGGGCGGGAAGAAACGCGCAATATTGTGGCACTCGATATTAGGTTTTGCGGCGGTAGCGCTCGTGGGGAGGGCACGTTCTGTCTCGTGATGAGGCATTTTAGCGCTCCTTCAGCTTCACGACGGTACCTGCCTTGAGTTCTGCAGCGGGGTTGACGAGCTCGCAGATTCCGGCGGAGCACACGCCAAGGGTGACGGGAACGCTCTGACCGTTATCCAGGGTGATGGAGTGTGTTCCGTTTTCTTCGGTTTTGACGGCGCCTTCGAGCACTGCGAGGGCGTTTTCAGCGCCTCGGTTGAGGGTAACGGTTGCTTGAAAACGTGTTGATGCCGTCGTGTTTTCCGGCAAGTCGATTTTGATGGGGTAGCGTTTCCGTGCGTTAGCTCCCTGTGCGGAGGTATCGCTGTTAGATCGCGCGCTGTTCTGCGCACCGTTGGAGGCACCTGCGTTAGCGCCGCCGTCAGCGTTAGTTGAGCCTTCGGGTGTGAGGGCCGCACCCAGGGTGCCTTCGAGCGGGCTTCCGTTATCGGTAAGAATCTGGACTTTCTGTCCTTCAGCGAGTTCATTGCTGAGAGCGCTACCGTCCGCGGAGAGTACCAGACGGTACCCACCCGCGGATAGGGTGCACAGCGCCGGAGTTGAGGTTTGGCCTTTGGTGCCGCAGCTGTTGTCTACGGTGTATTCATTGCCGTCAGCGAAGAGGTATTCAGAGAGCGGCAGGGCGGTGTTGTAGCGTCCTTCTTCGGTTCGGTCAGTATCCCCGGGAGGGTAGTAGCCTCGGTCGAGGTAGAAACGGTAGACAGCGTTGGCGGTTGCTTCGCCGTAGTTTCCTTCCTCATCCCAGATACTGTAGCCGAGCGATTCTAGAGCTTCTTGGAGCTGTTTAACGTCATCGCCGCGAGCGCCTACGGCAAGGTCGCGGTAGGCGGGAATACTACCCTTGAACGCAATGATGGGACGCTCGTTGATAGTGGTGATAATTGAGCCGTTACTCATCTGGGTACCCGCCTTGGCGCCGTCCCTGGTCACCACTCCTTGAGGGGTTCCTACGGTGTAGCTTCGGGCGGGTGACACGCTAACTTCTCCCGAGTAGGTGCGGGTAACAGTCTGCGTGCTGATTCGGGTTGTTAGTTGCGCGGCGCGGGACGGCTGCGCATTGGATTCAACATTGGTGCGTAGCCCCGTATTAAGTGCGTAGATGGAGAACCCGCCGGTGATGACGAGCAGAATGACGAGCACCGGAACCAGGTAGGCGCGTATGGTTGCCGTCGTGGCGGCGCGGCGGGGGTTTTCTGAACTCTGCTGCGTGTTCATGGGTTCACCTTTCTGCGGTGAAATATGGGGTGGGACTAGGGGTAATTGCTGAGGGTAACAACGTGGCGGGGACTGAATAAAGGGGTGTATCCTCTGCTCTCATCCGCGGGTGAAAGCGGTTGAGAGCAGAGGATCGGTAGAAAAATCTCGCTAGAAAATGTCCAACGAGGAATCAGCGTTTACTATTTGCCGTTGGCTAGTTGCCCTTGGCTAGTTGCCGTTGAGTAGAGCTGCGGCACGCTCCTGGGCCTGACGTTCGATATCGCGTACTTCAAGGATGAGCGGCTCATGCTCATTGAGCCAGGTCGCAGCCTTTTCGTAGTAGATATTCTGTGCCTTAGTCAGGATTCCAGTGGACTTTTGGCAGTTGTAGTCGGCGTGAGCTAGGGACTGCTCTTCCGCATTGGCGGCTACATTGGCTGCCTTGTACTTACCCCAGGTTTTCTCTGCGTAGCTGGGAGCATCTCCGAAGTGCTGGATATCGGCGTATCCGCTTTCTTTCATGCATGCACCGTAGGTGGTGTCATTACGGTAGTATTTCCCCATTTCTTCTACCGCGTTGTTTTTGGATCCGCCCGTGTTGAGTTCGTTAACGAAGTTGATGTACTTGAGGTAGTTTTCTGCTGAGCCGAAGACAGCTTCTGCCGCACGTCCCAGGCATGAATCTGTTGCCATGCTGGTCTGGGCACCGTTACTCATCGTGATGGTGATAGTTTTACTGTCTGGGGCTTGAGGGTCGCCTAGGAACGCCTTCCCGTATGCCGGGTTTTCCATCACGGGTGCGTTGCTGGAGCTAGCGTTGCCCTGCCGGGTGGACCAGTATCCCTGGGTGGCCGCTTCTTCGTTGGCGAAGTGGGCGCCACTCATCGCAAGTTCATGAACGGAGGAGCCGTCAATAATGTTCTGGCTACCGGAGTAGGTGAAGGACTTCTCGCTCATACACTTTTTGACCTCGTTAACGAGGGCCACGTTAATATCCGGGGAGGGATTCTCGTAGCTTGCCAGGACATTACGAATGTCTTGCTTAACTTCAACGGTGGTGGAGCAACTCGATACGCCTAGGCAACAGGCAATACCGATAAGGGCGAGGGGTGCGAAGGGCTTCTTTGCCATGGACTTCACCTTTCTCAAGCATCATTGATGGGCGAGAACCGGCAGTGATACGGGCGTATCGTGAGGGCTATCTACAGACATGCTACATGGCGTGAACCTGCGTTTTGCGGAGTAGAAGCATCATGAGCCGATTACTAAGTATGATAGAGGACACCCCCCCCCCGCACAATAGACACACAAGATATATTTATGACATATAGCACCTATAAGAATGCATGTAAAAGGGCTTATGAGTTAAAGGGCGGTGCCCCGGAAGAATGACCTTCCGGGGCACCGCCCTTTAGCTATCTCAAAGACTTATTTCAGCCGGAAATATAGAGTTTAGAACTTCGTTCCGGTCAGACGCTCATACGCCTCAACGTAACGGGCACGAGTCTTCTCCACAACCTCCTCAGGCAGGTGCGGCACATTATCCGAACCGTCCCAACCCGCCTCCGGGGAACGCAGCCAGTCACGTACATACTGCTTATCGAAGCTCGGCTGCGCACGACCCGGCTCATACTGCTGGGCATCCCAGAAACGCGAAGAGTCCGGGGTCAGCACCTCATCGCCCAGGGTGATTTCGCCACGGTACGAATCGGTACCGAACTCCATCTTGGTATCCGCCAGAATAATGCCCTGCTCGCGAGCGATCTTCTCCGCGGTGGTGTACAGGCTCAGGCTCAGCTCCTCCAGGCGCTCACCCACCGGCTGACCCACCTCAGCGTACAGCTCCTCACGGGTCACCAGCTCATCATGCTCACCCACCTCAGCCTTACCGGTCGGAGTGAAAATCGGGGTCTCCAGGCGGGAACCATCCACCAGACCCGCAGGCAGCTTCACACCAGCAATCTCACCGGTCTCGTTGTACACAGCCAAACCGGAACCGGTCAGGTAACCGCGCACAATGCACTCCACCGGGAACATGTTCAGAGAGCGGCAAATCATTGCTCGACCAGCCACAACATCCGGAACGTCAGTGGACAGCACGTGGTTCGGAACCTGCTTAAGCTGCTCAAACCACCACAGGGACATCTGAGTCAGAATCTTGCCCTTATCCGGGATCTCGGTGGGCAGAATACGGTCAAAAGCGCTAATACGGTCCGAGGCAACAACCATAACCGAACCGGCACGCAGCTCAGCGTCATCATTGACGGTCAGGCCGGTAGCGTCAAAACGTTCCTCATTCGGAACGTACAGGTCGCGGACCTTACCGGAATAAATGTGAGTCCAGCCCGGGATTTCCACGGGGTTAGAACGAGAAGTCATGAGAATTTCTCCTGATGAGGTGGTGTGATGTGGATGCAAAAAGTCTGTGTAATTACAATACCGCGACAGGCACGGCTCCCGATAGTGCCATCAGTCATCAATACGGCACAATCTTGAGAGCCCAACCTGCCCCGGTCGCCGCCGACTGCACCCCGACCGGGAAAAGCCGAGGCGGCAAGAAGCCAAGAAGTAGGAGGCAAAGAAGCGAGTGGCAAAGAAGCGACCGGCTCCCCCACCCTCAAGCGGGGAAGCCGGTCACCTTAGGTTTTAGCCGCGCGGGGCGGGAATGTGGATGCGGTTCTCCACAGCCTTCAGCGCGATATCGGTGCGGTACTGCGCGCCAGCCCAGGAGATAGCGCGAACACCTTCGTAGGCGGCGTTACGGGCAGCAGCCAGATCATCGCCGAGAGCAACAACAGCCAGCACACGACCGCCAGCAGTCAGCACACCCTCCTCGGATGCGACAGTGCCCGCGTGAATCACGTGCACGCCCTCCAGGGCGTTCGCCTCATCCAGGCCAGAGATGACGTCACCCTTGCGGGGAGTGTCCGGGTAGTTCTCAGCAGCCATAACCACGTCAACTGCGGTGCGGGGATCCCAATCCAGCTCGGTACCCTCAGAAATTTCACCGCGAGCAGCCGCACGCAGCAGCTGACCCAGCGGGGTGCGCAGACGCGCCAGAACCGCCTGGGTTTCCGGGTCGCCAAAGCGTGCGTTGAACTCGATAACGCGCACGCCGCGGCTGGTCACAGCCAGACCGCAGAAGAGCACACCCACGAACGGGGTGCCGCGCTCAGCCATGCGAGCCACGGTCGGGCGTGCCACCTTCTCCACGACCTCCTGCACGAAGCCCTCAGGCAGCCAGGGAAGCGGGGTGTAGGCGCCCATACCGCCGGTGTTCGGGCCCTCGTCGTTATCAAAAATGCGCTTGAAGTCCTGAGCCGGAGACAGCGGCAGAACGTTCTTACCGTCAGAGATGACGAAGAGGGACACCTCGGGGCCGTCCAGGAACTCTTCAATGACCACGGTGCCGCCGGCGTTGAAGCAAGCCTGAGCGTGCTCCAGTGCCGCGGTGCGGTCCTCGGTCACCACAACGCCCTTACCTGCAGCCAGGCCGTCGTCCTTCACCACGTAGGGTGCACCGAACTCGTCCAGTGCCGCCTGCGCCTCAGCGGCGTTCGATGCCACGTAGGCGCGGGCAGTCGGTACGGAAGCCTCTTCCATGACCTGCTTAGCGAAAGCCTTGGAACCTTCCAGCTGCGCGGCAGCTGCGGAGGGTCCGAAAACGTCAAAGCCCGCCTCACGCAGTGCATCGGAGACACCTGCGACCAGGGGCGCCTCCGGGCCGATAACGACCAGGTCGGCGCTCAGTTCGCGTGCCAGGGCGGTTGCCTGGGCGGGGTCATTCGCATCAATTGCGTGGACGGGAACATCCTGGGCAATGCCGGCGTTGCCGGGGGCGCTGTGTACCTCAGTCACCTCAGAATCGCGCAGAAGCGCTCGAATAATTGCGTGTTCGCGGCCGCCGGGGCCCAGTACCAAAACCTTCATAGTATTTAGGGTACCCGGTACCCTCTCAAAAATGTGAGCTGAGCACACTAAAAATGCGGCCCTTCTCATGTAGCGGCACATTCGCACGAATGCACGCTAGAGAAGAGCCGCACGGCGCGGTAACCGAAGCTACCGAATCAAGCTAAAGCCTTAGATGAGGGCGGTAATAGCAGCCACACCACCGAAGACAATACCCGGGAGGTTCGCGATGATAATCGGAACATCCTTCTTGGGGCGCCACAGGCCGTACAGAACCCACAGGGTGCAGTTCACAGCAGCAACCAGAGGCTGAATCCAGTCACCCTTGTGACCGTTCAGGTTACCGATAATCTGCGGGAAGTAGAAGACGTACATGAGCACTGCAGTCACAGAAGCAACGCGAGCCAGGATGGGGAAAAACTTTGCGTGGAATTCAGATTCTGCGCTCAAACCGCCCTTGGGGGAGGTGTTCTGTGCGGAGGTGTTTGCGGAGGTGTTGTTCTGCTCTGCCATGGATGTACTCCTTTACATGGTTTGCCGCTCACCAATCAAGAGTGAGTTGAGGGGTAAGGGGCATTAAGCGATGCATACTCGTACCGGGTCACGTCTAACTAGTTTTGCTTAGATATAGGACCCCGGGGCCGCATCATTTTCCTAACTGGATACATACGCCCGTTCTCAGACTGCATATTGGGGCATGTCAGAGATGATGAACCGTGGATACACTCATAGCTCATCGATTGACGGGGTGGGGTTTTGCTCATCTGCCGCTGCCTTGGTCATCGCCGTATTCATGAGGCGGTACGTCGAGGCGCCGGAATGGTTCGTCGGGCGTCGATCGTGGTCGGTCCTATGCGGTGCTGGGTTTTTCGGTTCGTGCGGGCTGTGCCTCGCTCACTTACCTTAGTCTTACCCGTTGCGCTTGAGCACACTTCAATTATAAAAATGAGTTACTCATAACTTCAACCCGTAGTGGGCGTGAATCTCTTCACAGGGCTCTCCCTCGACCGCGCCAGCCTATCCTAGTTCCGCGCCGCTGAGCACGAATAGGGTCAAGCCGCACGCCCCGTTTAAACTAGAAGAATGACCAACAGCACCACCCCACAGGCAACCACTCACACCACCGACCACAGCAGCGCCTTCGACGTAGAACTCGCGCAGCTCACCCGCAACAACTTTGTCGAGGCACGCCACCGCGGCCGCCTCATCCTGCTAGGCCCCGACGGTGATGTTCAGCTTGCCCTCGGCGACATTCACGAGCCCTTCTACCTGCGCTCCGCCGCCAAACCGTTGCAGGCCATCGGATCCATGAAGGCGGGCGCGCCCCTGCGCGGCTCCCAGGTCGCCATCGCCTGCGGCTCGCATCGAGGCACCTTCGAGCAGATGCGCGCTGTGCAGGACGTACTCACCCAGGGCAGCACCGAAACCAACCCGCTCACCCCGGCGAACCTGGCGCTCAAGCCCACGCTCCCCTCCGACAAGCAGGCACGCCAGGCAATGGTTCAGGCGAACCTTGCCGCTACTGCCCTGGCGCACCCCTGCTCCGGCAAGCACGCCGCGTTCCTGTGGGCGTGCACCGCAAAGCTTGAGCGCGGCGACCTCGAAGAGGGCTCGCAGAACTGGACCCTGCACAACTACCTCGACCCCGCCCACCCGCTGCAGCAGGTCATCACCGAAGAGATTGAGGCGTTCACCGGCGAACCGGTAGCCGCTATCGGCGTTGACGGCTGCGGTGCGCCCGTGCACGCCGTCTCCCTTGCCGGTGCCGCACGCGCCTATTCGACCCTGGGTGCGGCAATCCGCAACCTCGGGGCGGATGCGCGCGCCTCCACGGTCGCGACCGCCATGGTGGACTACCCCGAGCTGATTCAGGCACCCGGTTCCCCCGACACCGTGCTCAGCGAAGAACTGGACGCGATCGTCAAGGGCGGCGCGGAGGGCGTGCTCTGCATTGGTCTGCGTTCGGGCGCGTCCGTGGTGGTGAAGATGAGCGACGGTTCGCCCCGCGCCATGTACGCCGTGGCACTGCGCGCTCTCGCTGCTGGCGGCTACCTGAGCGCCGAGGAATGCGAGCGCCTACTCGCGCTGGTGGTGCGTCCGGTGACCGGCGGTTACGTAGACGGCAAGCCGGTTGAGGTGGGCGAGCTGCGCGTGCACGAGGAGCTTTTTACTGAAGCTCCGGAGGGAAAGTAGCCGTGGCTATTCGACGCAAAACCAGCGAAGAGGCGGGCATGGCGGCGGTGCGCAAAGTGCGCGCACTCTTCGCTTCCTTTGATTCTGAGCCTTCCGAGACCGCACTCGTACCCGTCGAAATAGAACAGGCGTTCGCGGCGCTCCCCCGCTCCGTGCGCGCAACCTTCGTGCGTTTTACCCTCGAAGAGCTGGCCACCCTAGCCCCCGGCAATAGTGTGGAGGTGCGTGTGCCCCCGCTGGGTGTGACCCAGTGCGTGGCGGGTCCTCGCCATACGCGCGGCACCCCGCCGTCCGTGGTGGAGGCGCGCCCGCTCGTGTGGGCGGCGCTGGTGCTGGGTGCGTGTTCGTGGGCGCAGGCGGTGGGTGCCGGTGCGCTGGACGCTTCGGGCGAGCGCAGTGATCTTTCGGGCCTGTTGCCGCTTTTCTAGAACTTGCTACGAGCCCGCAGGCCCACGCAGTTTTCGTGATTTGGTGTGTTTGTTGCCCGTTCTAGCGGTCCATCCTGAGGTATTTAGCATATCCTTCACCGCATCGACCCCGAAACCCGGTACACTTTTAAAGGTCTGGTGTATGCTACGGCACACGCAGGCAGGTGTGAGTGCGGCAACACGCCCTAATCTTGCGCCTGCGCAGACGCATCCGCAGTCCCAACGTCGAAAAGAAGTGAATTGATTCGCCCCGACGGAAAACTCACTCACGACCTCGATCCGATTGACCACGGCCCCAAGGACGCCTGCGGCGTCTTCGGCGTCTGGGCACCCGGCGAGGACGTGGCAAAGCTAACCTACTACGGCCTGTACGCACTCCAGCACCGCGGCCAGGAATCAGCAGGTATCGCAACCAGTAACGGCAAACGTATCCACGTGTACAAAGATATGGGACTCGTCTCCCAGGTCTTTGACGAAGCCACCCTCAGCTCCATGCCCGGCGACCACGCTATCGGCCACGCCCGATACTCCACCACCGGCGCATCCCACTGGGCTAACGCACAGCCGACTCTCGGTACCACCCCGCACGGCACGCTCTGCCTGGCGCACAACGGTAACCTCACCAACTCGGCTGATCTCTACGACCGAGTCATCGCTAAGAATGGCGGCAAGCCCCCCAAGCACGGCGAACTCGCCCAGGGCAACACCACCGACACCGCACTCGTCACCGCCCTGCTGGCGGAGCACGACTTCGATTCCCTCGAAGAAGCAGCACTCGACCTGCTGCCGACCCTGCGCGGTGCCTTCTGCCTCACCTTCATGGATGAGAACACCCTCTACGCCGCACGCGACCCGCAGGGTGTACGCCCCCTCGTACTCGGTCGCCTGGAGCGCGGCTGGGTTGTCGCATCCGAAACCGCGGCACTCGACATTGTCGGCGCGTCCTTCGTGCGTGAAGTTGAGCCCGGCGAATTCCTCACCATCGACGAGAACGGCCTGCGCTCCCAGCGCTTCGCTGAGGCTAAGCCCGCAGGTTGCGTCTTCGAGTACGTTTACCTCGCTCGCCCGGACACCACCATCTCCGGCCGTAGCGTCTACGAATCCCGCGTAGAAATGGGCCGTCAGCTCGCCCGCGAACACGCCGTCGAAGCTGACCTGGTCATGCCCACCCCCGAATCCGGTGTTCCGGCTGCTATCGGTTACGCCGAAGAGTCCGGCATTCCTTACGGTAACGGTCTGGTCAAGAACGCTTACGTGGGTCGAACCTTCATTCAGCCCTCGCAGACCATCCGCCAGCTCGGTATCCGTCTGAAGCTGAACCCGCTCAAGTCCGTGGTTGCTGGCAAGCGCCTCGTCGTTATTGACGACTCCATCGTTCGCGGTAACACCCAGCGCGCCCTCGTGCGTATGCTCCGCGAAGCCGGCGCTAAGGAAGTGCACGTGCGCATCTCCTCCCCGCCCGTAAAGTGGCCCTGCTTCTACGGTATTGACTTCGCCTCCCGCGCGGAGCTGATCGCTAACGGCCTGTCCGTGGACGAAATCGCCTCCTCCCTGGGTGCCGACTCGCTCGGCTTCATCTCCCAGGACGGCATGATGGCAGCCACCGAACAGCCCACCGAAAACATGTGCACCGCATGCTTCACCGGCGAATACCCGATTGAACTGCCCAGCGAGGAACGACGCGGCAAGTCCCTCTTTGACGCTGAAGAAAAGGGCAAGGGCGGCCCCCTCGCCGGTAAGGCGGCAGAGGTGACCGTGGAACGTCCCGTTCCCTCCAAGCCCGAGCACGCCGAGGCTGTCTCCATTGAAACCCGCGAAGGTACCGAAACTCTCGAAACGAAGTTCGACCCCTCCGCAGTACAGATTGCCGCAGACGATGCCGGTATGGGCATGTGCAACCCCGGCCCCGACGCCGACCTCGAGGCACTGCTCACCGAGCAGGACCGCACCCCCGCAAACTCCTCCGCTACCACTACCCCGAAGGAATCCTAATGAGCGAGAACACCACCACCGTAACCTACGCAAGCGCAGGTGTTGACGTAGAGGCTGGCGATCGCGCCGTTGAGCTGATGAAGGGCGCTATCAAGGCAACCCACAACTCCTCCGTCGTTGGTGGCGTGGGCGGCTTCGCGGGCCTGTACGACGTCTCCGAGCTGGTCAAGTACCGCAAGCCCTACCTTGCCACCTCTACTGACGGTGTGGGCACCAAGGTCGCTATTGCGCAGGCACTCGATATTCACGACACCATCGGTTACGACCTGGTCGGCATGGTCGTGGACGACATCGTCGTGTGCGGCGCTAAGCCGCTGTTCATGACCGACTACATTGCCACCGGCAAGGTCGTTCCCGAGCGTATCGCTGACATTGTGCGCGGTATCGCTGGCGCATGTGCACAGGCTGGCACCGCCCTGGTTGGCGGCGAAACCGCTGAGCACCCCGGCCTGCTCGCAGAAGACGAGTACGATGTTGCGGGCGCGGCAACCGGTCTGGTTGAGGCTGACGAGCTGCTCGGCCCGGACCGCGTGCGTGAGGGCGACGTGCTGATTGCTATGGCGTCCTCCGGTATTCACTCCAACGGCTACTCCCTGGTCCGCAAGGTTCTGAACGTTGCCGGCTGGGGTCTGGAGCGCCAGGTGGACGAGCTGGGCCGCACCATCGGTGAAGAACTGCTCGAACCCACCCGCGTGTACGCTGCAGACTGCCTGGACCTGGCGGCAGCATTCCCCGTCAACGGCGAAGACGGCACCACCGACAGCGGTGTACGCGGCTTCTCGCACGTGACCGGCGGCGGCCTGGCTGCTAACCTGGCTCGCGTTCTGCCCCAGGGCCTGGAGGGTCGCGTGGACCGCTCCACCTGGCAGATTCCCGCCATCTTCTCCCTGATTGGTTCGCTGGGCAACGTGCCCCTTGCCGACCTGGAGCGCACCCTGAACCTGGGCGTGGGCATGATTGCTATCGTTGACCCCTCCGTGGCTGAGGCTGCTACCAAGCGTCTGAACGACCGCGGTATCCCCTCCTGGATTATGGGTGACGTTGTTGCCGCCGGTGAGCCCGAGGCTAACAACCCTGATTACGTTCAGGGCGCTAAGGGCGTGGACGGCGGCGCGGTTCGCCTGCTGGGCTCCTACGCTTCCTAAGGACGCTTTCTCCAGTAGGTAGCGAGCGCCAGCGTGCTGGTGCTGATGATTCTATAGACCGGGGCGGTCACCAACGCGGTGGCCGCCCCGGTCTGTGTGTCTACCGGCGGTGCGTGCTGTCCAGCGTATTGATGCCAGCTTTTTATTTATTTTCACGCGCATTTCAGGCTATTTTTATTTTTTGCTATCAACTGCATTTTTAATGCATTCTAGTGCTTACACTACAGTGTTAAAACATTTATTTCTCTCCCCTGTCAGCAAGAGGTACCGCATATCCTGCCTCGCATATTCCAACCCTCAAGCTTTACTTACATAAACTCTCAATCATTGGGCGCTATTCAGCCTCCAGAGGTTGATTTTCTGCACATTAACCCGTGAAAAGCACCTCAAAAATCCCTCAAGTTCACCTTGAAGTGATACCTTAGAAATGTACGTTGCACACCGTCCAAAAAAAGGGTTCTTTCGGTACGAAAAAGGGTCTACAAAACACTATTCCCTCACCCCATTCATTACTTCAGCGCGCCCAAAAACAGGCCCCTTTGCCGCCCCGCAAAAACCCTATGCGCACCTCGTGCACCTACAGACGGAAACACCAGTACACATCACACAGTTCGCATACCACCTACATCAGGAGAACCAGATGAGGCTTCCATACATCGGTGCGCAGCGCACCGAAACACCTCCTCGCCACTACCCCGATAACCGCCGCACCGATGACCCCTGCCCCGATAACCGCCGCCGCAAGCGCCCCGCACACGCAGCCATGAGCCTGCTCGCCGCCGGCGCACTCCTCTTCGGAGGCGACCTACCCGCAGTCCTCGCGCAGGCACCCAGCGACGAAGCCACCCTGGCAGCAGCTCAGGCAGCGCCCCAGATTGAAGGGCCCGTCAGCCCCCTCACCCTCACGCGCAACGGCACGGCACGCCCCAACACCCCCACCGCGGCAGCCCCCGGCACGCTTCCCCAGCAGAACTTCGACCGATTCATCGTCACCTACACCGACGAAGCCAAGCAGCGTAAGCAGCAGAACGAAGGCAATCGGGATGCAATCCAAGACATTGCTAATGACGTTAAAGACACCGTTGATGTTGCCAGTGAATCTCTGAACGTTGACACTCAAATCCTGCGCAGTACCTCCACCGATGACGCCGTCATCCAGACCTCCAAAACCCTCAACAAAAACGAGGCGAAGGAGTTCATGGCGAAGGTCGCCTCCGACCCGGACGTAGCCTCCGTCGAGCCCGACTACATCAACTACCCCGCCGCAGAGGGCGACATCACCTTCCAGTTCAACGACCCGCAGTACAGCAAGCAGTGGAACCTCACCAACCCCACCACCGGCGTTCAGAACACCGGTAATGCGCGCCTGCGCCGCGGCGCATACGTGAAGGTCGCCGTACTCGACACCGGCTATGTGCCGCACCCCGACCTGGTCACCGGCATGGCGAACGGCTACGACTTCATCAGCGACCCGCTCAGCGCCCGCGACGGCAACGGCCGCGACCCCAACCCCAGGGATGAAGGCGACTACGCACCCTACAACCTCTGCAAGGATCAGGCGAACGCCCACACCTCCACCTGGCACGGCACCAGCGTTGCCGGCATTATCGGCGCCCGCGGCAATAACGGCATGGGCATGGTTGGTACCGCCGACCTCGCCCGCGTACAGCCCGTGCGCGTGCTGGGCCGATGCGGTGGCCGCACCTCCGACATTGCCGACGCCATCATTTGGGCTGCCGGCGGACACGTTGACGGCGTGCCGGACAACACCTACCCCGCCAAGATTATCAACATGTCCATCGGCACCGTAACCCAGTGCCCCGCCGCTTACCAGCGCGCCATCAACATCGCCCGCTCCAAGGGCGCAATCGTGGTCGCCGCGGCAGGTAACGGCAACACGGAGGCGTCCAAGTACGCGCCCGCCAACTGCATGGGCGTCATCACGGTTGGTGCAACCACCAAGGCTGGCACGCGAGCTTCGTTCTCCAACTACGGCACGAGGGTTAACATCTCGGCACCGGGTGAGGACATCCTCACCCTGTCCATGAACAGCCTCGACCGCCCTGATAACACTAAGTTCAGCTACGACTATGAGAGCGGCACCTCCATGTCGGCACCGCACGTCTCCGCTCTGCTGGCACAGCAGCTGGTCAACGGCACCTCCATGACCACTAAGCAGGTCGAGGAGGCGTTCACCCTCATGGGGACGAACCGCATCAAATGCGATAAGTACTTCTGTGGACGAGGCATTATCAACAGCTTCAAACTGGCTAAACAGGCTGGAAACCTGGACGCGAACGGTAGGGTGACCTACCTGCGACCGCGCAAGACGATCAAGGTGATCTCTAAGGGACTGAGCGCAGGCGCATCTAACACTAAGATTGCCGATAGAGCCGCCGCCGACGAGGCAGCCGAAGCAACCGCAGAAGCTCTCACGGCAGGAGCCAACGGCGAGAGCCTCACCGGTGACTACGACCGGATTCCCGGCGCGCCCGCCATGGAAATCCCCGAAGATGCCCAGGTCTACGACCTGAACGGTGACGCCGAGCCCATCACCCAGGACGAACCGCTGGTCACCAACCCCGCGCAGAAGCCCCGCGAGGTCAATGAACAATAAGCTATCCGCTACCGGCTCCGCACCAGGCCCAGTCGACAGCGCATAGTAAAAGCCCCCGATGAGAGAACTCATCGGGGGCTTTTCGTATCTAAAATCAGTTTTGACTAGCGGTGATTACCGGTCGCGAAGCCCAGGTAGCCAGTGTTCGGGTATGCACTGCTCGGGTAACCGCTGCTCGGGTAGGTGTTCGCGGATGCACCGTACCAGGAGCGGTAACGGGAGGTGTGACCGTGACGCGGACGCGACGGGTAGGAGGGGCGAGTCACCGGGCGGGACGGGCGGGTCCTAGCCTTAGGAGCGGGGGTCACCTTCGGAGCCGGGGTTGCCTTAGGCGCGGGGGCCTGCTGACGCTTAGCGTCCTCTTCAGCCTTCTTGCGTGCCGCCTCTTCAGCCGCCTTCTTGCGTGCTGCCTCAGCCGCGGCGGCATCGGCAGCCTCACGGTCGGAGCGGACCTGCTGAACCGCGCGGGCCGCATTCACAATGCCGGAACCGCACGCGGACTGGTCGCACTCAACACCCTGAGAGGTGGACTGCAGAGCCTTCTTCGCCTGAGCGTACGTCAGCTTCGGGTCGACCGACTTCATGAGCGCCACA
Organism: Rothia mucilaginosa ATCC 25296; assembly: GCF_000175615.1. GTDB lineage: Bacteria > Actinomycetota > Actinomycetes > Actinomycetales > Micrococcaceae > Rothia > Rothia mucilaginosa. The sequence continues at coordinate 70,428 of NZ_ACVO01000015.1, read as the reverse complement.
ATACCGGCAACATGCGGTGCCGCCATGGAAGTGCCCTGGTACTCGGCGTAGTCGGCCTTACCGGGAGCAGTCTTACCGGCGTTCAGGGTGGAGAGAATACCGCCACCCCAGTAGCGGCGGTCGCCACCGGGTGCGCTCACGTCCACGCGGGAGCCGTAGTTGGAGAAGTAGGAGCGCTTGCCATTCTTATCGGTTGCGCCCACATTGATGACGTCCTCGCAGTTGCCGGGGCTGGACTTCGAGGCATCAAAGTTGTTGTTACCCGCTGCGACGACCACGATGGAGCCACGCTTATTCGCCTGAGCAATCGCCTGGCGGTACGGGGTGGTGCAGGTGCCCTCGCTACCGATGGACATGTTAATGACCTGGGCGGGGTTCTGGTTTGCGGGGACACCGCGCACACTACCACCGGCAGCCCAAATAATGCCGTCGGTGATGTCCGAGTCGAAGCCGCCGCAGGCGCCCAGAACGCGCACGGGCACGATCTTCGCCTCGGGTGCCACGCCGGCAATGCCCTCGTTATTGTTCGCGATAGCGGCAATGGTGCCCGCCACGTGGGTGCCGTGCCAGTCGGAGGCGGTCGCCTTCGAACCGGTGAAGCACTGGTTATCTACGGTCCAGTTGCCGGCATCGGTCGGGTCGGAGTCGCGGCCGTTACCGTCGTTGGAGAACGCCGACTCGGCAATAAAGTCGTAGCCGGGCAGCACGTTAGCGTCCAGGTCCGGGTGGGCGGTAATGCCGGAGTCCAGCACCGCCACGGTCACGCCCTTGCCGCGGGTGGTGCCCCACGCCTCCAGGGCGGAGATGCCCTTATCACCGGTGAGGGACCACATTCGGTTCATCTTCGGGTCGTTGATCTTGACGGTCTCCGAGGTGTTGTCCACAGTGGCGTAGCGGCGCATATCTGGCGACACGGAGGCGACCTTGGAGTTCGCGCTCAGGGCGTCCATGTACTGCTGCGCCTGAGCGGGGGTGAGCTCCGCGGAGGTGGTGACCACGCTGGCATCCAACGCGGTGGAGCGGACGTAGCTGGTCTTAATGTTCAGCAGCTCGTCAATGCTCTGCACCTCGGAGCTGATGCCCGCATAGAGTGCGTCGCTCCAGGTTGCCTGCTGGGTGCCGGCGGCCGCGGACCAGTCAATCTGATCTGCGGTGGCGTCAGCGGAGGCGGCGTTCTTCGCCTCATCGGTGTAAGTGATGATGAAGCGGTTGTATGCCACGGGCGCGGACTGGGTGGTGTTAGAAGCCTGTGTCGCCACAGAAGCCTGGGTTGCGTGGGTAGCCTGCGCGGTGGGTGCCGCCACGGCGGGGATCACGCTTGCCGAGAGCAGGCAAGTTGCGGTGACGAAGCTCAGCAGGGAACGCTGTGAGGAGCGTGCCTGCGAGGGGCGAGCAATGCGAAGCATGGACGTCCTTGAGGTGAGTGGTACCGGGTGCGCACGATGCGGCGTAGCGTTGCCGTCTCGCGTTGAGGGCGTGTGCTCGGTACGAGTGAATACGGAAGAGTGAGGTGTTGGTGCATTGTGTGTGCTGTGAAGTGGTTCCACAATGTGCGTGCACGGGTACGCACCGTGAGATACTCTAGCACCCTTTTTCAGTTACTTTATGAATAAAATAACCTTTGTGATGCAGGTCATTTTATGCATAGATGAGTAAAACTTAAATCACTACTTTAAGTCGCGAGAATATTCCGACTAGGCATTTCTTTATCTGCATTTACATGAAAGAAAAATCTCATTATTTACGCCACACTATCGAGTTTTAGCCCCGCCAAACATAGAAAAAGGTGCTAGGATAGCGATATCTCACCACATAAACTACTTCCGATGAACTCCCGCACGGGGGTTTAGAGAAAAATACACATCAATGCAGTGATGTGCATTTTCTTTTTCTATTCGCTCCTCACAAGCAAATATGCAAAAGAATGCAAATATTTTCTCGAAGGTGCATTTATGTGAGTGGATGACCAACCCACTTGCCGCTTCCGGCACTCACATACGCAAAGGACCCCGATGTCTTTTACCACTCACCCCTCAGCGCGCGGTGTCGCACGCACCGCGCTGAGCCTGGGCACCGCCGCAGCACTCGTCACGACCCTGGGCGCCCCCGCATCCTTCGCGGCACCCGCCAAGGCTAACGGAGCCGAGCGCGCCAAGGCGCACACCACCATTTCCTCCCTCAGCTCCGCACAGCAGAAGGCAGGCTTCAACCGATTCGTTATCACCTACACCGATAGCGCTCTGAACGCAGGTGGCATCAACTGGGCAAGCCCCGCAGGCACCCAGGTTGCCACCTGGAACGACGGCCTCTACCAGGGTCTCACCTCCGAGGTGAAGAGCGTCGATGACCTCTTCAAAATCAAGACCAGCTACGTACGCACCACCGCTCAGAAGGCAACCGTGGTGACTCTCTCCTCCAAGCTCACCGCGGAGCAGGCAGAGAAGTACATGGCGGCGCTGAGCTCTAACCCCTCCGTCGCGTCGGTTGAGCCCGACCTGCTGCGCCGCTCCAACGCACGCACCCGTACCGCCGCAAACTCCAAGGTCGCTCAGGTAGCCCAGGCTGCCCAGGCGTCGAACCAGGTTGTGGCGCCGAACGACACCCTCTACCCGCAGCAGTGGAACCTGCACGGCACCAAGGGTCTGGCTACCCCCGAAGCGTGGAAGACCACCCAGGGTGCCGGCGTGACCGTTGCTGTAATTGACTCCGGCATCGTCAAGCACCCCGACCTGGACGCTAACGTCCTGCCCGGCTACGACTTCATCACCGAGCCCTCCATTGCTCGTGACGGCAACGGCCGCGACTCCGACCCGACCGACCAGGGCAACTGGGAAGAAGCGGGCGTCTGCGACGCTGATGCAGAGGCAAGCGAGTCGAACTGGCACGGCACCCACGTTGCCGGCTCCATCGCGGCGATTATGAACAACAAGCGCGGCATCGCGGGAGTGGCTCCCAACGCCAAGATTCTGCCCCTGCGCGCCCTGGGCATGTGCGGCGGCTACGACTCCGACATTGCGGATGCAATGGTTTGGGCAGCCGGCGGCACCGTTGAGGGCGTTCCCGCGAACTCCAACCCCGCTAAGATCATTAACCTCTCCCTCGGCGGCGAGGGCACCTGCCCCGCAACCTACTCCAAGGCTATTGCTGAGGTGAACAAGCGCGGCGCGATTCTCGTTGTCGCAGCTGGTAACGATGGTCAGGATGCTTCCAAGGTCGCTCCGGCTAACTGCGGCGGTTCGATCGTGGTGGGCGCTACCGACCAGAACGGTAAGCGTAGCGACTTCTCCAACTACGGCAAGATTGTTGATGTGAGCGCCCCCGGCAGCAGCATCATGTCCACCGTGGATCTGGGTACCACCGTTTCCAAGGGTGCGGGCTACACCGAGTACGACGGCACCTCCATGGCGGCACCCCAGGTTGCTGGCGTGATTGCTCTAATGAAGTCCGTGGATCCCTCGCTGAACGCTGAGCGTGCAAAGCAGATTCTGAAGCAGAGCTCCAAGCCGCTCACCTGCGATGTGAACGGTTGCGGTTCCGGCATTGTGAACGCCGCGAGCGCACTGGCTATGGTGCAGGGCAAGAAGGACCCGAACCCGCAGGCAAAGCCCTGGCCGAAGCGTGCACCCAAGCACCCGACCCGTGCGGCTCGTGTTGGTTACGTAACTAACCCGGCTGTTAACCACAACCCGCCGTTCCTGATTACTGCTCACGGCCTGATTCCCGGTCAGTAATCGGCATGTTGCCAGCTCGGAAGCCGGTGAGCCAATAGGCTTCTGAAGGATGCCACATACAAAAAGCCCCCGTTGAGTTTTCTCAGCGGGGGCTTTTCGTGAACAGAACGCTGCGGCTTTTGGGGCTGCAGCTTGCTTCTCCCACCCACCCTCACGACTAACAGGTGGGAGAAATCTTTGGGTACGCCCCGAGCCTGTTGGAGGCTAGGGTAAGCGAGCTAGGGGCGTACCTGGGAGGCGCGCACACCGGTACGGATACCGGCAGCCTCCATGCGAGTGGACTCGTAGCTCACCGCGCGCAAGCCGGAAGAGGCGGCGATTGCCTGAGTCTTTTCTCGCGTATTTTCCTGACGCTGGGTGGGTAGAAAAACCCAGCGGCGCTGGACCGCGAAGCTGATCGGGATCAGAATCAGTTCGGTCAGGATCTTAGCGACCAGCAGGGACGCACCCAGGCCGGTCAAAGCTTCCATCAGAGCCGCGTTGGCTGCGAGGATGCCCACCGCCAGCACGGTGTACCGTACCAGCGAGGAGGATGCCGAGGGGCGTGCGCCTCCGTCGTGCATGAGCATTCGGTTGACGGTGAAGTTCGTCAGCGCCGAGATGACACGCGCACCGATTACGGCCGCCAGCAGCGGAGCGCCCATGCCCACCAGGACGAAGAGGGCGATAGCATCCACGAGGAAGCCGGTCAGGAAAGACGATGCCAGGAAGGCAAGCAGCGGTGCGTAAATGAGCGCCGAATCCTGCAGAGGCCTAAAGTGGCTGGTCGGGTTGCCGGGCTCGTAGACCTTCACGATGGGCACCTGCACCAGTTCCACGTCTGCGCGGGTTGCGCGTAGCAGCATGGAGAACTCGTACTCGTACTTATCGCCGGGAATCTGCAACAGCCAGTCCAGGATCTGCGGGGTGAAGCCGCGCAGACCGGTCTGGGTGTCTGCCACGCGAGCGCCGGTCGCCAGGGCGAAGAAGCCTACGGTTGTGCTGTTGCCAATCTTGGAGCGCAGCGGCACCTTGGTGCCTTCTTCGCCGGCGTTTGGGTCGGGCTTGGTACGCACGCCGAGGATGATGCTCCGCTGACCTGCCACCGCGGCGGTTTCGGTGCGCACGCCCACACGGAAGATGTCCCGAGGTAGGTGCTGGCCGTCCGCGTCGGCGGTGACGATGACCTCGCCGGGGCGGTTTGCTTTCGCCCAGGCGATGCCGGTGCGCAGTGCCGCACCCTTGCCCCTGTTGGCGGGGTGGGTCTGCACGGTCACGCCGTCGATGCGCAGTTCGGTAAAGATGGGTGCGTAGGCGCTGCCGGATCCGTCGTCAATCACGAGGATTTCGGCATGCGGGTCCTGTTCGCGCAGGGCCCGGGCAAGGCGGACCAGTGATTGGTCCGGCTTATAGGCTGGTATCAGGATAATCACGATGCGCTCCCTGCAATGTAGAGGATGTCGCTGGTGCCACGTTCCTTGGTGCCACCCTGCGGGCGGTTGACCAGCTTGTTGTTGAAGACCATGGCAGAGGAGCCACCACCGTCCAGGTTGTAGGCGCTCACGCAGCCGAGGTCCTTGAACATCTGGGCGAACTCGGGCATGGTCACGCCACGCGAGTAGTTGGTGGAGCGGCCGTCGACCACGATGAAGACCAGGTGGTTGGTGCCGAGCACGCCCACACCGGTTCGCGGCTGGTTGCCCTGGATGGAGTGGTTACCGAAGTTGGTGTCCACTTCGACGCTGTCGATGCCGTCGACGATTGCGGAGTCCTTGACCAGTGCGGGGCCGAAGGAGAGGGTGTTCCACACGCCCTCGTTGACGAGGGTCTGGGCGTTGGTTGCGGTTTCGTCGTAGAGCTTGACGGAGCCGTCGCGGTAGAAGGCCAAACCCTCGCGAGCACCGGAGTCACGGTAGACAACACCGTTTCGGATCACGATGCCGGTGGTACGGAAGCCGTAGTAGTCGCCGTTGATCGCCCAGATGCCGTTGTGTTCGGAGGCAATGTTCGAGGGGGTGTCGATGATGTTCTGGCCGAACTTGTTGTTGGCGAAGGCGCTTCGCAGCAGGGTTGCGTTGTCGAGCTTGATGTCTGCTACGAAGGAGACGACCGCGTCCGAGCCGCTGCCGGTGGTGTTGGAGGTGATGGTGATTGAGCCTTCGTTAGCGGTGAGGCTCTGGCCGTTGACCTTCACGCCGGTCAGTTCGGTAGGATCTGCGGTGGCTGAGCCGGAGGCGCTTGCGTTTGCCTGAGCTGCTGCCGCCTCGTAGGCGGTGGTGTCTTCGATTTCGGTGTGCTCTGCCAGGTAGCGGTTGTAGGCCCAGCCTGCGCCGCCGCCGACTACTGCGAGTGCGCCGAGGCCGCCTCCGATAAAGATACGGCGGGTGAGCTTCTTCTTGGCGAGCTTCTGTTCTACTGCGGCTTGCTCTGCGGCGGTTTGTTCTGCCGCGGCCTGGGTGGTCTGGTTGCTGTTCTGAGTCATGTTCTGTTCGTTGTTCATGTCTCTAGAATGCCGGGCTATTCTCTGCGCCAGGCATGACTAAGCTGTGCAAAAGCTATGTATGCTTATTCATTTCAAACTTTTTTATTACTGCCTATGCTTTATTACCAGATGGTGCTATGCATATTCATGTATAAACATGTGTATTGGCTTTGTGTTCCGCATAGTCAAGAACCCCCGCGGGCAACCTGTCCTCGCGCACACACCTGAGAGTGCATCCTCAAAAACTGCGGGCACGAACAAACTGCGGGTACGAACAATCTACGAACATGAACAAGCCGCAGGCACAAAAACTGGGGGCACGAAAAAAACCGGCTGAGCACCCCGTGCGGGGCCTCAAGCCGGTTCATCATCTATGAAATACGCTCGGTCGATATGCACCGAATCATTCCGCGTATTCTTTATGCCTCATCCTCGTAGGACGCGTACTTTTCTGCGTATGCCGAGTAGTCGTCCTCGTCGTCATAGCGACGGCGGGACGAATCGGAGGACTTCGTTTTCTTCGCGCTGCTGAGCTCGCGCTCGAGTGCGCTGTAGTCGGTCTCGGGGCTGAAGTACTTCATTTCCCGAGCCTGCCTTGTTGCTTTAGCCTTCTGACGGCCGCGCCCCATGGCGTGACCCCCTCTTTCATCCTGTCCGAGGCGAACAGCACGCGCGGCGCATCGCTCTCGGATCGTTCAACAGTCTTTACTACACTATAGAGTACCCTGTTTCAGCCCTGAATGTCTCGCTCAACGGCACCTATTTTGCGTATCATGACACTTCTTCGCACCGGAACAACCGTTTTATTTTGCACCCGCGGCTTTTTACCCCAGCCGCCACACTCCCTATATAACACGTAGCCCCGCACCGGATATATCACTACATCCGATGCGGGGCGAGTGTCTCTCCTTACCGGCTCACTCACAAGACCGGGTTCAGAGAGGGTACCGTGCAGGTCATGACATCCCGCACGGAGTCTAGGGAGGGCGCCCCCGCTTAGCTTGCGGTAAAGGAGCCCAGCGAGGTGGCGTTAGAAGCCAGGGTGGTGCTGGAGGCATCCACGCTATCGGTGGTGGTGTACACGGTGTAGCTCTCGCCCTTGGTGATCTTGGAGCTGGAAACCAGGATCAGTGCGGTGCTGGAGTTAGTCACCTTGTAGTTCGCCACCACGTTACCGGAGGAGTCGGCAACCTGTACGGTGGTGCCGGCGCTCAGGTTCGATACGTTGCTGATCTTCACGTAGCCACTGGTGGAGTTGGTCGAGGGTGCCTCGAACATGTCACCGGAGTTACCCGCGGCCACGGTCGTGCCGTTGAGCAGCAGGTCGCCGTTGGTGTCCAGGGATGCGTTACCGCCGGTGAAGGGACCGTTCACGATCAGGGTGCCACCCGAGAGGGTTGCCGTACCGTTGGAGTCGATGCCGTCGCCGTTCGCGTTCACGGTGACGGTACCGCCGGTGATGTTGATGGTTGCGTCGACGACCTCGAAGGTGCCGCCGCCACCACCCATGCCGCCGCCTGCGCCACCGCCAGCCGGGGGCTGACCCATGTTACCGGAGGGTGCCTGGCCGCCACCTGCAGGTGCCTGACCTGCGCTACCGCTGGGCGCCTGGGGTGCAGAGTTCTGGCCACCCTGCGCGCTCTGCTTAGTCGAGGTTGCAGTAGTCGACTCAGTGCTGGTCGAGGTGGTGCTGTACGAGGCGTTGATACCGTCATCGGAGCTGGTCACGTTCACGGTGCCGTCCAGGATGTTGATGTACTGCGCCTCAATACCCTCGTTCGCCTTGGTAATGTTCAGGGTACCGCCGGAGATTTCAAGCACGCGCTCAGCCTTGAAACCGTCATCACCTGCAGAGATGTTCACGGTACCGCCGCTCAGGCGCACCCAGCCGCGGTTGCCGTCGGTGTCGTTAGTTGCCTTGATGCCGTCCTTGGTTGCGGTCACGGTGATGGTGCCGTCCAGGATATCAACGTAGTCCTTACCCTTGATGCCGGTGTTTGCCGCGTTCACTTCCAGGGTGCCGGAGGCAAGGACCAGGCCATCAGAGGTGTGGATACCCTCTTCGTACTTACCTTCAACCTTCAGGGTGCCTTCGCCCGCCAGGGTCAGGTCACTCTTGGAGTAGATAGCTGCGTCGGGGCTACCGCTGGCGGTATCCGAGTAGGAGGAGCCGTCAGAGACGGTGTTGGTGGTACCCGAGGCGGTGTAGATAACGACCTCGTCCGCCTCAACAACGTTGATAGCTGCACCGGTGGAATTGGTGATAGTCGCGTTGTTCAGGATCAGGCGGACCATGTCACTGTCGGCTGCCTCAACCTTAATCTGGCCCTCGTAGGTGCCGGTGAGCTTGTAGTTGCCCGCCTTGGTGATGGTGATGACGCCGTCGCTGACGGTCACGCCGTCGGTCGCGGTCGGGTTCGAAAGATCGATAGTGACTTCGCTGGAGGAATCCCAGGTGACGTCCTTTGCGGAGTAGTGGGTGTCCTCGGCGAGCTTCGCGCCGCTCTTCACGTCGGTGGAGAAGGAGTCTGCCACCTTCGACGTGGTGTCCGAAGTGCTCGAAGCGGAGGTGCTGGTTGCGCTCGTCGCGCTGGTGTTCGATGCCGAGGTTGCCGAGCAGCCGGTCAACGCCAGGGCTGCCAGGAGGGTAATGGAGGTTGCGCTCTTGATCATATTGCTCTTTTTCACGGGTTTTCCTTTGTGTTTGGGTGACTACTCGCGGAGAGCTTTGCGCCACAGATTTAGGGAGTACAGGTTGTATGTGAAATGTGTGAGAGCGGTTATTGCCTGTGTGGGCCGAATAAAGCCGATGTTGTGCTTGATTCGGGGGATATAGATGAGGGGCTGGGGGTGCGGGTAAGGTAGGTGCACTACCCTACCCGCGCATCCCAGATTGCCGTTTTAGCCAGATTGCCGATTTAGGCGGCTACGAAACGCTCGGTCAGCAGCTTCTGGTAATCCTCTTCGGTCATGTCATCCACGTTCAGGCGGGTGCCCTCAACCGGTTCCAGGTGCATCCAGTTCTTCAGGGTTTCTTCCCACTTGTTGCTTGCCAGCTGCGGGTTCAGCGCCGCCATACCGGTTGCAAACTTGGAAATCTTCGCGGGGGTGATGCCCGCATCCCAGAGGTGCTGATCTGCCACGGAGGGCTCCACACCGGACTTGGTTTCGATGATGACCGCGTTCGGCAGACCGTAGGTGGTGCCAACCAGGTTGCCGTGGAAGTTGCGGTAGTTCACGCCCGCCATGAGGATGTTCTCAGACATGGGGGTCCAGGTCAGGGCGTTATCTACGGTCATACGGGAGGCGACCGGGTTCTTCTCGCTCTGCGGCAGGAAGACCGTGGTACGGCGGTAGCCGGTGGTCAGGACCGCCTCCAGCTTGTGCACGGGGCCGGCGAGAATATCGCCGAGTGCTGCGGTGATGTACTCGTGACCTTCCGCGGTGAGCGTATCGCGGTTCTCGAAGGTGTACGGGATACGCTTCTTGACGGTCATATCCTGCTCACCGTCGGTCTTGACCTCCAGGAAGGTCAGCTCCGAGTCCAGGTAGCTACGGGTACGGATTTTGAAGGTGTCATCGCGGCTGTAGGCTGCCGAGTGGTAGCTCTGCATCTGCGGGGTGTCGAAGTAGACCGAGTCGTAGGCGAAGTCGCGCTGGCCCTTGATTTCCATGACGGAAGCGTCTGCGTCGAGCATGGAGAGTACCTTGGCGGCGGTTTCTGCGTCGACAATGTACTTGCGGTCCACACGGGTCTGCATGGCTGCCTTCTCGTTCATGGCTTCGAGGCTGATGCTCTTCCACTCTGCGGGGATGATGTTTGCGGCTGCGTTAGTCATGGGTCTTCGTCCTTCTGGGGTGCCGCCCCTGCGTGCTGTGCGCTGGGGGGGGCGGCGTGTCGTGGGTATCGGAGATGTTTGTGCAGTTGGAGTGAATCGGAGGCTTTTGTACCGGCTGGTTTTACTTGCCCACCAGGGTGCGCTGGAGCGGAACCATCCTGGTGTCCAGGGTGGTGTGCGCCTCGACGGTGGGAACCTGAGGTGCTGCCGGGTAAGCCGCAGGAGCCTGCGATGCTACCGGCTGAGCCGCAATCGGTGCTGCGTTAGCCGGTGCCGCCTCCACTGCCGCGGGGGTGCCGCCCTCGGTGGTTTCCTTGGACTGGTAGGTGACGGTGGCGCGGGTCAGGTTGTTCACCATGTCCAGCTCGGTGATCTTCGCCGAGGTGACGGTGTAACCCAGGCGAGCGCTCAGGTATGCCTTGAGCTCTTCCTCGTCGCTAATCGCACGATCGGCGGTGACGGTCTGAGTCAGCTCCTTAGAAACCGGGGTGCTGCGCGAGTCGAGAATCGCGATGAGGCCGACCAGGGTAGCCATGAGGCCGAAGGCGATGTACGCCGGGCTAATGTTCACACCCGCGATCATGCCGACCGAGAGGGCTACGAAGTAGTAACCCACCTCGCGCTGGCTCAGGGCGGTGGAACGCAATCGGATAATCGACAGGACACCGAAGAGGCCCATACCCATAGCGGATGCGTTCGATCCGGCGGATACCAGCGCCACCGAGACGGTGAAGATGCCGGCGTTGATGACCGCGTAGGAAATCATCAGTTCGCGGTTGCGGTGCCGCACCATGTAGAGGGTGCAGAGAGCTGCGATGGCTATGGCATCGGCAATCGCCATGGTCAGAATAGTCATTGGGTGCTCCAGATATCGTGTCGTGATGTTCGCTTAGCTCTAGCTGTCTGTTCTTCAGCTCAGTGCTTTGCGTCTTTCGTTTTCTGCTTGGTATCTAGAATCCCGGTCGAAGCTGTGTTTGCCCTGTGTTGCCCTTAACTTAGAGATAAGTGTTAGAAGTCTCTAGTAAATCTGCTGGTCAGATACACTAGAGGCTATTATTTTTTCCTCTCTCCACTACGTTTTCTGCATCTTCTGCGGTGTCAAAAGGCACAAAAAAATGGGCCCCCTCCGATATGGAGGGAGCCCATAAAAGCAGCTAAAAACTTAGCGACTAGGCGTTATTATGCCTTCTTGCGCATGCGGGTTGCCACGATGGTCGCGCCACCAGCACCCAGAGCAATCAGACCCAGACCAGCAGCGGTCATCGCATCGGATGCACCGGTCTTAGCCAGGGAAGAAGAGCTCTTGGAGGATGCGTTAGTAGCATTCTCGTAGTCAACCGGCCATTCGCAACCGATGCCGTCGTGGTCAGCATCGAACTTCTCACGGAAGTCCGGGTGATCCTTGCTAATCGGTGCCAGGCCTGCAGCCTCAACGTCGGCGCAGTCCTGGAAACGGTGGCTCTCGGTAGCGTTACCAGAGTTCTGACCAGCGGAGAGGTTGTTAATAGAGGTCTGACCGCCAGAGTTCTGACCACCGTTGCTCTGGTTATCTACAGAGTTAGAGTTCTCGTAGTCAGCGGGCTGCTCGCAGCCGACGCCGTCGCTGTCAGCATCAAACTTCTCGCGGAAGTCCGGGTGACCCTTGCGGATCGGTGCTTCACCTGCAGCCTCAACGTCGGCGCAGTTCTGGAAGCGGAAGTTCTCTGCAGGCTGGGGAGCCGCGTTCTCTTCAGCAGGCTTGGAGGATTCCTCAGCAGGTGCAGAGGTCTCATCAGCAGGCTTGGGAGCCTCGGTGGTCGGCTCAGCAGTTGCTTCCTTGGAGGGCTCGGGGGTGGGATCCTGGGTGGGTTCCGGAGTCGGGTCCTGAGAGGGAGCGGGGGTCGGGTCCTCCGAAGGAGCCGGTGCGGGCTGCTCTGCAACCTTAATGGTCACGGTAGCTGCCTTACCACCGCGGGGAACGTCGCCGTCCTTCAGGGAGCCGGACAGCAGGTAAATGTCAACGGAAACGCTGCCGTGCAGTTCTGCCTGCCAGGGAATGGTAACGGAGAAGGTACCATCGCTATCAGCGTGGATTTCCAGGTAGTCCTGGCCGTCAATCTTAACGGCACCCTTGTTCAGCTTCAGCGCCAGAACGGAACCGGAGGTACCATCAGCGGTCTTGAAGCCTTCGCCACCAATGTTCAGACCCTGGCCCTCAACCCATACGTCGGGAGCGATGAACTGTGCAGAGTCTGCGTAGGTGTGGACAGTCTGAGGCGCGCCTTCAACAGCGAAGGTCGCGGGGACGGAAGAAGCAACGAGGCCACAGCCGATGAGTGCGGTGGCGCCGATGCGTGCGATGTTGTTTCGAATGTTCATGCCCCCCATTCTAACGAGCGAAGCTTGAGATACCGGCCCCCAAGACGTCAATTTGCCATGACCTAACTCACAAATAGGGGTTTTCTTGAAGGTTTCTTGAAGACGTGATTGAACTATATGAGCCTTTTACACCGCTGTGCACACCCAAACTCTCAACCTAGCATTGAAGAAACTAACAAGTACATACCCCACCCCATCAGCACAAACCAACAGCAAAAACCACCCCGTTAAACGCGAAAATCCCTTCCGCCTGAACGCTCAAAAGCATTCAGGGGAAGGGACCCTCATGCACACCGCACCCGGCGGCGGCAATAGTTTTAGGAGTTCTTGCGGTTGCGCACAGCAGACACGCCAGCAACACCCAGGCCCAGAGCTACCAGACCCATACCGGCAATGGTGAAGGCGTTAGAAACACCGGTGTTAGCCAGGGAAGAGCGCTGAGCACGGCTCGAAGTGTAGCTGCTCGAAGAGGAGGAGTCGCCGCCCAGATTATCCAGACCACCAGAGTTGCGAGACGAAGAACCCGAGGAGCTGTTGGAGGAGGAACCGTCAGTGACCTCGCTGTTAATAACCTCGCAGCCCAGGCCGTTACCGTCGTTGTCGAACTTCTTGCGGAAGTCCGGGTGGCTTTCGTGCATAGGCGCCAGGCCAGCGGCCGCAACCTCTGCACAGTTCGCGAAGCGAGTGCTCTCAGCCGAAGCGGTCACCTGCTCGGTAGCGGAGGTGGAATCACCCAGCTGATCCTTCGCCTCATTCGCAACGACTGCGTTCTGATTAGCAGAAGCCGACTCGGTAGCAGATACCGAAGCGGAGGGGGTAGCCACCACAGAAGCCGATGCGGTAGCCGAGGGGCTCACCGAAGCGGTAGCGGACGCCTTCTCCTCGGCACGGTCCTTGATCTTTGCATCCACGGAGGCAACAACCTCATCAGCGGCAGTAGCCGAAGCAGTCGCGGAAGCAGAGGGGGTTACAGATGCGGAGGGGGTAGCCACCACGGAAGCGGTTGCCGAAGCGCTCGCAGATGCGGTAGCGGAGGGAGTTGCTTCCTGAACGGAGCGAGCCTGAATCTTCACGGTGGCTGCCTTGCCGCCGCGAGCGGTGTCATTGTCCTTCAGGGAGCCGGAGAGCAGGTAGACGTCCACGGAGATACGCTCATCCAGGTCGTCCTGCCAGGGAATGGAAACGGAGAAGTTGCCCTTCTCGTCAGCCTGAACTTCCAGGTAGTCCTTGCCGTCAATCTTGACGGTGCCCTTGTTCAGCTTGATAGCGATGGTGGAGCCGGAGGTGCCGTCCTGGGTCAGGAAGCCTTCGCCGGTAATCTTCAGGGTTTCGCCCTTGTACCAGACCTCAGAAATGTGGGAGGTTGCCTTGTCGGAGTAGACGTAGGTGACGGACTCTTCACCGTTCTGAGCGAAAGTTGCGGGGATTGCGGTGACCGCCAGACCGCAACCGATTAGGGCGGTGGCACCGAAGCGAGTGATAGTGTGTCGAATGTCCATCCCATCATTTTATCCCCGCACGGTGGGCATATCCGCCTGTCCAGGGGCTATTTGCAATGACTTGCAACACAAAATAGCACTTTCGTGCACTTAATGATGGGTCAGTGCACGCACGGCAAAATTCGCCAGAGAAACAGCATTCATTGGGGAAACAGCGCCGCCTAGACCCCTGCAGCGACCCCGGCAACACCCCCCCCCGGCAACCTTAAACGTCAACAGCGTCGAGCATGAGTTCCAGCGCCTCACCCACGCCGCTGCGCCACAGGTAGGTTGCTTTCGCATCCGCACGACCCGGGCCGCCGTTAATCACAGCGACCGGCTTGCCGGCGCGCAGAGCCTCCAGCACAATCTTGTAGCTGCTCATAACCGCCACCGAGGAGCCCACCACCAGCAGCGCCGAACATTCAGCGAGCATGGCGTCCTTGAGTGCCTTACGTTCGGCGGGCACGGACTCGCCAAAGTACACCACATCCGGCTTGAGGCGGGTCGAACCGCAGGCGATGCAGGGCACCATCTGAAAATCGCGGATATAGCGCTCGTCCAGCTCCACGTCACCGTCAGGGTTCACGCGCAACTCTTCGTCTTCAAGGCGCGCCAGGTAGCCGGGGTTCGCCGCGTCCAGGCGCGCATCCAGGCTTTCACGGTTCTCATCCTGCCCGCAGTCCAGGCACACAATACGGGAGAGGTCACCGTGCAGCGCCAGCAGGCGGGAGCTTCCAGCGCGGGCGTGCAGCCCATCCACGTTCTGCGTAATCACGCCGCTCACGGCACCCAGCTGCTCCAGCTCGGCGAGCGCATAGTGGGCGCGGTTCGGTTCGGCTCGGCGCATGCGGCGCCAACCCACGTAGGAGCGCGCCCAGTAGCGTTGGCGGGCTACGTCATCGTAGCGGAATTCCTGGTAGGTCATGGGGCGGTGGTCGTGCAGGGATCCGCCGGGGCCACGGTAGTCGGGGATGCCGGATTCGGTGCTTACTCCCGCGCCGGTGAGCACGAGAACCTTACCGCCCTTGAGCAGCTCGGCAATACCCGCGGAGGCGTATTCTTCGTCGTGCGGGGTGGCGTTCTCAGAGACAACGCGCTGAATCGAGCGGATCGCGGCACGGTGCACGGAGGCGATTTCTTCGCGCTGCTCACCGGCGGCGGCGAAGTTCTGGTGGTCAGTCCAGCGGTCCATTCTTCTCCTCAATGCTCTGGTACTAGTGCAGTCAGCGCGGTTCTAACGCGTTAAACGGCTGTGGGGCACCCCCTTTCGAGGGTACCCCACAGCCTATTTCTTATGGTTTCGAATGTGCAAACTCAGCCACAGGCTAAGTCCGCCCAGCCAACCGGTTGAGCTTAGTTCTCAGCCTTCTGCTCACGCTCGGAGGTCACCGACAGGCCATCGCTGGCAACGTCCGGGTTCACGTCCACGGTCACGGTGTCGCCGTCGTGGATAGCACCGGAGAGGATGCCGCGAGCCAGACGGTCGCCAATCTCGCGCTGAACCAGGCGGCGCAGCGGGCGGGCACCGAATGCCGGGTCGTAGCCGGTCTTACCCAGCCACTCCAGAGCGGCGGGGGTGACGTTCAGGGTCAGGCGGCGGTCCTCCAGACGCTTAGCCATGCTCTTGATCTGCAGGCCCACAATCTGACCCAGGTTCTCAGCCGACAGGGGCTGGAACATGATGATGTCGTCCAGTCGGTTCAGGAACTCGGGGCGGAATGCCTGGTGGACAACCTCCATAGCCTTCTCGGATCGCTCGTCGAAGGGCAGGTCCTGGTTGACCAGGTACTGCGAACCGAGGTTCGAGGTCAGGATCAGGATGACGTTGCGGAAGTCCACGGTGCGGCCCTGACCGTCGGTCAGGCGGCCGTCATCGAGTACCTGCAGCAGGATGTCGAAGACCTCGGGGTGTGCCTTCTCGACCTCGTCGAGCAGGACCACCGAGTAGGGGCGACGGCGTACAGCCTCGGTCAGCTGACCGCCCTCTTCGTGGCCGACGTATCCGGGAGGGGCACCGACCAGGCGGGAAACGGTGTGCTTCTCGGAGTACTCGCTCATGTCGATGCGCACCAGGGCACGCTCGTCATCGAACTGGAACTCAGCCAGTGCCTTAGCCAGCTCGGTCTTACCAACACCGGTCGGGCCCAGGAACAGGAAGGAACCAATCGGGCGGTTCGGGTCGGAAATACCGGCGCGGGCGCGGCGCACAGCGTCAGAGACAGCGACCACTGCGGCTTCCTGGCCGATGAGGCGGGCACCGATGCGCTTCTCCATGTCGAGCAGCTTCTCGGACTCACCCTGCATCATGCGGCCTGCGGGAATGCCGGTCCAGGAGGAGATAACCTCGGCAATATCGTCCGCGGTGACCTCTTCGGAGACCATGGATTCGTTCTTGGCGGTATCCTCGGCGCGCTGTGCTTCTTCCAGTTCAGCCTGCTTTGCGGGAATCTCACCGTACAGCAGGCGGGATGCCTCAGCGAGGTTACCCTCGCGCTGTGCAACCTCTGCGCGGGAACGTAGCTCGTCAATCTGGGTCTTGATGTCACCCACACGGTTCAGACTAGCCTTCTCGGCCTCCCAACGAGCGTTGAGGGCGTCGAGCTGTTCCTTCTTGTCAGCCATGTCCTTGCGCAGTGCTTCCAGACGCTCAACCGATGCGGGATCGGTCTCGTCGGCAAGTGCCAGTTCCTCCATGGTGAGGCGGTCCACGGCGCGGCGCAACTGGTCGATTTCCTCCGGTGCGGAGTCAATTTCCATGCGCAGGCGGGATGC
This sequence comes from Rothia mucilaginosa ATCC 25296, assembly GCF_000175615.1. Taxonomy (GTDB): domain Bacteria; phylum Actinomycetota; class Actinomycetes; order Actinomycetales; family Micrococcaceae; genus Rothia; species Rothia mucilaginosa. The sequence continues at coordinate 53,786 of NZ_ACVO01000015.1, read as the reverse complement.
TGCCTCGTCAATCAGGTCAATTGCCTTGTCAGGCAGCTGACGGGAGGGAATGTAACGGTTGGACAGGGTTGCAGCGGCAACCAGCGCGGAGTCAGCGATCTGCACCTTGTGGTGTGCCTCGTAGCGTTCCTTCAGGCCACGCAGAATACCGATGGTGTCATCTACGCTGGGCTCGCCCACGTACACCTGCTGGAAGCGGCGCTCCAGGGCGGGGTCCTTCTCGATGTTCTCGCGGTACTCGTCGAGGGTGGTGGCACCAATCAGGCGCAACTCGCCACGAGCAAGCATGGGCTTGAGCATGTTGCCTGCGTCCATGGAGCCTTCGGATGCGCCAGCACCGACAACGGTGTGAATCTCGTCGATGAAGGTCACAATCTGGCCCTCGGACTTCTTGATTTCTTCGAGGACTGCCTTCAGGCGCTCCTCGAATTCACCGCGGTACTTTGCGCCTGCAACCATGGAGCCCAGGTCCAGGCTGATGAGGGTCTTGCCGCGCAGGGATTCGGGCACGTCGCCGGAAACCATGCGCTGTGCCAGGCCTTCCACGACGGCGGTCTTACCGACGCCGGGCTCACCAATCAGAACGGGGTTGTTCTTGGTTCGGCGGGAGAGCACCTGCACGACGCGGCGAATCTCAGAGTCGCGGCCGATGACCGGGTCAAGCTTGCCTGCGCGGGCAATGGCGGTCAGGTCGGTGCCGTACTTTTCGAGAGCCTGGAAGGTGCCCTCGGGGTCGGGGGTGTCCACGGTGCGGTCTCCTCGGACGTTGGGGATGGTCTGTGCGATGAGCTCTGCGGTAGCGCCGAGCTTGTGCATTGCTTCAGCGGTGCTATCGGTTCCGCTGGCAATGCCCAGCAGAATCATTTCGGTAGAAACGTAGGTATCTCCGAATCCCTGGGCGCGGGTCTGTGCCGCCTGCAGAGCGGAGAGCGCGGCACGGCTGAGGGAGGCGTTCTGCACGGAGGCACCGGATGCCTTCGGCAGCTTCTTGATTTCAGCGGATGCCGCCTCGGAGATAGCGTCCACATCCAGGCCTGCAGCCTTGAGGACTGCTACGGCGACGCCTTCGCGCTGGTCCATGAGGGCCTTGAGGATGTGTGCGGTTTCAATAGTGGGGTTGCCGGCGGTTTGAGCATTAGTATTTGCCGCCGAGATGACTTCTTGACTCTTGGTGGTGAACTTGTTGTCCATGATGTTCCTTTCGTGTTTCGAGGGGCTTATCCTATGCGCCCCTGCATTACATAACTTGAGTCTACTCCACTCAATTATGTTTCGCAAGCCTCCTGCAAAAAAATTTTCGTATTTTTCGCCCCACCTCACACCCCCTGACCCCCAAACAAAAGCCCCAGTCAAAACCGCATTGTTATACTGACCGGATTGGGTACTTGCGAGGCTGGGCGCTTGCGGGCTCCCACAACAATCACAGTCACGAATGGGGACCCACATGAAAATACTGGTTCTAGGCGTAACCGGCCGCACCGGCTACCTCTTCACCCGCAAAGCCCTAGAGGAGGGGCACACCGTCACCGCCTACGTGCGCAACCCCGACAAGGCGCTAACACTTTTGGGAGCGCACCAAAATCTCACTATCGTTCCGGGAGCCCTGAACGATGCCGAGCAGCTCGCCGCAGCATCCTCCGGGCAAGACGTGATGGTCAGCATCCTGGGCCAGAAAGCCACGGTACGAGAGTTTCTCTCCTCCACGTTCATGCAGGAGCGCCTGCCCCTCATCATGGAGGCGGTCACGGGCGCAGGCGTGAAGCATTGCGTTCTGATGAGCGCCTACGGTGTGGGCGATACGGTACGGACCGCGTCCCTGCCCATGCGCCTGGTATGCAAGGTCATCATGCGCGGCATTTTTACCGACAAGGTTAAGGCGGACGCCCTGGTTGCCGAATATCAGCCGTATATTTCGCGTGCACATCCGGGCAGGCTGACCGATAAGCCAGGTAAGGGCGGGGTGAAGGTGTTTGATATGGCGAGTGTCGAGCGAACTCCGGGCATTCCGACGATTGCCCGTGAAGACGTTGCCGATGCGCTGCTTACTATCGCCAAGAACCCCCAGAACGCGGGCACAGATTTTTTGGTGACGATTGGGGACGTTGCCCTACGCTCGCGCCAGAAATAAACCGGTAGGCTTAATGACATGACGACTACGAACACCTTCCCCGCCGCCATTCTCTTCGACCACGACGGAACCCTCGTCGATACTGAACCCGTATGGGCCGCCGCAAAGGTTGCTCTCACCACAGAATTTGGCGGCACCTGGACTGAGCAGGACACCCTTGATTGCCTGGGCCTGTCCATGCAGTTCACCTTGGATCGCCTACGCGAGCGCGGCGTGAACCTGCCGAACGAGGAGATTAACGATCGACTGGTGGCAAAGGTGCGCGAGGCCCTGGCGCAGCAGCCGGTCGAATTCCTGCCCGGCATTGAGCGTTTCCTCTCGGAGGTTCACGATGCGCAGATTCCGGCCGCTATCGTCACGAACGCGACCACCTCCGTGGCTCGCCGCACCGCGACCGCGGCACCCGAGGGCACGTTCTCAGTGGTTATTGGTAACGATGAGACCACCAACCCCAAGCCGGACCCGCAGCCCTATCTTTTGGCGGCAGAGCGTCTGGGTGTTGACCCGACTCAGTGCGTGGCTCTCGAGGATTCCCCTTCGGGCGTGCGCAGTGCGACCGCGGCGGGTATGCGCGTCATTGTTGTGCCGGGCGAGCTGGAGGTTCCGGCGGAGCTGGGCACCGCGCGCCTCAAGCATGAGGAGCTGACCCTGGAGGCGGTTCGCGCGCTGGCGTAGCCGCGTAGTTTGCGGGCTGAAAGCTCTACAGAAAACTGAATACACTTCACCGTAAAGGGTGGGATGCACAAGATGAGATATCGCGCATCCCACCCTTTGTGCGTGCCTGGACGACGAGCGGGGGGGGTGAGCAGGGGCGTTTGGGCGGGGGCTTTTAAGTGCGGCGCGACACATAGATGACAATTTATTACGAATTACTCAAAATAACCTTGACAGCTGTTCCTTAAAATGATTTACTCATAATAACGATTCGGCGGGGCGACAAATCCCACCGAACTACAAGCATCACAGCATCATGAAGGAGACCATCATGGCATTCGCAAACTACACCGCACCCGGCCTGACCCTCGAAGAAGGCAAGGGCATTTCCGAGGTTCTCCAGGCACGTCTGCACGACCTGAACGACCTGCACCTGCTGCTGAAGCACGCTCACTGGAACGTGACCGGCCCCGGCTTCATCGCCGTTCACGAAATGATTGACCCCCAGGTCGACACCGTCCGCGAGTTCGTCGACGCCATCGCAGAACGTATGGCGACCCTGGGTGCAACCCCCAACGGCCTGGCTGGCGCACTGGTCGCACAGCGCACCGTCGAGGACTACCCCGTCGGCCGCGCACGCGTTGCTGACCACCTGCACGCCCTGAACGACGTGTACACCCGTGTGATCAAGGATCACCGCAAGGCTATTGCTTTTGCCGGTGAGTCCGACCCCGTCACTGAGGACCTGCTGATCGGTCAGACCGCTGAGCTGGAGAAGTTCCAGTGGTTCATCCGCGCGTTCCTGGAGAACGGCGAAGGCAACATCTAAGCCGCAACCATCTAAGTTGTAACCTCTAAACTGCAGCCTACCTATGGCGGCACACCATATAGGCGTTAGCTTTTAGAGTCACAAACCGGGCGGGTGCGCTCTCCTTATGGAGGGTGCACCCGCCCGGCTTTTTACGCTCGAAGCTGCCCCGCTTCTTCACAACTACTTTTACCTTTCCCGGCACTTGAGTCCTCGCCCGTGCGGTATCACAAAGTACGTTGAGGCGAACAATAACACCGGGTTAGGCCGTCCTAGATTTTCTGTTCGGAGTGCTCTACAGTGGTTCACTGATCAACTCAGAACACACAGATCGAACGCATGATTGCGCGCCCGGGAGATACCCGGCACGACCCGCATCCGGCGGAAAGAGAGATATGAGCACGCACGCCCCGAACGAGCACGGCGAAGACACGTACGGCGAGCAGACCGAGAAGCTTCAGGCTGATGCGGCCGAGACTGAAAGGACCGCAGCTGAGGCGACCGAGCACAAGCCGACCCGCCACAGTGCGGTTACTTCCCCCTCCCCCGCGCAGATTAAGCGTTGGCGCCGCTACCTGGCTGATGAAGAGTCGGAGGCTCGCATCTACCGCTACCTGGCTCGCCGCGCCGAGGGTACCGACCGCGAAATCCTTCTGCAGGTTGCCGAGGCGGAGAAGCGTCACCAGCAGCATTGGCGTGACATGCTCGGCGAACACGCGGATGTTCACGTGCGCCCGTCCATGCAGTCTCAGCTACTGCAGTTCTTGGCGAAGAACTTCGGTTCGGTGTTTATTCTGGCGATGGCTCAGCGCGCCGAGTCCCGTTCCCCTTACGCTGAGGATCCGGACGCTACCGAGGAAATGGCGGCTGACGAGGCGATTCACGAGGAAATTATCCGTGCCCTGGCGACCAGTGGCAGGGAGAAGCTTTCGGGTAATTTCCGTGCGGCGGTCTTTGGCGCTAACGACGGTTTGGTGTCGAACCTGGCGTTGACTATGGGTATTACCGCCTCGGGCGCGTCCAGCTCGATGGTTCTGCTCTCGGGTATTGCGGGCCTGCTGGCGGGTGCGCTGTCGATGGCGGCGGGTGAGTTTGTGTCAGTGCGTTCTCAGCGTGAACTACTGGATGCCTCCCAGCCGACCCAGGTGACCCTGCGTGTTGCGCACGATTTGGATTTGGATTCGAACGAGCTGGAGCTCATTTACCGTGCCCGCGGCATGGAGCCGGACGCGGCGCATCACCGTGCGATGGAGCGTTTCGGCTACCTGGATTGTGACTGCGATCCGTCGCTGTCTCACCGCGAGGATGAGGATCGTGAGGAGAATGTGGCTTTGGGTACCGATATTGGTGCCGCCGCCGCGTCGTTCGCGTTCTTTGCTTCGGGTGCACTGGTTCCGATTCTGCCCTATATTTTCGGTTTTTCGGGCGTGTTCGCGATGGTGCTATCTCTGCTGTTTGTGGGTGCGGCGCTGGGCTTCACCGGTGGCGTGGTGGGCCTGCTTTCGGGTGCTTCCCCGCTCAGGCGCGGTGTTCGCCAGATTCTAATTGGCTTTGGTGCTGCGTTCGTGACCTACCTGCTGGGTCTGGCGTTCGGCACGACGGTTGGCTAGTCGCACCCCCATAATCTCCCGACAAGTGTATATAGCCGCTCTGGAATTTGTTTTCAAGCATTTGAGAACTATACAGATGCAGAAATCCCCCGGTGGATACATTCAGTGTACCCGCCGGGGGATTCATCACTCTCTGCACTTGCACCGCTCAGCAGGGGGCAAGCAACAATGCGAGGCGAACCTCACGGGGCGTTAAGCTGAGGCCCTACAGTATAACCAGATTAGGGGTTAATCTGGGTGGTAGTCTCAGCGCCAGAGAGCACCTTGGTGTCGGTGTAGCCGTTACCCGAGTAGTTAATGGTTGCATTCTGGATGCTGGAGGTCTGCTTGTAGGAGACCCAACCCTGTGCAGGATTGAAGAACACAATACCGGGCATAATGACGACCTGACCGTACAGCTTGTTACCGGTCTGCTTCAGAGTGTACGCCTTGGTGGTAGTGAAGGTAATACGGCCCTTGAAGGTGTAGGTGCCATCAGAATTCTTGGTCACGGTCGGGACCGAAGCAGACCAGTTGCCTGCTGCCTGAGCAACCGACAGGTAGCGTGCCTGACCTGCCGAAGCAACCAGCTCTGCAAGCGTACCCTTCGGCGCACGGCCGTTGGGGGTCCATGCCTGACCGTTGACCTTACCGCTCTTAGCACCGTTCAGAGCATTAGCAGGCACGGTGTACTCAACATCAGTCACGAAGGTTGCCCCGGCAGCCAGGGTCGCGGTAGAACCTGCAACGTAGCCGGTACCAGTCTTGGGCGCAGTGGTCGGGACAGACCACCAGAAACCGCTAGATGCCACGTAGGAGCCGGGGGATGCAGTCTGGGAGTTGTTAACCGGGGTAAAGGTACCCTCACCGTTGATGAACAGGTCAGGGTTGGTAGGCTTGGAAGCGCTATCGTCCCAGTTCAGGTCGGATTGGGGCTTGGAAGAAGATGCGAAGTACGCCTCAGGAGTGGTCGGGTGAATCGGACCGGTGCTGGTGGACGAAGCGTAACCAACAAAGCCGCCACCGTACTGAGCGCTGACGAACAGGCCGCTCTGGATAGTCAGCTTCTCCTCAGAATCATCGCTCCTGGAGGATGCTGCGTAGGCCGGCACAGCAGCAGAAGTCGCAATAACAGGTGCAGACCAGACGCCTGCCTTCGCGACAGAACGACGGGAAATGGGCTGAGTCATGAGTGAATGTTCTCCTCGTATGTGATGACATATAGATAGAGCCCGCTGGTATAACAATCTGACTAGGCTCAATGCGTTCTATTGTATAGTCCTTCAGCATAGACTTTTCATTTGTTTCGCATGATATATATAACAAAATAGGCTCTTCAGCTCACTGAACTTTTTTCAAAACCTGATTTAACGCGAAGATGCCGGCAGTCTTTCGACTACCGGCATCTGCCGCAATACTATGCTGTTTACTTCGCTGCGAAGATTTCGCGCATCAGGTTTGCAGCCTCGGAGGGGGTCTTACCGACCTTCACGCCTGCTGCTTCCAGAGCTTCCTTCTTCGCCTGAGCGGTACCGGAGGAACCGGAGACAATAGCGCCTGCGTGGCCCATGGTCTTACCCTCAGGAGCGGTGAAGCCTGCAATGTACCCAACGACGGGCTTGGTCACGTTTGCCTTGATGTACTCAGCAGCACGCTCCTCAGCGTCACCACCGATCTCACCAATCATGACGATTGCTTCGGTCTCGGGGTCAGCTTCGAAAGCTTCCAGAGCGTCGATGTGGGTGGTGCCGATGATGGGGTCGCCACCAATACCGATAGCGGTGGTGAAACCAATGTCAGACAATTCGTACATCAGCTGGTAGGTCAGGGTACCGGACTTGGAAACCAGACCAATCTTGCCCTTGCCGGTGATGTTCGCCGGGATAATACCAACCAGGCACTCCTCGGGGGAGATGATGCCGGGGCAGTTGGGGCCGATGATGCGGGTGATCTGCTTGCCGTTCTCGTCCACAGATGCCTTAGCAGCTGCCCAGAACTCTGCGGAGTCCTGAACCGGGACGCCCTCGGTGATGACGACGACGAGGCCAATCTTAGCCTCGATAGCCTCGAGAACTGCTGCCTTGGTGAAGGCCGGGGGAACGAAGACGATGGAGACGTTCGCGCCGGTCTTCTCCATAGCCTCAGCTACGGAACCGTACACGTTCAGCTCGATGTCGGAGCCGTCCTTCGCCTTGTGGGTGACGGTGGTACCAGCCTTGCGAGCGTTCACGCCGCCCACAATGTTGGTGCCTGCTGCGAGCATGCGTGCGGTGTGCTTGGTACCCTCGCCACCGGTGATGCCCTGAACGATGACCTTGGAGTCCTTGTTCACAAAGATAGACATATTACTTCCTTGAAATCCTTTGCTGGCGATTACGCCTTGTGAGCGAGCTCTGCTGCCTTGTCAGCGCCGGAGTCCATGGTCTCAGCCAGAACAACCAGCGGGTGGTTCGCCTCGGAGAGGATGCGGCGACCCTCAGCAACGTTGTTGCCGTCCAGGCGCACAACCAGGGGCTTGGTTGCTGCGTCGCCCAGAATCTCCAGAGCCTTCACAATGCCGTCTGCCACTGCGTCACATGCGGTGATGCCGCCGAAGACGTTCACGAAAACGCTCTTGACCTGCTCGTCGCCCAGAATGATTTCCAGGCCAGCAGCCATAACCTCAGCGGACGCGCCGCCACCAATATCAAGGAAGTTTGCGGGCTTGACGTTGCCGTGGTTCTCGCCAGCGTATGCAACGACGTCCAGGGTGGACATAACCAGACCTGCACCGTTACCAACGATGCCGACCTCGCCGTCCAGCTTCACGTAGTTCAGGTCGAACTGCTTTGCCTTAGCTTCCAGCGGGTTCTCAGCGGACTTGTCCACGAGAGCCTCGTGCTCGGGCTGGCGGAATTCTGCGTTGTCATCCAGGGAGACCTTGCCGTCCAGAGCGAGGATGGTGCCCTCGGGGGTCAGAACGAGGGGGTTAACCTCAACCAGGGTTGCGTCTTCCTTGGTGTAGACTTCGCCCAGCTTGACGAGAACGGGAACAACCTTCTCCTGCAGTTCTGCGGAGAAACCTGCTGCCTTAGCAATTTCCTCAGCCTTAGCCTGGTCCAGGCCGACCAGCGGGTCAACCTCGATCTTTGCCAGTGCCTCGGGGCGCTCAGCAGCGAGCTGCTCAATTTCCATACCGCCTTCTACCGAGCACATTGCCAGGTAGGAGCGGTTTGCGCGGTCCAGCAGGAGGGAGAAGTAGTATTCTTCGGCGATGTCTGCGCCGTCAGCGACCAGCACGCGGTGAACGGTGTGGCCCTTGATGTCCATGCCGAGAATTGCCTTAGCGTGCTCGTAAGCTTCGTCGGGGGACTTTGCGAGCTTAACGCCGCCAGCCTTACCGCGGCCGCCGGTCTTAACCTGAGCCTTAATGACGGTCAGGCCGCCAATTTCCTCAGCTGCTGCCTTTGCTTCTTCAGGGGTGGTCGCAACAATGCCCTTGAGCACGGGTACACCGTGCTTTGCGAAGAGCTCGCGCGCCTGGTATTCGAAAAGGTCCACAGGTGTCCTTCTTCTTCGAAGTGGTGCCGAGTACTGGTGCACTCGGCCTGGTCTCATTAGAGGAGGTTCCCCCGTGTGGTCAGTACGGTGCGATAGGGGTCTCTCGCACCCGGCGCACACGCATCATTGACGCGGGGAATTTCTCTCGTCTCTACTCTATCGGATTCGGCGTGAGCTCGCACTCACAGAGCCCCAAATCTGAGATTTTAGCGACTCAGCTCACAAATATTTTGGGTACATTCCACCCAAAGGCTGTGCACCGGGTAACTAACCCGAACTAGCACTCCCCCATCCGCCGCGAAATACCGGTGAAAATGCGGCGTTTACCGCCGTGCTCTGCAAAGCCCCGGCCACCTTCTCAGCAGGCGGACAACACGCCCGGCACAGCACGCAAAAGAAGGGCGGGCACCCTTAGGCGCCCGCCCCTCCATCGACGTTGTTAGGTTCTCACACCTGACGCGTTAGCTCACCTTCTCCAGCGGCGCGTAACGCAGCAGCAGGCGCTTCTCTTCCGAGCCGAAACGGACCTTCGCCACGGTCTTATCGCCGCTACCCTCAACGGCGAGCACGCGGCCCTCACCAAACTTGGTGTGGCGCACGGTATCGCCGACCGCCAGAGTCGGGATTTCCTTGCTCTGGTGCACACGGGAACGGTTCGTCACCTTCGAGGCCGCCGCCGCCAGCCCGTAGCTTGCCGAGCCATTAATATCCGCGGTGGACGGCTCAGAACGGCGTGCGGGGCGAGACTCGTAGGGGTCGTAGGAGCCGCGCGAGCCACCAAAGCTGTAACCACCCGAGCCATAGCCGCCGGAGTAGCCGCCAGAACCGTAGCCGGAACGGGAACCGCCCGAATAGCCGCCACCGTACGAGTTACCGTAGGAGCTGCCGCCATAGGAACCTCCGCCGCGAGCGCCATACGCGCCCATACCGGAGGCGCCAAAGCCCGAAAAACCGGCGGTGCGCTTCCACTCAATCAGCTCCTCCGGGATCTCCTCCAGGAAGGGCGAGGGCGGGTTGAACTGGCTCTTACCCCACATGGTGCGGGTTTCCGAGCGGGTCAGGTACAGGCGCTCCATGGCGCGGGTCAGACCCACGTACGCCAGGCGGCGTTCCTCGCTCATTTCCTTCTCATCGGTCAGGGCACGCTGATGCGGGAACAGGCCGTGCTCCATGCCGGTCAGGAACACCACGGGGAACTCCAGACCCTTGGCGGTGTGCAGGGTCATGAGGGTGACCATGCCCTGCGCCTTCGCCTCGGCGGCTTCGGCGGCAATCTGTGCGGCGGAGGCGTTCTCACCCTCCGCGCTGGCGGGGCGGTTCGGGATCGAGTCAGCATCAGCGACCAGAGCCACGTGTTCGAGGAACTGCTCCAGGTCGGCGCCGGGGTTCTCGGTCTCGAACTCGACCATGGCGTCAAGCAGCTCGGAGAGGTTCTCCACGCGCGATTCGTCCTGAATGTCCTTGGAGGCACGCAGGGCCGCCAGGTACCCGGTCTGCTCCAGGACCGCTTCCAGGCAGGTTGCGGCGGGTTCAGTGCGGGCAATTTGCGCCAGGTCGTCCATAAGGCGCACGAACTCGGCGTACTTCTTGACCGCGGCGGCACCCAGGGCGGGGATGTCGGCTGCCTGGCGTGCGGCGACGTAGAAAGAGATGCGGTTCGCACTCGCGTACTCCGCCACCACGGACTCAGACTTGGCACCGATACCGCGCTTGGGTTCGTTGAGGATGCGGCGCACGTTCACGTCGTCATCGGGGTTGCTCAGGGCGCGCAGGTACGCCAGAGCGTCCTTGATTTCCTTACGCTCGTAGAAGCGGGTACCACCGACCACGCGGTAGGGCAGGCCGGCACGCATGAGCATGTCCTCGAGGGTTCGGGACTGCGCGTTGGTGCGGTAGAAGATTGCGACGTCACCGGGCTGCACGCCGTGCTCATCGGCAAGGCGGTCAATTTCGCGGGTGATGTAGCGTGCCTCGGCGTGCTCGGATTCGGCGACGTAACCGATGATTTTCGCGCCCGCGCCGGAGGCGGTCCACAGCTTCTTGGGGCGACGGTCGGGGTTACGTTCGATGACCGCATTCGCCGCGGAGAGGATGTTCTGTGTGGAACGGTAGTTCTGTTCCAGCAGGATCGTGTGGGCGTTCGGGTAGTCCTTCTCAAAGTCCGTAATATTGCGGATATCCGCGCCGCGGAAAGCGTAGATGGACTGGTCGGAGTCACCCACCACGGTCAGCTCGGCAGGGGGCACGGCGTCCGGGTAGGGGCCGCGATCAGCCGGTGCCTTCGTGTGGGCGCCGACCAGTTCACGCACCAGCTGGTACTGGGCGTGGTTAGTGTCCTGGTACTCGTCCACGAGGATGTGGCGGAACTTGCGGCGGTAGTAGTTCGCGATTTCGGGGAACTTCTTGAGCAAGAAGACGGTGCGGCCAATCAGATCGTCAAAGTCGAGGGAGTTGGCGGCACGCAGACGCTGCGTGTAGACGGTGTAGATCTGCGCGATGGTCTTCTCGTACGGGTTATCGCTCGCCACGCGGGATGCGTACGCTTCGGCGCTGACCAGCTCGTTCTTCAGCGCGGAGATGCGGTTACCCACGGCCTTGGCGGTGAACTTCTTGGTGTCCAGGTTGAGCTCTTTAATGATGAGGCTCAGCAGACGCTGCGAGTCGGTCGAATCGTAAATGGTGAAGGTGGACTTCAGACCCAGGGCGGCGGCCTCACGGCGCAGCACGCGCACGCAGAAGCTGTGGAAAGTAGAAATCCACATGTGCTTGGCGCGCGGGCCGACCAGCGCCTCAATACGTTCACGCATTTCGGCGGCAGCCTTGTTGGTGAAGGTGATGGCGAGAATCTGGCCGGGGGTCGCGCGGTGGGTTGCGAGCAGGTAGGCGATGCGGTGGGTGAGCACGCGGGTCTTGCCGGAGCCGGCGCCCGCGACGATGAGCAGGGGCGAGCCGGAGTGCAGCACGGCTTCTTCCTGGCGTTCGTTGAGTCCGGCTGTGAGGGAGGCGGGGTCTACAGCGTTGAGGCTATGGGTGCGTTCGCCGTAGGGGTCGGCGGGGTCGAAGTCATCGCCGTAGCCGCCGACTCGGTAGGCGGGCGGCATGAAGTCGCCGAGCGGGTCTGCGGCGGTGAAGGCTGCGGGTGCGCCGGGTTCAGGAATGGGCGCGCTGGTAGCAGGGGCACCGTAGGCGGGCATGCCGGTGGGCAGGGCGGCGGGTATGTCCTGTGCGGGCGCCTCCATCACCGGAGCATTCATCACTGCGGCGTCCATGGGAGGGGCGTAGTAGTCGTCCTCGGCAGGGGGTACGTCGTAGTAGGGGTCGAAGGGCGGCTCATCATCCGCTACCGGTGCTGCGGGGGTGACGAGTTCGGCGGCGAACAGGCCGTCCTGTTCGGTGAAGGGCTGCTTCTGCTGTTCGGGCTTGTCGCTCATCATCTACCTCGCTGCCTAGAATACACGTTCGATATTCCATGCTACCGCATTTACTCCGCGGCTCCCACCCGTTCGGTCAATCAGCCTCACAGCCTAAATCGGCAACGGCACACCGGTGGCACAGAATAGTCATGCTAGGATGACCGCATGACCCAGACCTTACCTCCGAGCCTCTCAATAGCCCTATGGTGCAATGGCTCAGCCGACGAAGCCGCACAGTTCTATACCAGGGTTTTTCGCGATGCTTCCATCATGGAACAGGTGCCCGGACTCACGACTCTAAGCATCCACGGCTTCCAGCTCTCGCTCATTAACGGTGATGACCGGTACGTCCCGAACCAGTCCATCAGTTGCATCCTAAACTTTGACCCGCTCCTCTTCGGCGGTGAGGCGCAGGCGCAAGCATACCTCGATGAACTCTACGAAGAGCTAAGTACCGGCGGTGTGCTGATGGAACTGGGTGAGTATCCTTTCTCCCCACGCTACGCCTGGGTGCGTGATCGTTTTGGTATGACCTGGCAGCTGATGCTTACCAATCCTGCAGGGGACCCGCGACCCTTCGTCGTGCCTTCTTTCATGTTTGGCGGCACGAATCACGGCAATGCAGAGGAAGCCACCAACGGCTGGATTTCCATGTTTGATGATGCCCGCCGCGGCACCCTGTACCACTATCCGGAAGGTAGCCCCTTTGAGGCAGATGCGGTCATGTTTACCGACTTCAACCTGCACGGCACCTGGATGGCGGCTACTGATTCCGGTACTTTCCACGATTTCACATTCACGCCGGGGGTTTCGGTAGTTCTTTTGTGCCGTACCCAGGAGGAGATTGATTACTATTGGGAGCAGCTCTCGGCTATACCTGAGGCGGAGCGTTGCGGCTGGTGTGTAGATCGCTGGGGTATTTCTTGGCAGGTTGTCCCGCACAATATTGCTGAGCTGATGGCGGATAAGGCCGCTCGCCAGAAGATCCTGCTGATGGGCAAGATTGACCTGTCTCAGCTATAACAACGTGTTTTCTTGAGTGCTCGTTACGTGCAGAAACAGAGAAACCGCCCGCGCCTGCTACTGCAAGCGACGGGCGGTTTTCTCGTACCGGCGTGACTACCGGTTCTGTGTGCCCCCGAGACGATTCGAACGTCCGACACCTTCTTTAGGAGAGAAGTGCTCTATCCCCTGAGCTACGAGGGCGTACCTATCCAGTATAAAGCACCCCGCACCGCGAGTCCGCACAGCCCGCCCAAGCCGCCAGCATCCACCCGCAACCGCGCCTCGCCCATCCCCTGCCCCAATCCCTGCCCCAGCCAGTGTTCACCGCCTGAGGACACCCGCACCCGGCAGCAGAACCGCTCCTACAATGTACGAATGAGCATCTACATTGACCCGCCCACCTGGCCCGCACACGGCACCGTCTTCTCACACCTCATCTCCGATGTATCCCTGGCGGAACTGCACGAGTTCGCCGCAGCGGCGGGCATCAGTGTGCGTGCTTTCGACCGCGACCACTACGACGTGCCGGCACACCTCTACGACGAGCTGGTGCGGGCGGGCGCGGTTGAGCTCAGCGGTGCGGAGCTAACTCGCACGCTCATTGCCAGCGGTCTGCGGATTCCCTTGAAGGAACGCCCCGAGAAGATTCGCCCGCGCCTGCTTCGCGCCTGGGAGGCGGCGTTTGCGCCCCGCCTTAATACACCCCGTCTCAAGCATGTGGAGGCTCCTGCCGAGCTGCGGACTCAGCTCACGGCACAGGTGGCGGAGCTGGGTGAGAGCCTGTTGCAGGCGTGGGAGCAGCCGCACCGCGCCTACCACCACAGCGGGCACCTTTCGCAGATGCTCACCGACCTGGACCGCCTCTACACACACCGCATGCAGGGTTCTACTCCCCTGGCGTTGGTTCTGGCGGCGTGGTTCCACGACGCGGTCTATGAGGGCGCACCGGGTGAGGATGAGCGCCGTAGCGAGCAGCTGGCGAGCATCTCCCTGGAGCCGCTGGTTACCGCGGGCCTGCTCAGTGGTGACGAGCTGCAGATGGTGTGCCTTCTGGTGCATGCCACGGCAACCCACGAGTTGCCCGAGTCTGTTGACCTACCGGCGGGCTATGAGCCGGCGGATATTCAGTTTTTCCTCGATGCCGATATGGCTATCCTGGCGGCTGATTCGGCACGCTACCGCCGCTACCTGCGCGGGGTGCGTAGCGAGTACTCCCATTTTGACGATGAGGCGTTCCGCACCGGTCGTACGACCTTCCTGCGTTCGATCCTGGGGCGTAAGCGTATCTTCCTCTCCGAACAGGCTCTACAGCTCTGGGAGGAGCCCGCGCAGACTAATCTGCAGGCAGAGCTCAGCGAGTGGGCACAGGACCCGCAGGGGCTTCTGCAGGCTCTCGCGTCCTAGCCGCATACACCTAAAACACATACCGCCGAGAATGCACCCATACTAAGGCGCGTTCTCGGCGGTATTTTCATAGAATCTCTCGGGTACGCAAAAAGCGCCCACCCCGTGCGGGGTAGGCGCCTTTTGAGAAGTATGTTGGGCTAGACCCAGCTCTTATGCGCTAAGGCTTAGAGAGCGGTGTAGTAGCCGTCAACGGACATCCAGGAGGTGGGGTGCACCAGGGTACCGTTGGTGGGGTTCAGAGCGGAGATCATCTTGCCGTCGCCCAGGTAGATACCAACGTGGCTGTAGCCGTTCTGGAAGACGATGTCGCCGGGCTGGGGGTTAGCGGTCGGGCGCAGCTCGTTCTTCATTGCGTAGGTGAAAGCGGTCAGCTTGATGCCGTGCTGAGCGAAAACCCAGGAGGTGAAGCCGGAGCAGTCCCATGCACCGAAGGTCTTGCCGCCCCAAACGTATGCGCCGCCCAGACCGCTCATTGCGGTTGCAACGATTGCGTCGCGGGATGCGTTACCGGTGGAAGCGGAGGAAGCTGCGGGAGCCTCGGTCTGTGCTGCAACGGGTGCAACGTAAGCCTGCTGGGTCTCAACCTGGGGTGCTACGTAGGTGGTCTCAGCTGCGGGTGCCGGAGCTGCTGCGGGAGCAACGTAGGTCTGCTGTGCCTGAGCCTGGGGTGCAACGTAGGTGGTTGCGGGGGTGTTGTAACTGGTGTAGTCGAACTCGTAGTTGGTGTAGTCGTAGGACAGATCAGCCGCAGCGGGGATCTGTGCGAATGCGTTCGCGGGAACGGTCGAGCCGAGCAGGATTGCGCCTGCTGCGAGGGTTGCACCTGCGGTACGTACAATCTTCTTAGCCATTGGTAATTCCTCCATTGCCTGACGAGGTGAGCTGTCGGGCTCGAGCATGGATTCGCTCGGCCACCGAAGTGACTTAGCCCCGAGGCTTCTCGATTGAGATGCCGTATCCCAGCTTGGGGATTGGGTCCCCCGCTTCTGCCATATTGGGTAGACGTACATCGAAGCGTTGGCAGAACTCAGCGGAACTGCTTCGACGGTGCTCTCTTACGATGAGGATTTGGGCACAAATCGAGAATACACAGAAAACTCCCAGTTGTCACTTCATTCGGGCTTAAATTTTGGACTTTCACCCTGGGGGAAAACTTGGCACTCCAGGCATTTGACCCCCTCTCAACGGAACCCTTATCTACCTTTTAAGGCACTTGACTAGGCATTTCACAAGGATGCACATTCGCTTTTAATGCACCAGCACCCCTTAAGGACAGGGTTCAAAACTCTTAAAAATGACCCTTATCTCTTAAATGTCCATTCTCAGAGATTGCTCAAACATCGGCGTTTCCCTCAGTTTCAACCTTAGATTTAAGCGAAAAACCCGAAAAATGCACTCAAGCGCAGTTGCTAAAACTCTGAGAGAGGAGTATATGCGCCCACGCACATGACCAAACTCTGAAATACCCCACCCACCAGGCACCTCAGCTCCCCAAAACCTCCCCGCAAGACCGAGTAGCCCTAACACGCGCACAAAAACGGCGGCACCGCCTCCACTAAGGAAGGCGATACCACCGTTTAGCGTGAACTGGGTTAGCGGATTCTCAGAATTTAGAGCTTAGAGGTTGCCGCCGCGCTTGACCACAATTGCGTTTGCCACGTCCATATCCAGGGAGAGGGTGTCCTCTTCACCGTCAGCGTGAACAATCACGTCATCGTCCTGGCCAGCAACCACGGACACCGAAGCGCCGTAGACAATACCTGCGTCAGCCAGCAGCTTCAGCAACTCAATGTCAGTCTGAATGGACTCAGGGAAACGAGAGATAGTGAAACGGTCCTCGGGACCGGAGTCGCGTGCCGCCAGGGACATGGGCACGGTACGCTCGTCGTTCTTCTCGCTAGTGTGGCCCAGATCCTCCAGGCCGGGGATAGCGTTACCGTACGGGGAGAACTTGGGGTCCTTAAGCATCTCCAGGATGCGCTTCTCCACCTTGTCACTCATGACGTGTTCCCAGCGGCATGCCTCTTCGTGCACGTACTCAAGTTCCAGACCAATAATGTCGGAGAGCAGGCGCTCAGCCAGGCGGTGCTTACGCATCACCTCGACCGCCTTGTGGCGGCCTTCCTCGGTCAGTTCGAGGTGGCGGTCCGGCTCAACGGTGAGCAGGCCGTGCTTCTCCATGCGTGCCACAGTCTGGGAAACGGTCGGGCCGGAGTGCTCGAGTCGTTCAGCGATGCGCGCACGCATGGGGACGATGCCCTCTTCCTCCAGTTCGAGGATGGTGCGCAAATACATCTCTGTGGTATCGATGAGGTCTGTCATATATCTCTCCCAGCTATCACCGCAACAGTACTTAGATAGCACTGCCTAAGTCGTTACTTAATTCAATAATCTATTATGTACTTTTTCAGCGGCTTTTGCCACGGCTTAAGTCATTGAGTCGTCCAATGAAAACTCATTGGACGACTCAAGACACCTTGATATATACGCTTTTGCTAACCCACCCCTTATTAAGAGGAGTAGACGGTAGGCTTATTCTGCGGACTCAGCCTCAGCGGTTTCTTCCACGGCAGATTCGTTCTCTTCCGCTTTGTTCTCTGCGGGCTCAGCAGATTCCTCTGCCTCAGCGGTTTCAGCAGACTCTGCGTTCTCCTGCGCGGTGTTCTCCTCCAGGTCTTCCGGGCGAACGCGGTCAGCCCACGGCACCCAATCCGGCGCAATCAGTGCGTCGTCGCCGGGCAGCAGGCCCACCTCGCAGATCGTTGCCACGCGGGAGCGAGGCGCACGCGAGAGGGTCGCGAACCAGAACCAGCCGCGGTAACCGGGCAGGGTGCACTCGAAAAGGTGAGTGCTCAGACGCTCTTCCTCGGCGCGCACGTGGTGCACCAGGCCGATAGCGTGTGCCGGGGCGATTTCCTGAACGCCCTGCAACGCCACATCCTTGGCGGCGGCAAGAATCTCGTCCACCTTGGAGGTGCGGCGCAGCTTGTGCGGAACACCCAGGGAGGGGGCACCCACCTCTTCATCCAGCGGGGTGAAGGGGTCGGGGGTGGAGTCTTCGTTCTGTGCGGTTTCTTCGGCAGCAGATTCCTCAGCGGTCGTATCAGCCGCCTCAGTCTCCTCAGCGTTCACGGAGGGCTGAGTCTCAGCAGGTACAGCGCTACCCTCGTCGGTGCTCTCAGGCGCGGCAGAAGGCGCAACGGACTCTGCAGGCGCGTCAGTAGCGGGCGTAGTTTCGGGGAGCAGTTCAATAACCTGTTCAGACATACCCCTATTAAAGCATCTCGCGTGCGCAAACATTGCGGCGCCCGCCCCAAGCTTCGCATACGCTGTGAATTTGAGTCTCAAACCGCTAAATCTGGGGCTTCACCCATTAACAGCTGTGTGTGAGCTGATACGGTTAAATTTATGAGTAATGAACCCGTACAGGACACGCGCAGTACCGCAGACCAGGCACCCGCGCCCCTTCCCTACGCCGGAGCTATCCGTTGGCTCGGCGCGGCAGGTGCGCTTCTCGCCCTGATTTGCCTGCTCACCGGAGTCGCCATGCTCGTGATGAAGTGGGTTGGGGCAGCGCCGCCCGCCCTCATGAGCCAGATTCCGCTGGTCCTCCTCCCCGTCGCCTTTATCGCCCTCATGGCCGCACTCATCCTGTCGGTCATGCGCCGCAACAAGGCATAAAGATTTGAGCCGCAAGCTCACACACATCATTCACTTATCAAGTACAGCCTGCCATTCAGAGAGAAAGATAGAGTATGTCTGCTGAAGCAAAACTCCTAGTCGTCGATGACGAGTTCAACATTCTTGAATTGCTCGCCACCTCCCTGCGTTTCGCCGGTTTTGAAGTAGTTACCGCCGGCAACGGCCGCGAAGCCCTCGAAAAGGCACACGCCGAAAATCCCGACCTCATTGTCCTGGACGTTATGATGCCCGGCATGGACGGCTTCGAGGTGACCCGCCGCCTGCGCGAAAACGGCACCACCACCCCCGTGCTGTTCCTGACCGCAAAGGACGCCACCGAAGACAAGGTGACCGGTCTGGGTGCCGGTGGTGACGACTACGTCACCAAGCCCTTCTCCCTCGACGAGGTGATCGCCCGCATCCGCGCTATTCTGCGCCGTAGCCGCAGCGTCCAGGAAGAGGACGACGCCGTACTGCGCGTTGACGCCCTCACCCTGAACGTGGACACCCACGAAGTGTTCCTCGGTGACGAAGAGATTGACCTCTCCCCCACCGAGTTCAACCTGCTGCACTACCTGATGCTCAACGCTAACCGCGTGCTGTCCAAGGCGCAGATTCTCGACCACGTGTGGGAGTACGACTTCAACGGCGACTCCTCCATCGTTGAGTCCTACATTTCGTACCTGCGCCGCAAGATCGACAACAACCGTGAAAACCACGAGCCGCTCATCCACACCAAGCGCGGTGTGGGCTACATGATTCGCGGTTCTCGAGGCTAACGTGGCGCTCAAACCCCTCGACCGGATCCCCCAGTCTCTTTCCCTTCGCACCCAGCTGGTGCTCATCACCTCCATGCTCATCGCCCTCTCCATTGCGGTGACGAGCCTGGTGGCGATTTCCGCTCTGCGCGCCCAGATGGTGCACCAGCTGGATGAAGAGATGAAGAACAGCGCCCCCTCACTCGTGCAGCTGGCGACCGTGCGCCCCTCCGGCAATCAGGAACAATCCCTGAGCACCTACCGCCTGTACCTGCTCGACAAGGACGGCAACGTACTGTACTCGCTCAAGTCCGAGGACAGCGAACAGTTCAGCGAGCCGGCGCTGCAAGGCTGGACCGAAGAGAAGGTTCGCAAGCAAAACGAGGAGGCGGTCACCGTCAATTCGGTGGGCAGCTCCTCCGATTGGCGCGTGCTCGCCGTACCCATTGAATCGAAAGATTCTTCTGGGCTGACGGAGGCGGCATCCATGGTTATTGCCATGCCGCTGAAACAAACGAACCAGGTGGTCGCCCTCGTGGGTGTGCTGACCTTCGCGTTTGGTTTGGCGACTCTCGCCTCCGCAATTGCGATGACCTGGGTGATTGTGACCCGCACCTTCGAGCCGCTGGCTCGCGTGGAGCAGACCGCCGCCAAGATCGCTGCCGGTGACCTCTCTCAGCGTATTGAGGACTACAACCCCAGCAACGAGATCGGTAACCTCGCGGTTTCGCTGAACACGATGCTCACCCAGATTGAAATGCTCTTCAAAGCCCGCGAGAAGAGCGAGGCGAAAATGCGCCGCTTCGTGGGTGACGCTTCGCATGAGCTGCGCACCCCGCTGGTCAGTATTCGAGGCTACTCGGAGCTGTACCGTCAGGGCGCGCTACCGACCGACGAGGCTGTTGCTACCGCGATGAGCCGCATCGAATCGGAGTCCAAGCGTATGGGCCAGCTCGTGGAAGACCTGCTGACCCTGGCGCGCATTGATGAGCGCCGTGAATCCAAGCTGGCGCCCTTCGACCTGTTCAACCTGGCGGTGGACGCTACGAACGACGCCTACGCTACGGCACCCGATCGTGCGGTGTCCCTGGTGGGTCTGAACGAAGAGGTGGCGCCGACCTCCGCAACCGTGCTCGGCGACGAATCACGTCTGCGTCAGGTCGTGGCGAACCTGCTGACCAACGCCATGCGCTACACCCCCGACGGCTCTCCCCTGGAGATTGCGGTGGGCGTACGCGAAGAAGTTCACGGCTTCCCGCTGTCCGTGCTGGAGGTGCGCGACCACGGCCCCGGTATTCACGGCGAGGACCGCGAGCGCGTCTTCGAGCGTTTCTACCGCACCGATGCTTCACGTTCGCGTGAGACCGGCGGTACGGGTCTGGGTCTGTCCATTGTGGCTGCGATTATTGAACAGCATGAGGGCAGGATTCACATTGAAGAGACCGATGGTGGCGGTGCTACCTTCGTGATTTCTTTGCCGTTCTATCCGCCGCCCGTCTCGGATGATCAGCTGATGAAGTAGCGCTGATGCATAAACCCCCGGATTGTGGAACTTGAGTGTTCTACGGTTCGGGGGTTTTGCTGTGCGCCGGAGGCGGGATGATAACTCGCGGCGGTGCGAGTGAGGAGAGCACGAGTAAGAAGGAGCGGCGCGGCTAAAGAACAGCGGGAGTAGCCGAGCGCGCGTCATGGCGGCGTCATTTTCGGGAAGGTTTTCGATTTTTTCGAGATTCTGGAGTGAATCTGGCGGGTTTATCCACAGATTTATTTAATAATCATTTTTCAGCTCATTTGATGCATTTTGAAAGATATAGTGATAACAAGCTTCCGGTCAGGAACTCAACCCTTCCAGAGATCCAAACCCCAAGCGCCACCACGGGGCAACCGCCCCACCTATCTCACATATCTCAAAGGAGAAAAACCATGGCACAGTTCAATGTCGATTCCGAAGTCATCGCAGCCAAGAGCGCACAGGCACGATCCTACGTCGCATCCATCACCGCAGACGTCAACGGCATGACCGCATCCCTGCACGATTTGCAGAGCTCCTGGACCGGCTCCGCATCCGCCAACTTCCAGGGCGTACTGGACCAGTGGCACGCAACCCAGCGCCAGGTCGAAGCATCCATCACCCAGATCAACGAGGCACTCACCCGCGCAGGCGTAAACTACGCAGACACCGAGCAGGCTAACGCCTCCATGTTCGTCGGCTAAGGGGTCAGGGCGGCAAGCCCAAAACCCCACCCGCAGGCAGGTGGCAGACCGGACAGCTAAAAGGTCCCGGCCGCACGGCACACCGCCTGCCAGATTCGCCAGAAGGCGGCGAATATCTATTGAGAAAACCCCGCCGCATCCTCGAAAGTGAGGATGCGGCGGGGTTTTATTGCACGGAAATCTTTGCGCCCAAGAGCCCATTCCTTAGGAGCTGGGCTTTAGGAAGCAGGGGTCTCCTGACGGAAACGCAGACGCCACAGGCCGCGCTCAGCATCGTAATGCCAGATGCTCGAACGGCTCACGCGACCACGCGCGGTCGCAACCGCCGCCATAACCAGCACGCTGGAAGAATCCAGCACCTGCACACCCTGCTTGAGCGGGGCACCCTGCTGAGCGAAGGCGCGTTCACGGTACTGCAGCACCGAGGAGCGGGACACCGACTTACCGGTGGCGGTCACCCACACCAGACGCTCGTGCAACATGGACTCCAGCTGCGGCGCCTCCATGACGGAGCCGCGGCTTTCGAGTAGTTGTTCTGCGGTGGCGGCTTCCTCGGGGTTCAGAGCGGGTGCCGCGGGTGCCGCAGGAGCAGACGGTGCGGGCTCAGCGGGCTGGGAAGGAGCAGGCTGAGCGGGAGCATCCTGAATGGGCGCCGCGGCAGGCTCTACCGCCTGCTCTTCTGCATGTCCTTCGGTCTCACCCAGCAGTTCCGCCGGGTCAACATCGTTCGGATCCATGCCGGCGAACTCTTCCAGACCGGTCAGGTCATCCCCTTCTTCCGCCTGCGCGGCGTTGGATGCCTGTTGAGCGGTCTCCTGCTGGCGAGCCAGCACCTTTGCGTCACGCTCAGCGGCACGCTCTGCCGCGAGCGCCAGCTGTTCCTTGCGGGTGCGAACTGCCTCCGGGTCGGGGGCGTTCACTGCGGAGGCGGGGCGCAGCAGACCGGACAGGCGCAGGCTCTCCACGCCGCGCTGGGCGTTCTCAATCTCGGCTGCGGTGAATTCCTGTACGGGCAGGTGGGCGTCCGCGGAAGACTCGGAGGGCTCCGGCTCAGAGAACGCAACCTCAGAGAGGGCAACGTCAGAGAGTGCAGGTTCTGCAACCGGAGCGTTCACAATCGGGGCTTCAGCTACCGGGGTCTCCACAGCCACAGTAGCGGGTTCAGCAGACGCGCCGAAGCCGGGGCCGTGCGCGGGTTCACGACCCTCCTGATAGGCGCGCGCAGCACCATTCGCCAGGGAGTCCGCCTTCTCGTTGAGCTCGTGACCCGCGTGGCCCTTCACCCAAATAAACTCGTAGTCGCGGCCGGTCAGCGCCTGATCCAGCGCCTCCAGAAGGTCGCGGTTGAGCACGGGCTTGCCGTCAGACTTCTTCCAGCCCTTCTTCTTCCAGCCGGGCATCCACTTGGTCAGCGAGTTAATGACGTACTGGCTATCGCAGTACACGCGCAGCTTCGCCTCCGGGCGGGATGCGGTCGCCTCGAACAGGTCCAGGACAGCCTTGAGCTCGCCCATGTTGTTGGTGCCGTGCGCCCAGCCGCCGCTCGCCCAGTGGTCGTCGTCGATATACCATGCCCAGCCCGCCGGTCCGGGGTTGCCCAGCGCCGAGCCGTCTGCGGCGGCAATGATCTCTTGCGTGCTGTTCACGGTACCTTCTTTCTGCGCCGCCGCTCTATCGTGCGGGCGGCAGTCCGTAATGATGTCTGTGATGACTTTACCGCACCGGCGGCGAGGGTGCGTAGCGCGCGGTCGCAGCTGTGGACAACCTCAAGCAGCCTCGCAACGCGAATTGCCGTAATGCCGGGCGGGTACACTAAACCTATGAGCTATTCTGCCCCCGAAACACCCAGCGCACAGCGCCCGGAGCACCCTACCGCCCGTCCGAGCGAGTGCGTGCAGATTTTCGCTCTTCCCACCCGCACGATGTACGGTTCCCTGCGTTTTAGCTGGTTGAGCTACCTGGGGCTTGCTGAGCAGCAGCATGCGGCGCAGTTGCCGACCTCCACGGCGGCGGTCAGCTACCTGAGCACTCAGGCGCTCATGCGTGCCATGGCGGCGGCGCGTCTGGATGTGCCGTCCAGTGCCGCTTCTGAGATTGAGGTGGATCGTTCCTGCACCCTGTGCACCAGCGGTAAGAAGCACGGCAAGCCGCGCATTGCGGGCGTAAATTTCAATATGTCGCAGGTGAATCCGCTGGTGGTGGGTGCGTTTAGTCGTAATTCCTCGGCGGTGCTCGGCGTGGATGTTG
Organism: Rothia mucilaginosa ATCC 25296; assembly: GCF_000175615.1. Lineage (GTDB taxonomy): Bacteria > Actinomycetota > Actinomycetes > Actinomycetales > Micrococcaceae > Rothia > Rothia mucilaginosa. Next base: position 30,342 of record NZ_ACVO01000015.1, on the reverse strand, counting down.
AAACCCTGGATGCGCGTCTGTTCTCCGGTTTTGCGCGTCTGGCGCTCTCCGATGAAGAACGTACATTCTATGAGCGGGTGGCGCAAGAACGCCCCGCGCCCGTACTGCACTTGCTCTCGGTGGCGCTGTGGACTGCTAAGGAGGCGGTGCTCAAAGCGACCGGCCACGGCCTGAGCGTGGTGCCGTCCCTGGTTCGGGTGCAGCTCACCGATGACCTGTTGGATGCGCTCGAACTTGCCATGCACGAAGAGGTCCCGGGGGACCTTCTGGGTAGCGACGCTCCCGAGCCGACCGCCCTGCGCGTACTGACTCAGGACAGCTTGACCGCCCAAGCGACCTTTAGCGCGCCCCATGTCGGTAATCAGGGCGGTAATCAGGGTGGCGAGGCTGCCGAGCGAAGCTTTAGCCTGCAGTGGGTACCCGTGGCGCTCCCCGACGCGGAGAACCCCGAGCACGTGCAGAAGATGCTCATCGCCCTGGCCGTTGAGAACCCCGCCGAGGGCGATCCCGCGCAGGTTGAGGTCGAGCTTCTGCCCGTGGCCACTCCCCTGGAGCTCAAGCGCCTGCTCACCGATTAGCCGCGCTCAATCTCCTAACACTTGATACAACGACAGAGCGCGCCCGCCATGCCAGCGAGCGCGTTCCGTCGTTGTATTCAGTCGTTGTATTCTGCCTCGTCAAGGCGTTCGTGGCAGAGCCTAAGGGGTATCTTCGCCCAGGGTATCCACGCCCAGGGCGCGGCCGAAGCTACCGAGCTTCGTGCCGGTCTCCGTGTGCTCCAGCTCCGGGTCAGACTCAGCCACAATACCCGCGCCAGCGTACAGAACCGCCTCGTCCGGGCTGACCTGGGCGCAGCGCAGCACCAGCGCCCACTCGCCGTTACCCTCGGCGTCCATGTAGCCGACCAGACCGCCAAAGTAACGGCGCTCGAAAGACTCCAGCTGACGAATCAAATCGAGTGCTTTCTCGGTGGGGGCACCGCAAATCGCGGGGGTCGGGTGGATCGCGCGGGCACCGTCCAGGCAGGTCAGTCCCTCCTTCAGCACACCGTCGATGGGGGTCGCCAGGTGCCACAGCTGCGGGGTCTGTAGCAGCGAGGGCACCTGCGGCACGTTCAGCTCCTCGGCGATGGGTGCCAGGCGCTCGGCAATATCGTTAATGACGTAGGCGTGCTCGTGGCGGTCCTTCGGCGAGGCGAACAGGCGGTCACGAATCGCCTCGTCCTCGGCGCTACCGGGCTCGGCAATGCGCGGGGCGCTACCGGCAAGCGGGTGGGTCTTGAAGGCGCGGCCCTCGGTGCGGAACACCAGCTCCGGGGAGGCACCCATCAGGTAGCTTCCGTTCATGCCGCGCTCACCGTCGGGCAGGCGCACCGCAAAGTTAAACGCGGAACGCTGCTGGGCGCGCAGGTTGTTGTACAGCGCCTCCAGGTTGAGGGCGCCGGGTGCGTAGCGGGCGGTGAGCACACGCGAAAGCACAATCTTGCTCAGCTCGCCCGCCTTCATGCGCTCCACGGCGGTCGCAACGGCGGCACGGAATCGGTCGTTCTGCCGGCCGGTGACCGATACTGGTTCGGCAAGCGCCACGGTCTGCTCGGGGACCGGCACCTGCTGCTCCTCCAGGCGTTCAGGCACGAAGAGGTAGGCGGGCATATCGGGGTCAAAAGGAATCAGACCCACGACGGCGCTACCGGCACGTTTCGCCTCGTCCAGGGCATTATCGAAGGTTACAGGGGTCATCGCACCGGATGCGCGCAGAACGCGGGTGCCGGTGGCAAAGATAAAGTCGGGAAGGTTCGTCATCGTACTTCTATCAGTGGTGTGTGGGTTCGCGCCGGGCATCTAAACGCCGGACGCGGGGTGCCGTTAGAGGGTCGCGCCGCCGTCGGCGACAATCTCCTGCATGGTGATGTGGCGGGCCGCCTCCGAGATGAGGAAGGCGTTGACCGCCGCAATATCCGCCGGGTCGGCAATACGGCGCAGCGGAATGCCCAGACGGAACGTTTGCGGGTTACCGGCAACCGGCAGGGCGGAGCGGTCCTCGCCCTCCCAGGCGTCAGTCACCATGGGGGTTCGGGTGGTGCCGGGGCAGACCGAGTTCACGCGAATACCGTGCGCGGCAAGCTGCAGACCGAAGCTGGAACTCACGCGCGCCGCCGACGCCTTCGACGCACCGTAGGCACCAAACTCCGCGCGGGGCACACGCGCCGCGTTGGAGGCGACCGTCACCAGGGAGCGGCTGTTCGCCGGGTCGGTTTCCTGCTGGTCAATCATGATGCGCGCGAATTCGCGCAGGCACAGAAACACGCCGTCGGAGTTGACCGCGTGCAGGCGCTTCCAGGTGTCGAAGCTGGTTTCCAGTAGCGGCTGGCTGTGGGCGATGCCCGCGGCGAGCACCGCACCGGTGATGGGTTCGTCGAGTGCCGCTACAGCGTTGGCGAGGGCGGTGACGGACTCTTCGCTCGTAACGTCTACGGCGCGGTAGCGGAAGATCGCGTCCCCGTAGGTACCGAAGGAGGCAATGGGCTGCTCTGCAAGGTCAGCCGCAAACACCGAATAGCCGTTCTTGATGAGCTGCTGGACGGTTGCCTCACCAATACCGCCGTTCGCGCCGGTCACAATGACCCAGCTCATGCGCGCGCCTCCTCAGCAGTCTCAGCCTTCTCAGCACCTTCTGCAGCCTGCAGGTCTGCGAGCACATCGGCGGTGTTCAGCACGCGGGCGCAACGACCCGAAGCGTACTCGCACGCCGTGTGGTGCTCCTCCTCCGAGAAGTCGGCGAGCGCATCCGCAACCATAAACGGCTGAATGTCACGCATGAACGCCTCCAGGGCGGTGGTCAGGCAGCCAATGTGCGCGTACACGCCGCCGATAATGAGCTGGTCGCGACCGGACTCCTTGAGCAGGTCCTCGAAGGGGCTGCGCACGAACGCGGAGTAGCGCCACTTGGTCAGCACGGTGTCGCGGTCGGTGGGTGCCAGTTCGTCAAGCACGCGGGCGGACTCGTCGTTCTGCAGGCCGTCGCCCCAGAAGTCGATGAGCAGGCGGCGGTCTTCGGGGTTCTGGCGCGGGGGCTGCGCGGTGTAGTAGACCGGGATTCCGGCGGCGTGGGCGGCGTCAATGAGGCGGCGCAGGTTCCGAATGGCGATGTTGATCTGGGCATCCGGGTTGCCGTTGCTCTCACCCAGGTTGGCGCCTTCGAAAGCCTGGACGAAGTGTACCTGCATGTCGTGCACGAGCAGTACAGCGCGGGAGGGGTCCACGGGCCAGCTCACGCGGTTGCTGTGTTCACGGTCGACGTAGGTGTAGGGCTTAATTTTGGGCAGTGCCATGATTCTCCCGGTTCGTGCCTTTGGTTTTCGGTTGTATGCGCGGCGCAGGCGGTGCACTGTGGCGGGTGTAGCAGCGAGTGGGTGTCTCCTCCGAGCCCTCTCGCGCTGACCACCCAACCGGTGAGCTTGCGCTTATCTCATAACCATCTTAGGGCATGCTTAGCTACTAGGTATATATGAGCCTTAACAAAAATGCTTCCCCACCCGCACCTCCGTTGATGGCACAACGGGCGGAACGGGCAGGGAAGCACTCGGACAAGCAGAAACGCTATATGAACCGCGAATCCAGACGCGATTCTAGTTCAACTAGTTCACGGGCACCGCGACGGCAAGAATCTCATTCAGACCCTCAGTGATCGAGGGGTGAGTGTAAATCTCATCGCGCAGCTGCGAGGCAGTAATGCCGTGGCGCATCGCCAGAGCCACAAGGTTAATAACCTCCATGGACTCGATTACCAGCAGCTGGGCACCCAGAATCTGGTCGGTCTGCGCGTCAATCACGAACTTCATGATGCCGCGCGGATTCTCCTGGGTCTTCGCACGCGGCATCGCGGCAACCGCGGCAACCGGCTTCGAAGCGACCTTCACCTTGTGGCCAGCCTCGATTGCCTCACGCTCGGTCAGGCCCACGGAAGACAGCGGCGGGTTCATGTAAATGGTCGAAGCCACTGCCTTGCGGTCCTTAGTGGAGCGGGAACCGTCACCGACCAGCTGGGAAAGCACCACGCGGTAGTCATCCATGGAGATGTAGGTGAACTGCGGGCCGCCGTTCACGTCACCGAGCGCGAAAATGTTTGGCACGGTGCTGCGCAGGTGCTCATCCACGACAATTGCGCCGCGGTCGTTGGTTTCGATGCTGGTGTTCTCCAGACCCAGACACTCGGTGGCGGGCTTGCGGCCGGTCGCAACCATCACGTAGTCCACCTCCAGCTGCTGGGTAGCGCCCTCGGAGTCGAGGTAGGTCACGGTCACCGAGTCAGCGCCGTCCTTGAAGGACTGCACGCGCACGCCGGTGTGAGCGGTAATGTCCTGGTCTGCGATAATCTCGCGGGCGACCTGGGCAACGTCCTCGTCGTAGCGGCCGAAGAGGGCGGGTGCGCCATCCAGAATGGTCACCTCGGTACCGTAGGAGGAGAAAATACCGGCGAACTCAACACCGATGGGGCCGCCACCGATAATGCCCAGACGCTTGGGGCGCGGGGTGAGCTTCTGCAGCTCGGTGGAGGTGAGCACACGCTCAGATTCGCGGATACCCTCAATCGGCGGGATAACCGACACGGCACCGGTGTTGACGATGAAGTAGTCGGCGGTAACGCGCAGGGTGTCCTCGCCCGCGGTGACCTCAACCTCGGTGTCGGAGATGAAACGTGCGTGACCGTCAATGAGCTTAGCGGTCTCGTTGGACAGCAGGATCTCGCGGTTCTTGGCGCGCATCATGCCGGTCAGCTTATCACGGAAAACCACGGCGGATTCGTAGGCGGCGTTTGCCTCTTCAAGGGTGCGCTCGCCGCTGGCGCGGAACTCATCGGCGCGGTGCACGAGCGCCTTGGTGGGTACGCAACCGATGTTGATGCAGGTGCCGCCGTACATACCGGTGGACTGTTCGATGAGGGCAACGTTCTTACCGGTCTTGGCGTATGCGCCGGCGAGGGTCTTGCCGCCCTTGCCGAAGCCGATGACGACCATATCAAAGTGCAACTGAGCGGGGGTGGTCATAATATTCTCCTGTGAAATTTAGATGATGATGTCTTCACAGAGTTCAACGGGAAGAAATGAGTATTATTCCCGCGCGCCACATTTTTTCTTGACGCTGCGCTGGGGGTGCCTACCTTTTCCAGGCAACCTAAAAAGAGCCTTTATGTGAATAAAGCGGGATTTCCAACGCTATATTCACATAAAGGCTCTTTTTACACCCAGCAGCAGGGGCGTAAGCTAGCGCGACACCACGCTTACGCGCTCGCGCTGATGCTCCCCCGACTCAATAAGGTCAAGCACGGCGACCGCAAAATCCGCATAGCTAATTTCACTCTGCCCGGCGGCATTCATCGTCAGCACATCGCCTGCCAGCTGGTATTCACCCGTGCGCTCACCCTCAGGGTTAAACACCAGGGCCGGGCTCAGGTAGGTCCAGGCAACATCCTCACGGATGCGCAGCGCATCATACGCCTGCGCCATCGCGGTAGCCAGCGGTTTGAATTCTTCGGGCATAGCGGGCGAGTCTACAAGCCGCTGATCCGTGGTCGAGTCGGGGTAGAGGCTACCGGCGCTGCCGATAACGAGCAGACGAGTTTGGGTGCCGCTGAGCGCCTCTGCAAGATGGACCAGGTGGTCCTTGTGCAGGTGCAGACTCTCGGGAGTCCACGCGCCGAAGGCGTCTACCACTGCATCGAACCCCGACAGGTCGTTGCGAGTGAGCGCGAAAACGTCCTTAATGAGTGCGTGCTGCGCCTGGGTGGGGTGTTCGGACCGCATGATAGCGGTAACTTCATGCCCGCGTTCGGTGGCTTCGCGCACGACGAGAGTACCGGCTTTACCGTTTGCACCGATGACTGCGATTTTCATGTTTCCTCCGCGATAAACGTTGTATTCTTAGGACGTATTCAATGATACCGACGCGATAAACACCTGTGAAGACGGCACTTTAAAGTGCCCCAGTTACCCCGAGGAAACCATTGTGACGGACCAGTACCTTTACCAAAATGCCGAATTGCCGCAGTGCCCCGTCGAAACCACTCTGGAGGTTATTTCAACTCGCTGGGGTGCCCTGATTGTGCGCAATCTGCTCAACGGGCCCCTGCGGTATAAGGAGCTTCAGCGCTCGCTTGGCGATATTTCGCAGAAGGTGCTCACCGAAAATCTACGCCAGCTTGAGGTTCGCGGAATCCTCACCCGCACCGTTTACGAGCAGGTGCCGCCGCGCGTGGAGTATAAGCTGACCGAGCTGGGGCAGAGCATGCGCACCCTGTTCGATGCGCTGTGGGCGTGGGGCGAGCACTACCATGAGGTTGTTGCGCAGAGTCAGTTGTGAAAGAGCGGCGGCGGTGAGCGTTATTGCACCGGTTGGCCTTGCCGCCCTTGCCGAAGCCGATGACGACCATGTCAAAGTGCAGCTGAGCGGGGGTGGTCATAATATTCTCCTGTGAAATTTAGATGATGATGTCTTCGCAGAGTTCAACGAGGGTGCAGGCGTATTATTTCCGGGTGCCGGTTTTCTTTGGGGCAGGCTCAGGCGATGGGGTATAAGGTGAGGCCCCGCCGCAGGGGGCGCGGCAGGGGCCTCAAAGTAGGTTTTATGGGTGATATTTTGGCGGATTACTTGCCGTATTCGCCCATGTCAGTGGCCGGGACTCTAGTTTTCCAGGAACTTCAGCAGGTCCTCAGCGAACTCATCTGCGTACTGGAAGAGAGCACCGTGACCGGAACGGCGGTACATCTTCAGCTCGCTCTGGGCAACCTTGCGGTGCATATCGTAGGAGTTGACGCTGGGCACCATCATGTCGGTTTCACCGTTGACGATGAGGGTGGGCTGGGCAATGTATGCCATATCGTCCTGCGGCTGCTTGCCCCAGCGGCGGATAGCCACCAGCTGACGCAGGAAGCCGACAACCTTCATCGGGGCACCGCGGTGCGCCTCGGTGCGGGCATCCATACGGTCCAGCACGCGCTGCGCCTCAATGCCGCCCTGTGCGTCGTGGGTGTAGAAGATGTAGCGCTTGGGGCTGATCTTCTCGCGGGCTGCACGCGCCATGTAGCCGAAGGTGGCTCCGGTGACGGCATCGATTCCAGCGCCACCGCGCGGGCCGGTACCGACCAGCACCAGGCGGTTGACGAGGGCGGGGTATGCGCGCACAACTTCCTGAGCGATCATGCCACCCATGGACAGGCCCAGCAGGTTGACCTTCTGATAGCCGAGGGCCTGAATAATTTCTGCTGCCTGGTGAGCCATACCGGGGATGGTGGTCGCAACAGAGCCTTCGCTGGAACCCACGCCGGGCAGGTCCATCACAATCAGGTGCTGGCGCTCAGCGAGCAGGTCAAGTAGCTTGGGGTCCCAGTCGTCCATGGTGGCGGCGAGGTGCACGAGCATGACCAGCGGAATGTCCGAGTTGCCTTCGCCGAGCTCTCGGTAGGCAATCTTCTGGTTGTTGACGGTGATGTGGCGGGTGGGAGTTTCGAGGTAAGACACGATTCTTCTTTTCGTTGAGTGAGGCGCTTATGCGGTGAAGGAGATGACGGTCTTGCCGTTGGAGCGGCCGTTAGCGACCTTGTCCAGGGCGGCATTGACGTCTTCGAAGGGGAAGACGGTGTCGATGGAGGGCTTAATCTGACGCTCAGCGAAGATGTCAGCAACCTGCTGCAGCTGCGCACCGTTAGATTCAACGAAGATGAAGTGGTAGGTCACGCCATACTTCTGCGCCTTGCGGTCCATGGTGCGACCTGCCGCGCCGAAGAGCAGCTGCTTCCAGAAGGGCATGCCCATGCGCTGTGCGAATGCCTTGTTGGGCATGCCGCGCAGGGAGACGAGCTGACCGCCGGGCGCCATGATGCTCATCTGCTTTTCAGTCTCGTCGCCGCCGAGGGTGTCGAGCACGTAGTCGATACCGCTGAGGGTTTCAGCGTAGTTTTCGGTCTTGTAGTCGATGAAGCGGTCAGCGCCAAGACCCAGCACGCGTTCCTTACCGGAGGCGCTACCGTTAGTGATGACGGTCAGGCCCTTAGCCTTTGCCAGGGGAATTGCCATGGCACCCACACCACCGGTACCGCCGGAGATGAAGATGGTCTTGCCGGGCTGAGCGCCCATCAGGTCGAATGCCTGCATGACGGTCAGGGCGGTCAGGGGAACGCCCGCCGCTTCTTCGTCGCTGAGGTATTCGGGTACGCGAGCCAGGGCGGCCGCATCCACGGCTACGTATTCTGCGAAAGCGCCGATGCTGTTCAGCGGCAGGCGGGCGAAGACGCGCTCGCCGACCTTGAAGGAGGTGGCGCCTTCGCCGAGGGCTTCTACGCGGCCGACGATTTCGTTGCCTGCGATCTGGGGCAGTGCGTAGGGGGTGATGAGCTTGACTTCACCGCGAGAAATCATGTTGTCGAGGGGGTTGACACCTGCGGTGCTGACCTTGACGAGTATCTGCTGTGCGCCGGGGCGGGGTGCGGGTACGTCGGTGACGGTGAGGGCGATGTTGTTCTTGTTGTAAGAAACGATCTGTGCTGCCTTCATGGGGTGTCCTTTCGGGTGTGGTGTTATTCGGTAAGTTCTGGTGCCGGGTTTAGCCGTGTTTGAGCCGGTTATGCGGGAGGGGTTTTTCCTGCCACAGTGTAGAGGTTCGTGATGACGTTGCGCAGGCTTCGCTGTGCGAGGTCTTGAGCCAGGTGCCGCTGGGTTTCTTCGAAGATGGGGTTGACCGCCTGGAGGATGTGGGCGCCGACCGGGCATTCTTCGTTCGCGTTGTGGTGCGTGTGGAAGAGGTTGATGCTGCGGCTTTCCTGGACGGCAAGGTAGATGTCGAGGAGGCTAATGTTCTCTACCGGGCGGGTGAGCTGGTAGCCGGGTTTGCCGCGCTGGGAGCTGAGGATGTCTGCCTTTTTGAGGAGGGTGATGATTTTGCGGATGTAGCTGGCGTTGGTGCCGACGCTACGCGCGAGGTCTTCGGAGCTGAGCGTTTTTTCGCTTTCGCTGATCATCGTTAGGACGTGTAGTGCTACCGAGAATTTGGTGTCCATGTCCCCTCCTGGGTTGTGTGCCGCATACCTTAGTTGTATCCGTATCGGGTACAAGTACAACTATGACAGTAAAAACTTACACCGTCAAGTTTTATCTCTAGGATGTACGCCATAAACACAAAGCGCCCTCCCCTCTTCCACAGCCACCCCTCAGTCCGCGCGGGCGTAGACTAAAACTACCCGGCTCCCTACAAGAAGCCAGCAAATTCAGGAGGATTCCATGAAAACCCACGATATTCTGCGTGACGCCGCCAGCCGCCCCGGTATCGAAGCCGCCGTAGCCGTCAAGGGGCTATCCCCCGAGGCGCTCAACGCCCACCCGGGCGGGCACCCGAACTCTATCGCCTGGCTGCTCTGGCACGCCGGACGACAGATGGACATGCAGCTCTCCGCGCTGAACGGTCAGCCGCAGGTCTGGGAGGCTCAGGGCTTCAGGGAACGTTTCAACCTGGGCGAACTCGGCGACACCATGGGCTACGGCCACACCGCCGAGCAGGCGCGCTCCATCGTGGTTGAAGATTCTGCGCTACTGGTGGAGTACCTTGTGGCGACCGGCGAGGCGCTCGCCGACTACGCGCAGACGCTGAGCGAGGCTGATTTGAGTGAGATTATTGACCGTTCGTGGACTCCGCCGGTGACTCGCGGTGTGCGCCTGGTCAGCATGATTGACGACGCGGTACAGCACGTGGGTCAGGCGGCGTACGCGGCGGGTATTCTCGCCGCGCAGGGTTAAGAGCGGAGAACTAAACCTCACCCCAACAGCAGGCACGAAAAAGCGGTGGCGCCTCGGACACGACCGTCCGAGACGCCACCGCCTACATGTATGAAAGCCGCTACTGCCTCTGCAACAGCACCATGACCTCGTAGTGGTCCGTATGCGGGAACATGTCCAACACGCGGCCCTGCACCGGCGCATACGAGGGCATGCGCTCCAGGTCCTTCGCCAAAGTCACCGCATTACAGCTCGAATACACCACACGGTCAATACCCGAACCCTCAATCCACGCGCACAAGCTCTCACCAATACCGCGGCGCGGCGGGTTCACCACCAGCATCTGCGGGACCGTGCCCGAAGACACCGCGAACTCCGGAGCATCCTGAGCCGAAAAGCCCACGCCCTCCAGCCCATACTCAGCCACCGTGCGCTGCGCCGAAGCGACCGCCTCCGCACTAATCTCAATACCCGTCACCGAACCGCCGTCCATCACCGAAGCGGCATGCAGAGCAAAACCACCCACGCCGCAGTACAGGTCCCACAGCGAGCGCGGAGCCACCTCACGCACCCACTCACGGCCCTGCGCGTACATCGCCTCCGCAACCTTCGTGTTCGTCTGGAAGAAGCTCTGCGGACGCAGATGCAGAGTCAGGTCGTTCACCTGCATCGGCAGGGTCTGACGCTCCGAAAGGATAATCTCCTCATCGCCCTCAACGCGCGCCACCGGTTCACGCAGCAGGTTCACCGACAGCACCGCCAGGTTCGGCAGCTGCTCCTGCAGCCAGTCCATCTGGCGGCGAATCGGCACCAGCAGCTTCTTCGAACGCAACACAAAACGTACCATCAGCTCACCCGCCGCCGAAGCAGTCACCAGAATATTCTTCAGCTCACCGCGACGATTCGGAATGTCATAAGGGGTCAGGTCCGCGCGCTGAATCAGCTCACGCAACACCGGAATAGCCGCCTGAATCGGCTCCATATAGAGCGGGCATTCGCCAAGATCAGTGGAGGCGCCCGTACGGTAATCCACAATGCCGAGGGTCGGGTTCTTCGCCGAACCGCCCACCACGAGCTTCGCCTTGTTGCGGAAGCCCGCCTCCGCGCTGGTCACCGGGTCCAGCCACTGCAGCTGAGGGTGGGCGGCAAGCAGGGCGCGGGCGTGCTCCTGCTTCGCCTGCACCTGCGCGGTGTAGGCGGTCTCAATGCTGGGGCAGGAGGAGCAGAGGTCATCACGAAAATAGGCGCATTCCATAAGGAGCCATTCTACCGCCTCCACGAGCCAGCACGCCGCCGGCCCATGACGCGCGGGCGCTTAGGAACGCGAAGAATCGGATGGCCGAGTCCCCTGGCGACGATTTACCTGCAGCACCGACCGATACGACCCCACCGAGAGCACGGAGAGCCCCGAAAAGACTGACAGCACCCCAAGAAAGCCCAGGCACGAGGCAATGGCCCCGGCAGAAAAGACAGAGCCGATGGACCCAAGCGAGAATACCGAGCCAATCGAAAACGCCGAGTTCACGGAGCCAATACTGCAGAACGAGTTCACCGACCCGATGCTCAGAATCGAGCCCCGCGATCCGATGCTCTTCACGCTCCGATTGGCGCGGTCCGGGGTCTGCGAGAAATGACGGGATGACGTAGTGTGAGAGCTCATGTTCTCAGCATATCGTTTGCCCCCTCCTCGCCTCGCAAACGCCTCTTTGAGTTACCGCCCAAACGGCACAGAAAAAGCGGGGGCGGCCACCCTTCATGGGTAGCCGCCCCCGCCTCATACGGATGCGTGGACCTGCGCCGGTTTGGGTACCAGCGTTAGGTCACCACCGTGTCACGCTTCGCGTGCCACGGATTCCGTAGAAATTTACCCCATCAGGGATAAATTTCTACTACATCATGCCTGCCATGCCGTCCGCACCGGGAGCGGGCGCACCAGCGGGCTCCGGCTTGTTCGCAACAACAGCCTCAGTGGTCAGGAACAGACCAGCAATAGACGCAGCGTTCTGCAGAGCCGAACGGGTCACCTTCACCGGGTCAGCAATACCAGCAGCCATCAGGTCCTCGTACTCGCCGGTCGCAGCGTTCAGGCCGGTACCAGCAGGCAGGGAACGAACGCGGTCAACCACAACGCCCGGCTCCAGGCCAGCGTTAGCAGCGATCTGCTTCAGCGGTGCGTCAATAGCCACGCGCACAATGTTCGCGCCGGTCGCCTCGTCGCCGGTCAGCTCCAGCTTGTCGAAGACCTTTACGCCAGCCTGAATCAGAGCAACGCCACCACCGGGGACGATACCCTCCTCAACAGCAGCCTTAGCGTTACGCACAGCATCCTCAATGCGGTGCTTGCGTTCCTTCAGCTCAACCTCAGTTGCGGCACCAGCCTTCAGCACAGCAACGCCACCGGCGAGCTTAGCCAGGCGCTCCTGCAGCTTCTCACGGTCGTAGTCAGAGTCAGAGTTAGCGATCTCTGCGCGAATCTGAGCCACGCGACCCTCGATAGCCGCTGCGTCGCCTGCACCCTCGATGATGGTGGTCTCGTCCTTGGTCACAACGACCTTGCGAGCGGAACCGAGCATGTCCAGGGTTGCTGCGTCCAGGGACAGGCCAACCTCTTCGGTAATGACCTGGCCACCGGTCAGGATGGCGATATCGGCCATCTGAGCCTTACGGCGGTCACCGAAGCCCGGAGCCTTCACAGCAACAGACTTGATGGAGCCGCGCATCTTGTTCAGCACCAGCAGAGCCAGAGCCTCACCCTCAACGTCCTCAGCAACGATCAGCAGCGGCTTGCCGGACTGCATGACCTTCTCCAGGACGGGGACGAGGTCCTTAACGTTCGAAATCTTCTGGTTCACAACCAGGATGTAGGGGTCCTCCAGGACTGCTTCCTGACGCTCCGGGTCGGTCACAAAGTAACCGGACAGGAAGCCCTTGTCGAAGCGCATACCCTCAGTCAGTTCGAGGTGCAGACCGAAAGTGTTGGAGTCCTCAACGGTGATGACGCCTTCCTTGCCGACCTTCTCCATTGCCTCAGCAATGAGCTTGCCGATCTCAGCATCGCCAGCGGAAATAGACGCGGTTGCAGCGATCTCTTCCTCGGTCTCAACTTCCTTCGCGGAGGAGAGCAGAGCCTCGGTCACAGCCTCAACAGCCTTCTCAATGCCGCGCTTGAGGCTCAGCGGGTCAGCGCCAGCAGCCACGTTGCGCAGGCCCTCGCGGACCAGTGCCTGAGCCAGAACGGTAGCGGTGGTGGTACCGTCACCTGCGATGTCGTCAGTCTTCTTAGCAACTTCCTTGACGAGCTCCGCACCAATCTTCTCGTACGGATCCTCCAGCTCGATTTCCTTCGCGATCGAGACACCGTCGTTGGTGATGGTGGGGGCGCCCCACGCCTTCTCCAGCACAACGTTGCGGCCGCGGGGGCCGAGGGTCACCTTCACTGCATCGGCGAGGGTGTTCAAACCGCGCTCAAGGCCGCGGCGTGCCTCTTCGTCAAAAGCAATGAGCTTTGCCATAAGTGTCCTCCTGGACGATCGGATTTTTTCCTTCACCCCTGCGGGTGCGGTACATCTAAAATCGGGTGGCTGCCCCTCCACAGCGCCCCCGTTACGGAGGCGCGGGCAGAGTAGGGCATAAAGCACCCGAACGCTACATCAATTGTGGCACCCGCACCGGCATGGAGCAAACGTTTAAGCCCAAGGTTGAAGGGTTAATCGCCCAGTGCTTAATCTGCGCTCATCAACCCCGTCAAAAGGGGCGTTACAAGCATCAACCCCACCGGTGCATCAGTGGGAATGCACGGGTGGGGTTGAGCAGAAGTCGTTATGGGTGAAACAGCTGGCGCGGGCTTAGAATCACCCGAGCAACCGCCTAAACCTATTCCGCGGCAGTAGCGGAGGCGGTGTAATCCGACGACAGAATCACGATGACCTCGTGGTTGCCCATCTCAACGTTGGCGGTCGCCTGGCGCACCTGAGTAATGCCCAGCTTCGAGGCGATGCTCTGTGCCTGCGACTGGTAGCCCTCAGCGTAGTAGACCACGCTGGTTGCCGGTGCCACACCCGTGTAGTTTGCCGTCTCGTTGATGGTGTAGCCGGTCAGCAGAGCCGCCGCACGGGATGCACTACCCGCCGGAGCCGCCGCATTGTAGACCGCCACAGAGATGGACTCAGCCAGACCGGTCTTCGTAGCACTTGCCGAGGCGGAAGCCTTAGCCGGAGCAGAGGACGCAGAGGCGCTTGCGGGGGCGGAGCTACTCTTCGCGGTGGACGCCGAATACTGCGGGGAGGCGGTGCGCGGCGCGTACACGTACATTGCGCCGCCGATGAGCAGACCAACTACGCCTGCAGCTACCAGGGGGATGGCACCCTTGGGGCTCTTTGCCGGGTCAGCATTGACCGCGCGGTAGGTTCCGCGGCGGGCGGTGTTTTCGTCTACCTCGTCAAATTCGTCGCGGGGGTAGCTCATTTATCCTCATTTCACGGGTCTCTGTTTACCGGCTGGTACCGTACCGTCCTGCCTGGCGCATGGGCTGACGCATCGCGCGGCTACGGAAGGTACGGTCTTGGTGTTCTAGTACCTAGAGTACCGTCTCAACTAGCGAGAACCAACGTGAACGCCCCGCAACCGGCTGTGAAAGAGACGGGCACCGCACAGTGTTCAATCTCTAGCTGAACTTGAGGTGCGCGGGGTTGAAAGCAGGAGTTGGAAAGCTCGCACGACTCCCCCAGTTTGAGCCCCTAGTCAGCGTCTCGGCGGACGCGCAGAACGTCGATCATCTGCGGCGCTACGGCGCGTACCCGCTCATCGTCCAGCATCACGTTCAGGCGCTGGTAGTAGGCAATCGGGGTGAATCCGGCGGCGATAATCGCCTTCTCTTTGGAACCCTGGTGCTTGAAGCGGCGGCGCTCCACCTCAAGAATGCGGCGCTCCACCGGGGTCAGGCCATCGGGTTGGCTCCCTACCTCCGGCTGGTTCTGTGCTTCCGGCTGGGCCTCAGCGGTTTCAGCTCGTTCCTGTTCTGACACGTTCCCTCCTGTCTGCAGCTCGTCTGCCGCGGTTGGCGTCGCCTACCGCAAGTATTCGTCATCCCCTAGTCTAGAAGAGAAGTAACCGCAGCGCGCCCGGCACCGTGACCGCCGGAGCCGCATCAGCCCGAGGAGATTTATGAACCAGCCCCTCAGCAGCATTATGAGCGAGGATTGGGCGGCAGCACTCGCCCCCGTCGAAGAGCAGATTCACGCCATGGGCGCTTTCCTGCGTGAGGAGCACGCGGCGGACTACCGTACTTTCCCGCCTGCCGCCGATATTTTCAATGCGTTCCGCCGCCCGATGAGCGGGGTGAAGGTCCTCATTATTGGCCAGGACCCCTACCCTACTCCGGGCAATGCGATGGGTCTGTCGTTCTCGGTGCACCGCGGTATGCCGCTACCTCGTTCGCTGAACAATATTTACAAGGAACTTGAAGACGATCTGGGTATCGCCCCGGCTGATCACGGCGACCTGTCCTGTTGGGCTGATGAGGGCGTCATGCTGCTCAACAGGGTTTTGACGGTGCGCGAGTCTGATGCGGGTTCGCACCGCGGCAAGGGTTGGGAGGAGATTACCGAGTGCGCCATCCGTGCACTGGTGGCGCGTAATCAGCCGCTGGTGGGTCTGCTGTGGGGTGCGGATGCGCGCAAGTGCGCACCCATGTTGCAGCCGTACCCGAGCGTGGAGTCGGCGCATCCTTCGCCGCTATCTGCTCGTCGTGGTTTCTTTGGTTCGCGCCCGTTTTCGACCGTAAATTCCCTGCTGGTGCAGCAGGGTGCTGAGCCGGTGGATTGGACGGTCCGCTAGGCGCAGCACATGAGCCAGTATGAGAGCTGGCGCATTGGGCGTAGTGAAGGGGCGGTAGCTTGTGAGTTGAACTCGCAAGCTACCGCCCCTTTTTCGCCACCAATATATGCAATATTGGCTATATACCTTGAAAAAGGGCTAAGAATCCGCCGGTTCCACGTTCCTCGGAGTCGTAAAACGCTGTAGCGCATACTGCATCGTGTAATTACCCAACGCAACACCCGAAGCCATCGCCACCACAATCGAAACCGCCGTAATCATATTCTGCATACCCAGAATCACGTCCGTCTCAACCGTCAACAGATACATGCCACGGAAGAACGACAGACCCGGCAGCAAGAACGTAATCGCCGGAATCGAGAAGATCGCCTGAGGCACATGCAGACGGTACGCAAAATACGTGCTCAACGCACCAATCACAACCGCCGCACACGCCGTCGGACCGCGGCCCGTACTCGGGCCAGCCAGCAACTCATAACCGTAATACGCCGCCAGACCGCAGCCCGTGATGACCATCAGCCACCCGACCTTCACCAGCTTCGTCTGCAAGGTAATCGCAAAGGTCGCAATCGCCACCAGGAAGAAGAACGACGCCACCAGCGGGGTCGTCGGCTCAAAACGCAGCTGCTCAATATCCAGGGTCGGGCCGTTGAAAATATTGATCGCACTCACCGCGGTCGCAATGCCAACCACCAGACCCAAGAAGCTCATGCCCGTAGACACGAAACGACCCGCAGCCGTCACCGGGAAGCCATTAATCGCGTCCTGCACGGCACCCACCAGGCGCGGAGTCGGCAAGAACATAATCATGCCCGCAGCCACCACCAGAGGCGCCGAAATCGCCTCCCCCTGACGCTGCAACACCGAAAGAATGGATCCCTCACCGCCCAGCCAAATCGCCAAGAAGGTCATCAGACCCGCACTAGCAGCCATACGAAAGAACGCCGGAATACCAATCGAACTCAACCACTGAATCAGCAGGTACACCGGAATAAAAATAATCGCCGCACTCAACGCCGTCGCAAAACTTGCACCCAGCGCCGCCGTTAGGGTTCCGGCACACGCCAGGTTCGCCAACCACACCACCAGAGGCGGGAACGGCTTGGGTCGGTGGGTAATCTGGTTCAGCTTCAAATCAGCCATTTCCAGGGTCATACCACCGCGAGTAATCTTGTAGATTAGGCCGTACACCTCAGAAAGCGCCTCGTAGTTCTCCGTAGAGGAACGAACCACACGCACCAGGGTGTGGGTAAAGCGCTCGTCAGCGTTCGCATTGCGCTTGGCGATGCGGGACTCCATGTAAATATCGGGGTCCGACGTGTAGTTGATGGTCACCGACTGGTTCGTAATATCGACTTCCACCGAGTCCAGCCCGTACGCCGAAGAGACCGCAATAATCGCCGAGTCCACGTCCATTGCGTCCGCACCGTAGTGGAACATCGCCTCCGCCAGGCGCAGGGTGAAGTTCAGAGTATCGCGGGCGTACTCCTTCTCACGGCGGAACGCCTCACGGCGCTCATGCTCCTCAGAGCGGATCGTCGGCACGAACTGGCGCTGCGCGATGCGCTGGGCACCGCGCGGGGCGGCGGGTGCCGCCTCCTCAGTGCGCACGAAGGAGCGGAAGCGACGCGAACCCCAGCGACCACCGCTACCGCGCCCAAACAGGCCGCGAGAGCCGCCCTCAACCAGCGGTACGGAGGTGGTGGGCATCGAGACAGGCCCGGTCTTCGGCCTTGCGGTAGGATCCGCGCCAAAGCGGCGGGCTGCGTGAGAGTTGGGCACCTGCGGAATCATGCCGGTCATGGGCACCGGCTGGGAGGGGCGAGTCAGCGCCGCCTCAGTTACCAAGTTGCTGGATGTGACGGGGTTAGGGTCCTCACGGTACGCATCCAGGTCGTCATCAGGCACGAGGGAGGGGTCAATGACGGTGCGCGCCCCATGATCGTGCTCGTGGGGGCACAGTTCCGGGCCACAATCGGGCTCTGCGGTCTCCTGCGGGGTAATGCCCATGTCGGCAGCAGCTTCCTGGAGCACCTCACTCACTGCTTCTGCCTTAACGGTGCCCTCGGGGTTCTTCGCGGAGGCGGCATGCTGAGCCAGCACGCGGCGCAATTTCTCGTCGGTGAC
Source organism: Rothia mucilaginosa ATCC 25296 (assembly GCF_000175615.1). Taxonomy (GTDB): domain Bacteria; phylum Actinomycetota; class Actinomycetes; order Actinomycetales; family Micrococcaceae; genus Rothia; species Rothia mucilaginosa. Next base: position 12,616 of record NZ_ACVO01000015.1, on the reverse strand, counting down.
CTGGTCTAGTGAAACCAGGGGAAAACCGCGTTTGCCGGCGATGTAGCCCGCGGTGGTATTCTGCTCGCTTCCTTCCGTTGCGGCAGTGTTTGCTTCGCCTGCATGCGAAGCTTCCCGCGATGTGGGGGTCGCGGGGGTGTTCCTCGATTCTGCCAATGTCCCTCCCAGATAGACAGTGCCTTTTTAGTCTAACAAGGGCACGATTCTGCGGTAGCACTGAAGAGCAGAAATATCACTTTTCTGCCCGGTGATTTTGTGAGCAAAAGCGCTCTGCGGAACTTACGGCAGAAAGGTTCATTGATATGAAGAGAAATCCAGGTCACTACTGTACAGAAGATATTTTGGGAGATATTTCTAGAGCTATTTTCGAGGAAAAATAAAGGTTATATGTACATTAAGATTTGCAGAGAAATATCCCCCACCTACCCCCACTCGCACCTCAATAAGAAATGAATTATTCATAACAAAAAAAATATCCCGCCACCGAAGTGACGGGATATTCACGCTTTAAGGCTGTAGCCTTCACAGCATCCGAAGCGCACCGCTCGGGGTCACTTCAGAGGCGAAAGTCAATTACTCAGCGTCGTGGTCGGTCTCGAGGATCTTAACCAGCGAGTCCAGAGCCTCTTCAGCACCTTCACCCTCAGCGCGCAGGACAACAACGTCGCCGTGCTTTGCGCCCAGGGACATCAGGGACAGAATCGATGCAGCGTCCATAGCCTCATCTGCGGGCTCGCCCTTAGCTGCGATGGTGACCTCGACGGGGAGGTCGCCAGCTGCCTCAGCGAAGATAGCTGCCGGACGTGCGTGCAGGCCAACACGGCTTGCAATAGTGGCTTCGCGCTCTGCCATTATGTTTCTCCTTTGATCAAGGAACCGAAATATATCAGTACCTATTCTAAATGAACGGGGCGCTTCAGGACCCGCCCTTACTCTATAAATTGTACCGTTCAGCCATACGCTAACAAGTACAAAAAATGCCGGATGCAGAAATAAAACTCTACACCCGGCATTTTCATGGACTCAGGCACCGCCCAGCACACCCCATCAAGAAGCGGCAGGCAGCCCCGAAATCGTTTTAAGGCTTAGAGGCCCAGCTCGTCCAGAATCGGCAGAGCCTTGCGTGCGCTCTCCTTCGCCTCAGCAGAAGAAATCTGCTGCAGAGCGATAGCCGCAATCTGCTGTGCCTTCTCCTTGGTCACGGACTTCAGAACCGCAGCCACAGCGGGGATAGCGCCAGCGTTCATGGACAGGGTGTCAACACCCAGACCAATCAGAACAACAGCCAGAGCCGGGTCAGCCGCAGCCTCACCACAGACGCTCACGTACTTCTTCTTACCCGCGGTGACCGATGCACGCTGAGCACCCTCAACAGTCATCTTGATCATCTTCAGCACTGCAGGCTGCCAGGGGTTGTTCAGGTGCGCCAGGTCGCCCAGCAGACGGTCAGCCGCCATGGTGTACTGGGTCAGGTCGTTGGTGCCGATGGACACGAAGTCGACCTCGCCCAGGATAGCCTCAGCGTTCATCACAGCTGCGGGGGTCTCAACCATCACACCGTGAACGGGCAGGCCGATCTCCTTGAGCATGTTCGCGAAGTTGCGTGCCTCGGAAGTGGTCGAAATCATCGGAGCCATAACCCAGATGTCAGCGTCGGAGTCCTCAGAAGCAGCCTTGATAGCCTCCAGCTGGCGGGTCAGAACGCCCGGAACGGTCCAGTCAGTACGGAAGCCACGAACACCCAGTGCGGGGTTCTCTTCGGGGTTCACGTTCAGGAACGGCAGGGGCTTGTCAGCACCAGCGTCCAGGGTACGAACCACAATGTGCTTGCCGGGGAATGCGTCAAACACGGACTTGTAGGTCTTAGCCTGAGTCTCGATAGAAGGTTCAGAGTCGTGGCCCAGGAAGCCGAACTCGGTGCGCAGCAGGCCAACACCCTCAGCCTTCAGGCTTGCAGCCTTCTCAGCGGACTTGCCGTCACCAACGTTTGCGTACAGCTCAACACGGGTGCCGTCAGCCAGCACACCCTGACCGTCAAAGTCAGCGACGGGCTTACGGTTTGCGTACTTGATTGCTGCCTCACGGTCAGCGTCAGTCGGCTCGGTATCAACGATGCCTTCGTTGGATTCCACGTAGACGACGGTGCCGTCAGCAATCTCGGTCACGCCCTTAGCCGCCACAATAGCGGGCAGACCCAGGCCGCGAGCCAGAATAGCGGTGTGTGCCTGGGGGCCACCATCAGAGGTAATCAGAGCGATAACCTTCTCGGGGTCCAGAGTCGCGGTATCAGCCGGTGCCAAGTCAATAGCAGCCAGGATGAACGGCTCATCAGAAACGGGGATGCCGGGAGCCTGCTGGCCGGTCAGCTCAGCAACGATGCGGGCACGCACGTCGTGGATGTCGGTGACGCGCTCAGCCATGTAGCCACCCAGGGCAGCCATCTGGTCTGCGAAGGAGGTTGCAGCCTCCCAAATTGCGCGCTCGGGCGCCATCTCCTGAGTCTCAACCAGCTTGATAGCGCTCTTAATCAGTGCACGGTCGGTAGCCATCTGAGAGGTGGACTTCAGAACAGCCTTGCCGTCACGGCTGGCGTGCTCTGCACGAGCGAGCAGGTCTTCCTTCACGCGGACCGAAGCGTCCTTGATGCGCTGCGCTGCAGCCTCAGCGGTCTCGCCGCTCAGACGCAGACCATCCTTGGGTTCCTCGATGGGCTTAGGCATCTGAAGAACGGGGCCAATAACGCGGCCGGCGTATACGCCGACGCCCTTGTAGGTAGTCATAGAGTTCATGTCCTATCTGTGGTTTGTCTACAGTGTAACGTGTTTTTTCACGCTCACGCCTGCAAACAGACGATCAAATGAAGGTGAGGTTATACGGCCTTTATGCGGATACCTTAGAGCGGGCACCCAAAGACTTCAGCACCACGTACAGCAGCGCCGAAACAACGGTACCGGCAACAACAGCCGCCAGGAACATCAGCGGGTTCTGCGCCAGACCAATAATCCAAATACCACCGTGCGGAGCCGGGGAAGCCACGTGCGCACCCATAGAGATTGCACCGGCAATAGCGCCACCAACAATGGTCGAAGGAATCACGCGAGCCGGGTCAGCCGAAGCGAAGGGAATAGCACCCTCAGAGATGAAGGATGCACCCAGCAGCCACGCAGCTTTACCGTTCTCACGCTCGTTCTCGTTGAACAGCTTGGGACGCAGGGTGGTTGCCAGAGCCATAGCCAGCGGCGGAACCATACCGGAAATAATGACGGCAGCCATGATTTCCTGGTTCACGGTCGCACCCGAGGACAGGCCAGCGGTTGCGAAGAGGTAAGCAGCCTTGTTGATGGGGCCACCCAGGTCAGAAGCCATCATAGCGCCCAGGATTAGGCCCAGCAGCAGAGCGGAACCACCAGACATGGAGGTCAGCCAATCCTGCAGGGTGGTCATAACCCACGCCAGGGGCGCACCGAGCAACAGGTACATTGCCAGGCCGGCAACCAGAGAAGTCACCAGCGGGGTGATGACCACGGGCATCATCGAGCCAAGCCAGCGGGGCAGCTTCAGGGTGCCCAGAGCGTACGCAATCAGACCGGCGAGAATACCGCCAACAATACCGCCAAGGAAGCCCGCGTTCACCGCAAGAGCCACCGAACCGGCGATGAAGCCCGGAGCAATACCGGGACGCTGAGCCAAACCGTACGCAATGTACGCGGCAAGAGCCGGAACCATCAGGCTCAGACCGAAACCACCGATGGTCTGCAGAACAGCACCCAGGTACAGGGTCCAGTGCACATCACCGAGGTTGAACAGGGTTGCCGAGTCGAGAATCGCCTTGGTGTTCACATCACCAAGGTTCGGCACCGTAATTGCCTCGAAAACGAAGCCCAGGGCAACCAGAATACCGCCGGCGGCAACGAACGGAATCATGTAGGAGATACCGGTCATCACAGCTTTGTAGATGCGCGAGCCCCAAGCGCCTTCGGTAGCGCCTGCGCTGTCCTCACCGCTGGATGCGGCAGCGGCAACGCGTGCACCGTTGGGGTTCTCGGCCTCAGCCAGAGCCTCCGCAATCATTTCCTTAGGCTCGTCAATACCGCGCTTGACGGGAGACTCAACGAAGGGCTTACCCGCGAAGCGGTTACGCTCACGCACGTTCACGGACACCGCGAAAATCACGGCGTCTGCGGCGTCAATATCAGCCTGAGTCAGCTTCTCATTACCCGAGGAGCCCTGAGTTTCAACCTTCAGGTCGTAGCCGAGCTCTTCAGCAGCGTACTTGAGGGCGTCCGCAGCCATGTAGGTGTGAGCGATACCGGTGGGGCATGCGGTCACAGCAACAATCTTCTTCACCGGAGCCGAAGCAGCGGGGGTTTTCTGAGCGGAGGTGGCAGGTGCGGCGGCGGGCGCAGCCTCGGCGGGCTTAGCCTCTGCCTTCTTCTCGCCCACGCCGAGCGCACCGTTAACCAGCTCAACGATCTCTTCAGCCGAGGAGGCTTCGCGCAGGGACGCAGTGAAGCTCTTCTTCATCAGGGAGCGTGCCAGGGTGGAGAGCAGCTTCAGGTGGGCCTGGTCAGCGCCATCGGGTGCAGCAATGAAGAAAATCAGGTCGGCGGGGCCGTCCTTTGCACCGAAGGAAACTGCCGGGTTGGGGCGTGCCATTGCCAGGGTCGGCTCGGTGACGGCGGCGCTACGGCAGTGCGGAATCGCAATACCGCCGGGGATACCGGTGTCGGTCTTGGATTCGCGTGCCTCGGCAGCCGCGTAGAGCTGCTCGAAGTCGGTAGCGCGTCCGGCATTTACGACTGCCTGGGCGAGCTTGGCAATTACGTCGAATCGGGTCTCGCCGAGGTTCTCGTCCAGCAGGACGAGATCTGCGGTGATCAGATCAGACATATTCCCTCCTCGGGTATGTGTTGGGGCGGGGATTCGCTCAGCGGTGCCGGGCTTCTCCCCTATATGAGTTCAAAGTGTGCGCAGTGTGTGTTGAGTGTGCAGCGTGCGTATATGTGTGACATATGCGCACAGCACCCCAGCTTATATTCCCTTCTGAGAATAAAAGCTGGAGGTGCGAAAACAGCCCGAATTAGAGCTGCAGCTGACGAACAGTGACCTTCTCAGGAGTGGTCTGCTCCAGCGAAGGCATGCGGGTACCGGGCAGAGCAGCAGCAGCCGAACCGTGAGCTACCGCCTGAACCAGGCAACCGGGGGCATCCTCACCACGGGTGTGAGCAATCAAGAAACCAGACAGCGACGAGTCACCGGCACCCACAGTGCTACGAACCTGAATCGGCTCGTGCACAGCATGCCAGATACCCTGCTCAGTGACCAGCACTGCACCGCCGCCGCCGAGGGTGGCAAGCACGTACTCGATGCCGTCGCCGAGCAGCTTCTGGGCGGTGCGGGCGGTCAGCTCGGGGCTAGCCTCCAGCTCCTCCCAGTTATCGCTACCGGTCAGCTGAGCCAGCTCCTCCGAGTTGGGCTTAATCAGGGTGGGCTTGTGCTCACCGGCGACGGTCGCAATCAGCGGCGCCTCAGAGGTATCAATAGCAATCTTGCCCTCGTAGCCGGAGGCGCGCAGTGCCGCCACCAGTTCGGAGTAGTAGGTCGGTTCCAGACCCGGAGGTAGCGAACCAGCCAAAACCACCCAGTCGGCGCCCTTGGAACGCTCAACCACCAGCTCGTCCAGCTTCTGACGCAGTTCAGCATCAAAAACGGTGCCGGGGGCGTTCAGCTTGGTGGTGGTGCCGTCCGGGTCAACCACGGTGATGTTCGAGCGAATCGGCTCACCGGTGGGCAGGTTAGCGAACTCAACGTCCACAGCCTGCAGTGCGGTCAGCACCGGGTCGGTGGCTTCACCGGGCACAATGGCGAGGGTCGGCACGCCGGAAACCTGCAGGGCGCGGGAAATATTCACGCCCTTGCCACCGGGATCCTGTACGGCACCGACAGCACGCTGCACGGCACCGTGGGCCAGGGGCGCGCCGAGTTCAATGGTGCGGTCCAGGCTGGGGTTTGCGGTCAGAGTAATAATCATTAGGCAATCACAATCTCAACGTTTGCGGCCTCAAGCGCCTGACGGAGGGCACCTTCGGGCTCGCGATCGGTAATGAGGGTGTCAATATCCTCAAATCCGGCGAAGCGGACCAGGGATTCCTGACCGAACTTCGCGGAGTCACAGAGCAAGACCACGCGGCGGGCCGCCTTGCAAATTGCGGTCTTGACGATGGCTTCGTTCATGCCGGGGGTGGAGATGCCGAAGTGGGCTTCAATACCGTTGGCACCAATGAAAGCAATATCGGGGCGCATGGTGCCGAAGTGCTCTGCGGCGCGTGCACCAACAGCAGCCCAGGTCATCTTGCGCAACTGACCGCCAACCAGTTCAAGGGTCACGCCCTCGGCTTCGGCGAGCTTGACTGCAATGTGCAGTGCGTGGGTGATGACGATGCGGTCATTGCCGGTCTTGAGGCTGAAGTTCTCGGCGCCGATGTGGTCGGCGAGAATTTCGATGGTGGAGCCTGCGTCCAGGACGATGGAGCCCGCCTCGGAGTCGCGCAGCATCTGGTATGCCTTGGTGGCGATGCGGCGCTTTTCGGGGGTGTTCATGCCCTGTCGGGAGGAGATGGAGGACTCCAGGGAGGTGGACTGCTCAATGGTGACAGCACCACCGTGGACACGGCGGAGCTTACCTGCCTCTTCCAGTGCGGCGAGGTCACGACGCACGGTCTCCATGGTCACATCGTAACGGCGCGCAAGGTCAGCGCCGTTGACACGACGTGCGGAGGCAACAAGCTTTGCAATTTCGGCACGGCGTTCTTCTGCGAACATAAATCTGGTGTTCCTTTGGGCTAGTGGGAGGAAATCTGTGCGTTCTTTTCTGCGTTCTGCTCGGCTTTCAGGACCGTGAGAGACATGGTTTCAGCGAACCGACAGAACGCTTTAGGGTAATACTTGATTTTATGTGGGTTTTTGTGGGTAAGTCAATATAAAACGCTGTATTTGCCGGAATATTACCCGATTGTTCCCTACCGAAACCACACCTGTTTGCGAGCTGTTGCCTGTTTATGTCTGTTTGACCTAATGAACTGTTGGGTTTTCCCGCTCCCCCACCACCCACGGTGTTGATAGGCCCCGCCAGCACACCCACAGCAGGGCAAAAAGTGGAGGCGCCGGCTCCGATAAACCCTCGGAACCGGCGCCTCCACCAGCAGAGCATGTGCAATTAATACGCGCTTATTTGGGTGCTCGTTTACTTGCCCTTGCGTTCGCGACGCACGCGACGCCAACGATGCACGCCCAAAGCACCCGCCGCACCCAGCAGGGCACCCGAACCGTTCATCAGCACATCCACCGGGTCGCCGGTGCGATCAGGCATGAAACTCTGAATCGTCTCAATGCAGGCGCTGACCAAAAATCCCGAGTACAGCACATGCGGGCGAGCCTTCGGCTTGAGCAGCAGGGCGAAAAGAAAACCGCCCGGAATGAACATGATGACGTTCGAAAGCTGCTCAATGCTCGAATAGGTAATGAACGCAGGCAACCAACCCTCAGCGTGGCCGGTATCCAGCAGCTGCGCCAGGCGGCCGCCCATCTCGTTATCGTCCACGTGCACGGGGGCGAACACAATACTCGCCACCACCGCGCAGTACAGCGCCGTGACCGGCCAGAGAATCAGCCGCCACACGCGAGCGCTAGACCAACTTTTACCAAACAAGGCGACCCACCTCGTCGAACTGCTTGCTCGAGTCCCACGCGAACAGGCCCGGCACGTCAATCGTGAGCGGTTCGGCGTTCGGCACGGTCACGGTCCATTCTTCACCGGCCGCTGCGGAGAGGGCGCGGCGGATAAAGCTGCCGTGGCTGACGGCAATAATCTTCTGGTCGCCCGCGGCTTCAGAGAGTTCACGCACGATATTGCGCAGGGTACGCACCGCGCGGATGTACACGTCACGTTCGGATTCCACGTTCGGGTAGTAGCGTTCCGGGGCGCGGCGTTCGGGGGCGGGAATGTCCAGGCCCTCGCCGGCACCGTAGGCGCGTTCCACCAGTTCGGGGTAGGTCTTGTGCACCTGCAGGTCGAAGTGCTCACCGACCAGTTGCGCGGTCTCGTGGGCGCGGGACAGCGGCGAGGACACCAGCACGGTGAACTCCAGACCCATGTCGGCGAGCTTCTTGCCGGTGGTGCGTGCCTGTTCGCGGCCGGTGTCATTGAGCGGAATGTCGGTGATGCCCTGCATCAGGTTCGCCTTGTTCCAGTCGGTCTGGCCGTGACGAATCAGGGTGAGGGTTGTGTTCTCGGCACCCGCCGGGACCTCTTCGGGGCTCAGCTCGGGTTCCAGGTGCTGCACAACCAGGCGATCGATCGCGTCGTCCAGGTACTGCAGGGGCACCTCGGTCAGGGAGGCGTTCACCGGGATCGGGTAGATGCCGTCCTCGTTGAGCAGTTCGGGGTGGCGTTCAGCGACCAGGGCGGTCATGGTCATGGCAATCAGCATGCCGTGCGCGGCGACCACAACGGTCTGACCCTCGTATTCGCGGCGGACGCGGTTCAGCGCCGCGAGGGAGCGGGCGAGGAAGTCCTTCTTCGGTTCCACATTGAAAGCATTGTTGGACTGGCGGGAGGCGAGGATCAGCTCGCGGGTAGCAATCTGGCCTTCCAGGTCACCAAAGGAACGTTCCTGGAAGCCGTCAATGGCACCGCGGTAGGGTACGCCCAGGCCTTTGGCTACGATTTCGGCGCTTTCTACGGCGCGGGAAAGGGGCGAGGAGACGATAGCGTCCACGGTGGTGCCCTCAGCTGCTGCCTGCTGCAGGGCGCCGATAGCGGCGCGGACCTGCTCCCTGCCGGTGTCATTGAGGGGAATGTCGGTGCCGCCCTGGAAGCGGTGGTCGATGTTCCAGTCGGTCTGGCCGTGGCGCAGGAAGATGATGCGGGTTCCTGCTTCGGGGTTGGGTACCGGAGTGATGATGGGGGTGTTCTGTGCGTCGGTCATCCTTCTAGTATGGCATTGCCCCCGCGCAGTTCAAGGGGGCAAGAGGCGTATTCTCTCATGAAGCGCACTCATCCCGCGGTATGAGCTGCGGGGCGGTTGAGCACCCGATCGGGCAAATTTTTTCAGGGTATTCCCATATTTTTCAGCCTCCAGACGGAGGGGTGAGCCGCCAAGAAGCTGAGATGATAGAAGAGTACTTCCGTTAGTTCATACCCAATGAAGGTTGTCATGACGCAGAATCCTCAATCTCAGAACCCGCAGTTCCAGGCTCAGAACCCGTATTCAATGACCCCTCCGCAGGCGGCGCAGCCTGCCGGTCAGTATTCCGCTCAGCAGGGTCAGCCCGGCCAGCAGGGCTACTATCAGGGTCAGCCGCAGGGCTACCCGGCTCAGGCACCTCAGCAGATGCAACAGGCGCCCTTCGCGCGCGGCGCGATTATTTCTGCCCGTAACCTGCACAAGTCGTACGGCAATAACCCGGTACTGCGTAACGTGAGCCTGGATATTTTCCCCGGCGAGTCCGTGGCGATTATGGGTCCTTCCGGTTCCGGTAAGACCACCCTGTTGCATGCGCTCTCGGGCATTATCAAGCTCGATGCCGGTTCCGTACTGTTCAACGGCCCGACCGGTCAGGTGGCGGTGGAGTCCCTCAGCGAGCGTGAGCGCACCTCCCTGCGCGCTAACTCGTTTGGTTTCGTGTTCCAGCAGGGTCTGCTGGTTCCCGAGCTGACCGCGGAGGAGAACGTCTCCCTCGCCGCGATGATTGCCGGTGTTCCCCGCCAGCAGGCGCGTTCCATTTCGGCTGATCTGCTGAACCGTCTGGGTCTGGGGCAGATGCTGGACCGCCGTATGGGTGAGATGTCCGGTGGTCAGGCGCAGCGTGTGGCTATTGCCCGCTCCCAGGTAAACGGTGCCCCCGTGACTTTCGCGGATGAGCCGACCGGCGCACTGGATTCGAAGACCGCGCGTGAGGTGATGGCGCTGTTGCTGACCATGATTCCGCAGCAGGGTAAGACTCTGCTGGTGGTGACTCACGACCCGAACGTGGCGGCGGCGTGCTCCCGCGTGGTGTACCTGCAGGACGGTCAGATCGTGAGCGACCAGCGCAATAACCAGGGCGGTGTTCCCGCTTCCCAGAACCACGCTCAGAGCTTCGGCGCTCAGTCTCAGGCAGGTGCATAATGCAAATCTATGCTCTACTCGCCAAACGAACCCTATGGAGTTCGCAGGCGATTCTTCCCGTGCTGGCTTTTGCCGCCTCCTCGGCACTGTTTTTGACGGTTGCCGGTGGTGTTCAAGCGCTGAGTACGTGGCTTGAGCACGCCAATGTTGACCACGAAATGATCAACCTGATGGGCATTCAGAAGCTCTACATGGGTTTGGCGTGGGTTGCCGCTCTGGTGCTGATTGTTCCGCTCTTTACCTTGGGCGCTTCGGCTGCTCGTTTGAGTGCCCGCCGCCGTGATGAGCGTCTGGCGTCCCTGCGCCTGATTGGTGCCTCCACGACCCTGATTGTGGGTCTGTCTGTTGCGGACGCGCTGGTGTACTCTCTTGTGGGTTTCATCATCGGTCTGCTGCTTTACCTGGTGCTGATTTTCCCCTTTGGCGCTTTGCACTTCATGAACGTTCCGCTGGGTGCTGAGAATATGCTCCTGCCGGTGAGCGTGATTTTCTACTGCTTCCTGGGTTGTATGGTTTTGGCGGCTCTCAGCTCCCTCTTCGGTCTGGCGAAGGTCAGCATCAGCCCGCTGGGTGTGCGTACCCGCGCGAAGGCTGGTTCCGCCGGTTACATTGCTCTGGGTATCGGTGTTGTTCTGGTCATTGCCGTGATGATTCTGGCTTCGACCTCGAAGGGTTTTAGCATGTTCTCACCCTTCCAGGACGGCGGTGCCGATAGTGCGATTAAGAACCTAGCGATTTTCATTGCTCTGCCGGGTCTGCTGATGATGGTTGCTATCGACCTGATTGGTACCTTCCTGGTGTGGGCGTACGCAAAGATCCGTGTGCGTATGACCCAGAAGGCGTCGGTTCTGCTGGGTTATCGTGCGGTGCTGGAGTCCCCGCGCGGGGCGTGGCGTCAGGTTTCGGGTGTGGCGCTGTCGACCTTCTTGGTGACCTTCTTCGGCCCCATCCTGATTCTGGCGGGTGAGATGAACAAAACGGCGAAGGAGGTAGGCCCCGCCGCCGGCCCCTTCATGACCATCATGTCGGACATGTTCCAGGGCATGCTGCTCATGCTGTTCTTCTCGTACCTGCTGGTCACCCTCTCCGCAGTGTTGAACCAGAGCGCCGCCATTTACGAGCGTGGTTCCCTGTACTCTTCGCTGAATATGATGGGTACCCCCACGAGGATGTTGCAGGCTTCGCGCCTTACCGTGGTTTTCGGTCCGCTGGTGCTCATTAGCGTGGTTTCTGCGCTGCTGGGTCTGCCGCTGACGGCGTTGATTGCGGCGCAGGGTCTTTCGGGTGAGATTCTGACGAAGATGTTCGGTATGACCTTCGGCGCTATTGCGCTGGGTCTGGCGCTGGTCTATGTGGGCCTGTTGGCGACCATTCCGTTTATGCGTCAGGTGACTCATAAGCCGGTGTCCGCTCTCTAAGCTGTTTTAGCTTCTGCCCTCCCGTTGCGTCCGTTCTGGATGCGGCGGGAGGGTTTCTTTATGTCTGCTGATGTGCTGTGCGCTTTTGTGTTGTGTGCTTTTGTGCCCTCACCCGGTTTGCGCCCTGCATGTTTTCTCACGCACCGGGCCACCGCTTCCATAGCCTAAAACCCTGTGAGAGACTGACATTATGTTTGAACACACAGTACCCTCCGATTGGTTCCCCCGTTGCGCAATCTTCGACTGCGACGGCATCCTCCTCGACTCCGAGACCGTCTGGAACGATGTGCAGCGTGAGCTTTTCGCCCGCTGGTCTGTTCCCTTCACCGAGGAGGTGGAGCATCGCCTCACCGGCCTGGCAGCAGCCGATGTCGCCGAGGAGCTTGCACTGCTCTCCTACGAGGCGCAGAACGGCCAGAAGCCGGACACCGCCTCCGCAGAGTACGCCGAACACCATGAACGCGTGATGAAGGACCTGCTCACCACCGAGCACGAGGTCATCAGCTCCGGCGTGGACCTGATTGAGGGTGCGCAGAAGTTCCTGGGCTTCCTGAGCGAGCACATGCCGGTTGCGGTGGCGTCGAACTCCACCGCGAACATTCTGACCCTGAAAATGGAAAGCTACGGTTACGCCCCGCTGGTGCGCACCTGGGTCAGCAGCAACGACGTTCCGGCCGGTAAGCCCGCCCCGGACATGTACCTGGAGGCGGCACGTCGCCTCGGCTTTGAAGGTCACGAGGCGCTGGCGTTCGAGGACTCCCCCGCGGGCGCGCAGGCGGCACGTGACGCCGGTACGAAGGTCATGATTTACGTTCCGGAAGGCACCGACCCGGCAAAGGCACCGGCCGGTTTTGGGCGCTTCGATTCGTTCAATGACCCGCAGCTCTGGGAGGCGGCACGCACCTGGATCGCCAAGCTTGAGGCGGCACAGCAGTCTGAGGCAGCTCAATAGTCTGAGGCAGCGCAGAACTAAGCACGTACCGCAGACGCCTCACCGCGCCACCGCCTCACCTGATAGGCAGCATCAAG
>NZ_ACVO01000016.1 GCF_000175615.1 Rothia mucilaginosa ATCC 25296 | reverse complement strand
TCGCACCATCGCTTCAGGCTTACTCATCCCACCGTCAACCACGGCCTTCGCTGCGGCGACCTTGGTCTCATAGTCGTATCTGGCCTGTTTTACTCCCATGGCAAGAAGCCCGCTCCTCCCGATGACGCGGTACATTTTCTGCCACTCTCTCACAGTCGCGGCGGACACACCAAGCTTTCTGGCGGTCAAACGATAGCCACGTCCCTTCTCAAACATTTGCGCTGCCTGTTCCCGAAGCAAACGGTCATGTCTTAATCCCAGATGCTCAGACATGAAAAGCCTCCTGTTTCTTGGACTTTAATTTTGGTGTCCAAGAAACGGGAGGCAGTTCAAAATAGTACGAGGGGGCTTCGCTATATCTGTGGGTGCTAGCCGGGGGCGTTAGGGGAGTAGCACCCCCGCCGCGCCTCCCTCAGCGGCTATTAGGAGCAGTTGCCGTTCATATCGCAGGACGGACCCGCCTCCGCAGCACCGTCACCTGCCGCGTCACCAGCCGCGCCCGCCAGCGGGTTCAAAAACTCAACACGGTGAGTCTCCTCCCACACCTGACGCAGCGCCTGCACCAGCATTTCCGCAGGCTGCGCACCACTGACCGCCCACTTCGACTCAATCAAGAAGAACGGCACACCATTAATGCCCAGCTGGCGCGCCAACTGCTCATCAGCACGCACATCCGCCGCGTAACGGTCGCTCTTCAACACCGCCTCAACCTCGGCAGTATCCAGGCCAATCTCAGAAGCAATATCCAGAATCGACTCGTGATCCTGCACCGAACGGCCCTGCGTAAAGTACGCCAGCTTAAACGCCTCCTGCGCCGCCGACGCCAAGCCCTGCTCCGCCGCATAGTGAATCACACGGTGCGCATCAAACGTGTTACCGTAGCGTGCCTGACGCCAATTGAAATCCAAACCCACCTCGCGGGCACGCTCCGCCAACGACTCCTGGCTCGCAATCGCCTGCTCCAACGACATCTGATACTTACCGGCAATCATCTCAGGCAGCGAACCGGCAGGATGCTCCGTAGCCGACGGGTCCAGCTCAAAACTATGCCACACCACCTCAACCTCGTCACGGTGCTCAAACTCGGCGAGCGCCTGCTCCAGGTTACGCTTGCCCACGTAGCAGAAGGGGCACACAACATCGGACCAAATATCAATACGCATGTTATCTATTCCTCTCATACTCGGATGCGGCACACTGCCGCCCTGTATGCTCACCTAACGCCCCGGCTACCGTGTTTATTCCCGCCGGGTACGGCAAAGCCCCCTCGCGCCGGTTCGTACAGAATCCCTGTATAGGAATGTCCGTACAGGAACCGGGTTATGGGGGCTTAGCACACGCGAAATACGCGACCCTATCGGCGGGCAGCCGCCGGTGCGGTCGTGGCAGTAGCCGCGGGAGCAGTCGTAGCCGCAGGTGCGGCGGTCGCACGAGCCGGCGGAGCCGTAGTGGTTGCCGCCGCAGGTGCAGTCGTAGCCTGCTGGGTCGCCTGCTGATTTGCTGCTGCCTCATCCTCATAGCGGGTGGTCGGAGCCTCAGTAGTCGGCTCCGGGGTAGGGGCCGGCGCCTCCGTAGTCGCCTCGGGGGAGGGGGTGTTCTCCTCCGGGGTGGGGGTCGGCGAAGGAGCCGCCGCCTTAATCTCTTCCTCGGATGCGTCACCGTAGTAGTCACGAATCGTCACCGCAGTCAGGCCGCGGTCATCGAGCAGGCCCTTCACCTTATCCAGAATCGGGATGATCGTCTCGTAGTTCAGGTGACCCAGCACAATCTGCTGCGGTAGCATGTAGCGGATGCAACGCATGTAAATCACGCGGGAGCTGGTCTTCGCCTCGTCACCGGTAGTGCCGTTCCACATGACCGGGCGGGTAAAACCAATCTCACCGGCAGCCTTCAGCACCGCATCGTTGTAGCGGCCATACGGCGGGCGGAAGTACGGCTTCGACGAGACACCGAACATGCTCATAATCTCGTCTTCGTTACGCTGCAGCTCTTCCTTCACACCCTCAGCATCCAGGGTGGTCAGGTCAGCGTGGTTGTAGGTATGGTTCGCAACCTGAATCTGGCCGCTCTGAACCAGCGGACGCAGCAACGACACATGCTCCTTAAAACCGGTGTAAGAAGCGTTAATGAAGAACGTCAGACGAGTATTCGTACGCTTCGAGAACTCAGCGTAGCCGCGAATCGCCTCCGGGCTTGCGCCGTCATCAACAGTCCACGCAACATACTTGCCGTCACCAACGAGGGAGTTGCCGATACCGGGCCATTCGCGCGGCTTATCAACCGGGTTGCCAGCAGCGGCAACCGTTGGCGAATTCGTGGGTGCGGGGCGAGTAGCAGCAGAGGTCTCGCCGCCAGCCTGATACGGGGTGAAATTACCGCTGGTGCCGTCGTAGTCATTCGACTTCTTCGAGCAGGCAGCAATCAGCGGAAGCATAGCAGTGCCGAGCACAAAAAGTCGGCGGTTAGGCTGTGAGTGGGTCATACTCTCCAGGATAACGCCCCCACCTGCAAGGAACGAATCTGAACAGCGAATACACCCTAAATAATGTGCACATCACACCGCGCGCTCAGCACCACAGTATTAATAGGTATAAAAACTAGGTATAAGAACACAAAATCCTAAAGCCGCAAGCCGGTAACGCTCCGCTACACTAGTGGGATGGAGAATTTGGGCACTCACGAACTGCGCAACCTTGTGAACGATGCTGCCGACGAGGCAGTCAACATCGGCTACCGCGTTGCAGACCGGCTGCACAGGTGGCGCGAAAAGCGCGCCATCGCCGCCGGTCGCGAGCCTATCCTTGTGCCCACCGAAGGCTACGGCCGCGCCGCCTCCGAAGGAAACCCCGGCTGGGTCCGCATCATCGCCCGCGCACTCTACAAGACGGTCAACCTCGAACGCCTGCTACAGGTCGTAGAAGGCACCCAAGACACCGCCAACCCCATGCGTGGCTGGCGCTCCTTCACCGCAACCGCAATGTCCGATGCGCCCGTCACCATCGTCATTGACGGCACCAAGTACGAGGCGTATACCGACCGCGGCGGCGTGCTCGACGTCAAACTCAGCATCGACTTGGAACCCGGCATGCACGAAGTCATCATGTACGTGCCCGGCTCCCGCGCCGTAGCAACCAGTGTCTACATCGTTCCCGAAAGCCAGAAGCTCGGCGTCATCATGGACGTCGACGACACCGTCATGGTCACCATGCTGCCGCGCCCCCTCGTCGCCGCCTGGAACTCCTTCATTCTCGACGAGCACGCACGCATCCCCACCCCCGGCATGGCGGTCATGACCGACCGTATCCGCCGCAGCCACCCGGATGCACCGTTCATGTACCTGTCCACCGGCGCCTGGAACATCACCCCGACCCTGCGCCGCTTCCTCAGCCGCAACGGCTACCCGCGCGGCACGTTCCTGCTCACCGACTGGGGCCCCACCCCCGACCGCTGGTTCCGCTCCGGCACCAACCACAAGGTCGAGTCCCTGCGCCGCCTCGCCGAGGAATTCCCGCAGATGAAATGGATCCTAGTCGGCGACGACGGGCAGCGCGACCCGTACATCTACAACGGCTTCGCGGTACGCTACCCGGACAACGTGGCGGCAATCGTCATCCGCAACCTGACCGTGGGGGAGACCATGCTCGCCTCCGGCCGCGTGTGGAGCGACTACCGCGCCGAACAGATGATGCGCTCGCCGCTGTGGATTGAAGCCACCGACGGCGTAACGCTCAGTAAGAAGCTGCGCGAGCTGGGCCTGATTGATTTCTAGCCGGTTACTGCTCGCCGGTTGCTAAAACCAGCGCTGATACCCAGTAAACCCACCGTGAATACCGTGAAATACCGGTATATGCGGTGGGTTTTGGTGTTTCAGCGGAATTAACCAACTTAAACCCACGACACACCGGCTGCTGAAAAAGAGTTAAAAATCTTTTCTACAGCCTTAATCACATAGCTTAAACCCGCTCGAAGGGGGTTAACCCCCGCCTTTAAGAAAGTCCGTTCTGCTTTAAAACCGCGCCGTTCCGCGCAAGAACGGGCGAGAGTTAAGATCTCTTTAAAATCAAGCCCGAATCTTCCGGGTTTTATGCCCCCAAACGCATACATGAGGTTAACTGAACCTCAACTCAGCGGGCGAATGAACCCTTAAAAATCCTGACCAACTTAAACCCCACCTGTGGATAACCCGGCACACCCCGCGAAAATACGGCGAACTAGCCCCGCGGCAGGGTGTGGATAAGCTGTAGACACCCTCTCTTAAGTGGGTTCAACTGTGGGTTTATCGAACGAAACACGACCCTCGCACCACATCATCTTGTGGTGCAGAAAAATCTCGACACTAGATGTAGTATTAATACTCGGTTCCACCACTACGGCACTTTTAGGCGCCCTGCCCCAGCGCAGGAAACCGCCACGCCCCACTAGGAGGGGGTAGCGGACGGCACAGCGCCCGCCGTAAACAACACGTGGCGAACCACCGACGAAACACGCCAGATTCATTCACGAGATAGCCCCGCCCGAGCGGGAGAAAGTAAGAGGCACTCCCATGGTAGTGACCGTGTACACCAAGCCCCAGTGCGTCCAGTGCAACATGACCTACCGCGCCCTCGACGCGAAGGGTATCAGCTACACCAAGGTTGATATCACCGAAGACGCTCAGGCCCTCGAAATGGTCAAGTCCCTCGGCTACATGCAGGCACCCGTCGTCATCGCAGGCGACGAGCACTGGTCCGGCTTCCAGCCCGACAAGATCAACGCTCTGGCAGCGTAACAACCCTGCCGAAACCCGTACAAACGGAAAATCGGCACGGAACCACACCGGCACACGAGAATAAGGAGTACAGATTGAGTACCGCCCTCACGCCCAACCCCGTCGACGAGCACGCAGAAATCCGCAAGATTCTTATGGATGCACGCAACGCCTCCGAGGGTCGAGCGACCGAGGTCGAACTGGACGACACAGCGCCGCTCATCGTGTACTTCTCCTCCATCTCCGGTAACACCCACAAGTTCGTGGAGAAGATCCGTGCCCGCCGCCTCCGCCTGCCCCTGCGCACCGGCGAAGACACCCTCATTCTTGATGAGCCGTTCGTGCTCATCGTCCCCACCTACGGCAAGCCTGAAGGCGCCGGTAACGTTCCCCCGCAGGTGGTTAAATTCCTGAACGTGGAGCAGAATCGCCACCACATGCTCGGTGTGATTGGCTCCGGCAACACCAACTTTGGTCCGCTCTTCGGTATCGCGGCAGACATTGTCGCCAAGAAGTGCGATGTGCCCGTGCTCTTCAAATTTGAGCTCATGGGCACCGATTCAGATGTAGAAAAAGTCAACGAAGGATTGGAAGCATTTTGGACGCAAAACTGCCCTCAGCACTAGAAACTCTCGGTGCAGGCCACAACGGCAAGAGCGTGCCCGAGAAGTTCAAGGGTATGAGCTACCACGAGCTGAACGCACTGCTGAACCTCTACGATGAGAACGGCCAGATCCAGTTCGATGCAGACCGCCAGGCGGCACGTCAGTACTTCCTGCAGCACGTCAACAACAACACCGTCTTCTTCCACGACCTGGAAGAGAAGATCGAGTACCTGATCGAGAACCAGTACTACGAGCCGGAACTCTTCGACAAGTACAACTTCCAGTTCATTAAGAACCTGTTCAAGCGCGCCTACGCCGTGAAGTTCCGCTTCCCGACCTTCCTGGGTGCCTTCAAGTTCTACACCTCCTACGCGCTCAAGACCTTCGACGGTCAGCGCTACCTGGAGCGTTTCGAAGACCGCGTCTGCATGGTCGCACTGCTGCTGGCAGAAGGTAACGAGAAGCTCGCCGAAGACATCGTCGACGAGATCATCTCCGGCCGTTTCCAGCCGGCAACCCCGACCTTCCTCAACGCAGGTAAGAAGCAGCGCGGCGAGCTCGTCTCCTGCTTCCTGCTGCGCATGGAAGACAACATGGAGTCCATCGGTCGCTCCATCAACTCTGCACTGCAGCTCTCTAAGCGCGGCGGCGGCGTGGCATTCGCCCTGACCAACCTGCGCGAGTCCGGTGCGCCCATTAAGAAGATTGAGAACCAGTCCTCGGGCGTTATCCCCGTCATGAAGCTGCTGGAAGACGCCTTCTCCTACGCAAACCAGCTCGGCGCACGTCAGGGTGCCGGTGCCGTGTACCTGCACGCACACCACCCCGACATCTACGCCTTCCTGGACACCAAGCGTGAGAACGCTGACGAGAAGATCCGCATCAAGACCCTCTCCCTGGGCGTTGTCATCCCCGACATCACCTTCGAGCTGGCGAAGAAGAACGAGGACATGTACCTCTTCTCCCCGTACGATGTGGAACGCATCTACGGCGTGCCCTTCTCCGACATCAACGTCTCCGAGAAGTACTACGAGATGGTCGACGATGCACGCATCACCAAGAGCAAGATCAACGCGCGTGAGTTCTTCCAGACCATCGCAGAGATCCAGTTCGAGTCCGGCTACCCGTACGTGATGTTCGAAGACACCGTCAACCGCGCGAACCCCATCGCCGGTAAGATTATCATGTCCAACCTGTGCTCCGAGATCCTGCAGGTTTCTGAGCCGTCCACCTACCACGCTGACCTCGGCTACGAGACCGTCGGTAAGGACATCTCCTGCAACCTCGGTTCGCTGAACATTGCACTGACCATGGACGGCGACGACTTCGGCAAGACCGTGGAAACCGCGATTCGTTCGCTGACCTCCGTCTCCGACCAGTCTGACATCCGCTCCGTACCCTCCATCGAGCGCGGCAACGGCATGAGCCACGCCGTGGGTCTGGGCCAGATGAACCTGCACGGCTACCTGGCACGCGAGCACGTCTACTACGGTTCAGAAGAAGCACTGGACTTCACCAACATGTACTTCTACACCGTTGCCTACCACGCAATCCGCGCCTCCATGCAGATTGCTAAGGAACGCGGCCAGCGTTTCGAGGGCTTCGAGAACTCGAAGTACGCATCCGGTGAGTTCTTCGCAAAGTACATTGAGAAGGAATGGGCACCGCAGACCGAGCGTACCCGCGAACTGTTCGCTAAGCACCACATCCCCACCCGTGAAGAGTGGATTCAGCTGGCTGCTGACGTGGCACAGTACGGCATGTACAACCAGAACCTGCAGGCTGTTCCGCCGACCGGCTCCATCTCCTACATCAACGGCTCGACCTCTTCGATTCACCCGATCGCTTCGAAGATTGAGATTCGCAAGGAAGGCAAGCTCGGCCGCGTCTACTACCCGGCACCGTACATGACCAACGAGAACCTGGAGTACTACCAGGACTCCTACGAAATTGGTTACGAGAAGATCATCGACACCTACGCCGTGGCAACCCAGCACGTGGACCAGGGCCTGTCGCTGACCCTCTTCTTCCGCGATACCGCAACCACCCGCGATATCAACCGCGCCCAGATTTACGCATGGCGTAAGGGCATCAAGACCATCTACTACATCCGTCTGCGTCAGATGGCTCTTGAGGGTACCGAGGTTGAAGGCTGCGTATCCTGCATGCTCTAGCCCGAATGCTGTGACGCATTCAGCCTGAGCTGGCACACTATAACTAAAGACTGGAAGGGGCGGTTACGGTAAACACGCAAACCGCCTGCGCGACTGGCTGGCCGCGCGTGGCACCGTAACCGCCCCTTAAGAATCGGAGAATTACTAATGAGCGAAAAGGTGAAGCTCGTCGACCACGTGGTCGAGGCTATCAACTGGAACCGTATTGAGGACGAGAAGGACCTTGAGGTTTGGGATCGTCTGACCGGTAACTTCTGGCTGCCGGAGAAGGTGCCGCTGAGCAACGACGTGCCCTCCTGGAAGACCCTGACCGAGGAAGAGAAGCAGCTGACCATGCGCGTCTTCACCGGTCTGACCCTGCTGGACACCATCCAGGGTACTGTCGGTGCTGTGTCCCTGTTGCCGGACGCTGTGACCGCGCACGAAGAGGCCGTGTACACCAACATTGCGTTCATGGAATCCGTGCACGCAAAGTCGTACTCCTCGATCTTCTCGACCCTCGCCTCCACCAAGGAGATTGACGAGGCGTTCCGCTGGGCTGCTGAGAATGAGCACCTGCAGAAGAAGGCGAAGATTGTTCTGTCCTACTACACCGGTGACGACCCGCTGAAGAAGAAGGTTGCCTCCACTCTGCTGGAGTCCTTCCTGTTCTACTCGGGCTTCTACCTGCCCATGTACTGGTCTTCGCACGCGAAGCTGACTAACACCGCTGACCTGATTCGTCTGATTATTCGTGACGAGGCAGTGCACGGCTACTACATTGGCTACAAGTTCCAGCGTGGCCTGGCGAAGGAGTCCGCGGAGCGTCAGGCAGAGCTGAAGGAGTACACCTTCAACCTGCTGTACGAACTGTACGAGAACGAGGTGGCGTACACCCACTCCCTGTATGACGGTGTGGGTTGGAGCGAGGACGTGAAGAAGTTCCTGCACTACAACGCTAACAAGGCTCTGATGAACCTGGGCTACGAGCCGATGTTCCCGGCGACCGTGACTAACGTGTCCCCGGCGATCCTGTCGGCACTGTCCCCGAACGCTGATGAGAACCACGACTTCTTCTCCGGTTCCGGCTCTTCCTACGTGATCGGTAAGGCCGTGAACACCGAGGACGAGGACTGGGACTTCTAAGCGCCCCTTCTCGCCGTGAGAAAACCAAGCGGAACCCCCGCGTGTCCACTGTGGATGCGCGGGGTTTCCGCCGTTTAACCGGGCTATTTAACGTGCCAGGATGCCCAGGCTTCCCCGGTATAACCTGGCGCGGAAGCGCTGGGGAATCGGGGGAGCGGGAGCGGTTTTTCTGGTTCCGATTGCCGGAATTTTTACCTTCACCCCGTAGCATAAAAAATTATTGATATATCGGGGTGCGGGGCGTAGTCTGATACGACTAACCATCAACGCAGATTTGAAAGGAACATCATGCGTTCAGTTGTTATGGAAGCCCCCGGCAAGGTCGTCGTCAACGAAGTTGAGAAGCCGACCCTGCTCGAACCCACCGACGCCATCATCAAGCTCGCAGCATCCTGCATCTGCGGCTCCGACCTGTGGCCCTATCGCGGCGCACAGCCCGTCGACCACCGGGCAATGGGCCACGAATACATCGGCGAAGTCGTAGAGGTCGGCTCCGAGGTCACCACCGTAGCCCCCGGCGACTTCGTCGTAGGCTCCTTCTGCATCTCCTGCGGCGAATGCGAAACCTGCACTGCAGGCTACCCCTCCCGCTGCCTCAAGGCAATCGCAGCAGGCGACGCCTTCATCGGCGCACGCTCCAACGGCACCCAGGCAGAATACGCCCGCGTACCCTTCGCAGACGGCACCCTCGTCAAGACCCCTGCCGCACCCACCGCAGAGCAGATCCCGCACCTGATGGCGGCATCCGACGTGCTCGGCACCGGCTGGTACGCAGCAGACGCAGCGCAGGCAGGCCCCGGCAAGACCATCGTCGTTGTTGGCGACGGCGCAGTCGGCCTGAGCGCAGTCATCGGCGCTAAGCAGCTCGGCGCGGAGAAGATCATCATCATGTCCCGCAACCCCGAACGTCAGGCGCTCGCTAAGGCATTCGGCGCAACCCACATCGTGGAAGAGCGCGGCGAAGAGGGCATCGCCAAGGTCATGGAGCTCACCGACGGCGTGGGCGCACACGGCGTTGCGGAGGCTGTTGGCACCCAGCAGTCCTTCGACCAGGCTCTCGGCTGTGTACGCCATGGCGGTTACATCGGCTTCGTGGGCGTGCCGCACGACAGCTCCATCGGCACCGATAAGCTCTTCGGCAAGCAGGTTCACCTGGAGGGCGGCCCCGCCCCCGTGCGCAAGTACCTGCCGACCCTCATCGACCTGATTTACAAGGGCGAAATTGAGCCCGGTAAGGTGTTCGACATGGTTCTGCCCATCGACGAGGCAGCTAAGGGTTACGAGGCAATGGACCAGCGTACCGCCACCAAGGTTCTGCTGACCATGCCGTAATAGCCTGCTGTAGCGCCGGTTCCTATACCGGGTCCTGTACCGGCAGCCCAGCGTGTATGCGCTACTAATCCCCGCACCGACCCTGCCGCTCCACGTGAGCGTAGGGTGCCGGTTGCGGGGATTAGTGCATTAAAAATTGGGTTTATTTGCCACCTTCCGGCGAGGTGAGGGACAAATGAGTGAGCCAAGGCATAGAATAAAAGAGCATGATTCGTACAACTCGAAGGATGACAATGACGAAGAAGCCTTTCCCTTCCGACCTCGAAATCGCACTTGCCGCCGATCTTTGGCCTATTAACAAGATCGCAGCAGACAACGGCATCAGCGAAGATCGCCTTGAACCCTACGGCAAGTATGTCGCTAAGGTCCTCCTCGACGAAACCACCAACGCAGAGACCGCCCGCAAGCGCGGCTCCAAGTACATCGTGGTTACCGCAGTCACCCCCACCCCGCTCGGTGAAGGTAAGACCGCAACCTCCGTCTCCCTCGCACAGGGCTTCGCACAGACCGGCCGCAAGGCAATCCTGGCTCTGCGTCAGCCCGCAATGGGCCCGACCTTCGGCATCAAGGGCGGCGCAGCAGGCGGCGGCTACTCCCAGATCGTTCCCATGGAGAAGCTGAACCTGCACCTGACCGGCGACTTCCACGCCGTCACCGCAGCACACAACCTGCTTGCCGCCATGATCGACAACCACCTGCACCACGGCAACGAGCTGCGCATCGACCCGCGCGCAATCGAGTGGCGCCGCGTTATCGACATGAACGACCGCTCCCTGCGCAACATCGTCGTGGGCCTGGGCGAACGCATGGACGGCGTGGTCCGCGAGACCGGTTTCGACATCACCAGCGCCTCCGAAATCATGGTGATTCTCTCGCTGGCAACCTCCTTCAAGGACCTCCGCGAGCGCCTGGCAAAGATTGTGATCGGCCTGAACTACGACGGCGAGCCCGTCACCGCAGCCGATCTGAAGGCTGACGGCGCAATGTCCGTCATCCTGGCAGACGCAATCAACCCGAACCTGCTGCAGACCCTGGAGCACACCCCCGCACTGATTCACGCGGGCCCCTTCGGCAACATCGCAACCGGTAACTCCTCCGTGGTCGCCGACTACGTTGGTCTGGAGTACTCCGACTACGTGATTACCGAGGCTGGCTTCGGTGCCGATATGGGTGCGGAGCGTTTCTTCAACGTCAAGTGCCGCGTCTCCGGCCTGAAGCCGGACGCAGCAGTGCTCGTCGTAACCGTGCGCTCCCTGAAGTCCCACTCCGGCCTGTACAAGATCGTTCCGGGCAAGCCCCTGCCCGAAGGCATGCTGCAGGAAAGCCCCTCCGACGTGGAGAAGGGCGCAGAGAACCTGAAGAAGCACATCGAGATTGTGCGCAACTTCGGTGTTCAGCCGGTCGTGGCAATCAACGCCTTCCCGACCGACTTCGAGTCCGAGCACGAGACCATCCGCCGTATTGCTGAGGAAGCCGGTGCTCGCGTCGCTATCCACCGCGGTGTGGCTGAGGGCGGTAAGGGCACCACCGACCTGGCGGACGTGGTTGCTGAGGCATGTGACGACGTTTCGGATCTGAAGTACACCTACGATCTTGAGGACTCCATCGAGACCAAGATTGAGAAGGTTGCGACCAAGGTCTACGGCGCGGACGGCATTTCGATTGCTCCCGCTGCCGCTAAGCAGCTGAAGCGTTTCGCTGAGCTGGGCTACTCGCACCTGCCCGTGGTTATCGCGAAGACCCACCTGTCCATCTCTTCGGATGCAACTCTGAAGGGCGCACCGACCGGTTGGACCCTGCCCGTGCGCGAGGTTCGCCTGGCTGCAGGTGCTGGCTACGTCTACGCTATCTGCGGCACCATGCGCACCATGCCGGGCCTGAGCAAGAGCCCCGCAGCTGAGCGCATCGGCTTCGACGAGAACGGCGTGATGGTCGGCCTGTCCTAAGGCTTGTCCTAAAGCGGCTGTTCCAGCTGATTTATAGCTAGTGGAGGCGGCGCTCCTTCCCCACAGCGGGGGAGGGGCGCCGCCTTTGCTGTGGCCCTATGGTGCTTTTGTGGAATGCTCTGCCCCAGATACATGGAAGCATGAGGGGCGAATACGAGGTGTGCAACGCTTGAGGGCGGGGGAGCGGAGCTCTTGAAAACAGAATGAAACTAGGCTGCAACCAGGCAGCAACCAGGGGGAGTGAAGGATCCTGAAACCCCTGGTGGAGGGGTCTTTCAACCTTTCATTGAGGCTTCTAGGGCGCCTGTTTTGAGGGTGAAATTGGTACGTGCTGGTTAATAATTGGGCTCTATTTGTGCTTGAAGGTCAGGTTTTATTAAACAATCTATAGAGGTTGATTTTTTAGTGACACACTGTCTTGCATTTTGTGAAAATACGGCATTGACTAGGTATTTTGCTTTTTGAAAGGGGTTTTAATGGGTGCACTCAGTGAACCTGAAGGTGGGGCTGGTGTTATTGTTTTGTAATAAAACCTCTACTTTAGGGGGTACCTACAGGGATAAAACAGACCAATTGATTTTGCCCCCGCGCGAATAATTGTGCAGATTTTGAACGGTGAGCAGTACATTTTTTCCCGCTTATGAAGTTGCAAGTACTTGAAGATACTTTCACCTTAACCCTCTACTTCCGCAGAATACCGGGCTAAAACTGGGTATTGAACCTTTGGGATTGCCGAGTGTGGAGCTTAAGTTAAAGGTGCACTGAAGTGCCAAAAGAGGGAAATTCTAAAATTATTTTGGGTGAAATAAGTCACGCTAAAACTCGAAAAAAATGAAATTGGTACGTATGGATACCCTAAAAAACACCCGTTTTTATTACAGAATGATTACAATGAGGCGCGGGTCACTAAATCCGGCTCTCCGTACCAAATTGGGCGGTAAAACAGCCCCCAAAAAGTTCGCTACTATTGAGTCATCAAGTAATCGTGAGATTTCCAAAGTCCTCGGGTTGCTTGTGTTTGAGTGAGTGATAGATACCCCTGGGTGTCATGAGAAGCGACTGTGTATCGATGCGCAGTCGCTTCTCTGTTTAACTTTTGAATTTCAGTGGAACCTCAGCCGGGCGGGATCCAGCCGGGCTGAATCCAGCCGGAACCTAATCCGCGCTGAACCCAATCTGTATCGAGCGTGCTCCAGAATCTGTTCCCTGTGCATCCCGCACATGCATCCCGCACAGGCAACCCGTACATGTACCCCGCGCGTTCAACGCCGAATGCGCTGATGGGGGAGCGAACCGCATAGGCGCATGCTGTGCGGTCACAACCCCTACACTGGAACTATGACTACTTACCCCGAACCCACCCTCATCTTTGAGAACCCCGAACTGACCGTCCGTGCGTTCAGTGTCTCCGAGATGGACAACAGCGTCTACCTCATCACCATGCGCGCCACCGGCGAGCAGGTGCTCATCGACCCTGCAGACGACGCAGAAGAACTCTACGCTTTCACTCTCGACGCGCTCCTGAACGACTGCCCGCAGCTCGAACTGGCAGACGGCGAAGAACGCCGCGTGCGCGTCATGGAGAAGGAAGAGGACTTCAACTCCATCAGGCCCCGCGCAATCGGCCTGACCGGCATTCTGGTCACCCACGGCCACTGGGACCACATTCGCGCTATTAAGGAGCTCGACCACCTCACCGGTGCCGTGACCTCCGCGGGTGCAGCTGACGCTGCTGAGATTAAGGAACTGGAAGACTACACCGTCGAAGAAGAGCTGACCGGCGGCGAAAGCTTCGACTTCTACCTCTCCGACACCGTCATCCACGCCCTGCACGTGCCCGGCCACACCCCCGGATCCATCGTCTACACCCTCGAAACCACCTGGGAAGACGGCACCCCCGCAACCCTGCTGTTCACCGGCGACACCCTCTTCCCCGGCGGCGTGGGCAAGACCGACTCCCCGCAACAGTTCGGTGAGCTCTTCTCCAACGTGCTCGAAAAGCTCTTCGGCGGCTTCGAAGACGACGCCATCGTACTGCCCGGCCATGGCCGCTCCACCACCCTCGGCGACGAGCGCCCCCACCTGGAAGAGTGGGGAACCCGCGGCTGGTAAACCGCGCCTGCCAGTCCGCCTCATATAAGTACTGCACCCTCATGCCTTCACCGGCCGCATAATCCCGCTGGTGAAAGGCGTGAGGGTGTAGAATTTAAGTTCGAAGATAAGACGAAAGGATTTTCGATGACACCCCGCCCGGCACACGGTAGCACCGCACTCAAAGCGAACGATCTGACCAGTATCCGGGTTCAGGGTGCCCGCGAAAACAACCTCAAGAACGTAGACCTCACCATTCCGCGTGATGCGATGGTCGTCTTCACCGGCCTCTCCGGCTCCGGTAAGTCCTCCCTCGCCTTCGACACCATCTTTGCGGAAGGTCAGCGCCGCTACGTTGAGTCGCTGTCCTCCTATGCGCGTATGTTCCTCGGACAGGTCGACAAGCCCGACGTAGACTTCATCGAGGGCCTCTCCCCGGCGGTGTCTATCGACCAGAAGTCCACCTCCAAAAACCCGCGCTCAACCGTCGGTACCATCACCGAAATCTACGACTACATGCGTCTGCTCTGGGCGCGCATCGGCCACCCGCACTGCCCCGAATGTGGCGAAGAAATCACCCAGCAGACCCCGCAGCAGATCGTGGATATTCTGCAGGAGTACCCCGAACGCACCCGCCTGCAGATCCTCGCGCCCGTCGTCAGCGCACGAAAGGGCGAGTTCGTGGACCTCTTCAAGGACCTGCTCACCCAGGGCTACTCGCGTGCCCGCGTGGACGGCGAAACCGTGCAGCTCTCCGACCCGCCCAAGCTCGCCAAGCAGTACAAACACACCATCGAGGTGGTCGTCGACCGCATCGTCATTAAGGACGGTATTCACCAGCGCCTCACCGATTCCATTGAAACCGCGCTCAAGCTCGCCGACGGTCGCGTGCTCATCGACTTCGTGGACCGCGAGCAGGACGACCCTGAACGCACCCGCTCCTTCAGCGAAAACCTCGCCTGCCCCAACAACCACCCGCTGCAGATTGACACCATCGAGCCGCGCGCCTTCTCCTTCAACTCGCCGTTCGGTGCATGTAGCGCCTGTGACGGCATCGGCTCGCGCCTGGAGGTAGACACCGAACTGCTCGTGCCCAACCCCGACCTGACCCTCGGCGAGGGCGCTATCGCCCCCTGGTCGCAGGGCAAAGCAACCACCGAATACTGGCTGCGCCTGCTTGCGGGTCTGGGGGAGGAGCTCGGCTTCGACCTGAACACCCCCTTCAAGGACCTGCCCGCCAAGACCCGCGCCGCCATCCTGGACGGCAAGGACTACAAGGTTGAGGTGTCCTACCGCAACCGATTCGGCCGCGAACGCCGCTACACCTCCGGGTTCGAAGGCGTGAAGGCGTACATTAAGCGCAAGCACGAAGAAACCGAATCGGACTTCGCCCGCGACCGCTACGAACAGTACATGCGCCAGGTTGCTTGCCCCTCCTGCGGTGGCGCGCGCCTGAACCCGACCATCCTTGGCGTGAAGGTTGGCGGCCAGTCCATCGCAGACATTACCGACCTGTCCCTGGCTGACGCGCTCGCCTTCGTGCGTAGCCTGCAGCTCAGCGCCCGCGAAGCCAAGATCGGCGAGCAGGTCCTCAAGGAAATTGACGCGCGCCTGCAGTTCCTGCTGGACGTGGGTCTGGACTACCTGACCCTCTCACGCTCCGCCGGTACGCTCTCCGGCGGTGAGGCGCAGCGCATCCGCCTCGCAACCCAGATTGGTTCGGGCCTGGTCGGCGTGCTCTACGTGCTCGACGAGCCCTCCATCGGTCTGCACCAGCGCGATAACCGCCGCCTCATCGAAACCCTGACTAAGCTGCGCGATATGGGCAATACGCTTATCGTGGTTGAGCATGACGAAGACACCATGCGCGAAGCCGACTGGATCGTGGATGTGGGGCCCGGCGCCGGCGAGCACGGCGGCGAAATCGTGCACTCCGGCAGCTTTGAGGAGCTGCTGAAGAACACCAAGTCCATTACCGGCGACTACATGGCTGGCCGCCGCAGCATTGAGGTGCCCGCATCCCGCCGCCCCGTGGACAAGGAACGCCAGCTGACCGTGCGCGGCGCCCGCGAAAACAACCTCAAGAACGTGACCGTGTCCTTCCCGCTGGGCGTGTTCACCGCGGTGACTGGTGTGTCCGGCTCAGGCAAGTCCACCCTGGTCAACGACATTCTGTACACCTCCCTGGCGAACAAGCTCAACGGCGCCAAGCAGGTACCCGGCCGCCACAAGAGTATCGACGGCTTGGAACACCTGGACAAGGTCATTCACGTGGACCAGTCGCCCATCGGCCGTACCCCGCGCTCGAACCCCGCCACCTACACCGGCGTGTTCGACCACATCCGCAAGCTGTTCGCAGAGACCAGCGAAGCGAAAATGCGCGGCTACACCCCGGGTCGATTCTCCTTCAACGTCAAGGGCGGCCGCTGCGAGGACTGCTCCGGCGACGGCACCCTGAAGATTGAAATGAACTTCCTGCCGGACGTGTACGTGCCCTGCGAAACCTGCCACGGCAAGCGCTACAACCGCGAAACCCTCGAAGTGCATTACAAGGGCAAGACCATCGCCGACGTACTCGAAATGCCCGTGGAAGAAGCCGCAGAGTTCTTCGCTGCGTTCACCCCGATTGCGCGCCACCTGAACACCCTCGTGGACGTGGGCCTGGGCTACATTCGCCTGGGCCAGCCCGCAACCACCCTCTCCGGCGGTGAAGCGCAGCGCGTGAAGCTCGCAACCGAACTGCAGAAGCGCTCCAACGGCCGCTCCATCTACGTGCTGGACGAGCCGACCACCGGCCTGCACTTTGAAGACATCCGCAAGCTGCTCGCCGTGCTGCAATCGCTGGTGGACAAGGGCAATAGCGTCATCACCATCGAGCACAACCTGGACGTGGTCAAGTGCGCCGACTGGATTATCGACATGGGCCCCGAAGGCGGTAGCGGCGGCGGCACCGTCATCGCCGAAGGAACCCCGGAACAGGTGGCTCAGGTGAAGGGCTCGCACACCGGCGCGTTCCTTGCTGAAATCCTGAGCTAGCCGAGATTCTGAACTAGTCAAAAATTTGCCCTAGAGGAAACCTACGTGACTGATACTCAAGGAACCGAACCCACGCGGGGAGCTCAGGCAACCCGTGGCGCTGCGAACCGTGGTGCTGCGAACCGCGGCGCTGTGACCACCGCGGACCGTGCGCGGCACATCCTGCACACCCAGCTGGAGGCGGACTTCTGCCAGGCGCCTGGCTCGATTAGCCGCGCCCTCGAAGAGCTACGCGACTACCCGGACGCCGAGAGCCTGCCGCTGCTCGCCACCGTGCAGCCTCCCTCCGAGAAGATGGGCGCCGCACGCCGCCGCAACGACGACATCTGGGAGTTGCGCGTCGCCAACTACGCGAGCGTCGGCATTCTCTGCGCCAAACATCCGCGCGTGCTGGACAAGGCCATCGACTACATGCTCGGCGACCAGTCGAACTGGCTCGGCGACTACGCGCAACTGCGCCAGCTCAACGAACTGCTCACCCCCTACACCCAGCAGGTCAGCGGCACTAGCATCTACTACACGCCCGGCCGCGCCCTGCTGAACTCGGTCGTACCCGAGGGCGTGCAGGCGCAGGAGGTCAAGTGCGCCGTGCCCGGTGTGGGCATGATGCGTCGCGTTGACCCCGCCGAGCTGAAGGCTGCGTTGCTTGCCGAAATCACGGGCGAGCGCACCATCCGCAGGGAGGCAAACGCTTCCGCGGGTGCGCTTGAGGTTGACCCGCAGGACACGCAGGCGCGCGTAACCCGCCTGCGCGTGGAGCTGCTGGACGCTGAAAAGTTTGAGCGTTTCCGCGGGGATAAGCGCTACTCGAACGCGCTGGGCTTTAGCGTGACCCGCCCGGATGTGCTGGTGCTTGCCGCATACCCGGTGGATGGGGATACACCTGATGCACCCGCGGCGGGGGAGAGCCCCGCGCTCGCAGACCCTATCGCTATGGTTGGCCTGAGTGACGATTCGCCGATTATGCGCCAGATTGGCATTGACGTGCTGCCCGCCTTCCGCGGCGCGGGTATTGCGAGCGCCCTGGTGCGAGATGCCGCACGCCTGACCCTGGCGGAAGGGTACCTACCGTTCTACGGTACGAGCCCGTCGCACATGCTGTCGCAGAGGGTTGCGATGAATGCCGGGTTGGTGCCGACCTGGTGGGAGTACGTGTCCACCAGCCTGAATGACCTACCTATGGACTAGATTTGCCTACAGACTAGAGCCGCCCGCGCTAGGCATAACGACATGTAGAAAGCCCCCGAGATTCGGAGTCTCGGGGGCTTTTGCTGTACTAATTTCGCGGGCTGAGAGTTTCACGCGCTGCGGATTTCGTGTGCAGGGATTTTCGCGGGGTTCAGCGTCTAGGGTTGCCGCATAAGGAACAGCCTCTAGAGCCTTACCAGTTAAAGCTCCGCGCCGTTGCTGGCAATCACCTCGCGGTACCAGTGGAAGGACTTCTTACGGTAGCGCGCCAGGGTGCCGGTGCCGTCGTCGTTGCGGTCCACGTAGATGAACCCGTAACGCTTGGACATCTGCGCGGTGGAGGCGCTAATCATGTCGATGCAACCCCAGGTGGTGTAGCCGAGCACGTTCACGCCGTCCTCAATCGCCTCGCGTACCGCGTGCAGGTGCTGGCGCAGGTAGTCGATGCGGTAGTCGTCCTCCACGGTGAGCTCACCGTTCACCTCGACCAGTTCGTCGCGGGCGCCCAGGCCGTTCTCCACGATGAACAGCGGCTTCTGCCAGCGGTCCCAATACTGGTTGAGGACCACGCGCAGGCCGGTCGGGTCAATCTGCCAGCCCCATTCGCTGGCAGGTAGGGTCGGGTTCACCACGCCGCCGAGGATGTTGCCTTCGCCGCGTTCGCCTCGTGCCGGGTCGCCGGTCGCGCAGGTGGACATGTAGTAGCTGAACGACACGAAATCCACGGTGTTCTTCAGGTCCTCGCGGTCCTGCTCGGTGATGTTCAGCTCCACGCCCTTCTCACGCAGGGCACGCAGGAAGTAGCCGGGGTATGCGCCGCGCACGTGCACGTCACCGAACGCGAAGTTCGCCTGCTCCGTCTGCATGGCGGCGAGTACGTCGGCGGGGTCGGGGGTGAGCGGGTAGGTGGGCATGGCAAGAATCATGCAGCCGACCTGGGCGCCGGGCGCCAGTTCGCGTGCCGCAGCGGTGGCGCGTGCGGAGGCGACCAGTTCGTGATGCATTGCCTGGTACAGGTCGGCGTCGCTGAGCTGATCCGCCGGGGTGTTAATGCCGCCGGACATGAACGGCAGGTGCAGCATCGAGTTGATTTCGTTGAAGGTCAGCCAGTACTTCACGCGCTTGCCGTAGCGGGCGAACACGGTGCGGGCGTAGCGTTCGTAGAAGCCGATGAGTTCGCGGCTGGTCCAGCCGTTGTACTGTTCGACCAGGTGCAGCGGGGTTTCGTAGTGGCTGAGGGTGATGAGCGGTTCCATGCCGTGCTTTTCGAGCTCGTCGAGCACGCGGTCGTAGAAGGCGAGGCCCGCCTCGTTCGGGGTTTCTTCGTCGCCGCGGGGGAAGATACGCGACCAGGCGATGGAGAAGCGGAAGACCTTGAAACCCATCTCCGCGAGCAGGGCGATGTCTTCGCGGTAGCGGTGGTAGAAGTCGATGCCCTCCAGCTTGAGGTTGTCCTCGGTGGGTTCCGCGGTGCGCGGGTACAGGCCGCCGGCGGGCAGCACATCCTGCAGGCTGGGGCCCTTGCCGTCTTCGTTCCAGGCGCCCTCGAACTGGTTGGCGGCGGTGGCGCCTCCGAAGAGGAAACCGGCGGGGAACGCGCCGAGCGGTTGCGGTTCGGTCAGGGCCGGGTTGGAGTTGGGCAGAGGGGTGGTTTGGGCGGTGATGTGCTGGTCCTGATGCACGGCATCCTCCAAGGTGCTTTAGGTCTTTCTTCTACCCTAGCGGAGGGGGAGGGGGATTACTAGGTTTTAGCTACCCGGGTGGGCGTTTTCGCATTGTGGGGAGACGTAGGAGCTGTGGCGGGCGTAACCGTAAAATAGGAACGTGCAGATTATTCGAGAGACCGGCCCCGAGTCCGGCGATATCCTCATTCACCACGACCAGACGGTGCAGATGCTCCGCGAGGTGGCAAGCGGGCAGCGTGAAGCTACCCTACGCATGTATCAGCCGAACCCGACGGTCGCGTTCGGCCGCCGTGACGAACTGAACCCCGGCTTCGCGGCCGCCTCCGCGGCGTGCGCCAAGCACGGCTTCGAGGTGCTGGTGCGTAAGGTCGGTGGGCACGCCGCCGCCTACCATCAGGGGTGCCTGGTCGTGGACCATTTTCAGCCCGCCTCCGACGCCCGCAGCGGCAACACCCTACGCTACGAACTGTTCGGTTCCATGTACGCGCAGGCGCTCCGCGAGGTTGGCGTGGACGCGCGCATGGGCGAGATCCCGGGGGAGTACTGCCCCGGCGAGTATTCGGTGCACGCGCAGCTTCCCGCCTCCGCAGGTGGTGGCCGCATTAAACTGGTTGGCACCGCCCAGCGTGTGGTGACTGGCGGTTGGTGGTTCAGCACCGGCATCGTGGTCTCCGACTCTGCGCCGCTGCGGGCGGTCACCGCGGATGTGTACCGTGCCCTCGGCATGGAGCTGGACCCCGCCACGGTTGGCGCGGCGCAGGACGCGAACCCCGCCCTGCTCATGGAAGACCTGGAAGACGCCATCGTTGAGGTGTACGCCCAAAACGGTTTTCACTAGGTTGTTTTATTTCTGACTTTTATCCGTAACTTATTCGATATATCCCCACCTGAAGCGAAGGAGCATCCATGCGTTGGGCACAGATTAAAGACTCGAAGGGCAGCCGCGCGGTCTGCTTCTTCGAAGAGACCGTGTACGAGCTTCCGGCGAAGCTCAGCCCGCTACTGAATTTCTACAGCCGGTTCCGCCTGAACTTTGGCGACCCGAAGAACGCCGTGGCAATCCTGAAGGAGAACGGCGCGACCGTCATGGGCCACGGCGAGGAACTATGGAACTCCCTACCCTTTATTCGCCCGCTGGATAAGCCCGGCAAGATTGTGTGCGCCGGCCTGAACTACCGCGACCACGCCGCGGAAATGAACCTTGAGGTGCCCGAGCATCCGGCGCTGTTCGCGAAGTTCCCGAACGCGCTGATTGGCCCCGGCGAGCAGATTCGCATGCCCGCCGCCGACGGCACCGGCAGCACGAAGGTCGACTGGGAGGTTGAGCTGTGCCTGGTCGTGGGCGCTCGCCTGCGTAATGCCACGGAGGAGCAGGCACTTGAGGCTCTGATGGGGTACACGGTCATGAATGATGTGTCGGTGCGTGACTGGCAGGGTCGTTCCTCGGAGTGGTTCCAGGGTAAGAACTGGGATGCGATGACTCCGTTCGGTCCGGTGATTGTGAGCCCCGATGAGGTTGACCCGGTTGCCGGTCTGGAACTGGTCTGTGAGGTGGATGGCGTGGTGCGTCAGCGCGGCACGACGGCGGATATGGTGTTCACTCCGGCGCAGCTGCTGTCCTATATTTCGCGGTTTATGACCCTGGAGCCGGGCGACCTGGTGGCGACGGGTACCCCGGCGGGGGTTGGTTTGTCGCTGCATCCGCGTCAGTGGTTGAAGCCGGGTCAGACGGTGCGCACCCGTATTGAGGGCATTGGTGAGCTGGTGAATGTCTGCTCGGAGGCGGGCGCGCTGTAGTTATCAGGTAGCTCTGTGAGTAACCGCTATTGAACCCACGTGAACCCACGGAGGCGGGTTCGGCACCTGCTATTGGGTGCACCGCAAGGCACCCACAAATGAATATATATGCACCCCGCATGTGTTTTTGAGGCGCATGCGGGGTGTTTCTATGCTTTCTAAAGCTCCCGGTGGGCGGCTTGGAATTCTTGGAATGTACAGTGAAGGGCGTCCTGCGCGGGGGAGTGCGGTGCATGTATGGTTACACACTGTTAAACACACGCAAACTTTAAACTTTGACCTAAATTTTAGGGTTTTGGGTGGGTTTTGTGGGTCTATAGGGATGAAACAAGGGGGTGCTCCCCGGTGGTGATTGTGACTCGAAAGTGATCGATTGGGCTGATAGAAGCCCCTGTTTTAGTGACTGAGACCATATCTACCTTTGGTGCGGAATCCCAAATTGTGGTCACGTGTGAGAAATTCAACAGACCGTTTTGGCGCGTCATTCCGGGAACTTTGAGGTTGAGGGTTTAGTTTCCCGTGCGCATTTTTCGTTTTTCTGAAGCTAAACTCGCTTGACTAGGAGTAAAGCTAAAACACTGCGGTGCAAATTCCGAAAACCTGAACATCTATCAATGCACACAGATGTAAAGAAATATGAGTCTAAGCTTGAACCTTTAGCAAAAAATCGGTGCCCTGAATCACAAACTCGTTTTGCGTTCACCCCAAAGACTATGTAGGGTATGGGGATTATCTGAGAGTTTCCTGAGAATTCCTGCCAGAAGATCAGAACCCGCCCGGGTACACCCTCAGATGCATATTTCACTCACGTCCGTGTTTGTTCATACAAACGCACTCACTCAAACAAGCCGACACGAACGGAAGAAAAACATGACCACAACTGCAACCAAAAACCCGGCACAGCGCCCGGCAAACCGCCGCCGTGCCACCATCGCTGCCTCCGCAGCACTGGCAACCGTCATCACCGGCGCGAACCTCCCCGCGACCTTCGGTGCGACCGCCTCCACCCGCAACGTATCCGGTACCACCTGCGTCGACGCAGGCTACCGCACCGTGCCGACCCTCGCGAACATCACCAACGTCGCGCCCGGTCCGACCTGCTACTGGAACCCCGACCAGCAGGCACAGACCATCGACACTCTCGCACCCGTCAACTCCTCCCTCACCAAGGAGCAGCTGACCACCACCGAGAACACCTCGCCCCTGAGCGGCAAGCTCGCCAGCGACTCCTTCGCAGCCCAGAAGCTCACCGGCACCGAAGCCGTCGCGCCCAACAGCAGCGAAATTAGCCGCACCTTCCTCGAATACAGCGGCGATGCGGGCAACCACCCCGTCACCACCGCCATCAACGGCGGTACCCTCAAGAAGATTCGCACCCAGACCGTCGGCGGCCACGAGAACATCCCGACCCTCGCCGTGAACTCCGCGAACCCGCACCAGGAGTACGTCGAGGTCGTCTCCCGCGATGGCCGCGTCAACGCCAACGCAGAGAACAAGCGCATCCTGACCGGCGGCGTCCCGATCCCGAAGTGGCTCGCTGAGGACCACGGCCTCTCCGGCGACCAGTCCGTCGCCCTCTACGATGAGGCGACCGGCATCTGGCGCTCCTACTTCAAGTTCGTCAAGGATGCAGACGCACAGACCTACACCAGCACCGCCCGTGTGCAGGTCGGCGGCGGCAACGCGTCCACCCCCAAGAGCGCCAAGATTCAGTACGACAACGTTGGCCACGGCAACGCAGGCCAGACCGTCACCATCAAGGCGCCCGTCAGCATTGACGTGAAGTCCGGCAACGCCCGCACCTCCTACCCGATTGCTCGCGGTGCGAAGTTCCGCCTGGCGAAGAACGTGCCCGGCGCGTCCATCAACGAGACCACCGGCGAGATTACCTACAAGATTCCCGCAGGCACCCGCGGCACCGTGGACATTCCCGTGGCGGTTGACTACCCGGCAACCTACCACGTGTCCTCCGGCGGTTACATGCTCGCTAAGCCGAACTTCGGCGGCGTGGGCGAAGACAACTACTGGCTGACCCTCAAGAACGGCACCTCCTCCGTGGTGGGCCTGGCAAATGAGCTCACCCAGATTGGTGTGGACGAGCTCAAGGCCGGCAAGATCAACCACATGGTGTCCATCACCGCGGCTGACTACGCTGCACTGGTCTCCTCCTTCCCCGCGAAGGGTACCGACGGCAAGATTGACGCGAGCAAGTACCCGAACGCACCCCGCGCAGGTCAGCGTGGCTTCCTGCCCGCAAGCTTTGATGTGGAAGAGCACCTGGCAAACACCGGCCACGCTGACGACCAGCTCACCCGCATGATCCTGACCGCAATGAAGGAATACGGCTTCATCCTCACGGACCACAACCTCTTCACCAACGCATTCAACCTGGAGGCGGCAAGCTCCTACGCGCCCTACGCCCGCCAGGGTAAGAACGTGTACAAGGAAGACCCGCAGCTGGCGGCAATGTTCGCGAACTTCGTGCCCAGCGGCTTCACCGGCAACCAGTTCCCCTGGCAGCAGGTGCAGTGGATGCCCGTGAACTACACCGAGTCCGCTGAGAACACTGCACGCCGCGAGGGCACCCAGGTTCTGCCGCAGAGCAACAACCAGGCTGCCGACTCGAACGCTGACGCGCACAAGATTGCACGCCCCGTGACCGTGCGCCGCTCCGCCGTGCGCACCCCCAAGGCCGTGCGCATCAGCGACGCCGAGACTCAGAACGCGGCAGTGAACCAGGCTTCGGACGCCGTGAAGTTCAAGTACCCCTCGGATTCCTACGGTAAGACCGGCACCGGCTCCGGCGTGTTCTACCAGCCCGCCGAGCACCACGCCACCGTCTACTCCGGCGAGACCGCAGTCGCGCAGAGTGTTCACCAGTCGCACAAGGTTTCCCCGAACTACCGTTACGCGCGCGACTACAACTTCCAGGAAATCCAGCAGACCCCGAACTTCCGCCCCAGCCGCTGGGTCAACAAGGAGAAGGTCAACACTGCTGGCGGCCAGTTCTCCAGTGCGGAGACCGGCATCCGCTTTGCCTCCAACGGCAAGACCGGCACCTACTCGATCGACCTGAACACCCACGACGTTACCGGCACCACCTGGGATCTGCGCCGCGACAACGGCACGAACATCACCGTGAACCGCACCGGCAAGGCACCCGCACGCATGTCTGATGTGAAGGCGAAGAGGGGCTCCGCCGCGCAGCTGTACTCGATCCCGCTGAAGGTTCACGTGGTCGATAAGAACAGCCCCATCGCGCGTGAGGACTCCGTCTCCCTGTACTCGGGCACCACCCAGAACGTGGCTGTCCTGAACAACGACGAAGCATCCTTCGGCGCATACAGCCGCGGCGAAACCGTGAAGAAGCTCGAGCTGCTCAACCAGCGCGGCCAGGCCGTCAGCGCATACAGCGACGAATACGGCACCTACCGTGTGGTGACCCTGCCCGACGGCACCCAGGGCATCGCGGTATCTGCTAAGAATAAGCAGGGCTTCGCACCGCTGGTCCGCTACCGCGCAGTGACTGACAAGGGCGTAAAGTCCGCTGAAGGTTACCTGCAGGTGGCAGTCGCTAACCGCTAAGGGCCCGCTAGGGTTGCATGCCCGCGAGCTGATGCGCAGTTAGGGCACGGCGCTAGGCATTATGACCGCAATGTGATGAACCGCTCTAGGAGGGCGGTGGTCCACGATGTTGCCGCCACAATGACAGCGCACCGACAGCTGCACCGATAGTCACAACGGCATCGGAACAGCCGCATACAGCGCACCAGCAACACCAGCGAGCATCAGCGCACATAGGGGAGAGGGGCACGTCAAGAAAGCACGCCGCGCAGGCGTAACTTCCTTGACGTGCCCCCTTTCCTGTACATAAGGTGAAAATACTATGACTCAGAGCCAGCACACAGACCAGACCGAAACTAACACCACCCACACTGACCATGCCCACGAGCATGCATCGGATCATACCCACGAGGTGCCCACCAACGCGCCCCTCCTCGAAGGCAGCGGCCCCAAAGACTGGGAGGAACAGTTTGGCCCGTCCGTGGCGATTTTCTCTGCGCTAGCGAACCCGCTACGCCTGGCGATTGCGCACCACCTGATGCACCGCCCGCACAGCGTGAGCGAACTGCACACCTGCCTGGGCATTTCGCAGCCGCTCGCCTCGCACCACCTGCGCATCCTGCGTGAGGCGCACGTGATTGACCGTGAGCAGCAGGGCCGCACCACCATATACCGTCTGAAGGACGACCATATTAGCCACATTGTGGTTGACGTGTATGAGCATACGCGTGAGCATCATGCGGACTAGTTTGTCTTCAAGCTGAGCGTTGCCTGGGAGCCGTTGTAAGATAGTGTGTGTCCGTGCACCAGTACAGTGCGGAATAGTATGCGCACCGGCGGCGCCCCGAGTGGTACGCTTGCGCCTGAGTTAAGGAGACTTATGTCTGCCGCTGATTCTTCAGCAATTGTTATTAGCGTTTCTGGTGAGGAGCGCGAGGTCACCGCGAAGACTGCCGCTGAGCTGTTCGCTGACGACCCGAAGATCGTTGTGGCACGCGTGAACGGCGTGCTTGTTGATCTCTCCCACGAGCTGTCTGCTGGCGACTCCGTTGAGCCGGTTTTCATTCACGAACCGGACGGCCTGAACGTTCTGCGCCACTCCGCTGCGCACGTGATGGCGCAGGCGGTGCAGGAGTACCGCAAGGACGCCAAGCTGGGCATTGGCCCGTACATTACTGACGGCTTCTACTTTGACTTTGATGTGGCTGAGCCGTTCACCCCGGAAGATCTGAAGAAGATCGAGAAGTCGATGATTAAGATCATCAAGTCCGGTCAGCTGTTCCGCCGCCGCGTGGTCACCCACGACGAGGCTGTTGCCGAGATGGCGAACGAGCCGTACAAGCTGGAGTTGCTCTCCCTGACCCAGGGCCCCGGTTCTGGTGCGGATGCTGCCGAGGGCGCATCCGTGGAGGTCGGCGAGGGTGAAATCACCATTTACGACAACGTGCACCCGAAGACCGGTGAGACCGTCTGGAAGGACCTCTGCCGCGGCCCGCACCTGCCGAACACCAAGCTGATTGCTAACGGTTACGCCCTGATGCGTGCCGGTGGCGCGTACTGGCGCGGTTCTGAGAAGAACCCCATGCTGCAGCGTATTTACGGTACCGCTTGGCCGACTAAGGACGAGCTGGTGGCGTACAAGGAGCGCATCGCTGAGGCGGAGCGCCGTGACCACCGCCGCTTGGGCCGTGAGCTGGACCTGTTCTCCTTCCCGAAGAACATTGGCCCCGGCCTGCCGGTGATTCACCCTAAGGGTGGCGTGATTAAGCGCGAGATGGAAGACTACGTGCGTACCCGCCACATTCAGGAGGGTTTCCAGTACGTCAGCACTCCGCACATTTCGAAGGAAGACCTGTTCTACACTTCTGGTCACCTTCCGTACTATGCGGATGGTATGTTCCCGCCCATGGAGCTGGATAACGGTCATTACCGTCTGAAGGCTATGAACTGCCCGATGCACAACGAGATTTACCGTTCTCGTGGCCGTTCGTACCGTGAGCTGCCGCTGCGTTTCTTCGAGTTCGGCACCGTGTACCGTGACGAGAAGTCCGGCGTGCTGCAGGGCCTGACCCGTGTGCGCATGATTACTCAGGACGACTCGCACTCGTATGTGACGAAGGAGCAGGCACCGGACGAGGTGCGTCACCTGCTGAAGTTCATGCTGAGCCTGCTTGAGGACTTCGGCATGACTGACTTCTACCTTGAGCTGTCGACTCGCGACACTGAGGGTGATAAGAAGGATAAGTTCATCGGTACTGATGAGCAGTGGGAGGCGGCTACCGCGGTTCTGGAGCAGGTTGCGAAGGAGACCGGCCTGGAGCTCGTCCCGGATCCGGGTGGTGCTGCGTTCTACGGCCCGAAGATTTCGGTTCAGGCGAAGGACGCTATCGGCCGTACCTGGCAGATGTCGACCGTTCAGTACGACTTTAACCAGCCGAGCCGTTTCGGTCTGGAGTACCAGGCTGCGGACGGCACCGTGCAGGAGCCGGTCATGATTCACTCGGCGAAGTTCGGCTCGATTGAGCGCTTCTTGGGCGTGCTGACTGAGCACTATGCGGGCGCGTTCCCGGCGTGGCTGGCACCGGTTCAGGTGATTGGTGTGCCGGTGGCTGAGGCGTTCAACGACTACATGACCGAGATCGCTGACAAGCTACGCGCGCACGGCGTGCGTGTTGAGGTGGATTACGGTTCGGATCGTTTCACCAAGAAGATTCGTACCGCGTCTACCGAGAAGGTTCCGTTCATTCTGATTGCTGGCGGTGAGGATGCGGAGCACGGCGCTGTTTCGTTCCGTTTCCGCGGAAACAAGCAGGAGAATGGCGTGCCCGTGGATGAGGCTGTGGCACGTATTGTGGAGCATATCCGCAACCGCGTGAACGAAGACCCCAAGCCCAGCACGGAGGCTGCTGAGTAGTAGCGGTTAGGATGCGGGTTCGCCGGCGCGGCTAGACACAGATAACTGTGGTTGGCTAAGCCGGCGAACTTGTACCGACCCTATATATAGAAACCACCCCCTTTGCGGCGACAAGCTGCGGAGGGGTGGTTTTCAAAATAAGTTAGTAAGTACATTTTTCATGGAAGTTCCTTTAAGTTGGGAGACTTATATGACTATAAGCAATTATCGAATTGTTGAAAAAGCTAGCCTCGAAGCATACAATAATGCGGAGAAATCTGGAATATTTAAGAATATAGAAGAAATAGCCACCAAGGATAGAGAGCGTCTAGGATTCTATTTCTTTATATTAAGTAGTATTACTGGTGTCAAGGATATTAAAGAAATATCAGATATGATTATTGACACCGATTATATTCGAAGGACCACAGGTAATCCTAATAAAAATGATCTTGGAGTGGATGCTTACCATATAAAAAAAGATGGTGATGGGTATAAAATTAGTCTTTTTAACTTTAAATATAAAGATAACTATAGGTCAAAAGGATCGCTAACTGAAGATGATGTTAATTCGACGGTGAAATTTATTAACCACATTAGTAGCGAGCGCTTGGCCAAGATTGAAGAGGACCCAGAATATGAATACTCTTCACGAGCTATTAAAAATATTAAGAAATTAATGGATGGGAAGCCTGTATCCACCATAGAAATATATTTTGTCTCGAATAATAATATTCGAGCAAATAAAAATATATTTAGTGGATTTGAAGAATATAAAGTAACTGAGATGTGTTTAGAGGATATCGTGAACAGAATTACCAATGACCCACGGAATACGTCGGCAGTTATTCAAGTTAAAAAAGATCAGGTAATTGAATATGAAACTACTGGAGAAAAGCTGGGTAAATCGTGTATCTTCATTGCATCCCTATTCGAGCTGATGAGAATAACTTGTACTAATCAAGCCTATCGACTGCTTGAAGGAGAAGAAGGGGAAGAAGTAGCCGAAATAAATATTGATGATTTGAATAAAATAGAAATGGATAAATCTCTATTGGAGGACAATGTTAGAAATTACTTAGGTCGCACTAAATATAATAAAGACATAATTGATACAATTCGAGAAAGCGGAGATAGATTTTTTGCATATAATAACGGAATTACAATTATTGCGGATAGTGTTAATTCGAGAGCGAATATGCCATCTGATGTTAGTACTATCACTTTGGAGAATTTTCAAATTGTTAATGGTGGTCAAACTCTAAACTCAGTCTATGAATATATTGAGAATTCTGAGGATAAGACTGGTAAAAAGATAGAGTCGTTAAAAAATTCTTTCGTTCTTGTCCGTGCCTACTCGGTGGGATTGGCAAAACCTGAAGGGGAGAAGGAGGAGCTTGAATATTCATTAGGCGCCGAAATTGCGAAATATACAAATAGTCAGAATTCTATCAAGCCGGCTGATCTGCATGCTAATGAT
Source organism: Rothia mucilaginosa ATCC 25296 (assembly GCF_000175615.1). GTDB lineage: Bacteria > Actinomycetota > Actinomycetes > Actinomycetales > Micrococcaceae > Rothia > Rothia mucilaginosa. Next base: position 141,137 of record NZ_ACVO01000016.1, on the reverse strand, counting down.
CCCATTCAAATTTCACTGCATTATTATTTGAGGCAATTTCAATATAATTACGTGCGAAAAAGTGGAAAGTCTGAATCTTTCTCCGGGTATCGTGATATAAACATGGAGTTAGCGGCTCAAATACTTATGGCAATTATGCGCGGTGAACCAGGTAAAGCTAGTAACAATAAGCGAGCATTGTTTGGAAAAGACTATAAGTCGATTTTTCATGATGGCCTGGATTTTAAAAATGTGAAAGAGTATATAGACTTTTATTTTAAGGTGTCGGATTATTATGAAGAAAAGGGGGTTAAAAGTGTTCAGCGAAAACTCTATACAATTTATGTTGGAAATAAATTTAAAGTAGGGGGTTTGCAAATTAAAACCATTAATTACTTAGAGGACTTCTTGGATTCTCGGGTTCAAAAATATATTAATAAAAAGAATGAAGAAGAAGGTAAAAAGAATGAGGAAGAGGTTAAAAATGGTGATGTTGGTCGAAAGATTAACTATCGTGTACTTATTTCTAAAGAGTTTAAAGAATTCCTGGATAGTGAAATTGAAGCAGAGATCGATAAGGAAAAAATAAAAATTGTCTAATGCCTTAGATGAGTGTGGGTCTACTAGTTTATTTGGCAATAATCTATTGGGGATCCTATGATTATTTACAATACTATTAATTTAATAGGTTTAAGTATTTGAAGGGCTGTAAAAATATATCCCAACTGACTAAATAGTTTGACTGCTTTTCGTTCATAGCCATATAGATGTGTTGAGAGGTCGTTGTCATTCAGTGTATAGGTAGTTGAGGTAAAGATGTGGGATCGTCGGTGCGTCTAACAACTGTTAGTTTCAGGTGGCGGATCTGCACTGAATCTGTATACAGATATATAGAAACCACCCCCCCTTTGCGGCGACAAGCTGCGGAGGGGGTGGTTTTTTGTGCGTCTTGAGGGGGCGAGGATGGGGGAGTGCGGTTGGGTGCATAAAGTTGTGTTGTGAGGGGAGTTTTTAGCTCCAGAGTGCTAGCGTGGTAGTAAGGCGAACGTCCATAGTCATTCAGAAAAAGGGTAGCTGGATGGTCCTGAAAATGATGTATCGCTATTGATTATTGAGGGAGCACGAGCGTATGAAGTCGAATAAGTATGTTCCTGTCGGGATGCTGTTCTTGATCCTGGCAATTATCTTGAATGTAGTGTCAAATGTCAGCGACCTGGTGCTTGGAATTCTCTATGGCATCTCAATAGCAGTATTGATTATTGGACTATTTAATAGTCGAAAATAGATGCTGCGACAGACGAAAACAGGCCCGGCGGGTCATCCGATTGGATAGCCTGCCAGGTTCTTCGGGAAGCAAAGTTTGGTTCATGAAGAAGTAGCAGCCTTTATCGTAGAAGGCGCATTTGAAAGGATTGAAGAATGGCAAGCATTGAAGTGATGAAAGAACGAGCTCGCATCGCGGGACGCTTCAACCTGTCTGCTCGCCGAAACCCGGAACACAAGGCACTTGTTGCGCTCGCTGCGCAGAAGGCGGGAGGGGAGTGCCATGTTATCCCCGTTGCTCCCGGCGAAGATGAGGCTGACGTACTCGACCGTGCACGCAAGGTTGCGGGCGGTAAACCGGTCATTATCGTGACAGAGGCTGACGGGGAGCTTCGCGCCCGCCTTTTCAATACAGATATATAAATATCTGCGCTATCGTTCAAGAATTTCTATGAGGAGAATTTGGTGGCTATTAATATGGAAACCACAGCAAAATATATAGCAGACAAAAACCTTTTCTCGAAAGCTTTCTGCGTTTTCGTATCTGCTTACTCTATGTCGGTAATTTACTCTCTCTGGAACCATACAGGACTGAGCGGCCTCATGGGTATTTCAAAATTTCTTGAATGGGTTCATTTTGACGCTCTAGCTAAGCCAGTTGCCGATGTTGCTACTTTCCTTCAGCAAGAACCCTTGTCCGGGTCGCAGAGTATAATTTGTATTTTTGGATGGATATGCATGTTTGTTAGTGCTATTTCCATGAAGCAGATCAGGAGTGGAGGGCTGCAGATTGTAGCCTTTACGCTATGGGTGTTTACGTTGTGGGATTTTCATGCATTTAATTTTCTGGGGATTTTTTCTTTAATTTTTCTGGCGGCTTTATCTTTTTCAGAGCAGAATCCGACATGTTTACGGGATAAGAAGTCGCGTTCTGAAGTATTGGAGAGCATGCTTGTGCTGATGTTGTATATAGGGGTTTATGTAGTGTATATACCACTTGCATTTATTGCGATATTTAGCGGAATGTGGTCGTTCAAAAATAAATGATTAGCGAGGGACCCGGCGGACTATCACATAAGATAGCCCGCCGGGTCCCTTCTTTCGTCAGCTTATGCGCTCAACCCGTTAGCGGGTGGTGCGTTCGAGCAGCTGCAGCACGTTCTGGTAGCTGTGGCCGGTTGCCTCGGTCATACCCTGCTCGCAGGTGCGGTTCGCCGAAATGTATGCGGCGAACTGCTTCTGCTCGCTCAGCTCAGAAGCCTCAGCCTCCGTAGCGCTCGCCGTCAGCTCCGGGTGCAGCATACCGCGGTCACCCGCGTAACCACAGCAACCCCAGTGCTTCGGCACGTACACATCGTCACTCATCGCGTTCGCAATCTTCTCAAACGCAGGCTGAGTGCCCAGGTGAGTCATGGAGCAGGTCGGGTGCAGTGCAACCGACGGCAGGGGAGCGGACACGGTCAGCTTGTCCAGCATGTTATCGGCGGCGAACTGCACCGCGTCGTACATGCGCAGACGCGAGTAGTCCGGCTCGCCCGGCTTCAGGCCGTTCACGATCTTGTGCTCAAGCGCCTTAATAACCTTCTCACGCATCACCTCAAGGCCCTCAGTACAGGACGAAGCGTCACACACGACCGGCAGGCGGCCACCGTCAGTAGCCTCCCACAGGGACTTCAGCACGCGGTCGCTCATGATCGAGTAGCCGTCGGTGAAGCCCTTCGACTTCCACGGGGTGGAGCAGCACATCTCACCAATATTGTCGGGGATGCGGTACTTCACGCCGGTACGCTCGCACAGGCGGATGAACGCCTGGGTTGCGTTGACCGGGTCGTGCTTACCGTCGCCGTCCACGCCGCCGAACATGGAGTTCACGCAGGCGGGGAAGAACACAATCTCAGCGGTTGCGTCCTTGTGCGGCTTACGTGCCGGGCCACCGACCGGCAGGTCCTTCTTGTAGGAAGGAACCATGTCGTCGCCCATGACCTTACGGGCAATGTTGGTGGTACCGTGCACCACGAGGAACGGCAGCTTCTTAGCCACAGTCAGGGACTTACCGGCAACCTTATCCATGATGCCCCACTGCTGTGCGGCGACCTTCCAGCCGGTAGCGGCCAGCTTGTTCTGGTTCTCAGAACGCAGGCGGCGAATCAGGTCACCGGTGTTGATGTTCACGGGGCAGCGGGTCTGGCACATGCCGTCCACTGCACAGGTCTCAATGCCGTAGTACTCGTATTCCTTACGCAGGCGCTCAGCGAGCTCGTGATCGCCGTTCGCCTCAGCGGCAGCAATCTCACGGCGCAACACAATACGCTTACGGGGGGTCAAAGTCAGGTTACGGGAGGGGCAGACCGGCTCACAGTAGCCGCACTCCACGCAGCGGTCGACTTCTTCCTCAACGGTTTCGGCGACCTTCAGGTCGGTCACGTAGTCGGTGTCCGGCTCGGCGAGCAGAACGCCGGGGTTCATGAAGCCCTTCGGGTCAATGAGGCGCTTAATCTGGCGCATCACGTCGAAGAGCTCGTCACCGAACTGGCGGCTCACAAACGGAGCCATGATGCGACCGGTACCGTGCTCAGCCTTCAGCGAGCCCTCGTTACCCAGAATCAGCTGCACCATTTCCTCGGTGAAGTCGCGGTAGCGGTCCAGCTGCTTCGGGTCGCGGAACTGCTCGTTCAGCATGAAGTGGATGTTACCGTCCTTCGCGTGACCGAAGATCACGGAGTCCTGGTAGCCGTGTGCGTCGAACAGCTTGGTCAGGTCGCTACAGGTGTTGCCCAGAACCTCAACAGGAACAACCACGTCTTCCAGCAGCGCGTTAGTGCCGGAGCGGCGGTTACCCGCAACGGTGGTGTACAGGCCGCGGCGGGCAGCCCACAGTGCGTTACGCTCAGACAGCTTGCTGGTCATCGACACCGGCGATGCCACGGGCAGGCTCTTAAACATGGGTGCGGCTGCGGCGGCAAGGTCGCTCAGCTCCTGCTCGGAGTTGCCCTGGAACTCAACCAGCAGAGCGGCGTGGTCCTTCACGTCAATGGCGGCGAGCGCCTCCGCAGCCTGACCGGTACGCTGAGCCACACGAATACTGGTGGCGTCCATCAGCTCGACGGTAGCGAGCTTGTTAGCAACCAGTTCGGGCACGGAGCGTGCAGCATCAATCAGGTTGTCGAACACGAGCAGGCCGGTGGAAATGTTCTTCAGAATCGGCAGGGTGCGGTAGGTTGCCGAAGCGACGAAGCCGAGGGTACCCTCCGAACCAATCAGCAGGTGCTGCAGAATGTCCACGGGGGTTTCAAAGTCGACCAGGGAGTTCAGGCCGTAACCCATGGTGTTCTTCATGGAGTACTGCTGGCGGATCTTCGCCATGGATTCGGGGTTCTCGGTGACGCGCTTGCGCAGGCGCAGCAGGCCCTCGTGAAGTTCAGGTTCGAGGGAGCGTAGCTTCTGGTCGGCGTCCGGCTCGGCGGTGTCGATGATGGTGCCGCTGGGTAGCACGAACACCATGGAGTCCAGGGTGTTGTACGTGTTGTACTTGGTGCCCGACGACATACCGGAGGAGTTGTTAGCGACCACGCCACCGATGGTGCAGGCGGACCAGGATGCCGGGTCGGGGCCAAGCTTGTAGCCGTAGGGTGCCAGGTAGTTGTTGACCATCATGATGGTCGCGCCGGGCTGCACGCGCACCTTCTTGCCGTCTTCAAGGACCTCGATCTTCTTGAAGTGGCGGCGGGTGTCGACCATCAGGCCGTCACCGCTGGACTGGCCGGAGAGGGAGGTGCCGCCGGAGCGGAAAGTGAGCGGCAGGCCGAGGTCGCCGGCTGCGCGGAAGATGTTTGCGACGTCTTCGGCGGAGTCGGGGCGGACCAGGCCGGCGGGCACGAGCAGGTAGTGGGATGCGTCGTGTGCAATAGCGAGGCGTTCGAGTTCGGAGACGCTGGATTCGACGGCTTCTGCGCGTGCATCGGAAAGTAGACGGTTGAGGGTGTCCTCGTAGGGGGACTTGAGTGCTTCGGACGTATTTGACACGACGGTCATGATCTTGCTTCCTTACTGGTGACAGGTGTGTGAATGCTGTCCTTATTCCAGTATCTGCTCTTGAACACCGTCTTTTCCTGTTAGCTATGGCTAAGCTTGGCGACTACTTGTCACCATAAAGGGGGTGGGTCATACACCGTGCCGATGGGCGTTTTTGCTGCGTATTTGCTGGTTTTCCGGGGGAATACGCCCGGGCCTACGGAGGCGCACCCGTCACATTCTGAACGCCGCGGCTGCCCTTAGGCACGCCCGCCGAGGGCCGTAACATTCCTGTGGCTAACCAAAAAGGCGGCTAACCCAAAAGAAAGCGTGAGGCAGAAAGCTACATGCTTTCCACCCCACGCTTGTGTAACGTTTAGGCTTCGTCGAAGAAGTCCTCGTCAATCCTCTTGATGGTGTAGGTTCGTTCCACCTGCACACCGATACCATACTTCACCATAAGACGGGCCAGCTGATCACCATCCACCAGGACCACTGAGGTGCTGCCGCTGAGCTTCTTGGCGAAATCTCGAGCATCGGTGGTGAAAGAGCTCGAGGTGATGAAAACACCCTGTGTGCCCTCTGCATGTACCGCACCGACAAACTCCTGGATAGCCGGTCGGCCTACGGTGTTCTTTTCACCGTATCGCTTGGCCTGAACGTAAATCTTTGACAGGCCTAGTGCGTCTTGGTCGATAACTCCATCGATACCGCCATCGCGGGATGCCTGAGTGACAATACCACGCTCTTCGGCACCGCCGTATCCCATGGCAAGCAGAATATCTATCACCAGTTGTTCAAAAGCATTAGGAGAGATGGAACGTACGCGCTCCAAAATATCGTGCACGAGCGCGGACTCCAGCTGAGCGATACTCTCATCAATGAGCTCTTGGGGAGTGTTCTCATCTACGTTCGTCGGTTCGGATGTGCTGTGGGCTACATTAGGTGCGTTATTCTTCGCGCCGCTCTTAGACAGCTGAGCCGGGGTTTCCGAGGCGGAATTCGACTTAACGCTGCGAACAATCTCCGCGACAATCTCAGAAGGGAGACCTTGAGGATACTGAGCGGTAAGCTTCTTGCCCTCGTCTGAAATCTTCTGACGGCCGCGGCCCGGCGATTCGACGGCCCCCCACTGCTTGAGGTAGGTGAGACCCCAGCTAATGCGGTCCACGTACACGAGGCGTCGACCGTTCGACATGAGCTCCTTCATCTGGTCAGGAGAGAGCGCGGAACGTTTGGCAACGGCGGCATAGATTTCCTTATTACTGCGTTCGCGGCCGTCGGCCAGGTAGTTCAGAATAGCCGGAATGAACTCGTAGAACTTGGGCACTACAACCTGAATATGGTTGGGTGACTGAGCGGTCATAGGTATCTCCATTGATCGATAACGGCGGGTAGTCCGTTCCTAATATACCTCTGTTACAAAAGATAATCGTTGTAGGGAGAACCTGTTTTCCCTTGTGTAGGATTTATTGGTACTACGTCGAACTGTTAGGCGCGGCCGCCGAGGGCCGTAACATTCCAGCTAGCAGTACTATCGGGCGTCACCACACCACAAAACAGGGGAGAACCCGCCGAAGCACGCACCCCCAAATCCTCCACAAACACGCGGCCACCCGCAGGCACACTACGCTCCTTACGATCCACACCCGCACAATACACCGTCATCTTCGCATCCGAACGGTTCTCCACCGCAACCGAACCGCCGCCCGATTTCGACACAGTATCGTGCACAAAACCGCGGCTTCCCTGCATCTGAATCTCACCAACCTCCGCACTCTGACTCGTCAGCGGCACGCTATCAGGCGCCACAAACTCACCCGAAGAATCCGCGCCCGCCGTACGAACCGACACCATCCACTCAGCATCATCAGTCAACTGCGACGTCGAAGCCGTCACACGCGCCGAACTATACGGCACACTCACCGCACCGGCAGACTTCGCGGAACCAGAAGGACCGGAACTAGAAGAGCTTGGCGCCGACGCGCTCGCCGTATTACGAACCCACACGCCCGCACCCTCACCCGAGCCGCCAGCAACCACCTCAACCGTGGTGCCCGAACCGTCCGAAACCGAAACCTTCATCGTGCCCTCCGGCTCACCGCGACGCTCAAACTCCACATACGAATAGGAGGCGGGCGCCGCCGGTCCCTCAAAAACCGCCTCCTCAACAGGGCCGCGACCCGTAAACAGGCGGGAACCCTCAGAATCCTGAAGCACCGGCGCCGTCGCGTGACTTGCCGCAGTCGGTTTAGAAGAAGCCTCCGCAGAAGCAGAAGGGGAGGAGTTCAAGGTAGCGCATCCGCCCAGGGCGGCGGCGAGCGCACCGGAGAAGCAGAGGCTCGTGCCCAGCTGACGGAAACTCTGCTGACGGAAGCTCAGCTGGTGGAAACCCTGCTGACGGAAGTTCGGCAGGCGGAAGAAGAAAGCGGTGGTGTGTGAAGGCATGAGGCACTCCGATGTGCGGGTCGGCAACGCTACGGGGCAGTAACACAGCCGGATAGCGCAACAGAGGTGATGGGTACACCACATATTGTGTCAGGTTAAATGCCCGCAGTGCAAAGACCGACCGGCAGCGTAAAGACCGCCGCACAGTGCCAAAACCACGGCGTAAAGACCGCCGCCTAAAGGCCACAGTGCAACGAAATAGAAACGCAAACGCAACGCGCAGAGTATCATTCACACTATGGATAAGGCGGAACAGAACCAGGCAGAAAACACGGTAAAGAACGGCACAGCACCCAAGGCATCGGCGGGGAATACGGGGAAGACCTCTGGAAATATCTCGGGCAACACTGCGGCGAGTAGCCCGGCGAACAGTCCGGCTGAATCTGCCTCGGCGGAGGCTACCGCTCCCGACATGGAAGCAGTACAGGTTGATGCCGTGCAGATTGATAGCGCCCGCCTGGACAGCACCCACTCCGTCTACTCCACCGACCTGGACCCCAACGACGACTACGAAGAGGTCGTCGAAGAGTACGCCACCACCGATGCGCCGGACGGCACGCACCGCGAGGAACGCCGCATCACCCGCACCACGCATCACCCGCACGGCAAGCAGGGCGACCAGAAAGCAGGCACCCAGGGTAACCCTGATGGTGCCGCCGAGATTATTGACGCGGGCGAACCTGAAACGCACACCACGACCATCCGCACGGTCACCCGCACCGTCACGGACCCGCCGCGTCGTGCCCCGCGCACCCGCTTATTCCGTACGCTCAGCAAGTACCGCGGCGAGAAGAACCTGGCGGCGTGGGAGGAACGCTCCTCCCGGCCCATGTTCGTGGCGTCCGTGCTGTACCTGCTCGCGTTCGCCGCGCCCATCATGAGCACACGCATTCAGGAGCCGTACGATGCGTACCTCAATATCATTCAGATGATCCTGTGGGGCCTATTCGCCGCCGACTACTGCATTCGCCTGTACCTGGCGCCGCGGCGACTCTACTTCATCACGCATAACCTGATGAACCTGGCGATTGTGCTGCTGCCGGCGTGGCGTATTGTCAGCTTCCTCGCCATGATTTACATGACCGCCAACCGCCAATATAAGAGACTCTCAGAGCTGGCGATGAAGCTCTTCGGATACACTGCAATCTTCATCATCATGTTCGCCCTGGCGATCTATTCGGTGGAGTCCTCCGAGCCGGGCGCGATGATCCGTGACCTGCCCACCGCCTACTGGTGGACGTTCACGACCCTCGCCACGGTCGGTTACGGCGACGTCTACCCGATCACCGGTATCGGCAGGGTTATCGCCGTGGTCGTCATGCTGTACGGCGTGGGTATGGTCGCGGTCGCGACCGGTGCGCTCGCCAGCTGGATTATCGAAAAGATCGGTGGCAGGGAGGAGCAGGAGTATCCCGCAACCAAGGCTGACGTGGACGACCTTAGACAGGAGATTTCTGAGTTGCGTGCCCTGCTGGCTCGTGAGTACGCGCGCCGTGAGGCCCACGACTACACGCTGCGCGAGGTCGTGGATGAAGACGGCGTGCACCCGGTTCCTTCGGAGGCGGAGGCGGCACGCCGCGCCGGTTTCAGCGCCGCTGGGTTTAGCGCTGCTGATTTTGCCGCTCCTGGCGCTTCTGCAGATGCTCCGAACGCCGCACCTACTGAGGAATCCGCCGAGTCTTCGGCATCTCATGAGGTTGCGGTGCGCGAGCAGGAGCCGGTCGCCCTACTGGAGGAGACCCGCCAGACATTCACGATTATTCGTGAGAAGTTCTCGTTGCGTTCCCGCAAGCAGTAGTCCGCTCGCAAATACCCTGCGGACAGTAACCGGGCTGTAGCGGCTCGGTTGCGGTAGCGCAGATAGCAGCGCAGATATGACAGTTTGGTTGAGGCTCGGCACTCAAACCCACACCGCATACCCGTTGTGGCGGTGGGTTTGGGTGCCGAGCCCACGTTAAGGCAAGACGAAGGCAAGAAAACTGCCACCCACGCCACCATGCGGGATATTTCGCCTTGTCGAGGCAAAATTAGCCCGTGGAGAGTGCAAATTGGGGCTCGTGTGCGTGAAAAACCCCTCAACTTAAGGTCTAATGTGACCAAACTATCTTTTTAAAACTGACCGCTACTGGTGAAACTCCTAGCCAGAGCCTATAAACTATCTACTGTGCCGGTTATCGAACGCCCTGTAGCCTCAATGCGCTACGGGGTGTTGTCGTATCCCCACCTCACTCACGGGGAGGCACCACTCAACTCACAAACTCACTCAAACACATACTCTGTTAGGACACATTCGTGGTACCTAAGTCCACTCTGGGCGCGCTTGCTCTACTCGGCGCACTCTCCCTCACCGCGTGCGCACCCGCACCGAATAACGCCTCCGCAAGTGCGGTTGTTGACCCCGCAGCTTTTGAAACCGTCGAGCCTAGCGCCGTTCCCGCCCCCGGCGACGACAGTACCGGAATTAAGGCGGCGGTTATTGCCTCGCAGGATCCGTCGATTCACCCGACCGCGACCCAGCCCACTGAGACCCCCGCGCCGGATAGCACCAGTAACCAGGAGCCTGCCGCATCCGCCGTGACGGCTGTGCCCTCTTCTGCGCTCGCGACTCGTTCGACTGCGAGTGCTGACGGCACCTGGGTTCAGCAGGACTCCACCAACCTCGAGAACTACATGGACGCCGTCATTCACGACGGCATTATCGAGGTCACCTACCACCTGAACCACGAAGAGCTGGCAACCCCCTTCTGGGTCGGCACTTTCGAGGCGAAGACTGGCAACTTCAGCTACATTTCGCACGTGGACCATGCGAAGCTGAGCCACGCGCCGTACGCCTCCGATAAGGAAACCAAGGAATTCGTCATGGAGGACGGCGTGCTGAGCTTCCCCATGACCTATGAGGGAGCCACCCGCATCATTCACCTGGAAAAGCAGCACAGCTAAGCGCGCTGCCGGGGGAGTTATCTCATATCTGGCACGCATGACGGACGGGGCGTTCCCGTTGCCGCGTGCGGGCTATAGAATGGGACTATGAGCGAGAACACGACCCCCGAGCATGGCACCGCAGCCTCGGTGCAGGATTCCTTCGAGCTGCCCAGCGCACCGGACCAGTTCCAGCGCCTGTGGACCCCTCACCGCACCGCCTACGTGAGCGGTGGCCAGAAGGACTACACCGAGAAGACCTGCCCCTTCTGCACTGCGCCCAGCCGCAGTGACGAAGAGTCGCTGATTGTGCACCGCGGCGAGCATGCCTTCGTGATTCTCAACCTCTACCCGTACAACCCCGGTCACCTGCTGGTCTGCCCGTACCGCCACATCCCGTTCTATGACGATGCGACCGAGGCAGAAACCATGGAGATTGCGCAGCTGACGCAGCTCGCCATGAAGGTTCTGCGCGAGGTGTCGCATAATGACGGCTTCAACATTGGCATTAATCAGGGCAAGGTGGGCGGCGCGGGCATTGCTGATCACCTGCATCAGCACATTTTGCCGCGCTGGAGTGGAGATACGAACTTCCTGCCGATTATTGCTCAGACGAAGACCATGTCTCGCACGCTGGATGATATGCGCTCTGCGATTGCGGAGGGGTTTGCCCGCCTCAGCTAGATGGCGTGGCTCATCCGTCAGATAGTCTGGGTGGCTTGGTGATTTTGAAATTTTGCACTAATTGCTTCAATTTGCCAGCTAGTGCATAGAAATTCTGCGTCATAAATGCGCAGATTGGGCAGTCGATGCGTATTTGAATGATGTTATGTCCATTGGATATGGCAAAGTTTTAAATGCAGCGACGCTGTTGGGAAGCTTCCGGCTTCCAGAAACACCGCATAGCTCACCGAAAAATAGCGGTCACCGATCGCTTTCGGACTTGGCAGGGTAAGCACCCTGCCTCAACCACAGAGGTCAGCGCCTCAGCTGAGAACCCACCCCGTCGTGCGTGAACGCACGGCAACACTGCGGGGGTGCGGATCAGCGTGAAGGACGCTGGCCTCTTTTGCTTTCCGAGGATGTGCGCCTGTATCGAACGCTTAGATGTGCCGCCAATGGTTTGATGCCCGGATGCACCGCACCCCGCGAGAAAGAACCAGCCAGACCCGCTAGAGTGGAATGCTATGGACTACCCCAACCTGCTTGAAACTGCTTTCGACGAGTTTGCTGCTGCGCCCGCCGCCGGTAATGGTGCCGGTGCCGGTAATGAGGCCGCCGCTGGTGATTCTGCAGGCGCGCCGCAGCTACTCATCTGGAGGCAGATCCGCTGGTCCAACCGCCGCCCGCTCATTGAGGTGGAACCGGTCGTGCCCGGCGGGGTCCCTGAAGGAGCTCATAACCGGGTATCTCAGACGGCGAGGGAGAGCACCCCTAACCAGGAAAGAAGCCCCGCGCAGCGTGGCGTTCCAAGTGGGGTTCGCATCCAGATTCCGTTGACCCCCGGCGCCTACCTGGGGTTGCGCATTCCGCGCGATATTGAGGGGGAACTCTACCGCTACTGCGCCGGCTATACCACCGGCACGAGCAATGACGCCGCCCCCGAATCCGCGGGAATCCGCCGCGTACCCTGCCCCGAGGGTACCCGCATCCAGCGTGGCCAGCAGTGCCCGCGCTGCACTGCCCGCGACGAATTCACCGCCCTGCACAGCGCGCACCTGTACCCCGGAACGCTCACCGAATCCATGCGCGCCTACGCCATGCTGGAGCATCGCCTCTACATCGCGACTTTCCCCGACGGCACGCACAAGGTTGGCACCAGCTCACTGCATTCGACCCCGCGCCGCCTGGACGAGCAGGCGGTCGCCACCGCCACCTACATTGCGCTCGCACCCGACGGGCTTGCCATTCGCCGCGCCGAGGACGCCGTGACCGCCCTCGCGAAGATTCCGCAGGTCAAGCAGGTGGCGAGCAAGTACCGCGCCTGGACGAACCCGCTGCCCGGCGCGCAGCTTCGTACTGCCCATCAGGAGGCGGTCGCCCGCGCCCGCGAAGCGCTCGCCGAACTGGCGCGCACCGACCCGGAGGTGCCGCTCACCGCCCTGGATGAGCCATGGATTCCGTCGCTTGCCATGAACCGCCCGTATGCGGCACTGCGTGCGCAATCGCCCGAACCGCTGGCACCCTGTGAATCTGGTCTGGAGAGCGGGGCAGCTGGCTTCTTTTGTACGGGCGCGGCGGGTCAGTTTTTGAGCGCCCACACCGGCGATGCTGACGCGGCGTTCCTGGTGAATACTGCCGCGTGGCGGAATGTGCTGGTGGAGCCGGCGCAGGAGTTCACGCGGGTGAGGGTGCAGGGTTCTCTGTTCTAGATGGGTTCACTGTACTAGGCGGGCTCGCTGTTCTAGTACCCCCGGCGCTTCGCTCTAGCCGGAGCCCCGCGCCAATACCCTCACCCCAAAAACCCCGCCGCACCAAACGCCCACACCACCCCCTCCGCACAAAACCCCCTCACCAAAACCCCCGCACCCCGCCCCGTCCGGCATGAGCGAACGAGCCCGGCGGACCATTCAGCCGCTGGCGTGCGTGTACTAAAATGGTAAGCATGTCCAAACCCCTCATTCGTCTTCTCGGCCAGGGCGTACGCGCCGCGACTAAGCTTCGCGGCGGCGGCTCCGCCTTCCCCGGCCTTGTCATGGAAAAATTGCACCCCGACTTCGTCGCTGAAGAGCTCGCGAAGCTGCCCTACGGTGTGGTTGTTGTCTCCGGTACGAACGGTAAGACCACCACCACGAAGATGGCTGTGCAGCTGCTTGAAGCTCAGGGTCTGAAGGTTTTCACTAACCGCACCGGTTCGAACTTTGTGCGCGGTGTCGCCGCGGCACTGCTGGGCGAGATGACCCTCAGCGGCAAGCTTGACGCTGATATTGCTGTGCTTGAGCTGGACGAGGCGCACGCCGTGCACTTCGTCAAGGCCGTCAAGCCCGACTACGCTCTGCTGCTGAACGTTCTGCGTGACCAGCTGGATCGCTTCGGTGAGATTGACACGACCCGCCGCATGCTGGCGACCGTCGCCTCCGCAACGACCGGCACCGTGGTGCTCAACCGTGAGGACCCGCGCATCCGCTCCCTCGCCGAGAACGTGCAGCCGGGCGTGACCGTCAAGTATTACGGTCTGGATGAGTCCCTGCGCTCGTACTTCCCCTCGGATGATGAGATGCGCGGCGGCACCGTCGCGAAGGCAACCCTGCCCGAGGCAGACGTCACCCTGACCGCGTTCTCCGGCACCTCCGCAACCTTCGACCTGGCGGGCGTGGAGCGAGTCGGCGAGATCAACCTCTACGGCATTTACAACATCTTCAACGCCGCTGGCGCTATGGCACTGACCCGCGCCGTCATGGGCGAGAAGCTCAACGAAGATAAGCTCATCGCGGAGCTGGCGAAGATTACCCCCGCCTTCGGTCGCGGTGAGACTCTGAACGTGAACGGCCGCCCGCTGCAGCTGCTGCTGGTGAAGAACCCGAGCGGTTTCCGCCTGTCCCTGGCGAGCGCGAACGCTGACGACTACGCCACCATGATTACGATTAACGATCAGTACGCTGACGGTCGTGACGTGTCCTGGCTGTGGGATGTTGACTTCGACAGTTTGAAGAAGACCGGCGTGCAGATGGTTTCGGGTGTGCGTGCCTGGGATATGGCGCTGCGCCTGGAGCATGACGGCGTGAAGGTTGACGAGGTCAACGAGAACCTCGCCGATGCGCTCAAGGGCTTCATTGCCTCCAGTGATAACGCGCCCATGCGTATTTTCTGCACCTACACCGCAATGCTGGCTCTGCGTGAAGAGCTCGCAAAGATCACTGACGTTGAGAGGGTTTCCTAATGACGGCAACTCACACTTTTGAGGGCACCCCCGCCTCCGGCCCCAATAACGGTAAGACTCTGCGTATTCTGCAGCTGTACCCGCTCGACATGAACATTTACGGCGACTGGGGTAACACTCTGGCGTTGGCTCGTCGCGCGCAGGCGCACGGCTTTGACGTGCAGATTCTGGACCACAACCCCGGTCAGCCTTTCCCGGAAGATGTTGACATTATTCTGGGTGGCGGCGGCCAGGACTCGGGTCAGTCCGTGATTCAGGATGACTTGCACGCGAACGGTGACACGCTGCGCTCGCTGGCTGAGGCTGGCGTGCCGATGCTCGTCATTTGTGGCCTGTACCAGCTGTTCGGCAAGGAATTCCGCACCCGTGAGGGTGAGGTGCTGAAGGGTATCGGCATTTTTGATGCGCACACGGTCGGCGGCGATGACCGCCTGATCGGCAACATTGTTGAGGAGTCTGAGGAGTTCGGCACCGTGATTGGTTTTGAAAACCACTCGGGCCTGACCTACCTGGGTTCCGGATGCACCCCGCTGGCTACCGTCACCAAGGGTGAGGGCAACAACGTGACCGATGCGTACGAGGGTGCGCGCGTGCACAACGTGATTGGCACCTACCTGCACGGTTCGCTGCTGCCGAAGAACCCGAAGATTTCGGACTACCTGATCGAGCAGGCGGCTAAGCGTAAGTTTGGCGAGTTCACGCCGAACACGATCGACGACTCGCTGGTGGAGAAGGCACGCGCTTCGGCTGCGTCCCGTCCCCGCTAGCCTATTCCTGGTGGTGGCGTGCACTTTCTGAGGTGGTGTGCGCCTCCGCTACGGTATAGTTGATTGAGTTATAGTACAGTGCGCGGGGCGTTTCGCCGTGTCCGTGCAGAGGTTTTGACTAAGGGAGATACGAATGTCCGGTCACTCTAAATGGGCGACTACTAAGCACAAGAAGGCTGCTATCGACGCTAAGCGCGCGAAGGCTTTCGCGAAGTTCATTAAGGCAATTGAAGTTGCAGCACGTATGGGTGGCGCTGATATTGCTGGTAACCCCGCTCTTGACCTGGCTGTGTCGAAGGCGAAGAAGAACTCCGTTCCTAACGACAACATTGACCGCGCAATCAAGCGTGGCGCTGGTCTGACCGGTGAGACCATTGACTACACCGAAATCATGTACGAAGCACGCGGCCCGCAGGGTACCGCTCTGTACATTGAGTGTCTGACCGATAACCGTAACCGTGCAGCGTCTGAGGTTCGCCTGGCTGTGACCCGTAACGGCGGCACCATGGCTGACCAGGGTTCGGTTGCGTTCCTGTTCGAGCGTAAGGGCGTTGCTGAGGTCACCAAGACTGACGGTCTGACCGAGGACGACGTTCTGATGGCTGTTCTGGATGCAGGTGCCGAAGAGGTTCTGGACGAGGGCGACGTGTTCACCGTTGTTTCCGCACCGACCGACCTGCCCGAGATCCGTAAGGCACTGGACGAGGCTGGCCTGGAGTACAACAACGACGACCCGGTCTTCCGCCCGACCATGCAGGTTGACCTGGACGCTGAGGGTGCTAAGAAGTTCATGAAGCTGGCAGACGCTATTGAAGAGCTCGACGATGTTCAGAACGTCTACTCGAACGCTAACGTTTCTGCTGAGGTCATGGCAGAGCTGGAAGCTGAGTAATCACAGCGGAGCAATCACTCGGGTTCTGATATCTGATGCTTGAAGAAGCCGCTCCTTTAACCGAGCCGCCGTAGGGTGGCTGGTTGGGGGAGTGGCTTCTTAGCGTCTGGGGCTATTTTGGGGATGCGCCGGGTACTTTTCGCGGGACGCGCGGTGACTGTTCACGCGGTGATTGTTTACGCGGTGACCGCGCTTGTGGGGACTGTTCTCGTGGCACGCCCCGGTGCCGGGTGCTAGGATTCTGAAGGGCTAGAATCTAGATATTCTAGAGGGAGTTTGTCGAAAGGGGAGATGATGGCCGCCGCTCAACCTGCCGCACGCGATAGCATGCGTGAGAACCATGCCGCCACTGCCGTGGAACGTGTGCCGGGTGCAACCCGCATCATGGGTGTTGACCCCGGTCTGACCCGCTGCGGCTTCTCCATGCTCGATATGACCGCCGACCGTAAGGCGCACTTCGTGAACGTGGGTGTTGCCGGCACCATCCCGGCGGAGTCCCTGGACCAGCGTATTCTCTGGATTTTCAACGCCGCCTCCCACTGGCTCGACACCTACAAGCCGGATGCCCTGGCGATTGAGCGTATCTTCGCGCAGGAGCAGGTGAACACGGTGATTGGTACGGCGCACGCTTCGGGCGCGGTGATTTCTGCGGCGGCAATGCGCGGCGTGCCGGTGTTCTTCCATACCCCTTCGGAGGTGAAGGCGGCGGTGACCGGTAGCGGCCGCGCCGATAAGGCGTCGGTGGGTCGTATGGTGACCCGTATTTTGGGGCTGGATTCCATGCCGAAACCTGCCGATGCTGCCGATGCCTTGGCGATTGCGATCTGTCACGGTTGGCGTGGCGGCGGTATCGGTTCGGGTATCAACATGGCGGCCCAGACGCAGACTCACCAGGGTTCACGCCCGGCGCAGGCTCGCCGTGGCGGGGCGTTGACTCCGGCGCAGCGTGCCTGGATGGAGGCGGAGGCACGCGCTCGCCGCTAGAGGTGCCGCCGCTAGAGCTACTTTCGTGGGCTTTTTCGTACCTCTTGCTGGCTCGCATGTATTCGCTAAGAAGTTCGAATATATGCTTGATTTCAGAAGAAATATTCTAATATACTTGTAGTGTCTCCCCGTTGAACTGGGGGAGTGCGTTCTGTGGGTGCCGGAGTTCCCGGTGCTCTCACACTGCCGCGAGCCTCATTCCTGGGCGCGGTGTTGAAAGGTGGAGAGAAATGATTGCATCCCTGACCGGTCGTGTGGCTCAGGTGGGCCTTGATCATGCGGTGATTAACGTGAACGGTTTCGGCATGCTCGTGTACGCTACCGCGCGTACTCTCTCCAAGCTGCGCACCGGTGAGGAAGCTACCGTGCTGACCACCATGATTGTGCGTGAAGAGTCGATGACTCTGTACGGTTTTTCGGAGCCTGCCGAGCGTGAAGTGTTCGATATGATGCTTTCGGTTTCCGGTATTGGCCCGCGTATTGCTCTGGCGGTGTTGAGTGTTCACACTGCCGCTGAGGTGGAGCGCGCTGTGGCAACCGGTGACGATAAGGCGTTCACGAAGGTTCCCGGTATTGGTCCGAAGGGTGCCCGCCGTATTGTGCTGGAGCTTGCCGGCAAGCTGATTCTCAGCGATGGCCAGACCGATGAGCTACCGCTGAGCCAGGGCATTGTCTGGAAGCCGCAGGTGCTTGACGCTCTCACCTCCCTGGGCTGGAGCGAGAAGGACGCTTCCGCCGCTATTGACGCTTACGTGCAGCACAACCCTGCCGCAGAAACTGAGCCGGTGGGTGTGGCCCTGCGCGGTGTGCTCGCCTCCTTGGGTACTCAGAACACGGTGGGCCGCCACTAAGCGGCGCGCCCTGTTCGACGTATCCCACTCAAACTTTTGTGAAAGAAGAATTCTATGAGCCAGAATCCCTATGAGCCGCAGCCCGCGGCGTCCCTGGTTTCCGGCGGGTATTTTCCCGGTCAGGTGCCCGGCACTCAGGCATCTTCAGCTCCCGCCCAGCGCCTGGTGGCGATGGAAGAAGAGCCTGAAGAGAAGATGATTGAGGCGGCACTGCGCCCTAAGTCCCTGGATGACTTTGTGGGTCAGCGCCGTGTGCGTCAGCAGCTGTCCCTGGTGCTGGAGGCTTCGAAGATGCGTGGCCGTAGCGCCGACCACGTGCTGCTGTCGGGCCCTCCCGGTCTGGGTAAGACCACTCTCGCAATGATTATTGCGGCAGAGATGGAGGCGCCGCTGCGCATCACCTCCGGCCCGGCAATTCAGCATTCGGGTGATTTGGCGGCGATTCTGTCTTCGCTGACTCCCGGTGAGGTTTTGTTCCTGGATGAGATTCACCGTA
The DNA here is from genome assembly GCF_000175615.1 of Rothia mucilaginosa ATCC 25296. Classification (GTDB taxonomy): domain Bacteria; phylum Actinomycetota; class Actinomycetes; order Actinomycetales; family Micrococcaceae; genus Rothia; species Rothia mucilaginosa. The sequence goes on along the minus strand of NZ_ACVO01000016.1, from coordinate 122,647 downwards.
TGAGCCGCCCGGCTGAGGAAATGCTCTACATGGCGATGGAAGATTTCCGTGTGGACATTGTGGTCGGTAAGGGTGCGGGTGCGACCTCCATTCCGCTGGAGCTACCGCAGTTCACCCTCGTGGGTGCGACGACCCGTGCGGGCCTGCTACCCGGTCCTCTGCGTGACCGTTTTGGTTTTACCGGTCACCTGGAGTTCTACTCGGTGGAGGAGCTTGAGCTGGTGCTGCGCCGCAGCGCGGGCCTGATGGACATGCAGATTACCTCCGAGGGTTTCACCGAGATTGCCGGTCGTTCTCGTGGCACGCCCCGTATTGCGAACCGCCTGCTGCGTCGTGTGCGTGACTGGGCGCTGGTGAACGGCGTGGACCGCATTAACGCGACCGATGCCGCAACCGCGCTGGATATGTACGAGGTGGATTCGCGCGGCCTGGACCGTCTGGACCGCGCCGTGCTGGAGGCGCTGATTCACAAGTTCGGCGGCGGCCCGGTGGGTCTGTCCACCCTCGCCATTGCGGTGGGTGAAGAGACGGAGACCGTGGAGACGGTTGCCGAGCCGTACCTGGTGCGTGAGGGCCTGATTGGTCGTACCCCGCGCGGTCGTGTGGCTCTGCCCGCGGCGTGGGAGCACCTCGGCTTGGAAGCGCCGGAGATTCAGCTCTAGATCCGCATCAGCTTTAGCCCCGCACCAGCTGATAACACTGTAGTAGCCCGTGGGAGGTAGTAACCTCCCGCGGGCTTCTCTGTGCCCCGGTAGCTTTTCTGCAGACGTGGCAAGCTCTTCTACCGGTTCTGCAGGCGCTGTCGGGTTCCATTGGGCTCTGCCGGTCTTTACCAGCGACATAAAATTACGCCGAGAGAGTCCAAAACTCAGGTTAACCTCACAAAAACGCTGGTTCGGGTCACTAAAGCTCATGCTCTCGCGTAGGATGGATACGTACTGTATCTACGATTCCACACCTTCTGGTACGCTCAACCCTCGCGGTGAGCGGCACGGGTGCGGATGTGAAAGTGAGACCATGGATTTTAACCTCCTGATTATGATCGCCATGATGGCGCTGCTGGCATGGATGATGTTCTCCGCCCAGAAGCGTCAGCGTAAGCAGGTGGAGGCGCTGCAGGCAATGCGACGTGCGCTCGTCCCCGGTGATCAGGTGATGACTGCTTCCGGCGTCTACGGCACCGTTGTCAGCACTGACTTTGAGAACAACAAGCTGCAGCTTCAGATTGCAGAGGGCGTTGTGATTACTGCGTCCATGAACGCGATCCTGAACCTTGTTGAGGAGGAAGCCCCCGCAGCGCCCCTGACCGAGGACGTGTACGAGGCTACCGCATCCGAAGCTCCCGCTTCCGATACCTCTTCTGATACTGCTAAGTAATTCAGCGCGTATGAGCCCGGCGCCCAGTGAGCGGCGTCGGGTTTTCGCGTTACGGAATCTGTAGAACACTCAATACTATTCACACGAAGAAGGAACATTATGGCTAAGCGTTCACCGCTTGCAGCCGCGCGAGGGGCGCTCCTCTCGATGGTCCTGCTCATGGTTGTTATGGCTGCCGGTATTTTCGGCAGCACCTACTCGGGAGGTTCTTGGGCACCGAAGCTCGCCCTGGACCTTTCGGGTGGTACTCAGATGATTCTTTCTCCGAAGGTCAATGGCTCTTCGGATGAGAACGTCTCCCAGGAGCAGTTGAACCAGGCGGTTGAGATTATTCGTCAGCGCGTTGATGGTGCCGGCGTTTCGGAGGCGGAGGTTACCACCTCCTTCGGCTCGGGTAATAACGTGGTTGTTTCGGTTCCCGGAACGATTAGCGCTGAGACTCGTCAGCTGATTCAGGCGTCTGCAAATATGACGTTCCGCCCGGTGCTGCTGTCTGGTGCCGGTACTGCGGTGGCTGAGGATGCCCGCACTGCGGACGATAAGCTGCCCAAGCCGTCCGCGGAGCCGACTGATGGTTCGGATCGTAACTGGATTACTGCGGACCTGTACAAGCAGTATGAGGCGAAGGACTGCACCGCGGCACGCAATGAGGACGCCGATAGCGCGGACCCGACTAAGCCGATGGTGGCGTGTTCCACTGACGGTCAGGAGAAGTACATTCTGGGTCCTGTGGAGCTGAGCGGTAGCGATATTTCTACCGCGAGCCACTCGCAGGAGACGACCGGTCAGGGCGTGACTACGGGCCGTTGGGCTGTGAACATTCAGTTCAACGATGCTGCTCGTGAGAAGTTCCAGAACATTACTTCTCGCCTGAACGCGATTCGTGCGCAGAACGCAAATGATCCGCGTGCCCGCTTCGCGATTCTGCTGGACGGCAAGGTGCTGTCCTCCCCGGTGTCGCAGGCAGTGATTTCTGACGGTAAGCCGCAGATTACCGGTAACTTCACCGAGCAGGAGGCGAAGGCTCTCGCCGATCAGCTCAAGTACGGTGCCCTGCCGATTAGCTTCACGATCCAGTCGGAGCAGCAGATTTCTGCGACCCTGGGTTCGGAGCAGCTGCGTGTGGGTCTGCTGACCGGCCTGATTGGTCTGCTGCTGGTGTTCGTGTACTCGCTGTTCCAGTACCGTCTGCTGGGCTTTGTCACGATGATGTCGCTGATTGTTGCGGGCATCATTTCGTACGAGGCGATTGCGCTGCTGGGTTGGGCGTTGAACTACCGCCTGTCCCTGGCTGGTGTGGCGGGTCTGATTGTGGCGATTGGTGCTACGGCTGACTCGTTCATCGTCTACTTTGAGCGTATCCGTGATGAGATCCGTGCGGGCCGCACGATCCCGTCGGCGGTGAACCACGGTTGGCAGCGTGCATCCCGCACTATTCTGGCGTCGAAGGCTGTGAACCTGCTGGCTGCTGTGGTGCTGTACGTGGTGTCGGTCGGTTCGGTGAAGGGCTTCGCGTTCACCCTTGGTTTGACCGCGATTGCTGACCTTGTGGTCGTGTACCTGTTCACCCACCCGATGCTGACTCTGCTGGCGAATACCCGCTACTTCGGTGAGGGTCACCGCCACTCGGGCTTGTCGCCTGAGTCGCTGGGTGCTACGCCGCTGTACCGTGGTGCCGGTCGCCTCCGCACCCCGGAGGAGAAGCAGCTGAGCATTGCTGAGCGTCGCCGTGCAGAGCGTGCTGCCGCTGAGGCTGACGAGTCTGCTTCTGATGAGAAGAAGGAGAGCTAAGCATGGCTACCGATGTGAAACCTAATGCTTTTGCCCGCTTCGGTAATGACCTGCATTCGGGTGCCCGCTCGTACCCCTTCGTGGGTAAGCGCCGCCTGTGGCTGCTGCTTGCGGCTGTGCTGATGGCGGTTTCGGTTCTGATTCCGGCTGTTGGTGGCGGCTTCAATCTGGGTATTGATTTCCGTGGCGGTTCGGAGTTCGTGGTCTCGAAGACCGCGCACGTTGATACTGCTACGGGTGAGCGCATTATTCACGAGAAGGCGAAGGACGCTTCGGATGTTCGCGTGACCAATATTGCGCCGGGTACGATTCGTGCCCAGATGAGCAAGCTCAGCGATGATGAGACTCTGCAGGTGAAGGCGGCTCTGCAGGAGGGTTACGGCGTCTCTGAGAATGACGTGACCTCTTCGTTTGTGGGCCCGACCTGGGGTGCGGATGTGACCCGTCAGGCGTTCTGGGGTCTGGTCGCGTTTGTGGTGCTTGCGCTGATTGGTATGGCGTTCTACTTCCGTACCTGGAAGATGTCGTTGGCGTCTATTGCGGGCCTGTTCTTCACCGTGGTGGTGACGGTTGGCCTGTACGCCGCGTTCGGCTTCGAGATTACTCCGAGTGCGATTATTGGTTTCTTGACGATTCTGAGCTACTCGCTGTACGACTCGGTGGTGGTGTTCGATAAGATTCGTGAGAACACCGAGGATGTGCTGGAACGCCGTGACACGACCTTTGCCGAGCAGATTAACCTGGCGGTGAACCAGACTCTGGTCCGTTCGATTAACACCGCTATTGTGGGTGTTCTGCCGGTGGGCGCGATCTTGTTCATTGGTGCGTTCATCCTGGGTGCGGGTACTCTGCAGGACCTGTCCCTGTCGCTGTTTGTGGGTATTCTGGTGGGCATGTTCGGTACGCTGTTCGTGTCTGCGCCGCTGTATGCTTCGCTGCGTTTGGGTGAGGCTCAGATTCGTGAGCACACCGCGAAGGTGGAGAGCGGCAACTTCAAGGACGCTGAGGTTGCTGACGAGGCTGAGGGCGATTCTTCGGAGGAGCCCGCCGAGGCTGAGAAGGCTGCGAAGTCTGAGGGATCTGCTGACAAGGCGACCGAGGACGAGAAAGCAACCGAGAAGCCCGCTAAGAAGCCGGCACGTGCAACCATTGAGATTCACCGCGTGAACCTGAACGGTTAGCCAACGTTCCGCCAGCGCTACTGGCGTTGCTAACGATAGGGGAGTCGATACCGAAAGGTGTCGGCTCCCCTTTAGCGTGCCCGCTGGTTTCTTTCCGCTGGTTTGCTCCCGCGGCGGCGCGGGGCAGCAGAACCGGGGGAGTGGCGCCTCCCTCATGCCCCGCTGAACCACCTCATGTACGCCAGCCTAATATTTCACAGGTCTAATATTTCACCGGCCTAATGTGTCACAGTGCGGCATAGTTTACGCGCATATTTTGGCTCATATCCGCGTGCTGGGTAGGATAAAGGTAGAAGATACTGCGCGCCCGCATCCACGCCTTTCAACGACGAGCAGATTCGGGGGCTCAGGTCATCGCTGTTACGTCCAAAGGAGCCCGGAATGAGTGCAGAACCTGCCGTGAACACCAACGCTGAGAACCCTGCAGGGACCGCCGAGAAGCCCGCGGTTCGGCCCGCTGGCCCGATTCCTCTGCCTGAAACTGATTCGTCTGACGCAAAGAAGAAACGCGGCTCGCACCGCGTCATGGCTGCTGGCGGACGTGTGCCCAACCGCCTGGTCTTCGGTAGCCGCAGCAGCAAGATGGAAGCATCCGACTCGAACGGCGGCACCATCCGTTTCTCCCCGATGATTGCGCCGGTCGTACGTGCCGTGCGCCGCTACCACCCGGACGAAGACATTCAGGTGCTGCAGCGCGCCTACGAGGTGGCGAACCGCTGCCACGAGGGTCAGAAGCGTAAGAGTGGCGACCCGTACATCACCCACCCGGTGGCTGTGACCGCGATTCTTGCGGAGATGGGCGCGACCGGCCCCGTGCTCGCCGCGGGTCTGCTACATGACACGGTGGAAGACACCGACTACACGATGGAGCAGCTCACCGAAGAGTTCGGTGAAGAGGTCGCCTACCTGGTCGATGGTGTGACCAAGCTGGACAAGATGACCTACGGCGAGAACGCCTCCATCGAGACGATTCGTAAGCTCGTGCTGTCCATGAGCAAGGACATCCGCGTGCTGCTCATTAAGCTTGCCGACCGCCTGCACAACGCCCGCACCTGGCGTTTCGTGCCGCAGGCTTCCGCCGCGAAGAAGGCGGAAGAGACCCTGAAAATTTATGCGCCGCTCGCGCACCGCCTGGGCCTGAACACGATTAAGTGGGAGCTGGAGGACCTGTCCTTCGCCGCTATGAGCCCGGAAATTTACGCCGAAATGGTGCGTATGGTCGGCGAACGCACCCCCGCCCTCGAAAAGTTCCTGAACGAGGCGCGCACCAAGATTACGGAGCGTCTGAAAGAGGTGGGCATCGACGCGACCGTGACGGGCCGCCCGAAGCACTACTACTCGATTCATCAGAAGATGAAGACGAAGGGCCGCAGCTTCGACGAGATTAACGACATCCTCGCCGTGCGCATCATGGTCGAGGAAGAGGCGGAATGCTACACCGTGCTCGGCCACGTGCTGTCCCTGTGGCCGTCGATGACTGGCCGTTTCAAGGATTACATTAAGAACCCGAAGAACAACAACTACCAGTCGCTGCACCTGACCGTGTACGGTCCGGGCAACCTGCCGCTTGAGATTCAGATTCGCACCTACAAGATGCACGAAGAAGCCGAGTACGGTGTGGCGGCGCACTGGCGCTACAAGGCGGCGTCGCGCGGCGAGAAGGTTGCGGCTCGTGGCGGCGCGCCCGCGAAGGACCCGAAGGAGCCGGGTACCCAGACCTCGGCGATGATGAACGTCGGCATCCTGCAGTCCATTGCGGAGATTTCGAACTCCAACCCGGAGTCGGAGAAGTTCTACGAGTCGCTCGCTGACACCCTCGACACCGACGAAATCGTCGTACTCACCCCCAACGGCGAGGCAATCGCCCTGCCCAACGGCTCCACCCCCGTGGACTTCGCCTACGCCATCCACAGTGAAGTCGGCGACCGCACGGTCGGCGCGAAGGTCAACGGCCGCCTCGTGCCGCTGCACACGGTCCTGCCCACCGGCGCGACCGTGGAGATTATGACCACGAAGAACGAAGACGCCGGACCCAGCGAGGACTGGCTGAAGTTCGTTCGCTCCTCACGCGCTCGCACGAAGATCCGCCAGTACTTCGCGAAGGAACGCCGCCTGGAGGCGCTGCTCGCCGGCCGCGAGATGCTCACCAAGAGCATGCGTAACAGTGAGTTGCCGTTGCAGAAGATGATGAGCCCGGAGATTATGACTCAGGTGGCTCAGCTGCTGCACAAGAACGATGTGGCGTCACTGTACCGTGCGATTGGTGAACACGAGATCGCGCCGAAGCAGGTCATTGACACCCTGGTTGAGGTGCACCGCGGCGACGAGCCGGCACCCGAGGTTGAGGTCAGCGACTTTGACGAGACGCTGCTGAAGTCGACCCGCAAGGCGATTGGCGATAACGGTGTGATTGTGCCGGGTGCTGAGGGTGTGCTGACGAAGATTGCGCGCTGCTGCACCCCGGTCCCGCCGGATGACATTATCGGCATTGTGACCCGCTATAACGGCATTTCGGTGCACCGCCGTGACTGCCCGAACATGCGTAACGCTGACGAGGAGCCGCGCGTGACCACGGTCGAGTGGGCGTCTTCGCCGACCGCTACGTACCGTGTGCAGATTCAGGTGGAGGCACTGGACCGTAAGGGCCTGCTGAGCGACCTGATTCGTGCTATCTCTGAGTCGGGCGTGAACATTCTGGATGCGCGCGTGCACACTTCGGAGGACCGCACCGTGGTGGACCGCTTCGCCCTGGAGCTGGGTGACCGCTTCATGCTGGAGCACGTGCTGAACGTGGTCCGTAACGTGACGGGCGTGTACAAGGCGTACCGCCTGACCGGCGCGAAACCCTCGGAGGCGTAGGCTCTTTAGAAATATCCTTCATGTGTTGATTTTTGGGTGCTGGTTTTTGTACTCTTGAGTTAACCGTTCGGCCCGCTACTCTTGATGGAGTAGACGGGCCGGATTTCTATTTTCTGGTCTTTACGTTGAGAAGCCACATGTGTTTCGAAAAGCCACTTCTTTGGTGGCTTCTCGAAACACATGTGGCTTTTCGCGGTTAAGCGGGTTGGGTTCCATAATGACGAACCAGTACGCACATGTTGTTCTCATTAGGCATAATGAATGTGGTGGCAATGGTTGCTGCAACACATACAACGAAATGGTTTTTATATGTCTATTGAAAAGGCAAACGCTCACATTTCCTCGTGCCTGTACTATCTGAGCCGTGAGCTTGACCCTCTGCTGACTGAGTTGTTGGCTCAGAAGGAGTTCATGCCTCAGAAGGTTCTTGAAGAGCGTGGCTGGACCATCATTTTGAAGATTCATGATGAGAATCGTGACCGCCTCCGTCACCCTGATCTCTACAACCCGAAGGACCTTCAGGTTCAGCTTCGTATGTTTACTGAAGGTGTGGGGCCCCCGAACAATAAGTTCCCTTTTGAACCTGACGGCGCTCGCAAGGTGCGCACTTATGCGCAGGACCTGCGTATTTTCCGTAATAAGAGCGCGCATTATGTCGATTTGGACCGCAATGACGCGGTGCGTATCTACGATTCGGCGGCTCGTCTTTTTGAGGCGTTGGGTGCGCCGGAGCAGCAGGCGTGGTGTGAGGACCAGCTGGACCGTGTGCATGCTGATTTGTTTGGTGCTGGTGAGGCGGCTCCGGTTCGTCGTGAGCTAGATGATGAGGTTCGTCAGGCTGTGTCGACTGCCCGTGAGGTGAAGACTGAGGTGTCTGCGCCTCGTGGTGCGTTTACTCGCCCAGCCCGTCCGGCACCGGTTTCTCGACCTGCTCAGACGGTGGCTCCTGCTTCGGCTTCTCAGCCGGCCCCGGTCTCTGATTCCTCGGTTCCTCCGCTGTGTCTTGTGGTGGGGGAGGGCCGTTACCCGTTTGAGCCGTGGGAGCCGATTTCGTTGGGTGACCGTGACATTTTTGATTCGCTGCGCAGTAAGCGTTCTAAGGATCAGATGTCTGCTGCTCTTGAAGAGATTGTGTCTGCTGAGGGTCCGGTTCAGGCTGATCGTTTGGCGACTTTGGCGGCGCAGTGCTTTGGCGTGAGCCGTTTGGCGAAGAAGAACCGCGACTGGATTATCCGTTTGGCGGACCGCATGCCCGAGCTGCAGGTGGATGAGCATAAGTTCGTGTGGCATGTTGAGGAGCCGCGCGAGGAGTATGGCGAGTTCCGTCCTTCGGTTGATGGTGCGGTGCGCGAGTTTGACCAGATTAGTCCGGTTGAGATTGCGAATGCTTGGCGCTTCTATGAGCAGAATCCTGAGCTGATGGATGAGGGCCAGGATGTTGAGTCGGCTGTGTTGGCGACTTTTGGCCGTAAGCGTCGTACTGCGAAGGTTAAGGCTCAGCTGGAGCTGGCTAAGGCGCTGTTGGCTGCCTAGTTTTCATTCATTTTTTATTCACTCACATGTAAAGGTTATTTTCATGGCTGAAATTTACGATAATCTTGGTTACCTTCCGCAGGGGGAAGGTAAGGGCGCGAAGCTTGCTGACGCGCTGCATCGCACGATGAAGTACTATGACCGTCTGGATATTGCGACGGGCTATATGAACTTGAGCGCGTGGGATGAGTTCGCTGATGAGATTGGTCAGGCTCCGTTTGAGCCGGGCACTCCGGTGGCTCGTATTCTGCTGGGTATGGTGCCGCGTTCGATTACGGAGCAGATGCATGCTGAGGCGCAGGCGGAGATGCGCGGCGAGTCGGTGTCTTCGGTGCCGAAGAATGATGAGCGTGCGGGTTATCGTGATGAGCTGGTTCAGCATTTGCGTGGTCAGCTGATGGCTGGTGGTACGAGCTCTGCGCGTCGTCAGGCTTTGTTGACTTTGAAGGAGCATTTGGAGTCTGGCCGTGTGCAGATGAAGGTGTATACGAAGCAGGCGTTGCACGGTAAGACGTATGTTGCGCATACTCCGAAGCCGGGCAATATGCATCCGGTGATGAGTTTTGTGGGTTCTTCGAACTTTACTCGTCCGGGTTTGCACACGAATTTGGAGCTCAATGTTGAGTTGACTGATTCGGATCATGCGGCGAAGTTGAAGAATTGGTTTGAGAAGCTGTGGCGTGAGCGTACGTCGTTTGATATTACCCGCGAGATTATTGATTTGATTGATCAGTCGTGGGTTGAGCCGGCTGACCCGTATGACGTGTATATGAAGGTCTGCTACGAGCTGTCTGAGGATGCTCGTTTTGGTGAGCAGGAGTATGCGCTTTCTCCGCGTTTGGAGCATATGCTGATGGATTATCAGAAGTCGGCTGCTCATACTTTGGCGCGCCGTTTGATGCGCCGTGGCGGCACGATGTTGGGTGACGTGGTGGGTCTGGGTAAGACTTTGACTGCGATTGCTGTGGCGTCAATGTTGCAGAATGAAGAGAATATGCGCGTTCTGGTGTTGTGCCCTAAGAACTTGGAGCAGATGTGGGATAAGCATCTGAGCGAGTATGACGTGGTGGGTAAGGTGGTTCGCTATTCGATGGCGGCTGCTGAGTTGCCTGATTTGGCGCGTTATCAGTTGGTGATTTGTGATGAGTCGCATAATCTGCGTAATGAGAATACGCAGGTGTGGCGTGCCATTAAGGAGTATGTCTCGCGTAATGAGTCGCGTGTTCTGCTTTTGACTGCGACCCCGTTTAACTTGTCGTTTAGTGATGTGAAGGCGCAGCTGGCTCTGTATCTTGATGAGGATGCTGACCTGGGCATCATTCCGGAGAAGGGTCTGGAGAAGTATTCGAAGAAGTTCGACAAGCTGGAGGGTAACCTGTCGACCTTGCGTGCTTTTGAGATTTCTGAGGAGCCGGAGGATTGGCGCACGTTGATGAGTGACCATCTGGTGCGTCGTACTCGTGCGTACACTAAGCGCCAGGCACCGACGGAGATGTGGACTTCTCCTGATGGTTTGGTGACGAAGGAGCGTAGCTACCTGGAGTTGTCGACGGGTAAGTTCTATTACCCGGATTGGGTGTCGCAGCCGGTGAGCCATAGCTTTAAGGCTGATGACCCCGCCCGTTTTATGGAGGATGACCAGACCCTTGATGATTTGAGGGATTTGCGTCTGCCGCGTTATGACATTTCTGGGTATGACAACCCGAATGCCCACCATTCTCCGGAGAATAGGGCGATTATTGAGGCGGCTCGTTCGGGTCGCGGTAATGTGCGTGGCTTTGTGCTTTCGGGCCTGTATAAGCGTTTGAGCTCTTCAGGCTATTCGTTTATTCAGTCGTTGACTCGTCAGTTGATTCGTAATGAGCTGTGGATTTATGCGATTGACTATCAGCTGAGTGTTCCGACGGGTAGTTTCTCGGATGACCAGTTGGGTCTGGAGGGTTCTGACGCGGCTGACTTTGAGTCTGTGGACGGCCTGCAGGTTCAGGATTTGAGCGGGAACCTGGAGCAGATGTATGAAAGCCTGGTTCAGAGTGCGCCGGCTCAGACGAAGTGGGTTTCCTCGACGGTGTTTACGTCTCGTCTGCGTGATGACTTGCAGCATGATAGCGAGCTGATTAAGGCTATGCTGAAGCGTTTTGGCGCGTGGGAGGTTGAGACTGACTCGAAGCTGCATGCGCTGCGTGATTTGATTGAGCAGAAGCACGCGAATGATAAGGTGCTGGTGTTCACGGAGTATAAGGACACTGCGTACTACATTGCTGATGGCCTGCGGAAGCTGGGTGTTGAGAATGTGGCTGCGGTGGCTGGTGATACTGATGATCCGGCGTCGTATGCTCGTCGTTTCTCGCCGGTGTCGAACCGTGTGCCGACGGAGCAGGCATCTGACGCGGAGGCTCCTGCTCTGAATGGTCCTGAGTTACGCGTGCTGGTGGCTACTGATGTGCTGTCTGAGGGTCAGAACCTTCAGGATGCTCACGTGGTGGTGAATTATGACTTGCCGTGGGCGATTATTCGTCTGATTCAGCGTGCGGGTCGTGTGGACCGTGTGGGTCAGGTTCATCATGAGGTGAATGTGTATCTGATTTCGCATCAGACGGTGGAGAAGACTTTGAAGTTGCGTTCGCGTATTCGTGAGCGTTTGGAGTCTGCGGCTGAGGCTTTTGGTGCTGATCAGGCGTTCTTTACTGATATGTCTTCTGATGATGCTACAGCTCGTACTCTTGAGGATTTCTACTCGGGCAACCTGGATAGCGAGGAGCCTGAGGAAGAGGGTATTGACGCGGTGTCTGAGGCTGCGGAGCGTTGGGCTGATTTTGCGAAGAATCGTCCTGAGCATGCTGAGCGGATTATGAAGATGCAGGATAAGCGTTTGGCGACTCGCGCGTTGCGCGGTGAGTCGAGCGTTCATCCGGCGGATGATAATGCTTTGATGGTGTCGTATGTGCGCACGAACTCTGAGATTGACCTGTTTGCGGTGAGGTCGTATGACCCGGCTACGGACAGCGCGAAGGAGAGCATGGTGCCGCCGGCGAAGGCTCTGGGCTTGTTCTATGCGGAGTATTCGACGCCGAGTCAGGAAACTGATCCGAAGGATTATGACCTGCAGCAGAAGTTGACTCAGTATGTTTTGCGGCAGGAGGGCACGACGCACGGTAATCTGCGTGGTGTGCGCCGTCAGGTGTTCCGTCGTTTCTACGGGGCTGATAGCACGGCTTCGCTGGATACTTTGGAACTGCAGGAGCGGGAGCGGAAGGTGCTGGATAAGCTGTACCATTACCCGCTGCGTCGTCAGGCTGAGTCTGAGCTTCGCCGTATGTTGCGCCGTAAGGCGGATAACCGCTCTTTGTTGGATGCGTTGTTGCGCATGCAGCAGGATGATGAGCTGTTGGTGAAGGAATCTGATATGCAGATGGCACGTGTGGTGTGTTCGTTGGCGATTTCGGATCCTGATTTTGCGGGTAAGAATCCCGTGCGTTAGTGCGCCCCGGGTGGGTGCTATGGCCTGTGGTGCGGGGCGCGGTGAAGCGTCTCGCACCGCGGGGCTGTGTGTAGTTTTTCTGTGAATCGGTTGGTTCACTATTCTCTTGTGAAGGAGCATTTTTATGGCCGTTGTGTGGCCTGATGATGACCTGGACCAGGCGCGTTCGTACCTGGTGGAGGGTCGCCTGGGTGATTTCTTTAGGGAATCTCTGGGCTGGGATGAGTCGGATTTGGGAGACTCCTCGTTTCAGACTGTGAAGGTGGATGACCCGCTGGTTCCTTCTGGCGTGTTGAACGTGGAATGCGTGTCGGTTCAGTCGGGCATTCCGGTGTGGGTGTGCCGTGTGGACCGTATTCCGTCGAATACTTCGCAGCTTGAGGTTGACCGTACGTTGCGTGCGTTGAGCATGCACCGCCTGTGCATTTTTGTGCAGGAGGGCGTTGGTTTTACGCCGCGTCAGGTGTGGCGTTGGCCGAGCGCTTCGTCCTCGCGTTTGACTCGTCATGAGCTGTTGGTGAAGGATGAGGCTCAGGTTGAGGCGTTGTTGGAGCGTTGTGCTCTGCTGTACCTGACTTCTGATGACATTGCGAATGGCGTGTCGATTCTGGGTCTTTTGGACCGTATGCGTCGTGGTTTTGACGTTGAGACGGTGAACGAGACGCGCGAGGCAACGAACCAGATGGCGGGTCTTTTTGAGTCGTTGGCGAAGGCTGGCATGTCGGAGGCTCAGATTTCGACGGTGATGGCGCGCCTGTTGTTCTTGTTGTTTGCTGATGATACGCAGATGTGGTCTGAGTCTGAGGATTCGAACTCGTTTGAGCGGATGATTCGTGGTACTCATCAGGAGGGTACGGATCTGGCGCAGCGCCTGAATGAGCTCTTTGACCTGTTGAATAAGAAGCCTTCGGGTGCCTCGGCTGTGGCGGATGCTCCGGAGTATCTGTCTGGCTTTAAGTACGTGAATGGCGGCATGTTTGCGGATGCTGTGCCGCTTCCTGCTGAGATGAGCGGCGCGGTGGCAAAGACGTTCCGTCAGCAGCTGTTGGCGACTTCGGAGCGTGATTGGTCGAAGGTTTCTCCGGCTATTTTCGGTTCGATGTTCCAGTCGGTGCGTGACGCGAAGACTCGTCGTGAGATGGGTGAGCACTACACCTCGGAAGAGGATGTGCTGAAGACCCTGAACCCGCTGTTCCTGGATGAGTTGCGGGATAAGCTCACGAACGCGGTAGATAAGTCGGATGAGCCGACTCGTCTGCGTAATCTGCGCCGTGAGTTGGCGAATATCCGTTTTATGGATCCGGCGTGTGGTTGCGGTAACTTCATCATTATTGCCTACCGTGAGATGCGTAAGTTGGAGCTGGATATTCTGGTGCGCCTGCGTAATCTGGGTCAGATTGATGAGAGTGAGCTGGGTTCGCTGGTCGTGGGTACGGCTGGTGTGAGTGAGGGCGTGCGTAAGCGTGCCCGCTCGATTGAGCCTTTGGTGACTATCGATAATTTCTATGGCCTGGAGCTTGACCCGTGGCCCGCCTCGATTGCGCGTACGGCGATGTTCTTGGTGGAGCGTCAGATGGACCAGAAGATGATGGAGGAGTTTGGCTATGCTCCGGTGCGTCTTCCTCTGGCTCATAGCGCCCACATTCTTGAGGGTGACGCCCTGACTGAGATTGACCCTGCTTCGGGTGAGCATGTGGATCGTGACTGGTCGAAGGTTCTGCCGGTGACCGCGCAGGATGTGGCGAATGGTGTGCGCGTGTATATTGCTGGTAATCCGCCTTTTGTGGGTCAGGCGAAGAAGGGCGATGAGCAGGATTTGGGTATGCGTCTGGCGTGGGGCAAGGACTATGCTGGTTACTTGGATTTTGCGACGGCATGGTTCGCTAAGGCTGCTCGCTACCTGAAGACCTTGCAGGAACAGTCCGAGATACTGGGCGTGACCGAGGTGCCGGGCGAGTTTGCTTTTGTGTCTACAAACTCGATTGTTCAGGGCCAGCCGGTACCTTCGCTCTTTGGTCCGCTTTTCCGTGATGGGTGGCGTCTAAAGTTTGCGTATCGTACGTTCCCATGGGAGTCGGAAGCTGCGGGTAAGGCGGCGGTGCACTGTGTGATTACGGGCTTTACTCGCTCGGAAGTTCCGGAGAAGCGTAGCGTGCGTGTCTTTGACTACGACTGGTCGACCCGCCAAACGGTAGAGCAGGAGCCGGTTCATGCTCTGAACGCCTACCTGGTGGAGGGCCCGAACGTGTTGGTGGAGAAGCGCTCCAAGCCTCTCTCCTCTTTGATTCCTGAGGTAGTACGTGGAAGCCAGCCGACGGATGGTGGAAATCTAATCGTTGAGGTGGAGGACTACCCGGTGGTTGCCGCTGACCCGGTAGCGGCTCGTTATCTTCGTCCTTTCGTTGGTGCTAAGGAGCTGGTGCAGGGACTGGAACGTTGGTGCCTGTGGTTGGAAGATGCCTCGGAAGAGGAAATTGCTTCGAGTCCGGTACTGAGTGCTCGCGTGGCGGGGGTTGTCCACATGCGTGTGCAGAGTACAAAGAAAGTAACGCAGGAGCTTGCACAAACTCCTCACCTATTTGGTGAAATGCGCCAGCCGCTGGAACCCTACGTGTGCATCCCATCTGTTGTCTCCGCGAATCGTCCGTTCTTCACCGTAAAACACTTTTCCCCTGAAACAATTACGAGCAACCTTGCATTTACTGCCATCGACCCAGATGGCTTCCTGTTTGCTCTCCTCTCCTCTTCTATGCTCATTACTTGGCAACGTACTGTCGGTGGTCAGCTGAAGTCTGATTTGAGGTTCTCGAATACGGTGGTGTGGAATAATCTTCCTTTGCCGCAGATTTCTGAGGAGCAGCGTCGTAAGGTGATTGCTGCGGGCCGTAAGGTGTTGGCTGCGCGTGAAGCGATTGAGGAGCGTGCGGGTGAGCCGGTGTCTTTGGCTGAGATGTATGCTTCGTTGGCGACGATGGATCCGGCGTTGCGTGCGGCGCATGATGAGTTGGATTCTGCGGTGGATGTCGCTTTTGGTGCGTCTCGTCGTTGTTCTTCTGAAGCGAAGCGCCTGGAGATTCTTTTCGAGCGCTATCAGGAGCTGACTGCGGCTGAGGAAGCTGCGAAGCCGGCTAAGAATCCTCGCGCTCGCAGGCGAACCGCTAAGTAGCTGGTTCGATAGGTGAAAGGGCTGTGTGCTGGCTGAGTTGCTCTCAGCGTGCGCGCAGCCCTCCCGCATACCTGCACACCCTGACCAATTTAGGGGCAGAAATTCTGCGAGGAATCTATACTGAGTTTTGAGGGCGGATAGCACTCAGAATCTATGGGTATTTCCTCTTTTGATAAGGAGTTCTAATGTTTACACCCATTCACCGTGCCCTGGGCTTAGAACCTGGGAATCTCACTCTTGAGATTATCAAAAAGGCCATTGAGGAAGGCCTGGAAGAGACCAGTGACCTTGACTGGAAAAAGGATCCGTACAACCCCCTAAAACCGGCATGGTTTGATGAAGTCGCAAAGGATATCGCAGCTATGGCGAATAGTGGCGGTGGCTGGATTGTATTTGGCGTGGCAGAAGAAGAAGGCAGTAAAAATAATGGGGCCTTCTCAATAAATCCCATTCAATGGTCCGCCGCTGATGAACAGCGCATTCTTCAAACGGCATACGGTAAAATTGGTCCGCCGGTCACTGGTCTTGAATTCTTTAAAATCCCTTGCGGAGAAAATCCTAATGAGGGGTATGTTGTGCTCATGCATATTCCTGATTCAGCGGAGGCTCCTCATTTTGCGAAGAAGGGTGATGATGCCTTTGTAGCACCACAACGTAACGGACCGCATACCGTGTTCATGACTGATAGGGATATTGAGCGTGGTTTCCGTGAGCGTTTCCAACGTGGCGTTGAGCAGGAAAAGACCCTGCAGGGGTACTTTGAACAGGCGGCAGAAGCACTCAACCCTGAACAAGGCGTATTCCTTGCCATTGCAGCTGTACCCGTAACACCTAAAATTTCAGCTACTCCAGTTTCGGAAGAATCTATGTATCAATATGCGAATCAAAAGTTAAATCCTGAATTTCTCCACAACTTTGAACGCACAATGTATGAAATAGGTTTTCCTCCAAATCCTGAAGTAAAGAAGGGGTACCGGCGATGGTTAATTCGAACCAATGTTAACAGCAAGGCCCAATACCGAAAATATTTTTGCGACAATGGTTCGATGCTGGCTTCATATCAACTTGGATATATCAGAAAGGGAAATGAACTATTCTATGATGAAAGTAAGAAAAACCACTGTCTTTCGAAGCATATAGAATTTGTCATAGCTGATTTTATGTCTTTACTTCGTTCCTATAGTCAGGAGCATAAAGTGTACGGGGCGTATAGGATTCGTGCTGGCCTAGTGGGGTCTTCAGATGATCCCATTACTATTAGAACTATCAGTAACTTTGACCAGGTTCTTGAGGAAAGTTACTCCGAACCCATTAAGCGTTTTCAGCCGGTGTCTACATTTATTGATCCGCTGGCACCGATTGAGGACATCCTGCCGCCGCTGTGTACTCTGGCTCTGGATATTGTGAATCAGGGCGGTATTCAGAACCTGCAGGTTATTGCTGGGGAAGAGTCTTAGCCGGATTCATATCCCGCCCAGAAGCCACATGTGTTTCGAAAAGCCACTTCTTTGGTGGCTTCTCGAAACACATGTGGCTTCTCTCCGTTCATGAGGGGGAGGCGGCTCGTGCCTTACCCCCGGGTAAATCCCGCCCCGCTTATCGTGTCAGGGGTCCGCCCTATTCTGTAATCAGAAGCACCGAAGCCCACGCGCCGAGAGCGTCGCAGCCTCCCAGCGCATCCGAGAGAAAGGACCGTCACCATGGCACGCAGCCCTGAAGCCGAAGCCCGTTACAAGGCCTACCAGAAGAAGTACCACGCCGAACGCAACGCCCGCGCCCGCTACTCCTACGAGCGACTCGAAAAGGCACACCGCGTCGTCGTCAAGGGCAAGGACCTCTCCGCCGAACTCATGCAGCGCCGCGCCCCCGGCATCACCGGCGAAACCCCCTGGGAGAAGGACCTGACCGTCCACCCCTACAAGTGGCGCCGCCAGGGCATGCCCAAGGACCTTCCCCGCTACGTGAGCAACGCGTTCGGTGATGCGGCCCCTTACGAATCCTTCACCGACCCGCGCATGCTCTTTGACTGCACCCTCTTCGACAACATGACTGATGAGGAAATCGAGTACTTCAACGACGAGAAGCACTGGGCCGTTGAGCGACCGGATACCGACATCACCCTCAAGAACGAGCTGGAGGGTGAGCCCGGCGTGTACGGCTACCTCGTGCACGTCAACCGTGGCCGTAAGGAGGTGAACAACCCTCCGAGGGGTCGCTCACGGTATAAGCGTAAGGACGGTAAGGAACTCGTCTGGGATGACCTGCGCCTGGACGCACCCTACTGGCAGGAATGCGGCGACTACATCTACGTGTACCTGAACGAGAAGGAAGCCCGCGATGCCTTCAAGCAGCAGAAGATGCGCCTGGATGATTTGAACCAGGAGGTGCGCCTGTACCGTTTGACTAAGCCCATCAGCATCAGTGATGCCCGTGAATGGTTGAACAGTGACCACCCGCTGCGCGAAGAGAAGCACGGCGCCATCACCCTGGACGCGTTCGGTACCGGCCAGTATGGCCGCCCGGGTGCGCTGCGTCTGCCGCAGCAGCCTGCCCCTGATGAGGACGAGCAGGACCGCATCGCTGAGGAAGAGTACTGGAACAGCCTCACCCCCGAAGAGCAGCAGAAGACCCTGGACGATCTGGAGTACTACCAGGCGTTGGAAGAGAAGCGTCGCCAGATCAATAAGGAACGCTGCGACGCCATGGAACCGATGTACACGGAGCGTTTCAACGTGGATGAGTACATGGCGTGGCAGGTGACGCTGGCTGAAAACAGCGTGGATGATGATCCTGAGGATGAATTCGCTGTTGAGTGGCTCAACAAGCTGCGTGAAGAGATTCCGAACATGCCTTTGAAAAAGAAGCTCGACTTCGTCGAAGAAGGCATGTACAGGGAAGATCCTAGCGGATGTGAAGAGACGCTGCGCACTCTGAACCTTGTTACTCCGTACGAGACGATGACCCGTTTGGTGGATATCATGCCGCTGAGCCAGAAGACGATTGAAGCTGCTGTGGCAGTGCACAAGAGCCGCCTGAAGCTTGGTATCGAGACCGAGAAGCTGGGTTTCCGCCGCAAGGGTGGTCAGTACCATCTGAATGAGGCGCAGGAGAAGTACGTGCGTGCTGGCCTGGTGGATCGTTACACCCGTGAAGGTGAGGACGGTTCAGCTGAGCTGATGCGCATGGTGTACGACAGCGACTGGTACCCCTGCCTGGAACCTGACCAGTACGAGGAGGAGGGCGGCTTCTCGTGGGAGACCATCAACATGGAGGACTACCGTGCTGGCCGCCTGCTGCCCTTCGGCGACGGTTTTCCCCGCGGGGCGTTTGGCCCCAAGCATGACCGTATCGAGTACCTGGCTGATCTGCTCAAGCGTGGTGAGATTGACGTCCCCACCTTCTGGAAGCGTGTGCAGGATTCCTCCTATGTGGCGGACCAGGAACGCTTCGGCCCTGAGGGAGAAGAATCCTTCATCATCACGAAGAAGAACTGGCGTCAGTTCCTTGAGTGTTGGGATGAAGGCCGCCCGGACGACTACGAACCGGACCCGTCGGTAGATGTATCGGTCTTCCCGAGGGCTCTTGGCGGCGATAGCTGGGATGAATTCCAGAACCGTTCGTACGATTGGCACACGAAGGATTGGGAAGCATGGATTGACTCGCTGCCCGATGACTGGTGGACTCTGAACACTGATGCGGTGGATGTGGCATCGTACCAGGTGGAGGAACCCCGTCTGGTCCCCGAAATGGTGAAGCACACGCTGTAGAAGACCGAGCAGCGCTAACAGCACCTGACGTACACCATCAATAGGAGGGCGCGGCGCACCCGCACAGTTGGATGCGCCGCCCCTCCGCCCACCGTCCCTCCTCCACCCACCAAACTCGCCGCTGAGAGCGCGCTCGCCGGTGAGAGTACAGCCGTCGCATCGCGATTTATCGCGAAAAATGCGCCCTTTCCCGCTTAGCCTGTCAGGGGAGTAGCGTACAGTAAAACACATCACACACCCACACAATCGAATCCGATAAACAACCACACCCCAAGGAGGGACCATGCCGCACAACGCCGTATCACACATCCAGCAGCAGTACGCCGCACACCACCCGCAATGCAACACCTTCGCCCTGGACAAGCCCAAGAGCGCGGCCTACGGCTACACGGCCGCCTTCATCGCGTTCAACAACGCAGACGGCACGCCCACCAACGAAACCCTCACCCTCGACAGCATCCACGCCGCCGCAGAATCCTGCCAGGTCATCGACATGGGCTTCGACTACACGCCCTTCTACGACGGCGAACCGGTCAACCCGCCCACCTGCCACCTCATCATGGGCACCAACTTCGGCGAATCGAACAAGAAGTATGCGCTTTCCTCGCTCTACGGCACGGCGCGTATCTACCTGATTACCGCCGACGCACCCACCGTCAAAGTCGACGGGTTCATGACGAAGCTGTCCATGTTCGTCAACAAGATGCGTAACAGCGAAACCTGGAACCGCGCCAAAGCATACATTCTGAGCACCTCACCGGCAGGGGAGGAGCTGCAGAGCTTCGCGTGCTCCTTCACCACCTTCGCCATGCCGCGCAAGTACATCGTGGACCACGAGAAGCCCTGGCGACCCGAGAAGGAAATCGTCGTCAACAACAGCCTGCAGATGGCATTCCGACCCGGCATTTTCTGGCCGAAGCAGTCCGCCGTGGACCCCTCGCGTCCGCTGACCGTGCGTGCCTCTGAAGGCCCCGCAACCTTCGACAGCCTCTCGGATCTTACCTGCGGCGGCGTCCCCGTTGAGAAGACGGCGAAAGCCCTGGAAAAGCGGCAGAACATCAACACCTACATCTACCACTTCGCCTACCCGAAGAACCTGGGGGAGCAGCCGAACCTCGCCGTCATCAGCTACATGGTGGATGTGCTCGCCCTGCACCTGCGCGAACTGGACAAGCTGCAGCTGGCACCGAACGCACAGCCGCCGCTTGAGTGGACCATGGAGGACATGCTTTTCAGTTCGGCGTTCGTTGTTCAGGATCTTGCCGAGCAGAGTGGCGTTCCTGAATGTGAGCATCTGTGGGTTCCTAGTGGTCAGCCGCGACAGCGTACACCGCACACCGGTCCGAAGCGCCCGGCTCCCGCTCAGCCCGCACCTACCGCGAAGCCCGCTCAGGAGGCGCGCCCGGCTCCCGCACAGCGTCAGGCACCTGCCCAGTCGCAGCAGCCGAACCCGCGCCCCGCGTACTCTAACCCGCCGCGTCCCGCAGCGAACCAGGCGGCGGCAAATCATGCAGAACCCGCGTACCAGCAGGCTCCTCAGCCGGCCCCTGAGTACCGTCCGAACCCGCAGGGATACCAGGCACAGGGCTACGCGGACGCCCCGCACCACGCAGAATCCCAGTACCGCCCCGATGCCCACTACCACTCTGATGCGCAATACCACCCGAGTGCTCAGTCGCAGGCAGACGCGTACCAGGCGCAGGGTTATCAGGATCCGAACTATCAGGCACCGGGTTACCAGGCGCAGGGCTACCAGGCGAACCCGCAGCACCCGCAGGCGAACTATCCGTACCAGCCGGCGCCTCCCCAGTACCAGCAGAACCCGGCGTATCAGCAGGATGCGCCGAGCCAGCAGCGTCCGGTTTTCCAGCCGACCCCCACGGGCACCCGCAACACTGGAAACCAGAAGGGTTTCTGGGGTAAGGTCGCATCATTCCTGAGGGGCGAGTAGACCCGAATGTAGCGTGGTAATCTCCCGCGACCGGCGGTAATCCGCCCAGAGGTATTCCAACCAGGCCAGTGGTATTCCGCCGAGAAGCCACATGTGTTTCGAAAAGCCACTTCTTTGGCGGCTTCTCGAAACACATGTGGCTTCTCACTGTTCATGAGGGGAGGGTCGGGGACTCCTTCGATAGGTTAGTGTCTTCGCCGTGGGTCTTTAACCCGCAGTGAAGACAGTAACCTATCGAAACAGCTAGCTACCCACCGCCGGTAAAAATTCAGTAATGACTTAGCAATTTCAGTTATGACTTAGCGTCTTTGGTAATGGTTAAAACCCCAGCCCAGAGTCACTAACCCATGGTCGAAGTCCGTAACCCATGACCGAATTTCCGCACGGTGTGTGGGAGGCGGGGCAACGGCACACAGGAGGCAAGCCCGTCCGCGCCTAATCTTCCGTGCGGCGGGGGAGTTTGGCGGGGGAGCGCGCCTCCAGAAAACCACTCGTCACGCAATATTTTTTTGGTGTTTTTCTCCGGCACGGGCGGTGCAGCCCCTTATCTTGTCAGGGGTGCCTCGTACCTTTGGTGATAGAGAACAACGACGCGTTCTCGCCCACTCCGCCGAGCGACCAAAGGAGCCCCTCATGTACACGGTTGGTTACTACAATGACGAAGACTTCCGCGCCTTCTACTCCGGCCAGGACGCCGCCAACATTGACGACTTCTTCACTGACAACGGCGAATACCTCATGGCGTACCTGCCGGAGGTGACCGACCGCGAGTTCCTCGCTGGCCTCCGCTACGGTAACGGCTGCGACGCGCTCTGTCAGAGCGGATACGCCCTTGACGAGGCAGAAGAGGCACTCCGCGACATGTACGCGCTCGCCGTGTAGCCCGCCCGCCCATGCCAGGCACCCTAGCGGTAGGGGTCCTGGCGTCTTTTGTTGCACCCAAACGCCACAACATGTGGTCATGTGGCTCAACGGGGTGCAAACGACCGCAAACATGCGGTAGGGTGGTAACTGTAGTGTTCTACGGCGCATTGATGCGCTTGTTAGGCGCACTACGGGGCTGTTTTCCTTCCGGTAGTCAGCTTGACCTGCGAATAATGGCCCGACTAGTAACTAAACAACACACCATCACCGACGATAGGAGCGTATCTTCTATGGATTCGACCATCTTTAATCGCCGTACCCTGTTGGGTAGTGGCGCACTCATGGGCTTTGGTGCCCTGCTTGCGGCCTGTGGCCAGCAGGCAAATAACGAGGCGGCAGCCACCGCATCCGCTGCGCCGAGCGAGACCGCTTCGACGTCTGCCGCGGCTTCGGAGTCGCCTTCGGCGAGTGCTACCCCGTCTACTGTCCGAGGCTACTCGGGCGGCTCAAAGGCGCCTGACGGGGAGTACCGTAAGGCTGACAAATATGGTCCCGCCCAGAACGTACCCAAACCCACCGCGCCTGAAGACGGATACCGCGAAAAATCCCTAGAAGGCCTCCGCAAAACTTTGGATGCCTGGATTCAGTGGGCAAATTACGGTACCGAAACCGGTGATTTCACAAAAGCACGCCAGTTTATTTCACCTTCATATGAAAACGAATTGAAAGCGTATGAAGATATTGAGGATCTCTACGCTAGTGGTGGTTGGGTCATTGGAGGAGTAGACCACTTTATTGCGGACGGTAACCCCTGGTCAGAAGATGGTGAAACCTATTTTTGGAAGGCGTACCGCGAGTGGGACTATGAGACCTATGTTGAATCTGACGGCAGCTGGCGCCGATGGGAAAATAAGGACAAGACTAAGAACACTTTTAAATTTGAGTTGAAGCATAATGGTCAACAGTGGGAGATTATGCGCTACGAATCAGTAGAGGATTAAAGCGATGAGTACACGTAAAGTTATTCTCCCCATTTTTATTGCTTTACAGGTCTTATGCTTAAATCCTGGTCCTGTTATTGCAGGGGTTACGACAAAAGAATGCTCCTCAGACAAAAGCGCTAAAGTCTGTCAAACGCAGAGAGTAAAAAGAGATAAAAACGCACCTGTAGGTGAACCAACAACTGGAACGAATAAGTCTGATAGCGAATATACGTCTCAGCAACCCAATTCAGAACCTAGTACCTACACCACCAAAGGCGCCAACGGCCTTACCCTAATTCGTTCCAAAAGTGACTCTAATATCCTTGGCTGCGTAAAGGACGGAAAGGTTGGACACGTAAAACTCAACAATCTCATCGTTCGTGACGATGGGTCCTACATCGATGGTGGCCTCGGCAAATATAGCCCCACCTCAGAAGTCTGTGTCCCTGACGATACCCGCACCCTGACCAGTGCCGACAGCCCAGGCCCTGCAGGTCCGACCTACGAAGAAGTTATGACGGAAATTCGCCACGCAGCAGAATCGCTAGAGCCGGGCAAACCCACCCTCCACCAGTCCTATAACAACCCCGCAGGCACCGGACGAGCAGAAGGTGACCCCAACGTCTACAAGGGCGACCAGATCAACTTCTACGTCGATGACGGTGGCCCCTACCGCCTCGAAGCAGACATGCTCGCCGGACACGTCGAAATTGAGCTCATGCCCTCCTCCTATGTCATCGAGTACGGCAATGGTGATACAGATACCAACTACACCGCAGGCAAACCGGTCACCACCTACCCTCGTGAGCGTCCGCGTCAGACGGATACCAGCTACGCTTACCAGCGTTCGGGTAACTTCCACGCGTACGCGACTGTGCACTATACGGCTCGTTTCCGTGTGGATGGTGGCCCGTGGCAGATGATGGAGGTGACCCCGCAGGCGACCAGTGACCCGTTGCTGGTGCGTGTGTGGTGGACCGATGTGGGACGCGTAGCCGGTGACTGCAGCTATGACGACACTCGTTGGGGCTGCAAGAACGATCCGACCATGGGCAAGAAGGATAACCCGAACCCGCGCCTACGTAAGGCCGATATTCGTACCGGTCAGCGTTGGCACCTCAACGATAACGGTGACGGGGACACAGAGTATTCGCTGCACCGCGACTGGCCCGACATGTAAGGCCGTTCCCCCACTATGGGTCTTATGCTGAGAAGCCACATGTTCGCCGAGAAGCCACTTTGTTTATGGCTTTTCGAAACGCATGTGGCTTCTCAGCTATCGGGGGTTCTTCCCCTTCGGCAGGTTAGTCTTCCGGTTTCTAGCCAGCCACCTATTCACACTTCACACCGATATGAGGAATGTATTTCCATGACTTCCAACCTTTTTACCCGCCGCGCACTGTTGAGCGGCGGCGCACTTGTGGGTGTTGGTGCCCTGCTTGCGGCGTGCGGCCAACAAGCCACCAACGAGGTGAGCGCATCTGCTACAACATCCGCCGCGCCGAGCGAGACTGCTTCGACGTCTGCGGCGGTATCTGATACTGCTTCTGCATCGGCTACTCCAAGCCCGAGGGTTACGCGCGGATACTCTGGTCAGTCCAAAGCACCCGACGGTGAATACCGTAAGGCGGACGGCTACGGCCCGGCTCAGAACGTCCCCGAGCCGCGTAAGGAACCCGCACAGTACCCCGAGACTGAAGAGGGTATCGACCATATGATGCAAGACTGGTTGACTGCCCATAACTATGCTATTCAGACCGGGGATTGCGCTCCGGTTTTCCGATACGTCGAAAAGACTTCTAAGGAATACCCGTTTTATGAGTACATTGAGGATCTTTATAAGCGCGGCGGCTGGGTTGTTGATGGGTTGGATGCTTACCGATCTGAAGGTGACTTGATTTATGACAATCAGCAGAAGTTCTACCGTATGAAGGTTCGTCGTTTCTGGACCACTGTTATGTATGTGGATTCTGATGGAGAAATTACCAAGCAAGCTAATACAAATAAAGATGACGATCTTTTCAATTACTTCTATAAATATTCAGATGGCTATTGGAAGATTATTGGTAGCGGAAAAGGGGATGCCCCTGAGAGCCATGGGCAATAAAGCGGAATAATACTGCTCATGCTGGTGACTTTCCGGTTTCTAACCAGCCTCCCTCTATTTACACACCACACCGATAGAAGGAATTTACTTCCATGACTTCCGTTATTTTGACCCGCCGCGCGATGCTGAGCGGCGGTACCCTTCTGGGTCTTGGTACCTTGCTTGCGGCGTGCGGTCAGCAGGCGGCTAACGAAGCGGGTGCTTCGGCGTCCTCGACTGCTGTGCCGAGTGAAACCGCCTCCGCATCTGCGGTAGATACCGGTTCTCCCTCTGCAACCCCGTCTACTGTTCGAGGCTACTCCGGCGGCTCAAAGGCGCCAGATGGAGAGTACCGTGGAGCTGACCCCAACGGTCCGGCGCAAAACGTTCCGAAACCTGCATCACCAGAGGACGGATACCGCGAAAAATCTAATGAAGGTCTTCGCAAAACACTCAACGCGTGGATTGAATGGAACAACTACGGCACCCAGACCGGAGACTACAGTCAAGCACGCAAATTCGTTGACAGCAGCTTCACGGAACTACTAGATTCCTACGAAGGTCTTGAATCCCTCTACAAGCGAGGCGGCTGGATTATTGCGGGGCTTGATCACTACATTGCTGACGGGAACCCCTGGATTGAGGGGGAGACTTACTTCTGGAAGGCGTACCGGGAGTGGGGTTACGTTATGTATGTTGAACCTAACGGTGATTGGAAGTCTTACGAGAATGACGCTAAAGATGATGACACGTGGAAGTTCTCGTTCAAGTACACCTCTGAGGGTTGGAAGATTATCGACTTTGAACAAGTAGATGACTAGATAGGAAATTTAAAGCATTTATTAGTATCGCAAGAATTCTTATTCTTGCTTCGAGAATTATTTCTCTATCTTCCACTTTCTAATCAGCATCCCCCATTCACACCACACCGATAGAAGGAATCTACTTCATGACTTCCGTTTTTCTTACTCGTCGAGCGTTGTTGAACGGCGGTGCACTCCTGGGCATGAGCACCCTGCTTGCGGCGTGCGGCCAGCAGGCTAATAACGAGGCGGCAGCCACGACTTCCGCCGCGCCGAGCGCGACCCCGTCTACTGTCCGCGGCTACTCGGGCGGATCAAAGGCACCCGACGGCGAGTACCGCCCGGCGGATAAGTACGGTCCGGCACAGAATGTGCCGAAGCCTAACGTTCCGGAGGACGGCTACAACGAAAAGTCTCTAGAGGGCATACGCAAGACGATGGATGCCTGGATCTTGTGGGGTAATTACGGTACTCAAACTGGCGATTACTCGATGGCTTTCAAGTTCATGTCCCCTACTTTTGAAGACGAACGTAAGGCCTATACAGGCGTCGAGGAGCTTTACAAGAGCGGCGGATGGGTCATTGGCGGTATAAACCATTATCTTGCTGACGGTAACCCCTGGTCCGAAGACGGTGAAACCTATTTCTGGAAGGCGTACCGCGAATGGGATTACGAGACTTATGTTGAATCTGACGGTAGCTGGCGCAAATGGAGTAATGACGATAAAACCGATGACACCTTTAGATTTGAGCTGAAGCACAACGGTCAGAAATGGGAAATCATGAATTATGAGCCCGTTGATGACTAGCCCCTCCAGCCGAGCCTAAAATTCCGCACCCTGCAGACACCCAGCAGAGACATCTCCGCAGACACGCAGAAGCCACATGTGTTTCGAGAAGCCACCAAAGAAGTGGCTTTTCGAAACACATGTGGCTTCTCGGCGTTAATTAGACCGTTATTTAGACCGTCGGCTAGACCCTAGTTGCCGAAGCCCTGCAGGGTTGCTGCCCAGGCGCGGCGCGCCTCCAGAGCTTCCTTAGCCTTGGCGATCTTCTTGGAGTCGCCGCCCTTCTCAGCTGCTGCGAGCTCTGCTTCCAGCTCGGCGAGGGAGCCCTCGATCTGTGCGAGCAGGGAGTTCGCGCGTGCCGCCTTGGCGGGGTCATTGCGCTTCCACTTTGCCTCTTCGGCGCCGTTGATTTCGTCCTGAATACGGCGCAGTTCGCCGTCGACGCGGCGCAGGTCGTTGCGGGGTACGCGGCCTGCCGCATCCCAGCGGTCCAGGATCTTCTCGAAGGCTGCCTTCGCGCCCTCAATGTCTTCGACGGGCAGGAGTGCGCGTGCTTCTTCGAGCAGCGCTTCCTTGACCTTGAGGTTTTCGGCGTAGACTGCGTCCTGCGCTGCTTCGGCTTCGTTGCGGGCGTTGAAGAATACGTCCTGTGCCGCGCGGAAGCGTGCCCACAGCTTGTCGTCTTCACGACGGTGGCCGCGGGGTACCTGCTTCCAGGCGCGCATCAGGTCGCCGTATACGCGGGAAGTCTCAGACCAGTCAGTCGAGGTGGACAGCTCTTCCGCACGTGCAATCAGCTCTTCCTTGGCGCGCTTGATGCGTGCGTTGCGGTCGTCGAGCTGAGAGAAGTGTGCGCGGCGGTTGCGGTCGAAGGTGGTGCGGGCTGCGCGGAAACGCTTCCACAGCTCGTCCTCTACGCTCTTTGCCAGGTGAATTTCGCGCTGTGCCTTCTTCCACGCTTCGAACAGTTCGTTCATGCGGGAGTGGGAGTTCTTCCAGTGAATCTGGTCGGGGTCCTGGCCGGCAATCTGCTCGGCTTCCGCGACGATTTCTTCGCGGACGGCGAGGGCGCGTTCACGGTTTTCGGTGCGTGCCTGCTGCTGCTTTTCGCCGAGTTCAGCGATCTGCTCTGCGAGGGAGATGAGGCGCTTCTGCAGGCCGGAGTAGTCGCCGACCATGTTGCGCACACCGATCTGTGCACCGATGGAGGTGATGCCCTTCTGCAAGTCTGCGGCGGGGGCGTTGTTGGCGAGGCGGGATTCGAGCAGGGCAACCTGCGCCTCGACGTTTTCAAACTTGCGGGCGAAGTAGCTGAGCGCTTCTTCTTCGGAGGCGCCGGGCAGCTGGCCTACGGCGTATTCTTCGCCGTCGACAATGACGAAGACGTGGCCGTCCTCGGAGACGCGGCCGTACTGGCGTGCCTTTTCGAGGTTTACAGTGTCGTCGGGTTTGGTAGTCACCGCTATAACTCTTTCACTCGGGGGTGCTGGGGGTGGGGCGCCTTTGCGCTGTTCCCCGTGGTGGGCACCCGTTTGGGTGTGCGTGTGCACCTCCTAAGCATAGCCTCTGTGGGGTGTGTGTGAGTAGTGTCTGGTCGTGTTGTGTTGTGGGCGAACCTGCCGGCTGCGGGTTTGCGTGGGTTTGTGTCGGGTGAGCTGGGGGAGTGGGTGCTGTGCTGGGGTGGGTGTTGGTATGATGGGTAGATATGCCCGGAGGTGTTCCGGGGTTTTGTTGTCGAGTTCTTTGTCAAGGAGTATCGCGTATGGCTCGCAAGGCTTCGCTGTCTGGTTTTCCCGAGTATCTTCCGGCTGAGCGGTTGGTTGAGAATCATGTTCTGGACACTTTGCGTGAGACTTTTGAGTTGCACGGTTTCTCCCCGATTGAGACTCGTTCGGTAGAGACTATTGAGCAGCTGCTGCGCAAGGGTGAGATTGACAAGGAAGTTTACGCAATTTCTCGCCTGCAGGAGGACGAGGCTGCGAAGGCTAAGGAAAAGCTGGCTCTGCACTTTGACCTGACCGTGCCGTTTGCCCGTTATGTGGTGGAGAACGCCGGTTACCTGAATTTCCCGTTCTCGCGTTACCAGATTCAGAAGGTGTGGCGTGGTGAGCGTCCGCAGGAGGGTCGTGCCCGCGAGTTCACTCAGGCTGATATTGACGTGGTTGGCGACGGCGAGCTGCCGTTCCGTTACGATGTGACCTTGGCGCTGGTTGTTGTTGATGCGCTGTCGAAGCTGCCGATTCCTGAGTTCAAGCTGCGTGTGAATAACCGCAAGCTGGCTGAGGGTTTCTATCTGGGCTTGGGTTTGACTGATACTGCGGCTGTTCTGCGTTCTATTGACAAGCTGGAGAAGATTGGTGCTGAGCGTGTGGCTGAGGAGCTGCAGGCTGAGGCTGGTGCGAGCGCGGATGCTGCCGTTGCCGCCCTGGAGCTGGCGCAGATCCGCACTGAGGACGCATCCTTCGTGGAGCAGGTGCGTGCGCTTGCTGCTAAGTATTCGGTGGAGCACGAGCTGCTGGATCAGGGTCTTGCTGAGCTGGCTGAGGTCATTGAGGAGGCGTCCCGCCGTGCGCCGGGTAAGGTGCTGGCTGACCTGTCGATTGCTCGCGGCCTGGACTACTACACCGGCACCGTGTATGAGACTGTTCTGGTTGGTCACGAGTCGCTGGGTTCGATTTGCTCGGGCGGCCGTTATGAGTCGCTGGCGTCGAACGGTAAGAAGACGTACCCGGGTGTTGGCCTGTCGATTGGTGTGACCCGTGTGGTGGCTCGTATTCTGTCGCAGGGTTTTGCGCAGGCGAGCCGTAAGGTGCCTTCGGCTGTGTTCGTGGCTCTGACGAATGATGAGGGCTGGTCGGCTGCGAATGATGTTGCGGATGCGCTGCGTGCCCGCGGTATCGCCTGCGAGGTGTCTGCGAATGCGGCGAAGTTCGGTAAGCAGATTAAGTACGCTGAGAAGCGCGGCATTCCGTTCGTGTGGTTCATTTCGTCGGATGAGTCGGGTGCCCCGGTTCACGAGGTGAAGGATATCCGTTCGGGTGAGCAGGTTGCTGCTGATCCGGCTTCGTGGATGCCGCCGGCTGAGGACCTGCACGTTCAGATTGTGCGTGCTGAGGGCCTGTAAACATTAGGGGCCTGTCATTTTAGGGCCTGTAATGCCTACGGTGTTTGGCCGCTGTAGTATCTGGCTGCTGTAATAATCTGGTTACTGTAGCCTGCATATGGATGTGTACCCGCCTGGTGGGGAGGATATTGACCTCCCTGCCGGGC
Source organism: Rothia mucilaginosa ATCC 25296 (assembly GCF_000175615.1). Classification (GTDB taxonomy): domain Bacteria; phylum Actinomycetota; class Actinomycetes; order Actinomycetales; family Micrococcaceae; genus Rothia; species Rothia mucilaginosa. Next base: position 92,747 of record NZ_ACVO01000016.1, on the reverse strand, counting down.
GGGTCTTTTTGGTCGTCATCTTTTGTCGCGTGAATTTGTGCCATGATTTAGTGTCTTTTGCCATGGGTTCTTGATTTGGGTAATGACTTAGTGACTTTGGAGGGGGCCTTTAACCCGTACCAGAGTCACTAAGTCATGACTGAAATCCATAAGTCATCACCGAAAAACTGCACCCCACACGGAACACCTCCGCCCGTCTCCTTGGTCTTCGGCTGCCAACCCCGGCTTATTTCAGAAGTAGGTTCCGCAAATGGGTCACGACCTCCAGCTCTTTGTTGAAGATGTCTGCCCATGTAAGGTGCACGACCGTCCACCCGGCGCGGGCTAGGGCACGGTCGCGGGCGGCTTCGTAGCGGTCCCTGCCGGGGTGCTCCACGTATTTCTGTTCGCCGTCGAACTCGAGAATGACCCGCGCCTCGGGCCAGGCGAAGTCCACTCGATAGTTACGGCCCTCGCATGAAATCGGGTACTGCGTTACGGGGAGGGGCAGCCTGTGCTCCATGAGTAGGCACCGGGTGAGGCTTTCACCGGCCGACTCGCTGGATGCATCCACCGCCTGCGCAAGGAAAGGCCCTGCGGAACCGCCGTACCCGGTGAGGCTCAGTAGAATCTCGGTTACCTCGTGGGGCTCCATCAGTCCCCGCCGCATGATGGAGTCAGCGAGGACCACCGCCTCCCGAAAGGGCATGCTGCGCGCGCAATCCTGTAGCGTGCGAGCCACCGTCGTAACCATGATGGATGTGCCCGGCAACCTGGTGACTTCCTCGGGGCCAGTGGCGCTGTAACGCCGGGTGATTCTTCCCTTGTCAGAGGTGCTATGACTACAGCTATACACGCTTATCATTTGGGGAACAGAGAGTACATCAAGTCCCCATAGCGCCGCGGCTGATGTGTGGGAGAAGATCCCTTGAAGACCCATCATCTGAGCAGCGATGCACCGTACAGTGAGCCGCTCTTCGGGGGTGAGCGCTTGGGCATCGCGGGTGTAAATATAGGCTCCTCGCTGGATACGTTGCAGAGACCCTTCCGCCACTAGTTTGCGAATGCGTTTTGGTCCGATTCCTCGCAGGTTGAGCATCTGGGAGTTCAGCACGAATGGGTGTAGTTCTGCGGCGCGGGTAGTTTCTGGTGTAGCCGGTAGTACGTTTGGGACGCGTTGCCACGGAATAGTTGCGGTGTTCATAGGCTTTATCCTGGCAGGCTGTGTGAGGTTGTGGGGTTTGTTCGTGAAATCTGTGGATAACTTCGCGGATTCTACCGAAAAAGTGTTTGTCCACAGGCATGCGGTGTGGATTCCTCGGTAATACTTCGATAGGTTAGCGGCTTTTCGATAGGGTAATGCCTTCACCCCGGGTTAAAGACCCACGGCGAAGACACTAACCTATCGACCGCAGACCCCCACGAACCTGCCGCCCTACCTACAGCCCCGTCTCCGCGCCCCATTTTCTGGTGCCTGACTTGCCCCGACCCGCCATCGACCTGCCCGGAGGGGATACAATATATGAGGCGCACGCAGTGTGCGCATATCATCAACCGCGTGTACCCGGCTACTGTCTATAGTCGTGAGGTGCCCGCTATGAAAGGAATGTCTGTGCTTCGCACTCACACCAACGGCGAGCTGACCGCCGCAAATATTGGAGAGACTGTTACCCTGACCGGTTGGGTGGCTCGCCGCCGCGACCACGGTGGTGTCGCTTTCGTTGACCTGCGTGACCGTGAGGGTGTCACCCAGTGTGTTTTCCACAATGAGGCTGATTTTGAGCACCTGCGCAATGAGTATGTGCTGCGTGTGACCGGTCTGGTGACTAAGCGCCCGGAGGGTAATGAGAACCCGAACCTGGCGACCGGCGAGATTGAGGTTGAGGTGTCCGCCGTTGAGGTGCTGAACACTGCCGCTCCGCTGCCTTTCCAGATTGACGAGCACGTTGAGGTGGGTGAGGAGGCGCGCCTGCGCTACCGCTACCTGGATCTTCGCCGCCCGGAGCCGGCTCGCATCATGCGTCTGCGTTCGGACGCGAACCGTGCGGCACGTAACCTGCTGGCTGAGGACGGCTACATTGAGGTTGAGACCCCGACCCTGACCCGTTCGACCCCTGAGGGTGCGCGTGACTTCCTGGTGCCGGCTCGTCTGGCTCCGGGTTCTTGGTATGCTCTGCCGCAGTCCCCGCAGCTGTTCAAGCAGCTGCTGCAGGTGGGCGGTATTGAGAAGTACTACCAGATTGCTCGCTGCTACCGTGACGAGGATTTCCGTGCGGACCGTCAGCCTGAGTTCACTCAGCTGGACATTGAGGCTTCGTTCGTTGATCAGGAAGACATCATTGAGCTGGGCGAGCGCATCGTTGAGGCTGTGTGGAACCTGATTGATGTGAAGGTTCCCCGCCCGATTCAGCGCATGACCTACAAGGATGCGATGGAGAAGTACGGTACGGATAAGCCTGACCTGCGCTTCGGCCTGGAGCTGACTGAGCTGACCGAGTACTTCAAGGACACCACTTTCCGCGTGTTCAAGGCTCCTTACGTGGGTGCCGTGGTGATGCCCGGTGGCGCATCCCAGCCCCGCCGTACCCTGGACGCTTGGCAGGAGTGGGCGAAGCAGCGCGGCGCTAAGGGCCTGGCTTATGTCCTCATTCAGGAAGATGGCGAGCTGACCGGTCCGGTTGCTAAGAACATTACCGACGCTGAGCGTGCTGGCCTGGCTGAGGCTACCGGCGCGAAGCCCGGCGACTGCATCTTCTTCGCTGCTGGTGAGGCTAAGGCTTCCCGCGCGCTGCTGGGTGCTGCTCGTGTTGAGATTGGTCACCGTACCGGCCTGATTAAGGACGGCGAGTGGTCCTTCGTGTGGGTTGTTGACGCTCCCATGTTTGAGTCTTCTGCTGAGGCTACTGAGTCCGGTGACGTGGCTCTGGGTCACTCCGCGTGGACTGCTGTGCACCACGCGTTCACCTCCCCGAAGCCCGAGTTCCTGGACACTTTTGACACTGACCCGGGTTCGGCTCTGGCGTACGCTTACGACATTGTCTGCAACGGTAACGAGATTGGTGGCGGTTCGATCCGTATTCACCGCCGTGACGTGCAGGAACGCGTGTTCGCTGTGATGGGCATTGGCGAGGAAGAGGCTCAGGAGAAGTTCGGCTTCCTGCTGGATGCGTTCAAGTACGGCGCACCGCCCATGGGTGGTATTGCGTTCGGTTGGGACCGTATTGTGTCTCTGCTGGCTGGCGTTGATTCGATTCGCGAGGTTATTGCGTTCCCGAAGACCGGTAATGGTTTCGATCCGCTGACTGCGGCTCCTGCACCGATTACTCCGGAGCAGCGTAAGGAAGCTGGCGTTGATTTCAAGCCGAAGAAGAAGGACGAGGAGTAATTCTCTAGTCTTTGGTCGTGCGCCCCGTAGGGGGTGCGGGCCTGTGCGGCGTGGACCCGGCGGGCGTTGAGTTGTGCCGGGGTCGCCGTTGAGGGTGGGCTGTGTATTCTGCTGGTGCAGGGTCGCAGCCCACCTTTTGTATCAACTGGCGTGCGTGCCGATTTGTGTACTAACCAAAGTGGGAGGGGAGCATGCGTATTCTGATTGCCGGCCCGAGCGGTAGCGGTAAGACGACGTTCGCGGCGCGGTTGGGGCGCCTCCTGGACATTCCGCATACGGAGATGGACTCGTTGCATTGGGGTCCGAGCTGGACTCCGCGCCCTAGTTTTGAGGCGGATGTTCAGACACTCATTGAGCGGCCTGCGTGGATTACGGAGTGGCAGTATCCGCAGGTGCGCGGCCGCCTGCTGGAGCGTGCGGATGTGGTGATTTACCTGCGCTATAGCCGTGCGGTGGTCATGTGGCGTGTGGTTCGCAGGACGGTGTGCCGTGCGGTGACGGGTCAGAGGCTGTGGGCTGATAATGTGGAGCCGCCGCTGAAGAATATTCTGCGCGACCCGGACAACATGATTCGGTACACGTGGAGGAGCTACCCGCACGTCGGGGAGTTGCTGGCGGAGGCTCGCGGGCAGCATCTGCAGAAGCGTTTTATTGAGTTTCGTACCCCGCGGGCGGCGAACCAATTTTTGCGTGCCGTGCAGTTGCGCGGTGTGCTCTGAGGCGGTTGCCTCTAGAACTGCGGCTCCCCCTAAACCAGCCGCTGAGAGCGGTGTCGAAAGAGATGTATGAGCCCGGTGAAGGCCGGCTCCAAGTTGAAAGGTGAACGATGCGAGTAGTTATTCAGCGCGTGACCCGCGCGGCGGTGCGCGTGGCGGGTGAGACGGTCGGCGCGATTGACCAGCCCGGCTACCTGGTGCTGGTCGGTATTACGCACGGTGACGGTGCGGCGCAGGTTGCGAAGCTTGCCGATAAGACCGCGAACCTGCGCCTGCTGGAGGGGGAGAAGTCCCTGCTCGATGAGGGCGCACCCGTGCTGGCGGTCAGCCAGTTCACCCTGTACGGGGATGCGAAGAAGGGTCGCCGCCCCTCCTGGTCTGCTGCTGCGCCCGGCGCGGTGAGTGAGCCGCTGTTCAACGACTATGTTCAGGCGCTGCGTGAGCGTGGCCTGCACGTGGAGACCGGCGTGTTCGGTGCGGACATGCAGGTGGAGCTCGTCAATGACGGCCCGGTGACCCTGATTCTCGATAGTGAGACCCTCTAGGCCGGCGCTTTCGATAGGTTAGTGGATTGCCCCGGGGTTTAAAACCCACGGCGAAGACACTAACCTATCGAAAACCCGTGTGGTGTCACGCCGCGAGCTAAATCCGCACCCCGAACCCACCTCAAGCCTTTGAAACGATAGAGTAAGACTATGGCTGATTCCCTCTTTGATCTTGAGCTGCCCGATGACGGGGACCGCGTGAGCCTGATTGGTGCGCCCGCTGAGGAGCCCTCCTCGCGTGCCTCTGCCTCGCGTGCGCATTCTGCGCGTTCGGCATCTCGTGCGCCGTTGGCGGTGCGTATGCGTCCGCGCACGATTGATGAGGTCCTCGGCCAGGAGCATCTGCTGACTCCGGGTGCGCCTCTGCGCGTGTTGGCGGGGGAGAACGCCGGCCCGGCTGGCCCGTCCTCGGTGATTTTGTACGGCCCTCCGGGTACGGGTAAGACCACTCTGGCGCATGTGATTGCGCGCGCGCCGGGTCGTAAGTTCGTGGAGCTTTCGGCGATTACTGCGGGCGTGAAGGACGTGCGCGCGGTCATGGACCAGGCGCTGCTCGACCGTGACATGTACGGCACGACCACCGTGCTGTTCCTGGACGAGATTCACCGTTTCACCAAGGCCCAGCAGGATGCGCTCCTGCCCGGCGTGGAGAACCGCTGGGTGATTCTGGTGGCGGCTACGACGGAGAACCCGTCGTTCAGCATTATTTCGCCGCTGCTCTCACGCTCGCTATTGCTGCGGGTTCATTCGCTGGAGCAGTCCGATATTGAGCGTCTGATTGACCGTGCGTTGGCTGATCCGCGCGGTTTTGACGGTGCGGCGGTCATTGATGAGGATGCGCGCGCCCACCTTGCCGCGGTTTCTGGAGGCGACGCTCGCCGCTCCCTGACCTCGCTGGAGGCGGCGGCTGCGATTGCGTTTAGCGAGGCTGAAGCTGCGGGAAATGCCCCTGCAGAAACTGGCCCCGCAGAAACCGGTGCCGAAGAGACTGACCCTGCCGCGCCCGTGCGCATCACTCTGGCGCATGCTACGGAGGCGGTGGACCGCGCCGCGATCCGCTACGACCGTTCGGGTGATCAGCATTATGACGTGGTGAGTGCGTTCATTAAGTCCATGCGCGGCTCTGATGCGGACGCCGCGGTGCACTATTTGGCGCGCATGTTGGAGGGCGGCGAGGATCCGCGTTTTGTGGCGCGTCGCATCATGATTTTGGCGAGTGAGGATATTGGTCTGGCTGATCCGCAGGCGCTGCAGGTGGCGACGGCTGCGGCGCAGTCGGTGGCGCTAGTGGGCATGCCGGAGGCGCGTATTATCCTCTCGCAGGCGGTGATTTATTGTGCGCTCGCGCCGAAGTCGAACGCCGCGTATAACGCTATTAACCGCGCGATTGCGGATGTGCGTGCGGGTGCTTCGGGTCAGGTTCCGGTGCATCTGCGTGATGGTCATTATGCGGGGGCTAAGCAGTTTGGTCACGGCGTGGGGTATGTGTATGCGCATGATGAGCCGGGGCATGTGGCGGCGCAGCAGTACCTGCCGGATACTCTGCGCGGTACGGTCTACTACGAGCCCACGCAGCACGGTTTTGAGCGTACGTTGACGGAGCGTCGTGAGCGTATTCGCCGTATTTTGGATGCGGCTCCGGTGCAGGATACGACCCGTTAGCTTACGTGGCTCCCATCGAGCCGTCTACTACTTTGAGCGCTGACCACCGGGGGAGTGGCACGCCTCGGCCGGAAAGCAGCCGTATAGGGCTGAGCGCAAACAGAAAGCGGTGCGTAGTACCTCGGTAGTACTGCGCACCGCGTCAGAGTTTTGAGTTGTGATAGACGTCTTGACCGTCGGCCTTCCCGGAAGGGCGGACGCCAAGCTTGTTATGGTTTCTAGTCTAGGCGATATGGGGGTCTGATTCAAGCTATTCCCATAAAGACACAGGTTAAAAATAACGAAATGATTACAATCCAACATCTCGGCGCCGCAATTTTTCGGGGAAGTCGCACCTAAATAGCTCTGACGGGCATAAATAATTCCTGTGGGGTCGTGTGAGTAAGTATCAAAAACCCACACGCATAGTGATTTGAACCAAAGATTTCCCAAAAGGCTGGTAAAGCCCGGGTGCATCCGGTAAGCTTGACGGGTCTGGCAATTACTATGCCCGCATTTGTGCGAGCGTCAGTAATGTAGCTGCGGGGTACTCTGCCCCGAGCTCTCCGCCCCACCGCCGTACAGCAACGACCGAACCGGTCGCGTACGGATTCCGGCGGGGTCAACCGAGGAGGCCAGTATTCAACAGACCGAGGCCCCACCCGTGAGGGTGCAGGAGCCTCACATATGAAAGGTAGATTGTGGCTAAGCACAACCGCACCCGCCGTACCGTGCGTCAGTCCCGTGCCCTGGGCATTGCACTGACCCCGAAGGCAGAAAAGTACCTCGAGCGTCGTCCTTACGGCCCCGGCCAGCACGGCCGTGCCCGCAAGAAGGCTGACTCCAACTACGCTACCCAGCTGAAGGAAAAGCAGCGTCTGCGCGCTCAGTACAACATCCGCGAGGCACAGATGCGCCGCGCATACCTCGAGGCAAAGCGTACCGAGGGCCAGACCGGTAAGAACATGGTCGAGCTGCTCGAGACCCGCCTCGACGCTCTGGTTCTGCGTGCAGGCTTCGCCCGCACCATTGCACAGGCACGCCAGATGGTTGTTCACCGTCACATCATGGTTGACGGCGTTCGCGTGGACCGCCCCTCGTTCCACGTCAAGCCCGGCCAGCTGATCCACGTTCACCCCAAGGCTGAGAAGACCACCCCCTTCCAGGCTGCGGCTGCAGGTGAGAACCAGGCAGTTCTGCCCGAGGTTCCCGCATACCTGAACGTTGAGATCGAGAAGCTGCACGCAAAGCTTGAGCGTAAGCCCAAGCGCGAAGAGATCCCCGTGATCTGCGACGAGCAGCTGGTCGTTGAGTACTACTCGCGTCTGGCATAATCTCGATTTTTCGAGAAGCAACCCGTCCTGCACCATTCGGTGGGGGCGGGTTGTTCCCGTTTAACTCGCGGGTTTTCGGGGTATATACACTACAGGGCTGTGGCGCTGCGGAACCTGTGAATCTTCCGTCGCTGGGAGTTTCATGAGAGTTTAGGGGGCGCTTGAAGGATTTTTCGACTAAAATAGGGGATTGAACTGTGTATACAGTCCTGAACTGTATGCACAATCCGGCTGTACGCCACGGTGGCGTCCAGCTTTGTACGACTATTGATAAGCATCATGCATTGAGCGGAATGGGGTTATAGATGACCGGCGGAGATATTGCGGGCCTGATTGCAGCAGGAGTTTTTGCGATTCTGGTGGCTCTTCTTGCGCTACCCATTATTCGCCTGACCAAGGTGTTTGATGAGCTTATCGTGACGATTCGTTCGCTGAACCAGAGCACCGGCCCCCTCATCGAAGAGGTGACCCGCACTGTGGTGACCACCAATGAGCAGCTGGAGAAGGTTGACGACATCACCTCGAACGTTTCGGATGCGTCCGCGAACGTTTCTGCGCTGTCCTCGCTGGTGACCTCGACTGTGGGTCAGCCGCTGATTAAGGTTGCGTCCTTCTCGTACGGTGTGCGTCAGGCGTTCCGCGGCGGCAAGACTGGCGATGCACACGGCAACACCCACGCTGGCGGTCAGTACGGTTCGGCACAGTCCTCTTACTCTGCAGGCGGTGAAAACTAATGGGTCTGCTTCGTTCAGCTCTTCTGCTTGGCGCCGGCGCGGCGGTTGGTTACTTCGCTTCCAGGCGCGCCGCCTCCGAACCTGCTCAGCGTACCCCTGGCAGCGCCCTGCTCATGCGTGAGCACGGTGAGCTTGCCCTCAACCCGGAGTCTCAGATGGGAAAGTTCTTCGATTCGCCGATTGGCAAGCCCCTGCAGCCGTATGCGTTGCGTGCTGTTGAGTTCGCCGCCCGCGTGCGTGAGGGCATGCAGGAGAAGGAGATGGAGCTCAACGCTAAGGTGGAGCGCCAGAAGCAGGATCTGCGTCCTGGCTCCCTGGATACGTGGGACCGCCAGATGAGCTCGGCTGAGATTGAGTCCACGAACCGCCGCCTGGCTGAGCGTGAACTCATTGAGGTGGAGGCTGAGATCGCCTCCTTGGAAGAGGCTCAGAAGCGAGCGCGTGAGCAGCGTATTGCGCGTGACCGTCAGCTAGGCGACGGCTTCTTCAACTAGGTTTTTAAAGGTGGTGCTTTTGTCCGTTAACCACGGTACGAGGGTGGCTCGATTAGCCATTTTGCTCTCGGACAGGCACCATAGGTCAGTAGACTAATTTAGAATTTCGCACAGATTACTCTAAGGAACGAGATGCTCTCACAGGAGATTTCTAAGCGCTGGATCGATTTCTTCGCTTCCCGCGGCCATACTGTGGTGCCTTCGGCATCGCTGATTTCGAACGAGCCCGGCGCTATGTTCACCATCGCCGGTATGGTGCCGTTCATTCCCTACTTCCTGGGCCGTGAGACCCCTCCGTTCTCCCGCGCGACCAGCGTGCAGAAGTGCATCCGCACCCTGGACATTGAAGAGGTTGGTAAGACTGCGCGTCACGGTACCTTCTTCCAGATGGCTGGTAACTTCTCCTTCGGTGATTACTTCAAGGAGCAGGCGATTCCGTTTGCTTACGAGCTGCTGACCACCCCTCAGGATAAGGGCGGTTTCGGCCTGGATCCGGAGCGCCTGTGGGTCACCATTTATGAGGGTGACGATGAGGCCTTCGACATTTGGCACAACAAGGTGGGCTTCCCGGCTGAGCGTATTCAGCGTATGGGCATGAAGGAAAACTACTGGTCCACCGGTCAGCCCGGCCCCGCAGGCCCCGACTCGGAGATCTTCTACGACCGTGGCCCCGCGTACGGTAAGGAAGGCGGCCCGGCGGCTGACGATGACCGTTACATTGAGATTTGGAACCTCGTGTTCATGCAGTACCAGCGTGGCGAGGGCATCGGTAAGGATGACTTCGAGATTCTGGGTGATTTGCCGAAGAAGAACATCGATACCGGTCTGGGCGTTGAGCGTCTTGCCATGCTGCTGCAGGGTGTTGAGAACTTCTACGAGACCGACCAGGTTCGCCCCGTTCTGGACGCTGCTTCTAAGCTGTCCGGTAAGAAGTACCACGGCTCTGAGTCTGCTGAGGATGAGGGCTATGAGGACGACGTGCGTATGCGCGTGGTGGCTGACCACATCCGTTCCTCGCTGATGCTGATTGCTGATGGCGTGACCCCCTCGAACGAGGGTCGCGGCTACATTCTGCGCCGTCTGATGCGCCGTGCGATTCGCGCGATGCGTCTGCTGGGCGTTACTGAGCCCTGCCTGCCCGTGCTGTTCCCGGCTTCGCGTGATGCGATGAAGGGTGCGTTCCCGTACGTTGCTGACGACTTCGAGCGTATTTCCCGTATTGCGTACGCTGAGGAGAAGGCGTTCCTGCACACCATTGAGACCGGTACTGAGCGTCTGGAAGAGGCTGTTGCTGCCGCTAAGAAGGACGGCTCCAACGCTGTTTCTGGTGCTGAGGCGTTTGCTCTGCACGACACCTACGGCTTCCCGATTGACCTGACCCTGGAGATGGCTGCTGAGGCTGGCGTGAAGGTTGACGAGAAGGCTTTCCGTGAGCTGATGGCTGAGCAGCGTCACCGCGCGCAGGCTGACGCTAAGGCGAAGAAGGGTGCGTTCGCTGACCTGTCCGAGCTGCGTAAGCTTGTGGACGAGCGCGGCTCCATCTTCACTGGCTACACCGAGCTGCGTACTGAGACTAAGTTGCGTGCAATCCTGGTGGACGGCGTGTCGGTTCCCGCCGCTAAGGCTGGCGACAAGATTGAGGTTGTCCTGGATGAGACTCCGTTCTACGCGGAGGCTGGTGGCCAGGCAGCTGATACCGGTGTTATTACCGGCAACGGCTTCATCATTGACGTTCAGGACGTTCAGCAGCCTGTGAAGGGTCTGAGCGTTCACCGCGCCGTTGTGCGTGAGGGCGAGGTTCACACCGGTGCCGATGTTGTGGCACAGGTTGATGTTCAGCGCCGCCGCGACGGTGAGAAGGCACACTCCGGTACCCACATCATTCACGCTGCCCTGCACCAGGTGCTCGGCAACGAGGCTACTCAGCGTGGCTCTTTCAACAAGGAAGGCTACCTGCGCTTCGACTTCGCGTGGGGCGAGGGCCTGTCCGAGTCCGCTAAGCGTGAGGTTGAAGAGGTTGCTAACCTCGCGATCCGCGATAACCACGAGGTGATTACCCGTGAGATGCCGATTGCTGAGGCTAAGGCTCTGGGCGCTATGAGCCTCTTCGGTGAGAAGTACGGCGATGTGGTGCGTGTTGTTGAAATCGGCGGCGAGTTCTCCCGCGAGCTGTGCGGTGGTACCCACGTTGGTTCGTCCGCTGAGATTGGTTCGCTGTCGCTGCTGACCGAGAGCTCTGTTGGCTCCGGTAACCGCCGTGTTGAGGCTCTGGTGGGTCTGGATTCCTTCAACCACCTGGCTGCTGAGCGTACCCTGGTGAACCAGCTGACCGGCCTGATGAAGGTTCAGTCTTCCGCTGATCTGCCCGAGAAGATTAACCAGACTCTGGCTAAGCTGAAGGCTGCTGAGAAGGAACTGGCTCAGCTGCGCCGCGAGAAGCTGCAGGCTGAGGCTGGCAAGCTGCTGGAGAACGCACAGACCATCGGTTCCGTGCGCGTTCTGGCGCATGACGCTGGCGAACTGGACGCTAACGGCGTTCGTGACCTGGCTCTGGATCTGCGTTCGCGCTTCGGCTCCGAGGCCGCTGTTGTCGCCGTGGTGGGTGTGGCTAATGGCCGCCCCGTCGTCCTGGTGGCAACCAACGAGGGTGCTCGCGAGGCTGGCGTGAAGGCTGGCGCTCTGGTCCGCGTCGCTGCCGGTGTTCTCGGCGGCGGTGGCGGCGGTAAGGACGACGTCGCTCAGGGTGGTGGCCAGGACGCATCCAAGATTGGTGCTGCACTGGACGCTGTCCGCGACGCTATCGCACAGGCTCAGGCCTAAACATGGCAGAATTCCAGCGCGGAGTGCGGATGGGTGTCGATGTGGGTAACGCCCGCGTCGGCACCGCCCTCAGCGACCCTGACGGCATTCTCGCCACCCCGCTCAAGACGCTGCGCCGCGACGCGAAGAAGAACTCTGACCGCCGTGTTTTGCGTAAGCTGATTGAGGTGAACGAGGTGGTGGAGGTTTTCGTCGGGCTTCCGAAGACCATGCGTGGTGGGGATTCTCCCTCTACGGAAATGGCTCGGGAGTACGCTCAGGCTCTGCGCTCCGAGCTGGATGCCGAAGAGAAAACACACATTAACATTTGGCTGGTGGATGAGCGACTCACCACCGTGAGCGCTCACCGTGCACTGCACGAGGCTGGGGTTTCCAGCCGAGATTTCAAGACTATGGTTGACCAGGTGGCGGCTGTGAACATTTTGCAGTACAGCCTGGATGCCCTCAAGGCGGGGCAGTCCGTAGCCGGGTACAAGGTGAGCGATCCGGCCCACGAAGAAAACCGACCGTCCGAGTCAGAAGGGACCGCGGTTGGTGCCGTCAACGAAACGGAGAACCTTCAGTGACCGAACAGAATAAACATCCCGAAGAGAGCGGGCTCGACCTCTTTAGGCCGACAGCCGAGGATGAACGTAAGGGCATCACCGGCATCACGATGGAACAGGAAATCGTGTCGGTGGCTACGTTGCGTGCGCGTAAGCGCCGCCGCCGCGCCATCATGCTGAGCGCTATTTCCTTGTTTGTGGTGGCTCTGGTCATCATTTCGGGTGCCCTGATTACTCGCTACGATCCGTTCAAGAATCGTGACTACTCGGGTGGCGGTAACGGCACGACCGTGACGTTCACGATTCGTTCCGGCCAGTCCACCGCGCAGGTGGCGCAGGAGCTTGAAGCGGCGGGCGTTATTGCTGATGCTGATAAGTTCATTGAGGTGTACACCAAGGAGAGCAAGGGCAAGTACCTGCAGCCTGGCACCTACGAACTGCAGCAGCACATGAGCAGCTCGAGCGCGATTACGACCATTATCGAGGCGAACAGCAACGTACTGTACCTGGCGATTCCGCAGGGTAAGCGCGTGAGCGAGACCATCGACCTGATTGTTTCTGGCTCCGATGGCGCGTTCACCCGCAAGCAGGTTGAGGACGCGGTCAGCAACTACACCCAGTACGGTGTGCCGAGCAACTTCCCCTCGATTGAGGGTTGGTTGCACCCGGGTGAGTACCGCTTCCCGAAGGACACCGACATCAAGAAGGTCATTCAGACCATGGTTGATAAGACCAAGGCTGACCTGAAGGAAGCCGGCGTGAGCGGCGATCAGAAGATCTTTGAGGTTCTGACCATCGCCTCCATCGTGGAGCTTGAGGCTCAGCCGAAGGACTACGTGGCGGTTGCAGGCATCATTGAGAATCGTCTGAACAACCCCGATGGTGAGACTTCGGGTCTGATCCAGTCGGATGCGACCGTGACCTACGGTCTGGGTGTCCGCTCGTACCACCTGACTGAAGAGCAGAAGGCCGATAAGAGCAATAAGTACAACACTTATGCGAATAAGGGTCTTCCGAAGGGTCCGATTGGTTCCCCGCAGCTGGCTTCGATTAAGGCTGCTGCGGCTCCTGAGAAGAACCCGTACTACTACTGGGTGACTGTGGACCTGGACTCCGGTGAGACTAAGTACTCCCGCACTTACGCTGAGCACCAGCGTTATGTTGAAGAGTACAACCAGTGGTGTTCTAAGCACCCGAACCGCTGTAGCTAAGTTGTAGCTCATTGGTTTAGCTGGTAGCTATGATTCGGTAGCTTCGGCGTGAAGGTTCCTTGCTGAGGCGGGTACCGCCTCCACGAGAGTGGGGGAGGTGCCCGCCTTTGCTATACCCGAATATTGGTTTGTCGCTTAAAATGGGTAGAGTACGCCTATGAACGCGGGTTCGTGGCGTGCGTGTCCGCAAGCCCGCAAGCCCCGAGCGTTGAGTGTTGAGAGTGTTCCCCAGCGTTGAGAGCGAGAGAGTATCGATGAAGACTGAACCGTACCGTGAGGCCCCATATCTTCGCCGCGCCTACGTGCTGGGGCACCCTATTGCGCATTCGCTGTCGCCCGCGCTGCATCGTGCCGCGTATGACTTTTTGGGTGAGCAGAATTTGGGTTATGATCGCCGCGATACTCTGCCCGATGATTTGCCGGCGATTATGCACGGTGTGCGTCACCCGAAGGGTACGGAGGACGCCCCGTATATTGCGGGTTTGTCGGTGACGATGCCGTTGAAGACCGCGGTCATTAAGTATTGCGATGAGCTGAGTGAGACTGCCCGCGTGACCGGTGCGGTGAACACGGTGTATCCGCGCGGTGAGAAGGTGCTGGGCGATAACACTGACGTGATCGGCATTGTGAACGCGCTGCGCCACGCCGGTTTGGAGCCGCAGCCACTCAAGGATTCTGCCGCGATTGTGGGTGGGGGAGCGACCGCTATTTCCGCCCTGACCGCACTGCATCAGCTGGGGTATTCCCGTGTGAGCGTGTACGCCCGTTCGTTGCATAAGCTCGGTAGCGTGCAGGAGGCGGCGGACCGCCTGGGTGTTCAGCTGGAGCAGGTTTCCCTGGCTGAGCTGCCGCAGAATCTTGTGGAGCGCGGTCATCACCCGGTGGTGTCTACTCTTCCGGCGCATGCGGCGGATGAATGGGCGAGCCAGCTGAGCGGGCTGAAGGGCGCCTCCGCGACGCACCGGCCGGTACTGCTCGATGTTGCGTATAACCCGTGGCCTTCGGTGCTGGCGAGCGCCTGGGAGGCTAACGGCGGCACGGTGGTTTCTGGCCTGGAGATGCTGCTGTACCAGGCGGTGGAGCAGGTGCTGCTGTTTACCGACCGCACCCTGTCTGAGGGTGAACTGCTGGGCTTGGTGAATGCGATGTGCGCGGCGGTTGGTCTTGCCCCTCGTGCTTCCGTTTCGTGAAAAAAGCGTGCTTTCACTCGCTCAGTAAACGGGCATTTTATACACTATTTATACACGTGAAGAATTATTATTCCTTCCTCCTGCGCTGCGGTGCGGGTGCGATGAAAAGAGGTTAACCTATGGCCCTGCGTTGGCTCACTGCCGGAGAATCCCACGGCGAGGCGCTCGTCGGCATTATTGAGGGCGTACCCGCCGGTGTGGAACTCACCAGCGACATGGTGCGTGACGCCCTGGCTCGTCGCCGCCTCGGCTACGGTCGCGGTGCCCGCATGAAGTTCGAGGAGGACCGCGTGCGCATCCTGGGCGGTGTGCGTCACGGCCTGACTCAGGGCGGCCCGGTCGCTATTGAGATTGCGAACACCGAGTGGCCCAAGTGGACTGACGTGATGAGCTCCGACCCGGTGGATCCGAAGCTGATTGAGGGTCGTGCGCGTAATGCTGCGCTGACCCGTCCGCGCCCCGGTCACGCCGATTTTGCGGGTATGCAGAAGTACAACTTCTCTGAGGCTCGCCCGGTGCTGGAGCGCGCCTCCGCACGTGAGACTGCGACCCGCGTGGCTCTTGGCGTGGTTGCCGCCCAGATTTTGAAGGCTCTGGGTGTTGAGCTGGTTTCTCACACCGTGGCTGTGGGTGGCGTGCACGCTCCCGAGGGCGCCCCGGTGCCTTCACCCCGCAACGTTGACCAGCTGGACGCTGACCCGCTGCGCTGCTTCGACAAGGCAACCTCCGACGCGATGGTTCAGCGCGTGGACGAGGCACACAAGGACGGCGAGACTCTCGGCGGCGTGGTTGAGGTGCTCGCGTACGGTATGCCTCCCGGACTGGGTTCGTACGTGCACTGGGACCGCCGCCTGGACGCGCGTCTTGCCGCAGCGCTGATGGGTATTCAGGCTATTAAGGGCGTTGAGGTTGGCGACGGTTTTGCGACCGCTGACCGCCCGGGCACTGCCGCTCACGACGAGATTTCCATCGGTGAGCACGGCGTTACCCGCGATACCAACCGTGCAGGTGGTATTGAGGGCGGCATGAGCATTGGCGACCTGCTGCGTGTGCGCGCGGCAATGAAGCCCATTGCGACCGTGCCGAAGGCTCTGAAGACCATTGACACTTCCACCGGTGAAGAGGCTCGCGCCCACCACCAGCGTTCGGACGTGTGTGCCGTTCCCGCCGCCGGCGTGGTGGCGGAGGCTATGGTCGCCCTGGTGCTCGCTGAGGCTGCACTGGAGAAGTTTGGCGGCGACTCGATTGGTGAGACTCGCCGCAACATGGATTCCTACCTGGACGCCATTCCGGCGTCTCTGGCGTGGGAGTCTAACGTGGCTGGTTGGGACGCGTAGTGCCCCTTCCGGCGGAGTCTGAGGGCCGCGGCGCTAAGGGTCGCGGTTCCGGGGAGGTTTCTGTGGAGCAGGGTGTTCGCCCGGTCGCTTCGAGCCCCCTTGCGCGTATTGCTGCGGCAACGCAGCGTGCGCGAGGGGGCGCTTCGCCGCGCCCGGAATCCGGCGCAGAATCCGGTGTATCTGAACCCGGTGTACCTGCTGCGGCTGAGCAGAGTGTTGAGGCTGCGGGCGCTGGGGCTGTTGAGGTTGCTGGCGCTGGGGTTCGTGAGACTGTTGCGCGTGAGGCTACCGCCTCGGTTTCTTCTGCGTCAGTTTCTTCTGTGCGTCCGGCTTCTCGCGTGCCCACCCCCGCTGATTTGATGCGTTCTGGCGCCCGTCCCCTGCCCGCCGCCGCTACGGCGAGCACGCAGGGTGTGCGCCTGTACGCCTCCTCGGTATCTGAGGACGCCGACCAGGCGCTCGGCCTGGACGAGGACCTGCGCCTGAAGCTGCTCAGCGCCCTGCAGGGCATGGGCACCGCCGAAGAGGAGCCCCGCAAGGAACCCGCGAAGGCGGAAGCACCCAAGCCAGCAGCTCCAAAACCGGCCGCGCCGTCAGTAGTCGCTGTGCCCAAGCCGACTGTGCCTAAGCCGACTGTGCCTAAGCCTGCCGCGCCCAAGCCGGCACCTCCGATGCAGGCTCAGCCTGCAGAGGCGGCGGGGGAGAGCGCTACCGCTTCTGCTCCCGTGCAGAAGGCTGAACCCCAGTCTGCACCGGCTGTGCCTGCAATCCCTGCAACTGCACCTGCACATCCTGTAGCTGTGCCCGCGGCTGAACCCGCCAAGCCGGTTCGTCCGACCCCGGCGCTGTTCGGCAAGGTTCAGGTTGCTGCGCCCGCAGCACCCGCCGCGGAAGAAGAGAACCAGGCGGGGGAGAAGCCCCTCGACGCTTCCGAACTGCCCGCAACCCCGGCTGAATCTGTGGCACCCGCAGAGCTCACCGTCCCCACAGAGCTTGCCGCCCCCGCAGAGGCGCTCGCAGAAGACGAGTCCGCCGGCGCTCGCATCCACCCGCAGCAGGTGCGTGAAATGCACGAGAACTTCGCGGAACGCTCCCGACCCATCGTGCTCATCGGCCCCATGGCGGCAGGTAAAACCTACATTGGTACGCACCTTGCGCGTTTCTACGGCTACGAGTTCCTCGACGCCGACCAGCTCATCGTGGAACGCTACGGCGAAGTCTCCGAAATCTTCGAGATTTTCGGTGAGGCGTACTTCCGCGAGCTCGAACGCAAAACCATCGAAGAGGTCCTCACCTCGCCCGTGTACCGCAACACGGTGTTTTCCCTGGGCGGTGGCGCGCCCATGACCGACTCGGTCGCGGAGCTGCTCAAGGACGAATGTGTGGTGTACATCCTCGTTGATGCTGACACCGTCACCCCGCGCATTACCGGCAATAAGACCCGCCCGCTGCTGCAGCCGAACCCGGTCGAGCGGTGGACCGAAATTTTTGAGCGCCGCCGCAGCCGATACGAAGAGCTGGCGCACTTCACCCTGGACGCACGAGGCGGCCGCCCCATCACCGAGATGACCGCCGAAATCCAGGCGTACGTGACCGCAACTCGCGCCTCCCGCGCGCAGCGCCCCCAAGCATAACCCCTCACCTGTGAAAGGACACATGATGAGCACTCAGCCCACCCCCACTTTCGGTGCCTCCGGCGCGGAAGATATCACCCGCATCCCGGTGACCGGCAGCTCCCCGCGTGAGAACTATGAGGTTCTCATCGGCCACAACCTGCTCGGTAAAATCCCCGAAATTCTGGGCAACCGCACCAAGAAGGTGCTCGTGATTCACCCGCGTGCCCTGCGTTCCACCGGTGAGCTGGTCATGGAAGACCTGCGCGCCATGGGCTACGAATCGTTCAGCGCCGAAATCCCGGACGCTGAGGAGGCAAAGCACTACCAGGTGGCGGCGTTCTGCTGGCAGGTGCTCGGTCAGAATGACTTCACCCGCACCGACGCGATCATCTCCGTGGGCGGCGGCGCTATTACCGACGTCGCCGGCTTCGTCGCGGCAACCTGGCTGCGCGGCGTGCGCGTCATCCACATTCCGACCACCCTGCTCGGCATGGTGGACGCCGCCGTGGGCGGTAAGACCGGCATCAACACCGCCGAAGGTAAGAACCTGGTCGGCGCGTTCTGGCCGCCCGCCGCCGTGCTCTGCGAGATTGGCACCCTGCGCACCTTGCCTGAACACGAGCTGCTGACCGGTATGGGTGAGGTCGTCAAGTGCGGCTTCATCGCAGACCCTGAAATTCTCGACCTGATCGAGGCGAACCCGAACGCCGTACGCGACTCGCAGTCCGCCGTGATGCGTGAACTCATTGAACGCAGCGTGCGCGTGAAGGCCGAGGTCGTCTCCGAGGACCTGCGCGAATCCGGCCGCCGCGAAATCCTAAACTACGGCCACACCCTCGCCCACGCTATCGAACGCAACGAACGCTACCAGTGGCGTCACGGCGCGGCAGTGTCCGTCGGCATGGTCTACGCCGCCGAACTGGCGCTGGCAACCGGCCACGCCGATGAAGAACTCGTGGCACGCACCCGCCGCATCCTCGAATCCCTGGGCCTGCCCACCTCCTACAAAGCAGACGCATGGCCCCAGCTGCTCGAAGCAATGCGCCGCGACAAGAAGGCACGCGGCAACCTGCTGCGCTTCATCATTCTTGACGGTTTGGCTCGCCCGCGCGTCTACGAGGTGCCGGACGACTCGATCCTGTACATGACCTACCAGGAGATTACCGAGTAGGTGACGGGTCCCGTACATTTACCGGATGCACCCGCCACGCGGCTGCCAGCATATGCACACCAGCATGCGGCAGCCGGGCGGGGCGCCACAGAAAAACTGTGGCGCCCCTGCTAGGCAAATTCGTGCGCATCCTGTAGAATGTACGGGACATATTTTTGCTCATTGAAAACTTAGCGCCTCGCCGGGTACCACTACGGCGTGAGCGTCGATGACACGAAGGAGAGCCCCATGGCATCCACTACCGATATTAAGAACGGCGCCGTCCTGAAGATTGACGGCAACCTCTGGTCCGTCGTAGAGTTCCAGCACGTTAAGCCCGGCAAGGGTGGCGCATTCGTCCGCACCAAGCTGCGCAACGTTACCTCCGGCAAGGTCGTCGACCGTACCTTCAACGCTGGCGCTAAGATCGAAACCGCAACCGTTGACCGCTCCGACTACCAGTACCTGTACCAGGACGGCGACGACTACGTCTTCATGGACATGAAGACCTACGACCAGATCAACGTTCCCGCAACCGTTGTCGGCGACGCAGCAAACTACATGCTCGAATCCCAGACCGCAACCATCGCAATGCACGAGGGCAGCCCCCTGTACATCGAGTTGCCCGCATCCGTGGTCCTCGAAATCACCTACACTGAGCCCGGCCTGCAGGGTGACCGCTCCACCGGCGGCACCAAGCCCGCAACCGTTGAGACCGGCTACGAGATTCAGGTTCCACTGTTCCTGGAGACCGGCACCAAGGTCAAGGTTGACACCCGCACCGGTGAGTACCTCGGTCGCGTGAACGACTAATGAATTCGCGTACGAAAGCCCGATTGCGCGCCCTCGAAGTGCTCTTCGAGGCGGATCAGCGCAACGAAGATTATATTGAGGTACTCCGCCGCCGCCGACTGTACACGGTAGCGCAGATTTCTGCTTACTCTGAGGAAATCATTCGTGGCGTCCGCGACCACGACGAAGAGATCCGCGAGTTTGTGGAGACTTACGCCCGTGACTGGTCCTTCGAGCGTATGCCCGCCGTGGACCGTGCCGTGCTGCGTATTGGCACTTGGGAGCTTCTGTACAATGACGAAGTTCCGGATGCTGTCGCAATTTCTGAGGCTGTCGGTCTGGCGCGTGTGCTGTCCACGAATGAATCTCCGAAGTTCGTGAACGGTCTGCTGGATAAGCTCCGTCAGGTGAAGCCGACCCTGCTCGCGTAAGACGTCCCGCCGCGGCCTGCTGGCTTGTAGCTGGTTGGTTCGCTGTTTGAGGATGCGCCCGCAGGGGAACGTACGTGAAACCCCCGCCGTACTGTAGTTCGCTACAGGACGGCGGGGGTTTTCTGTGTCTAGGTTGAGCTTGTTTTGTGCCTGGGGTTGGGATGCGCTCGCGGGGGTTGGGGGCAGTAGCGGATGTGCCGGGAGGCTTCACCGGACAACGCAGGCGGGGGAGTGCCCCCTCTGCGGCGCTGGGGCGCCTTGAGGACGGAGCCCCCGCCCCGCGTGCCCGGTATGCGCCTCGGCCAGTATCAGCTACTCGCTTTGAGCGGATGCGGTCGCCCTGCGTGTCCGGTATGCGCCTCTATGCATACCTCAGATATGCCCTTGTCTGCACCTATATGAACGGAACATTGCCAAAATGGACAAATAGCGAGCCAGGGTGTGTGCTCCGTGGGTATATGTTAGGGTAATGGCATCAACCGATAACATTCCGCTGAATTCCACACGTTGTTGCGTGGATAATTCTGCGGTTTACACAACCACACACCAGAAAAGAACCAACAATGATGTTTAACCGTAGTTCTATTGCCGCGCTCTCTGCGGCGATGATGCTCGCCCTGTCCGCTTGTTCCGGCGGCGCGCAGGTCAACGCAGAATCGAGCGCTTCCACTTCCGCGAGCGCTGAATCGGCAAGTGCTGAGGCTTCCGCAACCCCTACTCCTTCACACACCCCGACCGGTTCTGAGGTTGTCGAAATCCGTGCCGCCGTTGATACCACTGTTGACTCAGAAGAAGCACGAAAAGCTGCAGGAGAAGCAGCTATGCAAGTGTTGGAACAAGACGTGCGCCTTCGGAATGCCTGGATGCAGGGGGATCTGGAACATACCAGTGAAGAGGAGCTCGCTAAGTATATGGAACCGAAGGGCGTTAAAAGCACCCTGGATGGTTTTGCGGACTTACGTGAAACACTTCAGGAAGGGTCGTTCAGTGGGCAGATTGAAATCCGCGATGTAGAAGTAGTCGAAGTATCTGCCTCAACGGACCAAAACGGGCAGAGCACCCCTAACGCCATTGTGCGTGTGCAGTATTGCGAAGACTGGGGAAGCATTCGCTGGCCAACCGGCGAACCTATTGTTCTTGATGATTCTCTCGCAACAGAGGAAATGCGCGAGAACATTATGATTCGTCGACCTGACGGTGTGTATGCGCTTCAAAAGGGACGCAAAATCCAAGGTGACTGCAAGCCCTCGCGGCACTAACGCTTTCAGAAATGGGAAGGTATTTGAAGTATATCTGAGTGTGCTTCAACTACCTTCCCACTTCTATTTTTATCTCGTGCTACAGGTGTGCGCCTTCAAGAGGCACCCTCAATATCCCCGCAACCCTCTCACCGTGAGCGGTCTCTCGCCGAACCTGAACGTAGCCTGTGAACTGTGGTACCCTACTAGAAGCACAAAACCTTTAAATCCGTCCCGTGAGGCGGGGAAGGAGACGGCTATGCCTGGGTCAACTGTACCCACATCCGGCGCGAATCAGGGGCGAAACGTAACCGCAGCCCCCCATTCGGCAACCCCTCAAAACGCCTCCGAGGACGCGACCACCGTCGGCCGCACCATCCTCAGCGAGGACGAAATCCGCCGCGCCCTCACCCGCATCGCCTACGAAATCATCGAAACCAACAAAGGCGTAGAAAACCTCGTACTCATCGGCATCCGCTCCCGCGGCGTGCCCCTCGCCGTACGACTCGCCGCCCGCATCCAAGCCATCGAGCCGAACTTCAACGCAGAAACCCGACTCGGCGCCCTGGACATCACCGCCTACCGCGACGACCAGCCCGTCTCGCCCAACGGCACCACCTCCCCAGATACCGCAGGGGAGAGTATCATGCCCACCATCGGCATTGAAGGTAAAACCGTAGTCCTCGTTGACGACGTCCTCTACTCCGGCCGCACCGTACGCGCCGCCCTCGACGCACTCAACGCCCACGGACGACCCGCCCTCGTACGCCTGGCAGTCCTCGTAGACCGCGGACACCGGCAACTACCCATCCGCGCCGACCACGTGGGCAAAAACCTGCCCACCAGCGCTAGCGAAACCGTGCGCGTCGTACTGACTGAAACCGACAACGCAACAGACCGAGTTGACATTATCCAGCTGGGAGGGCTCTCATGAAGCATCTGCTCGACACCCGCGAACTAACCCGCGAAGAAGCCATCGAAATCCTTGACGTCGCCGACTACATGGCGCAGGTCAAAGCCGAAAACCGCACCCTCAACGTGCTCAACGGCAAGACCGTCGTCAACCTCTTCTTCGAGGACTCCACCCGAACCCGCCTCTCCTTCGAAGCCGCAGAGAAGCGCCTGGGCGCCGCCGTCACCAACTTCTCCGCTTCTGGCTCCTCCCTGTCTAAGGGCGAGTCGCTCAAGGACACCGCGCAGACCCTCAAGGCGATTGCCGCGGATGCGTTCGTGATTCGCCACTCGGCATCCGGCGCACCGCAGCGCCTCGCCGAGGCAGGCTGGACCGACATCCCCGTACTCAACGCGGGCGACGGCACCCACGCACACCCCACCCAGGCACTGCTCGACGCCGTATCCCTGCGCCAGTACAAGGCAGAACGCGACGGCCTCGACAGCCCCCGCGGCACCGACCTGTCCGGCATGCGCGTGCTCATCGTCGGCGACATCCTGCACTCGCGTGTGGCACGCTCCAACCTCTGGCTGCTGACCACCCTCGGCGCGCAGGTCGTTTTCGTCGCACCGCCGACCCTGCTGCCGCTGAACACCGCCTCCTGGGTTGAAGAAGCCGGCGTGGAAATCTTCCACGACTTCGACGAAGCCATCGCCACCAACCCCGACGCCGTCATGCTGCTGCGCATCCAGAAGGAACGCATGAACGCCGCGTACTTCCCCTCCGCCGAGGAGTACACCGAGCTGTGGGGCCTGACCGCCGAACGCTTCGCAACCCTGCAGGCACAGCCGCAGCCGGTCGCAATCCTGCACCCGGGCCCCATGAACCGCGGCCTGGAAATCTGCACCGAAGCCGCCGACGCCACCAACTCCTGGGTCCTGCGCCAGGTCAGCAACGGCGTGGCGTTGCGCATGGCGGTGCTCTACCTGCTTCTGACCGACGGCTCCAGCGCCAAGCTCTACGCCGGCGACGAATCCTAAACGACCTTCCTAACGAGAGGAACCAACACCATGAGCAAGTACCTGATCAAGGGCGCAAGCCTCTACGGCGAAAAGGTCGCCGACATCCTCATCGAGGACGGCGTGATTAGCCGCATCGCAGAGAACATTGACGCCGCAGACGCACAGGTCGTCGAGGCGGCAGGCCAGGTGGCGCTGCCCGGCCTGGTCGACATCCACACCCACCTGCGTCAGCCCGGCTACGAGGCATCCGAAACCGTCGAGACTGGCACCCGCGCGGCAGCCCTGGGCGGCTACACCGCAGTGTTCGCCATGGCAAACTCCATGCCCGTGGCAGACACCGCCGCAGTCGTTGAGCAGGTTGACCGCCTCGGCAAGGAATCCGCATGGTGCCGCGTGCAGCCTATCGGCGCAGTGACCGTGGGTCTGAAGGGCGAGCGCCTCTCCGACATCGGCGGCATGGCGAACTCCACCGCGAACGTGCGCGTGTTCTCTGACGACGGCATGTGCGTGTACGATCCGGCCGTGATGCGCCGCGCCCTCGAATACGTCAAGACCTTCGACGGTGTTATTGCCCAGCACGCGCAGGAGCCGCGCCTGACCGAAGGCGCCCAGATGAACGAAGGTAAGGTGTCCGCTGACCTGGGTCTGACCGGCTGGCCCGCCGTCGCTGAAGAGGCAATCATTGCCCGCGACGTGCTGCTGGCTGAGCACCTGGACTCCAAGCTACACATCTGCCACCTGTCCACCAAGGGCTCCATTGAGGTTGTGCGCTGGGCTAAGTCCCGCGGCGTGAAGGTGACCGCGGAGGCAACCCCGCACCACCTGTTGCTCACCGACGAGACCGCACGCACCTACGACCCGATTTTCAAGGTGAACCCGCCGCTGCGCACCGAAGAGGATGTCATGGCGCTGCGTCAGGCAGTTGCTGACGGCATCATCGACGTGATTGGTACCGACCACGCACCGCACCCGGCAGAGACCAAGGAATGCGAGTGGGCGTGCGCCGCGAACGGTATGACCGGCCTGGAGCAGGCACTGTCCATCATCCAAATGACCCTGGTTGATACCGACATGATTACCTGGCGCGATGTGGCACGCATCCTCTCCGAGGAGCCCGCGAAGATTGGTCGCCTGGACCACGAGCAGGGCCGCCCGCTTGCCGAAGGCGAACCGGCAAACATTGTGCTGGTCGACCCGAAGGCAACCCGCGTCATCAAGCCGGAGGAGCAGGCAACCAAGGGTAAGAACAACCCCTACCGCGACATGGAGGTGCCCGGCTCGATCCGTGCAACCTTCTACGCTGGCCACCCGACCGTGCTGAACGGCGAGCTGGCAACCCCGCGCCGCTAAACCCGCGAGGCGAACGTACGTGGTGACCGTGCCTGGCGGTGGTAGGTTCGCGCCTGCCACCGCCTCGCCGGGAGCACCGCCCCCAACCTCATCAACCCAGGCCGAGATTATCGACCGAGACCCCAACCGAAAGAGAGAACCTTCGTGGGAAAGTTCCTGACCGCCGTCATCTGCATCGCCCTGGTCGCCCTGTGCATCTACGGCATGTGGCACGGATGGCGCTCGCGCCTGGCACGCCAGGCGAACATGTTCGGCTCCCTCAAGGAAGTTCCCGAACGCTACGAGGGCATGACCGCTGACGCCGCTTTTGAGGGCGAGTACGTCAGCACCACGATCTTCGGTAACTGGCTGGACCGCGTGGGTTTCGATTCGCTCGGCTTCAAGAGCAAGTCCACCCTGCTGATTTACCCGGACAGCATCATCTTCACCCGTAACGGCGCGAAGGACCTGTGGATCCCGGCGAAGAAGCTCGCAGTCATCACCACCGACCGTGGTATGGCGGGCAAGGTTGTGGAGAAGAACGGCCTGGTCGTGATCGGTTGGACCCTGGACGGTCACCGTGTGCAGACTGGCTTCCGCACCCGCTACGCCGAGGACAAGCAGGCGGTACTGCGGGAGCTGCGTCGCATCGCCCCGAACGCTGTGGATGCGCCCGAGAAGTGGGCGGCAGAACCGGAAGCCTAAAACCCGGCGCAATATCGCGGTGCAATATCACTGCGCACCCACACCCATAGATTTTGCCTGAGGTCAGACGAACACCCGCCGAAGGCACCATAGACTACCCCGGAACCTGCACGGTAGAGGCCGTACAGGAAGCGGGGGAGAACACCAGAGAAAAGGAAGAAGAGCATGACTGACATGACACGATCCGGCGCCCTGCGTACGGACCGCGCGCTGCTCGTCCTGGAGGACGGCACCGTCTACCGCGGCTACGGCTACGGCGCAACCGGCGCGTCCCTGGGCGAGGCGGTTTTCTCGACCGGTATGACCGGCTACCAGGAAACCCTGACCGACCCCTCCTACGCGGGTCAGATTGTGGTTCAGACCGCTCCCCATATTGGCAACACCGGCGTGAACACCACCGACGCTGAGTCCCGCAAGATTTGGGTTGCCGGCTACGTGGTTCGCGACGCAGCACGCGTGGCATCCAACTGGCGTTCTGAGCGCACCCTTGACGAAGAGCTCATCGAGCAGGGCATCGTCGGTATTCAGGGCATTGACACTCGTGCCCTGACCCGCCGCCTGCGTTCGAGCGGTTCGATGCGTGCGGGCGTGTTCTCCGGTGAGCACGCAGAACGCCCCGAAGCTGAACTGCTGGAGGAGGTGCGCGCCTCCGAGCCGATGGCTGGCCGTAAGCTCGCTGACTCCGTTTCGGTTGACACCGCCTACACCGTTGAGCCTCACCAGTTCAACTGGTTCGCACCCCCGGTCGCAACCATCGTCGCCCTGGACCTGGGCATCAAGTCGATGACCCCGCAGCGTTTCGCTGAGCGTGGCGTGCGCGTGCACGTGCTGCCCGCAAGCGCAACCCTCGAGGACATCTACTCCCACAACCCTGACGGCGTGTTCTTCTCCAACGGCCCCGGTGACCCGGCAACCGCTGACGAGCAGGTTGAGCTGCTACAGGGCGTGCTGCGTAAGGGCACCCCGTTCTTCGGCATCTGCTTCGGTAACCAGCTGCTCGGCCGCGCCCTGGGCTTCGGCACCTACAAGCTGCCCTTCGGCCACCGCGGCATCAACCAGCCGGTCATGGACAAGACCACCGGCAAGGTTGAAATCACCGCCCAGAACCACGGCTTCGCTGTGGACGCGCCGATTGGCGACTACATGACCGCACCGAACGCCGAGTTCGGTCAGGTCATGGTCTCCCACGTGGGTCTGAACGACAACGTGGTTGAGGGCCTGACCTGTAAGGACATTCCCGCGTTCTCCGTGCAGTACCACCCCGAGGCTGCTGCGGGCCCGCACGATTCCGCCTACCTCTTTGACCGTTTCATCGACCTGATGGTCGCAACCAAGACTGCAAAGGAAGCATAAATGCCTCGTCGTACTGACCTTAATAGCGTCCTCGTCATCGGTTCCGGCCCCATCGTCATCGGTCAGGCAGCGGAATTTGACTACTCCGGCACTCAGGCGCTGCGCGTGCTGAAGGAGGAGGGCGTGCGCGTCATCCTCGTGAACTCGAACCCGGCAACCATCATGACCGACCCCGAGTTCGCGGACGCCACCTACATTGAACCCATCACCCCCGAGGTGATTGAGAAGATCATCGAGAAGGAAAAGCCGGACGCAATCCTGCCGACCCTGGGTGGTCAGACCGCGCTGAACGCGGCTATCTCCCTGGATGAGCGCGGCGTGCTCTCCAAGTACAATGTTGAGCTGATCGGCGCGAACATTGAGGCGATTAACCTCGGTGAGGACCGTGAAGCATTCAAGGGCGTGGTAGAGCGCGCCGGCGGCGAGTCTGCCCGCTCGGTGATTGTTCACTCCATGCCGGAGGCGCTGGAAGCCGCTAAGGAGCTGGGCTACCCGATGGTGGTTCGCCCCTCCTTCACCATGGGTGGTCTCGGCTCGGGTATGGCGTACAACGAGGAAGACCTCTACCGTATTGCCGGCGCCGGTATTCAGTACTCGCCGACCAGCGAGGTCCTGCTGGAGGAGTCCATCCTCGGCTGGAAGGAATACGAGCTGGAGATGATGCGTGACACCAACGACAACGTCGTGGTCGTCTGCTCCATCGAAAACTTCGACCCCGTGGGCGTGCACACCGGTGACTCCATCACCGTGGCACCCGCACTGACTCTGACCGACCGTGAGTTCCAGAAGCTGCGCGACATCGCGATCAACGTGATTCGTGAGGTTGGCGTGGACACCGGTGGTTGTAATATCCAGTTCGCGATTGACCCGAAGACCGGCCGCATCATCGTCATTGAGATGAACCCGCGCGTGTCTCGTTCCTCGGCGCTCGCGTCGAAGGCTACCGGCTTCCCGATTGCGAAGATTGCGACCAAGCTGTCCCTGGGTTACACCCTGGATGAGATTCCGAACGATATCACCCAGAAGACCCCGGCGTCCTTCGAGCCGACCCTCGACTACGTGGTTGTGAAGGTTCCGCGCTTCGCGTTTGAGAAGTTCCCGGCTGCTGACCCGACCCTGACCACCACCATGAAGAGTGTTGGCGAGGCTATGGCTCTGGGCCGTAACTTCACTGAGGCTCTGCAGAAGGCGATGCGTTCGCTGGAGCAGAAGGGCGCGTCCTTCTCGTTCAAGCCGCTGTCTCTGTCTGAGGCTGAGCTGGCTGAGCTGATTGAGAAGACTAAGGTTGCGACCACTCAGCGTATTTACCAGGTTCAGCAGGCTCTGCTGGCTGGCGCTACCGTGGAGCAGCTGCACGAGGCTACCAAGATTGACCCGTGGTTCCTGGATCAGCTGGTGCTGCTGAATGAGGTTGCCGGCGTGGTTCACGCTAAGCGTGACAACCTTGATCCGGAGACCTTGAAGCTGGCTAAGCGTCACGGTTTCTCGGACGCTCAGATTGCTGAGATTATCGGCTCTTCTGAGGATGTTGTGCGCGGTGTTCGCCACGCTCTGGGTATCCGCCCGGTCTTCAAGACTGTTGACACCTGTGCTGCCGAGTTTGAGGCGTTCACTCCGTACCACTACTCCTCCTACGACCTGGAGGATGAGGTTGCGCACCACGAGAAGCCCTCGATTATGATTCTGGGTTCGGGCCCGAACCGTATCGGTCAGGGTATCGAGTTCGACTACTCCTGCGTGCACGCTTCGCTGGTGCTGCGTTCGCTCGGTTACGAGACTGTTATGGTCAACTGCAACCCTGAGACTGTTTCGACTGACTACGATATTTCGACTCGCCTGTACTTTGAGCCGCTCACCCTTGAGGATGTGCTTGAGATTGTTGAGTCGGAGCGTCGTACCGGCGGTCTGATGGGCGTGTTCGTTCAGCTGGGCGGTCAGACTCCGCTGAAGCTGGCTCGTGCCCTGAAGGATGCGGGCGTGCCGATTCTGGGCACCACCCCCGAGGCTATTGACCTGGCTGAGGACCGCGGCGAGTTCTCCCGCGTGCTGGAGGAGGGCGGCCTGATTTCGCCCAAGAACGGTACCGCGTTCACTTTCGAGGGTGCTAAGCGCATCGCTGATGA
Organism: Rothia mucilaginosa ATCC 25296; assembly: GCF_000175615.1. Taxonomy (GTDB): domain Bacteria; phylum Actinomycetota; class Actinomycetes; order Actinomycetales; family Micrococcaceae; genus Rothia; species Rothia mucilaginosa. The sequence continues at coordinate 64,165 of NZ_ACVO01000016.1, read as the reverse complement.
GATTGGTTACCCGGTTCTGGTTCGTCCTTCGTACGTGCTGGGCGGCCGTGGCATGGAGATCGTCTACGATGAGGCGAACCTGGCACGCTACCTGGAGAACGCTACCGAGGTTTCGCCTTCGCAGCCTGCTCTGATTGATAAGTTCCTTGAGGACGCTATCGAGATTGACGTTGACGCTCTGTTCGACGGCGAGGAGCTGTACTTGGGCGGCGTCATGGAGCACATTGAGGAAGCTGGTATTCACTCGGGTGACTCTTCCTGTACTCTGCCTCCGATTACTCTCGGCCCGGACATCATCGCGAAGGTGAAGGACGCTACCGAGAAGATTGCTCGCGGCACCGGTGTTCGCGGCCTGATTAACATTCAGTTCGCGTACGTGTCTGAGAACCTGTACGTGATTGAGGCGAACCCGCGTGCGTCTCGTACTGTTCCGTTCGTGTCGAAGGCTACCGGCGTGCAGATGGCTAAGGCTGCCGTGCTGATTGGTCTGGGTAAGAGCATTGCGGAGCTGAAGGCTGAGGGTTACCTGCCGTCGAACATGGATGGCGCATCCCTGCCTGAGGAAACTGCGATTGCTGTGAAGGCTGCGGTTCTGCCGTTCGCTCGTTTCCGCACTCCCGAGGGTGTTGTGGTGGATTCGCTGCTGAGCCCGGAGATGCGTTCGACCGGTGAGGTCATGGGTCTGGATAAGCACTATGACACCGCGTTCGCGAAGGCTCAGGCTGGTGCTGGTTCGCCGCTGCCGACCTCCGGTAAGGTGTTCATTTCGGTGGCTAACCACGATAAGCGTAACGTCATTATTTACGCGAAGATGCTGGAGTCGCTGGGCTTTGAGATCGTTTCGACCGGTGGTACCGCTGAGATTCTGCGCCGTAACGGCTTGAACTCGGTGATTGTGGCCTCGAAGTTCGCTGAGGCGAATGGCGACCACTCGATTGTGGACATGGTCCGCAATGGTGACATTGACCTGATTCTGAACACCCCTGCCGGTGGTGCTGCTCGTAGCGATGGTTACGAGATTCGTGCCGCTGCGGTTTCGGTGGGCTGCCCGGTCATGACCACTATCTCTGAGTTCGCTGCGGCTGTTCAGGCGATTAATGCTCTGCGTGAGCACAGCTGGGACATCATGAGCCTGCAGGAGCACGGCGTTCAGCTGGCTGCCGCTGTGGATGCTCGTTCCGAGGGTGGCGAGGCGTAATGTCCGCTGCTTTTGGTGATCGTCTGGCGAAGGCGATGGCGGAGCGCGGCCCGCTGTGTGTGGGTATTGACCCGCATCCGAACCTGCTGGAGCAGTGGGGTCTTGAGGATTCTGCTGCCGGCCTGGCTGCTTTTACTGAGGCGGTCTATGAGGGTTGCGCCCCGTTTGCGGCGGCGTTGAAGCCTCAGGTGGCGCTGTTTGAGCGTCACGGTTCGGCTGGTCTTGCTGTGCTGGAGGCGCTGTTTGCCCGCGCTGCCGCTGATGGTGTGCTGATTGTTGCTGATGCTAAGCGCGGCGATATCGGTTCGACCATGAAGGCGTACGCGGATGCGTGGCTCGGCTCCTCGTCGCCGCTGGGTACCGATTCGGTGACTTTGAGCCCGTACCTGGGTTTTGAGTCGCTACGTCCGGCGCTGGATTTGGCTGATGAGAATGACCGCGGCACGTTCGTGTTGGCGTTGACCTCGAACCCTGAGGGTAAGAGCGTTCAGCACGTGGGCGCGTCGGAGTCTGGCCATTCCGGCGAGTCTGGGGGCGCGGTGGCCAAGCGCATTATTGCCGCGGCGGTAGCCGAGAACGCCTCCCGCCAGTGGGAGCAGATGGGCCCGTGCGGCCTGGTGGTCGGTGCGACCGTCGGCCAGGCGCTGGTTGACCTGGGTATTGACCTGGGTTCCTTCAACGGCCCGATTCTGTCGCCCGGTTACGGCGCTCAGGGTGCCTCGGCCGCTGACCTGTACCGTGTGTTCGCGGGTGTGGAGTCGCAGGTGCTGGTGAATTCCAGCCGCGGCGTGCTCGCTGCGGGCCCGTCGGTTGAGGGTTTGGCTCAGGCTGCGCAGGCGGCTCGTGATGACCTGTTGGCGGCTCGCGGCGCGTAGTCCGCGTGTTGTGTGAGAGGGGCGTGTGCTCCGGGTGGATTCTGTTGAGGGTCTGTTCGGGGTGCGCGCCCCTTTTGCGTACACCTTGTGCGTGCCTCTTTTATCGCATTTTTTCGGTACACCCGCATGCATAATTTTGCCGCCGCACACTCGCGCCGATGCGAGTTTTCTCACCTCTGTAGTGGGGGAGTGCGCCTGCTCTTTGAGGCACGTGCGTGGCTCCACTTTTGATAGGGCGAATACTCCGCTATGCTATAGGGGTACTCCCTGATATTTACGTGCTGACGTGCGTAGACGCATTGTTGGTGCGAGGGTGAGTACCGCGGGTGGAACGAGGGTTCTCGTGCTATCCGTGTTACATTAGTTGATAAGTAAAATTCTATAACTCGCAGAAATGGGGGACCCAACCATGCCGCTGACTCCGCTAACTGAGGATGCGCGCGCCTCCGCCCGCGAGAAGGCAGTACTTGCCCGAGCACACCGCCAGGAAATTAAGCGTGCACTGAGTGAACGTGAACTTTCCGTGCGTCAGGTGCTCGATATGGTCGATTCCGACCCTGCACTGGCTAAAATGCCGGTGGGGCAGATGCTGCGCGCACTTCCGGGCATTGGTGCCGTTCGCGCTGAACGCATCATTGAAGAACTTCATATTGCACCGACTCGCCGCCTTGGCGGCCTTGGTGTACACCAGCGTCGCAAGATGGTGGAGTACTTCAACCGTAATTCGCGGTATTTGAACCGTGCACGTCGTAAGACTGCTGGTCAGTCTTCCGAGTCTTCTCAGTCCTAACACATCGTGCCTTCAGCCGATGAAGGCACAGTAAGGAAGCTATGTCTCAGCCGACTCTCACCGTACTGGCTGGCCCCACTGCTGTTGGCAAGGGTACGGTGTGCCAGTACATTCGTGAGAACTACCCGAACGTGTGGTTCTCTGTTTCCGCTACCACTCGTGATCCTCGCCCCGGTGAGGTTGACGGTACTCACTACTATTTCGTTTCGATGGAAGAGTTTGACCAGATGATTGCTGACGGTCAGATGCTTGAGTACGCTGTGGTGCACGGTAAGAACAAGTACGGTACTCCGCGCGCTAAGGTCCAGGAGGCTCTGGATGCTGGCCGCCCGGTGATCCTTGAGATTGACCTGCAGGGTGCTCGCCAGATTCGCGAGACCATGCCTGATGCTCGCCTGATTTTCTTGGCTCCTCCGAGCTGGGATGAGCTGGTGTCGCGTCTGGTGGGTCGAGGTACCGAGAGTGAGCAGGAGCAAGCTCGTCGCCTTGAAACCGCGAAGGTTGAGTTGGCTGCTGAGAAGGAATTTGACGTCACGGTCGTCAACGACTCTGTTGAGCGTGCAGCGAAGGAGATTGCTGAGCTGATTGGCGCCGCCTAATCTGCATGCTTTGCGTTTGCGGTGGGGCTAGAGTTTCTTCCGACCTGTAGTTCTGCCGTGAGGAGTTGTGAAGGGTGGGGGTTTCGAAGAGTTTTCTTCGGAGCCCCCGCCTTTTGTTTGCCCTGTGCCCGCTACTCTGTGCCTGCCGGTCTGCCTTTTATCTGGGCTGGTACGTGCGTTTTAGCCGTTGAGAGGGTAGAATAGTTCTTTAGTTTTGACCGTGCCCTCAGTGCGCCCGGTTTGCGCCATAGCGCGAACGGTGTACGGGGGTGGTCGGTACGTACATTCCATCAAGCTATTTGGAGTTTTTAGTGGCAAACGAAATCAAGGAACACGAGGACTACAACTTCGTTGACGGTGTCGCTCCCGAGGGCATCGTGAGCCCCAGCGCTGACGCGCTGATTGAGAAGGCGGAGTCCAAGTACGGCCTGGTGATTTTCGGTGCCCGCCGTGCACGCCAGATTAACGCGTACTACGCTAACCTGCAGGACAATACTGCTGCGCACGTTGGCCCGCTGGTTGACGCTGAGTCGAACGAGAAGTCCCTGTCGGTGGCAATGCGTGAAATCATTGCTGACCGTGTTGTGGCGGAGCACCGCCCGGACGCAAAGTTCGACGAGGACGGCTACCCCGTTCCCGAGGATCTGTCCGCTGTGATTGATTTCAGCGCGGCTGAGTTCTCTGGCGCTATCGAGGAGGAGTACATCCCCGCAGGTAGCGAAGAGGTTATTGCTATCGAAGAGGTTATCCTCGACGAGTCCGCTGAGTAATCTGCTTCTACAAGGATTCTTTGACGTACCATGCGCATTATCGTTGGTATTGGAGGGGGCATTGCTGCGTATAAGGCGGCGATGCTCCTTCGTCTTTTTGCGAAGAATGGCGACGAAGTTATCGCCATGCCCACCCCGAACGCGACGAAGTTCGTGGGTGTTCCCACCCTGGAGGCGCTGAGCGGCAACCCCGTCTCAACGGACGTGTTTGACCGCGTGCCGGAGGTGAACCATGTGCGTCAGGCCGAGCAGGCTGACGCTGTGGTGATTGCCCCGGCGACCGCTGATTTGCTGGCTCGTTTGGCGGCTGGTCGTGCGGATGATCTGCTGTCCTCTACGGTGTTGACGACGCACGCCCCGGTGATTTTGGCGCCCGCGATGCACACCCAGATGTGGGAGCATCCGGCGACTCAGGCGAATGTGCAGACGCTGCGTTCGTGGGGTTATCACGTGATCGAGCCTGCGATTGGGCGTTTGACGGGCCCGGATTCTGGTCCGGGTCGTATGCCTGAGCCGGAGGACATTTTCGCGGTGGCGCTGGATGTGATTGAGCGCTTCCCGAAGGGTCAGGTGCACCCGGTGTACACGCCCGGTTACGCGCCGACTGAGCCCCTGTACACGGGTACGGAACAGGAGCGCATGGCGGCGGCGCGTGCGGCGACGCTGACTTCGGCGCTGCTGAATCAGGGTGATTCGGGCAAGGCTGAGCCTGGTCAGATTGAACCCAGCCAGGCAGCTGGCGCATCCGAATCACTGCGTGGTCCTCTGGCAGGTCGCCTCGTGGTCATTACCGCTGGCGGCACCCGTGAGGCACTGGACCCGGTGCGCTTCCTCGGCAACCGTTCGACCGGCAAGCAGGGTGTGGCGCTCGCGGAGGCGGCACGCGACCTGGGCGCGACCGTGCACCTGATCGGCGCGAACCTTGAGGTTCCCGCGCCGGAGGGTGTGCAGGTGACCCGCGTGGTGAGCGCCCTGGAGCTGCGTGAGGCGACCCTTGAGGCGAGCACGGCGGCGGATGTGCTGATTATGTCTGCGGCGGTGGCTGATTTTAGGCCCGCCGAGTTTGCCGAGTTCAAGATTAAGAAGAGCGCCGATTCTGAGGATGCGCCGGTGATTCAGCTGGTACGCAACCCGGATATTCTGCGTGAGGTCGTGGTGCGCCGCCAGCAGGCTCGTGAGGCGGGGGAGAGCACCCTCGGTCCGAAGCTCATTGTTGGTTTTGCGGCGGAGACCGGTTCGGCGGAGAAGACTCCGTTGGAGCTGGGTCGTGAGAAGCTACAGCGTAAGGGCACGGATTTCTTGGCGGTCAATACGGTGGGTGTGAATCGTGGTTTCGGCACGGACGATAACACGATTACGCTGCTGTCGACTCTGAATGATGAGGCGCCGGTGTTCTCCGGTTCGAAGAAGGAACTGTCGGTGCGCCTGCTGGAGCATGTGGCGGCTTTCCTGCTTGAGCTTTCTGCCTAAGAATCCTCATGCATCCGCGTAGCTACTCAGCTGGTGCGCGCTTGCTTACGTATCTTCAAAGCCCGTGCGGTACTTCCTGTGGGAGGTATCGTGCGGGCTTTACTGTACCCGCGGCAGTGTTACCGCGCGAGGTTCTTAGCCGGGGGCTGTACCCTGCGGACTCCGCCGCCCGCCTCTTGCTGTAGACCCCTTGGAGAGCATTATGCGCAAGCACTTGTGACCGGGATTTCTTTCCTTCTGGGGTTCCGCCGGGGGAGCGTCTCATATTTCTGTCATACTGGTGAAATTTCTGACCGTACCCCTGAACCGTCAGATAAAGGTCTTGTATCATGGCATAGAGAGTATTTCGCGTTGAAGGGGAAGAAGCACCATGCCCGAGAATCAGAGCAAGCCCGCCACGGTACAGTCCGCCCAGAGTGAGGAGCGTCCTCAGATTCTGGTGATCACCGGTATTTCCGGTGCAGGCCGCAGCACTGTCGCAAACGTACTTGAGGATGAGGGCTGGTACGTTATCGATAACATCCCGCCGCAGATGCTCGGTTCCCTGGCTGAGCTGGTGACCCGTGACGGTGCGCGAGTGCCGAAGGTGGCGCTCGGCATTGACGTTCGCGCCCGCGCACTGTTCTCCGATCTTCCCGCTGCGATTGAGACTCTGCGCAAGTCCGATATTGACTTCTCCATGCTCTTTCTTGACGCCAAGGACGAGACCATTATTGCCCGCTACGAGGCTCAGCGCCGCCCGCACCCGCTGCAGGGTGAGGGCCGCGTCCTCGACGGTATCCGCGCTGAACGCACTCTCTTTGAAGGTCTGCGCCTCGCTTCTGACCGCACCATTGACACCACCGGCATGAACGTTCACGAGCTGGCTCGTACCGTGCGTGAAATGTTCGCTGAGGGTGCGGATAAGAAGCTCAATCTGACCGTGATGAGCTTCGGCTTCAAGTACGGTGCACCTTCGGACGCTAACTACATGGCTGATATGCGTTTCATCCCGAACCCGCACTGGGTCCCGGAGCTGCGCCCCCTGACCGGTCAGGACGCCCCGGTGCGCGACTACGTGCTGGAGCACGCAGGTACCGAGGAGTTCATCAGCAACTACCTTGCGGCTCTTCGCCCCGTGCTTGAGGGCTACCGCCGTGAGGGCAAGTACTACGCCACCATCGCAATTGGCTGCACCGGTGGTAAGCACCGTTCCGTGGCTGTGACGGAAGAACTGGCTCGTCGTCTCTCTGCTTTCGGTGAGCTGAACGTGAATGTTCAGCACCGTGACAAGGGCCGCGAGTAAGTTCCGCCCGGCGCGTCCCAACCACCGCGTCGTGTTTCATTAGCCGCCGTCCGGCCCCGCACCCATGGGGCCGGCATACCATTCCTTCCGGGTATGTGAGGTATTACTATGTCCACCCATTCGACCAGTTATGACACTCAGGGTATTCCGCGCCTGCCGGCTCTGCCGACTCAGGCTTTGCGCCTGTTGAAGACCACGCACCGTTCGCCGAAGGTCACGGCGATGGGCGGCGGCCACGGGCTGTACGGTTCCCTGTCTGCGTTGCGCCACGTCACGCCTGATTTGACGGCTGTTGTGACGGTTGCTGATGATGGCGGTTCGTCGGGTCGTTTGCGTGAGGAGATGGGTATTCTCCCTCCGGGAGATTTGCGTATGGCGCTTTCTGCGCTGTGTGATGACACCGATTGGGGTCGCACGTGGCGTGATGTGATGCAGCATCGTTTTAGCGCGCCCGAGGGTTACGAGGGTGAGTTCCCGCTGGATTACCATGCTCTCGGTAACCTGCTGATTGCTACTCTCTGGCAGCTGCTGGATGACCCGGTTGCCGGTCTGGACTGGGCGGGTGCCCTGCTGAATGCGCGCGGCCGCGTGCTACCGATGGCGCTGGATCCGATGGTCATTTACGGCACCGTGCTGCGTGAGCATAACGGTGGCGGTATTGAGCGTGTGAAGGTGGTCGGTCAGGTGAACCTCTCGAAGGAGGAGCGGGTTCACGATATTGGTCTGACCCCTGAGAATGCTCGCCCCTGCCCGGAGGCGCTCTCCGCTATTGAAGAATCCGATTGGATTGTTTTGGGTCCGGGTTCGTGGCGTACGTCGGTTCTGCCGCATCTGCTGTTGGATGCTCAGCGTGAGGCGATTATCCGCACGGAGGCGCGCCGCTGCGTGGTCATGAACCTCTCCGACGATAAGGAGACGGTCGGCTTCACCCCGGCAACGCACCTGGATTTGTTGCGCCAGTACGCCCCGAAGCTGTACCTCGACGCGGTGATTGCTGACGCTGACATGCAGGCTGATCACCGTTCCGAGCTGGAGCGTGAGGCCTCTGCGATGGGTGCGAAGGTTGTGTGGGCGCATCTACGTTCGAGCGCCCAGCCGAATGTGCACGACCCGCTGAAGCTTGCGGCTGCGTATAACGAAGCGTTTGCGCTGAGCTCTTAGGTTTACTGGCTTGGGTTTGCTGCTCAAGTGTGTTGCTTGAGCTGGCTGTTATGTGCGCCCTTTTTCCTGATTTTTAGACTTAAACACTACGCCTAGAAGGACCTGTTCATGGCATTAACCACGCTCGTCAAGGACGAACTCGCCAGCTACGAGGCAACGAAAGTCTCTGCTCGTAAGGCAGAAATCTCTACGATTCTGCGTTTTACCGGAGGCCTGCACATTGTCTCGGGGCGAATCGTGGTGGAGTCTGAGGTCGACCACGAGGCAACCGCCCACCGCATGCGCCGCACCATCGCGGAGATTTACGGCCACGACTCTGAGCTGACCAGCGTCAGCGGTGGTGGCCTGCGTCGAGGCGGCCGCTACATTGTGCGTGTGGATCACGGCGGTGAGGCGCTGGCTCGCCAGACCGGTCTGCTGGATCTGCGTGGCCGCCCGGTGCGTGGTCTGCCGCCGGCCGTGGTGAACGGCTCCCTGCAGGACGCTGAGGCGGTCATGCGCGGTGCGTTTTTGGCGCACGGTTCGCTGACTGAGCCGGGTCGTTCCTCCTCCCTGGAGATTACCTGCCCCGGTCCGGAGGCGGCGCTCGCGCTGGTGGGTGCGGCTCGTCGCCTGGACATTATTGCGAAGGCACGCGAGGTGCGCGGCACCGACCGTGTGGTGGTGCGTGACGGCGAGACCATTTCGCAGCTACTGGAGCGTATGGGCGCGACCGGCACCCTGACCACGTGGCGTGAGGCGCGCACCCGCAAGGAGGTTCGTGCGACCGCGAACCGCCTGGCGAATTTTGATGACGCGAATCTGCGCCGTAGCGCTCAGGCTGCCGTTGCGGCGAGCGCCCGCGTGGAGCGTGCCCTGCAGATTCTGGGTCATGAGGCGCCGGATCACCTGCGCTATGCCGGTGAGCTGCGTGTGTTGCATAAGCATGCGTCGTTGGATGAGCTGGGTCGTCTGGCTGATCCGCCGATGACGAAGGACGCGATTGCGGGCCGTATTCGTCGCCTGCTGGTCATGGCTGATAAGCGTGCTTCGGAGCTGGGTGTTCCGGGTACTGAGCTGCCGCGCGAGGACTAAGCGAAGGCTAGATTCTGCTCTTAAAAGGTGCGGGAAGCTCGTGTGGCTGAGGTGTTTGTGACGGTTTTATGACAAACCAAACCCCTCCGTTTTTGAACAAAAACCGCATATTTTTCAAAAATGAGCCTGTGGATGGCCCCTTTCGCGTTGTGCGAGGGGAGTTATCCACAGGTTCTTTGCGTGCGCCCGTACGTTCGCGCGCGTGAGCCTAGGGTAGGGGTATGACGAGCATGACCCCCAACCACAAGCAGAACGCTGTACAGAGCCCTGTGCAGGAGAGTGCAGCCCAGCAGGGCGGCATAACTCAGCAGGGCGGTGCGCAGCGTAGCGCCCGCTCCCTGATGAACAGCCTCTACCGTAGCCCGCGCGCCCGCAAGAACGGTGCGCCGGATGCTGAGGACACCGTACCTCTGGCTATTGCCGCTGAGGTAACGCCCGCGGAGGCGCCTGCCGAAGAAACACCTGCCGAGCCCGCGGCATCCCAGCCGGAGTCGAATGGTTGGGCTGACTGGGATCAGCAGCCCGATTGGAACGAGGTGGACGATTGGGCGGAGTGGGAGCAGGCTGATCAGCCCGGCACCACCCGCAGTGCCCGTTGGGGCTTGTCGCCGCGCGTGTTGCTTTTGGTGGCGGTGTTGGCGTTGGTTGCCGTGGTGTGGGGTGTGACCCAGTTTTCGGCGGCGCCGCGTGCCGAGCAGGTCGCCTCCCCGAGTGCTTCCGCCGAGTCGGTGCAGGCGGTGGGCGCACAGCAGAGCCCCGGCACCCAGTCCGCTACTCAATCTACTGCCCAGCCGGGCGCTAACCCGAGTGAATCTGCGCAGGGTGGCGCCTCCGGTGAGGCTACCGTGCGGGTGCACGTGGCGGGTGCCGTGAACAACCCCGGGGTGTACACTCTGCCCGCGCAGGGTCGTGCCGTGGATGCGATTGCCGCCGCCTCCGGTGCCGCCGCGGATGCTGACCTGGACCGCGTGAATCTTGCCGGTGCGCTCAGTGACGGGGTGCAGATTTATGTGCCGCATCGTGGTGAGACGGCTGCTCCGGCGCAGATTCAGCCCAATGGTGGCACGGCAAATACGGGTCAGGGTAACGCGGCGAATGGTGCAGCGCAGAACGGCGCTTCTCAGGGTGGCACTCAGCCTCAGCCTGCACGCACGCTAACTCCTGCAGGTAGCGCACAGAAGGGCTCAACCCCGGTGAACATTAACACCGCCACCGCTGAGGAGCTGCAGACCCTGCCGCGTATTGGTCCGGCGATGGCTCAGCGCATTATCGCCTGGCGTGAGGCGCACGGCGGTTTCCGTAGCGTAGATGAGTTGGATGCGGTGCCCGGCATTGGTCCGTCGATGCTGGAGAATCTGCGCCCGCTGGTGACGGTCTAATGCGCAGGCCGAACCGCTTGCAGAACCGCCAGCAGGCAGGGGAGCGGGAGCTCTTTCCCGGTTCCTTGCGCCTCACCCGGCGCCTCACCCGGTCTGCGGCTACGGCGTATGACCGTGCCCGCTACCGCTGGAGCATCGGTGCTGAACGGTGGCGTACCCGCCGCGATGAGCAGGAGCTACGCGCCCAGGGAAGCCTCATTCACCTGGACCTTCGCCTGAGTTTCACGGTGCTGGCGCTGTGGGCTTTCACCGCGGCGGCGCTGACGGTGGGCACGTGGCGGGTGGTGCATCCGCTGGCGTGTGTGCTCATTGCTCTGCTGGGGTGCCTGGCGATTCTGTTGTTCTTTCCGCCGCGTGCGGTGATGCCCTACAGCCTGCTCTTTCGCACGACCGGTCAGCTGGTTTTTCTGGCGTGTATCGTGACGGTTCAGGCGGTGCTTTTGTGCGCTACGGGGGTGGATGCATCCCGCGCCACCCTACAGCAGGCGCAGGGTGCCTCGCTTCGTCTGAATGGCACGGTGGAGCAGGTTCGCCGCGTGGATCCGCGAACTACTCTGGTGGTTATTAAGCTGGAGGAAATTCAGGGGCGGAGCGTGCGTGCGCTGGTGAATGAGCGGGTGCGCGTGTACCGGCGTGACGGTTCGGCAAAGAGTACCGCGCAGCGTCTAGAGGCACGTTCGGCGGCGAGCGCGGCCGCTCAGCAGCAGGGGAGCGGCACCGCGCGCTCACAGGCAATTTATCCGGGCATGAAGGTGACCGCCCTCGGTACGGTGGAGTTTAACGGTTCCACGGCGAAACTGAGCGGCGCAACTATTTTTCCCGCGCCCGCCTCCGGTGCTGGATCGAATGCTACCGCCCAGACGGCGGCGGAGCCGTACCTGTCCACGGTCAAGGAGCAGCTGCGCGCCCGCGCCCTGGATGCCCTTGGCACGGAGTCGGCGGCGCTGGTTTTGGGCACCGCCTACGGGGATGATTCGCTGATGAGTTCCACCGCGCGGGAGGAGTATAAGCTCAGCGGGCTCAGCCATATTACGGCGGTGTCCGGGGCGAATATTGCCATTGTGTTTTTGGGTGCGTACCGGCTGGTGTTGGCGGTTCGCCCGTACCGCCTCGCCAGCGCGTACCTGTTGCTTCGTTCTTGGATGAAGCGGTTGCGGGGGAGAGGCGCGGCTCGTTCTCGCCGCCCCGCCCACCCTCAACAACCTACCTCGCCAAATGCCCACGCTCTGCCGCCTCTCGTGCACCGGCTGAGCACCCTCGCCATTCCGCACCGCGTCATGGTGCTGTGCGGGGTCGCGGCGGTGCTCGCCTACGCCATGCTGCTGGACTCTGAGGGTTCCGTAATTCGTTCCCTCGCCATGGGTCTGCTCGGTGCTTACGCGATGCTGCGCGGTTCGGGTCGCCAGTCCTTGGCGGCGCTGCAAACAACGGCGCTGATGTGTCTGCTTGCCGCCCCGCACCTCGCCGTGGATATGGGGTTCGCCCTGTCGGTGACGGCAACCTCCGCGTTGATTCTGCTGGGCCCGCCGCTGATTCGTCTGCTCATGCGCGTCATGCCGGTGTTCTGCGCGGAAATGCTCGCCGCGCCGATTGTGGCGTCCCTGTGGTGCACCCCGCTGATTTTGGCGATGAGCGGTAAGGTGCCGCTCTACTCGGTTCCTGCGAACCTGGTTGCGGCTCCTTTGGCACCGCTGAGTATGCTCGCCGGGCTGGTTGCGCTCGGATTCATGCTCCTGGGTCTGCCCACTGCGGCGGATCTGTGCCTGCGTGCCGGTGGCCTTGCCGCGCAGGGCATCGAGTGGGCGGCACACACTGCCGCGCATGCGCCGGGTAACCCGTGGGAGCCCGGTTCGAGTGTCCCGGCGGTGGTGTGTAGCGCCCTCTGCGTGCTGGCGTTGAGCATTGCCCTGTGGTGGGTGGATGCACGCCGCTACCGTGCGGTCACGCACCGGCAGTATTTGCGGGTGGTACCGCGCACCGCGCGCTCCCATCAGCCCGCTCGTTCCTGACTAGCTAACCCTGGGTATCTAACCGTGGGCATCTACCTCTGACCGACTACCGCTAACCACCGCTAGGAGGCATCTGAGAAGAAAACGCTATGATGGATATTCGAGACTCTACCCGCGCAGCACCTCGTGCGCAGCGGGGCCGAGTTCAGCCCATACCCTGCAGATAAAGGCGAGTGATAAGCGTGTCCGAGCGTAAGCGTTCAACCCAGCGTGCTGGTTCCCGAGGCTACGCCCGCCGAGGCGGCCCCGCCCTCGACACCGCGTGGCGTACCGTCACCCCGGCGCCCGCCGTCATGCTCTACGGCCCCGAAGAGTACTTCGCCTCCCGTGCCGCGGCACGCCTGCGTGAGCTGTTCCGCAGCATCCACCCGGAGGTGGACCGCGTTCAGATTAACGCCGCCACCTACACGGCGGGGGAGCTGATTCTGCACGCTTCGCCCTCCCTGTTCGGTTCGGCAAAGATCATTGAGGTTGAGAACGTAGCCTCCATGAGTGACGAGTTTTTGACCGATACGCTCGCCTACCTGAACGCCCCCGAGCCGGACATCATGCTCATTCTGAACCACTCGGGCGGTAACCGCGGCAAGAAGCTCATCGACCTGGTGCGCTCCCAGTTCGTGCTCATTAACTGCAAGGCGCTCAAGACCGACCGGGAGAAGAGCGAGTTCTTGGCGGGGGAGTTTGCCGCCTCTCAGCGCCCCATTACCGGCGGCGCCCTGGCGTTGCTGACTGCCGCCGCCTCCGACACTGCGGAGCTTGCCGCCGCCTGCCAGCAGCTGCTCTCAGACGTACCCGGCGAGATTACCGAGGAGACGGTGAACCGCTACTACGGCGGCCGCACCGAAGTCACCGCGTTCCGCGTCAGTGACGCCGCGATTTCCGGTAACGCCCCGGAGGCTTTGCGTCTGCTCCGCCACTCCCTCGCCACCGGCACGGAGCCGATTCCGATGCTGGGTGCGCTCGCCATGCGTATCCGCAATATTGCGCGCGTGCACCACGTGCGTATGAGCGCTAACGAGCTGGCGCGTGAGGTGGGTATGTCACCGTGGCAGGTTGAGCAGGCTCAGCGTGACGGCCGCCGTTTTACCGGCGCCCAGTTGGCGCATATTGTGCAGCTTCTGGCTGATGCGGACGCGCAGCTGAAGGGCGAGTCGCAGGACGCTGTGTATGCGGTGGAGCAGGCTGTTTTGGCGATTGCTCTACCTCCGCGCCTGTAGTGCATAATAGAGCCCATGCTCGAAATTCTGAAGAAAATTTTCTTTGCCCTGCTGCCCTTCCTGCAGAAGGCGGCAGAGGATGCCCTCAACGACGCTACTGCGTCTAAGGGCGGCTCCGAGTCCTCCCAGAAGAGTGAGTCCCGCAAGGATGAATCTCGTCAGCGTGAGGCTCGTACCTCCGGCTCTTCGGCGCCTAAGCCGAGCGCCTCGAAGTCTTCCTCGGCACCTAAGCCTTCCGCACCGGCTTCGACCGGCGCATCCGACGGTTCGGATTACCCGGGCGATTACCGCGACATAATCAACTTTGAGTACTCGCCCTCCCTGGACGGCGACGCTGACCCGGGTGAAATCGTGTGGACGTGGGTTCCTTTCGAGGAGGACCACTCGCAGGGTAAGGACCGCCCGGTGCTTCTGGTGGGTCGTGACGGTGAGTACCTGCTGGCGCTGATGATGACCAGCAAGGATCACAATAACCGTGAGCACGCTGATTCGAACTACCTTGATATTGGTTCGGGTCCGTGGGATCCGCAGGGCCGCGCCTCTGAGGTGAAGCTGAACCGTGTGATTCGTGTTCGCCCGGATTCGATGCGCCGTGAGGGTGCGATTATGCCGGAGGATACGTTCCGCCTGATTGAGCGTGCATGGACTCGCCATAACGGCTAACGCCCTGTGCCGGTAGTTTCACCGGCGACCGGTGCGGATTATCTGCGCCGGATGTGGAGGCTGCGTGTAGTGGTTTTCACAGTATTTTTCTTTCCGCGGGGGTCTGTCGTGGAGGATGTTCATCTGGTATTATGTGTGGTTGAGTGTCCGATGGTCATCGGGCACTGCTGGCCGGTTGCCATAGGCATCCCCACGCCGCTCAGTCGATGATCGGCCAGCGTCGCCCTCACCGACCAATAAGACAAAACAGAAAGTTTAATTGTGGCTAACATTAAGTCTCAGAAGAAGCGTATCCTCACCAACGAGAAGGCTCGCCTGCGTAACAACGCTGTAAAGTCCGAGCTGAAGACCGCGACCCGCAAGGTCAAGGCTGCTGTTGAGGCACAGAACAAGGAAGCTGCTGTTGAGGCTCTGCGTTTTGTGAACCGTAAGCTGGACAAGGCTGTTTCCAAGGGTGTTCTGCACAAGAAGACCGCTGCAAACAAGAAGTCCGGTCTTGCTGCGCTGGTAAACAAGGCTTTCTAAAACTTGCGGGGTACGTGAGTACCTCTCTGGTTTAAGGGCAGAGACCCCCTGTGTTCCCCCTCCTCTAAGGGGAATGCAGGGGGTTTCTTTATCGTGTATACTTGGGCTCAAGGAGTTAAACGACCCCTCTGAAACCCTGAGTCTCACCTAATGGTGCGGCAATAACGCTCGGGCGGCCGCGGCTTTATGCTTCGGTCTAGAAGACACCGGAGGCACCACCGGTTAACTCCAATAACTTTTGTGAAGGGCATCCTGCTAAGTGGCGGGGTGCCTTTTGCTATGCCCAGAAGGAACCCCTAAAGATGCGGTGCATGTGTACCATGCCAACAGAACTCAGTAAGAAGCTGGACTAGAATACTCACATGGAACCTGAAAAAATTCCTCCGACGCTGAGCGACCCTATCACCTTCTGCGTAACTAAGATTACGCCACCGGCACCAGCTAATAAGGCTGAAGCCATGAAACGCCAATGGGTTCTTGAGGAGCGCTTTAAGCGGGGGTCGCATGTCCAAATGCGCACTATCGCACGCGAGTATGATGAGCGTACCGCAGCTGGTGAGGTTCTTATCCCAGAGAGAATTCCACCGTTTCCCCCAATAAACGGAGCTTGATCAGGATAACCACTCTGATGTCTTATGAAACTGCCAGCATCATGCGTCCGTATCTGGAAGATGTGAAATTACTTGGGGCAAACCTATTTGCAGGCTACGTTAGGTCCCCGCGTAATCAGTTCAGAAGCTAATTGCCTCAGCAGCATTGTTACCCTTGCAGAAGGCATCCTGCTAAGTGGCGGGGTGCCTTTTGCTATGCCCGCACGCCGTGGTTTTATGACGCCCAGATTTGGGGAGGCGCCCGCCCGGTGACGAAACCGCTTGCGGGTCGCGCGGGAGCCCGTATAGTGGGAACTATCGGCGGTACCGCACACCGCCCGCGCCCTAGCAATAGTGCCGTATAGACGGCACCGGGGGAGTGAACACCGCCGATACACACTACACAACCACCGATGGTTTACCGGGAACATTCCATACACCCCCATGTACCCGGTGAACCGACCACGAGCTAAGGACAATGATGAGCCAGCCGAACTTCCCTCCCGCCCGACTCTTTGACGCTTTCGCCAAGCCCGCCTCCACAGAACAGCCCGCGAAGAAGGGACTGCTCGGCAAGCTGGGCCTGGGCGAATCCTCCGAGGAGGACAACTACACGACCGTCATGCTGGTCGGCTTCAACTCCGCGAAGGAACCCCCGGGCAACGGTGAGGACGCCCTCGACGTGATTCACCGCGCGTTCGACCCGTGCGACGAGAGCCCCGGCTTCGACATGGACGACTTCTACGACTATGCTTCCGTCGCCCCGCAGCTGCAGAACAGCGACGACTCCGAATCCACGGTTCTGGTGTGGCCCAAGATGTTCTACAACATGGTCACTATCCCGGAGCGTCGCCTGCGCCTGCTCGTGGTGACCGGCCCCGCTCCCAGCCTGTGCCTGCTGCGGTTCATGACCCGCTTCTTCAAGTACGTGAAGAAGCTCCACGTGGACCACGCGATCTTCGTTGAGACCTTCGAGGATGAGGTGGCGCACACCCGCCCGTACCCGTACACGCTGACCACTCACGACGAGAAGCTGGCGGCAATCCCCGGTATTCTGCACGAGGACTACACCGGTTCTACCTCGGTGACGATGGCGATGTCTGCGCTCGCCGCCGAGCACGGCCTGCGTTCCTCGGTTATGTTGCGTATGAGCATCCCGGGGTATCTGAGCTTTGACCAGCAGAACCCGCGCGCGGTTGTGAGCCTGATCGAGGCGCTGGAAGTCATCCTCGGTATCAAGGTCGAGTCGGAGGAGTACGACCGCCTGCGCACCCACGCTGATGAGTGGGAGGCGGAGCTCGCCGAAGAAATGGCGAAGGACTACGAGAAGGTTGAGCTGGTGCGTGAGATTGAGCAGAAGATGGATTCGACTCTGCGCACTGTCTCCGGCGAGGTGATTGCCGAGGATATTGAGGGCTACCTGGATTCCCTCAGCGGCGCCTCCGAGGGCGTAAACCCTGCCGATGATGGTGCGGATTCCGCGGAGGATTCTTCGGAACGTTAGGTCCGTTCGCACATATGGCGCGGGTATGGGAAAATGATAGGTAGCTATGCCCATACCCGCAGCCAGCATCTCGAAAGGATGATGTGATTGGCACCCATGTCGAAGAACCCGCCCGTTCCGGCGGCGACCGACCCCGCGATTATTCGCAACTTCTGCATTATCGCCCACATTGACCACGGTAAGTCCACCCTCGCAGACCGTATGCTGCAGGCCACCGGCGTGGTTGCCCCGCGCGATATGAAGGCGCAGTACCTGGACCGCATGGACATTGAACGTGAACGCGGTATCACCATTAAGTCCCAGGCCGTGCGCATGCCCTGGGACGTTGACGGCACCTCCTACGCGCTGAATATGATTGACACCCCCGGCCACGTGGACTTCACCTATGAGGTGTCCCGCTCCCTGGCTGCGTGTGAGGGTGCGCTTCTGCTCGTGGACGCCGCCCAGGGTATTGAGGCTCAGACCCTTGCGAACCTGTACCTGGCGATGGAGAACGACCTGACCATCATCCCGGTGCTGAACAAGATTGACCTTCCCGCGGCTCAGCCCGATAAGTACGCTGAGGAGCTGGCGAACCTGATTGGTTGCGAACCGGACGAGGTTCTGCGCGTATCGGGTAAGACCGGTGAGGGTGTTGAGGCTCTGCTGGACCGTATTGTGGAGGCGATTCCCGCCCCGCAGGGTGACGCATCCGCCCCGGCGCGTGCCATGATTTTTGACTCGGTGTACGACTCGTACCGCGGCGTGGTCACCTATGTGCGTGTTGTGGACGGTAGCCTGCAGCCGCGTCAGAAGATTAAGATGATGTCCACCGGCGCTGAGCATGACCTGCTCGAAATCGGCGTGATTTCCCCTGAGCCTGTGCCCTCGAAGGGCCTGGGCGTGGGCGAGGTGGGTTACCTCATTACCGGTGTGAAGGACGTCCGTCAGTCCCGTGTGGGTGATACCGTCACCTCCGCCGCGAAGCCTGCGCAGGAGTCCCTGGGCGGTTACGAGGACCCCAAGCCGATGGTGTTCTCTGGCCTGTTCCCGATTGACGGTTCGGACTACCCGGCGCTGCGTGACGCGCTGGATAAGCTGAAGCTCAACGATGCCGCGCTGATTTACGAGCCGGAGACTTCTGCCGCGCTGGGCTTCGGTTTCCGCTGTGGCTTCCTGGGTCTGCTGCACCTGGAGATTGTGCGTGAGCGCCTGGAACGCGAGTTCAACCTGGACCTGATTTCGACCGCGCCGAACGTTATTTACGACGTGGTGGACGAGGCTGGCAACGCTAAGCGCGTGACCAATCCGAGCGAATTCCCCGAGGGTAAGGTCGCGACGATTCGCGAGCCCATGGTGGCGTGTACGATTATTGCCCCGAGCGAGTACATTGGCGCGATTATGGAGCTGTGCCAGGCTCGCCGCGGCCAGATCGGCGGCATGGATTACCTGTCCGAGGATCGTGTGGAGATGCGTTACCGCCTGCCCCTGGCGGAGATCGTGTTCGACTTCTTCGATCAGTTGAAGTCCCGTACCCGCGGTTATGCGTCGCTGGACTGGAAGTTCGACGGCGAGGAAGAGGCTGACCTGGTGAAGGTCGACATCCTGCTGCAGGGTGAGAAGGTGGATGCGTTCAGCGCCATTACTCACCGCGATAAGGCGTACTCGTACGGCCTGATGATGACTTCTAAGCTGCGTGAACTGATTCCTCGCCAGCAGTTTGAGGTGCCGATTCAGGCGGCTATCGGTTCGCGTATTATTGCCCGCGAGAATATTCGTGCGATGCGTAAGGACGTTCTTTCGAAGTGTTACGGTGGCGATATTTCGCGTAAGCGTAAGCTGCTGGAGAAGCAGAAGGAAGGCAAGAAGCGCATGAAGATGGTCGGTCGTGTGGAGGTTCCGCAGGAAGCCTTCATTGCGGCACTGTCTTCGAGCGAGGAGAAGGAAAAGAAGAAGTAGCCTTTCGCTGCTGTAGCTTTTCCGGCTGTGTGCTGACCTGTTGATTGTGGAGAACCCGGCTGGTGCCTCGTGTACCGCCGGGTTCTCTGCACGCTGTCTGTTGATGTTACCCGCCCGCTGATACTACTCGCGTAGCCGCATGCGCGGTGCCCATATTTGATCCCCCGACCTCTACACCTAGTTCCAGGAGGCAGAATGCCCGCCCAGCCCACCGGCGCCCCCGCACCCCGCGACGGGCGCATCCCCGCCACCAGCGCGGCAGGATGCGAAACCCGCGACTTCAGCCTCTACGTACACATCCCCTTCTGCTCCGTACGCTGCGGCTACTGCGACTTCAACACCTACGCCACCGAAGACTTCGGCGACGGCATCGGCCTCGGCACCTACGCCGCCGACGCCATCGCAGAAATCCTCTTCGCCGCCCGCACCCTCGAGGCATCCGGCGTCGCAAAACGCCCCATGCACACCGTCTTCTTCGGAGGCGGCACCCCCACCAAACTGCCCGCCCGCGACCTCGTACGCATCCTGCAGGCAGCCATCGACGTATTCGGCCTCGTCGAGGGCGCAGAAGTCACCACCGAAGCGAACCCCGACTCCGTCACCCGCGAAGACCTGCAAACCCTCAAGGACGGTGGCTTCACCCGCGTATCCTTCGGCATGCAGTCTGTCGTCCCCGAGGTGCTACAGGTACTCGACCGCACCCACACACCCTCCAACGTGCCGAAGGTCGTCGCCTGGGCCAAGGAGGTCGGCCTGCAGGTGTCCGTGGACCTGATTTACGGTTCGCCGGGGGAGAGCCAGCAGCAGTGGGAGCAAAGTGTTCGCGCCGCAATTTCCTACGAGCCGGACCATATTTCCGCGTACTCTCTGATCGTGGAGGACGGCACCAAGCTTGCCGCCCAGATCCGCCGCGGCGAGTACACCATGCCCGACGAAGACCTCATGGCGGACATGTACCTGCTCGCCGAGGAGCTGCTCACCGAAGCCGGCTACAACTGGTACGAGGTCTCCAACTACTCGCGCAGCGAGGACACCCGCAGCGACCACAACCTCGCCTACTGGCGCAACCAGGACTGGTGGGGCATCGGTCCCGGCGCACACTCGCACGTGAACGGTACCCGCTGGTGGAACGTGAAGCACCCGGTGCCCTACGCGCAGAAGGTGCGTGCGGGGGAGTCCCCGGCGGCAGCACGTGAAGTGCTGGACACCGCCACTCGTGCTTTTGAGACGATTATGCTCATGATCCGTGTGCGTGAGGGCTTGGCGATGCGCGAGCTGCTCGCCGTGCACGATGAGGCACAGCTGGGCGCCTCCTTGCGCTGGCTGATTTCTCATGCTCTGATTGAACCTGATGCTTTGAATTCTCAAGCTGAACCTGACCCTGAATCCCACGTGCGACTAACCCTCAAGGGCCGCCTACTGGGCGATGCGGTCACCCGTGAGCTGCTCCCGGAGGTCCCTGAAGAGCACGAGGAGCACTAAGAAACATTGGTCTGACAAGGGGCTTTTCAATCGGGGCGGCGTTCCGGTTCTGGTCTGTCGTAGCTCCACTTGATGCTTTTCTCTAACACAGCCTGCGAATGGCGTGCGCCCCGGTATTGCCGTAATATTTCGGTGATTTCGGGGTGTTTTTGCGGGTCTCAAAAAACTTTTAAAAAAATTTTTCGGGGCTATTTGGAGGGACTTTGGGGGAGGATCACACCTTACACCGGTGTGCTAATTGTTCGCATTTGTGCTGGACTAGCTGAAAGAATTTTCCACTCTTTCATGCCACTTTTGGAGTGCGTATTTTTCGATTACTTTCCCGAGAAAAATTTTTCCAAAACACCCAATTTCAAGTTGTGGTTGAAGGTTACGCTGTGCCATAATAGGTCATGGCAGGACGGTATATGTCTAACAGCGTGTTCTCGTCTTTGCTGAAGTTGAGTGAATACGGTTGTGGGCTCCTGGTAACAGGGGCCCACGATCGTTTAACAACGATTATCTACAGCACCATTCGGTAGAGTTTGCGGCAATTCACGCGCACTAGGCAAAGAAGCCCCATTTAAACGTAGAACGCCCCACACACAACGTGCGGGGCGTTCAAATGTAAAAGCTATCAGCGCGGTTTAGGACCGGCAGTTCTTAGGATTCTGCGGATTCTGCGTTCTCGGTGGAGTAGAAGCGGTCCAGCAGGCGCGGGTTCATACGGTAGCTGTACGGCTCACCGCGATTCACCTCAATACCGGCACGCAGCGACGCAATAGCCATGAACAGCCACACGAGCGCACCCAGAACCATGGCAATGTTGCCCATGCCGGGCAGGAACGACACAACCCACAGCGCCACCAGAGCAATGGAGGGCAGGAGGGTGAAGTTCATTGCCTCGCGAGCCTCCTGCTCAGCGAAGGGCGCGTTATTGCGGCTGACGTAGAAAACCGCAGCGGAAGGGATGATGCCGAGAATGCCGCCGAAATGCGCGAAAGTCGCACGGTTGCGGTCCTGAATCACGCTAATCTTACGGGTTTTCTGAGGCCCGGTTGCCGGGCGAACATCGTTAGTCACGAAAATCCTGGTTCGATAGAAGTTTCTTGTGGTGATCACCTAAGCCGGTGGACCTGCCCTCCGAAGAGGCAAATCGTTTGAGCGGTGGTGACCTAAGAGTGTAGTGATGGTGCAACATAAACCCACAGAGGCAATGCCACACGCTCAACTATTGTACCGCTTTAGGGAACAAAACCCACAGGATAATGCCCTCGAGGGAAAGGTTCTGAGCAAATTCACACCTGCGCCCGCAGACGGGGGCGCAATAGCGGGTTTTGGGTGGGGCTAGGCACCCGGCTCGGTGAGAAAATCAATGAGCGATTCGACCGGGCCGAGCAGCGTCGGATCCAGGTCAGCGTAGGAGTCAACGCGGGAGAGAATATGCTTCCACGCCTGCGCCACATCCGCCTGCGTTTCGTGCGGCTGACCCAGACGACGCAGCGTGCCCTTCTTGAAGTCCTCACCGCGCGGCACCTGTGGCCACGCCTTCAAATCCAACACCGAGGGCTTGACCGCCTGCCAAATATCGATGAACGGGTGACCCACGATTTTCACGTGCCCGGCGGCACCCGGTACAGCCAGCGCCTCGGCAACAATGCGCTGCTCCTTCGTGCCCTCAATCAGGTGGTCGACCAGAATACCCAGGCGGCGGCCCGGGCCCGGCGCGAACTCACGAATAGCACCGGCAAGATCATCCACGCCGTGCAGCGGCTCCACAACAATGCCCTCAACGCGCAGATCGTGGCCCCAGACCTTCTCCACGAGCTCGGCGTCGTGTAGACCCTCAACCCAGATGCGGGAGGCGCGCGCCACCCGAGCGGGGGCGTTCTTCACCGCGATAGAACCGGAACGAGAAATCGTGCGCTTCGGCTCCTTCGCCGCCACCGGGGCGACAATCTCAACGGGCTCACCCTCAATCAGGTAGCCCGGACCCAGCGGAAAATTCTTTACGCGACCCTTTGCATCCTCGAGTCCGAAGAAGAGAGCACCGCCGATGCGTTCAGCCTTCACGACCTCACCCACCCAGCCGTTAATATCCTCAATCAGCAGTCCGCGGCGTAGCGGCACCTTACGCGGGGCCGGCGCCTGGCGGCTCATGCGGGCGGCGTTTAGATCCTGGGCACCCCAGCCGTAGGGGGAGTGGTGGGTACTCAACGTATTCTCCTTCGGGGCAATCTTCGCAGGCGGTAGGGGTGATAAATCGCAACTAGGACTACGGAGCCGATTTCAGGGGCACACGCACCGCAGATTAAGCGGATAGCGGGAGCGACCCCCTTTCAGCCTAGCCATTGTATCGGGTCGGGGGTAGTATCCCCTAGAATTGATACGACCATTGTTGGCGGTGCACTCATCGAGCACCGCCATCGTCTCGAGAGGAAGGAAACGCATGAGCCACTACGATACTCTCGGCGTATCGAACGACGCCAGCCCCGAAGAGATCAAGAAGGCGTACCGAAAGAAGGCACGCCAGCTGCACCCGGACGTGAACCCCTCCGAGGACGCAGCCGAAGAGTTCAAGCGCGTCACCCTCGCCTACGAGGTGCTCTCCGACCCCGAAAAGCGCCGCAACTATGACACCACCGGCGACGAACAGGGCCGCGCAGGCTACCCCGGAGGCGGCGGCTACCCGGGCGGCGGATTCAGCGGCTTCGGCGGTTTCGAGGACCTGCTGAACATGTTCACCGGCGGCGCGGCAGGTGCCCGCGGCCCCGCATCCCGCATGCGTCAGGGCCAGGACGACCTGATTACCGTCTCCATCAGCCTGCAGGACGCCGTGTTTGGTGTTGAGAAGACTATTGAGCGTCGCTCCGCCGTGACCTGCAAGTCCTGTAACGGCGAAGGCACCGCAGAGGGCACCCAGCCCGAAACCTGCACCACCTGCTCCGGTCACGGTTTCATGCAGCGTCGCGTGCAGTCCATCCTCGGTACCGTCATGCAGCAGGTTGAATGCCCCGACTGCCACGGCTACGGCACCGTCATCAAGACCCCCTGCCCTGAATGTCACGGTCAGGGCCGCGTACGTGAAGACGTTCCGCTGACCTTCAACGTTCCCGCCGGTGTGCACGACCAGGCGCGTATCCGCCTGCGCGGCAAGGGCGAGGCAGGCCTGTACGGTGGCCCCAACGGCGACCTGTACGTTGACCTGAACGTCAAGCGTGACAAGTACTTCAGCCGCGAGGGTGACAACCTGGTCACCACCGTGAACATCCCCATGGTTGCGGCGGCGCTGGGCACCACCATTCCGCTGAAGACCTTCGACGGCGACCAGGAAGTTGCAATCCCTGCAGGCACTCAGAGTGGTGACGTGATCACCCTCAACGGCCTGGGCGCAACCGTGCTCGGCACCGAGCGTCGCGGCGACCTGCTGGTGCGTATCCAGGTGGTCACCCCCACCGACATGACCGAAGAACAGCGTGAACTGCTGCGCCAGTTCGCCGCCCTGCGCGGTGAATCCCTCACCGAAGGTTCGCAGGTCAAGCACCGCGGCGGTCTTTTCTCCCGTCTGAAGGACCAGTTCAAGTAGGATCCCTACACCAAGCTGAGGATGCGGCGGGTGCGGTACTCAACCCGCACCCGCCGCTTTCCTGTCAGCGCTGAGCTGTACGCGCCCGCGCTAAGCTACACACCTATTTCACACTCCACCCGCACACTACCCACGCTTTCAAACCGCACCTCAAGGAGAACCATGAGCGCCCCCATCTTCTACATCAGCACGGAAGAATACGACGCACTCACCCCCGGCGCCACCTGCGCGCTCGGAGGCTCCGAAGGCAAGCACGCCCTCGTCAAGCGCCTTGAGCTCGGCGAACGCATCGACCTGGGTGACGGCACCGGCCGCCGCGCACTCGGTACGGTCGCCTCCATCAACGCGGACGGCGTGAGCGTGCTGGTGCAGGAGCTACGCGAGGAACGTAGCGTGCCCTCCATCTACCTGGTGCAGGCGCTCGCGAAGGACGGCCGCGACCTGCTCGCCATCGAAACCGCGACTGAGCTGGGCGTGTACGGTGTGCTTCCGTGGAGCGCGGACCGCTCCATCGTGCGCTGGAAGGGGGAGCGCGCCTCCAAGGCACACACCAAGTGGCAGAATACCGTCACTGCCGCGGCGAAGCAGTCGCGCCGTGCGCTCATTCCCGAAGTGTACGACCTGTACAGCACCGCCGACCTGGTCGAACTCATTGAAGAAGTTGCCGGGGAGGTCTCTGAGCAGTCCGCCGCCGTGTTCATCCTGCATGAGCAGGCGACCGAACGCCTCAGCGCCCTGGCACGCAAGCTTGTAGAGGCGGAGAACCTGCCCGAAGAGATCTACCTGCTCGTCGGCCCCGAAGGCGGCATCAGCGACCGCGAAGTGCAGCTCTTCACCGATGCCGGTGCGCAGCTGGCACTACTCGGTGACGAGGTGTTGCGTTCCTCCACCGCTGGCTCTGCCGCCATGTGCACCCTGAACGTGGTGCTGGGCCGCTGGTAGAGCGCCCGCTACTGGATTCCCTCCGATAGAACCTAGCTGACAGGAATCCACCGGTGCGTGGTGCATCACGCGCATCTATACTTGTAAATACATCACTAGCCAAGGAGCCCATATGACTACCTCCCGACCTCTCTCGACCGCGCGTACCGTATCCTTCAAGAGCGCCGCAGAAATGATCGCCGTGCTCGGCCCGCAGGACGCGCACCTGGCGATTATCGAGGACTACTTCGAGCAGATTAGCCTGCGCCCCAAGGACCTGGATGTGCTCATCACCGGCCCCTCCGGGGCCGTCAACACCGCCGCAAAGCTGCTGAACGAGCTGCGCGTACTCTCCAGCCACGACACGCAGATTACCGTGCAGGTCATTCACCGCCTCATGGGCATGCTCGGTGACGAACTGAGCAACCCGGCGCACTCGCTGTCCACCAGCATCCTCTCCACCCGCGGCACCACGATTCGCCCCAAGACCATTAACCAGAAGAAGTACGTGGACGCTATCGACGCGAACACCGTCATCTTCGGTATCGGCCCGGCGGGTACCGGTAAGACCTACCTCGCCATGGCGAAGGCTGTGCAGGCGCTGCAGACCCACGAAGTGAACCGCATTATCCTCACCCGCCCCGCCGTGGAGGCTGGCGAGCGTCTGGGCTTCCTGCCCGGCACCCTCAACGAGAAGATCGACCCGTACCTGCGCCCGCTCTACGACGCACTGCACGACATGCTCGAACCCGAAACCATCCCCAAGCTCATGGAGGCGGGCACCATTGAGGTCGCACCGCTGGCGTACATGCGTGGCCGCACCCTCAACGACGCATTCATCATCCTTGACGAGGCACAGAACACCACCGCCGAGCAGATGAAAATGTTCCTGACCCGCCTGGGCTTCGGCTCGAAGATGGTCATTACCGGTGACATCACCCAGATCGACCTGCCCGGTGGTGCCGCCTCCGGCCTGAAGCAGGTGCGCAACATTCTGCAGGGCGTGGAGGACATTCACTTCAGCATCCTGGAATCCTCCGACGTGGTTCGCCACACCCTGGTGTCGAACATTGTGTCCGCATACGACCAGTGGGGCGAAGACCAGAAGGCAATGGAACGCAAGCGCAACCGCAAGGTCAAGCGCGCCACCATCGAGGCCGCAGCCGAGAAGCTGCTGGACCGCGCCGGCATCAACGGCGGCTCCGAAAAGAACGCCGAGCAGAACCCCAACAACGCACAGACCACCCCGGAAGGACGCTAAACGGTGGCAGAGATCGAATTCGACTGTGAAGAACCCGCAACCGGTGCCGACCCGGTAACCGACGCCTTCATCCGCGAATCTTTCGAAGCGGTAGACACCGAGGTGCTCACCCGCCTCGTCGAGCACGCCTTCAAACGCATGCACCTTGCCGATGACACCTACCTGTCCATCGCCATTGTGAACGAAGACGAAATGGAACGCGTGCACATCGAGTGGATGGACCTGCCCGGCGCAACCGACGTGATGAGCTTCCCCATGGACGAGCTGGAACCGGGAACCCCCGAAAACCCCTCCAGCGGCATGCTCGGCGACATCATCCTCTGCCCGCCCGTCGCCGCACGTCAGGGCGCAGATGCGGGTCACAGCACTCTCGATGAGCTGTGCCTGCTCACCACCCACGGTATTCTGCACTGCCTGGGCTACGACCACGGCACCGCCGAAGAGGAAGCTGAAATGTTCGGCATTCAGCGCTCCATCCTCGAAGAGTTCCTGGGTCGCCCGGCACCGGTCGAAACCCGACACTAGGGGAGCGGCGTGGACATTCTACTCACAGCCCTCCTCGCCGTTCTCGCGCTCTGCCTGACCGTGGTTGCGGCAATCGCCGAAACCGCATTCACCTACCTGCCGCACAACGAGGCTGAGGAAGCAGTGGAGGCACACCCGGACACCCTCGGCGCCCGCGTCCTGCAGCGCACCCTCGACGGTGACTCCGAGGCGTACACGCACCCGCTGCGCCTGACCCGCCTCATTGCGGCAGCCGCCGCGGTGCTCGCCACCATGACCTGCCTGCTGAACCTGGTTGAGGTGCACGCGCTCGCCATCGTGCTGACCCTCGTGATTGTTGCGCTGGTGGGCTACCCGATTCTGCATGTGCTGGCGCGTGCTCTGGGACGTAACCGCCCGGTCGCGTCGATTCGTGTGCTGGCTCGCCCGGTGCACTACCTGTCGGTTCTGCTGAGCCCGGCGACCGGTCTGCTCGATAAGCTCAGTGTGCGCCTGGCGCCGGAACGTTCGGCTGAGGCCCCGGTGGGCGTGTTCGATGAGGAGGAGCTGCGCGAGTTCCTGGACCGCGCCTCCGACGCTGAAACCATCGAGGACGACGAGGCGCAGATGGTGCAGTCCGTCTTTGAGATGGACGATACCCGCATCCGTTCGCTCATGGTTCCGCGCACCGACATGCTCACCGCCAGCCGTGACACCCCTCTGCGTGAGGCGCTGAGCCTGTTCCTGCGTTCGGGTTATTCGCGTATGCCGGTGATTGGTGATTCGAGCGATGAGATTCTGGGTGTGCTCTACCTGAAGGACGCGATGCGCGCCTTCATCCTGCACGGCGAGGCTCCCGAAGGTACCGCCCTGCCGACCGTGGTTGAGCTGATGCGCCCGGCTCGTTTTGAGCCCGAGTCGAAGCGCGCCATGGACCTGCTGCGTGAGATGCAGCGTGAGTCCACGCACGTGGCGATTATTGTTGATGAGTACGGCGGCACCGCCGGTCTGATCACGCTTGAGGACCTGATTGAGGAGCTGGTCGGCGATATCTCTGACGAGTACGATCACGAACGCCCTGAGTACACGCTGAACGATGACGGCACGTTCCGTCTCTCTGCCCGTCTGGGTATTGATGAGCTGGGCGAGATTTTCGGTCGTGAACTCGACGATGAAGATGTTGATACGGTGGGTGGCCTGCTCGCTAAGCATCTGGGTATGGTGCCGATTGTTGGTTCTGAGATTGAGATTGACGGCATTCATATCCGTGCGATTGGTTCGTCGGGCCGCCGCCACCAGGTGGACATGTTGCAGGCGTGGTA
This sequence comes from Rothia mucilaginosa ATCC 25296, assembly GCF_000175615.1. Classification (GTDB taxonomy): domain Bacteria; phylum Actinomycetota; class Actinomycetes; order Actinomycetales; family Micrococcaceae; genus Rothia; species Rothia mucilaginosa. The sequence goes on along the minus strand of NZ_ACVO01000016.1, from coordinate 36,084 downwards.
CGAGCCGCCTCGTGATGAGCAGGAGAGCGCTGAGGGTTCCTCGGAGCCTCATTCCGCGGAGGTTGCTGACATCCTCACCATGGATACGGAGCCGCCCGCTGTGGCTGAGCCGCATGCGCATCCGGATCTTCCGGGAGATGCTGCAGAGGCTGAACCTGCAATCGATCAGCACGGCAACCGCTAGATATCGAATATAGACGCCGCATTTTCCCTAACACACTTTGAGTCGGCCGCCCCGCCCCGGAAGGCGCAGGCAGATGAGGCTGGCATCCCATACACCCCGCACGGGGTTTGATAAGGAGAAACACAATGGACCAGGAGTACACCCCGCTCGATTTGAGCACTCTGGACTTGAGCACCCCGCTGCCGACCTACCCGGCGGATTTCCGTTCGGGCTTCGCGTCGCTGGTGGGCCGCCCGAATGCGGGTAAGTCTACTCTGACGAACGCTATGGTCGGTCAGAAGGTGGCTATCACCTCGAACCGTCCGCAGACGACCCGCCACACGATCCGCGGTATTGTGCACAAGGACGAGTACCAGCTGATTCTGGTGGACACCCCGGGTATTCACCGCCCCCGCACTCTGCTGGGTGAGCGTCTGAACGACCTGGTGGCGAGCACTCTTTCGCAGGTGGATGTGCTGGGCTTCTGCATTCCGGCGAATGAGAAGATTGGCCCGGGTGACCGTTACATTGCGTCGCAGCTGGTGGCGTCGAGCAATAAGCCGGTGGTTGCTATTGTGACGAAGGCTGACACTGTGAGCTCTGAGGAGCTGCGTGAGCAGCTGCTGGCTGTTGAGGCGCTCGGCGAGGAGGTCATGAGCGCTGAGCGTGCGGCTCGTGCTAAGCGTGCCGCGCATCGTGCGAAGCAGAAGGGTAAGGGCGGCAAGAATGATGCTGTGCCTTTCGCGAAGGGTTCGGGTCCTGCGGCTAAGCGCCGTGCCGGTGAGGTTGCTGAGCCGATGCCGGTTGACGGTAAGGGCGGCTGGGCTGCGATTATCCCGGTGTCTGCTGTGAAGCATTTCCAGGTGGATGCGGTTGCTGACCTGCTGGCGCAGTACACTCCGCTGTCGCCGCCGCTGTACCCGGAGGGTGAGCTGACCGATGAGCCGGAGGCAACCCTCATCGCGGAGCTGGTGCGTGAGGCTGCTCTGGAGGGTGCGCGTGAGGAGCTGCCCCACTCGATTGCTGTGACGGTTGAGGAGATGGAGTTCCGTGAGGGCCGCCCGGCGGATAACCCGCTGCTGGATGTGCATGTGAACCTGTATGTGGAGCGTGAGTCGCAGAAGTACATCATTATCGGTAAGGGCGGCTCGAATCTGCGCAAGATTGGTACGAAGGCTCGTGAGCAGATTGAGGCGATGCTCGGTACCCGCATTTATTTGAATATTCATGTGAAGGTTGCGAAGGAGTGGCAGTCTGACGCGCGTGCGTTGAACCGCCTGGGATTCTAGTAGGCATCCTTGTTTTCACCCGGTGGCTTGCAGAAATATGTGCATGCCTCCGGGTGAAACTTTTCACTCTCATTCGGCGCTCATAGGGAAGAGTGTTACTCTGAGAAAGCACTTGCTCACCGGCAGAAAGAGAAAAGGTATGCCCCAGGCACCTCGTTTACGAAGCACCGGTCGTCATATGCGCACGACGGTGCTGACCTCAAACCGCAATAAGTGGATTGCTCTGCTTACTGCTTGCATGCTCGTCATTGTTGTTGGCTTTGGTGGCGTGTTGGCTCTGCGTATGCGCAATAATCTGCATACTCAGGAGCTGAACATCAGCAATTACAAGGACGGCCTGGAGAACGGCGCCTTGGACATTCTCGTGATTGGCTCCGATACCCGTAAGGGTAATAACGGTGCGTACGGTGATGAGGATGACCGCAATTCTGAGGCTCGCGCGGACGTGATGATGCTGCTGCAGATCAGCAAGGACCGTAAGAACGTGAGCGTGCTGTCGTTCCCGCGTGACTTGATGGTTGATGTGCCGCAGTGTACTGATCCTGAGAGCGGCACCGTGTACCCGGCTGAGGAGAACGTTCAGATTAACGAGTCTCTGTCTCGCGGTGGTGCCGGTTGTACTGTGGCGACCATTAGCAAGCTGACCGGTGTGAATATTGACCACTTCATGTTGGTGGACTTTAACGCTGTGAAGGAGCTGTCGAAGGTTGTTGGCGGCGTTCAGGTGTGTGTGGACGCTCCGATTGATGACGAGTACAGTGGCCTGAAGCTTCCTGCCGGTACTTCTTCGGTTGAGGGTGAGCAGGCTCTTGCGTTCTTGCGTAGCCGCCACGGCTTCTCGGATGGTTCCGATATTGGTCGTATTCAGGCTCAGCAGGGCTTCTTGTCTTCGCTGCTGCGTAAGGTGAAGAGCGAGGGTACTCTGTCGAATCCGGGCCGTCTGATTAACATTGCTGAGGCGATTACTCAGAACGTGACGGTGGATAAGAATCTGGGTAATATCAGCACTCTGGTGGGTGTTGGTGCGACTCTTGGTGGCGTGGACCTGTCGAATGTTGTGTTTGCGACGGTGCCGACTGAGCCGTGGAGCCAGGATGCGAACCGCCTGCAGGTTTCTGCGGATGCTGCGAACGTGTTCCAGCGTCTGCGTGACGATAAGTCGCTGAAGGAGGAGAAGGCTCCGGAGGCGCCGGCTACTTCTGCCGCTCCGGTTCAGCTGGATCGTACGGTTCCGGTGAGCGTGTACAACGCGACCGGTCTGGATGGCCGCTCGGCTACGATCGCTTCGGTGGTTGAGGGCTTGGGCTACTCGAATGTTACTCCGGGTACTTCGGCTAACCCGACGAACTTCACCACGGTGTTCTACTCGACCGGTTACGAGGCGGAGGCGAAGGAAATCGCCGCAAAGCTGAACGTGACCCGAGTGGTGGCGACCGAAGAGGTTCAGGGCGTGTCGGTGACGATTGGTACTGACTTCCCGTCCGGTGAGGCGATGGAGAAGCAGGAGGCTGCGATTGCGGGTAACGCGACCGGTCAGACTGCTGATCAGAATAAGTGCCAGACTGCTTTCGCCTACTAGGTTCTAGCTAGGGTATAGCACAGATGCGTGAATATTGAGTGAGGGGCGTAGCGCCAGTAATGGTGGCTGCGCCCCTTTGCCGTTAATTCTTTCCAGATGATGGACGGCTTCCCGGGTGCCCTGCCACCGCCTCCGACCCCTGTGATAGCGTGGAGGCATGACTATTGACGGTGAGAGCATGCGCGGGGTTACCCGCCAGGCAGTGAACCTGCTGCTTATTCGCCGGAACGGGGCACGCTAGAATCTGCCGCAACCGTTCCGGCTTTTTGACGCGGCATCTCACCTTTGCATCCTTTCTGATGCACCGCCTTGACCACGGCTGCCGGGGACCGATACCCGGCACGGTACGAGCCCCACAATTGGGGTAGAGCGAGACGGACCAACCAACAGGAAATTCATCATGAAAAACCACCAGAAGCCCAGCCCCATGCCGGTACACAAGTACCGCCCTTTCCACGAGCAGATTGTTGTTGACCTGCCGGACCGCACCTGGCCGGATAAGGTCATTGAGAAGGCTCCGCGCTGGTGCGCAGTGGATCTGCGTGACGGCAACCAGGCGCTGATTGATCCCATGGACACCGACCGTAAGCTTGCGATGTTCAAGCTGCTGGTGAAGATGGGTTACAAGGAAATTGAGGTTGGTTTCCCTTCGGCGTCGCAGACTGACTTTGATTTTGTGCGCACTCTCGTTGAGGACGGCCACATTCCTTCGGATGTGACCATTCAGGTTCTGGTGCAGGCTCGTGAGCACCTGATTGCCCGCACTTTTGAGGCGATTGAGGGCGCGCCGCAGGCGATTGTGCACTTCTACAACTCGACCTCCGTGCTGCAGCGTCGCGTGGTGTTCAACCAGGATCAGGAGGGCGTGCTGGATATCGCCCTGCAGGGTGCGCGCCTGTGCCGCAAGTACGAAGAGCAGATGATCTCTGACACTAAGGTTATCTACGAGTACTCGCCTGAGTCCTTCACCGGCACTGAGCTGGAGTACGCGGCTCGCGTGGTGAACGCTGTGGCTGAGGAGCTGGAGGTCGGTCAGAACGGCCGCGAGCTGATTGTGAACCTGCCCGCTACCGTTGAGATGGCTACCCCGAACGTGTACGCCGACTCTGTCGAGTGGATGCACCGCAACCTGAACCACCGCGAGCACATTGTGCTGTCGCTGCACCCGCACAATGACCGCGGTACCGGCGTGGCTGCTGCTGAGCTGGGCTACCTGGCGGGTGCTGACCGTATTGAGGGTTGCCTCTTCGGTAATGGCGAGCGCACCGGTAACGTTGACCTGGTGACTTTGGGTCTGAATATGTACACCCAGGGTATTGATCCGCAGATTGATTTCTCTGATATTGACGGTATCCGTAAGACTGTTGAATACTGCAACCAGTTGAAGGTGCATGAGCGTTCGCCGTATGGTGGCGACCTGGTGTTCACTGCGTTCTCTGGTTCTCACCAGGACGCTATTAAGAAGGGCTTTGAGGCTCTGGAGCGTACCGCGGCTGAGGCGGGTAAGACCGTGGATGAGGTGTACTGGGAGGTTCCGTACCTGCCGATTGATCCTCGCGATCTGGGTCGTACCTATGAGGCGATTATTCGTGTGAACTCGCAGTCCGGTAAGGGCGGCATGGCGTACCTGCTGAAGCAGGATCACGGCCTGGATCTGCCGCGTCGTGCTCAGGTTGAGTTCTCGAAGATTGTTCAGGCTCGTACTGACGCTGAGGGCGGCGAGATGACCAGCCAGAAGCTGTGGAACATCTTCGCGGATGAGTACCTGCCCGCAACCGACACGGAGAAGCGTTGGGGTAAGTACCGTATTGAGTCGATTAACATTGATTCGGCTGATACCGGTGCGACTACTCTGCGTGTTGGTCTGAACATTGATGGTCACACGTACACTCGTTCGGCTTCGGGTACCGGTCCGGTGGATGCTCTGCAGAACATCCTTTCGGGCGAGGGCGTGGATATTCGCGTGATGGATTACTCGGAGCACACCATGTCGTCTTCGTCGACTGCTAACGCTGCCTGCTACGTTGAGGCTGCTGTTGGTTCTCGCGTGCTGTGGGGTATCGGTGTGGACAACTCGACGACTCGTGCGGCGTTGAAGGCGATGATTTCGGCTGTGAACCGTGCGCTGCGTGATGAGCGTCAGGCGTAGGCGATAGCCGTACATGCTTTGTGCAAGGTTTGCGGGTGACCGCTGGCTGATGACCGTTGACCGTGCATGATGTGGGGGCGGGATGCATACTGGGAGTATGTATCCCGCCCTTACGCGTTAATGTGCGCAGGTGTTGTGTGCATCGGCGTGCTGTGGGGCGAATAATCTGCTGGGAGGAACTCTCATGAAAAGCTACGCGATGGTGTTTAGCCCCGTTGATGCGGCGGGCACCGATTCTTCTGTCCGGGCCTGGAATTATGAGCTGCGCGGTGGTGATGATACTGCTCTGCCTGCCGGTTCTGCCGAAGTGTGGGAGGCTGGGTGGGTGGGTTCGACCGGTCCCGGTATTGAGCAGGATCAGTGGCCGCGCAGTACGTTTACTGGTTTGCCGATGCAGCATATTTTTACGGTGAGGTTGCCGGGGGAGTACCTGCCGGATGCGCAGAAGTATCCGGGTGTGGTGGCGTTCTCTTTCTTCGCTGGTGATGGCCAGTTCGCTGAGGATGAGGCGACTGAGGGTGTTGCTAATGCTGCTAGTGATGACCCGTTTGAGGTGCAGTATGCGCAGGCGCGGGTGCATCCGTATCAGTTGTTGTTGCGCGATATTTTGGATGCCGAGTTTGCGGTGCTGTACCTGAGCGAGGAGGAGTTCTCGTCCCGTACGGAGCCGCCGCAGGATGTGCGCCGGCCCGGTGAGCATCGCGGTGAGGAGGAGAGCTTCAGCGCCTGGGCTTTGGCGGATCGTCAACAGCCGCTGGACCGTAAGCCTGCTCTTGTGGGGTGGGTTCCGACGGATGACCCGAATGCCGGTAAGGTCCCCAGTGATGTGTTTGAGAATGTGGACTCGCAGACTGGTTATTTGAGTCCTTTCGATTGGGATGCGGAGGATTCGGCGTGGTTTGAGTGGGCGAAGCCGCTGATTGCGGTGGGTACTCACCTGGGTGGCACTCATTTTTATGCGCAGGCTCTGCCGGAGGGTCTGACGGCTCGTTATATTGAGTTCGATGAGTTTGATGTGCTGAATTTTGGGTGCGGTAGCGCTGTTTTTGATTTTGAGACTGGTGTTTTTGACTGGTCGTGCGGCTAGTGTGCTTGCGCCGTTGACGCACCTTCGACGCGCCGGAGAGCGCGCATTTGAGGTGTTTGTACGGCTTCCTCGAGCCATGGATGAGCCGTAGATAAGCCCCGGTTGCACCGCGGTGTACCGCTTGAACCGGCACCCTGAGCGTTTCACAGTGTGGACGGGGCGGTTTGCGGAGGTTCCACATCACCTTCGGTGAACCGCCCCGGGCGGGCGCGCCTCCTGTATCCTTGAATGCGTGGAATGGATTCAAGCAATTATTTTGGGCTTTGTTCAGGGCCTGACCGAATTTCTGCCGATTTCATCATCGGCGCATCTGAACATTGTTGGCCAGATCCTGCCGGAGAAGGCTGACCCGGGCGCCGCGTTTACCGCAATCACCCAGCTGGGTACTGAGACTGCGGTTCTGATCTTCTTCTGGCGCGATATTGTTCGCATCCTGAAGGCGTGGTTTGGTGCTCTTGCCGGCCGCGTGCCGCGTAACGATCCGGATGCCCGCATGGGTTGGCTGATTATTATTGGCTCTCTGCCTATCGGTGTTCTGGGTCTGCTGTTGGAAGACTACATTGACACCCAGTTCCGTAGCCTGTGGATTGTGGCGACTATGCTGATTGTCTTCGCTGTGTTCCTGGGTCTTGCGGACCGTTTCGGCCGCGAGCAGCGTGAGCTGAAGGACCTGACGTTCCGTCACGGCCTGCTGTACGGTTGCGCGCAGGCGCTGGCACTGATTCCGGGTGTTTCTCGTTCGGGCGGTACGATTACTGCGGGTCTGTTCATGGGTTACACCCGTGAGGCTGCGGCACGTTACTCGTTCCTTCTGGCGATGCCCGCCGTGTTCATGTCTGGCCTGTACAAGACCTTCAAGGTGGTCACCGGCGAGGAGGCTACCGGCTTCTACGGTATCCCGTCGACTATCGTGGCTACTCTGGTTGCGTTCGTGGTGGGTTACCTGATGATTGGCTGGTTCCTGAAGTACGTGTCTTCGAAGTCCTACGGCATTTTCATCTGGTACCGCATTGCGCTCGGTATCCTGATTTTCGTTGGCCTGGGCACTGGCGTTCTGAACGCTACTTCTTCGGCGTTCTAAGGCTTTAGCCCTCAGCGTGATATGACATACCCGTCCGTGAGTTTCTCACGGGCGGGTATTCTTATTGGAGTAGATTTTTTGGCACCCGCATGCCTTGAGGTTGGGCGGCGGGTGTGGCGCGTCCACCGGTTGTGGGCGTTTTTACGGAAAGGAAACCCATGCGAGCTTGGGATGCCCCCGCCTCTGTGACTCTGCCCGGTCAGGCTGCGCTGCCGCGCATTTTTGATACTTCTGCCGGTGAGATTGTTCAGGTTCAGGAGGATAAGGCGGCGAGCCTGTACGTTTGCGGTATCACCCCGTACGACGCAACGCATATGGGTCACGCCTCCACCTATGTTGCTTTTGACTTGCTGCACCGCGCCTGGCTGGATGCGGGCGTGCCGGTCACCTACGTGCAGAACGTGACCGATGTGGACGACCCGCTGCTTGAGCGTGCGACCGCGACGAACGTGGATTGGCGCGAGCTGGCTGAGGATCAGACGGAGCTGTTCCGCACCGACATGAAGGCGCTGAACGTGATTCCGCCGGCTCACTATGTGGGCGTGGTGGAGTCCATTGAGTGGCTGTTCCCGCTGATTGAGGACCTGTTCCGCCGCGGCCTGGCGTACCGCGTACCCGGTTTCACGGATGAGCAGGGTGTGGTGCATCCTGACGGTGACGTGTACCTGGATCTGAAGGCTGTGCGTGAGCTGCCCGCGAACGCTGAGGGCTACTCGTGGGCGCCGGGCGAGGTCTGCCACTTGAGCCGTGATGAGATGCTGGAGATTTTCGCTGAGCGCGGCGGCGACCCGAACCGTGCCGGTAAGCGTGACGCACTGGATCCGCTGCTGTGGCGTGTTGAGCGTGAGGGCGAGCCGAGCTGGGATGCCGGCGAGCTGGGCGCGGGCCGCCCGGGCTGGCATATTGAGTGCACGATGATTGCCCGCCGTTTTGTGGATGGTTCGCTGACTGTTCAGGCGGGCGGTAACGACCTGACCTTCCCGCACCATGATTTGGGTGCGGGCCATTCGTGGGCTGTGTCTGCACGCCCGCACGCTAAGCATTACGCGCACACCGGCATGGTCGGTTTGGACGGCCACAAGATGAGCAAGTCCCGCGGTAACCTGGTGCTGGTTTCGCGTCTGCGCGCGGCAGGTGAGGACGCGAACGCGGTGCGTCTGGCGATTATGGGTCAGCATTACCGTTCGGATTGGTTCTGGACTGATGAGCTGCTGGAGCACGCGAAGGCCCGCCTGGATACGTACCGTCATGCGGTGTCGGTGGCTGAGGGCCGTGAGGGTTCCGAAGGTGTCACCGATGAGGCGGCTGTTGAGCTGCTGGCCGCTGTGCGTGAGGCGCTCGGCGAGGACCTGAACGCTCCGGCGGCGTTGGCGGCTGTGGATGCGTGGGCTGTGAAGGCTCTGGCGGACACCACCGTCGGCGGTGGCGCGCTGGTGCGTGACATCCTGGCGGCACGCCTGGGCGTGGTCCTCTAGGGACAACACCCCACGAAACGTTGAAGCGCAGGAGCGGCGCTACGGTGTGAAAGCCGTGGCTGCCGCCCTGCGCTTTTCTGCGCCTTCAATACACTTTTACATTTCAACCGTATTGAAAATACAACCTACAGGGTTTATTCTTGGAGTATGTGGAACATCGACTTCCGGTATATTCAATCCTGGCTTCAAGAGCTAAGTGACGATGACTACGAGCAGGTAGTTGCCTCTCTTCAGGTTCTTGAAAGGGAAGGCCCTGCTCTTGGCAGGCCCCTGGTTGACAACATCAAATATTCAACTATTAAAAATCTCAAGGAGCTCAGGCCAGGCTCCTCAGGTCAAAGTAAAATACGCATACTTTTTGTGTTTGATCCCCGAAGGCAAGCCGTTATGCTCGTTGCAGGAGATAAGTCGGGAAACTGGAATAAGTGGTACCGCACGAACGTTCCTCGTGCTGAACAAATCTACAAAGAGCATCTACGTAATTTATAAGACTGCATGGTCTTACCCACACACAACACCATTTGGAAGGAGGACGAAAAATGACTACATCAGTAATGGACGAACTGTACGCTCTTCGTCCCTACAACCGTGAAGCTGTTGACGCGCTCACCGAAGAGATGATTGCAGAAGTACGTGCATATCGACTCCGTGAACTTCGAGAGCAGGCCCAGATGACTCAGCAAAATATTGCTGCTGAGCTGAATGTCTCTCAGAACAGCGTGTCCAAGTTGGAACGAGGCGACCTTGATAAGACTCAAATCAGCACTCTTAAGCGCTACATTGAGGCACTCGGTGGCAAACTGAGTATCGAGGCAAATTTTGGAGATACCTCATATCGTCTTGCATAGATAGTAAAAAGTGCGGGGAGTAGTACCACGGTGATAATCGTGAGCACTACCCTCGTGCTTTTTTATACCTGCGTTTTCCACTGTATCCAGGGCTGACCGCACAAGAAACCAGCTTCCCGGTTATCACGCCCGCGGGGTAATGCGCCACAGCCGATTTGCAGACTCCGCTAAAATAGAAAAGGACTTTTTCCGTCCACAGTTCGCCGCAAAGCGCGAACAGCACAGACTGACCCAAACCCGAGGAGAATCACCCCGTGAGCAGCGGCACCCACACCCCCACCGGCGCAATCAACCGCCGCGGCCCCTTCCGCCCCGGCGAGCGCGTCCAAATCACTGACGAACGCGGCCGCATCACCACCATCACCCTCGCCGAAGGCGGCGAATACCACTCCCACAAGGGCTTCCTCAAGCACGACGACCTCATCGGCGCACCCGAAGGCACCGTCATCCCCAACACTCACGGCATCCTCTACCAGGCGCTGCGCCCCCTCTACAAGGACTTCGTGCTCTCCATGCCGCGCGGCGCAGCCGTCGTCTACCCCAAGGACGCCGCCCAGATCATCGTCAAGGCAGACATCTTCCCCGGCGCACGCGTCGTCGAGGCCGGCGTCGGCTCCGGCGCACTGTCCATCGCGCTGCTGCGTGCAGTCGGCGACTACGGTTGCGTGCACTCCTTCGAACGTCGTGAAGAGTTCGCAGACGTTGCCCGCGGCAACATTGAAACCATGTTCGGTGGCCCCCACCCGGCGTGGAAGCTGAGCATCGGCGACCTGCAGGACACCCTGCCGCAGGTTGAGGAGCCCGGCAGCGTCGACCGCGTCGTACTCGACATGCTCGCACCCTGGGAATGCCTGGACGCTGTTGCGGAGGCGCTCGCACCCGGCGGCGTGCTCATCTGCTACGTTGCGACCGTAACCCAGATGTCCCGCCTGGTTGAGGGCATGCGCCTGGACGGCCGCTTCACCGAACCCGAATGCGACGAAACCATTGTGCGCGGCTGGCACGTGGAGGGCCTGGCGGTCCGCCCCGACCACCGCATGGTTGCACACACTGCGTTCCTGGTCGTGGCTCGTCGCCTGGCTGACGGTGCGGTGCGTCTGGCACCGAAGCGTCGCGCGTCCAAGACTGACTTCTCTGAAGAGGATATGAACGCGTGGATCCCCATGAACGTGGGTGAGCGTGAGGTGACCGATAAGAAGATTCGCCGCGCAGCCCGCGATGCGAAGAACCTTGCCGCTCACGCCGCACGCGCAAACGAGATTGCGCTGGAACAAAACGGCGGCGCGCAGAACGACAGCGCAGCAGCTGAGGCGACTGATTCCGCCGAATAATTTGAACCACCTTTGACCTGCGGGGGCACGGGCGTTGCCTGGAGCCCCCGCAGTGCACTCACCAGGCTACTCACTGTGCCCAACCACCCGCACCGAGTAGCCGCCGATTAGGACGAACAGCTAAAGGAGCTACCGTGTCCACCCACGAATCTGCAGATCAGGCAGGAACCCCCCAGTACGGCACCGCCCACAGTGCAGCCAGCGCGGCACCGCACTACTCGGCTGCTTTCGGGTCGACCTCCCTGCCCGGCAGTCAGCCCGTCAGCGCGCAGGAGTATGATGCCGTGCTGCGTCGACTCTCCGCGGCGGAGGCAACCCGCGACAATATGAGCCGACAGATTCGTGGTGCGGGGGAGAAGAACCGCAAGCTCGTTGAGGCAATCACCAGCATGCGCTACCAGGTGGAGCGTCTGCGCGCCTCCCTGTCGCAGAATGTTATGCCGCCGCTGAATTCGGCGATTGTGCTGGCGGTGCATGAGGGTCAGACCATGACCTACGAGCAGGTCGCGGACGATAAGACTCCCGCCGAGATTGACACCTACCTGGATGTTCAGGTGAGCGGCCGCATGATGCGTATTCCCGTGTCCCCGCTCATTGACCTGTCTACGCTGACCCCCGGCATGACCGTGCTGCTCAACGACAAGACGGAGGCGGTGCTCGCCCTGGACACCGAGCCCTTCGGTGACGTGGTGACCGTGCGTGAGGTGCTGGATGAGCAGCGCGTGCTGGTTGATACGTCCTCGGGTGCTCAGCAGGTGGCGCGTGTGGCTGGTTCCCTCGACATTGAGCAGCTGCGCACAGGGGATGCGGTCACCCTTGACACGCGCACCCGCATGCTGACCTCGCAGGTTCCCGCTTCCCGTTCGCAGGAGCTGGTTCTGGAAGAGATTCCGGACGTCACCTACGAGCAGATTGGTGGCCTGGGCGCGCAGATCGAGCAGATTCGCGACGCGGTGGAGCTGCCGTACCTGCACCCCGAGATTTTTGAGCGCTACCACCTGGCGCCGCCCAAGGGCATTCTGCTGTACGGTCCTCCCGGTAACGGTAAGACCATGATTGCTAAGGCTGTGGCGAACTCCCTGGCGGCTCGTGCGGCTGCGCTGAACCCGGGTTCGGCTACTCGCGGCTACTTCTTGAACATTAAGGGCCCCGAGCTGCTCGATAAGTTCGTGGGCGAGACCGAGCGTCAGATCCGCGATATTTTCGTGGCCGCCCGTGAGAAGGCGGAGGCGGGCCACCCGGTTGTCGTGTTCTTTGACGAGATGGAGTCGCTGTTCCGTATGCGCGGTTCGGGTCGTTCCTCCGATATTGAGACGACCATCGTGCCGCAGCTGCTGGCCGAAATTGACGGTGTGGAGTCACTGCAGAACGTCATCGTCATTGGTGCGACCAACCGTGAAGACCTCATCGATGCCGCGGTGATGCGCCCGGGCCGACTCGACCTGAAGATTCGCATTAACCGCCCGGATGCCGCCGGTGCGGCAGAGATTTTCGGCCTGTACCTGACCGAGGACCTGCCCCTGGACGCTGCGGAGGTGGCCGCCGCCGGTTCGACCCGCGCCGCCCTGACCGCGATGATTGCGGCGGCGGCAGGTCAGCTGTACGCGCGCACCCCCTCCACGGCGTACGCTGTGGCGACCGTGGATTCTTCCATGGTCGTTGGTTCTGGTGCGAGCGCGAACCTGTCCACGCACACGCTGTACCGCGGCGATTTCGCTTCGGGTGCGGTGATTCGCAATATTGTGGACCGCGCGAAGAAGGCCGCGATTAAGGAGCAGCTGCAGGCGCTGACCGCCGGTGCGGACGCTTCGAGTGTGGGTATTGGTACCCGTCACCTGCTGGAGGCGGTACGCGCCGAGTTCGAGGATCAGGTGGACTTGCCGCCGCTGCCCGATATTGAGGATGCGCTCACCGTCGCCGGTGTGCGTGGCCGCCTGGTGTCGGTGGAGCCGCCGCGCTAAACCGCGCGCCCACTCAACCGTGCGCTTAGCCCACACCGCGCGCTTATCCCGCATCAACCCAGCATTACCGCAGGTCCAAAGCCTTTAGATGGTATAGAACTTTTCAGGAGAACCCCATGAACTCCACCCCCAGTTACGGCGTGCACCGCATTATGGGTGCCGAAACCGAGTACGGCGTCATCGCCCCCTCCGCGCCGGGCACCAACCCGACCGTGCTGTCCGCCCTGGTGGTCAACACCTACGCCAAGCTCGCGTTCCGCCGCGGCGCCGCTTTCCGCGAGCAGCTGCAGCGCCGCGCCCTGGCGGATGAGCTGACCGCCGAGCAGGCACGCCAGGCAGAGAACTACTCGACCACCACCCCCGAGGGTCAGTGGCTGGGTGAGTCCGAATCGCCGCTGCGTGATGCGTTCGGTCAGGTTCAGGACGCCTCCACCGCCCACTCGAGCCAGATGACGCACACCCGCACCGAGCTGACCAGCGAAGATATCGCCCTGGAGATTATGCGCGAGGCTGGCGTGCAGGCACCGGGTGAGCCCGCCGAGCCGCGTAGCGCTCTGGATGCGCTCGCCGGTGTGCACGGCCGCGGTGGTTTCCCGGAGCGCTTGGATTGGGACCGCGTGACCATGAACGCGATTCTGCCCAATGGTGCGCGTCTGTATGTGGATCACGCGCATCCGGAGTATTCGTCACCGGAGGTTCTGACCCCCGCCGACGCGGTGCTCTATGACGCTGCCGGTGACGCGCTGGCGTACGAGTCGCTGGTGGAGCTGGGCAACCACGCGCAGGATTTGCCGCAGGTGAAGCTGTACAAGAACAACACCGACTCGAAGGGCCAGTCGTACGGCGCCCACGAAAACTACCTGATTAGCCGTGATGTTCCGTTTGAGCAGGTTGCGGAGGCGCTCCTGCCGTTCTTTGCGACCCGCGCGATTTTTACGGGTGCGGGCCGTGTGGGTATTGGTACGCACGGTGAGGTTCCGGGTTTTCAGATTAGTTCGCGTGCTGATTTCTTTGAGCGCACGATTGGTCTGGAGACCACGATTCGCCGCCCGATTGTGAATACGCGCGATGAGCCGCATGCGGATGAGGCGAAGTACCGCCGCCTGCACGTGATTCCGGCGGACGCGAACATGTCGCACTATTCGAACCTGTTGAAGTTTGGTACGGCGGCGCTGGTGATGAACCTGATTGAGTCGCACAGCGAGCAGCACCCCGTACTGCCGGGTGTGCGCCTGTCCGATCCGGTGGCGGCGATGCACGCGGTCAGCCACGATTTGTCGCTGTCGGTTCAGCTGCCGCTGGCGCCGTCTTCGGCGACCCTGCCGAACCCGGTGTCCACGAGTGGTTCGGCGAGCGCCCTGCAGATTCAGCGCGCCTACTATGAGGCCTCCCGTGCGCACGAGGAGTCGAACCCGGCGGGTGTGGATGCTGCGACCGCGCAGATCCTCAACCTGTGGGGCGAGGTTCTGTACGCCCTGGAAACCAACCCGCTCTCGCTGGCGGATCGTCTGGATTGGGTGGCGAAGTATGCGCTGGTGCGCGGTTATGTCGCTCAGGGCGTAGATTATGCGAATCCGAAGTTGAAGGCTTTGGATTTGCAGTACGCTGATATTGACCCGTCGAAGAGCCTGTATCACCGTCTGGTGGCGCGTGGCCGTATGCGTACGCTGTTCTCTGCTGAGCAGATTGAGCGTGCGACAACCGAGCCGCCGCGTGAGACTCGCGCGTTTTTGCGTGGCACGTTGATGGCGCGTTGGCCGGAGGAGATTCTGGGTATTAACTGGGATACGGTGTCCTGCCGTGGCAGGTATTCGAAGGATCTGACTCGTTTTACGATGATGGAGCCGACCCGGTACGGTGCCGCCCAGGTGGAGCCGCTGCTGGATGAGGTGAACCATTCGGATGAGCTGCTGAACCGCCTGCGCTAGTAGCACCCCCCTAAACCCACATAAACTCATATTCTTCCCCGGGGCGAATACCCCCATTCGGAAGAGTAAAAACCACATAACCCACAGGTAGGGTGCAGTAAGGTCCGGGTACCAAAACCCTTACACCCCGCACCCGACCCCACTAAAAACTTATTTGTCCACAACCGAAAACCCCTTGAGGAGAGAACCATGAGCCGCGAACGCATCAGCGCACAGCAGACCGAAACCACCGCAGCCGAGCAGGAGCAGGAACTGACCCTCGCTGCCTCCCACGTTGTCTCTGACGTGAGCGAGGTCGACGACCTGCTCGACGAAATTGACGGCCTGCTCGCTGAGAACGCTGAAGACTTCGTCACCGGCTTCGTCCAGAAGGGCGGCGAGTAACCGGCACACCCTTACGCCGGGTCAGCATCATGGAACACCGTATTTTCGGCATTGAAAGCGAATTCGGGCTCAGCTACGTCCCGCACGGGCTCGGTCGGCTGAGCATCGAAGAGTCCGCCGCCGCCCTTTTCAAGCCCGTCCTGGATCAGTGGCGTTCAACGAACGTCTTCCTGCCCAACGGCGGTAGGCTCTACCTTGACGTGGGTTCGCACCCCGAGTACGCCTCCGCCGAATGCGGCAGCATTGACGAGTTACTCGCGCAGGAACGCGCCGGTGAGCTGCTTTTCGCTGATCTGGCGCGTACCGCCCGCAAGCGCCTGCTCGCAGGTTCGGAGGGCCGCCCCCTCGACGGTGAACTGTACCTGTTCAAGAACAACGTGGATTCGGCAGGCAACTCCTACGGCAGCCACGAGAACTACCTGATCAGCCGCAAACTGCAGTTCAACGACCTGATTAAGCAGCTCGTGCCGTTCCTGGTGACCCGCCAGATTCTGGTCGGCGCCGGTAAGACCCACCCGAACGGCGGCCCGGTGCCCGGTTCGACCGACCCGGCGTCCAGCACGGGTGTGCCCTCGTACTCGTTCTCGCAGCGTGCCGACCATATTTGGGAGGCGGCATCCACCTCAACCTCGCGCGCTCGCCCGCTCATTAACACGCGCGACGAGCCGCACGCGGACGCTTCGAAGTTCCGCCGCATGCACGTCATTAACGGTGATTCGAACATGGCAGAGCCGACGACCTTGCTGAAGATTGCCAGCACCGACCTGGTGCTACGCATGCTGGAGGACCGCTTCCCGGTCACCAGCCTGGATATTGTGTCTGTTCCGGCGGCTCTGCGCGCTATCAGCCACGACCTGACCGGCACCGCAACCTTCGAAACCACGGACGGTAAGCACTACACGGCGTTGAGCGTTCAGCGTCACTACCTGGATGCGGCACGCCAGTACGTGCAGCAGTACGGCGCGCACCACCGTCACGTGGAATACGCCCTGGACTTGTGGCAGCGCACCCTGGACGCTATCGAGTCCGGCGACTACAGCAGCATTGACACTGAGATTGACTGGGCGATTAAGAAGAAGCTTCTGGATGCGTATATTGCCCGCGCCCGCGCGGCTGGTCAGCCTGCCGATTATGCGAGCGCCCGCATCCGTCAGCTGGATTTGGCGTACCACGACATCGACCCGGAGCGTAGTGTCTTCCATGCGCTGGTTCGTCGCGGTGCGGTCAAGCGCATCCTGCCTGAGGGTGCTGCGGAGGCGGCGAAGACTCAGCCGCCGAACACTCGCGCTCTGCAGCGTTCGCGTTTCATTAACGCGGCGATTGCGGCGGGGGAGCAGTTCACCGTGGATTGGGTGCATTTGAAGCTCAACGCCTACCCGCAGCACACGCTGGTGTGTAAGGACCCGTTTGCTACCGGTAGCGAGGAGCTGGAGGAGGTGCTGAGCCTGTTGGCGTCTAAGGCGCGTCAGCATCAGGAGGCGGCATTCCCGCCGCCCTGCTAAATAGCGCCGCTAAACAGCATTGCTAGAAACTCTCTGATGAGGGGAAACCCGCCAGCGGTCGGGGTTGTCAACCTTCGGGAACACCCCGGCCGCGACACAGCCTGAACACAGCTACGTGCCGTAGCATAAAACAGCTAAACCTATACCTGTAAACTGTTCTGTGGCACACGGGCACTCACACGCCCCACTCGCACAGAAAACCCCAGAGGATAACACTATGACCAAACGCTCTAAGCTCACTATTTTCGGTGCCAGCGCGGCAGCTCTCGCGCTTGCGCTGTCTGCATGTGGCGCGCAGTCCAGCGGCGACCTGTCTAAGGTGCAGTACACCCTGAAGAACGCGACCGCTGAGCCTGAGGCGTCCTTCGCGACTCCCTTCGCCGCTTCTAGCCCCTCCGCGTACGTGATTGAGGAAGGCAACGGCGACTCCATCAATGATGGTGACTACGTGCTCGTTGAGGCTGCCGTGTTCAACGGCACCGACGGCAAGCTTAACGGTTCCACTTACTCCAGCGAGCCGATTCTGCTGCCGATTAACGATCAGCTGAAGCAGGCTGCACCGCAGGTGTACGAAACCCTGAAGAAGATTAAGGTTGGCGGTTCTTTCTCGTACACCACCAACGTTCTGCAGCAGCGCAGCACTGCGGGCGTGACCACCACGACCGCTTCGCCCGGTGCCGCAACTAACGTTGAGGTGTACACCGTGAAGACGAAGCTGCCCAAGTACGCAACCGGTAAGGCTGTTGAGGCTGACCCGTCGCTGCCGTCCTTCACTCTGGATGAGTCCACCGGCAAGGCTGAAATCAAGCTGCCCGATAACAAGCCGGAGGTCACCGAGCTGACCGCTAAGACCCTCATTGAGGGCGAGGGCGCCGAGGTCAAGGAAACCGATACCGTGTACGTGCGTTACATTGGTGTGCAGTACTCCGACGGTAAGGTCGTCGACGGCAACTATGACGCCGCCACCCCGATGGGCATCTCCCTGCAGGGCGTTATCAAGGGCTGGACTCAGGGTCTGAAGGGCAAGAAGGTCGGCTCTCGTGTTGAGCTGGTCATCCCGGCAGATTTGGCGTACGGTAACGACACCGGCGGTTCCAAGCCTTCCGGCTCCCTCGTGTTCGTGGTTGATATTCTGGGTGCGGAGGAGAACCCGCAGACCCTGCAGCGTGCTCAGGCGGCTTCTAGCGCGGCTGCTGCGGAGGCGTCCGCTTCGGCAACCGCAGACGCTTCTGCGACCGCGACCCCGGCGGCTACCGCCTCGGCTACCGCGCAGTAGCCCGGGACCCACGTTTTTACGTCACATTTTTATACCGCGCTCGCCGCCTATACGGCTTAGGCGGCGGGCGCACCCACTATTTCGATGTATGTCGAACCAATCAAAGGAGACACCCATGTCTTTCGGTCAGCGTAACCTCGACCGCGAAAAGCCCGAAATCGATTTCCCCGAAGGCGACGCCCCCACCGAGCTGGTCATCACCGACCTGATCGAGGGCGCAGGCGCTGAGGTTGTTCCCGGCTCCCGCGTACTCACCCACTACGTTGGTGTGGCTTTCTCCACCGGTGAAGAGTTTGACGCATCCTGGAACCGTGGCGAGCCGCTGCCGTTCCAGGTGGGCGTTGGCCAGGTTATCCGCGGCTGGGATGAGGGTCTGCTCGGCATGAAGGTCGGCGGCCGTCGTCGCCTGGAGATTCCCGCCGACATGGCGTACGGTGACCGCGGCGCTGGTTCGGTCATTAAGCCCGGTGAGTCCCTGATTTTCGTGGTGGACCTGCTGGACGTCCGCTAAGGATTAGCCAGGTTCTCGCGTTTTTCGCGCTTCTCACGTAAGACGCGCAGAGACGCGCAGCCCGGTGCTTTCTCCCGATTGTGGGAGGGGCGCCGGGCTTTTGCGTACCCGCACGCAAAGTAAGTGCCGCGGAACACACACGGTATGATGGAATCATGTCCACCGCAGCTCAGCTTTACATGACTCTTCACCGCCTCGCCACCGCCGCCGAGGCACCCGACGAAGCCACCCGCCGCAACGGTATCAGCCGCAACGAGCTACTGACCCTGCTCGGCATTAGCACGCGCGCTAACGGCTCCCTCAGCGAGTCCCAGGAACGCGCCTTTGAACGAGCCAAGCAGACTCTACGTGATGCCGGCGCGCGCATCACCCACGTGACCACGGACCTGGGGGAGCGCTACCGCCTCGAAACCAGCAACGCCGCTAAGCTGCCCGCCTGGAACCCCACCGCCGAGGAGTTCCGCCTCATCAACACCATCCTGCGCGGCTGGGAAGGCACCGAGCTGCAGGATGACGCCTACCGCATCCTGCGTAAGATTGCGCTGACCAGCGAGAACCTCACCGATGAGGCGCTCGCCGCCGCGAAGATTCTGGAGCCGAAGACCGGCAAGCGTCAGCGCGCGAAGAACCTGTACACCTACCGCGAGCCCCTTCAGCGCATTTACTTTAGCGATAACCCGCACTTGAATGAGCTGTTCACCGCCTATGCGGAGCGTAAGACGGTCACGTTCACCTATCAGACGGCTGCCGGTGCGACCCGCGTGCAGGAGAAGGTCAGTGTTGCCGGTATTGGTTACCGTTACGGCACCTGGTATTTTGTCGGCTACTACACTGAGAGCTCGGAGCGTAAGGAGTACACGTTCCGTGCCAGCCGTATTCAGAAGCTTACGATGCTCTCGCGTATCGATTCGACCCCCATCAACGCGACGTTTAACGCCAAGAACTGGCTTGAAGACATTAAGGGCTACGAAGAGAGCCTGATTGTTGCCGAGGTCAACGCCGATTCCACAGTCTCGGAGCCCTTCACCGTGCCCTCGTACGGCACGATTGATAGCGCCGTGGCGGCGACTAGCTACAGCTGCGTGATCGAGCCGCCCGAGGAATCGGAGGCTGCCTCTACCCGCCAGCGTGACAGCTACGCCGCCCAGCAGCAGCTGTTGCGCACCCTCACCGACCTGCACAGTGGCGCAGTTGAAGACCCCGGCACCTGGGCGGATATCAACCAGCGCAACCGCAACAACTCCCTCGACGACCTTGTTGACCTGCTCCTGGGTCTGCACCGTGCCGACCGCTGGGCGAGCGCCCACGATGAGGCGCCCATGCCTTTGAATCAGCTCAACGCCCTCTACAGCGTGGACACCGAGAAAAACCGCGACCTCGGCAAAACTATCATCCCCGAGATTTTCGCGCAGGTAGATACCGTTCCCTTCGAGTCTGACCCCAAGGACCCGGACGCCCTCAAGCCCAGCTACATTAACCTGCTGCCGGACTTTGGCGGTGCCACCCCGAACACGCTGCTGAACTACGCGCGCCTCACCGACACTGAACTCGCCATTCTCGTCTTTACCCTCTCTGCTGCAGATATTCTGCACCCAGCGGATGCGCGTCTGGGCAGTATCCGTGCGGCGCTCGCCGCCGCGTACCCGAACGCGCCTGTCTATGCGCAGCACCTGTGCTTCGCCCCGGAGGAGCCTCTGCTGCAGGAGGCGACTGCCGCCCTGAGCAGCGGCAACGCCGTGACCATTGGTTACGGTACCTCTGAGCGTGCCGCGGATCGTCTGGTGGATCCGTATGCGCTGGTGTTGCACCGCGACCACATGTACCTGCATGCGTGGTGCCGTACCGCTGAGGAACGCTACTATGCGGCGCGCGGTGAAGAGGTACCCGCGCAGGTACCTGAGGCTTTTGCTCACGCAGCCACCGGCGAGGCAGCGAACAGTGCCGACAGTGAGGCGGGGGAGAAGGAACCCACCTTCTGGCGTAACTTCCGCCTCACCCGCATCAACCACATTCAGGAGGCGGGCGCGGGTCGTACCCACCCGGTCACCGGTGACACCGTGCCAAACTGGCACGCTCAGCAGCACAGCACTCAGACCAACCCGTTCGCTGAGTTGCGGATTCACCCGACCGAGCACATTCCCAGCGGTGAGCCGCTCGATACTCTCACTGCAACGTACATGCGTCGAAGCACCCACCACGTGAAGAAGGCTTCACGCACCCAGTACGTGCGCATCCACTACTACAACAACGCCCACGGCGCTGGCGATAAGAACATCCTCGACACCGTCATCGCACACCGAGGTGCCCTCGAACTGGTCGGCCCTGCGCACCTGCGCGCGGCGCTGCTTGACCAGTTGCAAACCCTCAACGCGAGTAGCCGCAGGGGTGCGCCCGCAGGTGTGCCCGCAGAAAAATAGAACTTCACCCACAAGCAAAAACGCCCTAAAAACCCATCTAAGGCGCCAAAACATTAACCTAAAACTTGTATAATGGTGCTCATGTCTTGGTGGTTCTGGATTTTGCTATGGGGCGCGCTCATCATCTGCTCGCTCCTCTATTTGGCATGGTTCACCTACAAAGCACTCACTCGCGGTTTCACACTCCTTGACGAAACCGTAACCTGGGTCGAGTCAATCGAGGGACAATTCGACGCAGCGCAAGCGAACGCAAGCCGAAAACTCCCGCGAGACACCACCCTCGGGGTATTCACACCCATCACCGAGGCATACAATAACTACGAACAAGGTAAGCAGACACGCAGGTCTGAGCGGATCAAGCGACGGGTCTCCCGACGAGATCGACTCGGCCAACCTCAAAACATCGGAGACCTGCTCTAACAGAAAGGCACACCACCATGGGCCAGATTTTCAGCCACCCCGCGACCATCATCGTCGTTATCCTCCTCATCGTCCTCCTCTTCGGCGCACCCAAGCTGCCCGGTATGGCACGCAGCCTCGGCCAGTCCATGCGCATCTTCAAGACCGAAGTTGAGGGCCTGAAGAACGACTCCAAGAAGGACCCCCGCGAGAAGGACGGCGAAGAGGTCGTCACCGCTGAGGTCGTAGACAACGGCAAGGACGGCAAGACCGAAACCAAGTAACGGTCCCGCCACCGACGCACCAAACCCGTGCCAGCCCACCGGCCGGCACGGGTTTTGCGGCACCACCCCATAAACACCCCACCAGACCCCCTCAGCCGAATCACACACGGCACCGACACCCAGAGGACACCACGTGGCAACACCTGACCAGGACGTGCGCAACCGCAAAATCAATCCTGAAGCACGCATGGAACTCAAGGAACACCTGCGCGAATTCCGCGACCGCCTCATCAAAGCGGCTATCGCAACCATCATCGCAGCCATCATCGGTACGGTCTTCCTCTACCAGCCTTTCATTGAAATGATCTCTGCGCCCCTGCAGCAGATCAACGCAGAAACCGGCCGCAACGCAAACCTGAACTACGGTAGCGTCGCATCTCCTTTCGACCAGCTGCTTAAGGTCGGTATGTACATCGGCTTGGTGATCGCCTCTCCCGTCTGGCTCTACCAGGCACTGCGATTCCTGCTGCCGGCACTGCATACCAAGGAGAAGAAGTATCTCTTCGGCTTCCTCACCGCATCTATTTTCGCGTTTGCCTGCGGTGTCGCCATTTCGTACTTCACCCTCCCCGGCGTGGTCTACGCGCTGCTGAAGTTCACCCCCGTCAACGAAAGTAACTACATTGACGCGGGCGTGTACATCTCCTTCATCCTGAAGTTCGTTGTGACGTTCTCTTGCGCCTTCATCATCCCGGTGATCCTGGTCGGCATTAACATGCTGGGCCTGATTCGCGGTAAGACCATCCTGAAGTCTTGGCGCTGGGTTGTTGTGCTCGTTGCGGTTATCGCAGCGCTGACTGCACCCGGTAGCGACATCATGATGATGTTCGTGCTCATGGCGCCGCTGCTGATTTTCTTCTTCGCAGCAATCCTCATCTGCATGATTAACGACAAGCGCCGCGACCGCAAGCTCGCAAAGCTGGCGCAGGGTGCAGACGAAGCAAGCCTGAACACCGCAACCAGCGCCGAAGACCTGGCGAAGATGGGTTACTTCGAGGACGAGAAGACTTCCTAAATTGAATAGCTCGCTTTGAGCAACCTAGCCGAAAGGGGCGGGGTACAGAGAACCTGTACCCCGCCCCTTTCGCATGTTCCGCAACAGCGTCTCGAGGCGCACGGATGAAGAGGCGCACAGACGAATTTTTACAACGCCTGCCGGTACATCCCGGCAGAAACTGAGCATAAATTGCGCCGAAACCGCGCTGCCGATGCGCTCGCTGTTCGCCCATACCGGATTAGTGCCCGTGCAGGGTGCTTTCTGAAGGCTCGCGGCGGGTGAACCGTTACACTGGACATACTATGAGCAAGCACCACGCACAGCACACATCCGACGCACACGCTTCTAACGCACAGCCCCCGGCGGAGCGCACCGACTACGCTGCCGCCTACGCCGCATCCCGAGAACGCGCCGCATACGCGAAGACCGCCCTCGGGGCTTTTGAGGCGTCCCTTGATTTTCCGCTGGATGATTTTCAGCGTCAGGCGTGTGCCGCCGTGGAGGCGGACCGCTCCGTCCTCGTTGCCGCGCCTACCGGTGCCGGTAAGACCATTGTGGGTGAGTTCGGTATCTACCTGGCGTTGCGCCGCGGCATGAAGGCGTTCTACACGACCCCCATTAAGGCGCTGAGCAACCAGAAGTACCACGACTTTGTGCGCGCGTACGGTGAGGATTACGTGGGTCTGCTCACCGGCGATACGAGCATTAACACGGAAGCACCCGTGGTCGTGATGACCACCGAGGTGCTGCGCAACATGCTCTACGCCAACTCGACCACGCTGACCGGCCTGGGCTATGTGGTGATGGATGAGGTGCACTACCTGGCGGACCGTTTCCGTGGCGCGGTGTGGGAAGAGGCGATTATTCACCTTCCCGAGCATGTGAACGTCATTTCTCTGTCTGCTACGGTGTCGAACGTTGAGGAGTTCGGCGCGTGGCTGGATACGGTGCGCGGCGGCACGGACATTATCGTTTCTGAGCACCGCCCGGTACCCCTGTGGCAGCACATGATGGTCGGTCACCGCGTGGTGGACCTGTTCGTACCCGAAGACAACTCCGCACAGGGCAAAAACCACACCCAGGGCAAGAACCAGGAGCCGGAGGAGAAGCTCTCCCGCAAGCAGGCGAAAAAGGCACAGAAAGCTAAGCAGCGCGGCGCAACCGTAGAGGCGGGCGCCAACCCTCTGCTTGCCGGTCTGCGCCTGAACCCGCAGCTGAAGGCGCTACGCCCCGGCTTCCGTTCCGCACCGGGCCGCGGACGCTACGGCGGCAAGCGTGAACGTTTCCGTCACCGCCGTGAAGGCTGGCTCAATGAGACGTTCAGCAGCGGCGAGCGCGGCCGCTCGGACCGTCGTGACCGTTTCAGCAATGATCGTTTCAGCAACGACCGAGACTTTGATGCGCGCGGTGAGCAGAAGCCTCTGCGCCCGCAGCGTATCACCCGCCCGGAGATGGTGCGCGCCCTCGACAAGCAGGGCCTGCTGCCCGCAATCTGCTTTATCTTCTCCCGTGCCGGTTGCGACGGCGCGGTCAGCCACTGCGTATCCGCCGATATTACGCTGACCACCCCCGAACAGCAGCAGACCATCCGCGCCTACATTGCGGAAGCGACCGCTCACCTGGACACCCGCGACCTGAACACCCTAGGCTACTACGAGTGGCGTGACGGCCTGATTCGCGGTATCGCCGCGCACCACGCCGGCTTGCTACCCCTGTTCAAGAAGGTCGTCGAAACCCTCTTCGCGCAGGGCCTGATTAAGCTGGTCTTCGCCACCGAAACCCTCGCACTGGGCATCAACATGCCCGCCCGCACCGTCATCCTGGAAAAACTCACCAAATACAACGGCGAATCCCACGTAGACATCACCCCCGGCGAGTACACCCAGCTAACCGGACGCGCAGGCCGCCGCGGCATCGACATCGAAGGCCACGCCGTCGTCATGTGGCGCCCCGGCATGTCCCCAGAACACGTGGCAACCCTCGCCTCAACCCGCACCTACCCGCTGAACTCCTCATTCCGCCCCACCTACAACATGGCGGCAAACCTCATCGCCTCCTACGGCGCCGAACGCACCCGCAAAATCCTGGAATCCTCCTTCGCGCAGTTCCAGGCAGACAAGTCGGTCGTGGGCGTCGCCTCCCGCGTACGCAAAAACGAAAGCGCTCTAGAAGGCTACCGCGAAGCCATGGCATGCCACCTGGGCGACTTCACCGAATACGTCCAGCTCAGCCGCCAGATCGCCGAACTGGAAAAGAAGGCGTCCAAGAGCAACGAACGTCACGCACGCGCGCAGGCACACCACAGCATCCAGCAGCTGTTGCCCGGCGACATCATCTACATTCCGCACGGCCGCTCCCGCGGCTACGCAGTCGTCATCACCCGCTCCGACTCGCACGCCGACCCGCGCATCGGCATCGTCACCGAGGACGCGCACCAGCGCACCGCCTCAACCCGCGATTTCGAAGGCGCCGTCGAACCGGTCTCACGCATCAAAATCCCCAAGCGCCTAAGCCTCAAAACCGCCAAGGAACGCCGCGACACCGCAAGCCGCATGCGCCAGGCACTCTACGACGGCCGCGCCCCGCGTGCGCTCGCACAGCAGAACATCCCGGCTCGTCAGAACAGCATTGACGCGCAGCTGGAGGCTCTGCAGGCCCAGCTGCGTAACCACCCGTGCCACGGCTGCTCCGACCGCGCAAACCACATGCGTTGGGCTGAGCGCTGGCAGAAGCTCAACTCTGAAACCGAAGGGTTGCGCCGCCAGATTGCCCGCCGCACCAACACAATCGCGCAGGTCTTCAACCGCATTGCGCGTCTGCTGGAAAGCTACGGCTACGTCGAACGCACCGAGGATAACGAACTATCGCTAACCACCGGCGGCCAGGCGCTGCGCCGCATCTACGGCGAGCGCGACCTACTGACCGCCCTGTGCCTGGACGCGCACTTCCTCGACGGACTGGAGCCCGCCGCCATCGCGGCAACCGTCGCCGCACTAACCTACCAGGGTAAGCGCGACGCCGTGGAATACCTGGCACACTACCCGCACCCGTCCCTGCGCGCACCCATCGCGACAATTACGCAGCGCCTCGCCGACCTGAACGCAGCCGAAGAACAGTTCAAGGTCAACCCGACCCCCGCATGCGACTTCGGCCTGGTCGAACCCATGTACGCCTGGGCAAACGGCGCGCACCTCGCAAAGGCAATCGAGGACACCGGCCTTGCCGCCGGCGACTTCGTACGCTGGGCAAAGCAGGTACTGGACGCCCTGGACCAGATCGCGCACATCCGCTCACTGGACCCGGTCATCCGTGCCCGCTGTGAAGAGGCAATCGAGGCGGTACGCCGCGGCGTAGTCGCACTCGACGTCTAACCCGCACCTTAGTGCTACACCGTACATAGTGCTAAACCCTGCTCGACCAGCTCGGGCCACCACCCCCGCTACTGTGCATTGTTCTACACCATCTAAGTTCCGCCTCATCTAAGGACGAACGAACTACCACAGGCAGCGGGGGTGCTTCTATACTCAAATGAGACGCTCAGCTAAGCTACGCGAGCACAAGCGAAGTGCCCGCCCTCGTGTGCGCTTTCGGCGCGCCTCAAAGGTGAAAGGAATCTAATGTCTACCCGTATTTTTGTAGATGGTAGCGTGTACAGCCCGGTCGACCCGTACGCAACCGCAATGCTCGTCGAAGACGGCTTCGTCCGCTGGGTTGGTTCCGACTCCGGGGCGCGTTCAATTGCCGACGAATCAGCCACCATCACCGAACTTGACGGCGCCCTGCTAACCCCCGCCTTTGCGCGCGCACTAGCACCGGTAGCAGGCAAAGAAGCACCCGAAATCCTCGACTACCTGCAGGCATACCGCGCAGCCGGCTACCACACGCACACCCTACTCGCCGGCATGGAAGACGTACCCGACCTCGTCTCCGCACTCAGCTACTACAGCGCCGAACACGGCGTACCCGACATCCGCCTCATCCTCAACGCCACCGGCGTAGAAACCGACGAACTCATCAGCGCCATCAAGGCACTACGCCCCCTCACCGAAGGCGACCGTGCCGTCAAAGGCCTGCAGCTAGTCGGCATCTTTGTCGCACCCACCGAAGCGCCCGCAGCAGCACAGGTAGCCGAAGACGCCGCACTCCTGCTCTCCATCGACGCATCCACCAGCTTTGCCGACGCCGCCGACGCCGCGCTCGCCGTACGCGAAACCCGCCCCTGGCTGTCCATCCGCCTCGACGCAGCAATCAGCACCCCGCAGGACCCCATCACCGACGAATACCTCACCCAGCTGGCAGAAGCACGCATCAACCTCGGCCTCAGCGTTTGCGAACCCGAAGAAGACGAAACCGCCAACGACACCGTCCAAGCACTCCTCGCACACGCCGGGGGAGAAGCACGCGAATCTGTGGCATCCGTAGCCCGCCGCGCAAACGCAGCCGGCACCTCCATCGCCCTCGGATCCGACACCCAACTCTACGCACCCGGCGCCTGGCCCCTCATCCGCGAACTCATCAACGACGAACACGGCATCTCCGCACGCAGCGCCTTCGCCGCCCTCACCCGCGGCGTATACCGCCTAGCCCACGAAGAAAACCCCTTCACCGGCCAGTTCGCACCTGACACCCCCGCATTCGTAGCACAGTGGCGCGTAGAAGCCCTCATGGTCCAGGCACCCGACTCCCGCGTAGCATCGTGGAGCACCGACCCCCGCGCTCGCATTCCGTTGCTTCCGGTGCTGGATGAGGATTCGCCTCTGCCCATCCTGGAATCTATTTACACTGAAAGTAACTAATTTTTTAGCTTGTCAACACCTTTTTAGGCGGTTTAGGGGCAGTGGAAGCCCCCGAGGATTCAGTTACCCGCATGTATACCCGGTATACTGGATACCTACACTGCCTGTTTTATATGCACCTGTGGGGGAGTAATATGCGCGTTCTAACTGTCATCCCGACGTATAACGAGAAGGAGAACCTACCCATCGTGGTAGAGCGTCTTCGTAAGGCAGCTCCCGAGGTGGACATTCTCGTGGTGGATGATAACAGCCCCGACGGCACCGGCCAGATTGCTGATGAGCTGTCGGCTAAGGATTCCCAGATTCACGTTCTGCACCGCACCGTTAAGGACGGCCTGGGTGGCGCGTACCTCGCTGGCTTCGATTGGGGCCTTGAGGCAGGCTACGACATTCTGATTGAGATGGATGCTGACTGCTCGCACCAGCCTGAGCAGCTTCCTTCTCTGGTTCGTGCCGTGGAGGCAGGCGCTGACCTGGCTATTGGTTCGCGTTACGTTCCCGGCGGCAAGACTAAGAACTGGCCGGCTCACCGCCAGGTTCTCTCTCGCGGCGCCAACCTGTACACCCGCCTGATTCTGGGCACCTCCATTAAGGACATTACCGCTGGTTTCCGCGCGTACCGTCGTGAGGCTCTGCAGCGTCTGAACCTGGACGGTATTGACTCTAAGGGCTACGTATTCCAGGTGGATTTGGCATGGCGTTCTGAGCAGGCCGGTCTGAATATTGTCGAGGTTCCGATTACTTTCGTTGAGCGTGAGATTGGCGCTTCGAAGATGGACGGCAACATTATCTTTGACTCCATGTCTAAGGTGACTCGCTGGGGCATGACTAACCGCATTCAGAAGCTGAAGAAGGCTCTGGGCAAGTAAGACTTCTTGCTCAGACGCTTCTCGCACCTGAGATTTATACGAAAGACCGGGGCAGATACGTTACGTATCTGCCCCGGTCTTTTTGTGCTTTTCTGTAGCGCTCTTTCTTGGCTCACGCCTGGCTCACGTACCGACGGAAGCCAGCATCACAATAAAGAAAAGGCCCGCTAAGAGCACGAGTGGCGCTTAGCGGGCTTCTACAGCCTTTCTACGGAGCCTACGGTGCTTTTAGAGCGCGTAGTGCTTGCGGTAGTATTCCAGGCGGTCTTCCAGGGTCTTTTCCAGCTCTTCGATGCTACGGCGTTCCATGAGCATGTCCCAGTGGGTACGTGCGGGCTTCTCTTCTTCGGCGTCTGCGGTGGAGTCGCCGTTGACGAGGTATGCTTCCTTGCCGGACTTTGCGGTCCATACCGAGGGGATTTCTGCTTCTGCCGCGAAGGTCACGAAAACGCGGTCACCGTCAGCGGTACGGTATTCGACGCGCTGGCGGGGCGCGGGCTGTACGTTCGATTCGGTTTCCATCGACTGGGAACCCAGGCGCATACCGCGCAGGCTACGATCGCTCATTTTTCCTCCAGTGTCGTCGGGTGCGCTCTTTGGCGCTTTAGGCATAACGTTGGGCGGGGGAGAGCTATTCCCTCGAACGTTTACAAAACATCCATTATATCGGTAATAGTCTCCACCCGCCCAACGTGGTGGTGTTTATTCGGCGTGATTTTTGATGATTCACGCCTTTTTATGCGTTAGATTTCGCGTTTAGCCGTTGATGCCGTAGCTTCCGGGTGCCTGCGGTGCGCTCTTGGGCGCCTCTGCTGCGGGCTTCTTCGGTGCGTCCGCAAGGTCGGATGCGGGCAGGGTGCCGAATGCGTTGCCCAGGCCGCGCAGTGCATCGCCGAGTTCGGTCGGGATGAACCAGAGCTTGTTGGCGTCGCCTTCGGCGAGCTTGGGCAGGGTCTGCAGGTACTGGTAGGTGAGCAGCTGCTGGCTGGGGTTGGATTCGTGGATTGCTGCGAAGACCTTCTGCACGGCTTCTGCTTCACCGTTTGCGCGCAGGATGGCGGACTGTGCGTCACCTTCTGCACGAAGGATCTGTGCCTGCTTTTCACCCTCTGCGCGCAGGATGGCTGCTCGGGATTCACCTTCTGCGGTCAGGATGTCGGACTGCTTCTGGCCTTCTGCGGTGAGGATTGCGGCGCGGCGGTCACGCTCTGCGCGCATCTGCTTCTCCATGGAGTCCTGGATGGATACCGGGGGCTGGATTTCCTTGATGTCCACGCGGGAGACGCGCAGGCCCCAGCGGCCGGTGGTGGAGTCGAGTACGCCTCGCAGTTCAGCGTTGATCTGGTCGCGGGAGGTGAGGGTCTGCTCCAAGTTCAGGCCACCAACGACGTTACGCAGGGTTGCGCTGGTCAGCTCGTCCACGGCACGAATGTAGTTGGTAATTTCGTAGGTTGCTGAGCGCGGGTCGGTGACCTGGAAGTACACGACGGTGTCGATGCCGACCACCAGGTTATCTTCGGTAATCACTGACTGCGAGGGGAAGGAAACGACCTGTTCACGCAGATCGATGAGGGGCAGCACGCGGTCAACTACGGGGATGACGATGTGCAGGCCGGGGTTGAGGACGGCGTGGAACTTACCCAGTCGTTCGACGATGCCGGCTCGTCCCTGCGGGATGACGCGCACGGTCTTGGCGAGCATCGTAAGTACGAAGAGGATGAGTAGAACCGTCAGAATAAGGCTGATAGGCATTGTTTCTCCTTATCGGTGAGTTATATGGTGTGTTTTTGGAGTATCTAGTCGGCTTTTGGAGCCGGTATTCAGATGGGTCTTAGTCGTGGGGGAGAGGCTCTACGATTGCGGTAGCACCCTCAATGGCTCGTACCCTCGCGTGTGATCCTGCTACGAGCGTTCCGGAAGCGGTGCGCGCCGTCCAGGTGTCGCCAGCCAGTACAACCAAACCGGTTTCACTAGTCACATCTTGAGTGATGCGCACCTCAGCACCAACAAGTGCTTCAGCATTAGTGACAGCTCCGGTGGCTGATTTATTGAGCTTTTTCAGCAGCGGCGGGCGCAGACCAAGAACCAGAATCAGGCAGATCACCACGAAAATAACGGTTCGAATCAGCATGTTATCCACGAAGGGTGATATTGCTGCGGTGATGCCTGCGCTAATCGCCAGCATGAGAAAGAACAGGTCGAGGCTGAGCATTTCTATGACGGCGAAAACGAGGGCGAGTGCAACCCAGAGTGTCCAGGGTGTCTCAAAGAGCCAATCCACGAGTTTTCTCCTTTGGTGTACATCAACCGGCGTGGTTGACGTTGGATCTGCACACGAGGCGACAGCACCTTCGTGATGCGGGGTATATCCATTATTTCAGGTGGATTGAGTGCTGGCGACAGTTCTGGTGACCGAGTGAGGTTAATACATGAACTGTTAAGACTTTATTTAGATACGGGGAATCTTGGGTTCATTCTAGACCTCCCTAAAAAGCCGATAATATACATTATGTAAAGTAGACCTATTTTTCACTACCCCACCGGCTGCTCACCGGTGCTTTCTACGCTCAGGCTGGCACGGATCAAACCTGTGCGCTCCTCGCAGTGCGACTACACTGTTCCACCCGCTATTCTGAGCTCCACGCGCCTTGCGTCTTCCTCGACACTCAGCCGCACGCTCACATGCTCCGAACCTTCGGGCTCCTCAATATGTCCCTCAGCGCCTCCCGTTAAACGACAAACACCCGAGACGAGCTCACACCATTCGGTGCGCTCTGTTCGTCTCGGGTGCCTATATCAGCTACTGAGCTTCTTTATTCTGCGTGCTTAGAGCTGAACTCTACCCATGCGTTGAGCACACGCTCCGCTGCACCGGATGCAATGGATTCGCGTGCATCAGCCAAAGCCTGGGTGAAACGGGTCTCAAAGCTCTCCCCGTTGACCGGGCGGTACGCGACCAGGCCAGCCGCAGCGTTCATCACCACAGCGTCGTGAATGGCGCGCAGCGGGCTCTTCGGGGCTTCGCCCTCCCCCGCCAAAATTGCACGGAAAACGCCCGCGTTGTACTCGGCGTCGCCGCCGCGCAGCTGCTCCAGCGGTGCATTCTGCAGACCGTACTCGGTCGGGTCAAAACGGTACTCGGTCAGTTCGCCGTCGACAGCCTCCCACAGGCGGCTCGTGGTCGCGATGGTCAGCTCATCCAGGCCGTCATCACCGCGGAAAATCAGGGCGTGGTCGCCGCGCTCCGCAAAGACGTGAGCCATCTTCTCAGCCATGACCGGGTTAGCAACGCCGATAGCCGAGGACTTCACGCGAGCCGGGTTCGTCATGGGTCCCAGGTAGTTGAACGCGGTCGGAATACCGAGCAGGCGGCGGGTCGGGCCCACGTGGCGCATTGCCGGGTGGAAAGTCATCGCAAACAGGAACGTGATGCCAGTCTCGCGAGCACATTCGGCGACTGCGGGAATGGGCATGTCGAGGCGGATTCCGAGGGCTTCGAGGACGTCTGCGGAGCCGGATTTGGAGGTGGAGGCGCGGTTGCCGTGTTTGACGACGGTGGCGCCGGTGCCTGCGATGACGAGGGCTGCCATGGTGGAGATGTTGACGGTGTTTTGCTGGTCGCCGCCGGTGCCGACGATGTCTACGGCGTGGGGGTTGATGTCGACGGTTTCGGCTTTGGCGATCATGCCGGCTGCGAGGGCGCCGAGTTCTTCGGGGGTTTCGCCTTTGGAGTGGAGGGCGGTGAGGAAGGATGCGAGGATCGGCTGTTCGGTTTGGCCGGTCATGATGTGGTCCATTGCCCAGGCGACTTCGGTGTCGGTGAGGTTTTGGTGTTTGACGAGCTGGTTGAGGATGTATTTCCAGGTGATTTCGTGCGTAGTCATGTGTTAAGTGTAAAACCCCCGCCGCGTATCTGCATGGTTGGGTGCAGTATGCGAGACGGGGGTTTGTTAGGCGTGTTGCACCGTGGGGTGCTTAGCGCTGGGGTGTCTTCGGTTTAGTGGAAGGAGTCACCGCATGCGCAGGAGCCTGCTGCGTTGGGGTTGTCGATGGAGAAGCCCTGCTTTTCGATGGTGTCTTCGAAGTCGATGGTGGAGCCGTCGAGGTAGGGTGCGCTCATCTTGTCGACGATAACTTCTACGCCGTCGAAGTTGCGGACTGCGTCGCCGTCGAGGACGCGCTCGTCGAAGTAGAGCTGGTAGATGAGGCCGGAGCAGCCGCCGGGCTGGACGGCGATGCGCAGGCGCAGGTCGGTGCGGCCTTCCTGTTCGAGGAGGGTGCGGACCTTGGTCTGTGCTACTTCGGTGAGGTTGACGCCGTGGGTCGGCAGTTCGGTGGTGGTTTCACTCATTGGTGTTGTCCTTTTGTTTTGTTGGTTGCCCGTGTGCGCCGCGTGTGGGTGCGTGTGGGCGTTTTAGCCTTCACGATACGCGCCCGAGTGTTTGATGTACAACCTAGGGTGTGCATAGTTCGCCGGGGGCGTGAGTTTTGGTGTGGGGGCTTGACATGTAATTCTGCTTCTAGGATACCGAAAAAGTGGGGGTTGGGGTTTGTGACCCTTCTCCCCCACTTTTTGTGGATGTTCCTAGCGAGCGCGTTTAGCGGGCGCCGAGTGCGCTGAGCAGTAGCGCCTCCGCGAGGATTGCGTTCTTGAAGTCCGGGATGTAGAGAGACTCGTTGGCGCTGTGTGCGCGGGTGTCGGGGTCTTCTACGCCGGTGACGAGGATCTGTGCCTGCGGGAAGAGGTCCTTCAGGTCGGAGATGAACGGGATAGAGCCGCCCATGCCGGTCTGTACGGGTTCGACGTCCCAGGCGGCGCGCATTGCGTCGAGTGCGGTCTGTGCGCCGTCTGCGTCGACTTCGGTGGCGAAGGGCATGCCGGAGTCAACGGCGGTGTAGTTCGCCTGTGCGCCGTGGGGTGCGTGTGCCTTGATGTGTTCGGCGAGTGCGCGGTGTGCGTTTTCGGGGTTGTCGCCGGGTGCTAGGCGGGTGCTGATGCGTGCGCGGGATACGACGGCGAGGGTGTTGGATGAGGTTGCGATGGAGGGGATGTCCATGCCGATGACGGAGATTGCCGGCTGGGTCCACAGGCGGGATGCAACGGATCCGGTGCCTGCCAGGGGTACGGTGTCGAGGATGCCGGAGTCGTTGCGGAAGTCTGCTTCGGCGTATTCGAGTTCGGGTTCGGGTGCGCGGTGCAGGCCTTCGACGGCTACGGCGCCGGTGGCGTCGTGCAGGGTGGCGAGTAGCTGCGCCATGAGGGTGTGTGCGTCGAGCATGGGGCCGCCGAACATGCCGGAGTGGATGGCGTGGCTGCCGACGCGCACCTCGATGTCGCCGGATGCGACGCCGCGCAGGCTGGTGGTCAGTGCGGGTACGCCGGCACGCCAGTTGGCAGAGTCTGCGACCACGATGTAGTCAGCGGACAGTTCCTCACGGTAGGTGTTGAGGAAGGAGACGAAGGAGGGCGAGCCTGCTTCTTCTTCGCCTTCAATGAAGAGCTTCACACCGAGTTTGAAGTCCTCGCCGAGAGTTTCGTTGAGGGCTGCGAGCGCGGCGAGGTGCACGAGGATACCTGCCTTGTCGTCTGCTGCGCCGCGGCCGTAGAGGCGGTCGCCCTTGCGGGTTGCGACGAAGGGGTCGGTGTCCCACAGGTCGAGGTCGCCGGCGGGCTGCACATCGTGGTGGGCGTAGAGCAGGATGGTCGGGTAGCCTTCTGCGGCGGGGCGGGAGGCGATGACGGCAGGCATGCCCTGCTTTTCGGTGCCGTCGGCGGTGGTGTAGGTGGCGCGTTCGATGCGTACGTTGTTGAAGCCGGCCTTGGTTGCGAGCGCGGCGACTGCCTCGGCGCTGCGGTCTACCTGGGTGAGGTCGTGCGATCCCCAGGCGATGGAGGGGATGGCGACGAGCTCGGTGAGGGTCTGCAGGGTTGCTTCGAAGTTTTTGGTGACGGCGTCGCTCAGGGCGCTGTGGTGGGTGAATTCAGTAGTCATGTTTCTACCTTACCCCCACCTTACCCGCCGCCGCCGGGTGGTTGGGGTTGTTTCAGTTGCTGGTGTGGGCTTGTGGGGGCGGGTTTGGTGTGTGCCGTTCGGGTATGATGGGAGGGTGTTTGGTCGTAAGAAAGAGAAGGCTGAAGCGGAAGCTGTTCAGCCGCAGGTTGTAGAGGAGCCTCAGGCTCCGGTTAATCCGAAGTTCACCCCGAAGAAGGGCCGTCCTACTCCTTCGCGTAAGGAGCAGCAGGCGGCTCGTCGTCAGCCTCTGGTTGTTAATGACCGTAAGGAGGCGAAGGCTCGTGAACGTGAGGCAATGGCGAAGGCTCGTGAGCGTCAGAATGATGCGTTGATGGGTGGCGATCAGCGTTACCTGCCCGCCGTGGACCGTGGTACGCAGCGCCGTTATATCCGTGACTACATTGATGCGCGCCGCAATATTGGTGACGTCATGTTGTTTGTCATGCTGGCGTTCTTTATTTTTACCCTGTTTATCCCCGGTTTCTTTGGTTCTGCTGAGGCTGCGGATGGTTTCCAGCGTATTACTACGTACGTCCTTTGGGGTCTGCTGCTGCTGTGGATTGGTGATTCCTGGATTCTGTGGCGTGGCCTGAAGAAGAAGGTAATTGCGAAGTTCGGCGAGATGGAGCCTCGCTCCGGCATGTACACGTATAACCGTGTGATGGTTCCTCGTCGTATGCGCCGCCCGGTTCCGATGGTGAAGTACGGCGAGTACCCGCACTAAGTCGTTAGTGCCTTATAGGTGCTTGGGGAGAGGTCCTGAAGGTTCAGGCCTCTCCCCTATTTTTATGTTCTTACGCGAGAAGCCACATGTGTTTCGAGAAGCTACTTCTTTGGTGGCTTTTCGAAACACATGTGGCTTTTGGGCGTATAACCGTGGCTAGACGCCGGTACGGTTAGGCTTCGATTCGGGAGTAGAGGATCTGCCACCTGCCGTCGCGGTGTTCGAGGGCGAAGGTGTAGATTTCTTCTTCCTTGTCGCTGCTCCAGGTTTCTTGGCGGCCGTCGGGTTCTACCTCGGTGTGTTTGTCCCATTCGTGGTTGGTTTTCAGGTAGTAGGTTTGGCCGTCATCGCTCCGGGGTATGCCTTCGGGTTCGAAGTGTTCGATGCCGTCGATGACCCAACCGCCGCGCTGGTAGAGTGCTTCTATTTCCCGGTAGATTTTGAGTTCTCCGTCGTTTGATGCGGAGAGGAATTCGCGGGCTTTGCTGTAGTCGCCGGTTTGGACGCCGTAGTTAATCCATTGGTTCCAGGCGTCCATGGTTTTGAGGAGGCCGTCGGGGGTCTTGTCACGGTATCCGTTTTCGGGAGCGTTGGGTTTGGGGACGTTCTGGGCGGGGCCTTTGGCGTCTGCTTTGCGGTATTCGCCGCTACTGGCATTGTTGCCGGCGCTACTGCTTGAGCTGCTGTTGGTGGCGGGCTTGCCGGAGGCTGTGGATCCGTCTCCTGCAGTTGTGATGTCGTGCGGCACGCAGGCGGCGAGTAGGGTGCTGAGGCTGATGAGTGTGCCTCCGGTCAGTATTGAGCGGCGGTTTAGCATGTTGGGGTTCATGGTTGGTCCTCCACATCGTTGTAGTGCATGGTCTCCCGCTTATCTCCATTATGCGCGAGCGCGCACGAGGAACCTGTCATTGTGCCTTCCCTCTGGGGGGTGTGGCGGTCTATCTTGCGGAAAGATTACGGGGCCTTCACTTTGGTAGTTGCTTCAATCAGCCAACGCTCACCGTTATGACGCAACTTAAA
>NZ_ACVO01000017.1 GCF_000175615.1 Rothia mucilaginosa ATCC 25296 | reverse complement strand
TAACCCTGGGCTTCCTTCGGGAGGCTGAGGCTTTTTATTCGGAAATTTTGAATAACGAAGTTATTCGCTAGATTTTCCGTGGTTATAGCAAGAGGGAAACGCCTGGTTCCATTCCGAACCCAGAAGCTAAGACTCTTCGCGCCGATGGTACTGCACTTTTGTGGGTGTGGGAGAGTAGGTCACCGCGGGTTTTTTATTCAAGAGGGGAAGACCTTATAGGTCTTCCCCTCTTTTTGTGTACCCGAAAACTCTTAGAACGAAAGACACCTAACTCAGCAAAGGTGCAGAGACTCATAGATCCAGAGATTCAGAGATGCAGCAGAGAGGCAGAGGAACAGGGGATGCAACCTCGCCAGACAGCGTGCCGACCTGATACAGAGGCGATGAGATGGGGAGTTCACAGATCCGCCTGAATGACGAAATAGAAGGCGAGGTAGAGAAACTCTTGATACCTTAACAACAAGAGCAGTCCACATCTCTACTTCAACGAGTAGAGAGCAAGCAAAGGAGCATCACTATGGCTGATGAGAAGAGCATCTACGAACGCTGGAGCGAAGAACGCCTCGACCCGCCCTTCCCCAAAGAATGGGGGCTGGATGAAGAAGACGAAGCCGAGTTGCTCTGGCCCATCTGGCCCCTGCTGTTCATGGGTGAATCTGATACTGAACAGTACGTAGAAACGATCACCGATTATGTGATGGACGTACTTGGTCTGGAATACGATGGGGAGAACGAAGACAGCAAGCTCTGGGAAAAGCGCGTAGAGGACTACGTGGAAGAGCTCATCAAGCGTCGTCGTGCCTTTGCTGCTGAGCTGGGTATTACCCCCGAGATGCAGAAGAACTCCAACCTTAACCGTGCCTTCGCAGCACTGGAAGAAGAAGGAGTCATCGCACGACAGAACTTCACCTGCTGCGGTACCTGCGCATCCGCAGAGATTTGGGATGAGATCGACGATAGCCGTGAATGGAAGGGATACATCTACTTCCACCAGCAGGACACTGAAAGCCTCGCTGAGAGCGGCGGAACCTACGTTGGCTTCGGTTCCTTCCTCGCTTACCCCAGGGACGAAGAAAAATGGAATACCCTGAGCGATGCGCAGAAGGAAGAGATTGGGGCCCTTCACGAGAAGCTCTCCGTACAGTTGCTGCAAGAGACGGTTATTCCCGTACTGGAGAAGCACGGCCTGAGCGTGAAGTGGAACGGTAACTACAACACCCGCCCATATATCGACGGGGTAGAGGTCTACAACATTCCCTAACGGCTGGTGAGCTGAACCGGATGGGTGCCTCGGCGCTATACTTGTGCGCTACTTGTGGCAGAGGGGAGAGGCGCCTCCCAATGCTACGAAAGTTTACGAGGAAAATAAGCTAAAAGCGTGAGAATAGACATCACAGTATCTCAATCAGAGTATTAACTAGCCGATACGGCACCCATTCGGTAGGCTAGACGGGTAGCGCGGTACGTCCACACTAGAGATAAGACAGAACCTATCCACGTGATAGGAACTGATCGACATAGCTCTCAGCTGCCACATACGGCAGGAAGCTAGAGCTCTAGAACACCCTATAGGGGATAAGAACAACCCCGGGCCGGAAGAGCCTGGTCATCTGAAGCTTTGCTCGGATGGATGCTCACTCCAACCGGAGTAGGCTAGAAGAAGTGGACGAACCGCCACCCATATTCCCAACCAAAGGAGCAGGCATGTCGACCGACGCCCGCGAAAAAGCCCGCCAGATTGCGGCCCAGCAGGCCAAGAAGAGCCCCAGCCAGGCAAGCCGCCGCTGGCTCCAGTTCGGCGTACTCGCCGTGGTCCTCATCATCGTAGGTATCATCGGCTTCGTCGTAGTCAACGGCAACAAGAACACCAAGGTAGCAGAAAGCGGCCCGGTGCCCTCCAGCGCCAACGAATACGGTGGCATTGTGCTGACCAAGGACGGCATCGTCCAGAACTCCTCCACCCAGGAGACCCGCGACTTCAAGCAACTCGCAACCTCGACCTCCTCCGTGACCCCCATGGTCAACGGAACCGCAGCAGCAGTCAACACCCTGCCCCCGGGCGTGCAGACCGCTGAAGAGGCATCCAAGAACGGCCAGCCCGTACGCGTGACCATCTTCCAGGACTACAACTGCGTGCACTGTGCAGAGTTCGAGAAGAAGTACGGTGAAGAAATCCAGAAGCTCGTCGAGGACGGCACCATCACCCTGGAAATCCGCAACCTGACCTTCCTGGACCGCTCCTCGCCCACCGCTTACTCCGCACGTAACGCGGCAGCAGCATACTCCGTGGCCAACCAGGTCAGCACCAGCGAATTCCTGAACTACCAGCGTGAGATCTTTACTCACCAGGGCCGCGGCGACATGAACAACCAGCAGATCGCCGACATCGCTTCTAAGCACGGTGCGTCCATCGGCTCCGATATGAACGATGGCAAGTGGCGCCCCTTCGTGGACGTGGTCAACGCTGAATCCGCAAAGAACGGTATTAAGGGTACCCCCACCGTCTTCGTTGATGGTGACCAGTACACCAGCAACGACTTCAGCACCTTCCTGAAGGAAAAGATCGAAGCTAAGAAGAAGTAACCGCTTCGATACAAAAACCCGGTAACCTCCGCGTGAGGCTACCGGGTTTTTCCATACACGGTGATGAGTACGAGGGGTGGGTGAGCAGCATACAGAGGTGGTGCTCAGAAGGGTTAAAACGAAGGAAACGAACATGCCATCACCCCATAATTTAGAAGTATTCTCAACCAAACCCTAAAAGAACAACTAAGCAGACTCAACCAAGAGAATAAGGTACACTGGACAGGTTGCCTCCTTAGCTCAGCTGGCCAGAGCATCTGTCTTGTAAACAGAGGGTCACCGGTTCGAATCCGGTAGGGGGCTCAGAAAAATCCTGGTTCGCACCAGCCTCATAGCAGAGGTGCGGATCAGGATTTTATTGTAGCGAGTGTCCTCGAGTGTCTAAGGGACCCGCACCAACACATCGTCTACCCGCCCTGAGGAACCAAGTATGTCTGAAACCTCCGGAACCCCGCAGGCCCCCGCCTCGCAGGGCACCCGTACCGCGGCGCTGCGCACCGTCAAAGCACGCGAAACCAACGACTACCCCCTCGAAGAATTCATCGAATCGCGAGGATTCCGCCCCGAAATCCAGGGCCTGCGAGCCTTCGCCGTGCTCCTCGTGGTGCTCTACCACGTCTGGGTCGGCAAAGTCTCCGGCGGCGTGGACGTCTTCCTCTTCATCTCCGCCTTCCTGCTCTCGCTCTCCTTCATGCGCAAGATCAACGAAGGCAAACCCCTCAATCTCTTCAGCTACTGGATGCACGTCTTCCAGCGACTGCTACCCGTAGCCACCGTGGTTATCGCGGGTACCACCATTGCGTCCTTCTTCGTGCTCGCACCCAGTCGCTGGTCGCAAACCGTAACCGACGCAAGGAGCTCCCTGTTCTACTTCCAGAACTGGAACCTCGCGTTCAGCTCCGTAGACTACTACGCCCAAAACGCTTCCGTGAAGTCACCCTTCCAGCACTTCTGGTCGCTCTCCATCCAGGGACAGATCTTCATCATCTGGCCCCTGCTCTTCGCTGCAGTAGCCTACGTCGTGCACCGATTCCGCGGGAACCTCTTCACCACCGCGGTATTCATCTTCAATACGGTGTTCGTCGCATCCCTGACCTTCTCCATCGTCGAAACCGACACCAACCAGGGATTCGCCTACTTCGACACCCGCACCCGCCTGTGGGAATTTGCCATCGGCACCCTGCTGGCAATGCTCACCCTCAAGTGGAAGGCACCCGAGAAGGCTCGAGTAATTATGGGCTGGGTTGGCATTATTGGTCTGGTCACCTGCGGTGCAATCCTGCCCGTTGAACGAGCGTTCCCCGGCTACCTGGCGCTCTGGCCCGTGATCTCCGGTGCGCTCGTCATCATGGCAGGCCGCACCAACAGCCGCTGGGGCATCGATCGGCTGCTGGTCTCCGCACCCCTGCGGAACCTCGGCAACATCTCCTACGCCCTGTACCTGGTGCACTGGCCCATCCTCATTCTCTACAGCAGCGCCGTCGGTACCTCCCGCGTGAACTTCATCGAAGGCGCTGTCATCATCCTTGCCTCCATCGGCCTGGCATGGCTGCTCATCCGCTTCGTCGAAAAGCCGCTGCGCTACCGTAAGGACCCCTTCGTACCTTGGCTCATGATGAAGATGCGCTTCAAGACCGTCTTCTCGGTCAAGACCTGGGCAGACCAGCTCGCCTTTATCCTCGCGATCTTCCTGGTCGCCGGCGTACCCTTGGTAGCCGCACAGACCTGGATCGGCTACCGCAACACCCAGTCCGAGCACAACGCCGAACTGCAGGTACAGACCGCCAGCGAAAACTACCCCGGCGCCCGCGCTATCGGTGGCGCCCAGCAGGGACTCATTGACAACCCCATCCCCTCCGGCGGTGACGTCAAAACCCAGTTTGACGGACTGAGCGACCCCTGCGTTGGCAGCTTCGCGCCCTCCGACCCGGCACTCGCCAAGTATTGCAACGTGCAGAAGTACGGCCCCGAGGACGCACCGCTGACCATGGTCATCGGTAACTCCCACGCCGAACAGGCGCTGAGCATCTTCAAGCCCATCGCAGAACAGACCAAAACCAACCTGCAGACCTACCTGCTCGGTGGCTGCCAGTACCCGGTCCGCGCCGTCAACGCCAGCAACGAATGCTCGGAATTCAACGCCAAGCTGACCGAGGAAATTCTCAAGCGTAAGCCGCAGACCGTGGTGCTCATCGCCACCGTTGCCCAGGCACGATCGAATGACGAACGAGTCGACCCGAGCCTCGACGAGACGGTCCGCCGCCTCACCGAGGCAGGAGTCCAGGTCATCGGCCTGCGCGATAACCCGCGCTTCGAGTACAACATCTACGAGTGCGCTCAGAAGGCCGGTGCCGACAAGAGCTCCTGCGCACGACCCGCAAGCGACAAGTACGCCGCCGAAAACCCTGCAAAGGAAATCTTCGACAAGTACCGCAACCAGGGCGCCGTCATGGTGGACCTGAAAGACGTGTACTGCCCGGACGGCATGTGCAGCCCCGTGGTTGGAAACATCTACGTCTACATCGACGACAACCATGTCTCCAAGACCTACAGCCGCACCATGGCTCAGGAAGTCTTCCAGCGTGCAGCGGAAGGCGGCTGGCTCGTCAACGGAAAAGTGAACTTCTAAAGTTCGCCGACATAGCGAATCCCCCGTGCTGTTCTACAGAAGTATGAACAGTGCGGGGGATCCGCTATTTTCTGACCCGAAATTAGGATAGGCTAAGTTAGGAGGCTCCCGGGAAAAGCCTTAGAGAAGAAAGGACGCCATGAAAGAAATCACCGAACGCACCCTCAAAGTTGAGAACGTCAGCCTCGGCTACGGCGAAACCACCATCGTCAAAGACCTCTCCCTCGAATTCCCGAAGGGTAAAATCACCGCCATCATCGGTCCCAACGGCTGCGGTAAATCCACCCTGCTCCGTGGTGTCTCCCGACTGCTCAAGCCGCTCAACGGCGACTTCACCCTCGACGGCAAACCCACCCACGAATACTCCATGAAAGGCTTTGCCCGCATGGTCGGGCTGATGCCCCAGCATCCCATCGCCCCCGAAGGAATTACCGTAGCAGACCTGGTCTCCCGCGGCCGCTACCCCTACCAAGGCCTCTTCAAACGCAATAGCGCCGAAGATGATGAGGCGGTCGCCTGGGCGCTAGAAGCCACCGACACTATGTCCCTCGCCGAACGACAGGTCACCGAACTCTCCGGCGGCCAACGTCAGCGTGTCTGGATTGCCATGGCGCTCGCCCAAGAAACTGACATTCTACTGCTGGACGAGCCGACCACCTACCTCGACCTGGCACATCAGGTGGAGCTACTCGACCTGCTCTCGGACCTCAACGAACAGCGCGGCACCACCATGATCATGGTGCTGCACGAACTGAACCTCGCCGCTCGAGTCGCTGATTACCTCGTCGCTATGAAGGACGGCTCCATCGTCGCCCAAGGCGAAGCACACGAAGTGCTCACCCGTGAGAACCTGCACACCATCTTTAGCCTGAAGGCCGAGGTCGCGGACCCGTTTAACGACGGCAGTGTAGTGGTGGTACCCCATCCCCGGAGTGCGTCCACCGTTGCCGGTTCAGCTGTCGCATCCTAAGAAACCCCCGCTCATATCTGAAGAAGAACCCTCAACAGTGGGATACTGGAAAACAGGACGCACCGAAAGCTAAGCGAAGAAGCCGGTACACCGCGCGGGTGTGCCGGCCTCTTCCACAGAAGGGTCATTCTCTATAGAGGCCCGGAAAGAAGAACACAATGACGACCCCGCTCCTAGACCCCAACGGCAAGCTCAACGGTGAATCAGTACGCTACGTGGCAATCGGCGACTCCTTCACCGAAGGCGTGGGCGACGTTGACCGCCGCCGCCCCAACAACCTACGAGGCTGGGCAGACCGCGTTGCCGAAGGTCTCGGTGCAGTAGACCCGCAGGCACAGTACGCAAACCTTGCTATCCGCGGCCGCCTGCTCATTCCCATTCTCGAAGAGCAGCTGCCGGCAGCCCTCGACCTCTGCCCCAACATTGTTACGTTCTACGGTGGCGGCAATGACATCATGCGACCCAACGTGGATATTGACCAGCTCATGACCCGCGTTGACGAAGCCTTCGCCGCCATGCGCGCCCAGGACATCACGATTCTGACTATTACGGGCCTGGACGTGCAGGGTCAGGGCCCCTTCGCCCGCACCCGTGGCCGCACCGCCACCTACAATGAGCTGCTGCGCGGCATTGCCGAAGACCACGGCGCACACATTATCGACTACTGGCGCTGGAACGACTTCCTCGACTGGCGTCTGTGGGCTGACGATCGCCTGCACATGAACGACCTCGGCCACGAACGCTTCGCATCCCGCGTGCTGGCGCAGCTTGGCCTGCCCGGTGTGGTCACTGAATCGGTACTGCCCCCGGAGGTGCAGCTGACCGCTCGCGAGAAGATCGAGCAGGAGGCACGCTGGGTCCGCGAGTTTGCCCTGCCGTGGATTGGTCGCCGCCTGAAGGGTACGAGCTCCGGGGACGGTGTGAGCCCCAAGTACCCGCAGTGGGTCCCCGCGGCAAGTCTTAAGAACTAGGCTGAAGAACTAGGGGCGCGGTGGTTCACGGTACGGCGTAAAACTGTACGCCGGGGGAGTGTCCTGCGCTCTATCTGTGCCGTATTTGTGCCTGCATCTACGCCGTAACTGGAACGGTAAATCCGCCGTTACCCGTACCGTTGCGACCCCTTAAACCGCCCTTTAAAACCGGGGCGGAAGCGTTAAAACGAGAGTTAAAAGCTCTTTAAACGCGTGTTTAAGCCTGTTTAACAGCCCTGCGCACACCGCAAGAATCGGTGGCGCGGGGCTGTTTAAGGCTTAAATCCGGCTTAAGCTGTTAATCTCACAACATGAATTTCACCGGTGTAATTTATCCCCGGTCACATAGAGAACATCCGTTCTTAAAAAGGCGCATTAACGCCTGACTAGGGGCGTTAAAGAATTCCTTAAAAACATCTGGACTTGCAAAAACACCCATTTTTGATAGAATGGATAGGTATGTTTGCCGCTCGAAGGCAGGCGTGCATCCGCGAATCGAGCACTTCGCTTAAACGAGGTGCAATCGGCTCAGAACACCGAGATTCCGCGGATTTTTAAGGCAAAATCCGGCGTGCAGGCTTGCACGAACCCCCGTATTTACCTAGAATTTAACGCTGTTCGTAGTGGTGGAAACGCCTCTCGACACTAATAAGCTTCACCGTTTTTCCCGCGGCGGGGATCGATGCGTGGCCTCTCACCCACGTGACGATCTCAAACACTCTAGCCCGGCGAATAACCCGGTGCTTCTACATTGGTGGCGGGACGCTCACGAGTAACATCGACTGCGTACCGTCATAAAAGTCAATCAATAAAGGAGTGAAACATGGCAGCAGTCTGCCAGGTGACCGGAGCTGTTCCCGGCTTTGGACACAGCATTTCGCACTCGCATCGCCGCAACAAGCGTCGATTCGACCCGAACGTTCAGAAGAAGACCTACTGGGTTCCTTCGCTGCGCCGTAAGGTAACCCTGAACGTGTCCGCTAAGGGCATCAAGGTTATCGATGCTCGTGGCATCGATGCCGTTGTTGCAGAAATCATCGCACGCGGGGAGAAGATCTAGTAAATGGCATCCAAGGCTAAGGACCTCCGTCCTATCATCAAGCTCAAGTCCACTGCTGGCACCGGTTACACCTACGTGACCCGTAAGAACCGCCGCAACAACCCCGACCGTATGGTGCTGAAGAAGTACGACCCCGTCGTTCGCAAGCACGTTGACTTCCGAGAGGAGCGCTAAGAATGGCTAAGAAGTCCAAGATCGCTCGCAACGAGCAGCGCAAGGTCATCGTCGCTCGCTACAACGAGAAGCGTATCGCGCTGAAGAAGACCCTGATCGACGAGAACGCTACCCCCGAGGAGCGCGAAGCAGCACGCGTGGCACTGCAGAAGCTGCCCCGCAACGCTTCCCCCGTTCGCGTGCGTAACCGCGACCAGATCGACGGCCGCCCCCG
Source organism: Rothia mucilaginosa ATCC 25296 (assembly GCF_000175615.1). Taxonomy (GTDB): domain Bacteria; phylum Actinomycetota; class Actinomycetes; order Actinomycetales; family Micrococcaceae; genus Rothia; species Rothia mucilaginosa. The sequence continues at coordinate 256,532 of NZ_ACVO01000017.1, read as the reverse complement.
CGGTACCTTCCAGAAGTTCGGTATCTCCCGCGTGCGTTTCCGCGAAATGGCACACCGCGGCGAGCTGCCCGGTATCACCAAGTCCAGCTGGTAAATCTGGTATTTTAGTTCCTAAACGGTTTTCCGTCGTCACCGACGGTCACTCGCTTTAGACTCAAACCTTAAGTCTCTGGAAGGGGCACCCTAATGGCTAAGAACCGTACCGAACTCGTTGCAGAGGTTGCAGAGAAGTCTGGCAAGAGCCAGGCAACCGTGAATGCAGTCCTCGACGCAGTGTTCCAGGTTTTCGAGTCTTCCGTCTCCAAGGGCGAGAAGATTACCATCCCCGGTTGGATGGCAATCGAGCGCACCGACCGTGCAGCTCGTACCGGCCGTAACCCGCAGACCGGCGAAACCATCCAGATTCCCGCCGGTCACGGCGTGAAGCTGACCGCAGGCTCCAAGCTGAAGGCAGCAGTCGCTAAGAAGTAATTCTTGAGACTTCGAATCTGCTAAAGACCCCCACCATTACGGTGGGGGTCTTTTGTTATGCCAATTTGTTGTGTCTAGAGACAGGGGAGGGGGAACGGTAGGAAGTAAAAGAAACATGTGGAGGGGTGAGAAGTGGGTATTCAAGACCCTAACCCTATACTCGAGCCATAAACACAGAAAGTGGCCCGTTTTCACAGAAAAAGCTAGGGTGGGCTACGGAAAAATAAAGAAAATTTATACATTTAAGCAGAAAGCTATGCATAGGCTGAGCGAAAAACCGGGATTATCAAACCCCACTGGGAAAAAATACTTATACATTGTCGTCTGGACACAGCTTAAACACAGCAAACTAAAGCTCAATCTTAGACTCACACCCTAAGCTGGAGTCACCGGCGAAGGAAAAGCCACACACCATACACAACGGCCCCATCCAACCGGAAAATCAACCATACAAACCCCGGACGATTGACCCTCCGGGACGCACAAGGAGAACCACCTCATGGCACGCCCCGCCCAGAACACTTCCGCACAGACCACCAACCGTCGCTTTCGCACTGGCGCGGCAGCACTGTCACTGGCAGCAATCGCAGCACTCGGCCTGAGCGCCTGCGGTGCGCAGAACACCTCCGCTTCCGCCCCGGCACCCACCGCAACCGCAACCGCCAAGGCATCCTCCACCGCCGACGCGGCAGTCAACGCGGGCAACGGCAAGGTCACCGTCAAGGCAAGCGACGCAGCCTCCCCGAGCGCTACTGCAAGCAGCTCGCAGGGTACCGTCACCGTCACCGAAGGCGGCGTAACCGTCAGCGGTGCTGATGGCACCGGGGTCACCGCAGACGCTAACGGTAATGTGACCGTCAACGGCGCCAACGGTACTGGTGTGACTGCAGACGCTAGCGGCAACGCAACCGACAACGACGGCTCGGGATCCGCCAACTCCGGTTCCTCCGCAAAGGTCGACGAGAAGGCAGGCGAGACCTCTGCCAAGAGCGGCTCGAATGGCTCCGGCACCGTGACCGTCGACAGCGGAACCGTCAGCGCAGCCAACGGCTACACCCTCATCGAAATCAAGGCCGACGGCGGCTGGTCCTACCACGCACCCAACGGCGACATCATTGAGGTACGAGCTGACGGCTCCTGGGAGCGCGTTGGCGATGGAGATGTCGTTGAGGTCGATGCAGACGGCTCCTGGGAACAGACCGGTGAGAACGGCGTCATTGAAGTAGAAGCTAACGGCACCTGGGAACAGACCGGCGGCAGCGGCACCATTAAGGTACCGACCGTTCCCGCCAAGCCCGCTGGCGCTACTGTTAACCCCGTCAAGCCCGTTACTCCCCGTAACTAACTGAAGTGGCCAGCCGATAAGCCGGGCGAAAACGTGGGCTATCCCACCCGCTAGAATGCGGATAAACGCCCGCCGGCTCGGATAAAAGCCCCCAAACTCGATAGAATTAACGCGGTTGGTTACACCGATAATCGTTATGGAATCCCACAAGGATCCTGCGCACGACGCGAATACGTCGCCAACTAGCCGCACCATACTAACAACCACAAGGAGAAACAATGGCTATCGCCCCCGCAATGAAGAAGACCACCGCGGTTCTGTCCATCGCTTTCGCAGGCGCACTGGGCCTGAGCGCATGCGGCTCCCAGTCCTCTTCCACCACCACCACCGCGACTGCATCCGCATCCGCTTCTGCAACTGCTTCCGCAAGTGCATCGGCTAAGGCATCCTCTGCAGCTGCAACCACCTCGGCAGCTTCTGCTTCCGCTACTGCAGACGTGAAGGTTGACAAGGACGGCAACGTCACCGTCAAGGCTAACGACGGCGAAGGCAACTCCGCAGACGTGAAGGTCGGCGCAGACGGCAAGGCATCCGTAGACGCTAAGGACTCCGAGGGTAACTCCTCCAAGGTAGAGTCCGACGAAAAGGGCACCAAGGCTGAGTCCAAGGACTCCGAGGGTAACTCCTCCTCCGCCGTTGAGGGCGACGTTATTGTTTCCGAGGACGGCGGCTGGACCATTCAGGGTGACGAAGGTCAGGTAGCTGTACAGGCTGACGGCTCCTGGAGCCGCCAGGACGCAAACGGCCAGGTCGCAGTCAAGGCTGACGGCTCCTGGAGCATCCAGGCTAACAGCGGCCTGCAGGCAACCGTGGACGCATCCGGTGAAGTAACCTCCATCGTTGGCGGCGAGAAGGCAGACCTGAAGGCTCCGAAGGTTCCCGCAAAGCCCGCACAGGCTAAGGTCGCCCCCGTCAAGCCCGCACAGCCCAAGTAAGCTGTAAAGAGCTAACAGCGGCTTGTGACGCTACCAGAGCGTAACAGCCCCTGATCTAGAAGACGCCTCGTGCGCATCCGAACGTGATGCGTGCGGGGCGTCTTTGTGTTCTAGAGAGCTTGAACCACAAAGGGCTGTGAGAGTAGCGGGGGAGGGGTCCACCTGCGGCGCGGCAACCCAGGGAGTTTTCAGGTCGCGGTGCTAGCATGAGGGCGTACACCGGGGACATACCCGCCTGTACCCCAACCACACTACGCACTGCGCCGTTGCAGAGCGACGTATGACGGAAAGAGAAATCTGCCGTGAAGAAGTCTATTGCTGTTCTGTCCCTGACCATTGCCGGTGCCCTCGGCCTCGCAGCCTGCGGCGGCAACTCCGGCACCAGCTCCAGCCCCTCCGCGTCGGCAAGTGCCTCCGCTTCTGCAACCGCTTCTGCAACCGCTTCCGCAACTGCCTCGGCACCCGCAAGCACCTCCGCCGCGGCAACCAGCGCAAGCACCACCTCCGTAGCAGCTGAAACCACCAAGGCAGAAACCAAGACCACCCAGGGCACCATCAGCGCCCCCAGCGCTCTGCCCAGCGAAGCAAGCGAAGCACTTAAGAAGAGCGAGGAATCCAACCAGCAGGCAACCTCCGCACTGTACCGCGCCAGCAAGGAATCCCTGAACGAGTTCAAGGAAGATTCCAGCGTCAAGAAGGCACAGACCAGCGACGGCACCGTCTACTACAACAATGAAGTCGCTGCATTCGAATCCAAGGACGGCGCTATTGTCATCATCCAAAATACCGGTGCGTGGAGTAGCTTTGACTCCAACGGTGGAACCATCGTCGTGGATGAGGACGGCTCCTGGATCAAGACCAACCCCGAGGACAGCCTCTACACCGCCGTTAGGGCAGACGGCGCCGCTGCCGTGCTGAACACTAAGACCTTAGAGCAGGCGACTGACCTCTCCACCATCGATATCCCGAAGGCCCCTGGCCCCGTCGACGGCTTCCGCGGCACCGCTAAGACCCCGGCCAAGCCCACCAAGGTTGCTGACTTTTCTGAGATTACAGGCCTCAAGTAAAAACGAGCTCCTGCCCCCTGGGCCGAATAGCCCGACAGAACAGGGACACCAACACCCCGTGCGCATCCGACCGTGATGCGTGCGGGGTGTTTTGCGTCTTCAAGCTACGCTGAGAAGACCCATGAAAAGCGGGGGAAGGGAAGCACCGCAACATCTCAGGGAGCTTTCAGGTCACGGTGCTAGCATGGAGGCGTACTCCGGGCATACCGGAGTACAGGTCAACCACACCATGCACTGCGCCGTCGCAGAGCGGCGCATACAGAAAAGAGAAATTCAGTGAAGAAGTCAATTGCTGTACTGTCCCTGACCATTGCCGGTGCCCTCGGCCTCGCAGCCTGCGGCGGCAACTCCGGCACCAACTCCAACTCCTCCGCATCGGCAAGCGCGTCCGCTTCTGCAACCGCTTCCGCAACTGCATCGGCACCCGCAAGCACCTCCGCCGCGGCAACCAGCGCAAGCACCGCCTCCGTAGCAGCTGAAACCACCAAGGCAGAAACCAAGACCACCCAGGGCACCATCAGCGCCCCCAGCGCTCTGCCCAGCGAAGCAAGCGAAGCACTCAAGAAGGGCCAGGAATCCGCCAATCAGGCAGCCTCCGCAGGCTACACCGCCAGCAAGAAAGCCCTGGAGCAGCTCAAGAACGAGGCCGGTGTGAAGAAGGCGCAGACCAGCGACGGCACCGTCTACTACACCGATAAACTCGCTGCATTCGAATCCAAGGACGGCGCTATCATCAGCATCCAGAATAACGGTGTGTGGACCAGCATGGACTCCAACGGTACAACCATCGTCGTGAGCGAGGACGGCTCCTGGATCAAGACCAACCCCAAGGACAACCTCTACACCGTCGTCAAGGCGGACGGCACCGCATCCGTGTTGAACACTAAGACCTTCGAGCAGGCGACCGACGTCTCCACCATCGAGACCCCGAAGGCACCTGCCCGCATCGACGGTTTCAAGGGCACCGCTAAGACCCCGGTTAAGCCCACCAAGATTGGTGACCTCTCCGAGGTTGCAGGCGCCAAGTAAAAACTAGTTCCTACCACCGGGCCGAACAGCCCGCCACAATAGGGACACCAACGCCCCGCGCGCATCCGACCGTGATACGTGCGGGGCGCTTTATATACCCACGAACCACCCGGAATATGACTTAATATGACAGGTCATTAAGGCCCCAAGTCACAAAGCTCAACTCCCAGCGAACCACCCCCACCACGCTGGCATAATGGGGACAGCAAACCGACGCGCCCACACACGGCGCACCCAACAGGAGAGAGAACCCATGAGTGAGAACACCACCCGCAGCGTACGCGTGCGCGCCAGCGAACTCGAAGGCCGCGCCTGGCTCAACACCGGCGACAAGAACCTCACCCTGCAGGACCTTCGCGGCAAAATCGTTATTCTCGACTTCTGGACCCTCTGCTGCATCAACTGCCTGCACGTCCTCGACGAACTACGCCCTCTCGAAGAAGAATTCTCCGACGTGCTCGTCACCGTCGGCGTACACAGCCCCAAATTCGAACACGAAGCAGACCCCGTAGCGCTCGCCGCAGCCGTCGACCGCTACCACATCACCCACCCCGTACTCGACGACCCCGAACTGACCACCTGGCAGGCATACACCGCCCGCGCATGGCCCACCCTCGTCGTCGTCGACCCCGAAGGCTACATCGTCGCCCACCTCTCCGGTGAAGGCCACGTGCAGGGCCTCACCTCCCTCGTACGCGAACTCGTCGCCGAGCACGAAGCGAAGGGTACCCTGCACCGCGGCGACGGCCCCTACGTACCCCGCCCCAAAGCAGCCGGCACCTACGCCTTCCCCGGCAAAGCCATCGAACTGCCCGCCGAATTCGGCCCCGCAAACCTCTTCGGCAACCGCGAACGCACCTACCTCGTCGCAGACAGCGCACGCCACCGCATCCTGCAGGTAGCAGCCGACCTCAACACCGTCATCAACACCTACGGTGGTGGCGACGACCCCGTGAACCACCCGGTCAAGGGCCACGTCGACGGCACCGGCACCGAAGCACGCTTCAACGAACCCGCCGGCCTCGCCCTCGTACCCGAAAACCTGCGCGAACAGCTCGGCTACGACGTGCTCGTCGCCGACACCGTCAACCACCGCCTGCGCTCCCTCAACCTGCGCACCGGCGAAGTACGCACCCTCGCAGGCAACGGCGTGCAGCGCGTCATCGACGGCGACAACGCCATCACCGGCGACCCCAACCACATCCCCGCCGGCGTACCCGCCACCGACATTGCGCTCTCCTCGCCCTGGGACGCCGTCTACTCCCGCGAAGCCGGCCAGTTCATCATCGCCATGGCAGGCACCCACCAGCTCTTCGGCTACGAACCCGTCACCGGCACCGTCAGCATCTTCGCAGGCTCTGGCGTCGAAGGCCTCGCCGACGGCCCCGCCGACGACGCCTGGTTCGCCCAGCCCTCCGGCATCATCGAAGCACGCGACGGCAGCCTCTGGGTCGCATGCTCTGAAACCAGCGGCCTGCGCCACATCACCTTCACCGAAGACGGCGTACAGGTCACCTCCGCCGTCGGCAAGGGCCTGTTCGACTTCGGCTTCGTCGACGGCGACTCCGACACCGCCCGCATGCAGCACCCCCTCGGCCTGACCGAACTGCCCGACGGATCCATCGCAGTCGCCGACACCTACAACGGCGCCATCCGCCGCTGGGACCCCGCAACCGGCACCCTCGGCACCCTCGAACGCGGCCTCGACGAACCCTCCGACCTGCTCGTCGAAGAAGTACCCGGCGAGGACCCGCGCCTCATCATCGTCGAAACCAACGCACACCAGCTCGTACGCGCCTCCATCCCCGCCAAGGCACAGCACGTCGACGAAGGCGCCATCACCACCGCACGCCCCTCCACCAAGCTCACCGGCGGCACCCTCGAGTTCGTCTCACGATTCACCGTGCCCACCGGCCAGAAGCTCGATACCCGCTGGGGTGACCCCACCCAGCTGAAGATCTCCTCCACCCCCGAGAACTTCATCCTGGAAGGTGCCGGTACCTCTACCGGGCTGACCCGCACCCTCGTGCTCAACCCCGAGATCACCGAGGCAGTCCTGCACATCACCGCACGCGCCGCCGCCTGTGACGGTACCCCCGGCGGTGACATCCCCGAGCATGCAGCATGCCACCTCTACCAGCAAGACTGGGGTATTCCCGTCGTCGTGACCGGTGACGAGGCAGACGAAAGCGAACTCGTCCTGGACCTTCGCGGTATCAACTAGGGATCGCTAAAACACTAAATAACAGGGTCAGTATTATCCTCACCTCTATTAGGAGCGAAGATAATACTGACCCTTTCTCAACCCATATAAGCTACGAGCCAGTATGCTCTTCGCTCCTACAGGGAACCCGTCCTCGCTTCGCTCGGGCACCCTGATGTCGCGTTCAGAGCATACTGGCTCTCGCACCTCAGCGGCTTTAGAAGGAGACTCGGACCGCCTTCGCATCCGCCTCCACCGACGCCTTCAACGTAAACGGAATCTCCTTCTGCACCTGCGAACGCTCACCCGTAAACAAATCCAACTGAGTAAACGACACCTTCGCCGTACCCGACATCGGCTTCAACGACCACACACCCGCCGAACTCACACTCACCTGCGGATCCGCAACCTTCACCACCGACCACTTCACCTCAGAATCCACACGACCCGTAAACGCATACTCAAAAGGGCACCCACCAGGATAAAGAGTGCTCTGCTGCGTGCACTTCTTCAAATGATCCTGCACCTGCTCCTTTACCGACGACAACGCATTATCACTCGGCTTCAACTCCATACGCACCGCATGATTCGCATCCTGCGCAGTCACCACCTCATTCACCTTCTGCGCGGTATAAACCGTCGAATCATACGACACCGCATACACACCCGGATAAAACACCGGGAACGACGCCGCACCATCATCCACCGCAACCTTACGGTTATTAATCGTCGCAGCCTCCACACCCTGAATATTCACCTTCACCGACGGCAAAGACGCCTCATCAATAGCCCACTTATCAAAAAAGCCCCAATGCGTGCCCGAACGATGCAAACGAAAATCCGTATGCTGCCGCGAACCCTCCAACGTATAAGAAGCACGCACCGTCGCATGCTCACCATCCGCGCTGGTCTCCACCACCTCATACGACACCTCACCCAACGAAGACACCGAACGCCTCAAAGCATCCCCATCCAGCAAAGACGCGTCACCCTCAGGAATCTGCGCACCCAACAAACCACGCGCATACGAACCATTACCCGTACGCAACGCATGAAAATACTCCCGCACCTGACCCGTCGGACCGTACACCAGCTTATTCGTCATAACCAGCGCCGCAGCAGCCACAGAAACCGCCACCACAACACCGACCATCCACATTGCCAGAACCCGCTCCACGGGAGAAAAATTACGCATAGAACCAGAGTAACGCAGGTAGTCCGCTAGGTTTCACGCACCGCACACACTAAAGTTGTGTATATGGCAGAACGCGCTCACGAAGTCCCCGCCAAATACGGCGAAGTCAACGAACTATTCCACCCCCGCATGCGCTCCTACGGCAGGCGCATCGAAGCGGCACTCCCCGGCACCATCGTGCTCCTCGCCGCGCTCGCCTTCATCCTCTACAAGCGACCCGCCCTGCCGTACACCCTCCTCGTACTGCTCATCGGCACCATCGCAGGCGTAAACCTCTACTCAGTCCTCAAACCCACCATCATCGTCATCACCAAAACCCACGTGCTCCGCGCACGCACCTTCGGCTGGTTCGCCGTACCCCTCGAAAACATCGACCACACCATCTACGCCGAAAAGCTCTACCCCAAAAAAGCCTACGGCCAGAAACTCAAAACCGTCGCCGGCCGCCTACGCTACCGCAGCTTCCCCGCCATGTGGGCCGTCGACAAAGACGGCAAACAGCTCATGCGCATCGACGGCCGCGTCTGGGACGGCAAAACCATGCGAGAAGTCTCCTCCAAACTCTCCGCCCAAACCACCATCTACAAACAGATCAACGTGGTCAACATGGACAAAGAACATAAGGGACTCATCACCTTCAACGAGCTGCACCCCGGCTGGCGCTCCAGCCTCATGACCGCGCTCGCCGTCATCATCGTGGCAATCCTCTTTGCCGCATCCTTCTTGCCCGAAGAACTCGCCCGCACCATCTACCTCATCCACTAGAACACCCATTCTTTAAAGTTCTTTTGGATGCGCATCTTCAGGATGTGCAAAGGCCCGGCACCCACCCCACACGGGGCAGGCGCCGGGCCATTTGTATGCCTAACTCAAGACGCACTGCATGCTAGATTAAGACGTACTGCACGCTAGTTTTAGATGCGAGCCTAGCTCTCCGGGCGCGACAGCACCGCCACCAAAAACTCCGAAGAACCCTCCACAAACGGGTGCATCTGCCACGACGAATACGTGTTATCCACGTTGAGGCCAACCTCGCGGGCATCCGCCAAAAACTGCTCAAACGCGTAATCGCGGCCCGGACCGGAGCCGTAACCCACGACGGCGCGGCCGCCGGGGGCCAGCACGCGGCGGAAGTTCTCCACCACCGGCTCACGAGTCGAACGAGCCAAGAAACCCATCACATTACCCGCACACACCAGCAGCTCAAAACCATTCTCCGCCGTAGCCTCACCCTCAATGCCCAGCACCTCCGGCAAATCCACCAAATCGGCAGTAATCCACGTAGCATCCGGGCAGACGCGGCGCGCTTCCTCAATCAGCTCAGGATCAATATCCACACCCGTCACGCGGTGGCCCAGGGCGTGCAGCTGCTTACCCACACGACCAGGCCCCGAACCCGCATCAAGAATCTTCGCACCACGAGAAGCCAACGCATTCACCAGACGAGACTCACCCGCCATATCATTACCCTCAGCCTCCATCGCCTTAAAACGGTCAATGTACCACTGCGAATGATTCGGGTTGCTCTCCTTACGGACCAGCCACAAGGACTTCTCACGCTCGCCCGGAGCGTTGAAACTCATCATTGCCATAAAAACTCCTTAGACAGGGTTGAGGATGCGCCAACCGCCACCAGGCAAGGTGACCGCGGCATATAAGCGGTGTGTGCGCTACGTACTAGCATAGCCCCACCCGGCACCTGCCGGTAAGGGCAGTAAGAGCCGGACGGGGCTATCGGAAGCGCTACAGAGGCGCTACAGGGGCTGGACGATAGGAGCGTGTTTAGAGGTGGTCGCCCTCAACATTCGACGGACCCGCTGCAAACGCCTTACGCATCTGCTCCTCACGTTCCTCCTCAGCCAAACGAGCAGCCTCAGCGAACTGCGCCTCAATATCGGCAAGCAGCGCCTCAACCTCTTCCTTACCAGCCACCGGGCCGCCAGCAATCAGACCATCAGCGCCCAAAACCACAGCCAACGGCACACCATTACCAAAATTCGCGCGCGCACCAGCCTCACGGTCAATCAACGGAGTCAAACCCTCCGGCAACGTACCCGCATTACGCGAGGTCTGCAACGACTCCAGGCTCGAATACACCGGATGCAACGCCACCTGCGGCAGACGCTCCTGCCACGAAGCCATCGTCTTCAAAAACTTCACACAACCAGCGCAGGTCGCCGACACAAACACCAGCACACGCGCCTGATTCTTAGCCAACGCACGCAAATTCGTGTGGCGACCATTCTCCAGATACAGCGCAGCATGAGGAATAGGCATGCGAACATACTGCTCCTCGCCATTCTCGTCATACACCGGCTCCGGCAAAATCACCTCAGCCTGCGGCTCCGGCTGCGCAAGAGCATCACCACGGCGAACAGCCTCCAACGTCAGCGCAATCAACGCCGCACCAAAAACCCAAGTCCAGCCGCTATTACCCAGACCCAGCAGAGTCGACACAACACCCGTGCCGCCCCTCAACGCGCTCGCATGCGCGCCAGCCGCCGCCAACAACAACGCAACATTACGGACCAGCGTGTAACGGCTCACCGGCGCATTCGACTCAGAACCAAAACAATTACAACCCGCAGTACGACCCGTCGCCAGCGCGCGCGCAATCACCACCGTATAGAACAGCATCAGAATCAGCGCCAAACCCGACGCAATCACCGCAGGTAAACGCACCGGCGACAGCAGCAGAACGGCGGCTAGGGCGATTTCAAACCACGGCAAAATCAGCGACACCGCACGGGTCGGCGCGATCTTCTCCAAACCAAGATTCTGAATACCGGTCACGGTACTCTGCGGGTCCTTCGCCTTAGCAATACCGCTAATCAACAAAGTCAACGCAACAAGTGCCGTACACAAAACAAGCGGCACAGTAGAGACGGTGAGCATAAAACTCCTAGAGTGAGTGTGCGAAAACAGGAGGCGGCAGCGGCAGTTTTTAGGCAGAACAAACCGCGCGATGTGCCGCCGTGTTATACACGATTTTACGCCCTGCACATGGGGAATTGTCCCTACTTAAGTGCCTACCAGTTAAGCGGAAAGCGGTATGCGCCCTCGTTCCTACAGGGAACCCGCCCTCGCTTCGCTTCGGGCACCCTGATGTCACTACGGGCGATACCGCTTTCCTTAGGGCTTGGCGCGCTATGCCCTTCCTCCGCTCCTGCAGGGGCACCCGTCCTCGCTTCGCGTCGGACACCCTGATGTCGCTTCCGGAAGGGATAGCTACGCCGGTGGTTCCCTAAATCGCCGTGAGGCGCACTCCGTACTCGCCCGCCAGCTCCGCGTACGCCTGCACAAAGCGCTGCGCCCGTGCACCCGAGGCACAGAAAACGCCCACACGCTGATCACGCACCGACTCAAACAGGCTCAGCAGCTCCGCGGGTACGTCGGTTGCCGGCAACAGCGCCCCCTCAGCGTCACTCAGCTGCGACAACGGCACATGCAACGAGTCCTCATGCTTCACCGACTCCTCACGCTCGGGCACCTCACGCACATCCAGCAGAACCTGCGGAACCTCATGTGCCGACAAATCCACCGGCACCACACGCGCCGGATCCGGCACCACTCCAAACGACGTACACGTACCCGACAAGGCATCATACGTCAGCAGAGTGCCCGCCGCCGTCGGCAAACCACTCACAAACTTGAGCACCTCCGTCGCCATCAGCGAACCAACCACAGCCGTCGTCGCACCCAACACTCCGGCAAGCGCACACGACTCCACCGTCTGCGGAATCGTCGGAAAAATATCACGCAAATGCGCGCCATCCGGCTCAAAAAGACTCACCGACCCGCCAAAACGCAAAACTGTGCCCCATACCAGCGGCAAACCCGCAACCTGCGTAGCATCCGCAATTAGATACTTCGACGCAAACGTATCCGTACAATCCACCACACAATCCGGTGCCGACGCGGCGAAAAGATCCAAAATCCAGGACGCATCCACATGCCGAATCGTTGTCTCAACCGTCAACGACGGGCACAAATCTAGGGCACGGCGCGCCGCAACCTCCGCCTTCGGCTCACCCACATCAGGCACACCAAAAAGCGGCTGACGCTGAATATTCGACAGCTCCACCGAATCAGAATCCACAATATGCAGATACCCCACACCAGCCGCCGCCAACGCCTGCACCACCGGACAACCCAAACCACCAGCACCAATCACCAACACGCGGGCATCCGCCACCGCATCCTGATCAAAGCCCGGCAGGCGACGCTGACGGTCCGTGCGCTCGCGATCCAGACGCGCATGCTCCGGATTCACCGGGGTAGGGGCAAGGTTTACATCCACGAGACAAAACCCTCCGACGGCGACGACGCCTTCGCGTGCTCACGCACCGGAATACGGCCGGCCTCACGCGCCAACGCGCCCGCCTGCACCGCAAACTTCATCGCCTGAGCCATCGCCACCGGATCCTCAGCACGATTCACCGCCGACGCCAACAACACCGCATCACAACCCAGCTCCATCGCCAGCGCCGCGTCGGAGGCGGTACCCACGCCAGCATCCAGAACCACCGGAACCTGCGCGCGAGAAGCAATCAGCTCAATATTGTGCGGGTTCAAAATGCCCAGACCGGTACCAATCGGCGCGCCCAACGGCATAACCGCCGCAACGCCCGCATCCTCCAAGCGAGCGGCAGCCACCGGGTCGTCAGAGGTGTACGCGAGCACCGTGAAATCCTCGGCGACCAGCTGCTCGCAAGCGTTCAACAGCTCCACGGTATCCGGCAGCAGGGTGTCTTCGTCGTGTATGATCTCGACCTTCACCCAGGAAGTGCCCAGCGCCTCGCGGGCGAGCATTGCGGTCATCACCGCATCAGCTGCGGTGCGGCACCCTGCGGTATTGGGAAGCGGTGCGATATTGAGCTTCTGCAGAAGCGGAAAAATGGGGGTTCCTGCGGCGTGACGGCGCATGGCAACCGTCGTCATTTCGGTACCGGAGGCGATGAGCGCCTGCTCGAGCAGGTCCATGCTGGTTGCGCCTCCGGAACCCATGATGAGGCGGGATGTGAAGGTGCGGTCGCCGATGGTGAGCGGTGTGAGGCTCATGGTGTTCTCCTCTGTGGGAACGTCTAAATAACGGGGTTTGCTGGTTGGTGCGGGGCGCTACGGTGCGCCCGGTTTAGGGAACAAAAACCGAGAATATCTGTTCTTTTTTCGGTGGGTATCTCGCCGGTACAGGCTGGAGAATTAGCCGCCCTGAACGGCGGTGAGGGCATCCACCCTATCGCCCTCGTTCAGCGGCACATCCAGCCACGTGGAACGCGGCACGATACTGCGGTTGAGCGCCACAGCCACGCCATTTTCGGTACCAAACTGGTCCAGGACAAGGTCAAATACGGTGCGGGCATTCGTGGTTAGCGGCTCGCCGTTGTAGGTGATGATCATGCGAAATCCTTTCGTGAAGGCGCCGGGTGCACCCGGCGGGGACTGTGTTTAGTGGGTGAATCGTGCCGGGTCGCACGCCTGCATGATGGGCGGAATCTCAGCCCCGCAGGCGACCTCCGCACCAACCTTGCCGGCGAGCGCGGCAAGCAGAATACCGTGGCGGAAATAGCCCGTGGACACGAGCTGGCGGGTGCCGTCAGCGCGAGTGCGGTGCCCGAAGATAGGCAGGTCGTCCGGGGTTCCGGGGCGGGCGCCGACGTTCGCCTCCAGAAGCTCACACTCTTCAACGGCGGGCACGAGCCGAATCGCGTCACGTAGCAGCTGGTGTACGCCGTCAATGGCGGGTAGTGTGCGGTGGTCTTCGCGGCTGGTCGCGCCGATGCACAGCTCCCCGTCAGGGCGGGGGATGAGGTAGACGGGGCGGGAGTTCACGTAGCCGCGCACTACATGCTTGAGGATGGGCCGCGGGGCGCGCAGGCGCAGAATGTCCCCGTAGACGGGGCGTAGCGGGTAGTCCCCGTGCAGTGTTGCCCCTAGTCCAGCGCAGATAATGTCGCCCGCGTCCGGGTCGGTGACCCGTTCGGTGCTGAAGGTGACGCCGCGGCGGGTGAGGGCGTCTTTGAGGGCGCGCCTCATGAGCCGCGGGTGCAGCTGATGGTCACTGGGGATGCTCACAGCGCCGGCAATACGCGGGGCCAGGAGCGGTTCGAGGGTGCGTGCCTGCGTGGGGGTGACGGGGTCTGCGGGGCGGTTCATGTCCCGGTAGTAGGCGCGGGTGCGTTGCAGGTGCTCGGCGTCGGCACGGTCGGCTGCGACAATGAGCGTGCCGGTGGTGTCGTAGCCGGTGGGCAGGTCGGTGGCGCGGCTGAGCCTCTCCATAAGGGAGGGGTAGGCGTCGGCGCTGGCGGTCATGAGCGGGAAGAGCGCGTCCTGCTGGAATTGCACTTCTGCGATGGGCGCGAGCATACCGCCGGCGTAGTGGCTGGCGGCGGGGTAGAGCGCCGTGCCGTCGTCGGCGGTGCCGTAGTCGCTGGTTTCGGCATCGATGAGGTGCACGTTTTCGCCGCGTTCGGTGAGCTCAAACGCGGTGGTGAGGCCAATGATTCCGCCGCCAATGATGGTGATGGTCATGGCTATGCCTGCAGCGCGGGGTTGTCGACGAAGGCGCGGACCATGGCGATTCCGGCAACTCCGGTGGTGCGGATGGCGGGGCAGTCTTCGGGGGTGATGTCGCCGATAGCTACGGTGGGCACGGCGGACAGTTCGGCAAGTTCGCGGAGCCCATCAATGCCGAGGGGCGGGCGGTTGGACTGCTTGGTGGGGCTGGGGCGGAACGGCCCGGTGCCAATGTAGTCGATCAGGTGCGCGATTTTGTTGGACTCTTCAACGAGCTGCCGGGTGCCGGTGGTCAGACCGATGACCGCGTCGGCGCCGAGGAGGGCGCGGGCGTCGGCTACGGGCAAATCATCTTGACCGATGTGCACGCCGTCAACGCGCACGCCGCGGGCACGCAACGCGAGGGCGACATCAACACGGTCGTCGACGAGGAGCGTCTGGTGCGGCTGGATGATGCCGGCGATAGCTTCGGTGAGCTGGTAGAGCTCGCGCGCACTGATGGGTTTGGACCTGACTTGGATGCAGGTGGCGTGTTTGGCTGCCCGGACGGTTTCGAGGGGGTTGTCGCCTGTGACGAGGTAGAGGTTCAGGTCGAGGGGGCGTGCGGGGGTGGTGTAGGGGTGCGTTTCGCGGGTCATGCGGGTCTACGATTCCTCGTCGAGTAGATGTTTTTTAGAAATTCTCTCTTTGAATTTCTGTGGTTAGGTTAGCACAACTGTGTGGTGAGTTGAACATCCTTCAAGTGTTTTGAGGTGCGTGCGCTTGGCTCGCTATACACTTCCTTCGCTCCTACAGGGGCACCCGCCCTCGCTTCAGCTCGGGCACCCTGATGTCGCTTCAGGAAGGTATAGCTGTGCTGCGCGCTCGCATGGTCGTGCTGAAACCTTCTTGTCGCGAGCCCGCAGGAAGGTGCCCTGACCTCCCATACGGAGTCACCGCAATGCCCTGAACCCAATATTCATTCTTGGCGAGCTGTTTGCGGTACCTCACCCGAGTATTCCTTCCCCGCCTCCGCGCACACTCTTCCCAAGCCGAGTAGCCCGCGGCTCTCACCCTTGCCGCGCAGCCACGTTCCCTACCTCGTACACAGGGAAGGGGAGGGAGTTTGCAGGGGAGAGGCCGGTATGTTCCGTCGCGACATCAGGGTGTCCGACGCGAAGCGAGGACGGGTTCCCTGCAGGAGCAAGGAACATACCGCCTCGACCCGTCCAACCCAAGCGGCATCCTAAACTCTTGGCCCAACCACCGCATCCAACCTAAAAAATAAAGCCCCAAACCATAAGGTCCGGGGCTTGTGGAGCGGCTGACGGGAATCGAACCCGCGTATCAGGCTTGGGAAGCGTGCGCTCTACCATTGAGCTACAGCCGCATCTTTTTCAGTGTATCGCGCCTGCTTGCTGGGGGTGAAATGTGTCGCGGTTGTTTATGTGCGGGGTGGCGGGGTTGAAATGTGATGTAGGCCTGTGTGCTGGGGCTGGTGGATGCCTGCACGTGGGTGGTGTTTGCCAGGTATCCTTTAAGCGTGCTTATTTCAGATCGCGATATTCGTCAAGAGATTGCTGATGGGCGCATCGTTCTTGATCCGTTCGATGAGTCGATGATTCAGCCTGCAAGTGTGGACGTGAGGATTGATCGTTTCTTCCGTCTGTTCGATAACCATAAGTACCCGCATATTGATCCTGCTCAGCCGCAGGAGGATTTGACGCGCCTGGTGGAGGTGGCTCCTGATGAGCCGTTTATTCTGCATCCGGGTGAGTTTGTGTTGGGTTCTACGTATGAGAAGGTGACTCTGCCTGATGATGTGGCTGCCCGTTTGGAGGGTAAGTCGTCGTTGGGTCGTCTGGGTCTTCTGACTCACTCTACGGCTGGTTTTATTGATCCTGGTTTTTCGGGGCATGTGACGCTTGAGTTGTCGAATATGGCGACTTTGCCGATTATGTTGTGGCCGGGTTCTAAGGTTGGTCAGTTGTGTTTCTTCCGTTTGAGTAGCCCGACTGAGCATCCGTATGGTTCTGGTGCGTATGGTAACCGTTACCAGGGTCAGCGTGGCCCGACTGCTTCGCGTAGTTATTTGAATTTTCATCAGACGATGATTCCTGCGGATGGTTCTGTGGAGTCTTAGTCTTTCCCGCTTTGGGGTGCGGGCGTGCAGGCTGTGTGTTTGTGCGCCCGCGTTGGGCGGTTTTTTCGCCTGTTGTGCTCGTGCGTTCACTCGCGTGCGGGCTTTTATCTCTCACTCTCTAAGGATTTTTTGATGAATCTGAAGCCTGTTGTTCTGCGTGTTGCTGGCGCGGAAGTTTCTTTGTATCTGATTGATATGTCGGACTCTTTTGTGGAGCGTTTTAAGAAGGCGTGGGAGCCTCTTGCTCCGGAGTTTTTTGATACTCCTGATGAGGCGTATGCTTCGTTGTCTCGTTTTGATCAGGTGATGCTGGTTCATGCGCCGACTGATGAGTCGGTGATGGATTTGGCGAATCCGTTGATGGGTTCGTTTGATAAGGTTTCGACGCTGCGTGTGGCTGATGATGATTCGGGTATGCAGGATCTGACGAGCCGTATTACGTTGGCGATGATTGAGCAGCTGGTTGGTCGCGGTGTGATGCTGCATGCGGCTGTTATCGGTGACCCTGAGTCGAAGCGCGCTGTTGCGCTGGTGGGTGTTTCTGGTAGCGGTAAGACGACTGCGTCGCGTTTCTTGGGTTCGAAGTTTGCGTACCTGACTGATGAGACTGCGATTATTTCGGATGAGGGTGTTGTGTCGCCGTATCCGAAGCCGTTGTCTGTGATTGTTGACCCGAATGCGCCGAAGGATCAGCAGAACCCGGTGGATTTGGGCCTGAATGTGGTTGATCGTGATGACCTCAGCTATAAGCTGTCGCGTATTGTGTTCATTTCTCGTGATGAGTCGGCTTCGGAGCCGTATTTTGAGCGTGTTCCGCTGCATGAGGCTCTGGTGTTCTTGAGTGAGCAGAGTTCGGGTCTGGCGCGTCACCCTGAGGGTGTTGTGTCGCTGGCTAAGCTGGTGGAGCGTTGCGGTGGCGTGTGGCGCCTGGTGTACTCGGAGGTTGAGGATACTCTGCCGCTGGTTCAGAATCTGCTGAATGGCGGTGAGCTGCCGAATGCTGATGAGGTTGAGAAGCTGGAGAAGTACACGGTTGAGGATCACCTGCCGGGTGTGTTCTTGAACGGTACGATTGCGGTGTCTCGTATGCCGGGTACTTCGGGTGTGCGTGTGGGCGAGGACGGCCCGTTCTTGCTGCTGTGTGACACTGAGCTGAATGAGCTGTCTGAGTTTGCGGCTGAGTGCTGGCTGCAGGCTGAGGGCGACATTTCGTATGATGACCTGTTTGCGCGTCTGGCTGAGATTTTTGAGGGTCTGCCTGCGGAGGCGTATGACGAGAACTTGAGTGCTCTGGCGGCTGGTTCGATGCTGTGGGTCCGTGTGATTGATGATCCGCTGATTGATGACGCGACCTGGGCTCAGATGACGAGCGATGAGGTTCTGGATGAGGAGGAGCAGCAGATTGCACTGGATTCCTCTGAAGACGCTGTCTCTGAGGATGAGGATGACGTGGTGGAGGACTAGCCACCGCGGCTTACTGACACGGCTCTCTGGCGCGGCTTACTGAGCTCCGCTTGGTAGGCACTGCTTAAGCACAAGGAAGGGGCGGGTAGAAGAATGATCTTCTACCCGCCCCTCCCTGTGTGTTTGCAAGGTTGTATTTGCAGGCTTGTATTTGCGGGGTTTGCGGGACGCCTAGCCCCGCAATGTCTTACCGAGCAGCGTTACCGAGCAACACTACTGGGCTGCCTTGTCGCGGCGCTTCTGTTCACGCTTCTGCTCGCGGCGAGCCGCACGCATACGCAACGGACCGGGCGCCTTCACCGGCAGCAGCAGGAGCAGACCCGCCACCACAACGATCAGAATACCGAGCACACCCCAAATCTGCGCGCCCATGATGCTCACGCACAGACCGAACAGCATCGGCGCCAGGAAGCTGGTGGCACGACCGGTGGTCGAGTACAGGCCGAACAGCTCACCCTCAGTACCGGGATCAGCCAGGCGAGCCAGGAAAGTACGGGATGCCGACTGAGCCGGGCCCACGAACAGGCACAGCAGCAGGGCGCATACCCAGAACACGCTAGGCTGAGGGAAGAACAGCAACGGGGTAGCCGCCAAGATAATGCCGACCAGCGAGATAACAATAATCGTCTTCGGGCCCAGGTAGTCATCCAGGTAGCCGCCCAGGATCGCGCCAGCCGCCGCGACAGCGCTACCGGCAATACCGAACAGGATCACCTCGGAAGTGCTGAAACCGAACGTGCCCGCCGCGAGAATACCGCCGAACGTAAAAATACCGGACAGGCCATCACGGAACACCGCCGAAGCAATCAGGAACCACAGGGTCTGCGGGGACGTCATCTTCAGGCGACGAATCGTGCGCCACAGCGCCTTGTAGGAGGCGAGCAGACCGCCCTGACGAGCCGGGGAGAGACGCTCCATGCCGAGCTCCAGGAAACGCAGCTCGCGGGTGGGCAGCACCTCCGGTAGGAAGCGCTCGCGGGTGCGCATACGAATCAGCAGCGGCAGACAGAAGATCAAACACCAGGCGGCGGCGAATAGCGCGACCGCACGGATATTCAGGGCGTTATCGGTGGTCAGGCCGAGCACTTCGGGGGTAAGCACAAAACCCCACAGCACCACAGCTAGCGCCAGGATGCCGCCAATGTAGCCGGCAGCCCATCCGGCGCCCGAAATCTTACCGATATTCTCCGGGTGGGAGATGCGCGGCAGTACGGCGTTATAGTTCACGTACGCGAACTCGCTGAACACGCTCGCCGCAGAAATCAGCGTGACACCCAGCCACAGGTACTGCGGGGTGGGGCCCACGAAGAAGCACGCCGCCATCGAACCGACTAGTAGCATGGTGTTCACACCGAGCCAGAAGATGCCCTTGCCGGACTTGTCGTTACGCTGGCCGGTCACCGGCGCTAGAATCGCAATGAGGAAACCGGCAATGGTCAGACCCAGTGATAGCGCCGAAGAGGTCTCTTCGGGCGTACCGAAATAGCTGCTGGTCAGATACACGGTGAAGATGAAGGTCGTCATAATCGAGTCGAAGCTCGACGAACCAACATCCCACATGACCCAGGACGCGACCGAACGGCGGCTGTTCGCGTGGTCAACGACCCTACGCTGAGCCTTCGTCTTACGGCGGGGAGAAGAAATAGTCATAGTTGTGCTTTCGGATGCCGAGGTGGCGCTTCAGCGTAGCGGCGGCGTGAAACCGGCTGAAGTGGGGCGGGCGTGCTGAAGATGGAACACCAGGCGGTACGTACCGAGCGAAGATACGTACCGCCTAGTTCATGAACTTTCGCGCGGAAAGCGCAAAGTCTTAGTTGAAGAAACGACGCTGCAGGCGAGCAATACCGAAGCTCACCACAGCACCCACGACGGAGGTCAGAACGGTCCAGAGGATGACCTGACGCAGGGTATCTTCAGACTCGTGGGAAATGGCGGGAGGCTGGTTACCGGTAGCCTTGGTCCAGGCTGCGCCCAGGCCCTTACCAACCAGGGCAGCAGCGCCCATGTTGATACCCGCAAGAGCAAGCTTAGCGACGGGGTTCATATGTATCTCCTTAGCTGTATACGATGCGGCGTCCTGCCCGTGAACCCCTTCGGGGTTGGGTGAGAAAAGAGCGCCACTCCCTAGCGTATAGGGTTTAAGGCGTTCGTGCCGCCTTGGAGCCTCTCCGTCCCAAAATTGTACACCGTGCAATTCTGTAATGTGGGCAGAAGAACGAAACAAAAAGCGGCAAATTGGCACGAACAGCCAGACAAGCCTACAATCGAACCTGGGTTCCCACCCGCACCACAACGGTACGGACAAGGAACCCCACACGACAGGGGAGCGCCACCGAGGCGCTGAGAGTGCTAAGCAGACCCTCGAACCTGATCCGGTTAGTACCGGCGTAGGGAGTCGAATTTCTTCTCAATGCCCTCGTCCAATCAGAGGGCGAGGACATTCCCCTTCCAACGACGGAAGGACCATCAATGTCACAGAACGCAACCCCCGCCTCCCAGGCATCTACCCAGGCAGAAGCGAAGAAGCCGAACCTGCGCTGGCGAGTCAACGAAATCGTCATCGCTGCAGTTATCGCAGTAGCCTGCGCCGTCATCTTCTGGATCTGGGACATCGCAGTCGGCCCCGCCGCCAAAACCGCACTCGTAGCAGCACCCGAATTCCGCCCCATCGTCGCCGGCGCGTGGCTACTCGGCGGCACCCTCGGCGGCCTGCTCATCCGCAAGCCCGGTGCGGCACTCTTCGGCGAAATCGTCGCAGCATTCATTTCCGTACTCTTCACCGGCGGCGCATGGAGCGGCGAAATCCTGATTGCGGGCCTCTTCCAGGGCCTCGGCGCTGAAATCGCCTTCGCGATCTTCCGCTACCGCCGCTGGAACGCAACCGTCGCCATCTTCTCCGGTGCGCTCAGCGGCCTGTTCATGGGCGTTAACGAAATCTTCATCTACTACCCCGACATGGAACCGGTCAAGGCAATCATCTACGTAGCGTGCGCCGTCGTCTCCGGTGCAGTTATCGCAGGCTTCCTGGCGTGGATTCTCGTGCAGAACCTCGCCAAGACCGGTGTGCTCTCCTCGCTGGCATCCGGCAAGACCCGCCGCTAACCACCAGCAACTAGTCACCACTCGGCACACTACAGCAGCCATACAAAAGGCTAAGGAAGCATCATGGAAGCAACACCGCGCGGGGCGCGCATCGAGCTCAACAACTTCAGCTGGCACCACCCCGGACGCCCAGAACCCGTCATCAGCGGACTCAACCTCACCATCAACCCCGGTGAAAAAGTCCTGCTACTGGGCACCTCCGGCGCCGGCAAATCGACGCTCCTGCACGCCATCGCCGGTGTGCTCCACGATGACGACGGCGAATCCGCCGGCGGCACCATCACTATCAACGGGCAAGCACCCGCCGAAGCGCGCGGCACCGCAGGCATGATGCAGCAGGACCCCGAATCCTCGATCGTCATGGCAACCGTCGGCAACGACGTCGCCTTCGGCCCCGAAAACCTGCGCGTACCCCGCGAAGAAATCTGGGGCCGCGTCACCGAAGCCCTCACCGCAGTAGGGCTCAACCACCTTGCCCTCGACCACCCCAGCAGTGCGCTATCCGGAGGGCAGAAACAGCGCCTCGGCCTGGCGGGCATCCTCTCGATGCACCCCGGCGCCATGATCCTCGACGAACCCACCGCCAACCTCGACCCCTCCGGCGTGCAGGAAGTACGCGACAGCATCCTTGCCGCCGCGCAAGCCACCGGAGCGACCCTGCTCGTCGTAGAACACCGCGTGAGCATCTGGGCGCCGCACATGGACCGCATTATCGTACTCGGCGAAGGTGGCACCATCACCCACGACGGCGTACCCGACACCGTACTCACCGAAGCCCGCCAAGAACTCATCGACGCGGGCGTGTGGGTACCCAACTACGTGCCGCGTGCGCCGCAGAGCGACAGCGATAGCGAGCACGGCGAGACGCTACTGCGCGCCGAAAACCTCAGCATCACCCGCGCGCAACCCACCCCCAAACAACGACGCGCGCGCCGACGCACCATCAAACGCCTCGGCGACACCCCCGCACCCGCACCCACCGACCTGCCCGTCCTGCGCAGCGGCATCAACCTCACCCTGCACGCCGGCGAACACCTAAGCGTGCTCGGCCCCAACGGCGCCGGCAAATCAACCTTAGCCCTCACCCTCGCAGGGCTCCTCACCGCACCCAACGGCACCCTCACCGCCACCGACGCACTGCGTAATTACGACGGTAACCACGGCGGCAACCACGGCGGCGAGCGCGGCAGCAACCACGGCGGCGAGCGCGCCCACTGGGACGTGCCCACCTGGACTCCCGCCCAAATGCTCAGCCGCATCGGCTACGTCTTCCAAGAACCCGAATACCAATTCATCCGCGGAACCGTACGCGAAGAACTCGAACTCGGCCCCCGCCGACTCGCCGCACTCACCCGCAACCCCCTCAACGAAGACGACCTCACCGCCCGCACCAACGAACTCGCAACCCGCCTACGCCTCACCCACCTACTCGACGCCAACCCCTTCACCCTCTCCGGCGGCGAAAAACGACGACTCTCCGTAGCCTCCGCACTCGCCACCGCACCCAAAATCCTCATCCTCGACGAACCCACCTTCGGCCAAGACGCACGAACCTGGGCAGAACTCGTCGACCTCATCCGCGAACTACTCGCAGGCGGTACCGCCATCATCTCCATCACCCACGACGAAGACTACACCGCCGCACTCGGCGGCAACCACATCACCCTCGAAGCCACCGCAACCCCCGGAAAGGAGAACGCATGAACACCGACTTCTTCGGCACCATCGACCGAACCAGCTACTTCAGCAACCTCAACGCCGGCGTAAAACTCATCCTCTCCTTCGCCCTCATCATCGCCGCACTCATCGTGCGCGACCCCCTCACCTCCGGAATCCTCTTCGCCCTCGAACTGCTCGGATTCATCCTCGTCGGATTCCGACCCGTCAACGTCCTCGCCCGCTTCTGGCCCATCCTCATCGCCGTCATCACCACCGGTTGGTCCGTCGCCATGCTCAGCGCCAAAAGCGGCACCACCATCCTCGACCTCGGCTTCAACAGCATCACCACCGACTCCGCCGCCGTCGGCGCAGCCATGATGATCCGCTCCCTCGCCATGGTCCTACCCACCCTCGCATTCGTACTCACCACCGACCCGACCGACCTCGGTGACTCCCTCGCACAAACCTTCAAACTGCCCTCCCGATTCGTGCTCGCCACCGTCGCCGCCCTGCGCCTCGTCGGCATTCTCTTCGCCGAATGGAACGCCCTCGGCCAGGCACGACGCGCCCGCGGACTCGGTGCAGGCCAATCCCTCATTGGGCGTGCACAAACCTTTGGCGGGCAAAGCTTCGCCCTGCTCGTGCAGGCTATCCGCCGAGGCTCCCGCCTCGCCATCACCATGGAGGCGCGCGGCTTCGGCGCAGGCGAACGCACCTGGGCTCGTGTGCCGTCCTATTCGCCGCGTGATGTGCACGTGAGCATTGCCGCCGCCGTCATTATCGCTGTTGCGTACGGTGCATCTATTGCGGCGGGTACGATCCAGTTCCTCTGGGGCTAGTTTGCTCTTGCTGTAGTTTGTTCCGTTTCTGGTTCCGCTTTCGTGGCTCCGCTGGGGAGGCGGTATTCGCCCTCGTTCCTACAGGGAACCCGCCCTCGCTTCGCTTCGGGCACCCTGATGTCACTACGGACGATACCGTCTTCCCGCGCTGGGATACGTCGCGGGAGCCGCATATTTCCTCCGCGCCTAGCCTCACTTGGGACGTGAGTAGGGAGATGCCCGTACACTTCCTTCGCTCCTACAGGGGCACCCGCCCTCGCAGAGCTCGGGCACCCTGATGTCGCTTCAGGAAGGTACACACACCTCCTGCCTATGGTCCGGCAGCGACCGTACAATAAGACTATGTCTAGTACCGTAATTCTTCTGAACGAGCAGAACCCGCAGGGCATCTTCGTTGACCCGTCCGTGCCCCTCATCAGCGTTGATGATCAGGGCTTCACCCGCGGCGACGGCGTCTTCGAGACTATGCTGTCCGTCAACCGCCGCGTGCGTAAGCTCGGCATGCACCTGTCCCGCCTCGAATCCTCAGCGCGCATGCTGGATCTGCCCGACCCGGAACCCGAGATTCTGCGTTCGGCGGTGGAGCGCCTCATGCGTGAGGCGACCGCCGGTGCCGAGACTGCGCTGGGCGAAGAGCACATCGTGAAGATCATTATTTCGCGCGGCCCCACCCAGGCGGTGACCTCCATGCAGCCGGGCCCGTACACGCTGATTATGGCGTCGCCGGTGCCTGCCTCCATCGTGAAGCGCCGTACCGAGGGTGTGAAGGCGATGCTGCTGCCGCGCGGCCACGAGCCGATGGACAACAGCGCCTACCCGTGGCTTCTGGCGGGCGCGAAGACCCTCTCCTACGCGGTGAACATGGCGGTTCTGCGGTACGTGCAGGAGCGCGGCGCGGACGACGCTATCTTCATCACCGATGAGCGTCGCGTGCTTGAGGGCGCCACCTCCTCGGTGCTGGTCGCCAAGATTGAGGACGGCAAGAAGGTGCTGTACACGCCCGAGCCGAGCCACGGCATCCTTCCCGGCACCACGCAGGGCGCGGTGTTCGAGGCGGCACGCCAGGCCGGTTGGGAGCTGGGCTTCGGCCCGCTCTACCCGCAGGATTTGTTTGAGTCGGACGGCGTGTGGTTGGCGTCGTCGGTGCGTCTGATTGCGCCGGTGACTCACCTGAACGGTACGGCGCTGGCGCATGACCCGGAGCTGACCGCGACCCTGTTGAACTACTTGGCGCAGCAGAGCTAAACGCGTACAAAAAGGGACGGTATTATCCGAGCGAGGATAATACCGTCCCTTTGTGCTGTCTATGGTCAAGGGCAGGAGGTGCGTGTACCTTCCTGAAGCGACATCAGGGTGCCCGAAGCGAAGCGAGGGCGGGTGCCCCTGTAGGAGCGAAGGAAGAGTACAAGCGCCTCCCTAACTGCTACAGCAAATACAGCAAAGCCCCGGACGCGCAACCCTTAGCGGGTTGCCCAGCCGGGGCTTTAGCTACACAAAAAACAACAACAGGCTAGTGGCCCGCCGCCGGAGCACCCTGACCTTCACCAGCGCCGTGGCTCTCACCGTCAGCCGAGTAGTCCGAATCCTTACGCGGCGTAGTCCACAGCACCAGCGCCGTCAGAACCGCGAAACCCAGAATGGAGAAGCCCATCGGCAGGTACTCATGCTCACCAGCAAACGACACCAGCGGGGCCGCCAACGCACCCAGCAGAGCCTGAATCGTACCCATCACCGCCGAAGCACTACCCGCCATGTGACGCGCCTCGTTCAACGCCAACGCCGAAGCATTACCAAAAATCAGGCCGCACGAGCTGGTCAGCAGGAACAGCAGAATCAGCGTCGGTACCAGCGAAATACCGACAAGGAAGCTAACCAACAGCAGCGAAGACACCACCAGCATGCTAATCACGCCGACATTCACGATGCGGCGCTGCGCCACACGACCCACCAGCTTCGTCGCAATCGCACTGAACAGCACAATGCCAATCGAGTTCACACCGAACACGATCGTGAACTCAGTCTCGGACAAGCCCAGAATCTTCTGCAACACAAACGTCGAACCGGAAATGTACGAGAACAGCGCACCAAACGCGAAGCACATCGTCAGCATGAAACCCAGGTAGCGGCGAATCTTGAAGACCTTCGGCAGCTCCGAGTACACGCTCAGGGCAGTGCCCTGGTAGCGTTCCTCCACCGGCAGGGTCTCCTTAATCACGAAGATCACGCCGAGCATCATAATCGCGGTAACCACGCCCAGCACATGGAAAATATCGCGCCAGCTACCCCACGACAGCACCCAGCCACCAAACAGCGGCGCAAGCACCGGCGCGAAGCCGTTAATCATCATCATGACGCCCATGAGCTTAGCGGTCGCCAGGCCCTTAGTCGTATCAGCCACGATAGAACGCGCCAGCACCGCACCAATCGAACCGGTGAAGCCCATCATGAAACGCGCAAAAATCAGCAGCTCAATATTTGGCGCGAAACCACACGCCACCGTCGCAATAAAGCAGATGACCGCACCGATCAGCAGCGGCTTGCGGCGGCCCGTCTTATCCGACAGGGGGCCCACGACCAGCTGGCCGAGCGCCATACCCACCATGAACGCACTCAACGTCAGGGAGGCGTTCGTGCTGGTGGTGTTCAGATTCTCAGCGACTGCGGGCAGCGCCGCCAGGTACATATCCGTAGCGAGCGGCGCGATAGCGGTCAACAGCGCCAGAACAACAATGAAAAGGGGCGATAGCCCGAAGGAGGTCTTAACCGACTTCGAAGACATTAGTCTTAGTTTTTCTTTCTGTGTGATGCGCGTGCAACGGCGCCTGCGGCTCTACAAGACGTGGATGCGGCGGTACCGGATCCGGGGGTGAGCTTGCGCAGGCTGGAAGCACAACTTGTTCACGGTAGCAGAATTGGGCGTGGCTTCGTAAGTTAAATGTTTGATATTTTTTTGAGCTGGGTTGGGAGGGCTCCGCTTGGTTCCTTCGTGCTCAGCCTTCTGGCTGGCTTGGAAGGCGGCGCTCACCTGCGCAGGTACAGCAAAGGGACGGTGTTATCCACGCTCCTACAGGGGCACCCGTCCTCGCTTCGCTTCGGACACCCTGATGTCGCTTACGGATAACACCGCCTCTTGAGCGGCTTGGCTTAGTCTGCCGCTCAGCCCCCGGTGCTGAAGAAATATTTGAGAAATATTCTTGGGAAGCATTGCTCGGGGCGACCGCATAACTTACGTTGGTCATACCACGCGATACGACCGGAGGGCCCCTCAGATGCGCAACCACTATTACAAATATTTGCTATGCATCCTGCTACTCATAGCTTGCGTCTTGCTCGTAGTCTTTGCCGTGCTTTCTAACAACAACCCGGGTAACGAAAAAGACGGCACTGCCTCCACGCACGCGCCGAGCAATACCTCAACCTACTGGGATAAAGACCGCATGGAATCCGCTAGCCCGGCTCCCATGCCTCAATAAAACAGCGCCTCAGTAAAACTGCCTCTGAATAGCCGTAGGGCCCAATGCTTCGAGATACACGAAGCATTGGGCTCTACTGTCTTGTAGGCGGCTGCTACTGCGCCGCGCTGTCGTAGATGAAGTCGACGGTCGCGTAGTCCTCCGGGATTTCGGCGAGCAGTGCCTCCTCCTGCGCCGCCCAGCGTTCCCAGTGCGGGCGGAACGTGTCACCGTCACGAGCCATGGCGCGTTCGTAACGCACCTCGTCCGGGGCGGTGGCGAGGATACGCACCTCGCAGGCGCCCGCAATCGCGCCGACACCCTCACAGATGATGACCTGCGTAGCTGCCGGGTCGACGGTGCGCACCTCACCGGGGGCGCCCGCCTCCCAATCCCACGGGGTGTAGGTTCCGGCAATACCTTCGGTCAGCTGCACGGATAGCGCGTCCCACGCCTCCACGCCGTCGAAAAGGCCGTCCCAGCCGGGGTAGAAGTCGTCCAGGTGCAGCACGTGCACGCTGTGGCCGGCGGCGGTGAGCTCCTGCTCAAGCTGCGTGGCGAGGCTGGTTTTGCCGGTGCCGCTGCGGCCGTCAATGCCGATAATCAGCGGGATCTGCGCGAAGTCCGCGAGGAACTGCTCACGGAATTCGGTGAATTCGGCGGTGTCCATGTCAAAGTCGTTGCCGATGCCGTGCTCCAGGCGCAGCATGTCTTTGCAGAGTTCCAGGATTTCGGTGGTGCCGGTGACGCGGCGGTTCTGGTTCAGGGGAATACGCTGGCTCACTGCGCGTCGCCTTCCTGCTTGAGGTGGTTGATGAGGCCGCGTGCGGCGGCGTCAATGAGGCCGGTGGTGTACACGAAGTCGCGTTCGCTACCGTACCAGGGGTCGTAGATGCCGAGCTGGTCCAGGTGGGTGGTGGTGACCTTCGGGTCGAAGCTGCGCATCATACGGATCTTGGCTTTGTCCTCGTCGTTGCGGGCGAGGGCTTTGAGGCGCAGGTAGTGGGGTGCGTCCATGGCGAGGATGAGGTCGTTGCGGTCGAAGTCCTCGACGGTGAAGACGCTGGCGCGGTGCGCGGACGGGTCGATACCGCGGGTGGTGAGCTGCGCGGCGGCGCGCGGGTCGATGCGGTTGCCTTCTTCTTCGTTGCTGATGCCGCTGGAGGTGACGGTGACGGGCACGCCGGCTTCTTGGGCGTGCTGGCGGATGAGGTATTCGCCGACGGGGGAGCGGCAGATGTTGCCGGTGCAGACAGTCATGATTCGGTACATGGTTCTAGTGTATCGGTGGGGTAGTGGAAGGTTAGGCGCGGTGGTTGCTCGGGGCGGTGCTTTGGGCGGCACCGTGACGGGCGGATGCGCTCGCCGGTGGGCTGCCGCCGCCGGGCTGTCGCTACCAGACCCGGGCGCGAAAAGGCCCCGCCGACGTAGGACCGGCGGGGCCTCTTAGCGATGAATCTTATTCAGTGGGCTTTTCTTCCTCGGTATCTGAATTTTCAAGAGGCTTTGCAGGCTTACTCACGCGGGTGTAGGTCTTCGTCTCTTCATCCCAGGAATCCGGGTCGAAGAGTACTGCCCCAAGGGGGATTTTAAATCGCTTGCCGTCAAGCGTAGCTGTTCCACAATTGATAGGTTTGCTGCCCCGACTGACTGAGAAAACATAGTCCTGCTGATCCTTCTGTGCAGAGAACCGGGCAGCGCCGGAGTCATCTGCAAATATGGGTGCAGATTTTTCGAAATATGCGCAATCGAAGCTTGTATTGCGGGAGAACTCCGTACCCAGGAAGTCTGCGTTTTCAGTGAACTCCGCGTGCCCGAAGTGTGCGTTTTCAGTAAACTTTGCGTTCCTGAAGTCCGCTTTTTTGGTGAACTTTGCGCCCCTCAAGTATTCGTCTCCGAAGTCTGCGTTTCCAATGAACTCCGTGTTCCTGAAGTCTGCGTTTCCAGTGAACTCCGTGCCCCCGAAGTATGCTTCTTCGGTGAACTTTGCGTTCCTGAAGTCCGCGTTTTCGGTGAACTTCGCATTCCTGAAGTATGCGTCTCCGAAGTATGTGTTTCCAGTGAACTCCGTGTTCCTGAAGTCTGCGATTCGGGTGAACTCCGCGCCCCCGAAACTTGTGGTGCCGGTGAACTCCGTGTTCCTGAAGTTTGCGATTCCGGTGAACTCTGTGTTCCTGAAGTCTGCGTTTCCGGTGAACTTCGCGTTCCTGAAGTTTGCGTCTTTGGTGAACTTCGCACCCTGGAAATCTGCTTCACCGTAGAATCGGGCAGAGGTGAATTGACCTTGTTCAATGGTGAGGTTGTTCAAGGGGTAGAAAATGGGTGCCCGGCTGAAATCGAACTTGAAACAGCTCCACGCGCCGGGGGTAACGGTTACCTCCATGCTCTTATCCACGCTGACCCTGCTGCTACGTTTGCTCATTTCCTCGAAAATGGCACGGCGTACGTCCTGCTCTTCATGAAATACTGCTTGAAGTGCCGCGATGTTATCGGGTTCCTGATATTCCGCAGAGTCCTCAAAACGCTTGCGTAGAGCATTGAGCTTTGGGGATTCATCGGGAAGAAGAGTGTTAAGCTTTTTTGATTCGAGCTCTTTTAATTCCTTGCGGGCTTCGTATTCGTCAATCTTCTCCGCAAGAGGGAATGGGGAACGAATGTAGGAGCAGAGGTTATTGATAATAACCTGCCCCTCTTCCTTCTGCTTATCTTTAGTGAGGCTATCGTCCGCAAGCCATTCATCCACCAACCCGGTGAGGGTATAGATGCCACCTAGACGAACAGGTGCTTTCTCATTAGCCAGCTGCTCTACCGCCGTGGTGTAGCGGCTACGGCGTTCTGCATGTACCTGGCGGATGTGGTCGTTTTCATTTTTCTCTTTTTCCTGGCTATTCTTTCGGTGAGTCTCGCCGAGGGTGATGACAGCTAGCACACCACCTGTGGCGTAGAGAAGAGCCTGGCGAAGAGCTGAACCATCATGGTCCTTCCCGAAACCGGAATTAAGAGCGATGGGTAGGAGAAAAGCTAAAGCGCCGCCCCAAACCGCGAGTGCACCAAGCCAGCAGTAGAACAGAGATACCTTCCGCTTTGTCCCTAATGAGTGGATTAGGTGGACAATGACTAGAATCAATGCAACTGTACCTGTGCAAACAAATAGCCAGCACCAAGCGCTAACAGAGTCGAGATGCATCTATATGATTTCCTGTCTTCTTTGAATGGAATGGCCACCAATCAGGATAACGTAAACTTTCCTGACCTGGTTATGTGCAGAGACCCCACCACACATCCGATGTGGCGGGGTCTCTGGATATTACTGCGCGGGCTCACTCAGACGGGTGTAGTCCTGCTTCTCTTCGTCCCAGGAGTCCGGGTCATACAATACGGCCCCGAAAGGGAGAACGAACGTTCTGCTGAGAAGCTCTGCCGTGTCGCACGAGAAGCTATGAGTACTATTGGGAGAAGTCTCAAATATGTAATCTTTTGGATCTGTTTGTGCAGAGAACCTAGCTCTCCACAAACCTATATTTGATATAGCCATAGCGAAGATTGGCCTAGACTGAGTGAAAACCGACGACCTGAAATCTGCGTTGCTGGTGAATGTCGTCCCGGCGAAAAATGCGTTGCCGGTGAAAATAGCCCCGTTGAACTCTGCGGCTTTGGCGAATATTGCCTCGTTGAAATGTAAGGTATCGGTAAAGGCAGTTGCGCTGAAGTCTGCATTGTTGGTGAATACCGTTTCGTTAAAGTTTGCAGTCCCGATGAAGGATGATTCGAAGAACTTTGCGTCAGTGTAGAATTTTGCGCCTGAGAAATCAGCTTTCTCAATTGTGAGGGTATTGAGGGGATAAAAGACTGGTGCTCGGCTGAAGTTGACATCAAAATTATTCCACGTTCCTGGAATAATTTCGATTAACTTGCCATCATCATCCAAAATAGCCTCGCTACTACGTTTGCTCATTTCAACAAAAATACTGCGTCGTACGTCCTGTTCTTCGCGAAATGCCGCCTGGTCCTTGGAGAAATTCCCCTCATAGTCAGTAGGTTCTATATCGGATTCAAGTACTTCTGCCTTTAGCGCCAGAGGGAAGGGAGAACGAATGTAGGAGCAAAGGCTATTGATAATAACCTGCCCTTCTTTCTGCCGTTCTTCTGGGTCGATGATGTCGTCAGCAAGCCACTCATCTACGAGACCCACGAGGGTATAGATGCCGCCCAGACGGACAGTCGCTTTCTCGTCAGCTAGCTGCTCTACAGCCTTGGTATAGCGGCTACGACGCTCAGCATGAACCTGGCGGATATGGTCGCGTTCATTCTTCTCCGCGTCCTGCTCATTCTTCTTGATATCGGCGTCAATTTTGAGACGGTCGCCCTGATTCTTCCAGTTAGTCTGCAGAAGAGTCAGAACCGCAATAATGCCGCCAGTGACGTACAGCAGATGCAGGCGCAGCTGATCTGAGCTGCCTGAGCTCATGCCGCAGAAAAACCACAACATCCAAGGCAGTAGAATCGCAACTGCACCGCCGCCCAGACCAAAGCCAATGAGGAGCTTAATAAAGTGCCGGATATACCAAGGATTCTCCTGAGCTTTCGGGATTACCGGGCTCTCTGGAGCGGATGATGCGTTATTGCGGGGCACTAGATTCTCCTGTCCTCTCTGATAGGAACGTTCACCTTCCAGCATAGGGTAAAGCTGCTTGCCGTGAGTCGCGCCCGGTCATCAACGAGGGCCAGCCTGCTTGAGCTACGCGGATGATGCTTCTGCTGTCCGCGGCAGGCAGTGAGGAATGGAAGTTTTCAAAATGACCGACATTGTTTCTCACGGTGGGTGCAATGGCTACGTAATTAGTGTTGCCGTGTTGTTATGTCTTAAGAAATGCGCTACATTATTAGGTATACGGTCATGCATATAGGGAATGTCCTTATGTGCAATGACAGTAAAATAAAAGTGGAGCCACCAGCGATGCGGCAACATCACCGGTAGCCCCACGAAAGAATGGTCTAGAAAAGACAGATAACCACGAACTGGATAGTCGCTACCAGACCAAGAAGTAGGGTAACCATATTGCTCCATCGTTCAACGAGGAGCCAGAAATGGTCCTTATCCATAGGAGTACACCTCCTCTCTATGCAATTAGAGGCAACGCGGAATTGCGTTGTCACTGCTGATTTTAGCAGATGACACACATTCCGCGGATTTTTGCTACCCAATTTAAATTTATTTATTTCAGACATGGCGTAATGCCGCTGGAAAGCGATAAACGAATCCGGGTAGATAAGATTCGAAAACCCCGCTAGAGCCTACAAGCTCAGCGGGGTTTTTCGCACCATTTTTATTTTTCGACGCAGCTACTCGGTAGCGTCCACCACGTGTACGAAGGCTCCACCACACATTCAGGTGGCGGGGCTTCTGGATATTACTGCGCGGGCTCACTCATACGCGTGTATTCCTTCTGCCGTGCATCCCAGGACGCCGGATCGAAGAGTACCGCCCCGACCGGGATGCGGTAGCCCACGCCGTTCAGCCCGGCTGTACCCAGCGGAATAGGCTGGCTACCCTCGTACACCGCGAAGTTATGCGCCTCCTGGTCGGCAGGCTCTGAACCGGCTGACAGGGCAGCGAACCGAGCCCGGTACACCTCACCCGACTCAGCATCTTCAGCTACGAAGACCGGCGAGCTCTTCACGAAAGACACATCGCAGAAATCTGCAACGCCCATAAAGGACGCTCCGTAGAACTCAGCGTCAGCCTCAAAGGTAGCCTCACTGAAATCTGCACCTTGGGCAAAAGCCGCCTCACTAAAGTCAGCGGTTTGCGTGAAAGTCGCCCATTTGAAGCGTGCGACCTGCGCGAAAGCCGTCTCACTGAAGCGGGCATCTTGGGTAAAAGTTGCCCCATTGAAGTCTGCAATCTGACTGAAAACGGCCCCGACGAAGTGCGCGTTTTGAGCGAACACAGCCCAGCTGAAGTCTGCGTTCTGAGCAAAATTTACCCCGCCAAAACTAGCATTCTGGATGAAGGCTGCCCCACTGAAGTTCGTATCTTGGGTGAATTTCACCCCGCCAAAATGCGCCTTCTGCATGAACTTCACGCCGTCGAAATGCGCATTCTGAATGAAGGACGCTCCGCCGAAGTCTGCGTTCTGAGTGAAGGTTGCGTGACCGAAGTTCCCCTCGCCTGCAAAGGTCGCGTCACCAAACCCCGCAATCTCTCCGAAGGTTGCGCGGCTGAAATCCACGGTTCCCACAAAAGCCGCCTCGCTGAAATCCGAGCCGTTGCAGAACCTCGCCGCAGAGAAGTCGGCGTTCTCAAGAGTCAGACCGTCGAGAGGATAGAAGACAACCGCCCGGCTGAAATCGAACTCAAAGCCGCTCCATGCGCCGGGGACAACCGTCACCTCGCCCTTCTCATTTTCAGCAAGGGTGCTACTACGCTTACTCATCTCAACGAAGACGCTGCGGCGAACATCCTGCTCACCACGAAAAGCCGCCAGATCCGTAGCGAAATCACCCGCATAGTTAGCGGGCGGCGTATCGGATTCAAAAGCTTCTGCCTTGAACGCCCGCGCGAACGGCGAACGAACATAAGCACAGAGGGCATTGACGACGACCTGCCCCTCCTTCTGCCGCGCCTCAACGCTGAGCTGCTCGTCAGCGAGCCACTCATCCACCAGACCTGCAAGCGTGCTGACGGCACTCGCACGGACTGCCGGGTTCGGATACGCCAGATGCTCAACTGCCTTGCTGTAACGGGTATGGCGCTTGGCGTGCACCCGCTGGGGGTGTTCCAGCTTTTTCTGGGCGTTCATGCGGTGGAACTCCCCAAGAAAGAGAACACCCAGCAGGGTACCGGTGATGAAGAAAATGAACGGCTGAACCTCAAAATTGGCGATGCCAGGGTCAAAGGTGAAAGGCATAAAACCCGCCGCGACAATGCCCAAGAGCGCGATAGCCCAAACCCAGGTGCGGAAGCTAGACAGCTTCCCCTTGAAGTTGCCGAACTGCGCGGCGAGCGGGAAAAACAGAATGACGACTGCGCAAGCTATCAGCCAAGCCCACGCGGTGCTGGGTGCTAGATGCATGTGGTTCTCCTGTCATCGTTGAAAGGGGCGGGTCATACTCAGCATAAGGTAAAGCTGTTGGGCTTGGGTGGTTGCTGGTCAAAAGCAAGAACCCCGCCAGCGCTGGATGTGCGGGCGGGGTCTGCGTGTGGGGCTTCCCCGACGGCGGGGGAGAGCTAGGTTTTACTGTGCGGGCTCACTGAGGCGGGTGTAGTCCTGCTTCTCTTCGTCCCAGGAATCCGGGTCGTACAGCACAGCACCGAGAGGGAGAATGAACGTTCTATTAAGAAGCTCCGTCTCGCCGCAGCTGAAACCGTGCGGGCTCTCCGGGCGCACCTCGAACAGGTAATCCTGCGGATCCGCTTGCGCCGAGAACCGTGCCCTCTGCAGCCGCCTCTCCAAAGCCTCAAAGGACGGCTCAACGTACGCGAAGCTAGTCTGCCTGAAATCTGCCCGCTGACCGAACGTCGCATCCGCGAAGTAGGCGCCCTCAAAGCTCGCCCCGTTGAAGCTCACCTCCCGCGCGAACGTCGCCTTGTAGAAGCCGACATGTGCCGTGAACGTCGCCTTACTAAAGTCGGCATCCTGCGCGAAGGTCGCGTTACCGAAGTTCGCTCCCTGCGGGAAGTCCATCTCATAGCGCGTCCTCGGAAGCGCAATAAAAGACGCCCGGCTGAACATGGCGTCGCCGTCGAACCGCGCCCCACCAAAATCCTCGTACTGCGTGAAGGACGCCCCACTAAAGTCCGCCGCGCTCGCAAAGCGTACGTTGCTGAACATTGCGGACTGCTTGGTGGCTATACCGGCAAAGCGTGCGGCCCCGCCGAACAGCGACTTGGAGAATACCGCTGGGCGGTTGAAGACCGACGCGGCGAAGTGCGCTTCATCGTGGAACGTGGAGGCGGTGAACACTGCCTTTCCCTCAAAGGTGACCGCCGCGAAGCTGGCTATGCCTGCGGTGTTCAAACGCGAGAAGTTAGCATCGGACTCGAAGGAGGCTACTGCGAAGTCAGCTACAGCTGAAAAGACCGCATCTGAGAAGTCAGTCTCGCCGGTGAAGGTTACGGTCGCGAAGCTTGCCACGTCCGCAAAATGAGCCCCGCTGAAAGTTGCCGAGCCTGCGAAGTGCGCGGCGCTGAAGCCCACCCAGTCGTTGAAATTCGCGCCGTGGAAGGAAGCGTCAGCCGTGAACTGTGCTGCCGAGAAGCTGGTGTCACCGTGGAAGGTCGCGCCGAAGAAATCTGCCGGGCCGTAAAAGGTTGCGGAGGCGAAGTCGGCATTCTGAAAGTGCAGTTGCCGTAGCGGGTAGAAGATGGGTGCGCCGCCAAAGTCGAAGCGCAAATCCGCCCACATGGGCGATACCGACGGCACTGCGTGCTTGCTTCCCCTGTCGCCGGTCTTGTTGTTCTCGGTAATTGCGGCGAGGCGGCGGCTGAACTCCATGAAGACCGTGCGGCGCACCAGCTGCTCTTCGCGTAGTGCCTCCTGATCGCGCTCAAAGTCGCCTTCGTACCTTTCGGGGGCCTCGTCTGCTTCTAGGACCTGCCGCTTCTGCGCGAGGGGGTAGGGCGTGCGGATGCACCCGGTCAGCGCGTCGATAATGGCTTGGGCTTCTGCGCGGCGCACCTGCTCGGGGAGGGACGCGTCGGTGAGCCACTCGTCTGCGAGGTTCGCGAGCGTGTACGCCCCGCCGAGGCGTACGGCGGGCTGGTGCCCGTCGAGGAATTGTTCGAGGGCGTGCGTGTAGCGTTCGTGCCGCCCGGCCTGTTGGTTGTGCGCCGGGGTGTTTTTGCGTTGCCGCAGCGCGGTGAAGAGTTTGTTGAGGTTCATGGCGGTGTGCCCTTCCTGCTCCGGTGCTGGCTTATATCCAGCATAGGGGAGAGGGGATATAAAAGGTGCAGTTTGGGCGCACCATTTGCCCTAAATCAGGGAAATGATGCGCCCAAAAGAATCTTCTAGATACATCTAATAAATATCTTCGTCGTCCCAGATCGGAGGACACTCGGGGTCATATAAATCTCCCCCAACAGGTAGGACAAATATATTTTCATTAAATCTGATTTTCTTGGTTTCTAATTTTTGTTGACTTTCAGGTGAAATATCAAAAATATAATTTTTTGGGTCGACCAGTTCTGAGAAAATTGATTCATAATTAAACCAATCTTCTTTAGTGTTATTGTATATGTATCCTGAAAATAAAGGAGGCGATGCTGCAAATTGTGAATTTATGAAGCTAGCTCCTTGATTATAGGTGGTTTTTATAAACTCTGATTTACCTCTAAAATTTGAGGATGTAAAATCTGCTTTTTTATCAAAAAGTGACTCATTGAAACTAGTATTTCCTTCAAAGGTTGAACCTTCAAAATTGGCATCGCCGTAAAAATTAATTTCAGTAAAGAATGATTTATCTTTGAAGGTTGCTCCCGAAAAATTCGCTACGTCGTTAAAGGTTGAATTGACGAAAGAAGCTGGGCCGGTGAAAGTGATATAGTTAAATCCGGCAGATTTGTAAAATTCAGCATTCATAAAATTGGTATTATTTTTAAATTTTGTGGAACTAAATGATGCGATATCTGTAAATGTGACATCTTGGAAGTTTGCAGAATTCTGGAACGTAACTAATTGTAGTAGGGAGATTCCGAAAGTCATTTTTTTAAAAATTGCTTCGTTGTAGAATATTGTTCTGTGGAAGCAAGTGGTTTGGCTTTCCGAAGCAGTAAAGTCTGCCTTCCTTCGGAATGTTGTATCCGAAACTTCTAAAAATTCAAATGTGGAATCATTGAAATATGCATCTCCGATGATGGATGAATCCTTTATTTTTAGCCCGCCATGGAAAGTGCCCCCAATGCAACTTAAATTTTGCGAGAAATTTATGTGTTTGAAGGTTGTTTCTCCTGTAAACTCAGAGTTGTCAAGATTAATATTGCCATTAAAAGAAATATAGGTAAAATCGGATTTGCCTTCAAATACGGCAGAATCAAATCTAGTATCCCCGTTGAAAAATGAATTTGAGAATTCGGCGTTGTAGAACTTTGCTTCGGAAAAGTTTGTGTTTTTAAATGTAATATTGTTTAGGGGATAGAATATTGGAGCTCGATTGAAATTGAAGGTGAATTCATTCCATATGTTGTGGATAGTGGATATGGCACCATTCTCCGCGGTACTTTTGCTAAGCCGGTCGCTCATTTCGGAGAAAATAAGGAGACGAATGTCGACCTCATGTGCAAGGGCTTTTTTATCTGATTCTGAGAGGGAATCAAATTTTTCCAGTTGTTCATCGGTGTAATTATTGGGAATGGTCTGTATGTACTTACAAAGAATGTTTATAATTGTTTGAGCTTCTTTCTTCGCCTTCTTTTTTAGCTTCTCCAGTTCTTCCGTATTATTACTGAGGTCTTCGTAATCTAACCAGGCATCGGCAAGTTTAGCTAGTTTGGGAACGGCTGTATAAGCAGCCTTCACATCAGCGCCATGAAGCTCTGTAACAGCCTTATCGAAACGGTCGTTATAAGAGTCATGAAGTTGGCGTATATAGTCTCGTTTATCTTTTTGTTTTTGGATGTCTAGCTGCTCTTTTTCAAGTTCACTTTTCTGGTGGGTTTTGTAGTATCCGAATATGGCAATAACTCCACCCGTAATGCCAAGCAAGGCAGTTGTTAGCGGAGCTCCATCTCCAATGAGCTTTGTAACATTCATAATCATCGGAATTAAGATTGCGAGTGCGCCGCCGAGAACAACAATTATTGTAAAAAATTGAGGCTGATTTTTTTGAAATGAATCTACAATGTCAGATTTTTTCTTATATGCTTCGCCGATACTGACCCCAATGTATGTAACAGTAAATGCGGAAAGGAATAGCCTAATTATATTAATGCAGGCAGAAGGAGGGTCTGAATAGTATATGAAGTGTACAGTCATCAGTCCGAGGATGGGAAGAATAAGGAAAACTGCCCTTTTCCATCCTGGTTTTATGATTGAGATAAGTACATTAATTGGGTCAGGACTTTCCTTGGAGGGTGTTTCCTGGGGAGGCACTGCAATCTCCTGTCTACTTTGAGAGGATATGGTCGTAACCAGGATACGGTAGACGGGTAACCTCAAGCCACAGGTGAAGGTTGAAGAATTGCGCGTCGGACAAGCGGAGATACCTTCATGGAGTGAGCAATGGAGCTTGCAGATTGGTTCTCCATATATTAGAGGGGCGAATCTCTGAGATCTCAGGTGGGTGTCTGCAGCTGAGGCGCCTGCACGAAGCGCACCTCCAGCAACGCTGCTAGAGGTATAGCTTCCCGGCTCAAAAATCGCTCCGCACCTCCTATATAGGACTCTCTTGGTGCCTCTCATACCCCCAATTTTTGGGTTTTCCACCCCTTTTTTAAAGATTTTTAAAAATTTTTTCGCACCGAGTGCCCGTCGGTGTCCGCCATGCGCTGAATAGCCTCGCTGCACCCTCGCCCAGCCCAAAAAACCGCGGAATTTCGCGGCAAAACCGCCCATTCGCGCCTCGCCGCCGCCCCAAAATCGCCGGCAAAATACCCCTCCAGAGCTCCAAAAAACCCGCCCCTCACGCCACTCCACACAAAAAAGTTGAGTAAAGTTCGCTCAACCCTATTGACACACCCTCTGAGAGGGTGCATACTTGAGTACATGAGGCTCAAGGGAGCCGCGCAGACCACTCCACACGGGGCGGCACGCGCAGCACCGACCGCCTCCAAAACTTTCAAACTAAC
Organism: Rothia mucilaginosa ATCC 25296; assembly: GCF_000175615.1. Classification (GTDB taxonomy): domain Bacteria; phylum Actinomycetota; class Actinomycetes; order Actinomycetales; family Micrococcaceae; genus Rothia; species Rothia mucilaginosa. Next base: position 217,348 of record NZ_ACVO01000017.1, on the reverse strand, counting down.
CCGCCTCGCATTAGAAGAAGCGGGGCACTGATCACAAGGAGTGAATAAACATATGGCACGTGCAGTAGGTATTGACCTCGGTACCACCAACTCGGTCGTAGCAGCACTGGAAGGTGGCGACCCCGTAGTTATCGCCAACGCAGAAGGCACCCGCACCACCCCCTCCGTCGTCGCATTCTCCAAGGATGGCGAGGTTCTGGTCGGTAGCGTCGCAAAGCGTCAGGCAGTAACCAACGTCGACCGCACCATCTCCTCCGTCAAGCGCCACATGGGCACTGACTGGACCACCGAGATTGACGGTAAGAAGTACACCCCGCAGGAAATCTCCGCTCGTATCCTCATGAAGCTGAAGGGCGACGCAGAGGCATTCCTGAACGACACCGTCACCGACGCTGTCATCACCGTCCCGGCATACTTCAACGACGCTGAGCGTCAGGCAACTAAGGAAGCCGGCGAGATTGCAGGCCTGAACGTCCTGCGTATCGTCAACGAGCCCACCGCCGCAGCACTCGCATACGGCCTGGACAAGGGCAAGGAAGACGAGCTCATCCTGGTCTTCGACCTCGGTGGCGGTACCTTCGACGTCTCCCTGCTGGAAGTCGGCAAGGACGACGACGGCTTCTCCACCATCCAGGTTCGCGCAACCAGCGGTGACAACCGCCTCGGTGGCGACGACTGGGACCAGCGCGTAGTCGAGTGGCTGCTCGCACAGGTGAAGGCAAACACCGGTGCTGACCTGTCCAAGGACAAGATTGCTCTGCAGCGTCTGCAGGAAGCAGCTGAGCAGGCTAAGAAGGAGCTGTCCAGCGCTTCTAGCACCAACATCTCCCTGCAGTACCTGTCCGTGACCCCCGAGGGCCCCATCCACCTGGATGAGAAGCTGACCCGCGCAAAGTTTGAGGAACTGACCCGCGACCTGCTCGAGCGCACCAAGAAGCCCGTGCTCGACGTAATCAAGGAAGCTGGCGTGTCCATCTCCGAGATTTCTGAGGTCATCCTGGTCGGTGGCTCCACCCGTATGCCCGCCGTCGCTGAGCTCGTCAAGGAGCTCACCGGCCGCGAGCCCAACAAGGGCGTGAACCCCGACGAGGTCGTGGCAATGGGTGCAGCACTGCAGGCAGGCGTGCTGAAGGGCGACCGTAAGGACGTTCTGCTAATCGACGTCACCCCCCTCTCCCTCGGTATCGAGACCAAGGGCGGCGTGATGACCAAGCTGATCGAGCGCAACACCGCAATCCCGACCAAGCGTTCCGAGACCTTCACCACCGCAGAGGACAACCAGCCCTCCGTGACCATTCAGGTCTTCCAGGGTGAGCGTGAGTTCACTCGCGACAACAAGAACCTGGGTACCTTCGAGCTGACCGGCATCGCCCCCGCACCCCGCGGCGTGCCCCAGATTGAGGTTACCTTCGACATTGACGCTAACGGCATCGTGCACGTCTCCGCAAAGGACAAGGGCACCGGCGTTGAGCAGTCCATGACCATCACCGGCGGTACCTCCCTCTCCAAGGATGACATCGACCGCATGGTCAAGGACGCAGAGGCACACGCAGAGCAGGACAAGGCACGCCGCGAGGCTGCTGACACCCGCAACGAAGCCGAGTCCGTCGCATACACCACTGAGAAGCTCCTGAAGGAGAACGGCGACAAGCTGCCCGAGAACGTCAAGACCGAGGTTCAGGGCGATGTCGACGAGCTGAAGAAGGCACTCGAGGGCGACGACGACGCAGCAGTGAAGTCCGCATTCGAGAAGCTGCAGGCATCCCGATCCAAGCTGGGCGAGGCACTCTATGCAGCAGCACAGGCTGAGGCATCCGAGTCCAAGCCCGCCGCTGATGAGGACGTTGTCGACGCCGAGGTTATCGACGAAGACGAGAAGAAGTAATCATGGCTGAGCAGGAAAACACCACCCCCGACCCGCTGGAGGAGGCATTCAACGCCCCCGCAGCGGAAGGCCACCCCGAAGCTGAATCGGTCGAAACCGCCGAAGAAGCTGCGGAAGCCGTCGAGGCTGAGCTCCAGGACGCCGTAGAAGCAGAATCTGCGGATGCGGCACTCGCCGCAGAGCGCCTGGACTCCCTGCTTCGCCTGCAGGCAGAGTTCACCAACTACAAGAACCGCACCGCCCGCGAAAAGGAGCAGCTGCGAAACTTCGTAATCGGTGACCTGGTCGGCGCACTGCTGCCGGTGCTCGACGATATCGACGCCGCACGCAAGCACGGCGACCTGCAGGAAGGTCCCTTCGCCTCCATCGCTACCAAGCTCGAAGAGCTGCTCGGCAAGCAGGGCGTGGAGCGTTTCGGTGAAGTAGGCGACGCCTTCGACCCGAACATCCACGAAGCAGTACTGCAGCAGCCCACCGACGAGGTGGCTGAGGACCATGTCTCCATGGTTCTGCGTTACGGCTACCGCGTGAACGACCGCGTGGTTCGTACCGCGCAGGTGGCTGTGGCTGTCGCACCGTAAGGTGGCCGGCTAAGCATTGGCTGAATAACTAACGACGGGCGGGTGCTCTCCCTGGTGGGGGAGTGCCCGCTCTGTTGTTTGCCTGAACTGTTTGCCTGGGTTATTTATCCGGGCTGTGGCGAGCTGTGGTGGCGGCGAGAAGGCTTGTAGGGGTGCAATTTTTTGGGCTCAGCCCTTTCAAAATTGAGTCAAGTAGACTAAACTTTTATATAGAGTATTAAGACAAGTACGCGGTGCCCCTGCAAGCCGTCCCGTAACCGAGGAGGGCGGCGCATCACCGCAGAAGGAGAAACACAACATGGCAAGTGAAAACTGGCTGACCGACGACTTTTATAAGGCACTGGGTGTCAGCGAAGACGCAAGCGAAAGCGACATCAAGAAGGCGTACCGCAAGCTCTCCCGCAAGTACCACCCGGACCTGAACCCCGGCGACGCCGCAGCAGAGAAGAAGTTCAAGGAAATCTCGGAAGCATACGACGTGCTCTCCGATAAGAAGCAGCGCGAAGAGTACGACCAGATCCGCCGCTACGGCGCATCTGGCATGGGCGGCTTCGGCGGAGGTGGTTTCGGCGGTGGTAGCTACACCGGCTACCCCGGCGCGGACGCATTCGGCGGCTTCAGCAACGGCGGCGCAGGCATCAACATTGACGACCTGCTCGGTGGCCTCTTCGGCGGTAGCGCTGGCGGTTCCCGACGCTCCGCAGGCTTCACCAGCGCCGACTTCGGCGGCATGGGTGGCGGCGGCTTCGGCGGCGCACAGCACGCAGCCCCCGAAGAAAGCACCACCAGCACCCGCATCAGCCTCGCCCAGGCATACACCGGCGCGACCGTGACCGTGTTCCTGCCGGACGGCTCCCACACCGAGGCACGCATCCCCGCAGGCATTAAGGACGGCCAGAAGGTCCGCCTGCGCGGCAAGGGCCTGCGCGGCGGCGACCTGAAGGTCACCGTGCGCGTCTCCGATGACTCCGTGTACTCGCGCGAGGGCAACAACCTGATTATGCGCGCGCCCGTCACCCTCGCCGAGGCCGTCGACGGCGCAGTGATTGAGGTGCCCCTGCCGGACGCATCCACCGTGAAGCTGCGCCTGGCACCCGGCCAGGTCGGCCGCCGACTGCGCGCCAAGGGCCGCGGCTTCAAGGCTAAGGGCGGCGACGGCGACCTGCTGGTCATCCCGGAGATTGTTCTGCCCACTGAGCTGAGCGCAGAGGCGCAGGAAGCGTTCGATAAGTTCGTAAAACTGGCACCGCAGGAGAACCCGCGTAAGGATCTGTTGAAGAAGGCGAAGTAAACCATGGCATCTCGAGAATCATCATCTAAGTCCCGTAGCGGCAAGCCGTTGCACAGCGTGGACCTGCCGGTTTTCGTGATTTCTGTGGCGGCTGAGCTGGCGGGCATGCACCCGCAGACCCTGCGCCAGTACGACCGCATCGGCCTGGTCCAGCCTTCGCGTGCGCCCGGTAAGGCGCGCCGCTATTCGCAGCGTGACGTGAACCGTCTGCAGCAGATTCAGCAGCTCTCGCAGGAGGGCGTCTCCCTGGAGGGTATTCGCCGCATTATTGAGCTGGAGTCCCTCGTGGAGGAGCAGCAGGAGCAGATTGCGGCGCTGCAGCGTCAGGTTGAGGATGCGAAGGTGAAGCTGGGCTTGGCGGAGCGCGTGTTCGCTGCCGGTACCAGCGGCGACGTGGTGCATATTGCCCGCGGTACCCGCCCAGCGCCTCGTCAGCGTTCTTCGGCTGTGGTGCTGTACCGTCAGCGTCACCAGCCGGCTACGGCGGATGATACGAAGCCGCCGCGCTAAACCGGTTAAACCCGCTACACTGGGATAAACGGTTCGGCTGTTCTAGCTCATTTGCGCTAGTCAGCCGCCCATATAGGCTTGTGCGTCTTAGCGTTGTGCGAGCGAGGTAGGGTAGACCCCCGCCCGCATGCACTCAGACCCACACACAAGGAGGTGAGGCTCCCCGAATGACCGGGGAGCCTCACCTCCTTAAATCTCATAGCTCAGGTGGGTTAAGATAATGGCTTCATTATTCGTAGCAGCGACGAAAATGGGAGCATAGGGTCTAGATAAACGGTAGAGTGGTGAGTACACAGAAGCAGTTTTTGGCATCTTGTTCAAGGGAAAAGAGCAATTTGGCAGTAGTGCTTCTGGTTAGGTGGATACTCTCTGAAATCTTCCACACAACCGCTAGCATCATCAGAAGGAGGTAAGAAAATGGCTGAGGCGATTGACCGCTACGACGTCGAGCAAGAGACAGGGTTGAGCTACGAACAGAGGTGGCAAATCATCCAGCATTTTACTGAATGGATTAGGCACGGTGACTCTAAGATTCAGATGTTGTTGACTGTGCAGGGGGTTATTGTCGCTGCTTATGGAGCGCTTGTTCCCAATTTTCTATCTAAACAGGATGTCTGGAACCCCTGTACTTTAACTTCCAACATCGTATTTGCTCTTTCTGTACTAGTATCTTTTGGGTATGGTTTTAGTGCATTACAACCTTACACGAAAGCATACGACGGAAAATCTAGTAGTCGAAATGTGTTTTACTATGGTTCATATGTGAACGGTAAAAAACTTGTAGATTTGGATAGCCTGAGTGAAGATAAGAAAAAAGAATATCTTAGTGAGCAAATATCTGTATTAGGCTTCGTTGCCAGTGAGAAATTTTCTGCTATTGGTCGACTTCAATTTTTTATATTTATTAATGTCATTTTGCTAGTTCCTGTATTTATTTCTTTGAGTCTTGTAAGGTAGGTGTTTAATTGTGGAAAATATGCAGCTCGTAAAATATATAGCTGAGAAATTGAATAATCAATTTATAGGTGAAGGTGTATCTGAAAAAGAATTGAATCTAGATACTGTAAAGCTGGTAGAAAGTCTAGGCGGTACAGTGTATGAGGTTGGATACATAAAGATGAATGGTAATTCAATGGTTGTAAATCCTGATGATAATTCATTTGAGATATACGTCTCGGCATTTGATGGGAAGAAGCGACAAAAATTTACTATTGCTCATGAGATTGGACATTATTTTATTCACTATTTGAGGAATATTTCAAAAAATCCTCAAACTACTTATCGGAGGACAAGTGTTGCTGTTGGGGGTTATCAAGAGTATGAGGCAAATGTTTTTGCCGCAAATTTGCTAATGCCTGAGAACAAGTTTAAACAAATTTATGAAAATTGTGGGCAAGATTTGGCTATTGTTGCTGAAAAATTTGGCGTTTCTGTCGCAGCTGCTGAGGTTCGGGCTCGTTCTTTAGGGCTAATCGGTAATGTCTGAAGGTAATCAGGGGCGTCAAAAAAATGAGGTGCAGCCCGAGGTTATTACACCTCGGGCTGTGCTTGTGTGTGGTGTTGATATTGAAGGTTCCACGGCTTTGAAAGTTCAAAATCCAGGGTCCGGAAAATTTCAGATCGCAAACTTTTTAGAAACTTTTAATATTCTTTTGCGAGACAAAGACTCGCGAGATGGGGATGATTGTGAAGATGGATGGTTTTTATGGAGAGTGCGAGGTGATGAGCTCATCTATTTTAGAGTCATTCCATTTGAGGAATCAAATAACTCTTTCAATCAATATATTGAAAAATATGTTAATGAATTTGTTGTGACTCTTGAAGGTATGAGTTCTACAGAATCTATGGGGGTTCACGGATATGCTTTCTTGTTGCAATCAAAAGGGGAGCCGTGGGACTTTTCCTGGAATCTTATCGCAAAAAATGGTGTTGGCAAGAAGAAAAAGCAGGAATATCTTGAAAAACAAATGGGGGATCCGTCCTTTCTTGACCTTCTTGCTGAGGAGGTTTTTTCGAATTATAAAAAAGACCTTCGATTTATTCAAAATGATTATCATGTAGACTTCATAGGTCGTGAGGTTGATCTTGGGTTTAGAATTGCCGAGCATTCTCGACCCCACTATTTTGTTCTGTCTCCTAATCTGGCGAAGTGTATTTTAAGAACTGGAAGCGAGGAAAGGGATATTCTTTTTCTCGGTTTTCATGAGCTGAAGGGTTGCGCTATTGGGGATGGAGGGCCTGAAAAATTTCCTTTATTTTTTATTCCGGTTAAAAATAAGGGAGATAGTCTAAGTGAAGAAATTTTAGAAAATTATAGAATATTCAATGATTCGGACTATGGGGAAAGTCTAAAAAAATTTGAAGAATACGAGCATAGTTCTTGCGAAAGAAAATATAAAGGATTTGATAAAAAGAAAATTGATGTGAATGATAAATCTGGTGTAAATCCAAATATTCTCCAAGAAGCGCAGAGGCTTCTGGAACAAGTGAGGGAATCTTTAGAAAAATATCAGGAGGAGCGTCTTCATCACTTACAGGAAACAAGCTTCCCCCCTTCTGAGGAAGAAACAACTTATTAAAACTAACCGTTAAGGAGGTGAGGCTCCCCGAATGATCGGGGAGCCTCACCTCCTTTAACCTATATGCACTTTGCGCGCTGGCGGGAAACCACCTGGCGGTAACTGGCGCTACTCCGCTTACTTGCGGCGGTAGGTCAGATCGTGCGCGCGGCGGCCCGCCTCCTGAGCCTTACGCTCAAAGCTGGTGAGGGTACGACCCTCCCAACGCGGAGCCCAACCACCCAGCGGATCCTCCTCAGTCGCACCAGCGCCGGGGTTCACGTTCTCAAAGTCGGGGTGCGCCTCCAGAACCTCACGCATGACCAGGGCGTACTCCTCCCAGTCAGTCGCCAGACGCCAAATGCCGCCGGGCTTGAGCACGCGCGCAACCTTATCAGCGAACGCCGGGGATACCAGGCGGCGCTTGTGGTGGCGGGACTTGTGCCAGGGGTCCGGGAAGAACACCCACAGCTCGTCCACGGAGTTCTCCTCGAGCATGTTGTCGAGCAGTTCGGGTGCGTTCGCTTGAGCCACACGCACGTTCTCCACGCCAGCGTTGCCCATCTTCAGCAGCAGGTCCGCGATGCCGGGGGTGTACACCTCAACGGCGAGGAAGTTCGCCTCGGGCACCTCAGCTGCGCGGTGCACAATCGCCTCGCCCAGACCGGAACCGATCTCGACGACCTGGTACGCCTCACGGCCGTAAATCTTAACCGGGTCGAAAGTTGCCTCGGGCGCGACGGAGGTGTCGGTGCGCAGGCGCGGAATGTCCAGCACGTGGGTGGGGGAGTAGGTGTCCCACGCCTTCTGGCGGCGCGCGGTGAGGCGGTCGCCGCGGCGGACGAAGGAGTAGGGCTGGCGGAAGAATTCCTCGGGAACCGGCTTCTTGGCCTTTTCTTCGGTGGATTCGGGTGCCTGGCTAGGCTGCGTGTTCTCAGTAGACATACCTAAAAGAATAGCGTAGCGCCGCTACACCGTGCGGTTTCGCGGCGTGCGGGGCTGGCGTGACGCTGAACTAGCCGGGCATGACGCTGAACTAGCCGGGCGTATGCCGGTCTGAGAAACACAGAAATTTAGCGCGCAGACAAAAGTGCGGCGGCTCAGGGGTGGTGCGGGGCGTGTTCCGGGTGGAGGCTGAGAGATACCACAGGCTCGCCCCGTCTCAATCGCCCCGTCTCAAAAATCTGGTGATGTTGTATTCCTTGTACTTGTGTGGGTATGAGGGGGTAAAATTTGAAATTATGCATTCTCTGCATAACCCTTTATCGGCGATGCAAGAAGTCGGAAGCCCCGCGAAATCGGAGCCCACAAGCCCAAGCGTACCGCGCCGGCTCGGGAAGCGCGGGAACCGCCTCCTGGCGCGCCGTTCAGGATTATGCACGAATACCAACCACCCGGACTCGCCCCCGAGTGAAATTTAGGGCGAATCGACGCAGGAAAGAGAAATACGTGACACAGCAGCCAATGCAGCACAACTCCGTCACCGGCCTAGACTCCGAAGCTGAGCACTCCAAGCTTCAGCGCGGACTAAGCTACCGACACATCCAGCTGATCGCTATTGGCGGCGCCATCGGCACCGGCCTGTTCCTCGGCTCAGCAAAGACCATCGCCCTGACCGGCCCCTCCATCGTCTTTGTTTACGCCATTATCGGTAGCGTCATCTACTTTGTTCTGCGCGCCATGGGCGAGATTCTGCTCTCCAACCCCAAGTACAAGTCCTTCACCGACTTCATCACCGACATCCTCGGCCTGCGCGCCGGCTTCTTCGTCGGCTGGTCGTACTGGTTCTTCTGGGTCGTCACAGGTATCGCGGACGTCATTGCCATTACCGGCTACATCAAATACTGGTGGCCGGAAATCCCAGCCTTCATCCCGGCGCTGACCGTTATCGTGGCTCTGCTGCTGCTGAACCTGCCCTCGGTGAAGAACTTCGGTGAAATCGAATTCTGGTTCGCAGTCATTAAAATCGTCGCCATTGTCGCCCTCATTATTGTTGGTGCGCTCATGGTTGCCTTTAGCTTCACCGCGCCCGACGGTACCGTCGCCTCTGTGACAAACCTCTGGGATCGCCCCGGCCCCTCCGGTAGCGGTATCTTTACCCAGGGCCTGACGGGCTTCCTGGGTGCCTTCCAGATTGCGCTCTTTGCCTTCGTGGGTGCTGAGCTGGTCGGTACCGCCGTGGCGGAAACCGAACACCCTGAACGCACCCTGCCCAAGGCAATTAATGCGGTACCCTTCCGCATTGGCCTCTTCTACGCCCTGCCGCTGATGACCATCCTCGCCGTGACCCCCTGGGACAAGCTGGATAAGTCCATGAGCCCCTTTGTGGGCATGTTCTCCCTGGCGGGCATTGCTGTTGCCGCATCGCTGGTGAACTTCGTGGTGCTGACCTCCGCAGCGTCCTCGGCGAACTCCGGTATTTTCTCGACCTCCCGCATGGTCTACGGTCTGGCACACGACGGCGCCGCCCCCTCCGCACTGGGTAAGCTCACCAAGAACGGTGTGCCCGCCAACGCCCTGTATCTGACCACCGTGCTGCTGCTGTTCAGCCTGGTCATGCTGTACGCCGGTAGCGGCATTATGGAGGCGTTCACCGTGGTGACCTCCGTGGCGTCGATGATGGGTATCTTCACCTGGAGCATGATCCTGATTGCGTACCTGGTCTACCGTAAGAAGTTCCCTGAACGCCACGAGGCATCCGTATACAAGATGCCCTGGGGTATTGGCATGAGCTGGTTTGGTCTGGTCTTCTTTGCTGTTATGGTCTACGCCCTGAGCCTGTACCCGGACACCGCAATCGGTCTGGCGCTGACCCCCATCTGGTTCATCGCTCTGGCTATTGGCTACGAGATTCTGACCCGCCACCATGCGGCGAAGCGTGCTCGCGCACTGGCCGCCGAGAAGCCTGCTGAAGAGGCTGCTCAGAAGTAATTCTGTTCTTTCTGCGGCGCTGTTGGTAAGCCCCGTTTCTGCATTCTTTTGGGATGCGGAGGCGGGGCTTTCTCGTGCCCTCGTGCCTGCCTGTTTACGTTCCGGGCGGCATTTTTTACGTCGCTTGATATGATGTAAATAATAGAAATAGGTCACATTTTTGCCGTAAATCCTGTTTTCTTGCACTTAACACCTGTAGAATAACTATCCAAGTAGCTGTGAGAGCTCTCAGAAAAACTCCGCGTCAATCGATAGCGTGACACTTCCGAATGCCGCGCGGTATTTGATAGAGACCCAGCCTCGCCCCGAAATCCGGGGACGCCCCGCAAGCTAATGGCCGCATATTCATACAGTGACCGTGCCTGCTGCGATCTAGCGATTCTTATTCCAGTAACGGCACATGCGGTACGGGGTACAACCGCTGAAAAGAGGACGTCGTGACTGAACAGAACAACGTCAGCCTGAATCCTAAAGCTCCCGAACAGGGAGAGCGACTGCACCGCGGTCTAAGCAACCGCCACATCCAGCTCATCGCAATCGGCGGTGCCATCGGTACCGGCCTGTTCATGGGCTCCGGTCGCGCCATCTCCATGGCGGGTCCCTCAGTTATTTTCGTGTACATGCTCATCGGCGCCGTCATCTTCCTGGTACTGCGAGCTATGGGCGAGATTCTGCTCTCCAACCTGAGGTACAAGTCATTCTCTGACTTCACCACCGACCTCGTCGGCCCCATGGCGGGCTTCTTCCTCGGCTGGTCCTACTGGTTCATGTGGGTGGTCACCGCCGTCGCGGATATCATCGCAATCGTCGGCTACCTGCACATGTGGTGGCCTGACCTGCAGGCATGGATCCCGGCGCTCGCTGTCATCGGCGTGTTGCTGACCCTGAACCTGGTCTCCGTGAAGAACTTCGGCGAAATCGAATTCTGGTTCTCCATGATTAAGATCGTCGCCATCGTCGCCCTGATTATCGTTGGCGGCGGCATGATCGCCGTCGGCTTCACCTCGCCCAGTGGTGCGCAGGCATCCGTTGCAAACCTCTGGAACGACGGCGGAATGTTCCCCAACCACCTGATTGGCTTCCTCGGTGCATTCCAGATTGCCGTCTTCGCGTTCATGGGCTCCGAGCTCGTCGGTACCACCGCCGCAGAAACCCAGGACCCCGAAAAGACCCTGCCCAAGGCAATTAACGCCGTGCCGGTACGTATTATGGTCTTCTACGTGGGCGCGCTCGCCGTCATCCTGATGGTCACCCCCTGGCGCCTGGTCAGCCCCGATAAGAGTCCCTTCGTCGCCATGTTCACTCTGGCGGGCCTGGGTATCGCCGCGCACATCATCAACTTCGTGGTGATTACCAGCGCGACCTCCTCGGCGAACTCCGGTATCTTCTCCACCTCGCGTATGGCATTCGGCCTGGCACGCGAGCGCAGTGCACCGCAGTTCCTGGGCAAGATTTCCAAGAACGGTGTGCCGCGTAACGCGCTGTTCCTTTCCGCCGTCATGCTGCTGTCCTCGATTGTGCTGCTCTACGCGGGCGACTCGATCTCTCGTGCGTTCAACCTGGTCACCACCGTGGCTGCGGTGCTCGTGATTTTTGCGTGGGCCATGATTATGGTCAGCTACCTGATGTACCGCAAGAAGTTCCCCTCGCGCCACAAGAAGTCGAAGTTCCGTCTGCCCGGCGGCCGTTTCTCCGCGTGGCTGTCGCTGGCGTTCTTCGCTTTCACCATTGGTGTGCTGACCATGAACGAGGAAACCCTCATGGGTCTGCTCGCGATGCCCGTCTGGTTCGTGATTCTGGGTATCGGCTGGGTCTTCAAACGCCGCGCTGATGCCCGCCGCCACGAAGCAATCTCGACCCGCACCGCGCAGATTGCGATTGTGGAGGCGTCCGAGATTTTCTCGGCACGCTAAACACCCACGCTAAGCCATACTGGTTGCCAGTACCGGCTATCAGCGTACGCGTAAAGCCCGCGTCACCTGCTCCTCTCAGGGAGCGGGGACGCGGGCTTTCGCTGTCTCCAGGGATGAATCCGAGAGGCTCTAGAGATGAACCCGAGAGGCTCGGGGGAGTGCGCTTAGAGGGGCGCCACCTCAGCCTCTTCGGCAAGCGGGTCGTTGTCATCATCGGTGCGGTAGAAATCCCAGCGTTCACAACCGCAACCGGAACGCATCGCCTCAATGACGGCGGCAGCTGCCTCCAGCGGGTCGAGCGCGTGCAGGTTCCACAGCGCATGCACCGGTACCGGGTGCCTCCAGCCGTGCTCCTGTAGGAACTCCGGGTCGAAGGCGGGCAGCGCCTCGACGGTGGGTTCAAGCTCGCAGAGGAAGCCGGTGGGGGAACGGAAAACCGTCACCACGGGGGTCGGGTCGGCGTCTTCCAGGCAGGCTCCGTCGAAGAAGTAGTAGGTGCTCAGGCGGCGGTTCCAGGCAAGCTGCGCGAGGCGTTCGCCGAAGACCTCCACCGTCTGCTCCCACTGGGTGCGGTGGTACGCCGCCAGGTCGGTGTGGGCGGTCTGCACCACGCCGATGCCCTGCTCGGTGAGTTCGCGGGCGCTCAGACGTGCGGGTTCTGCCGATTCTGCGGGAGCGCCCGCAGGGGAGCCGTCCGGGGTATCCGGCTCTGCTAGTTCTGCATCGGTGAGTTCAGCGTTAGTCAGCTCAGCGTTAGTCAGCTCAGCGTCGAGGAGCTCAAGCTCCTCAGCGGCGCTCGCCTCGGCCTCGTTCGACTCAGTGGCGCTCGCCTCCACGGCAGCTACGTTGGCTTCGTTCCTCGTCCACAGGCGTAGCTCGCGGGCAATCTGCGTGCGTCCGCGATGCAGGGTTGTCTGCCAGGAGCCGAACTTGGCGCGTACCGCACCCAGGGGCGGCACCTGCTCAATGAGCGTGGGAATGGTAGACCAGTAGCCGTAGTTCAGCGCCGTCGGCTCGCGGTCGTAGCGGGCGCAATAGCTCAAAAAGAGGCTCAGAGTCTTCGGCGCAAAATCCTCGGGTACCGCCGCGGCGTCGATATACCACTCGTTCTCGAGCGCTTCTGCCGGGTAGATGCCGGTGCGGAGCATGCCCAGGGACCAGTCGCCGTCGCCGAGGTAATCGTTGACGGTCTGAACCGGTGCCGGCCACGCCGATTCGCCCTCCATGCTGGCGGCAAGCAGGGTGTACAGGCTACCGCCCTCGGTGCCGATTTCTTCCAAGCCGCGCAACCGGATGTCCTCGAGGGTCTGCGCGTAGGCTTCTTCCTCCAGCTGGGAGTAGGGGTGTGCGGCAAGGTACTTGAGCGTTGCACCAATCTTCGCCAGAACGTGCGCAATGTCTTCATTGTTGAAGTGGCGTGCCTCCAGCGCGGACGGCAGGTCGTGAATAATATCGCAATCAAGAATCAGCGCCGCGTACTCGGGCTCCGGAGGCAGATCGTAGGCTTCCGCGAAAACGTACCAGAGGCCACATGCGAGCACCGTGTAGCTCGGGGCGTCTGCCGTGACCGGGCCAAACTGCCAGATGCCGGAGCTCAGCGCATAGTTCAGGTACTTCTTGTTGATGTGCGGGTACAGAAAGTTGAGGCGGCGGAGAACCTGGGTAGGGGTGAACCCCAGCGCGGCGAGTTCGGCGATGAGTTCCGCGTACTCGTCGTGAAAATCTAAGTAGCCCTCCGGCGCGTTTGATAGCGCGGCTTGTTCGCGCATGGGTCCCTCTTTCATCTGCGGGATGTGGCGGCACCTTGTCGTACCGTGCCGCCGAAACCCTGAATGTGTGCACGCAGATAAGGGCGTTTGCGTGGTGTGAGGCCACCCCTTATCTGCACGAATAAGAGATATTTTTTCAAAAAATATGCTCTTTTATCTAAATTTATCGCTGAAACTAAGCACTATTCAAATATGTGAACCCCTAACACGGTTTCTTACGGAAAGATGACAATATTTAGCGCACCCACAGGGCAAAATGTGCGTAAAGACTCGTAATCTGCACTAGAAGATGCGATAGAAAAATACGCTTACCCGCACCCGCACAGGCGAGCAAAATACGCCCCGCGCTGACTCTTTTCTCAGCATTACCGGCCAACCCATGAGCCGCGGCGAAATATGCGAAACTGGAAGGATGAGCGAACACCCTCTCCCGAGCAGCATCCGCCCGCGCGTGGATCGACCTGCACACCCCGCGCCCAGCAGCGCCGCCGGCAACGAACCCAGCAGCGCCGCACACCGCGAAAAACACGAAACCGGCGGCAAGACTGAGCAGCCTGCCGAGCACCTCATCAACGCGCTCGCCATAGAAACCGGCATCGCGCCGCACCGCATCCGCGCAGCCGTGGCGCTGCTCGACGCCGACAACTCCGTACCCTTCATCGCCCGCTACCGCAAAGAAGCAACGGGCGCCCTCACCGACACCCAGCTGCGCACCATCCAGTCGCGCCTGGGCCAGCTCCGCGCCCTCGAAGAGCGCCGCAACCGCGTGCTCGAAGCGCTCACCGAACGCGCCGACGAAGGCCTCATCGACCCGCTCACCCTGCTGCAGCTGCGTTCCTCGCTCATGAACGCCGCCACTATCGCAGACGTGAACGCCATCTACGCCCCGTACCGCAGCGAGCGTGTGACCCGCGCCCAGATGGCGCGTGCCGCCGGGCTTGATTCCCTCGTCGAAGACCTGCTGGAGGTGCCCCTCGCTGAGGCGCACGCCATCGCCGCCGCGTACATTACCGACGGCACCGAAGATGACGAAGACGAGAGCATTGAGGTTGCAGAGGCGGACGAAGCCCTGCAGATTCACAGCGCCGAAGAGGCCCTCGACGGTGCCCGCGCGATTCTGGTTGACCGCGCCCTCACCGACCCGGTGCTGAGCGAAAAGCTCCTCAAGCGCCTGCGTGAAAGCGGCGTGATTGAGTCTCGCGTGATTGCCGGTCAGGAAAGCATTGGTGCGAAGTTCTCCGACTATTTCGCTTTCTCGGACCGTATTCGTTCCATTCCGCCGCACCGCGTGCTGGCGCTGCACCGCGCCAAGGATGCCGGTGTGGTGCGCCTCAAGGTGGATGTGGCACCCGCCCCCGTGGCGCTTAGCCGCCTGCGTGGTGCCGCCCGCGCCGAAGCTGAGGCTGCCGCCGAAAATTACGAGAACGTCCGTTCTGCATACGAGCGTGAAGTCGCCGCCGCGCTACGCATCCCCGTGCAGGTGCTCAACACCGTCGACGACGAAGACCGCGTACTCGGCTGGCTCGCCGCCACCGTGCGCACCGCATGGCGTAGCCACCTGCGCCCGCGCCTTGCCGAACGCATCCGCCACCAGCTACTCGACGCCGCCGCACAGCACGCGACCGAGGTGTTCGCCTCCAACCTACGCGATATTCTGCTCGCCGCACCCGCCGGACACAAGACCACCCTCGGCCTGGACCCGGGCCTGCGCCACGGCGTGAAATACGCCGTAGTCGACGGCACCGGTGAGCCGCTGCGCGTGGGCACCGTCTACCCGCACGCCCCGCGCAACCAGTGGGCAGAAGCACTGCGCGAGCTCGCCGCCGCCTGCCGCGAGCACAGCGTGGAACTCATCGCCATTGGCAACGGCACCGCAAGCCGCGAAACCGACAAGCTCGCCAGCGAACTAATCCGCACCCTGCGCGATGAAGGCGCAGAAGCACCCCAGAAGGTGACCGTCTCGGAGGCGGGCGCCTCCGTCTACTCCGCCTCCGCCCTGGCCGCCGCCGAACTGCCCGACTACGACGTAACCGTGCGCGGCGCCGTCTCCATTGCACGCCGCCTGCAGGACCCGCTCGCCGAGCTCGTCAAAATCGACCCGCAGTCCATCGGTGTGGGCCAGTATCAGCACGACGTGCCGCCCGCCGCCCTGCGCCGCGCTCTCAACGACACCGTCGAAGACTGCGTGAACGCCGTGGGCGTGAACCTCAACAGCGCCTCCGTGCAGCTGCTCGCGCACGTGGCGGGAGTGGGCACCGCAACCGCCGAACGCATCGTCGCATACCGCACCGAACACGGCGCCTTCGCGAACCGTCAGCAGCTGCTGAACGTGCCGCGACTGGGCGCGAAAACCTTCCGCCAGGCGGCAGGATTCATCCGCATCCGCGGCGGTGAGGAGCCGCTGGACGCCTCCGCCGTGCACCCGGAAGCGTACCCGCTCGCGCGCCGCATTATTGCCGACGCGCAGGCACGCAACGGCGCCCACTGGGTTGCCGGCGCCCTGGGTACCTCAGACGGAACCGACCCGCTTGCCGGGCTAAACCCAGCCGACTACGTGCAGGGCAGCCACGAACAGGACGGCCACCTGCCGGAGAGCACGGAAGCCACCGCCGGCGTGTACACGGTCGAGGACATCTTCGCCGAGCTGCGCCGCCCCGGCCTGGACCCGCGCGGTAGCTTCCGCACCGCCCGCTTCTCCGAGTCCGTCTCCCATTTCGAGGACGTGCGCCCCGGCATGGTGCTCGAGGGCACCGTCTCGAACGTGGCGGCATTCGGCGCGTTCGTGGATATTGGCGTGCACCAGGACGGCCTCGTGCACATCTCGCAGATGAGCCGCGGCTACGTGGCGAACCCGCACGATATTGTGCGCAGCGGCGACATCGTGCAGGTGCGCGTGGTGGAGGTCGACCCGGTGCGCCGCCGCATCTCCCTCTCCCTGCTGGTAGAGGACGAGAACTAGCGGGGGAGAGCTAGATACAGAGTGGTCGCCGACTTATTGAGCAATCCACGAATGAGCATTCTCTAAAACCTTAGCTCCCGCAAGAGCGCACAAAAGCCCCGACAAGCACTATCCGTGCCTGTCGGGGCTTTATTCAGGTGTATATCGAGCTATACGCCCGAGCTACACCTTAGAAGTCGATGTTCGCCGGGTCAGCGCCAATACGACCCTCGGGGGTGGAAAGCGCATCCACAGCCGCGATGTCCTCGGCGGTCAGCTTCACGTTCACCGACGCCAGGTTCTCCTCAATGCGGGAGGGGGTCACAGACTTCGGGATAGCCACGGTGCCCTTAGCCAGATGCCACGCCAGCACGACCTGCGCGGGGGTTGCGCCGTGGCGCTCCGCAATCTCAGCCAGCACGGGGTTCTGCAGCAGGTCGCTACCGTTACCCAGCGGGCTCCACGCCTGAGTCGCGATGCCGTACTCGGCGTGCACGGCGCGCAGCGCCTCCTGCGAGAAGTAGGGGTGCAGCTCAATCTGGTGGATGACCGGAACCACGCCGGTCTCCTCGATAATCTCGCGCAGCTGCTCCTCGGGGAAGTTCGAAACACCAATCGAACGAACCTTACCCTGCTTCTGCAGCTCAATCAGCGCACGCCAGGAATCCAGGTACAGGCCCTGCTGCGGCTTAGCCCAGTGAATCAGGTACAGGTCAACGTAGTCGGTGCCCAGCTTCTCCAGGGACGCCTCGAACGCCTCAAAAGCGCTCTCGTAGCCCTGGTCGGAGTTCCACAGCTTAGTGGTGAGGAAGATGTCCTCGCGAGCCACGTCGGAGTTAGCGATAGCACGGCCCACGCCCGCCTCGTTGCCGTAAATGGCGGCGGTGTCGATGTGGCGGTAGCCGATCTCCAGGGCGGTGCCCACAACCTTCTCGGCGACCTCGTCCTCAACCTGCCACACGCCGTAGCCCAGCTGCGGAATGGATCGGCCGTCGTTGAACTTTACGTTGGGTACGTTGTAGCTCATGATGCTCCTTCGGAATTTATGGGGAGGCGGCGCCTCCGTAAGTAGTCTTTCAAGGCTACGCCTCAGAGCCCCCGTTGAGAAGAGCCGGGCCAGAATCGGGCGTGAATCTAGCCGGAGGCGTAACCAAATGACAAAAATGACGGGCGCCAGACACCTCCTCAGGCTCGAGGGCGGCTACCGCTCAGACTCGAAGGCGGCTACCGCTCGACAGCCGGCGCAAAGAGCTCGCGCACATCCTCAGCCGTCACCGCCGCGGAGGCGAACTCGCCCTCACCGACCACCGCATCGAAGAGCGCGGCCTTCGACTCCTTGAGCTGCATGACCTTCTCCTCAATCGTGCCCTCGGCGACCAGGCGGTAGACGTGCACCTCCTTGTCCTGGCCGATGCGGTGAATACGGTCCACTGCCTGCTGCTCAGCGGCGGGGTTCCACCACGGATCCATGATGAACACGTGATCCGCCTCGGTCAGGTTCAGACCGAAACCGCCAGCCTTGAGCGAAATGAGGAACACCGGCTCCTGACCGCTCGTGAACGCCTCAATAACCTCGGCGCGGTTGCGGGTCGAACCGTCCAGGTACAGGTGGCCGATGCCCTCCTCAGCCAAGCGCACCGAAATGCTCTTGAGATAGCCGGTGAACTGGCTGAACACCAGCACACGGTGGCCCTTCTCGAGCAGATCGGGTAGCTGCTGAACCAGGTAGTCGCGCTTGACCGACGACACCCCGGCGTAGGCGTCCGGATCAATCAGCGCGGCATCAAGCGCCAGGCGGCGTAGCAGAGTCAGCGACTGGAAGATCGTGAACCGGTTCTTATCCATATCCTCCAGCAGACCCAGCACCTTCTGGCGTTCACGCTGCAAGTGAGTGTCATAGATGCGGCGGTGACCGGGAGCCAGCGGTAGGTTCACGCGCGTATCGTTCTTCGCCGGAAGCTCCGCCGCCACCAGCTCCTTGGTACGGCGCAACATAATCGGGCGGATGCGCCGGCGCAGACGAGTAGCCGTCGCCGCGGCGTGCGCCGGGTCCTCGCCGGATTCCGCCGGGCGAGCGTACAAGTCACGGAACGCACGGGCGGAAGGGAACAGACCGTCCGCCACAATCGCCAGCAACGCCCACAGCTCCATGAGGTTGTTCTCGATGGGCGTGCCGGTCATCGCAATCTTGGTGCGTGCGGGCATTGCGCGGGCGATGGACCAGGCGCGGGTGCCGGTGTTTTTGACGAATTGCGCCTCGTCCAGCAGGAGCGCACCCCAGCCTTCGGGGGCGGACTGCTCGCCCGCGAATTCGTCAACGGTACGGCCTAGCGTGCGGGCGTAGCCGGTGTAGGCGTCCTCGTCCATGCGCAGCAGTGTGTAGCTGGTCAGTACCAGGTGAGCCCCGGCAACCCGCTCGGCAAGCGGGGTCTTACCGGCGGTGGTTTCAGTAATGGTCACGACCTTCGCCTCGGGCAGGAAGCGTTCCGCCTCCGCCGCCCAGTTGGTGATGACAGAGGTCGGCGCAACCACGAGGAAGGGCGCAAACGGCTCGACGCTCTCACCGCGCTCAGCAGCACGTTCGGAGGCGGCACGGTGCTCCTCAATCGCGTGGGCGAGCAGGGCGAGAGCCTGCACGGTCTTACCCAGACCCATATCGTCGGCGAGAATACCGCCCAGACGCTGCTCGTACAGGAAGGACAGCCACTGGAAACCCTCCACCTGGTAGGGGCGTAGAGTCGCCTGCAGGCCGGCGGGTACCGGGCGCTGCGCGATAACCCGACGAGAGGTCTTCTGGAGCGCGGGGGAATCCTGAGCGCCCTTGTCGAGTGCTTTTTCAATGCCCTTTTCGGGGTTCTCTTCGGCGCTCTCTTCAGCATCCTCCAGGCCCTCAACCAGCTGTAGCAGCGAACGCACCTGAGCATCCCACCGCGCGGTCGTATGCACGCTCGCCGCCAGCGACTCCAGCTCAGAGAACAGCCCAGCCTGGTGACGGTTAATGCGCAGCTCACCGCCCGCATCGTCGAGTTCGCGAGCCTCCGCAATGAGGGTGCGCAGGGTCTTAAACTCGGGTCGACGCAGCGAGAAATAGGTGCCGTTACCGAGCAGAATACGGTCCGCCCCGCGATCGAGCGCCTCAAAAATCTGTGCAAACGGTACAGTCCAATTGTTGACCTTCACCGCAATGCCCAGGCCGAACCAGTCACGAGAATTGCCCTCGCTCACGGTGATTTCAATGAGCGCGTCGGTTGCCTCCACGAACTGTGGCGGAGTGCCGATAAAACGCACCTGAACAGCGGAAACACGGCGAAGCTTCGGCAGAATCGCACTGAGCAGCTCGCGGGTCTCCCAGCCTTCGATGCGGCGCTCCTCCAGCCCGGAAAGCGCCGGGTGGGCGGCAAGAATGGCGCGCACCGAACGCAGCACGCGCGCCTCAAAACGCTCATCGCGCACCTCGCCGCCCTCTTCACCGGGGTAGCCGAAAACGGGCAGGGACTGTACATCGGAGCCCGCCGCAGGATTCTGTGTGCTCGCCTCCTGCGCGCTCGCCTCTTCTGCGCTGTCCTCCGCGAAGGGGTTCAGCGGGTACTCCCAATGCCAGCTCAGCTGCGCATCGTGGCGTACCTGCTCGTCAAAGCTGATGTCAAGCACCAGATGCGGCGGCTTCACGCGCGGCAGCGCCAGCGCAGGATCGGGGGTCAGCGAGGGAATGGAGCGGCTGAGCGCGGGCAGATACTCTTTCTGGAACGTGGCGCGTTCCGCGGCGGGAATGTGCACGGTTCCGGCACTAATGAGCGATTCGGAGGCGGCATCGAGCGGCTCGACCAGGGGGATGAGCGCCAGCTCCACACCCTCGGGCAGTTCGGGTACTGCGGGGGAGTAGCGCACCCGTTCACCCTGCGCCGGGTTGATGTTCGGGGTAGAGGGCTCAGTAGGCGCCTCCTGCGCGTCCTTTTGGGCAGTCTTTTGCACGAAAGATTCGCGGCCCACTTCATCCAGCGCGCCGGGGCGCGCGGTCTTCCAGTGCACCGCCTTTGCCGCCTGCTCGTACTCCTGCTGGGCGAGCCCGCCCAGGGCAAAGAAGCCGGTGCGCGGGGTGCCGATGGGGTGGCAGTGCACGGCGGGCAGCCAGAGCTGGCGCAACAATTCGCCTTCGCGTCCTTCCCAGCTGAGCGCGGCTTGAAGCTGTAGCCCGGTACCTTCCGCATGTTTCTCTTCGCTGGCGGCGGCGTGCAGGCGCACCTGTGCGGGGCTCAGCACGGCGTAGTTCACTTCGCGACCGTTGACGAGCAGGGGCAGGCCAATATCCTCCGCGCGGGCGAGTACGTCCCAGAGCAGAGTGGAGGCAGAAGCGCTGATTGAGATCCAGTCGCGGTGCGAGGAATACATGTTCTGCCAGGGGCGGGCAATCGAGTAGAGCTCGGCGAAGAATCGTTCGTGTTCGGGGTAGATCTCGTGCCGACCGACGGGGCCACCCACGCTGGATGCGAAGGTTTCCCAGCTGAGTCCGCCCTTGATCCAGCGCCCGGTTTTGGATGCCATGAGTGGGCGGGCGAGCAGGTTAATGCTGGGGGTTGCGCCGGGCATATTGCGGCCGCGCGCGTAGGAGCCGGAGACGCTCAGCGAGAAATCCAGGGCGCCGCTCACGCGCATCGAATCGATGCCCGCAAGGTCCTGACGTGCGGAAAGAACGGAGGAGAGGTCGCGTCGCCATGCCGAGATTTTGGTGGTGGATGCCTCTGCCTGCAGGCCCGGGGAGGCGCCTAGCTCGTTGAGCGCAAAGCTTCCCTGCGCATCTTCATGCTCGGTAGCCGCTGCATCGGGTGCGGGCAGCTTCGCAGCGGTGGTGAGCGCACCGGAGGCGCGCAGCGCCGCAAGCGGGTCGGCGGCTTTCTTCGCCTCCGCAACGTCCGCGCTCTTTGAATCTGCTGATCCCTTTGCCTCTGCCGCGTCCTTTGCCGCGGCACCGGGCACACCGACCGGTCCGGGGTGTTCGCTGAGTGCCTTTTTCGCTACGGAGGCGCGGTCGAGCGCGGTGAGCATGAGCGCTACGGCGTGCTTGCAGTCGGTGAGCACGGTGCAGGTGCAGCGGGCGGTGAAGGTTGCGGAGCCGCTGACGGCGGGGAAGAAGCGAATGGTCACTTCGTAGGGGATGATGGTGCTTCCGTTGACGAGCCCGGTGAGGGTTCGCTCGTCTTCGTCGTAGCTGTAGCGGATGACTTCGCGGTTGCGTTGGTAGGCGACGCCGCGCTGGTAGGTGCGGTGCCCGGCCTGGCGAATAATCTGCGGTACGGTGACGGGAATTTCGGGGAAGGGATTGTTGGCGCTCACCAGCTCATTATCGCGTATTGTGCGGGTATGCGCCTTGTCGCCGGTCATTTGCTGGCGGCTGCCGGGCTGGCTGTCAGACTGGCTGCTGGAGCGACTATTGAGCGGTGGTTTGGGGTGTATTCCGTATTTTTGGTGGGGGAGTTTTTAACGCATAAAAACACCGGTATTCACATAAGATATTCCGCGCAGTATCAAAAATTCACCCCATTTAAAACGTTCTCACAAGCCAAAACGCTAATAATCTAAATCTCTTTCAAAAAACGCTTTACTTAACTTGAGAAAATGCTGTAAGCTAAACCCAGCTTCAAGAGTTTCGACTGATAAGCTCCGACTATGGTCGAACGCCAACCCCATGTTCACGGGTGGCTCGGATGACGAAGCGGTTTGTATTCACCACCGGAATAACCGGTGGTAATTGGTACAGACAAGAGCAACGCGAAAGGATCGCGCCACTCACGGCGCAGGTTGTCACATGTACAACGGCTCTGCAACCGAAGCAGCAATCTCTCTGAACCCCTCCCGCTCCTACCAGGAAAGCCTGCGTGCCGCAGCTGTCCCCGCGCGAGGCGGATACACCGCAGTCAGCATTGACGATTACTCCCGCATTTCTTCTAAGCGCGACGAGTTCCTGAACTTCCTTCTTCTGCCGAACCCCGAGGGCATCCCCGCTATTGAGTACGCCGGTCTGCGCGTAGCGTAGCATTAGGGGTATGAATTTCTCCGGTATGCTCCTGGACTCCGACGTTCTTGCGGAGATCCGTAAGGCGGATCCTGACCCCGCCGTGGTCGCTTTTCTGCGCCGCCGCTCGTTCCGGCACATGTACATTTCTGTGCTGAGCATTGGCGAGTTGAAGGGCCTGTATCCCTACCCGGAAACTGATCGCTGGATTACCGAACTTCTTGAGCGCTTTGGCGACCACGTTATTAATGTGGATGCGCGCGTGAGCCTCGAGTGGGCGGGTCGTCAGGCGCCGCGCGGCGTGCATGCCGTGGGTCGTGATGATGCCGGTCCGCTGCCTACCGCCGCCCTGGAGGGTCTGATGGCGGCGAGTGCGAGCGCCTATGATTTGGAGCTGATTTCTTCTAAGGCGCAGGTGTACCGTGCCTGGGGTGTTGAAGCTTCCAACCCGTGGACTGAGCAGTAAAACTTCGCCTGATACGCGCCCTCGCGTGCGCGTCTGGATGAATACCTGTGTGAATAGTTGTGAGAACCCGCTTTCGAGTGTTAATCGGAGGCGGGTTTCGTCGTTAATTCGTGGCATGATTGAAGGACGATGAAAAGCACCTCACCTATCTCGCGTTATTCCATGCCCATGCCTCTGTGGCTTCAGGGTGTTGTTGAGCTAATTGTTACTGCCCTGTTCTCTGCGCTTGCTGTGTTTGCGGCAATGTCTGCCGTGTGGGCGACCAAGGGTTTTGGCGACATGGAGTTCTCCTCCGTGGCCGCCATGTCGGCGCACCTGTGGCTTCTGATTCACGGTGTTCCTCTGGATCTTGCGGCTGCTTTTGGTGCTTCTGCCGGCACGATGACGCTGGTGCCTCTGGGTTTGAGTATTCTGCCTCTGCTGCTCTGTTACCGTTCGGGTCGTCGCCTGGCGCGCGCCTCGTATGAGGGTGAGTTTTTGATTCCGGTGCTGTCCGGTTCGGTGACCTATGCGCTGATTAGTTCGGCGATGTACGGTTGGGCGAGCCCGCATCCGCAGCCTCTTCAGGCGTTGAATGCTGCCCTGGTGCCTTTGGGTATTGTGGTGGCTGGTCTGATGTGGGGTGGCTACCGTGAGGCGCGTTCGCTTTCGCGCATGGTGGGTGTTGATACTGCGGAGCAGATTTCGCAGATGAGTCAGTATTCGCGTTGGGCGGGTTCGTATGCCTGGGCTGTGGTGCGTGCTGCGGTGGTTGCTTTTGTGGCGCTGGTCGGTCTGGGTGCGGTGCTTTTGGGTATCGGTATTTTGGCGGGTTGGTCGCAGATTGTTGCCACCTACCAGGAGCTGCATGCGGGCGCTGTGGGTGATACTGCGGTGACTTTGCTGCAGCTGGGTTTCTTGCCGAACCTGGTGATTTATGCGATTGCGTGGTCGACCGGTGCCGGTTTCTCCTTTGGTGCGGGTACCTCGGTTGGTTTGACCAGTAGTGATGTTGGTACTTTGCCGATGCTTCCGATTCTGGGTGCTGTGCCCGAGTCGATGGGTACGTTCGGTCTGGTGGGTCTGCTGGTGCCGCTGGGTGCCGGTGCGATTGCTGGCTGGTGGTTCTTGCGTGAGGGTGAGGATCACCTGGATGAGTGGGTTGCCCTGAAGGTTCCGTTCCGCCCGCTGTCTGCGCTGATTTCTGCGGTGGTGCTGGGCGTGATGACCGGTATTATGACGTCGTTTGGTGCCCTGTGGCTGGGCTGGATTTCGTACGGCTCTCTGGGTATTGGTCGTTTTACAGAGGTTGGTGCTGAGCCGCTGACTTTTGCGGCGCATACCGCGTTGACGGTGGGTGCCGGCGTGACTTTTGGTATGTTGCTGAGCCGCGCCCTGGTGCCGGACAGCAGCCGTGAGCTGCCTCGTTTTGCGGATGAGCGCCCGAACCTGGGTGAGCGTCTGATGAGTTTTACTGCCTCGACCCGTGAGCGTTTTGCGCAGGGCCGTGAGCGTTTTGCGGAGCGTCGTGAGCAGCGTGCCCAGGAGCGTGCAGAGCGTATGGAGCGTGAGGCTGAGGAAGCTGCGGCACGTGAAGCCGCTGAGCGTGAAGCCGCCGAACGTGAGGCCGCTGAGCGTGAAGCTGAGGAAGCGGCACGCGCGCAGGCTTCCGAGAATGTTGCTGAGCCCGAGCTATCTGTGGCATCTGAGCAGTCTGTTGTGTCTGAGGTGGCGACCGGTCACGTTCCGGTGCATCCGCAGGAGCCGGTGGTTGCCGTCCCCGTGGAGGCGACCGAACAGCTGGCGCAGCGTGCGGCGGCGGACGCTTTCGCCGAGATTGTTGCAGAGCGCGAAGAGGTGGCTGAAGAGCCCGCCTCCGAAGAGGCTGCTACTGAAGAGCACTCTGCTGAGGAGTACGAGCCGATTGAGGCCGTTCAGCAGGTCGATTACCTGCACTCTGCCCATGCTGACTCTGCGCAGGCGGAGGATTACGAGAGCATTGAAGCATCTGTTGAGCCTGCCTCCAACGAGTACACTGCTGACGAACACGGCACCTATGACCCCGCCGTGTACGCTCATGACCCCTCCGAGGAGGAGACTCGCGAACTGATTCAGGAGCCCGTCTACGAGGCTGCCGAACCTGTGGCTACTGAGCGTGAGAACGCTGTTGAAGAGCCCGCAGAGCAGGCGCCGCGTTCGAAGGGTCGCGCGAGCCGCATTATGGCGTACTTCGGCTTTGGTCTTGAGCAGCCCGCCACTGCGCAGGATGAATCAGTGCAGGATAACTCGGCTGATGCCGCCCACGCTGAATCTGCCGCGCCGGACCGCGCCGGCGATGATCGTACCAGCGACCGCGCGCTTGAGCGTGCGCAGAAGCGCGAGGCGAAGAAAGCGGCCAAGGCGGCACGCAAGAAGCAGAAGAACGACCTAGAACGTGATTTTGTGGATCGCGAGCTGGATGTCCTCTCTGCCGATCAGGCGATGAGCCGCATCTTTGAGGTTCGTAGCCAGACCGGCATCCTTCCGCTGGTGACCGATGAGGCGTCTACCGTGGAACTGCCCCCGCTGGATGTCAGCTCCTCGAAGTCCCAGGGCTCTAATGCGCAGGGTTCTAACGCCCGCAAGAAGAACTAGCGCGCGGAACCCCTAACGAGCTGTAGAAGAGCTAGAGCTGGATGCGCCGGTGAGCTTGTCCATCGTGCCCTGGAACTTCTGATCGCAGGTGTACATGTCGGTCTGGGTCAGCGCGGCGGCGCGGCACTCGCGGTACTCCTGCGCGCCGGGCATGAGAGCAAGACCGATACCGCCCAGCAGGGTCATCGCACCGTAGATAATGCTGACGCCCGCGGCAATGTAGAAGAACCAGGGGCCGCGGTAGACGGCGGTGCGCACAATCGCAATAATGCTCAGGGTAATGCCGGCGAGCGCGAAGATGAAGAGCGCCAAGAAAAGCGGCATCGTGGAGAGCACGAAGGAAGACGCCGCAAAAATCACCAGCGCGGCAGCAATCAGCATAAGCGAGGTGCGAATATTCGCTTTCTGCTGTTCGATGGGGTCGATGGGCTTGCGCGGCTTCTTACCCTGAGGTCCTCGAGGCTGCGGCATCATGTTCTGAGGTGCCTGCTGCGGCGCTCGCGGCGGAACCTGCTGGTTCTGCGGTGCACCGTTGTTCGGGGTGGGCTGCTGCGGTGCGTTGTTTGGAGTGTTCTGCGGGGGAGTAGACATACCTATAAGGGTACCGTCCCGTGCGCCCGCGACCTATTGAGTTCGCGACCTGTTGAGTTTGCGCCCAGCAAACCCCGATGAACCCCCATAAACCCCCCCCATGAACTCCAGTGAAACCCGGTGAGGATTCATCCCGCCGGGGTTTCTTTGTGCTCACCTTTGGGCTTTGGGCCTGTTGTGAACCTCTTACCCCCTTTGGATAAGGGTGTGAGACGGGTTATACTAGTCGGGTGCGAATTGTGGTTATGGTATCCGGCTCCGGAACGAATCTTCAGTCCATCCTCGACGCTGTAGCAGCGGGCGAGCTTCCCCTCGACATTGCGGCAGTGGGCGCCGACAAGCCCTGTCTGGGTATTGAACGTGCCCAGGCGGCGGGTGTACCCACCTTCCTGGTGCAGCCCGGCGACTACGCCGACCGCCCCTCCTGGAACCGCGCGCTGGAAGAAAAGATCGCTTCCTACGACCCCGATTACATTGTGTTCGCCGGCTTCATGCGCATTGTTGACGCGCAGCTGGTCGAGCGTTTCAGCAACCGCATTATTAACACCCACCCCGCCCTGCTGCCCTCCTTCCCGGGTGCGCACGGCGTGCGTGACGCCCTGGCGCACGGCGTGAAGATTACCGGCCTGACCGTCCACTTTGTGGATGCGGGCGTTGACACCGGCCCCATCCTCGCCCAGGCGGCAGTGCCCGTTCTGGATGACGATACCGAAGAGACCCTGCACGAACGCATTAAGGTGCAGGAGCGCCGCCTGCTCGTGCAGACCATCGCATCTCTCGCTGAATCCCGCGGCACTGCATCTGACAGCTAATTTCGCCCACTAAATTTTTCGCGGCGGAATGAGCCGAGCTCAAACCCCGCCGCCCACACACGTTCCGTTGTGCCCATTCGACGCGCTCACCTTAGCGTCACGCACAGCGGCGGGGAATACCCCCACACATATCCTGTCTATCCGGGCAGGCTACGTCCATCCACCAGCTGTGCCGTCGAGAACCGGCGTGCACGTCTAAAGCATCGGAGTATTTGTGTCTCTCATTGAGCTCGATCGCGTGCCCCTGCGCCGCGCCCTCATTTCCGTCTACGACAAGACCGGTCTGGAGGACTTCGCCCGCGGCCTGCACGAGGCTGGCGTCGCGCTGGTCTCCACCGGCTCCACCGCATCCACCATCGCGGCAGCAGGCGTACCCGTCACCGAGGTCACCGAAGTGACCGGTTTCCCCGAGTGCCTCGAAGGCCGCGTGAAGACCCTGCACCCGCGCATCCACGCCGGTATTCTGGCTGACCGCCGCAAGCAGGAGCACATCGACACCCTCGAAGAGCTGGACGTTGAGGCGTTCGACCTGGTGGTTGTGAACCTGTACCCCTTCGTTGAGACCGTTGCATCCGGTGCCGATCAGGACGCCATCATCGAGAAGATCGACATTGGTGGCCCCTCCATGGTTCGCGCTGCCGCGAAGAACCACGACGCCGTCGCTATTGTGGTAGACCCCGCCGACTACGCGCGCACCGTTGAGGCCGCTAAGAACGGTGGCTTCTCCCTGGACGAGCGCCGCCGCCTTGCCGCTGGCGCATTCGCCCACACCGCCGCATACGACACCGCCGTGGCTACCTGGACCGCATCCCAGTTCCTGCAGGATGAGGACGCTAACTTCTGGCCCCCGTACGCTGGCCTGGGCTTCGAGCGCAGCGAGACCCTGCGTTACGGCGAGAATCCGCACCAGCGTGCCGCCCTGTACGTTGACCCCGCCGCTGCCCCCGGCATTGCTCAGGCGGAGCAGGTGCACGGTAAGGCGATGAGCTACAACAACTACGTTGATGCTGACGCTGCTCTGCGTGCCGCTTACGACTTCGACGAGCCGGCTGTTGCCGTTATCAAGCACAACAACCCCTGCGGTATTGCTGTGGCAACCCCCGGCGCGGCTGACCCGATTGCAGACGCTCACGCGAAGGCGCACGCCTGCGACCCGCTGTCCGCGTACGGTGGCGTGATTGCCGCTAACCGCCCGGTGACCGCCGCTATGGCTCAGACCGTCAAGGGCATCTTCACCGAGGTTGTTGTGGCTCCCGGTTTCGAGCCCGAGGCGCTGGAGATTCTGCGCGAGAAGAAGAACTTGCGCCTGCTGGTTCTGCCCGAGGACTTTGCCCGCGAGGCTATTGAGTACCGCCCCATTTCCGGTGGCGCACTCTTCCAGGAGGCTGACCGTCTGCAGGCTGAGGGTGACGACCCGAAGAACTGGACCCTGGTTGCCGGCGAGCCCGCCGACGAGGCCACCCTGCGCGACCTCGAATTCGCGTGGCGTGCACTGCGTTCGCCCAAGTCCAACGCTATTCTGCTTGCTGATAACGGTGCCGCCGTGGGCATCGGCATGGGCCAGGTGAACCGCGTGGATTCCTGCAAGCTCTCGGTGGAGCGCGCGAACACTCTCGGCGGTGAAGGTAACGAGCGTGCCCGCGGTGCGGTTGCTGCATCCGACGCGTTCTTCCCCTTCGCTGACGGCCTGCAGGTGCTGCTGGACGCCGGTGTGCGTGCCGTCGTGCACCCGGGCGGTTCGATCCGCGACGAGGAAGTTATCGAGGCGGCTAAGGCTGCTGGCGTGACCATGTACCTGACCGGTACCCGCCACTTCTTCCACTAAGAATATGTAGCGGGCTCAGTACGCGCTGAGCTACCTGCTGTGAGCGGGGCATCCTGGGGTAAACCCGGGGTGCCCTGCTTTTATACCGGGTGCCCGTGCATCCGTATTGTGGGCACTCATATTTATAGAATTTTTGCTCTATTTTGCGCCGGATTTGCGCATGAGGGCGCGTCAACGGCGACCAGGATGCGCACGGATTGGCTAAAAATTCGCTAGGATTAGGTTGTGCCTAAAGTCAGCGAAGAATACAAAAAGAACAGGCGTTCTCAGATTGTAGAGACCGCCCGCGAATGCTTCATCAAGCACGGTTATCAGAAGGCTTCGATGAGCGATATTATTGCGGCCACCGGCCTGTCTGCTGGAGCGATTTATAACCACTTCTCCTCCAAGGATGAGATTATCCTGGCGGCAGCCCGCATGGACATGGCGCCCTTCGACCGCATCCGCGCCGAACAGCCCTGGGACTACGTGTTCGGGTGCCTGAAGGTGCTGGACACCCCCAAGATTCGCCGTCACCTGCTCGTCACCTGGGGCGAAGCTGTGGCAATGCCGCAGCTGGCAACCGTGGTGTCTGAGCAGCTGAGCTGCCTGCGCGATCAGTCCCTGGAACGCTACCGCGCCTGGGGTGCAGCTGAGCTGGACTTCACCGAAGAGGAGCTTGAAGAGTGGCTGACCGTTATCGGTGCCGCGGTGCTGTCGGTGCTGACCGGTTACGTGGTGCAGACCCAGCTGGTGGCTGGCGGTAAGAAGGAGAGCGCTCGCGAGGCGTACCTGGAGTATGCTTCCGCTATCCTGCGTCAGGCGTAGGGTGTGTAGACCCGCTTAACGGCCGCCAATCAGCCTGCCGGGGTGTGTTGTATGCCCCTTGCTGGTGTCGCGCCAACGCCGTAAAAACTTCATCGTGATGCTTTGTAAAGCCCGTTTTCCTTCTCGAAGGAAAGCGGGCTTTACGGTATTATGAGGTGTAGCTCATATTTTTTCATTCAGGGTTTTCAACTGGATGCGCCCGCCGCCTCCTGAAGATCGCCCGGCGCATGCCGCGGCAACCCCGATGATGAGCGACCGAAGATAACGCAAAAACACTCCCAGGAGCGTAATGTCCGAGCAGAAGATCCTCGAGATGCCCCTCGCCGACCTCGACCCCGAGGTTGCAGAAGCCATTGAGCTGGAGCGCAAGCGCCAGCAGAACACCCTCGAGATGATTGCATCCGAGAACTTCGTCCCCCGTGCCGTCCTCGAAAGCCAGGGCTCGGTACTGACCAACAAGTACGCTGAGGGTTACCCCGGCCGCCGCTACTACGGCGGCTGCGAATTCGTTGACATCGTTGAGTCCCTCGCTATCTCCCGTGTGAAGGAGCTCTTCGGTGCGGAGCACGCGAACGTTCAGCCGCACTCCGGTGCGCAGGCGAACAACGCCGTCATGCACGCACTGCTGAATCCCGGCGACACCATTATGGGTCTGTCCCTGGCACACGGTGGCCACCTGACCCACGGCATGAAGCTGAACGTCTCCGGCAAGCTGTACAACGTTGTGGCGTACGGCGTGGACGAGTCCGGCCGCGTTGACATGGATCAGGTGCGTGAACTGGCTCTGGCTGAGCGCCCCAAGCTGATTATTGCCGGCTGGTCCGCGTACCCCCGTCAGCTGGACTTCGCTGCGTTCCGCGCGATTGCTGACGAAATCGGTGCATACCTGTGGGTGGACATGGCTCACTTCGCGGGCCTGGTGGCTGCGGGTCTGCACCCGAACCCCGTCCCGCACGCACACGTGGTCTCCTCCACCGTGCACAAGACCCTGGGCGGCCCCCGTTCCGGCTTCATCCTCTGCACCGAGGAGCTGAAGAAGAAGATTGACTCCGCAGTGTTCCCCGGCCAGCAGGGCGGCCCGCTCATGCACGTGATCGCTGCGAAGGCTACCGCGTTCAAGGTCGCCGCATCTGACGCGTTCAAGGACCGTCAGAAGCGCACTGTTGAGGGCGCACAGATCCTCGCGAACCGCCTGCTGCAGCAGGACGTGAAGGACGCCGGCGTGTCGATCGCCTCCGGTGGTACCGACGTTCACCTGGTGCTCGTTGACCTGCGCGACCACGCCCTCAACGGCAAGGAAGCAGAGGATCTGCTGCACGCCGCTGGCATTACCGTCAACCGTAACGCCGTGCCGAACGACCCGCGCCCGCCGATGGTGACCTCCGGTCTGCGTATCGGTACCCCCGCGCTAGCGACCCGCGGCTTCGACGCTGAGGGCTTCACCGAGGTAGCCGACATTATCGCTTCCGTACTGCTGCCGAACCCGGACATCGCTGCGCTGCGTGCCCGCGTTGAGGCACTGTGCGCCAAGTACCCCCTCTACCAGGGCAGCGAGAACTGGTAGACCCATGAATGACCCCGTTCGCTCAACATTCCCTGTGGGTGCTGAGCGGGCGGGGTTATTTCGCCCTCTTATTTTTTGCCGCTCTACCCACTACATCCGTTGAGGGACGTAGCGGGGGAGTGGCGCCTCTAGGAACACACCCTAGAACTCAACACACAGACCGTCCGTTTCGGCGAACCCGCCGCAATCTATGGAAGGAAAAACAATGCCCCAGATTCTAGACGGTAACGCAACCGCCGCAGCCATCAAGGAAGAGCTGAAGGAGCGCGTCGAGGCGCTCAAGGCTAAGGGTATTACCCCCGGCCTGGGTACCGTGCTGGTCGGTGACGACCCCGCATCCCGCTCATACGTGGGCGCTAAGCACCGCGACTGCGCAGAGATCGGTATTAACTCCATCCGTGTGGACCTGCCCGGTGACATCACTCAGGAAGAGCTCGACGCAGAGATCGACAAGCTGAACAACGACCCGGCGTGCACCAGCTACATTGTGCAGCTGCCCCTGCCCAAGCACCTGGACACCAACCGCGTGCTGGAGCGCATCGCCCCCGAGAAGGACGCTGACGGCCTGCACCCGACCAACCTCGGCAAGCTCGTGCTGAACGTTTCTGAGCCGCTGGACTCCCCGCTGCCCTGCACCCCCAACGGTGTCATTGAGCTGGTCAAGCGCCACGGCATCGACTGGAACGGTAAGAACGTTGTGGTGCTCGGCCGCGGCATTACCGTGGGTCGCCCGCTGGGTCTGCTGCTGACCCGCCGCGAGGTGAACGCGACCGCAACCCTGGCGCACACCGGTACCGAGAACCTGGACGAGGTGCTGCGCGAGGCGGACGTCATTGTTGCCGCTGTGGGTGTTCCTCACGTGCTGAAGGCTCACCAGGTCAAGGACGGCGCAATCCTGCTGGACGTTGGTGTTTCCCGCGCTGAGGACCCGGAGACCGGCAAGAAGAAGCTCTTCGGCGATGTCTCCCCGGAGGCTGCGCAGAAGGCGTCCTGGGTTTCCCCGAACCCCGGCGGTGTGGGCCCGATGACCCGCGCGGAGCTGCTGGTGAACGTGGTTGAGACCGCGGAGCGTCAGGCGGCATAAGGCTCGCAGCATTTTAGAGCTGAAATATTTCAGAGCTGATAACTCAAAAGGGCGGTGCCCCGGTAGAACAATCTACCGGGGCACCGCCCTTCACACTGTCGTCACAAGAGAAAAGGCAGGTGCTAGAGAATCATCTCGTAGAAGTAGGCATCAGCAAGGTACAGGGTCTCTGCGTACTCTACGGGGCTACCTTCTTCGGTGTAGCCGGTCGCGCAGACCTTGAACGCCGCCTCGCCCACGGGAACCTGGTGGTTGAACGCCTCGGCGTCGGCGTCGGTGAAGAGCGCCGCGCTGGTGCGTACGCGGGCGTGCTTAATGGCGTTGGGGGTGTCGGCAAGCTGGTCTAGCGAGCTCATCGCACCGGACATCTCTGCCATCATGGCGTCCAGGATGCTGCTTGCGGCGGCCTTGACAAAGTAGGAACGCTCAAAGCCGATGACTTCGTGGTTGGCAAGACGCAGACGACGCACGAACAGCACCTTCTCGCCCACCGGCACGGATAGGTGGGTGGAGATCTCTTCGGTGGCGTCCATCCAGCGGGTCGCAATCATGCGGGTGGTGCCTTCGAAACCGCGGCGGCGCATATCGTCGGCGAAGGTGTCCACGCGCGGAATGTAGGTGGCGTCGGTGCGCTCGGCAACGTAGGTGCCGGAGCCCTGCACGTTGTAGAGCAGGCCGCGTTCAATCAGAACCTTCAGGGCGCTACGAACCGTCTGGCGGCTCACCCCAAAGTTCTGCTGAATCATACGTTCGGTGGGCAGCTTATCGCCGGGCTTGCCGGGAATAATATAGCGCTGCTCAATGTAGTGGATGACCTGCTCGTACTTCGGGCCGGGAATCGGGGGTAGCTCGTAGCGGCTCTCAGCGTTGTGAGCGGTACTTTCGGATGCGGTGGTGCCCGCAGAATGTGAGGGGGCACCGTGGTCGGTGGTCTGTGAGGAGTGTGAATTCATCACCCAATAGTTTACCGTTCAGCCAGAGAAAAAACGCGCACGAGTGAAAATTTCTCTTCCCTCAAACTGGCATAATTAAGACTATGCATTTTTCTAACACCCCTGCACCGCGCCCGAGCGGTCTGCTTCGCGTGGCAAGCGTGAATGTGAACGGTATCCGAGCCGCCTACAAGAAGGATATGGCGGCGTGGTTGGCGAGCCGTGACATCGACATTCTCTGCCTGCAGGAGGTGCGCGCACCCGACGCTATCGTGCGTGAGCTGCTGGACGAATCCCAGTGGCATATTCTGCACGCGGAGGCTGCCGCGAAGGGCCGCGCCGGTGTGCTGGTGGCGACCCGCCGCACCCCGAACTCGGCCGGTGAACTCCTGGAGAACCAGCCGGTAGCGACCCGTTCGAATATTGGCGAAGAGTACTTTGACGATTCGGGCCGCTGGGTTGAGGCGGACTACGTTCTGCCCAACGGCAAGACCCTGACCGTGGTCAGCGCCTACGTTCACTCCGGTGAGGTCGGCACCCAGAAGCAGGACGATAAGTACCGCTTCCTGGAGCGCATGCTGGTGCGCATGCCTGAACTGGCAAAGCATTCGGACCACGTGCTCATCGTGGGCGATTTGAACGTAGGCCACACCGAGCTGGACATTAAGAACTGGAAGGCTAACCAGAAGCGTGCCGGCTTCCTGCCGGAGGAACGCGCCTACTTTGACCGCTTCTTCGGCGATATCGGCTACCGCGATGTGGCTCGTGAGCTGGCGGGTCAGGTGCCCGGCCCCTACACCTGGTGGTCCTACCGCGGTAAGGCGTTCGATAATGACGCAGGCTGGCGTATCGACTACCACATGGCGACCCCGGCGCTCGCCGAAAGTGCCGTGGAAGCGGTCGTGGACCGCGCGGCAAGCTACGATGAGCGTTTCAGCGATCACGCGCCGCTCGTGGTTGACTACCGCATCGGTGAGTAAGACGCGGACCCACCTACAGATAAGTTTTTGAAGATGTGCTGCACCGTCCGCAGCACCGCACAGGAAGAACTGCACAGGAAATAACTATGGCAGACGAAAAGAAGCAGGATAAGTCCCTCATCCCTAACGCCTCTCAGCAGAAGGCACGTATCTACTCGGGTGCGCAGCCGTCGGCTGATTCGATGCACCTGGGTAACTACATTGGTGCTGTGAACAACTGGGTGGCGTTGCAGGACGACCCGAATAACGAATGCCTGTTCTTTATCCCGGATATGCACGCCATCACCGTTCCTCAGAACCCCGAGGAGCTGCGTGAGCGTACCCGCCTGACCGCGGCACAGTACATCGCCTCCGGCATTGACCCGACCCGCACCCCGCTGTTCGTGCAGTCGCACGTGCCCGAGCACGCCCAGCTGGCGTGGGTTCTGAACTGCTTCACCGGCTTCGGTGAGGCCTCCCGTATGACCCAGTTCAAGGACAAGTCCCAGAAGCAGGGTGCCGAGAACGCCTCCGTAGGTCTGTTCACCTACCCGATTCTGATGGCTGCCGACATCCTGCTCTACCAGGTGGACGGCGTGCCCGTGGGTGAGGACCAGCGTCAGCACCTGGAGCTGACCCGTAACCTGGCTCAGCGTTTCAACTCCCGTTTCGGTGAGACCTTCGTGGTGCCCGAGCCGGTGATTCTGAAGGAAACCGCCAAGATTTACGACCTGCAGGACCCGACCTCGAAGATGTCCAAGTCTGCGGTATCCGATAAGGGCCTGATCAAGCTTCTGGATACCCCCAAGACAACCCAGAAGAAGATTAAGTCCGCCGTGACCGATGACGGCTCTGTCATCGCCTACGACCGCGAGGCTAAGCCCGGCGTCTCCAACCTGCTCTCCATCTACTCGGCGATGACCGGCGAGAGCATCGACGAGATTGTGGCACGCTACGAGGGCAAGATGTACGGCCACCTGAAGGTTGACCTTGCCGATATCGTGGTGGAGCGCCTCACCCCGGTGCGTGAGCGTACCCTCGAGCTTATGGACGACCCCGCCGAGCTGGACCGCCTGCTGGCTGTGGGCGCATCCGCTGCCCGCGAGATCGCTACGGTCACCATTGAGAACGTGTACAAGAAGGTTGGCTTCCTGCCTGCCGCAGCAATCTAGCGCGCTGTTCAGCCAGTCCGGCTGAGACGCCGCATTACCTGCACGATTGAGATGACAGCACAAGAGAACTCTTTGAGCCCCACGACGGCTCCTGTATCCCCGACCCTGAAACCCGGTCGCCGCTACCTGAGCGTTATTGCGCACGTGAGTGGTGAGAATGCTCAGCGCCTGGAAAAGTGGAAGCGCGCGGTAGCCGGTGGTGCGGTGGCGCCTATCAGCACCCACGTGACCGTGTACCTGACGGAGCTGAACGAGTCTCTATTGGCTGCGGTGCAGTCCCCGCAGTTCCGCGAGGCGCTGGACACGCCGCGTTTTGAAGCACGCTGGGGTTCGGTACACTCCTTCCGCCCGGTAACCGAGGTGGAGTACCTGAACCTGGAGGCGGGTAAAACCGAGTTCGAGCAGATTCACCAGAAGCTGGTTGAGCTATTCGGTGCCGGCGCGGCATCCTTCCCCTACGTGCCGCACGTGACCCTGGGCCACGGCTTGAGTGAGGAGCAGGTGGCGAACGCCCGCAAGGTGTTTGACGCTCTGCCCGCCGAGCAGCGTACCTTCACCGTGGATCACCTGCACTGCTACTCCTACGATGGGCAGAACTGGGAAGAAATTGGGGGTCTGCCGCTGCGTTAGTAGCTGGCGCATAAACCCTGCATGCACAAAGAGAGATGCGACCGATAGGTTATCGGTCGCATCTCTCTTTATGTTTTCGCTAGGTTTGCTTCAGCGTGAGAACCCTAGCGGGAGTGGCCCTCGTGAGGCTCGCCAGACTCGCCGGATTAGTGTGCGTCAGCGGAAGCTGAGCTGTGAGCTTCTGCGCCGTGTGCCTCTGCCTCAACCGGTGCAGCGTTCGCAGAAGAAACACCCAGGATCTCGTTCGGGGTCTTCGGAAGCTCCACGCTCATCAGCTCCTTCGGAGCTGCCGGGTTCGACAGGGACACCGCAATGAGCTTCTTGGTCGCCGGATCGGTCATGTAGGCGGTCTTACCGTCCACCCACAGTGCCGGACGCTCGTCCTGCCACGTCTCAGACTCGGTCCACGCCTCCATGAGCTGTACGGAGCCCAGCTCCGCGCCGGTCGCCGGATCGAAGACGCGCAGCTTACCGTCGGTGGTCAGCAGCAGCGCCTCACCCTGAGGGCCACGAGCCAGCGAACGGAAGGTGTAGCTCACGCCAGAAGGCAGGGAGTAGACGGTGCGGGTTGCCGCAACGGTGTCGATAATGGAGAACTTCTCGGGGCGCTCCAGCTTAGCGTCCTTGTCGGTCTTGTAGTCCGCCAGAACGTACTGGGAGTCGGCCTTACCAGCCTGGTTGCCCGAGCGCGAGTACGGGTCCTCGGGGTTGGTGATCTTGGTGAACTTGCCGTCCTTGTAAACCAGCGCGCCGTCGGTGCAACCGATGGTGAACGCGCCGTCCTTAGCGATGGCTTCACCGTGAACGCCGGGGCAGGCGGGGCTCTCGGTGACGGTCTTGCCCTGAGCATCCACAACAGCGGCACCGGTGCGGGTCTTCGAGTCGCCGACCGCTACCAGGTACTGGTCGTTGGGCAGCGGGATTGCGAAGCCGTGGTGAGGCTTCGGCAGGGTGACGGTCGTGGTCTCCAGGGAGGAGGCGGTGCGCTTGTCGTGGGTCAGCTTCGCCGGGTCGTACACAGCGAAGGAGCCGGTGCCGTCAGCGAATGCCGCGACCTTGCCGTTGTCCTTGATGACGTGACCGGTGTGGTCAGCCGCCAGAGACAGCGAAGACAGCGACGGGGAAGTGGTGTAGTAGTGCGAGTGGTCGCCGTGCGCTACGGACCATACGCCGGTGTCCAGGAAGGTGTAGCTGTTGCCGTCTGCAACGACGAGGTGGCGGTTATCGCCAGCGTCGGAGAGGCGCAGGAAGCCTTCCTTGGGGATATCTGCGAGCAGCTTCATATCCTTGGCGTCATAGACGAGCACACCGCCGTCGTAGGTGATGGCGACGCGGCTTGCCGCGCCCTTGCCTTCGGTGATGGGGGCGGGAGTTGCGCTCGCGGAGGTGGAGGCGCTGGGGCTGGTCTGTGCGTTCTGGGAGGTCTGGGAGCCGCAGGCGGTCAGTGCGAGGGCGGCTACAGCGCCGAGTGCACCGGCGCGGGTGAGGAAAAACTTACGGGTCATGTGCATGCACCAAGACTAACATGAGAATGGTTCTCTATAGCGGTTGATCCTTGGCTCGTATCAGACTCTGGAAGTGTAGCCCACGCCGGGTGCGTAAGGCATTCCGACCCCCGCCCAGCCGCAGGGAGCATCCTTCCGCGCCCCACTAGGCAAAAGCCCTGAAACCGCCCGCAAAATGACCCATTAGGGCAAAAGAAAACCGGCTCCCTTCCGAAAAGAAGAGAGCCGGTCTCTAGAGGTATCTTTTGCTCGAGTAAGGCTCATGTGCCTACTCAGGGCTAAAAATTTAGAGGAGGTTGTTCAAGCCTCGCGCCTTGATCTCACCCACGGCATCCTTGACGGCCTGTGCCTTGGAGCGCGGTGCGACCAGCAGGGCATCGGGGGTGTCCACCACGACGATGTCGTCGAGGCCAATGATAGAGATCTTACGCTCGGTGTTTGCAACAACGATGCCGGAGCAACCGTGGTTAATGACGTTGTCCTTCTCGCCGAGGATGGTCAGCTCTTCGCCGCTCTTCTCGGTGTTCAGGCGTGCCACGGCGTCGAAGTCTCCAACGTCGTCCCAGCTGAAGGAGCCGGGAACCATTGCGACGTCGCCCGCTGCTGCTGCGGGCTCAGCCACAGCGTAGTC
This sequence comes from Rothia mucilaginosa ATCC 25296, assembly GCF_000175615.1. Lineage (GTDB taxonomy): Bacteria > Actinomycetota > Actinomycetes > Actinomycetales > Micrococcaceae > Rothia > Rothia mucilaginosa. The sequence continues at coordinate 179,371 of NZ_ACVO01000017.1, read as the reverse complement.
GATAGCGGTCTTCGGCAGGGTCTCCCACACGCGGTCCATAACAGCCTCACGCTCGGGGGTGTCCCAAGCATTAGCGATTTCCATAATGCCCGCGTACAGCTCGGGCTCGTTCGCCTCGAGGTGCTTGAGCATCAGGGCTGCCGGTGCCACGAACATGCCTGCGTTCCAGGTGTATTCACCGGAGTCCAGGTACTTCTGTGCGGTGGTGGTGTCCGGCTTCTCCACGAAGGTGTCCACTGCGTGTGCGTTGGGAGCACCCTCGATGCCCAGGGGCTCGCTGGCATGAATGTAGCCAAACGCGCTGGAGGGCTCGGTGGGGGTAATGCCGATGGTGACAATCTTGCCGGTTGCCGCGGTGATGACAGCTTCGGTCACCACGCGGTGGAACTCATCCACGGGGCTGATGACGTGGTCAGCTGCGAAGGAGCCGATGATGGCGTCCGGTTCGCGGCGGTGGATGATAGCGCAAGCCAGACCGATAGCTGCAGCCGAGTCCTTGGGGGAGGGCTCCAGCACCAGGTCAGCGGCACGCAGCTCAGGAATCTGCTGGGTAACCGCATTGGCGTGCGAAGTGCCGGTAACCACCATGACGGAACCGTTGCTGAGATCGATGAGACGGTCGTAGGTGTCACGCAGCAGGGAATTGCCCGACGAGGTAAGGTCGAGCAGGAATTTCGGGGCATGCGCGCGGGACAGGGGCCACAAACGCGAGCCAACACCGCCGGCGGGAATAAGCGGGCGGAATCGAGTGAGTGCAGTATTCATCGCTTCAAGAATAGCGGGTGAATTTGTCATATATCGAATTCTTTTAGGTTTTAACAAAAAAGTGTCAGGCGGCTCTCATTTAGGTGATGTTTGAGGTTAGGTTAAGGTAAGTTCCGTACAAACACAGGGGATTAGGGGATATCGTAAAGAAAATGTGCCCTAATTTGCTTTTAGAACCTGTAAAAAAACCCTAAACAGGGTGTCAGTAAGCTGTGAATTTACCTGATATCTTGGAAGTAACAGACGAACAAAAGCAGTCGGTGAGCACACAGCTGTGCCTGGAAGCTGGGGCCTAAAAATGCGGTACCAGAACCCAGACGCTCGCCGTCGCAGCAGGAGGTTATTCAGTGTTGAATGGTTCTAAAGGAACCCTCTACCGCGGCCGCTGGGGCATGTGGTCCTGGGTTGCTCATCGCATTACCGGTATCGCGATTTTCTTCTTCCTTCTTGTACACATCCTAGATACTGCCGTCGTGCGTATCTCCCCGGAGGCCTACAACGGTGTACTGAGCCTGTACAAGAACCCCATCATGGGCCTGGGCGAGACCGCGCTTGTCGCCGCCATCGTCTACCACGCGTTCAACGGTATTCGTATTATCCTTATTGACTTCTGGGGTAAGGCAACCAACTCGCACGTGGAGCACATCCAGGCGAAGAACAAGGACGGCAACGTCGAAATCAGCCAGAAGGCAACCTACATGCACATCAAGATTCTCTGGGTTGTGCTTTTCCTCTGGGCAATCACCGTTGCTGGCTTTGCCGCACGTCACCTGCCGATCGTTTTCTCGCACATGGGAGGTCACTAAACTATGGCTACTCCGCTTAAGCCCCGCACCTATGTACCCCGTCTGCGTGACAACCGCATCGACGGTGTGAAGTACAACCGCTCCTCCTCCAAGCGCAACAACTTTGAGATGTTCGCTTGGCTGGGTATGCGCCTGTCCGGCGTCGTACTCGTCGTGCTGATTTTCGGTCACCTGTTCTCCAACCTTATGGTCGGTGACGGTATCCACGCCATCGACTTCGGCTTCGTGGGCGGTAAGTGGGCTAACCCCTTCTGGCAGGTCTGGGATCTGCTGTTGCTCTGGCTGGCTATGTTGCACGGTGCTAACGGCATCCGCGTCATCATCGATGACTACGCTGAGAAGGACCGCCTGCGCGTTTGGCTGAAGGTCATCCTCTTCGCAGCATGTGCATTCGTCCTGCTGGTTGGTACCCTCACCATCTTCGCGTTCGACCCCTGCCCCTCCGGCGCAGCGGCTGAACTGCTCCCCAGCTTCTGCTCGGCACGCTAACGGCGACGTATCCGAGACAAACGAAAACATCTAAAACACAGAAAGAACATCATGCAGGTACATAAGTACGATGTAGTGATCGTCGGTGCCGGCGGCGCAGGTATGCGTGCCGCCATTGAGGCCGGTCAGCGAGTTCGCACCGCGGTACTGACCAAGCTATACCCCACCCGCTCCCACACCGGCGCGGCACAGGGTGGCATGTGCGCCGCTCTGGCTAACGTTGAAGAGGACAACTGGGAGTGGCACACCTTTGACACCGTCAAGGGTGGTGACTACCTGGTTGACCAGGACGCAGCAGAAATCATGGCTAAGGAAGCTATTGACGCTGTGCTCGACTTGGAGAAGATGGGTCTTCCCTTCAACCGAACCCCCGAAGGCCGCATTGACCAGCGCCGCTTCGGTGGTCACACCCGTGACCACGGTAAGGCTGCTGTGCGCCGCGCATGCTACGCAGCTGACCGTACCGGCCACATGATTCTGCAGACCCTCTACCAGAACTGCGTTCGTCACAATGTGGAGTTCTACAACGAGTTCTACGTTCTCGACCTGATCCTGGTCAAGGACGAAGAGGGCAAGCCCCGCCCCGCCGGCGTTGTCTCCTACGACCTGGCAACCGGCGAGGTCCACGTCTTCCAGGCTAAGTCCGTGATTTTCGCATCCGGCGGCTGCGGCAAGATCTTCAAGACCACCTCCAACGCACACACCCTCACCGGTGACGGCATGGCTATCGCACTGCGTGCAGGCCTGCCCCTGGAGGACATGGAATTCGTTCAGTTCCACCCGACCGGCCTGGCTGGCCTGGGCATTCTCGTCACCGAGGGTGCTCGTGGTGAAGGCGGTATTCTCCGTAACGCTGACGGTGAGCGCTTCATGGAGCGCTACGCACCCACCATTAAGGACCTCGCACCCCGCGATATCGTGGCACGTGCAATGGCAAACGAGGTGCGTGAAGGCCGCGGTTGCGGTCCCCACAAGGACTACGTGCTGCTGGACCTGACCCACCTGGAGCCCTCCCACATCGACGAGAAGCTGCCCGATATTACCGAGTTCGCTCGTACCTACCTGGCAGTGGAACCGCACCACCAGCCCATCCCGGTGTTCCCCACCGCGCACTACGCAATGGGCGGTATCCCCACCAACAACGAGACCGAGGTCTACCGCAACAGCGAAGAGACCATCCCTGGTCTCTACGCAGCTGGTGAGGTTGCTTGCGTGTCCGTCCATGGTGCAAACCGTCTGGGCACCAACTCCCTGCTGGACATCAACGTGTTCGGTAAGCGTGCAGGCCGCAAGGCTGCAGAGTACGCAGCATCCGCTGAGTTCGTGCCGGTTCCGGACGATGCAGCAGATCGCGTTCTGAACATGCTCAACGGTATCCTCGAAGGCAAGGGCACCGAGAAGGTCGGCGCTATCCGCGCAGACCTGCAGAAGGCTATGGAAGCTGACATGCAGGTGTTCCGTACCGATGAGACCATCCGCGCAGCACTGGCAACTATTGCTGAACTGGAAGAGCGCTACAAGAACATCGCCATCCAGGACAAGGGCAAGCGCTTCAACCTCGACCTGCTCGAGGCTGTTGAGCTCGGCTTCCTGATTGAGCTGGCAAAGGTCATGTCCGTTGGTGCACTGCACCGTAAGGAATCCCGTGGTGGTCACTACCGCGAGGACTTCCCCAAGCGTGACGACGTTAACTTCATGAAGCACTCGATGGTCTACCTCGACCCCGAATCCGAGTTTGAGGGTGTCAAGGGTCTGCGATTCGAAACCAAGCCCGTTGTCTACACCCGCTACGAGCCGAAGGAGCGTAAGTACTAAAATGGCTGAAAACGAACTCCCCGAACCGGAATCCGTCAAGCTGTTTGAGGGTATGACCGGCGGCGACTCCGACTCCATCCCCACCTACGATGTGGTCATCAAGATTCGTCGCTACAACCCGGAAGTTTCCTCCGAGGCGTACTGGGATGAATTCCCGCTGACCATGTACCGCACCGACCGCGTGCTCGACGCTCTGCACAAGATTAAGTGGGAAGTAGACGGCTCCGTCTCCTTCCGCCGCTCCTGCGCACACGGCATCTGCGGCTCGGACGCAATGCGCATCAACGGCCGTAACCGCCTGGCTTGCAAGACCCTGCTGAAGGACCTTGACCTGACCAAGCCGATTACCGTTGAGCCCATCAAGGGTCTGCCCTGCGAAAAGGACCTCATCGTTGACATGGAGCCCTTCTTCCAGGCATACCGCGAAATCATGCCGTTCTTCATCAATGACTCGAACGAGCCTGAGCGTGAGCGTCTGCAGACCATTGAGGACCGTGCACGTTTCGATGACACCACCAAGTGCATCCTCTGTGCAGCATGTACCTCGTCCTGCCCGGTCTTCTGGACCGACGGTCAGTACTTCGGCCCCTCCGCTATCGTGAACGCACACCGCTTCATCTTCGACTCGCGCGACGATGCAGGCGACCTGCGTCTGGAAATCCTCAACGACAAGGAAGGCGTGTGGCGTTGCCGCACCACCTTCAACTGCACCGAGGCTTGCCCCCGTGGCATCCAGATCACCAAGGCTATTGCCGAGGTGAAGCAGGCAATCCTGAGCCGCTCGCTCTAATCTGAGCACGCGGTATTAGCTGATACAGCATTGACGATTCAAGCCGTCACCCGCACCGGGTGGCGGCTTGAATCGTTTGACAGAAAAGGTCCGGCAGGAAATGGCGGGGCAGAGCATTTTCGGGGGCTCGGGCGCGCACAAAAACTCTTCACAATCTGTCATAAAGTCATAGATATTCTCGAGGGCTGTCAGAAAGAGGGAACGGGTAGGTAAACCCCGGCGAGCGGCGTTATTCTACTGTGTATGGTTTTTGCTAATTCTCGCTACGATTTGTCCACCCCCGTCTTCGATGACTGGGTGGAGCGCATGATGGGTACCCTCGTGCAGTTCCGCCGCGAAGTGCACGCCAACCCGGAGCTTTCTTTCCGCGAGGTGGTGACCACTGAGCGCCTCATGAACCGACTGCGAGAAGCCGGCATGAACCCCGTCGCTTGCGAAGGCACCGGCTGCTACGTCGATATCGGAAGCGGCCCCTTCGCCGTGGCTCTGCGTGCCGATATTGATGCTCTGCCCATTGTTGAGCAGACAGACCTGCCCTACGCCTCCACCGTGCCTGGTGTGATGCACGCCTGCGGCCATGATATTCACCAGACCGTCATGCTCGGTGTAGCTCTGGCACTGCACGAGCTGAACGAGAAGACCCCGCTGGGCCGTAGCGTCCGCATTCTTTTCCAGCCCGCTGAAGAGCAGCTGCCCGGCGGTGCGGTGCAGATGATTTCGCAGGGTCTGCTCAAGGATATTCCGCGTGCTTTCGCTCTGCACTGTGACCCGAAGGTGGACCTGGGCCAGATCGGTACCCGCATCGGTGCGATTACCAGCGCCTCGGATACCGTGAAAATTCATCTGAGCGGTCACGGCGGCCACACTTCTCGCCCGCATCTGACTGAGGACCTCATCTATGCGATGAGCCAGATTGCTGTGCAGGTTCCCGCCGTGCTGACCCGCCGCACCGACGTTCGTTCGGGTGTGCTGGTGGCATGGGGCCAGGTCAGTGCTGGCGTTGCCCCCAACGCTATTCCCGCCGAGGGCTACCTGGCGGGTACCATGCGTTGCCTGGACGTTGAGGTTTGGCGCCAGGCAGGCAACCTGCTGGACGAAGTGATCGAGCAGGTCGCTGTACCCTTCGGCGTGAAGGCGCGGGTGGAGCACATCCGCGGCGTACCCCCGGTCGTGAACACCGATCTGGAAACCACCATGCTTGAGAACGCAGCCCGCGCCGAGCTGGGCGAGGACTCCATCGTGCTGGTCGAGCAGTCCATGGGTGGCGAAGACTTCGCGTGGATGCTACAGGAAGTTCCCGGTTCCATGTTCCGCCTGGGTACCCGTGCCCCCGGCGACCCCACCTATGATCTGCACCAGGGCGATTACGCCCCGAGCGAGCAGGCAATCGGCATTGGTGTGCGCGTCATGGCGGCAACCGCCCTGCGCGCCGTCCGCTTTGAACTGGCGAAGGCTGCGAAGGCTGCGAACCCCATCCGCGATGAGGCGCGCTAAAGAGCCACTCGAAAGCTCATGAGTCAGGCGTAAAGACGCGACTATTTTGCCACATCAAGCCTTGAAAGCTGTACAAGTTTCACCCCGTCACCTCTCACCGAGTGACGGGGTGAAACTCTATGCACGCGATAGAATTAAAGGGATTATGAGGACATTTGCGTTATGTTCCCGACCCCGTGCCCACACACCCTCGGGGGATGAAGGAAATGGCGCATCATCACACGGCGCACGCCGGAGGAGGACACCCAATGAGCTTCTTTGGAATCGGCAAGAAGAAGTTGGATGAACAGTCGCGCGAAGAACAGAGCGCCGAAACTGCCAAGGCTCAGAAAGAACAGGCAAGCGAAGACGCTCCCAAGAGCGCACGACTGAGCGAAAAGATTATGGAACAGCAGCAGTGGGAGGACTCCCTGCGCCGCTTCGTGAAGTCTGAGAGCGCACGCCACCAGAACCAGGACGAAGAGCAGAGTGAAGAGTACCGTGCTGTTGAGGATCTCAAGCGTGCCCTCCTGCACGATGACGAACAGGTTGAAGAGAATCCCTCTGCTGAGGAACTGACTGAAGAGCAGGTTGAGGAGCAGGAGCGCCGTAGCCTGTTGGCGGCGCTTGGTGCTTTCCCCCAGGAATCTGAGGAACCTGTTGAGGTTGAGCAGGTCGCTGAGGTCCAGGACATTGAAGAAGATGCTGCTCCGGTTGCTGAAGTACCCGAGCCGGCTACCCCTGCGTTCCTGCGTGATGATGAAGAGGTTACCTCTGAGGCTGAGGAAGCGTCGGTTGATGCTGAGGAGCCGAAGGATGCTGCGGAGGATGCGCGATCCCAGTTTGAGAAGCACCTGCGTGCTGTGCGTGCTCAGAATTCTGAGGATGAGGTAGAAGAATCTGAGATTGCTTCCGCTGACGCTGAGAACACTCTTACCGCTGACGACATGAAGGCAGCTCGTACCCGTGCCGCCGTCACCGAGGCACAGAACGCTGGTCTGGATGATTTGGCGGCAGCCTACGCGGCACGCCTGGGCATCACCCTCGATAGCGAAGAAGAGACCTTTAGCGAGGTTGCTTCCGACGAGGTGACCGCTGAGGAAACTACTACTGAGGTAGTTGCTGAGGATGCAGACTCTGCTGAATCCGCTGAGATTACTGAACCCGTCGAAGAGGCTGAAGAAGAACAGATTGAGGCTGTCGTTGAGGCACCCGAACTGCTGGCAGCTGAAATCGCTGACGAGGAGAACGCGGTTTCTGACGAGACTGAGCTGATGTCTGCTGTATCCGTTGAGGAGGAACGTGAAGTATCCACCTCTGAATCGTTCGAGGCTGAGAGCCTTGACGCTGAAGAAGAGAACACCGCTGAGCTAATTTTTGATGCTTCCGCTGTTGAAGAAAGCGCAGCGGAAGAACCCGCTGTGGAAGAGACCGAAAAGGTAACCTCCGAGCCGGTAGCATCCGGAACCAAGGTTGAGGACTCTGCATCTGGGGAATCTGAAGACACCGACTCTGCGGACGACGAGCCCGCCAAGAGCACCTCTGCAGCTCCTGGTGTCGCGCTTGCCGCCGCTGTTGCGGCACCCGCCGCTGCGGTCGCTGCTTCGACTGCCTTCAAGAGCGAAAACGCGGATGAGAAGGCAGAGAAGGGCAACTCCCAGGGCGTCGCATTGACTGCAGAGGGCATCGACAAGAAGGAAGCCGAGAAGCACGAGGCTACCTCGGCTACCGGTGAAGAATCCGCTGAGGAACCCGCCGCTGAGCTGAAGGAAGCCGAGCAGAAGCTCAGCGAAGACGAAGCTGAACTGGTTGCCGAATCCATCATCCTGAGCGAGCCCGTTGAGGGCGCGGCAACCCTGCCCGCTCTTACGGAGCAGCGTGCTCTCCACGGCCTCGCGGAGCTCATGCGTACCCGCGGTTCGGGCACCATGAGCCTGGAACTGCGCCAAGTTGATGAGGACATGCATTACCGTCTGCTGCACCGCGGTCGCGAGGTCGAAACCGGCATTGTTGTGCCCGGCATTGACTGGTTCGCACCCGTGGCGGCACTGTACACCGAGGCTCAGCAGGCCGGCGCAACCTGGAACCGCGCGGCGGTCTCCCTGAACCCGCGTCTAGGTGACGGCCTGGAGGTTCACGCATCCTACCTGGGTATGGCGGACGGCCAGACCACCCGTGAGAGCTTCCTGCTGGAGGGCACCGCTGTCGAGGCTAAGCCTGTTGCGACCGCTGAGGCCGCTGAGGCTACCGTTCAGAGCGTTGATTCGGTTGAGGCTGAACGTGAGGCTATTGAGCGTGAGCTGGAGGCTGAGCTTGCTCAGAAGCAGGTAGCTAACGAGGTTGAGGCCGCTGTTGAATCTGCTGAAGAGCCCGTTGCTGAAACTGCTGAAGAGCCTGCCTCTTCGGGCCTGGCGGCTGCTGCAGGTCTTGCTGCGGCCGGTACTGCTGTGGCTGGTTCTGCTGTCGCTTCTGCGCAGGAGAAGGAAGACGTAGAGGAGGCTGTTGAAGCTTCTGCCCAGCCTGCCGCCCAGCCTGCCCAGGCTGAGTTTGCGCCGGTTGAAGCTGAGTTCGAGCACGATTACGAGAACGACCCGGTCTTCGGTGCGGCTACCGTAGAGCCCGAAACCGAGCATGCCGAAGAATCTGCCGCTGAGGTAGTCGAGGCATCTGCCGAGGACTCTGTAGAGCCCGGCGAAGACATGGAAGCCGCCCTGGCCACCATTGTCGCCAACGCTCAGAAGAAGCTGGACGCCGAGGAAGAAGCTCCTGCCACAGTTGCTGAGGAAGCGCCCGCTGAGGAAGTTATTGCTGTTGAGGACCAGAAGGTTGCCGCTCCCGTGGTTGCTGAGTCCTTCACTCTGGATCGTACCCAGCCCGTTGAGGAATCCGCAGAAGAACCGGTAGCAGAGAAGGCTGAAGAGCCTGCCCTGCCCGCGTTCCTGGACGACTCTGATCTGCTGCCCGAGCACGAGACCTCCACCGAGGCTGCTTCCGCTGAAGCTTCTGCAGAGGCACCCGTTCTGGAGGACGCTGAGCCCGTCTCCGAGAGCGCATCTGTGGCTCCCGGCCTGGCTGGTGCTCTTGCCGCAGCTGCCGCTGTGGGCACCGCCGGTGCTGCTGCGAAGGCTCCTGTCGCTCAGGAAGAGCCCGTTGAGAAGGCCGCTGGTCTCAAGACCGTTGAGGTGACCCCCGCGGCTAAGATTGCTGAGGCACCCGCATCGGCTGAACCCGCCTCCGAGGCTACCGCTCAGACTGCACCGGCAGCAGAGGCGGCACCCGCTGCGGCGACCACCCCGGTTGCCCTGCCGGAGAGCACCCCGGCAGGTATCTCCTCTAGCATCTCGGCATCCGCGCTGAGCGAGCTCAACCAGCTGCCCACCATCGTGGCTGAGCCGGACACTCCCTCCACCGCGGTGCAGAGCCCGCTGGTCCCCTCGGAGACTCAGCTGGCAGCCGGCAACCTGGTTTTGACGGAGGCTCAGGTCGCTCAGCGTCTGGCGCCGGTCGTCGAGCACCTCTTCGGCGAGAACGGCACCGCAAAGGACGCCACCACCGTGCTGATTCGTGTACGTGCCCTCGGATCCTACTACGACGCCCTGACCCACGTGCGCCGCAACGGCTTCTGGGAGCAGGTCCGTACCTTCGAGCTGATTCCCGAAACCCTGCTGGACATTCCGGCGCTGAAGACCGACTCGTACAGCGAGGGTGAGGGCTCGCCGCTGGCTATGAGCCTGACCTTCACCCCGGGCGTGCCGGTTCAGGCGGCATTCGATTATGCGAATGAGCAGGCGTTTGTCACTTACCCGCGTCCGCTGGATGCTGAGCGTTATGTTGAGGAGCTGCGCATGTTCCCGCGTCTGGGTTCGAAGATCCCGGCTCATATGACGAGCGCGCTTTCGCACTGGAACCTCTAAAACCTTGTAAGGTTCGCCGCGCCGGCTCCCCGTGTGGGGGTCGGCGCGGCGCGCTATGTTTGTCATTTTTTCGATGAGGAAGATTGTTATGACTGATACCCCTAATACTCCTGAGGCTTCTGCGGCGCAGAACGTTCAGGACACTGCCGCCCGCGCGGCTGAAGCCTTTGGCACCCTGGTGGAAACCATGGCGCTGTTGCGCGCACCGGGCGGTTGCCCGTGGGATGCTGAGCAGACGCACGCCTCTCTCATCCGCTACCTGGTGGAGGAAGCCTACGAGGTTGTCGAGGCGGTAGAAACCGGCGGCGAGCCGAATATGCCGCTGCTGCGTGAGGAGTTGGGCGACGTGCTGCTGCAGGTGGTGTTCCACTCCGATATTGCTGCGGCAAACCCGCAGGGCTTCGACATCGTGCAGGTGGTTGAGGGCCTGGTGCAGAAGCTTCGTTCGCGCCACCCCGATGTGTTCGCAGCTGAGTCTGAGGGCTCTTCGGAAGCGCCCCGCACCGCAGCTGAGCAGCAGGCGGCGTGGGATGCGTTGAAGAAGAAGGAGAAGAGCGACCGTGGCGCGCTGGACGGTATTCCGCCGCATCTGCCGGCGCTCGCTATGGCTGAGAAGACTGCTGTGAAGGCACGTAAAGCGGGTATTATCCTGCCGCCGGAGCCTACGAGCATGGAGGACGACCTGCGCTATATGCATACTGAGGAGGAGTTCGGCGAGCTGCTCTTTGCGTTGGTGAGCCGCGCTCAGCGTAACGGCCTGGATGCCGAGCGTGCCCTGCGTTCGTACACTCGCCGCTATATTGCTCAGCATACGCATGACGAGCCAAGCTATTAGACACGCTGGTTGAGTTCTTCTGTGAGGCGCTTTGGAACCTGTTCTCTGAGGGAATAAGAGGTTTCAAAGCGCCTTCCGTTTGTTTGGGGTTGTGTTGGGCGGCCGTGAGGATGCTCGTGGCACATGCCCCGGCATTTGGGCTCATGTTGTGCTTTGGTCGAGTACCCACACCCTCCCAATGTGGGGGAGTGTGGGTCTTGTTCCGCTTTGTAGCGCCTGACTAAGGGTTGTTGAGACCTTCATTAAGGCAATAAAAAAGCGGTGGCAACTAGTGTGTTTGTGTGGGAGTTTTGCTAGAATTTAGGGGACGCGACTTGTCCACTACCGGGTGAGCCGTTCACATCCTTGACATCTCATAAGGAGAACAATTCATGGCTGTTATTACCGCAGTTCACGCACGCCAGATCCTGGATTCCCGTGGCAACCCGACCGTTGAGGTTGAGGTTCTGCTCGAAGACGGTGCTTTCGCACGCGCAGCTGTGCCCTCGGGCGCATCCACCGGTGAGTGGGAAGCTGTTGAGCGCCGCGACGGCGACAAGTCCGTATACCTGGGCAAGGGTGTTCTGGGCGCAGTGAAGTCTGTTATCGAAGAAATCGCTGAAGAGGTCATCGGCATTGAGGCTTCCGACCAGCGCGCTGTTGACGCAGCCATGATTGCTCTGGATGCAACCAACAACAAGGGCAAGCTGGGCGCAAACGCAATCCTGGGTGTCTCCCTGGCTGTTGCTAAGGCAGCTGCTGAGTCCGCTGATCTGCCCCTGTACAAGTACCTCGGCGGCCCGAACGCTCACGTTCTGCCCGTCCCCATGATGAACATCCTCAACGGTGGTTCTCACGCAGACTCCAACGTTGACATCCAGGAGTTCATGATTGCTCCCATCGGCTTCGACAACTACTCTGACGCTCTGCGCGCAGGTGTTGAGGTTTACCACTCCCTGAAGTCCGTGCTGCACGACCGCGGCCTGGCAACCGGCCTGGGCGACGAGGGTGGTTTCGCACCCAACCTGGAGTCCAACGCAGCTGCACTGGACCTGATCGTTGAGGCAATCGAGAAGGCTGGCTACAAGCCGGGCGAGCAGGTTGCACTGGCACTGGACGTTGCATCCTCCGAGTTCTACAACGACGGCGCATACGAGTTCGAGGGCCAGAAGAAGTCCGCAGCTGAGATGAGCGCATACTACGCTGACCTCGTTGCAAAGTACCCCCTGGTTTCCATCGAGGATCCCCTGGATGAGAACGACTGGGAAGGCTACAAGACCCTGACCGAGCAGATCGGTGACAAGGTCCAGATCGTCGGTGACGACCTGTTCGTGACCAACCCCGAGCGCCTGGCTCGCGGTATCGAAGAGGGCGCAGCTAACGCTCTGCTCGTGAAGGTGAACCAGATCGGTTCGCTGACCGAGACCCTCGACGCAATGGAGCTGGCACAGCGCCACGAGTACCGTTGCATGGTTTCTCACCGTTCCGGTGAGACCGAGGACGTCACCATCGCTGACCTGGCTGTTGCAACCAACGCTGGCCAGATCAAGACCGGTGCTCCCGCACGTTCCGAGCGCGTTGCTAAGTACAACCAGCTGTTGCGCATTGAGGAAGAGCTGGGCGAGGCAGCTGTTTACGCTGGCAAGTCCGCATTCCCCCGCTTCAAGGCATAAGTTACTGAAGCATCCGACCGCGTGAGCGGTTAGACGTCAGGGAGGCGGTGCTACCCCGTAGGGGAGTGGCACCGCCTCCTTCTCTGTGCGCGGTCTATCAGCTCAGGTATGCCGTGGCAGGGTAGAATGTATCGCTTGCAACATAGAGCTGGGGAAGCTCTCTGAACCCGGTAGAATATGAAGGAAGCGTTTAGCGGTATAGAACGGAACGAAGGATAGAGCAATGAGCCAGCGAGCAAACCAGCAGACCCGGTCGCACTCTACGAGTTCCACTGCACCCGCTCAGGACGCTGCCTCCTCCAACGCGCCGCGTGGCGCCGCTAAGGAAGCCCGCACCTCCCTGATGAAGAAGGCAAGTGCCCTCTTCTTCGGCGTGGGTTTGAACCAGCGCCACCCCGAGCGTGAACGTCAGGCGCAGGCTCGTCGTGAGGAACGTGCCCGCCGCCGCGCCGCAGCCCAGCAGGGCAGTGAAGAGGGCGGATACGACGCCCCCGTAGCGGCTCATATGTTCTCCGGTCGGAGCTTCCTGACCGCTGTTGTGGTGGGTGTGATTGCGCTCGGTACCGCATACCCGGTGGTCACCTACATTGACCAGGACCGGGAGATTAAGCGAATCAACACGCACATTTCTCAGCTGCAGCAGGAGAACGCCCAACTGAAGGCGGAGCAGACCTGGTGGAACGACGACAACTACGTTCGCCAGCAGGCACGTAGCCGCCTCTACTATGTGAACCCCGGCGACACCCCCTACGTGGTCACCGGCATTACCGAGGACTCTACGAAGGCGGACGGTACTTCTGCGAATGCGAAGAACGCCCCCGAGGAAGCCTGGACTACCAAGGTTTGGAATTCTCTCGAGAAGAACTAGCCCCAGCTGCCGGCAGCAACCCTGCACGTGCAGACACCCGGCATAAGCGGACGAGGTGACCCCTCGTTCCAGAAACTTAGGATTATGAGCACCAAAAACACCATTGAAGAGCTGAAGGCACGCACCCCCGGCGGCTTCGGCGTAACTGTTGAAACCCTGACCCCCACCGAGCAGGACATCCGCGTCCTTTCCGCGCAGCTGGGCCGTAAGGTCCGCGACGTGGTCGAGATTCCGGCGCGCTGCGTGTGCGGCAACCCGCTCGTGGCTGCTACCGCGCCGCGTCTGAGCAATGGCACCCCCTTCCCGACCGTGTTCTACCTGGCGCATCCGGTGATTACCGCTGCGGCTTCCCGTCTGGAGGCGGGCGGCCTGATGTACGAGATGACCGACTCGCTCGCTGAGGATGCGGACCTGGCGGCACAGTACGCTGCTGCACACGAGAACTACCTGGCTGAGCGTGAGCGCATCCGCCTGATCAGCGGCACCGAAGAGGTCCCGGAGATTGACGGCATCTCTGCCGGCGGCATGCCGACCCGCGTGAAGTGCCTGCACGCCGTTATCGGCCACACCCTGTCGGTGGGTCGCGGCGTGAACCCGATGGGTGACCGCGGCCTGGACGCTATCGCCGAGTGGTGGACCCCCGAGGTCTGCTCCTGCGACCCTGCGTGGCGTGAAGAAGCCTAAATATTGATTCTGGTGCGCCCGCATCGTCGTCAGCGACGGTGCGGGCGCATAATAGATAGAAGAAAGAGCGCCGAAAAGCGAAAATTTTTCGCCTGCGGCGCTCGCGTTGCCTTTGGCACTGATTGGTATTGAAGACCTGAAAGGAACCCACCGTGCGCGTTGGTGCGATTGACTGCGGTACGAACTCTATTCGCCTGCTGATTGCTGATTCCACTACTGAGGTGGTGGACGGGGTCGAGAAGACCGTCCTGAAGGACGTTGTGCGTGAGATGCGCATTGTGCGTCTGGGTCAGGGTGTGGACGCGACCGGCTGGCTGGCGCAGGAGGCGCTGGACCGTACTTTCGCTGCGGCTCGTGAGTATGCGCAGCTGCTGAAGGAGCACGGCGCTGATTCGGTGCGTTTTGTGGCGACCAGTGCGACTCGCGATGCGGGTAACCGTCAGGTGTTCGTGGATGGTATCCGCGAGATTCTGGGTATTGAGCCCGAGGTCATTAGCGGGGACGAGGAAGCAGCGCTGTCCTTCGCGGGTGCGGTGCGCGCTGTCGGTTACGGCGACGGTGACACCCTGGTGTTTGACCTGGGCGGCGGTTCGACTGAGTTCGTGCTCGGCGACGAGTCGGGTGTGAAGGCTTCCCGCAGCGTCAATATTGGTTGTGTGCGCCTGACTGAGCGTCACATGATGAGCGCCCCGTCCACTGACTCGCAGATTGCTCGCGTTGAGGCTGATACTGACGAGGCTCTCGAGGTGGCACGTAAGACTGTGCCCCTGCAGGATGCGCGCCGCGTGGTGGCTGTGGCTGGTACCGCAACCACTGTGGCTGCCGCCGCGCTGGGTCTGGACCGTTATGACTCTGAAGCTATTAACGCTCAGAGCTTCTCCGTAGAGACCGTTCAGAAGACCGCCCGCTGGTTGGCTTCGCTGAGCCGTACTGAGCGTGAGGAGCTCGGCTACATGCACCCCGGCCGGGTGGACGTGATTGGTGCCGGCGCGACGATTTACGCCCGCATCCTGACCCGTCTGAATGAGATGACTGATGGTGCCGTGGATTCGGTGACCGTCAGCGAGCATGACATTCTGGACGGTATCGCTCTGTCCCAGCTGTAGGCTTGAGCGCTCGCGCCGTGAACCGATGGTGGTTCACGGCGCGGCTCAGCTTGAGGAGTTTTAATGTTCCATTCTGAGCGTCGGCGAGGTATGCCCCTGACCGGCTGGTCTTTTGCGTCGTCTTTCGCCTGTGCGTCTGGTGTATTTGGTGTGCGCGCCTCGGTTGGTTCTGACCGAGGCGCTACTCGCCGCATCCGTAAAGGTGCAGCTTTGGGTGCTAGCGCCGCGTTGACTCTTCTGCCGTTGTGGACTCCGATGGCGCCTGCTGCTTGGGCGACGGACCCGACCCCTTCTGCTTCCCCGAGCCCGAAGCGGGAAGTGACGGCGACTCCTTCGCCGTCGGCTACTGCGGTGCCGAAGACTTCTGCAACTCCAAATAAGGGCACGTCGACCACGAATGGTGATGATGTTCGCCAGCGTGAGTATTGGCTGAACGAGTACGGTATTACATCCTTGTGGCCGCAGGCTACGGGTAAGGGCGTGACGGTTGCTGTGATTGATACGGGCGTGGATGGTACTCACCCGGATCTTGAGGGTAATGTTCTGCGTGGTTATGACGCCTCGGGTGTGGGCAGCGAGGACGGCTGGAAGGGCCTGGGTGCTGAGCCGATGCACGGCACGGAGGTCGCTTCTCTGATTGCCGGTCACGGTCACGATACGCAGGGCTATTCTGTGATTGCGGGTCAGCCGGGTAAGCCGACCGGTGTGATTGGTGTGGCTCCCGAGGCGAAGATTCTGCCGATTTCGCTGAATATGGGTACGACCGGTGGTAAGAGTATTGATGAGCAGATCCCGGCGGCGGTGCGTTATGCAGTCGACCACGGGGCTCAGATTATTAACATGTCGATTGGCTCGAATAAGACGAGCTGGCCGCAGAGCTGGGATGAGGCGTTTGCATATGCGGAGCAGAAGGGCGTGCTGATTGTTGCGGCTGCGGGTAACCGCGGTAGCGGCTTGACGCAGGTTGGTGCTCCGGCGACGATTCCTGGCGTGTTGACGGTGGGCGGTATTGACCGGAATAAGCAGGTTTCTGAGGGCTCGTCGACTCAGGGTATTTCGATTGCTGTGGTTGCTCCGAGTACGGATATGATTGCGGCTGCTCCGGGTAATGGGTACATGATTTGGTCGGGGTCTTCGGCTGCTGCTCCGTTGGTGACGGGGGTTGCGGCGTTGTTGAAGCAGAAGTATCCGAAGGAGTCGGCGGCTCAGCTGGTTCAGCGTTTGATTGCTTCGGCTGATGATGCTGGTGTGACGGGCCGTGACCCTTTGTATGGTTACGGTATTTTCAATCCGCAGGATGCGATGGCTTTGGCGGCGCCTACGGTGACGGCGAATCCGTTGGGTTCTATTTCTGAGTGGATTGCGGTGCACCGTAAACAGCAGGTGAGCGATCCGACTCCGAGTGATGCTGCGCCGGTCCATGAGGAGGGCGAGAGCATTGTGAAGGCGGCTGCGCCGGATGCGCGTCGTCCTCCAGAGGATCGTGGCTGGTTGCCGCCGGTGATTTTGGCGGCGCTGACGTTGTGGCTGACGATTATTACGGCTGGTTCGGTGCATCGTTTGCATAGGATGCATGTGAGCGCGGGGCAGGCTGCGCGGATGGCTCGTGAGATGGCGCATCATCCGGGTTCCCATCGAGGTTCTGGTCGTGTGCAGAAGAGGTCTCGTAGAGCTTCTCGCTAAGCGGTGTTTGCCTGTGTTTTTCTCCTGTGCGGGAGCTTCTTCTGTTCGCCCGGGGCTGACTTTTGAGTTGGTCCCGGGCTTTGCTGTTGGGGGTCGTGTTTTGGGCGGCGGATTATATGGATAAACGAAAATATCGAACATGCCGCGCAAAAAACGGAAAGGGTAATTTTGACCGTAACCCGCATCACGAGATGAACTCTGTTCATATCTTCAAAACTTTTAACTTAGGCTCAGCTCAAAGGGACCATAGGTGCGAAATTACCTAAACAAAGGCGTAAAATAAAAGACAACAGGTATGTGATAGACAGGCTCGTGCTGCTAGCCACTTCGCGTTGCGCAAGGACTTCCAGAGCGGGCCGCTTTGTTCGTCAGGGGAGCTTTCGGAACGACCCGAAAGTTGCACATACCAACCTACCGGGGCTACCGAACCTCGGTACCTAAAGACTAGGAAGTAACAAAATGGCATTCACTAAGGTGGCACAGGACCGTCCTCGCGTCCTGATCGTCGGTGGCGGCTACGTCGGCTTCACCGTTGCTAAGAAGATCCAGAAGGCTATCAAGGAGACCGGTGGCGTCGTCACCATCGTTGAGCCGAACCCCTACATGACTTACCAGCCCTTCCTCCCCGAGGTTGCGGCAGGTTCCATGGAAGGCCGTAACGCAACCGTGCCGCTGCGTCAGCACCTGCGCGACACCGAGCTGATTCCCGGCCGCGTTGTCTCCATCGACCACGCAAACCGCACTGCTGTTGTTGAGCCCACCGACAACGGTGAGCCCTTCGAGCTGAAGTACGACGAGATCGTACTCGGTGCAGGCGCAGTGACCCGTGCATTCCCGATTCCGGGTCTGGCAGAGGTTGCTATCGGTCTGAAGACCATTGAAGAGGCAGTCTCCGTTCGTAACTGGGTTCTGGACCGCATCGAGGTTGCATCCATGCTGTCCGACGCTGAGGCACGCCGCCGCGCCCTGACCTTCGTCATCGTTGGTGGTGGCTTCGCTGGCGTTGAGACCATCTCCGAGCTCGAGGACATGGCACGCGTTGCTGTGGAGCGCAACGAGCGTCTCTCCGTTTCCGACCTGCACTTCGTCATGGTCGAGGCTGCACCGCGCATCATGCCCGAGGTCCCCGCAGACCGTGCAGAGAAGGTTGTTGCAGAGCTGCGTGCACGCGGCATCGAGATCCTGCTGAACACCTCCCTCTCCGACGCAACCGACGGCAACCTGCAGCTGATCAACATGGCTGACAAGTCCCCCGCAGGCGAGATCAAGACCGACACCCTGATTTGGACCGCAGGTGTGGCAGCATCCCCGATGCTGAAGAACACCGACTTCCCGATCGACGAGCGTGGCCGCGTTCGCGTGAGCGCAGACCTGCGCGTCACCGGCGACGACGGCGTGGTCGAGGGCGCATGGGCTGCAGGCGACAACGCAGCTGTTCCGGACCTCTCCGGCGGCGGCGTGGGCGG
Organism: Rothia mucilaginosa ATCC 25296; assembly: GCF_000175615.1. Lineage (GTDB taxonomy): Bacteria > Actinomycetota > Actinomycetes > Actinomycetales > Micrococcaceae > Rothia > Rothia mucilaginosa. Next base: position 161,025 of record NZ_ACVO01000017.1, on the reverse strand, counting down.
CTTCTGCGTTCCCAACGCTCAGCACGCTTCCCGCCAGGCTGTTGTTCTGGCTAAGAACCTGCTGGCTGCTCGCCGCGGCGAGCCCCTGACCGACTACTACCACGAGACCATCGGTGTTGTGGCAGGTCTGGGCCTGTGGAAGGGCGTTGCAAACTTCAAGGGCAAGACCATTGGCGGCCCGCTGGCATGGATCATGCACCGCGGCTACCACGGCTCTGCAATCCCCACCACCGAGCGTACCGTTCGCGTTATGACCACTTGGGCTCTGAACCAGATCTTCGGTCGCGACACCTCCTCGATTCGCCACCAGCGCTCCCCGCGCCTGGCATTCCAGGAAGCAACCGGTACTGCACCGGCACGCCAGAAGGCAAAGCTCTAAAATAGCTTGGCTTAGGGGTGTATCTCCTTGAGATAACGCACTTGAGATAAAGCAATGGGCGGTGTGGAAGACTTTAGTCTTCCGCACCGCCCATTGTGTGCCTGGGTGCTTGCGAGCTGTTTGGCTTAGCCGCTCACCAGTGCTTTTGCGTGTGGCTTGCTACGGCGGGGTGCGGGGAACCGTTTGAAATGTGTTTCTGCTTAGGTTCGGGTGCCTTTTCGTGGAATAATAAATATTTGTGCCCCGACGTATGCGGGGTGCGCCCTCATAGTCCAATTGGCAGAGACAGAGGACTTAAAATCCTTGTGTTCTGGGTTCGAGTCCCAGTGGGGGCACGGCATAGACACGCATAGACGTGCGGTATAGATAGGCGGCGGCTCTTCCCGTGGGGGAGGGGCCGCCGTTTGCGTGTCTGAGGGTTTATATGTCTGGGATGTGGTGTTTTGAGTTAAAAAGGCGATGCCCCCGACCCATACTATCGGGGGCATCGCGGAGTGGTGGTGCGGGCTATAGCATCCTGTGCACTCTCTTCACTGCGGGTAGATGCGGTCGTCCTTTGCCGGAATTAGGACGGTCGGCGGTGAAGTCTGGGTGAACCTATCGGTGATTGCCTGCCTTCAAGCCTGACAGGTAAAGTTTTACGCTTCAAGTAAATTCAGTTTGTAGAGGAAAAAGGGTGCAAAAAGTAGTGAAAATGGGGCTAAAAAGTGACCTGTACCCTAAAAATAGGGGTTTTAGATGACGTTTTGTGACGGTGCTCCATGCTCAAAAAACACCCGCATACCGTCTTCTGGAGCCCAAAAACATGAGACCCTATATAGAGACACAGCCACAGACACGCCCCTGCCTGAATGGGGTAGTAGAGTCAGAAAGGCGCAACATGCAGACTAAGCCCTCCATCATTGCCGTCGATATGGATGGCACCTTCCTCACCGACTCCAAAACTTTCGACACCGAACGTTTCTCGCGCATCCTATCCCGCCTGCAGGCGCAGGGCATCCATTTCGTTGTGGCGAGCGGAAACACCTACGCCAAGCTGCAGGACTATATGCGCGGTTTTGAAGGACGAGGTCTTATCTATATCGCTGAAAACGGTGCATATCTTGCTGATGAGAACGGTCAGCTTGCCGTGCATCCCTTTCTGGACGAAGATGTGCCGCGCATTATTGAGGTAGTGCAGGGATTGGACCGGATCGGTCTGCTGGTTTGCACCACCGAAGGCATCTACCTGCCCAAGGACCGTTGCGACCAGATTGTGCACATGATTCGCGGCTATTTTGAAGACACCGGTCAGGAGCTTCCCGAAACCCTCACGTTGGAGGACTTTGCGGCGTTCTTCTTCCCCGGCTCGGTCATGGTTGACTCTATTGGGGATTTTAAGGGTGCACCAATTAAGTTCCCCCTGCTGACTCCGCCTAAGCAGACGCAGCAGTTGAGCGTTTACCTGCGTGAGGCTCTTCCGCAGACCGTCACTCCGATGGTTAGCGGCTTCGGTGCCATTGATCTGGTGCGTACCGGTGTCAACAAGGCGACCGGTCTGAAAGACCTGTGCGAGCGTCTGGATGCTGATCCGGCGGGCATTCTTGCCTTCGGCGACGGCGAGAACGACATGGAGATGCTCCGCTACGCGGGCTGGGGTGTTGCCATGTCTAACGCCCCGGAGGTTGTGCGAAATGCTGCTGATGAGGTGATTGGCTCGAATGAGGAACAGGCAGTTCTGGCGTATCTGGAGCAACTCCTGGATCGTTTGGAAGCTTCGCACTAGAGGCTTCACAAAGAGGTGCGCAGAAGCGTTTGCGTGCGGGACGGTGTGGGCCTGGGTGAACCTTAGGTAAACACCGCCCTGAAATATTCTGGCAAGGTCGCTAGAAGCCCTTGCTGGTAACGAACAGCGCCCGTGAGCGCAGAATGTATCCGATAGAATTAACAGAATTAGTTTTGTACCCGTTTTAAGGAGAGCATGATGGCGGGAAACCCGCTTCTGAATTCAATGACGAAGAACGTCACGCAGGGCGACTCTCGTTTCGGTCGTTTTGGTGCACAGCCTCAGCAGGCCAACCAGCAGGCACAGTACGGTCAGCAGCAGACCTATGGCCAGTACGGTCAGCAGTCGTACGGTCAGTACGGTCAGCAGCAGTATGACCAGCAGGGCTACGGTCAGAACACCTACGGCCAGCCCCAGTATGGTCAGCAGGCACAGTACGGCCAGCAGTATGGCCAGCCCCAGTACGGTCAGCAGGCACAGTACGGCCAGCCGTACGGTGAGGCTGACTACGGCGTAGCGGCCCCCACCTACTCGGAGCCCATCCCCGCCGGTGAGCGCCTGACCATGAACGATGTCATGGTTAAGACCGGCATCAACCTGGGCCTGGTCGCTGTCGGTGCCGCCGTTGCATGGAATGCACCGGTGCTGATGCTCCTGGGCCTGGTTGGCGGTCTGGTCCTGGGTCTGGTGAACTCCTTCAAGAAGAAGGTTTCCCCGATTCTGGTCATGACCTACGCGCTCATGGAAGGTCTGCTGCTCGGTGGCCTGTCCGCTGTTGTGGACATGCGCTACCCCGGCGTGGCAATTCAGGCTGTTCTGGCAACCCTCGTGGTGGCAGGTACCACCCTGGCTCTGTTCGCGAACGGCAAGCTGCGCGCAACTCCTAAGCTCAACAAGATCTTCATGATTGGCGCTATTGGTTACATGGCGTACGGCCTCATCTCGATCCTGGGTGCGGGTATCTTCGGTTCCTCGCTGAACAGCTTCTCCATCGGTGGTATCCCGCTGGGCCTGGTGGTTGGCCTGTTCGCTGTTGCGCTGGCAACCTACTCGCTGCTGCTGGACTTCACTACCACCTCCGAGGCTGTGGAGGCTGGCCTGCCCGAGCGTGAGTCTTGGCGCCTTGCTTTCGGCCTGACCGCTTCTCTGGTCTGGCTGTACGTTGAGATCCTGCGTGTTCTCATGTACCTGGCAAGCATCTTTAGCAACGACTAAAGCTCACTTGAGGCGGCGGTACCGTGATGGTGCCGCCGCCTTTGCCGCTTTACTTCCCTGCTGTATTGAGGCACGGGGGAGAGCACACAATAACAACACCACACACCGCCTCCGCTGGGACAGTCGAAGCTGTCCCGCACGAGTGCGACACCGATAACGATTTGGAGACACCGTGAAAATTACACCTGTTGCAGAAGAGCATGTAGCCGAGGAGGAGCGCGGCTACCGGGTTCCTTTTGCCATGGAAGTTGCCGGTGCTTGGGCGTGGCGCATCATTATGATTGCCGGTGCCGGGTGGATCCTTTGGAAGGGGCTGGGGCACGTCTCCCTGCTGGTTATTTCTCTTCTGGTGGCTTTGCTTCTGGCGGCTCTGCTGAGCCCCGCCGTGATGCTTCTGCGTAAGAAGGGTGTTCGTGCAGGTGGCGCGGCGGCTATTGCCGAAATCGGTATGATCCTGGTGCTCGCCGGTATTATTTCGCTGACCGGTCAGCAGATTCTGCGCGGTTTTGTGTCCATGGCGGATAAGGCGGTGCAGGGCTACCAGCAGCTGATTGGTTGGCTGAAGAACCTCGGCTACGAGTTCGGCGCCGACCAGATGAACCAGCTGTTGGATCAGATGGAGAGCGCTGTAACTAATAACCCCAGCTCCGTGCTGCACGGTGTGTCTCAGGTGGGTTCGACTGCGGCTGAGGTTGCGACCGGTACCCTGCTGACCCTGTTTACCCTGGTTTTCTTCCTGATGGAGGGTGAGCGTATCTGGCTGTTCGTCACCCGCCTCTTCCCGAAGGACGCGCGTGCCGCGGTCAACGGTGCGGGTCGCGCGGGCTGGAAGTCCCTGGGTGCGTACGTGCGCGTTCAGATTCTGGTGGCGGCTATTGACGCTATCGGCATCGGTGTTGGTGCCGCAATTCTGGGTGTTCCGCTGGCTATCCCGCTGGGTGTGTTGGTCTTCCTCGGTTCCTTCGTTCCGGTGATTGGTGCCCTCATTTCCGGTGCTGTGGCTGTGCTGCTGGCGCTGGTTGCTCTGGGCCCGGTACAGGCGCTGATTATGCTCGGTATTGTTCTGCTGGTTCAGCAGCTCGAATCCCACATTCTGCAGCCGCTCATTATGGGTAAGGCTGTCTCCCTGCACCCGCTGGCGGTTATTTTCTCGGTGGCTGGTGGCTCCATGATTTTTGGTGCGGTGGGTGCTCTGTTCGCCGTGCCGACTCTGGCTGTGGTCAACGCGGTGGTGCGTTATCTGGCGAATCGTGACTGGGAGAAGGAGGCGCCTCGTGAGGAGGAGTTCCTCTTCCCGCATGAGCTGGAACGCCGTAAGAAGGCTGAAGAGTCTGAAAAGGCGAAGGAAGCTAAGACTTCCGAAAGCTCTGAAGAATCTAAGGAATCTGAGAAGGCTTAGAACTCAGTTCATTGTGATTAACCGTGGGCTAGACACTCGCACATAACCTAGATCGGGGGCCGTTCTTGCACTATCTGCTGAGAGTGCGGGGATGGCCCCTGCTTTATGCCGGTGCATCCTCTAAAATGGAGTGTGCACTGTGCCACCGCGCGCCTTTCAGCGTGTGGGGTTAGGTGCCGCCAGAATACGTACCTTCAGAATGGAAACCTCGTGAGCGTAGATCTCGACTCCCTGCCCGTGACCCTCACCGACATTGAACGTGCTGCAGAGCTGCTCGAAGGCGTTATTGAACGCACCCCCGTCGCTCATTCGCGTGCGCTAAGCCAGCGCCTCGGTTCAGAGGTTTTCTTCAAGTGTGAGAACCTGCAGCGTGCCGGTTCCTTCAAAGTGCGCGGTGCGTACGTGCGCATGGCGAAGCTCTCCGAGGAGGAGAAGAAGCGCGGCGTCGTGGCGGCGAGCGCGGGTAACCACGCTCAGGGCGTGGCTCTGGCGGCTGACCGTCTGGGCATTAAGGCCCGTATTTACATGCCGCTGGGTGCGGCGCTGCCGAAGATTACCGCGACCCGTGATCACGGTGCTGAGGTTGAGTTGCACGGTGTGACCGTGGATGAGGCTCTGGCGGAGGCGAAGCGCTATGCCGAAGAGACCGGCGCGGTGTTCGTGCACCCCTTCGACAATGAAGACATTATTGCCGGTCAGGGCACGATTGGTCTGGAAATCCTGGAGCAGGTTCCGGACGTTGACACCGTGATTGTGGGTGTTGGCGGCGGCGGTCTGCTGGCTGGCCTGTCCGCTGCTATCCGTGCGAAGGAGCAGAAGCTCGGCAAGAAGATCAAGATTATTGGTGTTCAGGCGGAGCACGCGGCGGCGTACCCGCTGTCGCTGGCAGCGGATGCTCTGGTGCCGTTGAAGAAGGTTTCCACCATCGCTGACGGTATTGCGGTGGGCCGCCCCGGCCAGATGCCTTTCTCCATCATCAAGGAGCTGGTGGATGACGTGGCGACCGTGAGCGAAGACGATATTGCTCGCGCCCTGATCTTCCTGATGGAACGTAACAAGCTTGTGGTGGAGCCTGCCGGTTCGGTGCCCGTGGCGGCGCTGATGAACGGCAAGCTGAAGGAAGAGTACGGCGACCTGGGTACGGTCGTGTGTGTGCTCTCCGGCGGTAATATTGACCCGATGCTGATGCTGAAGGTGATTCAGCGCGGTCTGTCTGCGGCTGGCCGCTACATGACCGTGAAGATGATGCTTTCTGACCGCCCGGGTGAGCTGGCGACCATCTCCCGCATCATCTCTGAGAACGACGCGAACGTGACCGGCGTGGACCACACCCGCGTGGGTGGCTCGCTCTCCATGGGTGACGTGTCGATTACGATCGACATGGAGACCAAGGGCGTGGAGCATTGCCGCCAGGTTATTTCTGCCCTGGAGGATGAGGGTTTTAAGCCCATCATCGTCTACTAAAGACCAGAACGTGGGCAGCCCCCGCACTATACCAACCGGTACCGTTGTGACCCTGTCGGTGCTGCAACGGGGCGGGGCTTGCATCCTGCCCGGGTGCCGCCGTACTAGAGCAGGTCAAGAACCTTCACACTGTACGTATCGCGTACAGTGAGGTCCTCCACCGGGACTTCCTTAAGATAGAGCTTGTTCCCGCCCCGAATCTCGTACTGGTACATTCTGCGGTTGAGCGCATCAAAGACATACCCCAGATAGTGCTCTACCACATGTTCCCGGGTGTCTTCGATGAAGTCTGTAATGAACAGGTGCTGTTTCTCCACCCCGATACGTGCGGCCATTTTAGCGAATTCCGCAGGAAAATCCTCCGGAAACAGCCGGGTGAGGTCCATAATATCCTCCAGAAAAATCTCGAGGGGAATATCGTCAAAAGCTACAGGTTCCATAGTTTTCCTTAGGAGGGGATATTGCAAGGGATACGCCCGAAACGGCCAGGGGAGCGGGCACTTGAAGGTGGGCTATAACGGTTACATAAAAACCCGGACTATACGAGTAGCCCGAGTTTTCACCTGAAACCTTTTGCGCCCAGAGCTTAGCCCTGGAACGGGGTGACTGAAATGATCTTAGCCACCAGATCGTTGCCGTTGGGTGCCTGGTAGGTGACCTCGTCACCCTGCTTAGCGCCCATAATTGCTGCGCCCAGCGGGGACTTCTCGGAGAAGACCTTCAGGTCGGTGCCGGCAGGGAGGGTGTCCTCAATTTCGCGGGAGCCGAGCAGGAACTTCAGGGTGCGGCCTGCAACCTCAGCCTCGATGACCATGCCGTGGCTTACCACGCCGTCATCAACGGGCGCCTCACCAATCTGTGCGGTTTCGAGCAGGTGCTTGAGCTGCTTGATGCGCGCCTCGTTCTTAGCCTGCTCGTCGCGTGCCGCGTGGTAGCCGCCGTTCTCGCGGAGGTCGCCCTCATCGCGTGCCTGCGCGATGCGGTCAACGATTTCCTGGCGGTACGGGCCGGAGAGGTGCTCCAGCTCCTGAGTGAGGCGGTCGAAGGCGTCCTGAGTGAGCCATGCACCGGTGTTTTCAGCCATGCGTGTCCTTTGCTTATGCGCCGGCTCTGCCGGTGCGAAACGAATAAACCCGCTACCGCGTGCCGCGTTCAATGCGCGGCGGTGCCGGTAACGGAATGAATCAACAGACCTATTCTAGAGCACCGGAGGATTTTCGGCTGTTATGCCGGTCGTATCTTCCCCTCTGAACGCATCTTCGTCGGTACGCACGCCGGTAGCTGAACACTCCGCCAGCATCAGCCTGTTTCATGCCCGTGAATCTGCTGATATGACGGCACGTTTCACGACGTCACACGGCGTCATCTGCGCTAGTGCACCGGCGCTATCCTTGGGTATCATACGAGAAGCTACAACCGTAAAATTTCTGCCGTGTAGCGCTCGTATTCGCGAGTCACAGACACATCATCGACCCCCTGGCGCATCACCTAAAGGAGACCACCGTGAGCGAAGCCATTGAACAGCTGAAGGCAAACCTGCCGACTCACCCTCCCATGGACTCCCTCAAACCGCTGGAGGAGGACTACACCGGTCTGCGCATCCTCGCGGTGCACGCCCACCCGGACGACGAGTCCTCCAAGGGCGCCGGTACCGCCTCGGCGTATATTGCCCGTGGCGCCCGCTTCATGGTGGCGACGATGACCGGCGGCGAGCGCGGTGACATCCTGAATGAGGAGATTGATAAGAGCCCGCGTGCGCACCGTGACCTGCCGGGTCTGCGCCGCGCTGAGATGGCGGCTGCCCGCGAGATTATGGGTATTGAACACCGCTGGATTGGCTTCTTCGACTCGGGTCTGCCCGAAGGCGACCCGATGCCGCCGCTTCCCTTCGGTAGCTTTGGCACCATGCCCCTGGACCGTGCCGCCGCGCCGCTCGTGCGTCTGGTGCGTGAGTACCGCCCGCACATCATCATCACCTATGACGAAATCGGCGGCTACCCGCACCCCGACCACATCATGACCCACAAGGTTGCCGTGGAAGCATTCGAGAAGGCAGGCGACCCCGAAGCGTACGTGGGTGAGGGCGAGCCCTGGACCCCGCTGAAGCTCTATTACGACCGCGCATTCAACCCCGAACGCACCCTAGCCCTGCACGAGCATCTGCTCGATACGCACGGTGAGAGCCTGCTGAGCGGCTGGATTGAGAACCTCGCGCACCGCGCCTCCTCGGGTGAGGCGCCTCGCCACGAGACTACGACCCGCATCCTGGTGACCGATCACTTTGAGCAGCGCGATCAGGCCTTGCGCGCGCACGCCTCGCAGGTGGACCCGAACGGCGTGTTCTTCGCCGTTCCCAGTGAACAGCTGAAGGACATTTGGCCCTGGGAGGACTACACGCTGGCCGCCTCGCATACTGAGGTTCAGCTGCCCGAATCTAGCCTGGACGAGGGCCTGAGCGACTACTACGTTATCTAGGCTGGGGTGCATCGCCCCGCGCGTTACAATGATGCCCTTCACCCACGATATGAGTTGTAGGTGAAGGGCATCATCCATTCTTAGGCGCGCGATGCGTGCAGCCCCTGTACGCAACCCTGAATGCCGCCATCAGATGCCACAAATTTTGAGCCGATTCTCAGCCCAACCGTGATGCCGATTGCCGCGAAGGTACGGCGCGGCGGCGTAGAATAAGAGCTTGGACTCTTTCGTTATGAGCCCGCTGAATTATCTGCCACGACAGCCGAATGAGGTATGAGCTATGAGCGCCAACGCCCTGCCCGTGATTACTGTGCACGGCCACGCCAGCAACCCCGGCACTGTCACTGAGCCTACCGTCTATGAGCAGGCTCTGGCGCGCTCGCTGAGCCCCGAATCCCTGCCGGCACATATTGGAGTGTTGGTGGACGGTAACCGCCGCTGGGCGGCTCAGCGCGGCTTAAGCACCCGTGAGGGCCACGCCGCCGGTGCGGAGCGAATTATTGATTTTCTGGCCTGGTGTACTGAGCTGTCGATTCCGCAGGTGAGCCTGTACATGCTCTCCACTGAGAACCTGAAGCGCCCCGAGAAGGAGCTGACCGGTCTGGTCGCTGTGATTGATGCGTTTCTGGTGCGTCTGGTGGAGTCCGCCTGCGGTCCGGTGCGCGCTATCGGCAATATTGATCTGATTCCTCGCCAGCTGCACGAGCGCCTGGACTGGGCGATTGAGCAGACTGCGCACCTGCCCGGCGTTCGCGTGAACATTGCGGTCGGTTACGGCGGCCGCCAGGAGATTGTAGACGCGGTCCGATCGGTTCTGCGTGAGGCCGCCGCTGAGGGGGCATCCTTGGACTCGCTTGCCGAACAGTTGAGCGTGGAGGATATTTCTTCGCACCTGTACACCGCCGATATGCCCGACCCGGACCTGCTGATTCGCACTTCGGGTGAGCAGCGCCTGTCCGGTTTCATGACCTGGCAGAGCGCGTATTCTGAGTTTTATTTCTGCCGCGCCCTGTGGCCGGATTTCACGCGCGTTGATTTTCTGCGTGCCCTGCGGGATTACGCTAACCGTTCCCGCCGTTTCGGTTCCTAGGACTTGGATGCCCTAGCGCCATCGGTGCATGTTTCTCGGCCGGCTGGCTGGTTCCTGACTAGTTGGTTCCTGGCTAGCAGTCTCCGGTAGTACAGCCTCCAGCAATACAGAATGGACGTTCTATGCTCGCTGAGCTTTCCCGCCTCTACAACGCTGGAGGCGCCTCCGTTATTGCCGCTCTGGTGCTCGGCAGCTACCTGCTGTATTTCCTGTGGTGCGCCCTGCGGCTGTGGCGTATTGACGTGCGGGAGCACCGCCTGCCGCACCGCATCCTGATTCCTTTGGCTATTGCCACCTACACGGCACTGCCGGTGTCTTTGCTTTTTGCCGGTCGCCCCGCCGATATTTGGCGTGTGATTGGTGCCGGTCTGGTGCTGTGGTTCTGCTACCTGCTTCTGCGTATCCTGTCTTTTGGGGCGCTGGGCCGCGGGGATGTGAAGCTTGCCGGCATTCTGGGCGGCGTGCTCGGGTACCTGTCCTGGGCGAATCTGGGCTGGGCGTCGCTGGTGACGTTCCTTGCCGGTGGTCTGGTGTCTTTGGCTCTGGTGCTGTTCACGAAGGCGCGCGGTAGCACCCGCATTGCGTTCGGCCCGTTTATGCTTCTGGGTGCGCTGGTGGCGTTGGCGGCTCCGGCGTATTCTCTGTGGTAGATTCCGAAGTAGGGTGACCGTCCGGCTAAGTGGCGGGCTTGTTCTGTGTGCGGCTCGCGACTGTTCGCTCTGCTCTCTAGCACCTATTTCTCGGCGGAACTGCCGGGGCTTTTGAAAGGTTGATGTTATGCCTACTCCTCCCTATATCCGTAAGCTACGTGAGCGGATTGGTTCGGATTACCTGTGGCTGTCCGGTGCGACGGCTGTGGTGTACCGTGAGCAGGATTCTAAGGTGCTGCTGGTGCGCCGTAGCGATAACGGGGCGTGGACCCCGATTACGGGCATTGTGGACCCGGGGGAGAGTCCCGCACTGACCTGCCTGCGTGAGGCGCAGGAGGAGGCGAACGTGCAGATTGAGGTGCTGGAGTTGGCGCAGGTGAAGGCTGACCCGCCGATGCAGTTCGGTAATGGTGACCGCTGCCAGTTCTTGGATCATACGTTCTTGTGCCGCTGGGTTTCTGGTGAGGCGAAGGTGAATGATGAGGAGTCTTCGCAGGTGCGTTGGGTGGATGTGTCTGACCCGGTGGAGCGTGCGTTGCTTTCTGAGCGGATGCTGGACCGTATTGATGCGGCGCTGAACTATGACGGTCACTGCCGTTTTGGTTTGGAGTCGGTGCCGCCGGAAGAGCTCTAGGCCGGCTACTGGGACTGAGTAAAAGCCGCTGATTGAGGCGTGTAGATACAGAAGGAGGGGTGACCCGCCGTCATGGCGAGTCGCCCCTCCCAGCATTTTTATGACAGTTTGTTACATGTTATTGGGTGGTTCTTCCTGTTTTTCTGTGGGAGTGGGGGACTGGAAGCCTAAAGGTTGCCGTGGTTTTATTTTGTTTTTGTCTTTTTTACCTTAAGTTGTGCCTGCGTATCGAGCTATGAGTGGTGTACATGAGATGCTTTATATATGACACGGGTTACATTGGGAGTGACGGCCCCGTATTAGTCAGTAACCCGAGAAAGATTCGTTCACGTGATGTTCTGGTGAGCGTAGTCGCTTTCCTTTTACTCTGCCTATAAATCTTTAAGGCATGCCATTTTTCTGTGAACTAGGCTCATTGTGTTCATCGCAATTCTTGGGCGCTATTTTGATGCGTCCTGGAAGGAGCAAAGCATGACAACACATAAAATACCCTGGAGGATCTACGTAGCCCTTATTGGCTCTCTGGTAGGTACAGGAATATATTCCTTCGCCCTACCCATTGCGATTCTCGCTAGTACAGGCGAAATTGGGCTGGCTGGCGTAATGGCGGTAGCCATGCAAATCCCCAATATCGCCTTGGCATATCCACTAGCAACCCTATCGGATAGTCTGCCTCGAAAACCTATGATTGTGATTGCCGGGGCAGTAAACATCCTCAGCATCCTTACCTTGGCGTTGATGATTGAGCAGCATATGCTGTCATGGTTCGCCATCGCCGCACTAGGATTTGTGAGCGGTGTCTTCTCCGAACTGGCTGCTGCCTCAGAAGCAGGATATATTCCGCAGCTTCTTGGACGAGAAAACCTTCTTTCGTACAACGCACGTCGTGAAATTTGCGAGGGAATATCCGCAATCATTGCGCCCCCTACAGCAGGATTTATTGTTCTTGTTGCGGGTGCAACGGTCGGTCTTATCGTCCCAGTGCTCCTTTTCGGAGCGGCAACTATTTCATACGCAACGTTGCCATCCGTAGAGATGGAAACTAAAACTGAGCAACGCGAAACCGCACAACATGGGTTTATTCACCGGATGTTTGACGGTATCCAATACATGTTCTCCGGCGCCCCGCAGAGACTTATCCTTGTCTACACGTTCTTCTTGGCGGCAGCTACGGCATCGTATTCACTCATCATTATTTACCGCCTGTATGAGGAGCTCACTTTTGAAGCCTCAGTGGTAGGCATGATTATGGCCTGCAGCGGTATCGGTGGTATCGTCGCGGCGCTCATCATCGATCGTTTCCTCTCTTTCGAGAACACACGAGGAATGCTGCTGGTCGCCAATGTCGTATCCCTGCTCGGAATACCGCTCGTCACCATCAGCAATAACCCCGTAGTGCTCGGAGCCTTGCTCTTCATTCTGGACGTAGGATGGGCATCAGCTTTCATCTTCTCCAACAATCTGCGTGACTGCATTACACCGAATGAGCTACTGGGGCGTGCCAGCTCCCTTGACGGTGCCGTGTTTGGATTAGGAACGCTGTACTCCATGGGCGCGGTAGCACTGATGCTTGACCATCTCGGCTCCTTCAACGCTGCGCTTGTCGTCAGTATCCCGGCTGTACTCTGCCTCATCTACACGCTGGTCCACTATAAACAGTTCAAAGTGTTCAATATTGTTGAACAATAGTGAGAACCCGCTACCAACTCAATGACGGGGCAGAGAACACATACAGAGGGAGGGGCGACCCGCCGTCATGGCGAGTCGCCCCTCCCTCTATGGTTAAGCCGCGAACCTCAGAGGAGGTTCAGGCGGGGTGAGATTAGAAGTTGCCCAGCATCTTGGTGACGTCCAGAGCCGCATCCAGCTGCTCCTCAGTCACTTCGCCGCGCTCCACATAACCCAGAGCCACAACTGCCTCACGGACAGTCACCTTGTGAGCCACCGAGTACTTAGCGATCTTCGCAGCAGCCTCGTAACCAATCAGCTTGTTCAGCGGGGTCACGGTCGACGGCGAAGCCTCAGCCAGGAAGCGGCAACGGTCAACGTTAGCGGTCAGACCGTCAATCATCTTCTCAGCCGAAACACGGGAAACATTAGCGAGCAGGCGGATCGACTGTAGCAGGTTAGCAGCCATCACCGGGATACCCACGTTCAGCTCAAACGCGCCGTTAGTGGAAGACAGAGCAATGGTTGCGTCGTTACCGATAACCTGAGCGGCAACCATGATGGTAGCCTCACAAATCACGGGGTTGACCTTACCGGGCATAATCGAGGAGCCGGGCTGCAGATCGGGGATGTGCAGCTCGCCGAGGCCGGTGTTCGGGCCCGAACCCATCCAGCGGATGTCGTTGCTGATCTTCATCAGGCCGTACGCCAGGGTGCGCAGCTGACCGGAAACCTCAATCAAGCCGTCACGGTTAGCCTGAGCCTCGAAGTGGTTACGAGCCTCGGTCAGGGGCAGGCCGGTCTCCTCAGCGAGCAGCTCAATCACGCGAGCGGAGAAGCCGTCCGGGGTGTTAATGCCGGTACCCACAGCGGTACCGCCCAGGGGAACCTCAGCCACGCGGGGCAGGGAAGCGTTCACACGCTCAATGCCGTAACGCACGGTTGCGGCGTAGCCGGAGAACTCCTGGCCCAGGGTGATGGGGGTTGCGTCCATCAGGTGGGTACGACCGGACTTCACAACGTCCTTGAACTCTGCAGACTTGCGCTCCAGGGACTCAGCGAGCACCTCGAGAGCGGGAATCAGGTCCTTCACCAGAGCCTCGGTCACAGCAACGTGCACGGAGGTGGGGAAGACGTCGTTGGAGGACTGGGAAGCGTTCACGTGGTCATTGGGGTGAACCTCAATGCCCTTGGACTCCAGGGAACGGGTTGCCAGAGTTGCCAGAACCTCGTTCGTGTTCATGTTCGAGGAGGTACCGGAACCGGTCTGGAAGACGTCAATGGGGAAGTGGGCGTCGTACTTACCGGTTGCTACCAGATCCGCTGCGTCGCGGATAGCCTGGGCGCGCTCAGCGTCGAGCACCTTGAGTTCCTCATTGGCGGTCGCGGCTGCCTTCTTCACGAGGGCAAGCGCACGAATATGGGCGGATTCGAGGGTCTGACCCGAAATCGGGAAGTTCTCGACTGCGCGCTGGGTCTGTGCACGGTAGAGTGCATCAGCCGGAACGCGAACTTCGCCCATGGTGTCATGTTCAATGCGGTATTCAATGTTTTCAGCCATATCTCTAGGATAGGCGTTCAAAGTGGCTTACGTCGCCTCGAAAAGGTGTCAAAAGAGGAAAAACGCTCATAAATTTTGCGGCGTGAGAAGGCGTGTAAAACCCCCGCCCCGGTAGATGTGCGAACACGCTACCGTGGCGGGGGTATCCCATAGAAAAATCTGTTGTTAAGTGCGAGCATGTGGGTTCTCGCGCTAAGGCTCGTAATGAGCGGAGAAGAGGAAACCTAGTCCAGGTTCTCCGCAACCACAACGCGCGGGGGAGTCTTCACGACCACCGGAAGCGTCTGAGTCGGCGGGTTCTGCGCGTCGTTCTTCTCCTCCGGCAGGGTCAGATCCTGCGAACTGAACACCAGCTCCGCCTTACCCTCCTTCAGATGGTAGAAGACACCAATCACGGCGACCTTACCCTCAACCACCGCATCCGAAATGATGTGGGACTGCTCAATAATGCGGATGGCGGTCTGGCGGGTGTGCTCACGCACCATGTCGTTGACGACCGGGTTCTCCGGCAGCTTCGGAGACATCACCGAAGGCAGGATGTGCTGCACCAGGTTACGGATGAAGCCGTGCGGCATCTCACCGGACTCCAGGGACTTGCTGGCCGCAGTCACAGCACCGCAGGAGTCGTGACCGAGAACCATCACAATGGGGGTCTCAAACTCATCGACCGCGTACTCCAGCGAACCGAGAGCAGCGTTCTCCAGGACGTGGCCGGCGGTACGCACCACGAACGCGTCGCCCAGGCCCAGATCAAAAATAATCTCTGCCGCGAGGCGAGAGTCACCGCAACCGAAAATCGAGGCGAACGGGAACTGACCCGATGCCAGGTCGGTACGGCGAATCGTGTCCTGGTTGGGGTGCTCATTGCTACCCTCAACAAAACGGCGGTTACCGTCCTTCAGACGCTTCCATGCTTCTGCGGGAGTCGGTTGGATGCCAGCCATGTGATGCTCCTTAGCGGACAAATACAGATAACGCGTGCCGTCGGAGCCAGCGAATCTGCGAACGGGTATATGGGGCTTCAGGCGCTCGCGCTGAAGCTCAGCTCCTTGCCGGGAGCCTCCCGGAGAAAGAACCTACCTCAAATATGCCTTAAATATGCGAAAAATAGCTAGTTTGGCACGCCTTCACAACACCCAAAATCAGTGCCTCAGAGCGTATGAAGCGCCGAAGAGAGACGCAGCCCTCACCAATTTGCCGCATCTGCTCACCTTAAAGTCAACACGCACGCAAACTCGTTCAGAACAAGAAAAACGAAGCGCCCGCGCGCTATCCTGAAAGGAGCACTACTGCGTCGGCGACTTCGTGCTGGAAAGAACCAGCCAGCCGACGGTGTATTCAGAAATCTCGAAGGTGAGTCTATGACTACGAACAACAACCACGGCGATCGCAACCTCGCAATGGAACTGGTCCGCGCGACTGAAGCTGCAGCAATTGCTGCAGGCCCCTGGGTCGGCGCAGGCGAAAAGAACCTCGCAGATGGTGCAGCCGTAGACGCAATGCGTTACCGCCTCTCCACCGTCAACTTCAACGGCACCGTCGTCATCGGTGAAGGCGAGAAGGACAAGGCTCCCATGCTGTACAACGGCGAGAACGTCGGCGACGGCTCCGGCCCCTCCCTCGACGTGGCGGTTGACCCCATCGACGGTACCCGCCTGACCGCACTCGGCATGGACAACGCCCTCTCCGTGATTGCTGTGGCAGACGGCGGCACCATGTTCGACCCCTCCGCAGTGTTCTACATGGAGAAGCTGGTCACCGGCCCCGACGCCGCAGAGTTCGTGGACCTGCGCCTGCCCGTCAAGCAGAACCTGCACCTGGTCGCTAAGGCTAAGGGCAAGAAGGTCAGCGAGCTGACCGTATGCGTGCTGGACCGCCCCCGCCACGCCAAGCTGATCCAGGAGATTCGCGAGGCAGGCGCCCGTACCCGCATCATCCTCGACGGTGACGTCGCAGGCGCTATCGCAGCCTGCCGCGAAAACACCGGCGTGGACCTCATGCTCGGCACCGGCGGCACCCCCGAAGGCGTTGTCGCAGCGTGCGCTATCAAAGCAACCGGTGGCGTCATCCAGGGCCGCCTGGCACCGACCGACGAGGCAGAACGCGAAAAGGCACTGGAAGCCGGCCACGACCTCGACCGCGTGCTGACCACCAACGACCTGGTCACCAGCGACAACTGCTTCTTCGCCGCAACCGGTATCACCGACGGCAAGCTGCTGCGCGGCGTGCGCTACAGCAAGAACGTTGTGACCACCCAGTCTCTGGTTATGCGTTCCTCCTCGGGCACCGTGCGTACCGTTGAGGCAGAGCACCGCCTCTCCCGCCTGCGCGAGATCCTCTCGCACACCAAGAGCCCCGAAGAACAGTAATCTTCGAAGCGCAGTAATCCTCGAAGAGCAGTAATCTTCGCCCCCGCAAGGGCTGAGGAGCCGCGCTAAGACTCCTCAAACATTGCACATACATACACAGGGAGCCGCCCCCCACCGAAGAACTCGGTGAGGGCGGCTCCCTCGTATATTTAGCTTTTAGTTCTCAGGATACGCCCCAGTAGCGGTGCGCCTGAACCCGTTAGCGAGAGCGGAAAGACTGAACCTTCGCCTTGGCCTTAGATACCGCATCGCGAACCGCCGGACGAGCCTTGTACGCCAGCGTGTAGGCGCGGTAACCCAAAGAAGTTACCGGAACATCCCAGGTACCCGGGTACTCCACCGACTCGCCGCCGAAGGACTTCTTGAACTTGGTGAAACCAGCCCACTCGTGATCCGGCTGATCCTCCGGGGCAATACCGAAGAGGTCAACGTACTTCAGACCCTTACGCTTAGCGTCCAGGATAAAGTTCGTCACCACCGGAATGCCCGCGGACAGGCGACGATGCTCAAAAGAAGCCGCCGCATGCGCGTAGGTGCGGGTGTCATCCGAATCGTACACAAACGCCGCCGCAATCGGGGTGCTCTCACCGTTCTCATCGGTCAGCTTCGCAATGTACAGGGACGCCGCACCGGCGGGCATCAGCACGCGAGCAACCTGCATCAGGTACTCATCCTGCTGACGGTTAAAACCGTTACGGTCTGCGGTCTCATCCAAGAACGCGAACAGAATCGACAAATCCTCAGGGTTCGTCGACACCTCAATGGTCACGCCCTTCTTGTGGATATTGCGGTGCAGGTTGCGGTTATTGGACTTCATACCCTTGAGGATCTCGTCCTCAGAGCCCGAAAGATCAATAATCTGAGTGTGCGAAGGCTGCACCTGGCGAGGAGCCAGAACCGCACCGCGACGAGCCAAGAAAGCAGCCGCATCCTGATCGCCCCAAATAGCGGATTCAGTCGGCTCAATGCGCACAAACAGGCAACGATGCTTCGCAGCTTCTTCCTTCAACGACGTGAGAGCCTCATCAAAAGCCACAGCGCTGGAGGCGACCGGTCCGTACGGGCTGTACAGGTAGCGGCCGGTAGCGCCGCCCTCAACGGTCGCAAGGTACGACCAGCCGTTACCGCTCTTACGGATTACGGTGTGACCATTCGATTCCTGAAAACGTGCCCAAATATCGGACTGAAGAATATTGCTCATCCTTCTAGTGTATCCGAGCTTAGGCTAGTGTATCCGAGCTTAGGGAACGTAAGCCTGGGGCTCCGACGAGGCCTCGGGAGCAGAAGCGGGGCGGGGTGCGGAGGAGCTCTCCTCCGCCTCGCGCTCGGCAGCTGCCTTTGCCTTCGCCTCGGCAACGCGGGTGCGCAGAGCTGCTCCCTTGTCCATTGCGGTCTGGCGCAGATCCTGAGAGAACTGACGCAAATCAGCGTGAACCTGCTGAGCAAACGCATCGGTGCCCGAACCCAGAATACGCAGAGCCAGCAGACCCGCATTGCGAGCGCCGTTAATGGAGACGGTAGCTACCGGAACACCGGCGGGCATCTGAACAATCGACAGCAGCGAGTCCATGCCCTCGAGGTTCTTCAGACGCACCGGAACACCAATCACAGGCAGAGCGGTGACGGAAGCGAGCATACCGGGCAGGTGAGCGGCGCCGCCGGCACCGGCAATAATCACGCGAATACCGCGGCTGTGAGCCTTCTTGCCGTACTCAATCATGTCCTCGGGCATGCGGTGTGCAGAAACAACATCAGCCTCGTAAGGGATGCCGAACTCGTCCAGAACCTCGGCTGCGGCCTCCATGACCGACCAATCCGAATCCGAACCCATCACAATGCCAACAATGGGCTGGGAAGAATTATAGGGAGACTGAGACATAATCCTCATATCCTTTCAGGATGCGGTGGCGAACCACCATCAACAGGGTGCGTCGGATACGCAGGATGCTCTCACCCCACGCACCGGCTAAAAATAGGGCTACAGGGGGCGGCCGTCACGCAAAATGGAGGCGGCATTTGCGGCGCTATGGCGCAGCTCCTCAAGCTCAGCCACCGTGCCAGAAATATTCACGTGACCAATCTTGCGGCCCGGGCGAGTTTCCTTGCCGTAGAAGTGGATCTTTGCGCGCGGTTCAGCCGAAAGCGCCAGTGGGTAGACACCGAAAATATCTTCGTTCTCGCCGCCCAGGTAGTTCTTCATCACGGCAACACCCTCCAGCACGGAGGTATCACCCAGCGGAAGGTCGAGTACCGCACGCAGGTGCTGCTCAAACTGGCTGGTCACCGAGCCGTCCTGAGTCCAGTGGCCGGTATTGTGCGGGCGCATCGCCAGCTCATTGATGTAGAAGCCTGCGGGGGAGCCGGGAACCTCGAAAAGCTCGGCAGCCATTACACCGGTCACGCCCAGCTCGGAGGCAATGGTCACCGCAGCGGCTGCGGCAGCCTCAGCGATCTCGGGGTCCAGGTCCTGTGCGGGTGCAATGACCTCATCACAGATGGAGTTCACCTGGATGGTCTCAACGACCGGCCAGGGGCGCACCTCGCCGCTTTCACGGCGAGCCACTAGAGCGGAGAGCTCACGGGTGAAGGGTACCTTCTCCTCGGCAAGTAGGGCGGAGAAATCGGTGCGGGAAGGCAGCTGCTTGAACCATTCGGCGCTGCGCTCGCGGGCCTCCTCGGGGGAATCCAGAACGAGTACGCCCTTGCCGTCGTAGCCGCCGCGCGGGGTCTTCAGCACCACGGGCCAGCCGATTTCATCGCCGAAGGCGAGCAGCTCGTCCAGGGTAGAAACCTTAGCCCAGCGGGGGTTCGGCAGGCCCAGACGCTCAATAGCGGCGCGCATCAGGAGCTTGTCCTGAGCGTACTGGAGAGCTTCGGGACGGGGCTGAACATTCACACCCTCCGCCATGAGGGTGCGCAGAAATTCAGTGGGCACGTGCTCATGATCGAAAGTGATGACATCCTTGCCGCGAGCAAATTCGCGGAGGGTGTCCAGATCTTTGTAGTCCCCGACGGGTGCGGTACGTACCGCTGCCACGGCGCCAACGGTGGGCGCCTCCGCGAGAATCTGCAGGTTCAGGCCAAGGTTAGTTGCTGCGGGAGCCATCATGCGGGCCAGCTGGCCTCCGCCGATGACGCCAATTACGGGTCCAGTCACAGGGTAAGTCACATCACCTAAGTGTACCGGGTTCGGAGAGCCTGTGGGAGCAAGACCACATTAAGGTCACAGAATAAGTTCAAAGGGGATGCGGAGCCCAATATGTGGGCTTTGATACGGGTGAAAGCCATCAAAACGTGCCTTCTGCCCAGTCAACGTGAGATGAAAGGGAATGTCTCGTTAGCTGGGAGGTCCGTGGAAAAACTCTCAAAGGTACAAACAACCAACCGGGACTGTATTAACATATAAGAGCTTGTAAAAGAGGCTGAAACAACCGTCGGACATTGCGTTACCAACGCCAACCGGCGCCAATCTTTCCCTTTTTCCCGATAAATCTCCGCTAGATAGGTCCCGCATGAGCGCACAGACGAAACCGACCCTCACCGAACGCCTGAAATCCCTCTGGGACAGCTACGGTATTGAGGTGCTCAAATTCGGTACCGTGGGCGGTGCCGCCTTCATCGTCAACTCTGTAACGGTGTGGGTGCTGATGACGACCATCATGTCGGAGTCCCACACCAAGGCGAAGGTCGTTGCAAGTATTGTCGCAACCATCTTCTCTTGGCTCATGAACCGCCTGTGGACCTTCCGCGACTCCCGCTCCGAAAACTGGAAGCGTGAAGCGGTCGAATTCGGCCTGGTCAACCTGCTCGGTATTCTCGTTGAAGCAGGCTGCGTGGCATTCAGTACCTACGTGCTGAACCTGCGCACCCCCGAGGCATCCTTCATCTCCGGTACGATCATCGGTACCATTCTGGGCACCATTCTTCGCTACTTCCTCTACCGCTTCTGGGTGTACGGTTCGCACCGCCAGAAGGTTGAAGAGGGCGAAGGTACCGACCACGAGGAGCTCGGCCGCATGTTTGATGAAGCCGCCGCCATTCTTGACGGTGAAGAACCTGCAGCACGTAAGGCAACCTCTGAAGCAACTGCACCCGAGGCACAGCCTAAGCCCGGCTCGCAGAACTCCTAAGGTTCTTGGATTGCAGAAACGGCTTAGCTAGAACGTGATATAACGATTCATCCCCCGATACGAACGGTATCGGGGGATGAATCGTTTAAAGCCCTATATGCCTGTTGGCGCTGTGTTTGTTAGTGTTCCGCGCGACCGTTAGCCTTCCGCACAATTCTCGGGCAACAGGGGAGGGACGGCACTATGCGCGGGGAATCTCCGCCGCCCGCTCGGCAACCATCAAAGACGTAAGCTGCCCATCCTGCCAGTTGACGCTCGGGTCAGCCACAAACACCGCATGCCCCGAAGTCAAAATAGCTAGCACCTCCAGCAGAGCGCTCAGGGTCGCCTCCGAGGCATCAAAACCGTAGTCGGGGCTCAACTCCAAAGCGAGCGCACGCGGCCCCGAAGGTAGCGTATAGCCCGCCGTACGATAGGCCTGTGCCTGCGCAAGAACCTGCTCGTAGGCTTCCGCGTAGCTGAAACCCTCAATGATTTCTGCCGAATCATCGGGAAGCAACCCCGAGTACTGGTCGCCAAAGCTGCGCACCAGCGCGCAATAATCGAGTACCTCATCAGCGTAGGAAGACAGCGCCTGCAGATTGCCGGTGTAAGAAAGCGCCAGCGGGGCACGATCCACCGCCAGAAGGTACGCGGGGTCATTCGTGTAGCCCGCCTCCTGTTCGGTGCAGACCGCGGCAACCAGCGGCTCATCCTGGTGCAGTAGCGCACCAACTCGCAGCGCCGCCAGGCCCAGAACAATAGTGCGCCAGTGCAGGGGTGCCTGAAGATCAAAACCCTCGCCGGGCTCCAGCTCGCATTCTTCAACCAGCAGGTTTGCGCTCTTATCAATCCAGTTCATGAGGACCCTGCCGGAGAGCTCGATGCGCTCGCCGTTTGCCGAGTACCAGATGAGGGCGGGGGTCTGCTGGCTGCTGAGCTTCTCAAAGAAGCGGTTCAGAGTTGTAGGCACGGATGCGCCGGTGGGGGAGAGAGTAACCATGGGTTTCACTCTACCGCACCGGGGTGGAGAGGTTAGGGAGAATGTGCGCGGTGTTAAAAGATACAGAGGTAAAGTAAAAACACCTAAGGGTGCCCTAAAAACCTAATGGTTCAAAATGTTTGACAGCCCTAAAGCCTCATTTTGGTAATGTGGCATAAAAATAAGTTGGAAATGTAAATGCTTCGCAATGCCTCGGAAAAATATTCAGAAACTGCATAGTGAAAAAGATAAGTTTTCCTTATCTAATTATTAGATTCTTTCCCCGAGCTTGAGATGGGATGGGCGGGGGTGGTCGCCGTAAGCCCTTATATTTGCAGTCAGGATGCGGAATTTGCAGGCGGTGGAAACTAGCCCTGGAGAAGGGGAAACTTAAGGTGCCCCTTAGATGTGAGCGAGGGCAAGTGGTGCATGCGAAAATATATAAAGGTCAAATTTACATTAAATATGACGCCCCTAACACATACATCTAAATATTGTTTAAGTCTAGTTTGACGAAACGGCGTGTCGCACGTCTAATAGATATATAAGCGTGTTTGCTCTGGAAGGGACCGTAGAGGCCAAAGCAAGCCATGCCACACCATACACACTAAGATTCCGTCCACGACGGATCCGCAGACTCATTAAGCTCACAATGAGAACACGGAAGGAAAACCCATGGGCTCCTACATTGCATCGGACCGCTCCATCGCGGCCGCGCGCGCATCAGGCGCTCAGCACCGTAGCATGAATCCCACTCAATCTCTCGAAAAAGCCGCCGACGCCTTTCTCGCAGACGCAGAACGAAACATGCCTGCCTGCACCGACGTATGGACCGCAGCGGCAGGACTCTACGGAACCGAAGGCGAAGACGGAGAACTCGCCTGGCAAGCTGAAGCACTCTGCGCCCAGACCGATCCCGAAGCCTTCTTCCCCGAGAAGGGCGGCTCCACCCGAGACGCCAAAAGGGTATGCGGTGTATGCCCCGTGCGCGAAGAATGTCTACAATATGCAATGGACAATGACGAGCGCTTCGGAATCTGGGGCGGGCTGTCAGAACGTGAACGCCGCCGACTGCGCAAGCAGGCGAGCTAAGCCAGGAAGGTACCATCCACATGCAGACCGCACGACTGTGCTCCCGCCAAACCTGCCAGCGAGAGGCGACTGTTACTCTCCACTACTCCTACGCAGACTCCACGGCAATCATTGACGCACTCTCTGAATTCCGCGAACCCCACGCCTACGACCTCTGCGACGACCACGCCGCACGACTGACGGCACCGCAGGGTTGGCGAGTGGTCTACAAGGTACCCGTCCAGGGTTCGGACACCACCGAATCCTAGAATTCGAACCCAAGAATTTAAACACCCGAATGCAAAGAACCTTCCGCGAATTCATGCGGAAGGTTCTTTGCGTATGAGAAACTGGCAGATAGTACAGACACCCGCAACTCACTCAAACACCATTCACTCGAAAAGAACGCGAGATCCATGAGCAAAGAAACACACCGAGGAATGTGGGGCGCACTGCGCCCGGCCATCCGCCGAAATAGCGCCGAAGAACTCCTCAAAGCTCGCCGAGCAGAGACTGTGACCAGCGAACCGGCACCGCACACCGGCGCCTTCGGACGCATCGCAGCAGACGTACCCACCGTCGCCGAAGAACCCGACCTGCCTACCGGCTCCGTACCCGTCGTCCCCGCACGCAGCAAACTCCGCGAACAGGGCGTCGGCACCCGCGTACGCACCCGCACCAACGTCTCCACCGGCTTCGTGCCCCTCGTACGCGACTCGCAGAGCACCCCCAAAAACCCGACGCTCAGCGACCTCAACCGCGAAACCATGCAGAAGGCAGCCGAAGCAGAAGCAGCTGCAGCAGCAGAAGCAGAAAATGCCGCTGAAGCCGAACCCGTCGCTACCGCGGAGGCGGCAAGCGCCTCCACCGCCGGACGCAAGTACCGCACCGAAACCACCCGCACCGGTCACACCCACGCGGTCGCGGACCCCAACGCGCCGCTGTCTTCCCTGGCAACCTCGCCCGAAGCAGCAGAACGCGCCGCAGCCCGCGAAGACGCCGTGGAAGACACCCCGCGCTTCCTCAAACTCCGTGCAACCCTCATCGCGCTCACCGTACCGCTGACCGTACTCATGATCGCGATCCGCGCTGTAGCCTCCGCGCCCTTCCTCTGGCTCGAATACCACCGCCCCGGATTCCCCGAAGATAGCTACGGCTACTACCTCGTCGAGAGGATGCGCCTGGGCTCCTACGGCGTGGACTACATCAACAACTTCGCGCCGCGCGAATACCTCGCCCGAGTCACCACCGGTGCCGACAACACCCTCGCCTTCACCGAAGCAGAAGTGAACCACATGCACGACGTGAAATGGGTACTGCTCATCGCCACCGTAGCCGTTGCCGCACTCTTCCTGCTGACGCTCTTTAGCAGCATCTCCCTGCGCGAGCGCGCCCCCGGCACCATCCGCCGTAGCCTCTTTGCCGGCGCATGGATTACCCTGGGACTCATTGCGGTGCTCGGTGTCGTGGGCGTCTTCGGTTGGGAATGGCTGTTCACTACCTTCCACCAGGTGTTCTTCCCGCAGGGCAACTGGGAATTCTCCATACGAAGCTCCCTGATCCGCCTCTACCCGCCGCAATTCTGGATTGACGCGGCAATCGCTGTAGCGGTCCTCGCAGCAGCGCAGATTATCCTCCTGCTCGTGACCACCTGGCCCACCAAGTACCGCAAGCTCAAGGCAGAACGCCGTCGCCAGGAACGCCAGGAACTGCGCGTCAAGCTCGCCTCCGCACGAGTCGGCGAGAACTAAAATCATCAAGCCGCTTCACCGTGCAAACCAGCGCGGAAAGGGCACAACAAAGGGGGCTGGGCTCTACCACACGGTAGAACCCAGCCCCCTTCGCTATACCCAAGCTCGTATCGCTCGAGCCCTAAATCCAGGACTTAAACCACATGTGCGAATACCACTGCTCATACGGAATCACCTGAGCAGTCCACAGCGGCATAAAGTACGCACTCAACATGAGCACACCCACCAGGTAAATCGCCACCAGCGTCACGCCCAAACGGGCACGCAACACCGAACCGCGAGCACCCGACAGCGCCAGACCCAAAACACCCGCCAACAGCAGGATCAGGAACGGCTCAAAGGACAGCGCGTAGAAGTAGAACATCGTGCGGGTCGGGTACATAAACCACGGGAAATAGCCCGCACCGAACACAACCAGCAGCGCACCAAAACGCCAATCACGCTTCAACAGCAGGACCAGAAGCGCCACAATAATCGCCGGAATAAACGCCCACCAAATCGCCGGGTTACCGATATTCAAAATAGCCTCGGAACAGGACTTCACGGTACAACCCGAAGAACCCAGCTTCGGCGACTCATAGTAGTACGAGGTCGGGCGACCCAAAACCAGCCACTGCCACGCCTGCGAAGCATACGTATGCGGGCTACTCAAACCAGAATGGAACTTAAACGCCGACACATGGTACTCCCACAGGGAACGCAGATCCTCAGGAAGCCACATGACACCCTTGCCCGGGTTCTCAACAGCCCAACGGCGGAAATACGCATTCGACGACTGGAACCAGCCTGCCCAGGTGCTCAAATACACCAGCAGACCCACACCAATCATCTGGAAGAACGCGGGGATGCCGTCACGCACCAGCGCCGTCAAACCCCACTTGTCCAGGCCCACAATACGGCGAGCATTAATATCCCAGAACACCGTCAGCAGACCCATCGCCGCAACGAAGAACAGCGAATTCCACTTCACACCCACCGCGGCACCGGCACACACACCGGCAGCGAAACGCCACAGGCGCAGACCCATGCTCGGGCCCCACGGCATCGGCGGAAGCACACCGCTATTCTGGCGTGCCGCCTCCGCAATATTGCGCGCCAACACGCGCCGCGCCTGAATACGGTCAAGCACCAGACACACAAAAGTCGCGAGAATCCAGAACATCTGGAAAATATCCAGCAGAGCCAGACGAGACTCCACCAGCATCAGACCATCCACAGCAGCCAGCAACGCCGCAATAGTCGCCACCGTCATCGAACGGAACAGCAACCAGCCAACATAGGCAATCAACGCCACCGACAGGGTGCCAATCACCGCAGCAGAAACACGCCAACCAAAGGGATTATTATCACCAAAAATTGCCATGCCCGCGGCAATCATCCACTTACCCAACGGAGGATGCACCACATACTCCGGCGAATCCGTCAACAGACCCGACGGGTGACCGGCAGCAAAGGAAGCATTAGCGTCCTTCGACCAGCTCAACTCATAGCCATAATGCACATACGAGTAGGCGTCCTTGGCGTAGTACGTCTCATCAAAAACAATGGCATTCGGATGCGCCAAATTATAAAAACGCAGAATACCGGCAACCAGCACAATCAATGCAGGCACCAACCAACCCCAACGCGGGGCACGAATATAGGCAACAGCGAGCGCATCCAGCAGAGAATCGAGGCCGTAACGACCGCGTTCAGACGAAGAACGGGTCAAATCGGCCGGACCAACCGGAGCGGCAGATGCGGGAGAAAGTAGCTTAGGTATCTTCACCCCATCAATCCTAAAGGGTCAGAACGCACGATGCACCATTTCAGCCCGTGAACGGCTTATATGAAGCACCCTGAACCTGCGCCTGAGGCAGCGCCCCGCCCGGCAAGATCACCCGGCGCCGGACAGAGCGCGGGCGTTACACTTAGTGGGTACACGAAGACCAGACACAGACACGAGGCCTGCCATGACCGCACCCGCAGAATACACCGAAGAGATCGTCGACCCCGCAGAAACGGTCGAGGCGCCCGATACCGCTGTCACCTCCGAAGAAGACGGCGTACTCATCCTCGGCGGCACCCCCATCGGCAACCTCGCTGACGCCTCCGACCGACTGCGCTCAGCCCTCGCCACCGCAGACCTCATCGCCGTTGAAGACACCCGCAAGCTACGAACCCTCGCCTCCGGGCTTGGCGTGCGCACCCGCGGCCGCGTCATCGTCAACCACGACCACAACGAAGCTGAACGTAGCGCAACCATCGTGCAGGCGGTGCAGGAAGGTCAGCGCGTGCTGTTGCTCTCGGATGCGGGCATGCCCACCATCTCCGACCCCGGCTACGTTGCCGCCGCAGCCGTCGCGGAAGCCGACCTGCCCGTCACCGTGGTGCCCGGCCCCTCCGCTGCACTGACCGCGCTCGCGCTCTCGGGTCTGCCCACCGGACGATTTACCTTTGAGGGTTTCCTCGCCCGCAAGGGCTCCGAGCGTTCGCGCCGCCTCGCCTCGCTGGCGGGAGAGGAGCGCACCATGATTTTCTACGAATCCCCGCACCGCACCGCCGCAACCCTGGCAGACTTCGTGCAGATCTTCGGCGCTGACCGCCGCGGAACGGTCAGCCGTGAGCTAACTAAGCTTCACGAAGAGGTTCGACGCGGTACCCTGGCTGAGCTTGCCGAATGGGCTGAGTCTGAACGCGTCCGAGGCGAAATCGTCATTATTGTTGAGGGCGCGCAGGCCCCCGAAACTCCCGAAGCGCAGGACGTCGTGCAGCTGGTTCTCGACCGTGTAGCGGGCGGCGAGCGCCTCAAGAGCGCCTGCGCCGCGGTCGCTGCCGAGACCGGCACCTCCAAGCGTGACCTGTACGAGGCAGCCCTGGCTGCCCGCTCCGAATAACCCAAAACACCCGCAGTTTTATCCCGAGGATTTATCAATGTGTCAGAGCCACCCCGGTCCTGAAATCACCCAGGAGTACCTGAACTCCCTCGCCGCCCTGGCGAACTACACCCTGCCCACCCCCGCGGCACTCCAGGCAACCACCCTGCCTAACGGCTGGGAGCCGGTGCCCGGTGAAGTACCCGCACCCTATAAGGCGGAACTCTACACCGGCATCAGCGACGCCGAAGGCGGAGAGGGAACCCGCCGCCGCTCCACCACCGGCGAGAACGGTCGCAGCCGCAACCTGGTCTTCCCACCCGCCCCCGAGCCGCTACCGTACCCGATTGTGGATAACCACACCCACATGGACCTACTCGACGGCGAGGTAGAAATCAGTGCCCGCGATGCGCTCGATGCCGGTGAGAAGCTCGGCATCGGCGCCATCGTGCAGGTCGGATGCGATATCCCCTCCTCCCTCTACGCCGTGGCCGCCGCCCAGGCTGACGAGCGTGTGCTGGCCGCCGTCGCCATTCACCCGAACACCGCCCCCGAGCTGGCTGCAGCCGGACAGTTGGAGGCGGCGATCGCCACCCTCGACGAGCTTGCCACCGCCGACCGCGTGCGCGCCATCGGTGAGACCGGCCTGGACTACTTCCGCACCGGAGATGAGGGTAAGGAAGCACAGCACTACAGCTTCCGCGAGCACATCCGTCTGGCAAAGAAGCATAACCTGGCGCTGCAGATTCACGACCGTGACGCGCACGAGGACGTTGTGCGGATCCTGGATGAAGAGGGTGCGCCGGAACGTACCGTGTTCCACTGCTATTCGGGTGGCCCGGAGCTTGCGGCGATCTGCAATGAGCGTGGCTGGTATATGAGCTTTGCCGGCACGGTGACTTTCAAGAATTCGAAGGGTATTCAGGAGTCGTTGGCGATGGCTCGCCCGGAGCTGATGTTGGCTGAGACGGATGCACCGTTCTTGACTCCGCATCCGTTCCGTGGCCGCCCGAATGCGTCCTACATGACAAATTACACGGTACGTTTTATGGCGGCTCACCGCGGTGAGGAGCTGGAGATGCTCTGCCGCCGTATTCGTGAGAATTCGGAGCGGGTATACGGTCAGTGGTAGGCGCGTACAGCCTGTAGCGGATAGTTACTCTGGGCAGCTTCGCGGTGCGTGGCTGCGTGCTAGACTGTAGCGACTACAAATAACTCACTCAAACAGCTATGCCATGATTTGGTTTGCAGTATTTAGGTGCGTATGGTGCCTCAATAATTGGTGCTGCGAACATCCCGACAAGAGTTTATGTATAGCACCCCATGGCTGGTGTTTTAGGAGGATACTATGGCAAAGATTCTGAAGTATGTTCTGGGCCTGGATGGCGCGAATCGTTTTGAATCGTTCTATTCGGTTGGCGTACCCGCGAAGGATTTCGTGCCTTATTCTGCGGTGGATAACCGTGATGATCACGTCACTGATGAAGAATTTGATGTTGAGGTGTTCCGTAAGCGCTGGCATCGCGATCCTAGTCCCGCGGAGAAGGGCTGCATGCTGAGCCACTACAACATGTGGAAGGACTTCCTCGCTTCAGATGCCGACTGGGCTTTGCTGGCAGAGGACGATGTCCTCATTTCCCCTGACCTGCAGCCTGTAGTGGAGAGGATTATCGAAAAGTATCCTCACGTGCAGATGGTTAACCTGGGCGATATCTACGCTTCTGAAGCTGGCAAGCTCAACCCGCAGGTTGATTATCCCCGTCTTTCGTTGCTTTCTCCTTTTGTGTACGGCAAGTACCGTATGGGTAGTGCCTATGGTTCAAAGCCTCTGTATGGTGCCGCCTTGTATCTTCTTTCGCGTTCTGGGGCTGAACGACTCGTAGAATGTTTTGGAGAGACGGTTCCCGGAGTTGTTGCTGATGATTATTCTCTCTACCGAGAATGGGGAGTGGACGTATATTTGGTGCAGCCCGGCCTGTGCGGTTGGGAAGGCAGCAGCCTCATTCAAACTTCTGGCGTTCGTCACCTGGAAAGTCTCAAGAGCACGCAGCATGGCACAGGTTTTCTCGACCGGTTGCGCATCGCCCTGGCGCCGAAGAAGCGTATTGCGAACGCGAAGAACATCCTGGATGCCACTCTCGATGATGTGAAGCAGCGTCTAGGATGATAATCCAGAGATGGATTGGGGTACTGTCATCACATAAAAATGTATATGTGGGTCTTCTGCCCTGTCGTTTATCCCCTCTCTATTGTGTGTATATGGTAGGGAGAGGATTGTTTTTGCTGTGCACCGGTACGACGCGTGTCGTACCGCGTTTTAACCTGCGGACACCTGAGATTGGTGCATGGTGAATGATAGAATTCTTTCTACATTGCACAGTAGTGTGCGTATTTATCACAGGCTCAATATTCAGACTTCACGCCATTAACGCACTGATTTTTAAGATGGATGACCCCTTCTGTCGTGCAGGTGGTCTGTTGTTCTGAAAACTCATCATTAACCTTTGCGATCTTCTATCGCTTAGGTTTTCTGGATGAGCTATTGAAAGGAAAAACATGGCAAAGATTCTGAAATATGTTCTGGGTCTGGATGGCGCGAACCGTTTCGATTCGTTCTATTCGGTAGGTGCGCCCGCGAAGGATTTTGTTCGTTATCCTGCGGTGGATAACCGTGATAATCACGTCGCTGATGAAGAATTTGACGTTGAGTTTTTCCGTAGCCGTTGGCATTGTGACCCTAGCCCCGCGGAGAAGGGTTGCATGCTCAGCCATGTGAATATGTGGCGTGACTTTGTTGCAAGTGACGCCGATTGGGCGCTGATCGCCGAAGACGACATCCTTATTTCTCCGGATGCTGAGGCGGTGGTGAACGCAATCATCACGAAGTACCCGCAGGTACAGTTGGTGAACCTCAGCGATTCTTTCGCAAATGATGCCGGCAAGCTGAACCCGCAGGTGGAATACATCCGCCTGTCTCTGCTGTCTCCTTTTGTGCACGGTAAGTACCGTATGGGTAAGCCGTACGGTAGCTGGCCTTTGGTTTGTACTGGCCTGTATCTGATTTCCCGTTCGGGTGCTGAGTTGTTGCTTAAGCAGTTTGAGGATAAGGTGCCGGGTACCGTGGCTGATGATTACAAGCTGTACCAGCAGTGGGGTGTGGATGTGCGTTTTGTGCAGCCGGGCCTGTGCGGCTGGGAGGGCAGTAGCGTCATCCTGGAATCCGGTAAGCGTCATCTGGATAAGGTGAATAGCCTCCAGCACGGTACTGGTCCTCTGGACCGAGTGCGTATTGCGTTGGCTCCGAAGAAGCGTATTACAAACGCTAAGAACGCTCTGGAAGCCACTCTTGATGAGGTGAAGCAGCGTTTCTCGCGGTAATCTAAACTGTAACCTCCCCACCATCCACCTATGTGAAGGAACGCTGTGAACGATCTGCCCCTGCTCGGCCCTGCTGAGATTCGCGAGCTTGCCGAGATGCTCGGTATTCGTCCGACGAAGACTCTTGGGCAGAACTTTGTGATTGACCCCAATACGATTCGTCGTATTGTCAACGCGGCAGAGATTTCACCGGAGGAGACGGTACTGGAGGTCGGCCCGGGCCTGGGCTCGCTGACCCTCGGCATCCTGGATGCTGCGAAGGACATGGTGGCGGTTGAGATTGACCCGCCGTTGGCGCAGCAGCTTCCGCACACGATTGAGAAGTTCCGCCCCGAGAAGGGGGGCGATATTGACGTGGTGCTTATGGACGCTTTGAAGGTCACCGAGCTGCCTCGCACTCCGGATGCTCTGGTGGCGAACCTGCCCTATAACGTGGCGGTTCCGGTGCTTCTGCACCTGTTTGCGCAGTTCCCGAGTATCCGTCACGCCCTGGTGATGGTTCAGGACGAGGTCGCCGACCGTCTTTCGGCGACCCCGGGCTCGAAGATCTACGGTGTGCCCTCGGTGAAGGCTAATTGGTATGCCGAGGTGTATAAGGCGGGCGTGATTGGCAAGAACGTGTTCTGGCCTGCACCGAAGATTAACTCTGGTCTGGTGGGTTTCCGTATGCGCGAGGAGCCTCTCTCGACCGTTGACCGCGACCTGGTATTCACGATTGTGGACGCTGCTTTCGCTCAGCGCCGTAAGACTCTGCGCGCTGCGTTGAGCTCCTGGGCGGGCTCGGGTGCGCGTGCGGAGCAGATTCTGGTGGCTGCCGGTATCGCTCCGACGGAGCGCGGCGAGAAGCTGGATATTCACGGTTTTATCCGCATTGCGGAGGCTTCGCTGACTGTCCCGGCTGAGCCTGTAGCGGAGTAGCTTCTTCCCGCTCTAAATTTTTCACTGACGTTCTCACGCGAGTTCCCTCGCGAAAGGTGTATGCGCTGATGAGTACCGCCTCCCAGGTCGCTATTTCGGTTGATGCTCCCGGTAAGGTCAATCTGTACCTTGCCGTGGGGGATGTTCGTCCGGACGGCTACCACCCGTTGACTACGCTTTTTGTGGCGGTTTCTCTGACCGAGACCGTCACCGTCTCTGAAGGGCAGGCACCGGGGCTGAGCTTGAGCATGGATATTGTGCCCGGCTCCCTGGTGGATCAGCAGATGCAGGCGGGGCAGTTCGACCCTGCCGCTGTGCCAATGGATGAGCGGAATCTCGTGTACCGTGCCGCTGCGCTGATTCTTGCGGAGCACGGCATCGAATCTGTCCCGGCGCTGCACCTGCATATTGCGAAGGCTGTGCCCGTGGCTGGCGGTATGGCTGGCGGCTCAGCGGACGCGGCTGCCGCCCTCATTGCTACGGACCGCTACCTGCACGCAACCGGCCGCACCGGTGCGCTCCTGACCCAGACGGATTATGAACGTCTTGCCGCGCAACTGGGCGCCGATATTCCCTTTAGCGTGCGTGCCGCGCTCGGGCAGACCCTCGCACTGGGGCAGGGGACCGGTACCGAGCTGCAGAATGTTGCGGCGCCTCGGGAACCTCTGCACCTGGTGATTGTTGCCGCGCAGTTTGGCCTCTCCACCCCCAGCGTATTCAAGCAGCTGGACGCGGGCCGTGCCGCCGGTGAGTATCCCGCCTCCGGTGAGTTGGTGGAACCCGTAGAGCTTCTGAGCGCCCTGAATTCTTATGACGGTTCGGAGGCGGCGCTCGCCTCCTTGGCACCGCTGCTACGTAACGACCTGCAGGCTCCCGCGCTTTCGTGCGCCCCGCAGCTGGAGCAGACCCTGAACCTGTGCGAGAGCGAGGGCGTGTACGCCTCCCTGGTGTCCGGTTCCGGTCCGACGGTGCTTCTGCTGATTTCTTCGCAGGCTCGGGCGGAGGCTCTTGCCTCCACTCTTCGCGCTGCGGGCAACCACGCTGTGAGCGCGGTTAGTGCGATTCTGTATCATTAGTCTTCGACAATACCGCCGGTCATCTGGACGCTATTGAGCCGGATTTTGTGGTCAACTCGGGTCCTTTGGTGAATAAAACGACCCATAACCGACTGGTGTACACCAATCCTGGTCCTCTGGGAGCTGCACTGGCGGCTAAGAAGTGTTTTACGGTCCTGTGGGACTGCTATAACACTTTCCGGACCCGCCGCTACCTGCGGTCTTTCGGTAAAGAGACTGTTGTTTTGACGTCTATGGCGAAGACTGCAGATTACATGGCGAAGTACGCTCAATCCGATGCTAAAAAGGGCATCGGGTACATCCACGAATTTCATAGCGGCTACAACAGTACCTATCGTTTGGATGAGGAAAAGACTCTCCGTAAGGTTGCTGCGTCTTATGACTCATTCGTAACGCTATCTGAGGGCGACGCTACGCTGTTTGCTCAGTGGCTGAACCGCCCTGTAGAGGCTGTTCATAACCTTATTGAACCTCTTTCGGAAGAGATCTCTGAGATGGTGCGTCTGGGGGAGAAGAAGCCCATTATCCAATTTGTAGGACGGTATGGACCTGAAAAAGGCCTGAATCGTATCCTCGAAAGTTTTGCTGCGTGTGCTGCTGATTTCCCTGAATGGGTATTGCGTATTAACGGTAACGGTTTGGAAGAGGAAATCCTCGCCGTTGAGAAATACCTAGCTCAGCTTGATCCAGAAACCGCTCAGTGTGTTGAACTGGGGGGGGGGCGTGCTCAATGCAGAGGAAGTGATTGAGCATTTTGCTGAGAGTTCTCTAGCTGTTATGGCATCGGATTTCGAAGGTCTTCCAACGTCTTTCTTGGAGGCTATGCAGGTAGGAACTCCTCTCATTTCCTATCCTTCCTCGTGGGCGCTTCGAGAGATGGTTCCTGAAGTGGGGTATCTTGCGGAGGAGCCCAGCGTTGAAGCTCTGCAAGAGCAAATGCGTCTGGCGATGAGCGATGCTCAGTTGCGGGCTCAAAAGTCTGCGTTGTGTCGTGAAAAGTCTCGCACTTTCTCGCCCGAATATGTTGTTCGGCATTGGGAAAAGCTTTTCGAATCTATTCACCGTTAGTAGCCGCAGTAACGGAGAACTAAATATATGCGCAAATGCCGGTTCTAGATTCAATCTAGAACCGGCATTCCTTATATCAGTAGACCTTAGCCGAGCAGTTCGGAGAGTTCGAGCCAGCGCATTTCTAGCTCGTCAATCTCATCCTGGAGCGCCTGCTGCTGCTCGCCGAGAGCCGCCAGGCCGGCATAATCGCTCGGGTCGTGCGTGCTCATCTGCTCGGAGAGCTTCTCCTGCTCCGTGGCAAGCTTCGCCAGGCGACGCTCAATCGCACCGGACTCCTTCTGAGCCGCACGCTGCTCGGCACCGGAAACCTTCGGCCTGGCGGGCGCCTCCGCCTCCTGCGCCGAAGCCTTCTGCGTCGGAGCGGTGGAACGCGCCTGTGCGGAGCCTGCCGCCGAGCCGCCAGCACCGGCTGCAGAGAGCGCCAGGTATTCGTCCACACCACCGGGCAGGTGACGGAACGAGCCATCAATCACCGCGTACTGCTGATCTGTTACGCGCTCCATAAGGTAACGGTCGTGGCTGACCACCAGCAGGGTGCCCGGCCAGGTGTCCAGCAGGTCCTCCATCGCGGCGAGCATATCGGTATCCAGATCGTTGGATGGCTCGTCGAGAATCAGCACGTTCGGTTCATCCAGCAGAATCAGCATGAGCTGAAGGCGACGCTTCTGACCACCCGACAGGTCCTTGACCGGGGTAGACAGCTGGGCGCTCGTAAAGCCCAGACGCTCCAGCATCTGCGAGGGGGACAGCTCTTTACCATCGGCAATGTAGCTACGCTTCTTGCGGCCAATCACATCCGAGACGCGGTCGTTAGCAACCTCGTTGAGTTCATCGAGCTGCTGAGTCAGGGTCGCAATCTTCACAGTCTTACCGTGCTTGACGCGGCCCTCGGTCGGCTTCAAATCGCCGGTCACCAGGGAGAGCAGAGTGGACTTACCCGCGCCGTTCACACCCAGGATGCCGGTGCGCTCGCCGGGGGCAATACGCCAGGTGACCTTCTTCAACACCGGGCGCTTGCCGCCGGGCATCGAGGGGTCGTCGTAGACGACGGAAACGTTTTCGAGATCGACCACGTCCTTGCCGAGGCGGGAGACCGCCATCTTCTTCAGCTCCACGGTGTCACGCACCGGCGGAACGTCCGCAATGAGGGCGTTGGCGGCATCAATGCGGAACTTCGGCTTGGAGGTACGCGCGGGCGCACCGCGGCGCAGCCAAGCGAGCTCCTTGCGCATCAGGTTCTGACGCTTCGCCTCCGCTGCGGCCGCCTGACGGTCACGTTCCACACGCTGCAGGATATACGCTGCGTAGCCGCCCTCGAAGGGCTCGACGATGCGGTCGTGCACTTCCCAGGTGTCGGTACAGATTTCGTCAAGGAACCAGCGGTCGTGGGTGACGACCATGAGTCCGCCAGCATTCTTGGACCAGCGGGACTTCAGGTGGTTAGCGAGCCAGGTGATGGCTTCAACGTCCAGGTGGTTGGTGGGCTCGTCGAGCATCAGCACGTCCCACTCCTGCGCGAGCAGGGAGGCGAGCGCTACGCGTCGACGCTGACCGCCAGAGAGCGAAGAGACGGGTGCATCCCAGGGCAGATCGGAGACCAGGCCCGAGATGACATCGCGGATACGGGGTTGCGAGGCCCACTCGTATTCGGGGGTGTCGCCCACAATCGCGTAGCCAACCGTGTGGTCGTCGTCAAGAACATCGGACTGGTCAAGGTAGCCAATGCGGGTGCCGCCGCGCACGGTAACGCGGCCGGAGTCCGGTTCGAGCCGGCCGGCAAGGATCTTCATGAGGGTGGACTTGCCGTCGCCGTTGCGACCGACAATGCCGATGCGGTCGCCTTCGTTCAAACCGACCGTGATGCCCTCAAAGATGGTTCGGGTAGGGAATTCGAGGTGCAGCGATTCGCCGCCAAGTAGATGTGCCACGCCTTCTAGGGTACAGGGTGAGTCTTCAGTTCAAGTAGCGTTCCAATCTTTGATGAGGGGGTACTTGGCGGTGCTGAGAAAAGCTGTGGGGATTGCGGGGTGCGCGGATAAGTTGAGCACAGATATTTGATAAACTGAGGAAAGCATTTCCTGCATTGCGCTGTTCTATGCCCAAAATGGCGGTCAATGACAATGGGGACCCGTAGCTGGGAACTCATATGAATGTATGGATAATCCGCCATGGTGTAATGGCAGCACAGCGGCCTTTGGAGCCGTTTGTCTAGGTTCGAGTCCTAGTGGCGGAGCGTAAGCACTCAACGGCACCGTTGATAGAGAGTTAGCGGTCCGCGCTCACTCCTCACTCTTACAACCTCGTCTAAGGAGTCTTCCCAGTGAACACTGAACTGGCACCCTCTGCAGTAATCGTTCTCGCCGCAGGCGCTGGTACGCGCATGAAGTCCGCGACCCCCAAGGTCATGCACGGCATTGGTGGTCGATCCATGGTTGAGCACGCTGTCGCTGCTGCACGCGATCTGAACCCTGAGCGCCTCGCTGTTGTGGTACGCCACCAGCGTGATAAGGTCGCTGAGCATGTGCTTGCGTTTGACCCTGAGGTAACCATCGTTGATCAGGATGAGATTTCGGGTACCGGCCGCGCTGTTGAGGTCGGTCTGAACGCCCTGGATGCGCAGGCACCGGTCTCCGGCACCGTCCTGGTGACCTACGGCGATGTTCCTCTGCTACGCCCCGAGACTCTGCGCGAACTGATCGCCTTCCACGAGGAAGACAAGAACTCCGTAACTGTCCTGACCACCCACATTGATGAGCCCGGCGCCTACGGTCGTATTGTCCGTAACCAGGCTGGCGAAGTGACCGCTATTGTTGAGGCGAAGGACGCTTCCCCCGAAGAGCTCGAAATTACCGAGATCAACTCCGGTATTTACGCTTTTGACGCCGCTGTTCTGCGTGAGGCACTGCTCGAGGTGACCACCAACAACGCACAGGGCGAGAAGTACATTACCGACGTTCTGTCCATTGCTCGTTCGAAGGGCCACCGCACCTCCGCTCTGGCTATTGAGGACCGCTGGGAGGTTGAAGGCGCTAACGACCGCGTGCAGCTGGCTCAGCTGGGTCGTATGCTCAACAACCGCATCCTTGAGGCGCACATGCGTAACGGCGTGACTATCGTTGATCCGCAGAACACCTGGATTGACGTTACTGTCACCATTGAGAACGATGTGACCCTGCTGCCCGGTGTGCAGCTGCACGGCTCCACCACCGTTGCTACCGGCGCTACTATTGGCCCGGACACCACCCTGACTGACATGACCGTCGAGGCTGACGCTACCGTCATCCGCACTCACGGTTTTGGTGCTGTCATCGGCGAAGGTGCAACTGTTGGTCCCTTCGCATACCTGCGCCCTGGTACCACCCTGGGCAAGGACGCTAAGCTTGGCACTTTCTGCGAGGCTAAGAACTCGCAGATTGGTGATGGCGCAAAGATTCCGCACCTGTCCTACGTTGGTGACGCCACCATCGGTGAGGGCGCGAACATTGGTGCAGGCTCTATTTTCGCGAACTATAACGGTCTGGTGAAGAACCGCTCCGTTATTGGTGCTCATGCTCGCATGGGCTCCGCGGGTATTTACGTCGCACCTGTTACCGTTGGTGACGGTGCCTACTCCGGCGCGGGCGCGCTCATCCGTAAGGATGTTCCTGCGGGTGCCCTCGCCTACTCTGAGACTTCCCAGCGCACCATCGAGGGCTGGGTCCTGAAGAACCGTGCTGGTACCGAACCCGCCGAAGCCGCCAAGGCTGCTGGCGCTCAGGAACCGGCAGAATCCTAATTCGAGGAAAGAACAACACCATGAGTAGCGAGATTACCAACCCCGGTGAGCGCAAGCTTGTAGTGGTCTCCGGTCGAGCACACCCCAAGCTTGCCGAGGAGATCGCACAGGCTCTTGACCACGACCTGCTGCCCACCTCCGCATACACCTTCGCCAATGGCGAGACCTACGTCCGTTTTGAGGAGTCGGTGCGCGGTGCGGACGCTTTCGTGATTCAGTCGCACCCGGCACCTATCAACGAATGGCTCATGGAGCAGCTCATTATGATTGATGCACTCAAGCGTGCATCTGCTCGCTCTATTACCGTGGTGTCTCCTTTCTACCCCTATGCTCGTCAGGACAAGAAGCACAAGGGTCGTGAGCCTATCTCGGCACGTCTGATTTCGGATCTGTACAAGACCGCTGGTGCTGACCGCCTGATGTGCGTGGATCTGCACACTTCGCAGATTCAGGGCTTCTTCGACGGCCCGCTGGATCACCTCTTCGCGATTCCGGTTCTGGCTAAGCACATCCGCGAGCGCGTGGAAGACTTGTCCAACGTGACCGTTGTGTCCCCGGATACCGGTCGTGTCCGCGTGGCTGAGCACTGGGCTGATCTGCTGGACGGCGCACCCCTGGCGTTCGTGCACAAGACCCGCGACATTAACGTCCCCAACCATGCTGTTTCTAAGACTGTTGTGGGTGACATCGAGGGTCGTACCTGTGTGCTGATTGACGACATGATTGACACCGGCGGCACCATTGCTGGTGCTGTGAAGGTCCTCATGGACAAGGGTGCAAAGGAAGTTATTATCGCAGCTACCCACCCGGTTCTGTCCGATCCGGCTGCTGAGCGTCTGTCTCAGTGCGGTGCTGTGGAGGTCATCGTGACTAACACCCTGCCCGTGCCGGAAGAGAAGCAGTTCGATAACCTGACTATTCTCTCCATTGCTCCGTTGATTGCTCGCGCTATCCGTGAGGTCTTCGACGAGGGCTCTGTGACCGAGATTTTCGATCACTAAGTTTTCTCAGAGCATGTAGAAAGTCCCCCGCTGACCGTGGTCGGTGGGGGACTTTCTTGTGCTGAGACTAAAGCTAACCCGGCTGGAGCAGAGGCCTGTTCCTGCCGGGTTAGTGCTGTATTTAGCGCCGCGTGCTTAGCGGTGTGCCTGTGCGAGCCAGGGCAGAATCACGCGCAGGGACTGTTCCACTTCGTCCACTGCGACCTTTGCTGCTGCGAGGCCGCGACGGTAGGGGTCTTCCAACCTGTCGATATCGAGCGGGCGGGCACCGTAGGAGTAGAGGTAGGAAAGCGGCTCGGCGCGGCGCGCTTCCTCACGGATACGTGCGGTCTGCTTGAGCAGCTTGATCTTGGAGTGGTGCTGGGGCCACTCGCGCACGATCCAGTCGGCGTGTACCTTCTCAGCGACCAGGATGATGGTGGCGTTCTCAATAATTTGCTCGTTGAGCTGGCGAGATGCGAAGCCCTCCGGGTTGTAGCCTCGCTTGATAAGCTCGTTAGCTACGTGTTCGTAGACGCCGTGACCGACGAGGGCGCCGGTGCCTGCGCTGGAGAAAATCCATTTGTCTTCCAGGCCGTATTCTGCGGCAAGGTGCTTGGAAATTACCTCGCCGGATGCGCTACGGGCAATGTTTCCGGTGCAGACGAAGACTGCTTCGAAGGGGCCGTCACCGCTAGTGCTACCGGTACGGTTGAGGTTTTTGGGGGAGAGCTTGAACTGCGGGGTGCGTTCGCTGCGGGTGTTAGTAGCGGGGGAGGGCTGCGCGTTTCCTGCGCTCTGGCTGTTGGCTTCTTTCGGGTCGGCGAGCTCTTCGGCATCAACGGTGGGCGCGTTGTGCTGACCCACGCGGATAATGCTGGGTCCTGCGGGCTTGCCGTCTACGTCGAGGATGTCGTCGGGGGTGGCCTCGATGTCGGTGTGGGTGAGGGGCTGTGCGGAGACGGTTGCAGTGCCGTCGGCACTGAGCTCTTCCTCGGGAGTGACTTCCTGGCTGGCTACCTCGGCGGGGGAACGGACTTCGTAGTCTTCGATGGCTTCGCGGAGCGAACCGTCGGGGGTGATGGTACGGCTGGCTACCCCGCGGCGGTTCTTGCCCGCCAGTTCGGGGTTGCTCTTAATGAGGGAACGGACTCCGTCGGCAATATTTGCGGAGGAAGAAGCAACGGTCGCCGGGTGCTCCTCGGTGGTTTCTGCGGAGTTGGTTTTGTCCTCGGAGGAGCCCCACGCGTACTTGTCCTTGAGGGACTTAATGTTGAAGATGCCCATCAAAAAGCCTTTTCTAATTGACGTACCCAACAGTGAACAGGGAAGCCGGAAGTGTCGGGTTGGTTGAATGAATAGTATCTATCATACCGAGTTACTTGCACCTTCAGCGGTTCCTTTTCCTGTGTGTGGCAAATACGCCTCAACGTCTTATGCTTTAGGCGTGGAATGGATGTTCTTCTCCAACCTAAAGATGACCTAAAGTACAAGCTTGATGCCGAAAATGTTTAGATGCCACGTGCTAAAATTGGCGTGCAATGCTGGTCTTTTTCTCACTCAGGGGCCAGCGAGTACACTCACCAACGAGGACCAATGAAGAGTATTTACACTAAGCTTCGCTTGCTTTTCCCGGGACGAAGCTTTACGCTGCTTATCTTTAACCTAATCGGTCTGTTCCTCCTGTCTTTGATGGAAATGATCGGTGTTGCAGCCATCCTTCCCATTGTGAATATTGCGATGGGTGCGGAACTTACCGGTTATCTGGCTGTACTTTCCGATATCTTCGGCAACCCTCAGCGTTCTGAATTGGTGGTCTACCTGGGTATCGTTCTGGTGCTCGCCTTTGTTATTAAGGGTGTTGCTGCGCTCCTCTTTAAGCGCTGGAGCCTGAAATTTACCGGTTACCAGCAGCTGGCGACGTCGACGACAATCCTCAATCATTACATGAAGGATAGCTACTTCAACCGCAAGAAGTCTCAGCCTGAAGAAACCGCGTACCTGATTAGCACCTACGTGGTGTTTGCATACCGCGGTTTTGTGGGATCGATTATTAACTTTGTGGGCGATTTCCTGTCTATCCTCGTGTTGCTCATCATGATTCTTTGCGTCATGCCGGTTCCGGCACTGCTTGCTTTTGCATACTTTGGCATCACCATCGCTGGCATGCAGTTCTTCTTGCGCCGCGGTAATGCGAAGTATGGTGAGGCATCGGCACGTGCGGGTCGAGACGCTTTGCGCTTCCTTTTGGATGACATCAAGGGCTTCCGTGAAATTCGTATTACGAATGCGCACAAGGCTGCTATCGAGCAGTACCGCGAGCCCGCAGTACGAAGCGTTAAAAGCGACGTTAACCTCTCGTTCCTGAATGACTTCCCCAAGTACTCCCTTGAAGTTATTTTTATCGTGGGTATCGCTGGTCTGCTGGCTCTGGTGACCTCGACTCAGGGTGCTGAGGGTCTTCCTTCCCTCATGCTTTTCGCAACCGCATGTATCCGCATTCTTCCGAATGCAACCCGTATGATTGCCAACCTGGGCAGTATTCGTGCGAACGAGTTCGCTAGTGAAGAAGTTGCAAAGGTTATCCGCTCGATGAGCCCCGAAGAGCAGCGCCTGCAGATGGTTGAATTCAAGGATGAAATTGATCCGGCAACCATCATCAACTCGGATATTGAGCCTGTGGATGTTCAGATTGATAACCTGGTCTACCGTTACCCGGATGGTGATAAGGATGTTCTCAAGGACATTCAGCTGGATGTGCCGGCTGGTACCTCGGTTGCTTTCGTGGGTGGTTCCGGTTCGGGCAAGACTACCCTGGTTGACCTAATCCTTGGCCTGCTCACCCCGACGAGCGGTACGATTTCCAGCCAGGGTAAGGACATCCATACTGATTTGCCTTCCTG
The DNA here is from genome assembly GCF_000175615.1 of Rothia mucilaginosa ATCC 25296. Lineage (GTDB taxonomy): Bacteria > Actinomycetota > Actinomycetes > Actinomycetales > Micrococcaceae > Rothia > Rothia mucilaginosa. The sequence continues at coordinate 119,487 of NZ_ACVO01000017.1, read as the reverse complement.
GTACCAGAAGATCGGTTATGTTCCCCAGGACCCCTACCTGGGTAACGGCACCCTGCGTGAGGCAGTCGCCTTCGGCATTCCCAAGCAGTACATTGATGACGATCGTGTACTCTACTGCCTCAAGCTGGCGGAGCTGATGCCCGTTGTCGAGACCCTGGAAGATGGTATTAACACTTCGATTGGTGAGAATGGTAACCGTCTCTCCGGTGGTCAGCGTCAGCGTGTGGGTATTGCGCGTGCGATGTACCGCAACCCGAGCTTGCTGGTTATGGATGAGGCGACCAGCGCGCTGGACAATGAGACTGAGTACAAGATCACTCAGACCATTAACCGCATCTCCAAGGAGATTACCGTGATTATCGTGGCTCACCGTCTTTCTACGGTGCGCAACGTTGATCAGCTGGTGTACCTCTCCCAGGGCCGTATCGCCAACAAGGGAACTTTTAAGGAAGTTCAGATGGCCAACGAAGAATTCGCGAACCTCGTTCGCCTGGGCCAGCTGCCCGACTAATTGAAATGATGGGGGTGATCGTATGCAGCAGTTGAGTACGGTCGCCCCCATCTTTAGCCTTCTATAGCTTGTGATTTTCAAGCGCCTCACTCAAAGGACATATTGTGACTCATACTCCCCGCGTATCTGCGGTTATTCCTTTTTACGGTGAGCCGGAACCGGTTCTTGCCATTATTGACACTCTGCGCGCTCAGCAGGGTATCGATCCCGCCGATATCGAGATTATTGTCTCTGACGATGTTTCTCCCACCCCCTTCCCCGAGGTTGAGGGCGTGACCGTGGTTCGCCGCCCCGTTAATGGTGGTTTCGGTAAGGCTGTGAACTCCGGTGTTGCTGCCGCGACCGGTGAATGGGTTTTCATCCTCAACAGCGACCTGGAGCTGGATAACACTTTCGTCTCTCGCATGCTCGCAGCCGTGGAACGTCACGGCGAGATCCTGGCTAGCCCGCAGATCATCGGCCACGATGGCAAGCAACAGTGGGTGGCTCGTAAGTTCCCCACCGCAGCGCATGTGGCGTGGGAATGGTTCACCCCCCTGGCTCGTTTCAAGCCGACCAACTGGTGGCACCGCGGTGTTGGCCACGATGTTGAAGCGTGCACCGGCACCTCGGACGCGAAGGTCGACTGGGTTATGGGCGCATGCATGGTTGTTCCTCGCGCGACCTTCAACCGCATCGGTGGCATGGACGAGCGTTTCTACATGAACAGCGAAGAGGTGGACTTCCAGTACCGCCTCTCGAATACTGGCGTGGACCGCTACCTGATTCCTTCGGTGACCGTAACCCACGAGGGCGGCGGTTCTTCGCCCTCTGAGCGCCGAGTACAGTGGCTAACCACTGCTCGTTTTATTTATGCCGATAAGTGGGGCTGGGAGAAGAAGCTTGCTACGGCTCTGCGCGCTACCAGCTACGCAAACTTCCTGGTGAACTCCGTGCGTGCTCTGCGCAATAAAGACGTGGACGCTTGCGGCTTCCTCGCCACTGAGCTGGAGCGTATCGCCAAGGCAGAGCGCCGTGAAAACTAAGTTGCGAAACCACCGGAATTTACCGTGATGGTTCCGTAAGATTTGTTGCCTTCTTCATAAGAAGGCTCACATAGAACGTAGGAGGCGACACAGTGCACTCGAGTGTGTCGTCTCCTGCTTTCGTTGTAAAATTTCAGTAGGTATGTTTTGCCTCAAGTTGCAGGTGAAACTTTCCGTTCCTCTTCACTCCAACACATAGCACCGCACGGTTCTACCCTGCGGGTTCTCATAGCAAACGCCGACAGGATTCAATCCTCATATGACTCAGCCCAAACTTCTACTGCTCTCACCCGCATTCCACGGGTACTGGAAGGCAATTCAGGCATCCCTGGAAGTGCACGGATACGAAGTGCGCACCCACATCTACGATGCGCCGGGTACTCTGCCCGAGCGTATCCTCAACAAGCTTGCCCACGAGCTGCCCGAGAAGTACCGCCCCGAAAGCTTCGCTGCTCAGGCTACCCGTAAGGCTATTGACGCTTTCAACGAATTCCGCCCCGATATTGTGCTGGTCATTAAGGGCGATATGCTCTCCCGCGAATGGTGGGACCTGCTGGAGACCTCCGGTGTTCGCTACGGCACCTGGCTTTACGACGAAATGCGTCGTATGAGCTACACCGAAGAGGACCTGTACCACCTGGGTGCGCTGGCAAGCTACAGCCCGCTGGATGCGCAGCACCTGCGTGAACAGGGCTTCGAGGTGCTCGACATGCCCAACGCCTACGACACCCATTGCCCGGTTGTCCCCATGCGTGAGGATTCCATCAACTTTGTGGGCGCTAAGTATCCCAACCGTGAGGAGACCCTGCAGGCGCTGGTCGCAGCCGGTCTGCCGGTGCGTGCTTACGGTCGTGCCTGGTCGCGTCACCCCTACGATATTCTGCGCACCAAGCAGTTCAAGGACTCCGGTGTTCCCGCCGGCCGCGACATCGACCGCTCCGAGGCCTACGGCATCATGGCGTCTTCCCCTGCTACCCTGAACATCCACAATAACCAGGACGGCTTCACCATGCGTACCTTCGAGGCGCCCGGCGTTGGCGCCCTGCAGGTGATTGATCGCCCCGACGTAGACCGCTACTACATTCCTGGCGAAGAGGTTCTGGTCTACGAGAGCATTGATGAGCTCATCGAGATTTGTACCCGCATTTTCCGTGAGCCGAAGTGGGCGCGACAGATTCGTGAAGCCGGTCAGAAGCGAACCCTGGCCGAGCACACCTTCGATCAGCGCGTCAAGATTTTGGAGCAGCTATGGGCCTAACCTACCCCCTCGACATTGATGCATGGGCCGCCTGGCAGAAGCGGCAGAACACCCTGCGTTGGGCTAAGGGCGAGGCCCGCAGCCTTATCGGACGTCTGCGCGGGGGCGCGGCGGAACAGGAAGCCCCTGTTGGCGGTGTTCTCTACACCCGCGGCGCCGTACCCCGCGTGCTCATCGTGCTCGATTCTTTCTCTCCGACGAGCCGTAACTCCCTGCTGGAGCCGCTCAAGTACCTCGAGAACGTGGGCGTGGCCCTGTGGGTCCCCGAGGATGCCTCGGAGTACCTCAACGGCCAGTACGCCACCGAGCGTTACGGCCGTGATGCCTGGACCGAACAGGAAGTGACGGGCGACCAGCTGCAGGGGCTCCTGCCCGGTGTGCGCGTGGTCCTTTCCCTCGGCCACTACCTGGCCCGCGGCGCGGCCGCCTACGAGTACTCTCGCGCGATTGGTGCTGAGTACTGGGTCGTACAGCACGGTCTGCTCGTGCCGCAGGCACCGCCCCTGCCGGTTGGCGCAACTCTGTTGGCGTTCAGCGAAGCCGACGCAGAGTTCTGGGCGTCGGGTCGCCGCGACGTGACCACCCACGCGGTGGGTTCCCAGCTGCTCTACCTGGCCGCTCAGAAAGCTGCCGGTGCCGAGGCGCAGAAGCAGAACGATCTGGAACCCATCTTCCTGGGCCAGATGCACGGCGCCGAGTTGCCGCGAGCATCCTTCGCTTTCGCCGCGCACTCCTTCCTGAAGAAGTACGGCGGTATCTACCGCCCGCACCCGAGCGAGAAGGACAAGCTGTCGGTGCTGACCCACAAGCTGTGGGAGAAGGAAGGCGTCCGCATCGATCGTTCCGGAACCCCTCTGAACGAGGTACCGAACCCCGTCGTGTCGATTTTCTCCACCGGTGTGCTGGAGGCGGCTATCCGTGGCATCCCGGCCTGGGTGTACCACCCGGAACCGCCCGCATGGCTTGTGGAATTCTGGGACCGCTACGGCATGAACCGGTGGGGGAGCGAACCCACCCCCGCCCCGGTTCAGCCCGAGAAGGAACCGGCACGCCGCATCGCAGAACTCATCATCGAAACTCTGGAGGCATAATGCGTATTCTCTGCGTCATTCCCGTGCGCGGTGGCTCAAAGGGCATTCCGCGTAAGAACCTGCGCCCTATCGCGGGTAAGCCGCTGGTCGCATGGACCATCGAGCAGGCACTGGCTGCTAAGGAAGAAGTAGCCGGCGAGCACGAGCTGCGTGTTGTCGTCTCCACCGACGATGCTGAGCTGGCTGATATCGCCCGCGAGTACGGTGCTGAGGTACCGTTCATTCGTCCGGCACACCTGGCTGAAGACACCACCGCAACCGAGCCGGTCATCGAGCACGCCATCGAGTTCTACACCGAAAACGGTTGGGAACCCGAGGCTGTCATGCTGCTGCAGGCAACCAGCCCGGTGCGTCTGCCCGGTACTCTGGCTCGTGCGGTCCGCCAGTTCGCGGAGAACGGTAAGGACTCCATGGTCGGTGTGATTCCGATTGGTCCGTTCATCTGGACTTGGCACGCTGACGGTGAGCCCACCGCGGCGTTCGAGATTATGGCCCGCCCGCGCCGCCAGGAGCTGACCAAGGAAACCTTCCGCTACCGTGAGAACGGTTCGATGTACATCACCAAGACCCACGTGTACACGGACCACCACAACCGCCTGGCGGGCTACCCCGGCGGTACTATTGATTTGTTCATGCTGGACGAGGTTGAGGGCGTCGATATTGACGCACCGATTGACTTCTCCGTGGCAGAGCACCAGCTCACTCAGATCCTGGCCGAAGGCAAGTAACCTTCACCCGCGGCAGTACCTCGTCTGCCGCTCCCGGCTTGACCGGCACTCAGGCATTCAACTAAACACTCAAACGAAAAGGTCAAAATCGTGATTATTGAACGCAATATTGCCCCCTACGTGGTCTTCGCTGAAGACCCGATTCTCAACGCACTGCAGAAGATTTCTGCCAACGGCCAGCGCATCATCTTCCTGGTGAATGAATCCGGTATTCTGCGCGGTTCGCTCTCTGACGGTGACTTCCGTCGTTGGCTGATTGCTAACCCCACTGCATCCCTGGAGACCAGCGCCCTGGACGCTGCAAACACCAACCCGCAGACCGCACCGGCTGATGCTGATCCCGAGACCCTGCGCGCATACTTCGCGAAGGGCATCAACCACGTGCCGCTGACCGACGAGCGCGGTCACCTCGTGGCACTGGCGATGGATGAGCAGGACGTCCTGCGTATTGGTAAGCACACCATCAGCGAGGATTCCCCCTCCTTCATCATTGCTGAGATTGGTAACAACCACCAGGGTAGCGTTGACTTCGCTAAGGAACTGGTGGACCTGGCTGTTGAGTCCGGCGCGGACGCTGTGAAGTTCCAGCTGCGTGACATGGACGCTCTGTACCGCCAGCGCGGCGCAGCAACCGCAGGTGAGGACCTGGGCGTTCAGTACACCCTGGACCTGCTGTCCCGCTTCTCCCTGACCGTTGACCAGATGTACGAGGTCTTCGACCACGTCAAGCAGCACGACATGGACATCATGTGCACCCCCTGGGATGCACCCTCCGTTCAGGCACTGGTTGACTACGGTATCCAGGGCATGAAGATTGCTTCTGCTGACCTGACCAACCACGAGCTACTGCGCGATGTGGCTTCCCGCGGCCTGCCCATGCTGGTTTCCACCGGTATGAGCCGTGAGGAAGAGATCCGCGAGTCCGTGGCTCTGCTGCGTAACGCTGGCGCATCCTACGCTCTGCTGCAGTGCCAGTCCGCGTACCCGGCACCCTTCAAGGACGTCAACCTGGCGTACATGGACCGCCTGGCTGAGATTGGTCAGTGCCTGGTCGGTTACTCCGGTCACGAGCGTGGCTACCACGTGCCGATTGCTGCTGTTGCTCGCGGCGCGAAGATCATCGAGAAGCACTTCACCACCGACAAGACCCTCGAGGGTAACGACCACACCGTCTCCCTGTTGCCTGAGGAATTCAAGGCAATGGTCCAGCAGATCCGTGAGGTTGAGGCGGCTATTGGTTCTGCTGCTCCTCGTGAGGTGTCCACCGGTGAGCTGATGAACCGCGTGAACCTGGCTAAGTCCCTGGTTGCTACCCGCCACATTGCTAAGGGCGAGGTCGTGACCGAGGCTGACGTTGCTGTGAAGTCCCCCGGCCGCGGTCTGCAGCCGAACTACCTGCCGCAGTTGCTGGGCCGCACCATGCAGCGCGACGTTGAAGAAGGCTCGTTCTTCTTCGAGGGCGACCTGAAGGACGACCTGGTGACCCGCCGCGACTTCAAGTTCGACCGTCCCTGGGGTCTGCCGGTTCGTTACCACGACTACAAGCCGCTGATTGAAGAGGCAAAGCCGGACTTCCTGGAGTTCCACTTCTCCTACAAGGACCTCGAGATTAACATCGACGACGTCTTTGACTCCAAGCTGGACATGGGCTTCACCACCCACCTGCCCGACCTGTTCGCAGGCGACTTCCTGGTGGACCTGGCATCCAAGGACCCCGAGGTGTGGGAGCGCTCCATCGCCGAGGTTCAGCGCACCATCGACATCACCCGTGACCTGACCCGCTACTTCACCGTAGACGAGGATCCGGTCATGGTCGTGACCATGGGTGGCTTCACCAAGGACAAGCACATCCCCGCATCCGCACGTGCTGAGAAGTACGAGCGTATCGGTGAGGCGCTGAAGCGTCTGGACGCATCCGGTGTCCGCCTTGCGGCTCAGACTCTGCCCCCGTACCCCTGGCTGATGGGTGGTCAGCAGTACCACAACCTGTTCCTGGATCCGAAGGACACCGCAGAGTTCTCGCGTGCGTTCGACACCGCGCTCTGCCTGGACATCTCCCACACCATGCTGGCATGTAACTTCCTGAACATTCCGCTGTCGGAGGCTGTTGAGCAGCTGGCACCGCTGTCCATCCACCTGCACCTGGTGGACGGCACCGGCGTTGACGGTGAGGGCGTTCAGGTCGGCGAAGGCGATGTCGACTGGGCATCCCTGGGCAAGCAGCTGCGTGAGCTGGCACCGAAGGCATCCTTCATTCCCGAGATCTGGCAGGGCCACATCAACAACGGTGAGGGCTTCTTCACTGCACTGGACCGCCTCGAGAAGTGGCTGTAGAAAGTAGACACTTACTTATGAATTCAAACGGAGTTCCCACGGCCCTGTGGGTCGTTCCGGTTCCCGAGTTTGGTGGAGTAGCTCGGCACGTTGTCGATATGGCACGTGCCGGGCTCCCCGGCTTTAACCTGGTGGTTCTCGCACCCGAGGGTAAGCTCACGAGCCGTCTTGAGGAACTGGGCGTCACCGTCATCAAGGCTGAGTTCGGCCCCGACTACGGTTTTAAGACTTCTTTTGCTTCTTTGCAGAAGGCTGTTGAGCAGCTCCGCCCGGACATCGTCCACAGCCACCTGGCGTATGCGGACGTTGTCGCAACCGCTGTGGTGAATGCTCTGCGTATCCGTAGCGTTATCAAGCGCGGCACCTGCGTGCCGAAGCTCCTGACCACTGAGCACGGCATTGCCGGTAATGACTCGGTGTACCACGGTAGCTCCTGGCGTTCTAAGCTCATGGAGACCGTGCATCGTGTGCGCCTGTGGGGTACCGATCAGGCGATTGCTGTTTCTCGTTCTACCGCTGATCAGATGCGTGCCAAGTGGGGCGCTCGTGGCGTGGAGCGGGTGTACAACGGCGTGGATATCCCCGAGGTGCACGCGGCTGTTGAGCAGCAGCGTGTTCCCGCAGAGGGAGGTCCGCGTATTCTCTCGCTGTCCCGTCTGTCCCCTGAGAAGGGCATTGACGTGCTGCTGGATGCTTTTGCACAGCTTCGTGCTGATTACCCGCAGGCTCATCTTGAGATTGCGGGCTCTGGCGATTTGGCGTCCGAGTTGCAGGCTCAGGCTCAGCGTCTGAACCTGGGTGATTCGGTGACCTTCAGCGGCTTTGTTAACCCGATTGAAGCGATGGGTCGTAGTGACATGATTGTTCAGCTGTCGGTGTGGGAGAACTGCTCCTACACTCTGCTGGACGCTAAGGCTGCTGGCCTGAAGACGGTCGCTACCGCTGTGGGTGGTAACCCGGAGATTTTGGGTGCCGACGAGCTGGTGGACCGCCAGAGTGCAACCCTGACTCAGGATGTTCTGCAGGCTATGCGCGCGCAGCTACTGAAGGGCGAGTCTGAGCCTTTCACCTGGATTTCGAATGAGCAGATGGCTGCTCAGACAGTTGATATTTATGCACGTGTACTTCGAGGAGGCCGATGATGAGCCAGACTTCGCAGGTTTACGCGCACTTGAATGAGCCTGCTGAGAAACCGGAAGTTTCGCGTTTCTCTGAAGTTGTGTCTCGCGGTAACGATTACGTCCGCCACCAAAGTAGCCAGATTCGAATGCCGGAGTTCATCATGGCATTCCTCTTGCTTTTTGGTGATGCGTTACCGGGTCTTGGTCTGCCCTTCAACCAGCTGGTCGTTATAGTGCTGGCTGTGTATGGTCTGACTCGTAAATCGACTTTTGACGTAAGCCATTTTTCGGGTCTGCGCGCCATCATGTTTATCGCGATGGGTTATCTCACAATCGTTTCAATTAACGGTGTGCACTCTGAGGACGCCTCCGACTGGACTCGTCGTCTGATTCGTCTAGTTGCTGCGACAGTGTTGATTTGGACTATTGCTGCTGGGCGTCTGCATATTCGTTCTATTGTTCTTGGATACTCGACGGCGATTCTTTTCAACGCGGTAGCTTACTTTGCTGGTTTTGCTCCAGTGACGGGATACTACGGTTACCTGACTGGTTGGCTGGGTGATAAGAACTTCTCGGGTCTGGTATATTGCCTCTTTGGTTTGCTGATTCTGAGCTTCGCCCGTAACAAGATCGAAGTCATTCTTGCCGTTGTGGTTTTCTCTGCTTTGCTGTGGGCTACAGGTTCTCGTACCTCTATTGCGGCGTATGTTGCAGGCCTGATTTGGATTGTCATCGCGAACCGTCTGAAGACTTTCGGTCGCATTGCCTTGGGTGTGGCCCTGTACTGGCTGATTGATATTTTGACCAGTGACTACGCACACTCCGGTGCCTTCGCAGATCGTACCGGTACGGATGCGCTTCGTTCGCTGATTGACCAGGCATCTGAAATTAAGGTTCAGGCTTCTGGCTTCTTCGGCCAGGGGTTGGGCGAGGCATACGTATACCTGGTTCATACTGGATCGAAGACCTGGTTCCTCCATAACTCGTACTGGTCTGCTCTGATTGAGGGTGGCTGGCCATGGATGATTCTCGTTGTCACCATTACCCTGCTCTTTATCGTGAACGTGTTTAGCGGCCAGAAGACACTACCTGCAAGGTTCTATGTTGTACAGGGCGCTGGTGTTGCCATCATGATTTGTGCTTCTCGTCTGGGCGAAGTGTTTTATACCTGGCCGTGGGCTGTTGTCTGTGGCTTGGCTCTGCGCGTGTTGTTGCTTGAACGCGAACAGCGTTTGGGCACTGGCCACGATGAGGCGAGTATCGAAGGCTTCGACGAACGAATTGAAATTCGTGAGGCGGAAGAGAAGTTGCAGCATGCTGCGCCGGTGTGGAAGGAAGAAAATGTCTAAGACTAATCGAGCTCCTGAAGTTAGCGTCATTATTTGTGCACTGAATGCAGCGTCAACTCTTCCCCGCCAGCTTAAGGCTCTGGAGAACCAGGAAACTGAGCTTCCGTACGAAGTGATTCTGGTAGACAACGGTTCAGATGACGACACCCGCGCCGTTATGGAAGCGTGGGCTCAGGAGCCCCGAGAGAATAAGTTCACGGTCAAGGTCGTGGATGCCTCCGCAACTCCGGGTATTCCCGCGGCCCGTAACACTGGTGCACGTGCCGCATCCGGTAGAGTCTTAGCATTCTGTGATGCTGATGATGAAGTATCTCCCCAGTGGGTTCAGGCGTTTTCAGAGGTGCAGGATAAGGAACTGGCAGGTGGCTGGATCCGCGCTTTTGACGCTAACGGCACCCCCCGCCCTGACGCCTTTGGCAAGGGTTTGATTGCTACTCCTTATCTGCCGCACGTAGGCAACTGTAACTGTGCTATTACCCGTGCACGCTTTTTCGAAATAGGCGGCTATGATGAGTCCCTTCCTCGCTACGGCTATGAGGATGTGGATATTTCGTGGCGCCACCAGGAAGCTGACGGCGTGATGCGCTTTATCCCTGAAGCAGAGATTCGTTTTACTCTCTCGGAGGGGAAGAGCTCTATCCGTAAGAAGTATGAGCTGGGTGTGGGACGTGTGCTGATGGCCCGTCGTTTCCCCAAGTATGATTCTGCAACGTATTCGTTGAAGTCTACTGTGACTGGTAGTGTTCAGCAGTTGCTGAATATTCTGCGTCAGGCTGTGACCCAACGTAAAGTTGTTCGTCGTGATGTTGCCAATTGGGTTGCTTCGTTGGGACGTATCCGCGGAAGTATCAAATATTCCGGTAAGAATTATGTACCTGCCCGTAAGCTGGTGAAGGAGTAGAAGGATGGAGAAAGAACTCTACATCGCCACCAATAACGGTGACATCGGCGGCGGCGAGGTCATGCTTCTGAACATCGCCCGCGCAGCCCGTAGTCTTGGCTACAAGGTCACTATTGTGGGTCCTTCCGAACCGCAGCAGCTTGTAGAAGCTGCTGCGGATGAGGGGTTCCCCCGCATTGTCCTGCCGGCTAAGAACCGTGCACAATACATGGTGGCTCTGCGCAGCTGGCACGCCCGCCACAAGGATGTTCTGCTGTGGTGTAACGGTCTGGTTCCCGCAGCGGCAACGGGCGGTCGTAAGAACCGCATCGTGCACCTGCACCAGCTTCCTACCGGCGTGAACGCGAAGCTCGTACCCTTTGCCCGCCATAAGGCGTCTGTCACCCTGGTCCCGAGCCGCTATGTGGCACGTGCCTGCCCCGGCAGCGAGCTGTTTGCGAACTGGGTCAGCGGCGTGTCCACTGAGCTGGATCACCGTGTGGGGGAGCGCCGACTTCGCGTCGGTTACCTGGGGCGTTTGACTCCGTCTAAGGGCATCGCGACCCTGTGCCAGGCGATGAGTTCCCTGAACGCTAACGGCATTGAATACGACCTGGTGATTGGTGGCGAGCCTGTCTTCGCATCTGATGAAGAACGTGCGGATGTTGAGGATGCGCTAGCTCGTGTTGCTGCCTTCAGCACACGTCTGGGCTGGACTACCCCGGACCGTCTTTTCGGTGATATCGACATGCTCGTTGTACCTTCGATTGCCCCCGAGTCTTTTGGCTTGGTGGTCGCTGAAGCGATGAGTGCACGCGTCCCTGTGATTGTCAGTGACGCTGGTGCTCTGTCGGAGGTGCTGGGCGGCGCATCGTACCCGTACGTTGTGCCTGCTGATCAGCCGGTAGCTCTTGCGCAGGCCATTAAGAGCCTGGGTACTGAGCTTCGAGAAAATACGGATGCCCTGGCGGAGCGAACCTCCGAGCTGTTCTGGCGTTGGCAGGAGAATTACTCGCCTGAAGCAGGTAAGGTCCGTGTTGGTGAGATTCTGGAGCGTTTTATCCGCTAAGGTGCTTCTAACCCTATAGATCATTCCCAACGGATATCCTCTCACTCAAACCCGAAGGAAAATTATGACGACTACCCACCGTTACAAGGCTGCGGTTATCATCCCCTCTCGCGGTGGTGCAGATATTCTGCACTACCCGCTGGATGCGCTTGCCGCCCAGACCGAGAAGGACTTCCAGGTTATCGTGGTCCTCGACGGCGATATTGACAACAGCGAAGCTGTGCTTGACCGCTACATTGCGGAAGGCAAGCTGAACCTGACCAAGATTGTTTTCGAGGAGAACCGCGGTCGTGTGGCAGCGCTGAACGCTGGTCACCGTGCGGCTGATGCGGACATCCTTATCCGCTGCGATGATGATCTGGAACCCGATCCCAACTACGTTGCGAACCACCTCAAGTACCATGAGGCTCCCGGTGAGCACGGCGTAATCGGTATCTACTTGAACCAGTTCCCGGACACTCCCTACTCTCGTGTGTACGGTAACTACCGCGACCAGAAGTTCCGTGAAGCTGCGTACCAAGTTGCGCCTGAGAAGCGCTGGATTTACTGGGCAGGTAATGTGTCTATGTCGAAGAAGCTCTTCGACGAGATTGGTGGCTATGACCCCGCGTACCGTCTCTACGGTTGGGAAGACGTAGACATGGGTTATGAGGTTGCTCAGCACGGTGGCGAAATCCATATTGCCCCTGAGCTGGCGACTAAGCACTACGTGGCTGCTACCACCACTGCTGTGCGTGCCCTGCGCGCCCTGCACTCGGGTTCTGCCCGCACTATCTTCGTGCGTAAGCACGGCGAGGAAGCGCACCCAGCCCCGAACCCGACGGGTGCATGGGGCTTGCTGGTCAAGACCCTCGCTCGTTTCACCACCGAGAAGACCATTAAGGCTCTGGGCGATGCGAGCGATAAGATTCTGCTCAAGCTGCCCGCTAAGGCAGCTGAGAAGCTCGTGGCACTGCAGGTTGAGGCTGCATCTTACGCCGGTATTCGCTATCCTGAGCGTGCTCAGAAAGTTTTCTAGGAGGAAAAGGAAATGTCACTCACTCAGCTCTTGACCTCCGCTCCGTTTACCGGGCCGAAGAACCCCGACGCGGTGCTCGCGGATATCCCGAAGAGCCTCAAGAAGCTTGGCCGCCTGGCGCGCCGTTACGTGCCGCTGGTCAAGCCTGAGGCTACTGAAGAGATCGCGATTGCCCATGACTACCTGACTCAGCGCGGCGGCGCGGAGCGTGTTGTCCTGGCAATGCACCGTGCGTTCCCGGACGCACCGATTTACACGACTCTGTACGACCCGGAGGGCACTTTTCCCGAGTTCAAGGACGCGAAGATTATCACGAGTCCTTTGAACAAGATTGGTTATCTGCGTCGTAACCACCGTATGGCTCTGCCGATTTTGCCGATTGCTTCTTCTTTCTTGAAGGTGCCGGCTGAGCGTGCTGTGGTGTCGACGACTGGTTGGGCGCACGGCTTCAACTTCGCCGGCCGTAAGTTCATCTACTGCCATTCGCCCGCGCGTTGGCTGTACCTGAGCGATCAGTACTTGGGGGAGAAGAGTACCGGCCCCGTACCTCTGCTGCTGAAAACCCTACGTCCTGCACTGATGTTGTGGGATCACTGGGCGGCTCACCGCTCGGCGGTGTATGTGGCGAACGCGAGCGTGATTAAGAAGCGCATCGAGAACGTGTACAGCAAGAAGGACGTTCCAATTTTCTTCCCGCCGCACTCGGTAGACACCACCGCACCGGTTGAGCCTATTCCGGGTCTGGAAGAGTTCACCGAATCGGACGATTATTTCCTGATCGTCTCTCGCCTGCTGCCCTACAAGAATGTTGATAAGGCTGTTGAAGCCTGCAATGAGTTGGGTAAGAAGCTGCTGGTGATTGGCCGCGGTCCGGAGAAGGAACGTCTGGAAGCGCTTGCGGGCCCGACTGTTCGTATTGCTTCGGGTGTTTCGGACGCGCAGCTTCGTTACGCGTACCGTCACTGCCTGGCACTGCTGGCTATCTCGTATGAGGACTTCGGTATTACTCCGCTGGAAGCGGGTGCTAGTGGTAAGGCCGTGATTGCCTACCGTGCGGGCGGCTTCCTGGATACCATTCAGGAAGGCAAGACCGGTATGTTCATCAACCAGCCGACCGTGGAGCAGCTGGTGGAAGCTCTCAAGGCTTTCAACCCGGACGACTGGGATGCCGACTACATCCGTGAGCACGTTGACGGTTTCTCGGAGGCTCGTTTTATCAGCCGTTTGAAGACCTACGTGCAGGCTTTGCCCGAAGACTAAAAGAGCTCGGCTCATAGAAGAAGGCGGGGCCGGTAGAACTATAAAAGTTCTACCGGCCCCGCCTTCTTTATTTATTCTGAGAGCCTTAGCGGGCCTCTAGGAGCCCCTTGGAGAGCAGTTCAGGAATGAAACCCTCAATCTGCGGTCCCATGGTCTCTATGGGCTGTTCATACATTTCGCAGAGCACGTCGATAGCATCCTGCAGAGACATCGGGTCCTCAAAAATACTCCAAATAATGGAGGCAGAATCCTGAAGAACAGACAGCTCACCGTTGGCAAGATTCGCGAGATAAGTTGCCGTGGGGGAGTACTTAGCGAACTCTTCAGAATGAACATACGCGATGTTCTCGGGGATACCGTAGACGGTCTGAGGGGAATCTACCGGATTTCTCATTTCTTCACCTTGATTCCGAAACGTTCAAAGAACTTGGCGTACACCTCCGCGCGGGTGGGGGTGTGCCCCAGCTGCATGGCGAGGTGGTCCTTGTTCACAAGGAAAATATTTTTGAGGGTGCGCAGCTTATCGCGCAGGGTGGTTGCTGACTGCAGGCGTCCAATCCACTGAATATAGTGGGGGACATCCTGCGAGACCGACAGCCACAGCAGGTAGTCGCGGTCGCCACGATACTGCTCCAAGCCGCCCATGGCCGCGCTATATGCGAGGGAGGAGTCAAGTTCTTCCGCGCGGGCTCGCAGACGCTCCCAATCACTGTAGGAGAGCAGAGAGACCAAGTAGTTAATATCAGCGCTGTAGCGTGACGCTGCGCGGGCACGGTGAAGTACCACGAGAAGACGCGCATCCAGATCGCTGGGTACAGTGCAGGGACGGTGAGCGATCATACGGGTCTTACGCGCTGCCCAGATACGGTCAAACGCCTTCTCATAGTCGCCGTGGCGTCCTAGACCGGGGAAGAAACGATGAATATCAGTCAGACCCCACGAAGCGTGGTAGAGCGTCATTGCATGCTCGAAGACAGAGCCTGTTTCGAAGTGGGCTTGGATACGCCATCCATCTGCCAGAAGGATCTCTACAAAGCGGTCCACGTGAGAGGGACGGACGAGCAGGTCGGCATCGGAGCTGTACCTGCCCTTGCGGTAAATTTCCTGGGAGAAAGCGTAGCCTTTGACATGCAGAATATCGATGGAATGCATGTCGGCAATCCGCTGGAAGTAGGCGTGCGCAAGCCGAATCCGTGCCGCAAGAGGAGTGGTCTGCGGCTCCGGGGTATTGGGTGAGTGAGTGGTCACAATAGCCTTTCGGTGCACATGTATACCAGATAAGTATAAGGCGGGATGGGCAGAAAATACTGCCCATCCCGCCCTAAGTCGCTCCCTATGATTTAGGGCGCTAATTACGTTATTACTTCTTAGCCGAGGACTTCTTCGACGACTTCTTGTCGCCGTCCTTGCCGTAACCGTAGTAGGTGGAGTAACCGACGTACGAGCTTGCGTAACCGAAGCCGTAGTAGGAGTTACCCAGGCCCTTACGGGGTGCACGGTTCAGAACCATACCGAAGAGGTTAGCGTTGACCTTCTTCAGGGTGCTTGCAGCCTCAGTCATCTGCTCACGGTGGCTTCGACCGATAGAACCAACGAGGATTACGCCATCCACCGAGTGGGAGAGCAGCGAAGCATCGGTCACGGGCAGCAGCGGCGGAACGTCGACGACCACGATGAACTCTTCGGAGAGCTCGTTAATCAGCTGGCGCATCTTATCCGAGCCCAGAAGCTCGGAGGGGTTCGGGGGGATGCGGCCTGCGGGCAGGACGAAGAGGTTCGAATCGCCCAGCTGGTGTACAGCGTTAGCAATCTCAACCTGGCCAGCCAGAACCTGGGTCAGACCAACCTTAGCGTCGAGCTTCAGCTTCTTAGCCACGGTCGGGCGGCGGAGGTCGGCGTCAATGAGGATGACGGGCGAACCTGCGTCAGCCATTGCACGAGCCAGCGACAGCGACACGGTCGACTTACCTTCACCGGGCACCGCGGAGGTGACGATGAACGAACGAGGGGGAGTGTCAACGTTCACGAAGCGCAGGTTGGTACGCAGCTGACGGATGGACTCCTGAGCGATGTGGTCGTCGGTGTCACCGTTAACGATGTTCTCTTCGCTCAGGTCATCACTGACGGGTAGAACACCCAGGATGCTTGCGCCGGTTGCCTTGGTAGCGTCGTCACGGGTGCGGATGCGCTGATCCAGCGCGCGGCGCAGGAAGATAGCCAGGTACACCAGCGCCAGGCCAGCAACGGCACCAACGAGTACGTTCTGCTGGTAGTTCGGAGCCACCAGCGGCGGGTTCACGCTTGCGTTGTTCAGCGGAATCACACGGACGGTGTTGTTGGTGGTGGGGGATGCGCCAGTGTTTTCTCCGTTCACCAGTGCCTGAGCGTTACCGGGGTTCTGCTCAATTTCCTTAATGTAGTCGGCGGTAGCCTGCAGTGCACCGTTAGCGAGCAGCTGTGCGTTCTTCGGGGAAGAAGCCTGCGCGCTCACAGTAATCAGTGCAGCATTGTCACCTGCGGTTGCGGTGAGGCTAGAACGAATCTGACCAGTGGTCAGGGACAGCTCGGGGGTGTTCTGCTTAATCTTCTGCGCCACGGCCTCAGAGGAGACGATAGCTGCGTAGGAGCGAGCGCGTTCCTTAGCGGCTGTAGAGCCCGAGAGAACATCCACCGTACCGGACTCGCCCACGGTCACGTAGCCCGAGGACGATGCAGCGTAGACCTTCGGCTGGAGAGAGGCATAGCCGAAGCCCGCTGCGGCACCGACAACGATGCCAATAATCAGCAGCCAGAGGTTAGCCCTCGTGGTGCGGAAAAATTCCAAAATGGTCATGGTAGTGAGAATACTCCAGAAAGTTTGAGTTAGTGTACCTGTAACGTGGAGTGTTGTTGCAGGCGGTGAAGGGATACGGAAATCCCCTGGCGTTTATTAGCGGAGCAATCCGAGCAGGTAGCTACCGTAACCGCTCTTGACGAGGGGGGTAGCGATGTCGCGCAACTGCTCATCGGAGAGCCAACCGTGGCGCCACGCAATTTCCTCCGGGCAACCAACCGACAGACCCTGACGGCTCTGAACAGTGCGGATGAAGTTAGTGGCATCAGCGAGTGAATCAAAGGTTCCGGTGTCGAGCCACGCGGTACCGCGAGGCAGAACCTCAACCTTCAGTTTACCCTGTTCCAGGTAGACGCGGTTGAGGTCAGTGATTTCCAACTCACCGCGCGGGGAGGGCTTGATCTGGCGTGCATACTCTACAACCTTCGAGTCGTAGAAGTACAGACCCGGAATAGCGTAGTCGCTCTTGGGGTTTTCAGGCTTCTCTTCGATGGACAGCGCGTTGAAGTCCTCGTCGAACTCCACCACACCGTAGGCGCGAGGGTCAGCAACCCGGTAAGCGAAGACGGTTGCGCCGTCCTTCTGCTCGTAGGTGGCAAGCTGAGTACCCAGGCCAGGACCGTAGAAGATATTGTCGCCGAGCACGAGTGCCACGGGGTCGTTGCCAATAAAGTCTGCGCCCAGAATGAATGCCTGTGCCAGGCCATCCGGAGAAGGCTGCACCTTGTATTCGAGATTAATACCGAAACGGGAACCGTCACCGAGCAGCCGCTGGAACTGCTCCTGATCGGTAGGAGTGGTAATAATCAAAATATCGCGGATACCCGCCAGCATGAGAGTGGACAGCGGGTAGTAAATCATCGGCTTGTCATAGACCGGAGTGAGCTGCTTGCTAATACCCTGAGTGATAGGGTGCAAACGGCTTCCGGTACCGCCGGCAAGAATAATTCCCTTCATAACATCTTATTGTGTCATGTTTATCTCGTTGTCGAGGCATAAAAATCACCATTTAGGTGGGTAAAATATACCGTATGGCTCACATTCTTGTTACCGGCGGTGCCGGTTTTATTGGTTCGAACTTTGTTCACCACCTCATCGATAACACTGATCACACTATTACTGTGCTGGATAAGATGACCTATGCCGCAAATGCTGCGTCTTTGGAAGGTCTTCCCGAATCCCGCTTCAAGCTCGTCGTAGGCGACATCGCTGACCGCGAGCTGGCCGACGAACTGGTCGGCAAGGCAGACGCTGTTGTCCACTACGCTGCGGAATCGCACAACGACAACTCCCTGTCCAACCCCGAACCGTTCATCCACACTAACCTCATCGGTACTTTCAGTCTTCTGGAAGCAGTCCGTAAGCACGGCACTCGCTACCACCACATCTCCACCGACGAGGTCTTCGGCGACCTCGAGCTGGACGATCCGGCAAAGTTCACCGAAACCACCCCCTACAACCCCTCTTCCCCTTACTCCTCCACCAAGGCAGGTTCTGACCTGCTCGTGCGCGCATGGGTCCGCTCCTTCGGTATTGAAGCAACCATCTCTAACTGCTCCAACAACTACGGCCCCTACCAGCACATCGAGAAGTTCATTCCCCGCCAGATCACTAACATCCTCTCGGGTCTGACCCCGAAGCTGTACGGCGAGGGCCTGAACGTTCGTGACTGGATTCACGCATCCGACCACTCTTCTGCTGTGTTGCGCATCCTGGAGCAGGGCAAGATTGGTGAAACCTACCTCATCGGTGCAGACGGCGAAGAGAACAACATCACCGTTCTGCGCACCATCCTGCGTCTGATGGGCAAGGACGAGAACGACTTCGAGCACGTGGTTGACCGCCCCGGTCACGACCTGCGCTACGCAATCGACGGTAGCCGCCTGCGTGCAGAGCTCGGCTGGGAGCCGAAGTTCACCGACTTCGAATCCGGTCTTGCCGACACCATTAAGTGGTACACCGACAACCGCGGCTGGTGGGAGCCCCTGAAGGCTGAGGTTGAGGCGAAGTACGCAAAGGCTGGCCAGTAATGACCAAGGAATTGAAGGTTACTGAAACCGAGATTCCCGGCCTGCTCATCATTGACCTGCCGGTTCACGGCGATAACCGCGGCTGGTTCAAGGAAAATTGGCAGCGCGAGAAGATGGTCGCAGCCGGTCTGCCCGACTTCAACCCGGTGCAGAACAACATCTCGTTCAATGCTTCGGTAGGTACCACCCGCGGTATCCACGCCGAGCCGTGGGATAAGTACGTTTCTGTTGCGACCGGCCGTATCTTCGGCGCGTGGGTTGACCTGCGTGCCGGCGAGTCCTTCGGTAAGGTCGTCACCGTGGAGCTGGGCCCGGACACCGCAATCTTCGTGCCCCGCGGCGTGGGTAACTCCTTCCAGACCCTGGAAGAGAACACCGCCTACACCTACCTGGTGAACGACCACTGGTCGGCGGATGCAGTATCCGGCTACAGCTTCCTGAACCTTGCCGATGAGACCGTCGCAATCGACTGGCCTATCGACCTGGCGAAGGCAGAGCTCTCCGAGAAGGACCGTAACCACCCGCGTCTGAACGAGATCAAGCCCCTGGAAGCCGACCCGATCCTGATCATTGGCGCGGGCGGTCAGCTCGGCACCGAGCTGGTTCGCCAGCTCACCGAGCAGAACGTGCCCTTCCTGGCTGTGGATCGCGACCGCCTCGACCTGGGCAAGCCCGAGCAGTGGCGCGACGCATTCCGCTGGCGCTCCTTCCGCGCGGTCATCAACGCTGCAGCATACACCGCAGTGGATCAGGCAGAAACCCCCGAAGGTCGCCGTGAAGCCTGGGCAGCTAACGCCCTGGGTGTGAGCGCTCTTGCCTCCATCTGTGAAGAAGCTAACCTGCCGCTGGTTCACGTATCCACCGACTACGTCTTTGACGGCTCCCTGCCCCTGGGCGAGGAATACCCGGAGGATCACCCCCTGGCACCGCTGAGCGTCTACGGCGCATCCAAGGCTGCTGGTGAGGTTGCCGCTGCCGCATGGCGCAAGCACTACACCCTGCGCACCAGCTGGGTTGTTGGTGCCGGCAAGAACTTCGTGGGCACCATGGCATCTCTGGCTGAGCGCGGCATCGACCCGTCCGTGGTCGCCGACCAGTGGGGTCGCCCGACCTTCACCCAGGACCTGGCAGCAGCTGCCCTGCACCTGCTCTTCTCCGGCGCTGAATACGGCACCTACAACGTGTCGAACACCGGTGAGGTCATCAACTGGGCACAGTTCGCTCGTGCAGTGTACGAGGGCACCGGCCACGACCCGGCACGCGTCAGCGACACCACCACCGAGGAATACTTCGCCAACGCTGAGCTCTTCGCTCACCGTCCGACGAACTCGGCAATGGACCTGTCCAAGCTGATTGCTACGGGCTTCACCCCGCGCGATCACCGCGTCGCATTGGAGAGCTATCTGAAGCAGTAAATACAGAATGCTCACTGATTATCCCCTCAAATTCAAGAGTATTAGTTATGTCTTGTGGACTCGGTAAGCGATACGCTCTGAATTTAAGAGGGTTTAAGTAATAGAGTGTATGAATATTGATTTATGTAGATAAAAGTTCGCAAAATACATAAATTGTTGATTTAAAGTAATCTAATACCTGTACAAGTGTATTCAATCATGGTGGAGGAGACTATGGCTGTTGATAGTCTGGGTGAGATTGTTTTTGTTGACCCCGGAAATGCTTTTGAAGATTCTGCTGGTTTTTATATCTATGAACGTAGCTTCTTGGGATATAAAGCGTATAAGGATTTTCTTGAAAAAAACTATCCTGAGGTAAAATGTAGCGTGGTTACTGAAGGAGGTGTTATTGATTTTAAAAAATGCCCAAATCCTTCGACCTGTAGGAGAATCTCAAAGGATGAGATCAATCTTAGAAAGGAATCTGCAGATGAGTATCTGCAGAACGTCAAGGGTAATGTTGTCGCCCTAGTTCTTGGTAAAAAGGGTGCAGAGCGTTTCCTGTCCATGCCTTGTAAGGTTGTCTATATCGCCGAAGTCACGCGACGGATTCGTTACGCTATCTTCCATGCGGAATCATCGCGAAATGGAAAGATTGGAGTGGTGGATACTCTTCGGGCATACCTTGGTTTCTGGAAGGGAGAACTTGCGACCCGAAAAATGATGCGTAAATCTGCGGGGATTCAGTGCAATGGTCCTGCGGCATTTGAATCATATGGCAACCTTTCCAGGAACTCATTCTTGTATTTTGATCATCGAGTTGAAACCGTTGCTAAAAAGAAAGATTTTAATAAACTTCCGAAGTCAATTGCATTTTCGGGGAATATGTCTCCATTGAAGGGGTCGAAGTATATAGCCGATATATCATGGGCTGTATATAACCTTAATCCTGAAATTGTTTTCTATCTCATTGGAGATGGGGTGGATAGACAGGATATTCTTGAAAAGGGAGCTCCTAATATTGTGTATAAAGGTTTTATGTCCTATAAGGATGAATGGGAGCCTTTTGTTCGAGAGAATATTGATTTGATGGTTATGCCTCATCTGCAGGGTGACCCCTCGATGACATATTATGAAACCCTTGGACAGGGAGTTCCCATTATTGGATTCTCGAATGAAACGCTAGACTTTCTGGTCTCTCAAAAAATGGCTTGGTCTGTTCCTCAGGGCGATGTTCAGCAACTAGCCCGGAAGATTGATGGGATTCTTCGCGCTCCTGGTGAATTGGCGGCTGCCTCAGCGCGGGCTCGTAGATTTATGACTGAGAATTTGTATTCCCAGGTACTTGCTCGAAGGATTGATCACCTTGTATCGATTCTGAAAGCGAACGCCTCCTAGAGTCAGCGGTCCAAGGTTCGTACTCTATGGTTAGTATCGCCGCGAGGGGGAGTGGACGTCCGCTGCTCTCTTGGGTGCTCATGTTGATGCGATTCAGCATAAAAGGCGTGAAAAATGCCATATCACAGGTTCCCGGCCCTTGAAGAAGAGCCGGGAACCTGTACAATATTGTCTTGGCCAAGGCGAGGGCCACCGTAAACGCGGTGAGCCGTTATCGACGAGGTGGCGTACGGATTCTTCATCCGCGTCGTTTCTCTTGGCGCGTTATGTACAAACTACAGAAATGGAGAACCCCATGGCTGAAATCAAGATTGTTGCAGAGCCCCGCGTTGACTTCGGTAAGGGCTACGCACGCCGTGCACGCGTTGCAGGCAAGATTCCCGCTGTCATCTACGGCAACGGCGCAGAGCCCAAGCACGTAACCCTGCCCGGTCACGAGACCACCCTGGCAGTTCGTCAGGCAGACGCAGTGCTGGCTATCGAGGTTGAGGGTGAGACCATCAAGGCTCGCGTTCAGGACATCCAGCGCCACCCCATCCGCCCCGAACTGCAGCACATTGACCTGGTGTTCGTTGCGTAAGTAGCGGATTTCAACGCTTATAAACCGGCATAAGCCGGGCTGGGAACGGCCCGCATCCTCACACGAGGTGCGGGCCGTTTGCATACCCTGCAGGCGCAGGGGCAGTCCCTTTGAACTCAGAAAGGTACACGAAGAGATGTCTGATACGTGGCTCATCGTGGGTCTAGGAAACCCCGGCCCCAACTACGCTAAAACCCGCCACAATATTGGCCAGATGGTTCTGGACGAACTCGCCAAGGAAGTGGGCGGCAGCTTCAAGAAGCATTCCAAGGCCTCCGCGGTTGTGGTGGAGGGGCGCCTCGGCTTCGGCGGCCCCAAGGCCGTTCTCATGAAGTCCCTCGGCTACATGAACACCTCAGGCGGCCCGGTCAGCGCCATCGCCAAGTTCTACGGTATTGACCCCGACCACATCATCGTTGTGCACGATGAACTCGATATCCCCTTCGACACCATTAAACTCAAGATTGGTGGGGGAGAAGGCGGCCATAACGGTCTGCGCGATATCACCAAGGCACTGGGCACCAAAGACTACTACCGTGTGCGCACCGGCATCGGTCGACCTCCCGGACGCATGGACACCGCAGACTTCGTGCTCAAGCCCTTCAGCAGCACCGAAGCGAAGGACCTGCCCTTCCTCATCTCGAACGCTGCAGACGCAACCATGATGCTCGTGAAGGAAGGCCTGCTGGCAACCCAGCAGCGCTACCACGGCGCAGGCTCCTAAGCATAAGACCGCACTGGGCATGCGCTGAACTGGGCAATGCATGGTGTGGGTCGATGCGTGAACTAGGCTCTACCTAACTATGCAAGAGCCCGGTGAGGGAATAAGCTAGAAAAGAATGACGTTATACGCTCCACGACGGGAAAATACCCGACCCGTGGAGCGTATGAGCGAGAGAAGAAGGTACCCGTGGCTGAATACTCCACCCCCGCCAACACCCCGCTGAGCGACGACCTCGTACGCCAGCTTCGCCAGGATTTCCCGATCCTCAACACTGAGGTCAACGGGCACCCCTTGGTCTACCTGGATTCGGGGGCGACCAGTCAGAAACCGCTTCAGGTGCTCGACGCTGAACGTAACTTCTACCTGCACGCTAACTCTGCTGTACACCGTGGCGCACACACCCTCGCGGTTGAGGCAACCGACCTGTTCGAGGATGCGCGCATCACCGTTGCGAACTTCGTTGGCGCCACTGATGAAGAGCTCGTGTGGACCTCTAATGCAACCGAGGCGCTGAACCTGGTCGCCTACTCCATTGGCAACGCCTCTCAGGGTATCGGCGGTCCGGCTGCTGAGCGTTTCGCACTGGGCCCTGGCGACGAAATTGTCACCACCGAGATTGAGCACCACGCGAACCTCATTCCCTGGCAGATTCTTGCTCAGCGAACCGGCGCAACCCTGCGCCACATCCCCTCCACCGAGGACGGTCAGCTCGACTACGAGGCAGCCGAGGGCATCATCAACGAGAAGACCCGCATCGTGGCGTTCACCCACGTCTCGAACGTGACCGGCGCAATTACTGATGTGCCCCGCATGGTTGCTATGGCTCGTAAGCACGGCGCAATCGTTGTACTGGATGCCTGCCAGTCCGTGCCGCACATGCCCGTAGACTTCCACGCCCTGGACGTCGACTTTGCGGCGTTCTCCGGCCACAAGATGCTGGCACCCACCGGCATTGGCGCCCTCTACGGCCGTGCAGAGCTGCTGAACGCCCTGCCGCCCTTCCTGACCGGCGGCTCCATGATTACCCGTGTGGGTCTGCAGGACGCCGAGTACATGCCCGCCCCCATCAAGTTTGAGGCCGGCACCCAGCGTGTCTCGCAGGCGGTCGCTTTCGCTGCTGCTGTGCACTACCTGCAGCACTTGGGCATGGAGAACGTTGAGGCGTGGGAACACGAGCTGGGCGCTCGCCTCGTTGAGGGCGTTCAGAAGATTGAAGGCGTGCGACTGCTTGGCCCCACCGATCCCACCAAGCGTGCCGGCCTGGTCGCCCTCGCCATCGAGGGTGTACACCCGCACGATGTGGGTCAGCTACTCGACACTCAGGGCATCGCCGTGCGCGTGGGTCACCACTGCGCCCAGCCGCTACACCGCTGCGCCGGCGTGACTGCCTCGACCCGCGCCTCCACCTACATCTACAACACCACCGAAGATGTGGATGCTTTCCTGAAGGCACTCGCCGAAGTACGCCCCTACTTCGGCCTCTAAAGCAGACGCGTTAGACGCTAACGCCCCGAATTTTCAGACATACCAACTGACGGAAGAAGAACACCGTGTCTCTTGAATCCCTGTACCAGGAAATTATTCTGGAGCATTCTAAGCAGCGTAGCGGCGAGCACCTCGTAGAGGTACCCGCCGGTCACGCAAGTGCCGATAACCACCAGTACAACCCCACCTGCGGTGACGAAATCAACCTGCGTGTGGTGCTCTCTAATGAGCTGAAGGATGGCGAGAAGACCATCGAGTCGATCTCTTGGGAAGGCGACGGTTGCTCTATCTCCATGGCTGCCGCTTCTGTGCTCTCTGAAATGGCTCCTGGCATGACCACCTCCGAGCTTCAGCGCCACGTGGATGCGTTCCGCGAGATGTTGCGCTCGCGCGGTAAGGTGACCCTGGACGAAGAAGAGTACGGCGATATGGCTGCATTCTCCGGTGTTTCGAAGTTCATGGCGCGCGTGAAGTGCGCGATGCTCTCCTGGGTTGCCGTTGAGGAAGCTACTAAGGAAGCAGCTGCGGAGAACTAATTCTTTGCTGAGAAGGTAAGCTGAACCGGTGGGGGAGTAGCTAGTATTTGAACGCCAATCGAAAATATCGAATGGCTACTGAGCCTAAAATATTGCACAAGAACGTAAGCATATGCGGTCAAAGCGTGCAGAAAATACTGGCTAAAACTCTTCGCTAAAATCTAGCGGTTAATTGTTTATCTATATAAGCTTTCTTTGATTTCAAGCGACGTATAGAAAATATGAGGCGGATACTACACTGTATCCGCCTCATTTTTATATCTTTCTCTTTTTCCTCCAAAAAGGTGACTGGTAAAATAAAAGGACGAAGGGCGCCCAACCAGCACCCTCGAGAAACTCTTTTCGGACCCGCACACTCTGAGATGACAGCGAGAAGAAATAGGGCAATAATAAGAAAATATTTTCTCAATATTGCACATTCTTCACTTATTCTTAGGCTCTCACCCCAGACCGCGGATATGTTTCTCACCCCTCTGGTACCTCAACCACACCGGAATACCCATCGCCGCTACCAACCACAAGGAAGCCCCATGATTATTGGCTACGCCGCAGGCGCCTACGACCTTTTCCACTACGGCCACCTCGAGATTCTCCGCAAGGCTAAGGAAAACTGCGACTACCTCATTGCAGGCGTCGTGCACGATGACGTTCTGGAAGTGACCAAGGGCCGCCGCCCCGTCATCCCCATCGAAGAGCGTGCCGCCATCGTCAGCCACATCGACTACGTGGACGAAGTGCACGTCGAAACCACCCCCGATAAGCTCGAAACCTGGAAGCAGAAGCCCTTCAATGTCTTCTTCAAAGGCGACGACTGGAAGGGCACTGACAAGGGTAACGCCCTGGAAGCACGCTTCGCAGAGGTTGGCGTGGAAGTACACTACTTCCCCTACACCGAGCACACCTCCAGCACCAAGCTGCGCAAGGTCGTTGACCTGCTCGAAGCAGAGCACGACCTGCGCGTAGAGATGCGCCGCTTCGCCGAACTGCTCGGTGAGCGTGAGTACTCCGAGGCGATTGTCGCTTCCTAACACTGTCGCCTCCTAATGCTCATACGTCCTTATCAGGGCTCTAGAGCTCGTAGAGACCCATAAAGAACAGAGGATCCCCGCCGTAATTACTTACGACGGGGATCCTCTGTATCTTGGCGTATCTAGCCGTATATCAGCTACACCTCAAAGGTGAGCGTCTAAATAGGCTTTAGCGCTGTGCCAGCCACTTCTCAGCGGAGGTGCCCAGAACCTTCAGCACGCGGCCAACCTGCGGCTCAGCAGCGGCTGCAATCTTCTTGCCCACCAGCGGGATGGAGCAGGAAACCTCGCCGTTGACGTCCAGACGGGTCTTGTCACCCTCGGGAATCAGGTGCTGGGTAGCCTGAGCGGACACGGGCACGCCGTTAACCTTCACCTCGGTAGAGACGGTGCGGGAGCCGTCAGCAGCCGGTGCACTTACGGTGTCCACCTGGGTCATAGCTACGCCGTTGCCGACGAACTTACGAGCGATGTCCGGCACGCGCTCAGCGGGCACGGTACGTTCGGTGGTTGCGGTGAACTCTGCGGAGGTGTCACCGGAAACGGAGAAGCTGCCGAATTCAACGCCAACCTCGGAGCAGACGAAGCGTGCGAAGTCCTCGCTGGAGAATGCCTCGATAACCTGCTCAACGTTTGCGTTGATAACGGTCGATTCCTGAACTGCCATAATTGTTCCTTTCGTAGTGCGCGAAAACCCCGCGCATTATCCCTTCTAAGGATACGGTGCGCGGGGTTTCGCAACCAATGTAAAGACGCGAATCCACCTGAGAATATGCCGTGAACAAGGGAAAACATCCACAACCTCTCACAGGGTGGTTGGAGGATTCGCATGCCGGTCTAAAAATGAGGGAAACACCTTCGGGCGGCTCCCACATCGCATCACTAAGGATGCGGGATTTAGAAAGCTAAAGCTTTTTAGGCGCTGGGAGCCATCGCGTCGATGCGAGCCATCTCAGCCTTACCCGCACGGTGTGCGCGAGCAGCCTGCTTCAGGCGACCCCAGAAGGAATCCTTACGGTGGGTCTTGCCAGCGAGCAGATCCTGCAGTTCCTCGCTCAGCTGTGCGGCAGAAATCTCCGGGGTGGATACGTACGGCTCAGCGGTGCGGAACAGGGAGGGGTTCGCCAGAGCAAGATCCAGCTTAGCGAAGAGGTCTTCGCGGCTCTCAACAACAACAGCGTGGCCGCGCTTCTCCATCAGAGTGGTGAAGGGGACCTGGTGGTTGTCAACGACCTCGTCGAACTCTGCGCGGCGCGGAACAGCCAGGGGCAGAGCGCCGGTGCGGCGTGCATCCTGGATGGAGCCGGGGCCGCCCTGAACCAGCACTACGCGCGCGGTTGCGTAGTAGTCCAGCAGTTCGGAGGCGGGAAGAAGCTTGAGGTTGTCTGCGTGCTTAATGGGCGCAGTGTGACCATGCTGCACGAGGCAGGTGACCTCGGGGTGAGCTTCAAGATAAGCCTCAACCCAACGCAGAAGACGATCAAAAGTGTGAACGTCGGTGCCGAGGGACACCACCAAATCGTAAGTCTTGGTAGGAATACGAACGGGCGCGACGGCAGGGGTAAATACGGGCAGGTCGAACTTGGAAGTATCAACGCTGACGTGGGGGAAGTTCTGAATAGACATCGCCTATTCCTCTCTATGTATTTATCGGTAGTAACCCCGTATACCTGACGCAAAAAATCCGGAGGGCATCATTGGTATACGCGGCGGCGTCGTGCCGGAGAAAATGGTGAGTAATCTCCGCATACGCTTCTCTGGCGAGTGGTTAGTTCGCTTGGATGGTGAGTCCACAGTGGAGCGCACGACTTATGCGTATCTGTATGTATTAATAAATACTATACCCTGAAAATAACGCCCTCAGCACACGCGAGGACGCTATTTTCAGGATAAATTCATCACTCTTAGAAAATGGGATGAATCACACGAGAATCAGGGAAATTCTTCTGCTGTTCCTCGCTCTGAACAATAATTCGATCAGCAAAGGTGTACAACATCTTGCCGGTCATCGTCGGCAGAGTCGGGCGGTCAAAACACTCAATATAAAGAGTCTTTACGCCAAAAAGTTTAGCTGCAACAAAGAAAGGAACAGCAACACCTGCACCCGCAGAAACAACCGCATCCGGACATTCCTTCGGGAAAATACGAAATGCCAAGAACAGATTACGAATAGCGTTCTTAATATTTCGGGTGGTCGGGTAATACGCCCAATAGGTCTTCTCATCAGCGAGAGAAGATTCAACATCGGGCTGCTTAAAGCTAACCCACACGCGGTCATAATCCTGCCACGCAGCAGAAGTAGCTGTCAGATGCTTCAAGTGTCCGCCACTGCTAGAAACCAGCAGAAGCTTCTTCTTCGGTGCCTGAGAGGAAGTTGACTCAGTCATAGTGTTCTCCTAAAGCCCCAATACAAGAGAAAAATAAGAAGAGAAGATAAGGGTGAGCTGACGGGCCCGGCGGAACCGGCATCAACAGACCTATCACAATAGATCCACCTCAGCAGGTACCACCGCACCCTAAGCTCAAGGACGAAGGACGAACCCGCACAGAGGCGAGGCATCCATCAACAGAACCCCGAGTACTCGCGGTCTGATTACTCGCGATCCAGGAACACAGCCAGAGCGTTCACGCCCTCAAGCTGATCCAGCTGAGCGAAAAGCTCACGAACCTGCTGCAGAGAAGTAGCCGCAGTCACCGGAACCAGAGCCACGCCGCCAGCCTGAACAAAACGCAGCTGGGTCGACAGGGGAGTAGCGGTGCTCAGGCTAATCACCAGAGGAGTCTCGCTCTTCTCAACCAGCGACTCGGGGGTGTGGCGGGTCAGAGCGTCACGAACCGAAGCGTAATCGGTGAAACGTGCGTACTCGGTAGGCAGAACACGCTGCAGCATCTGGTACAGGTGCTCAACACCGCGGTCAGTACCGGGCAGAATGACAACGCCGGAAGCACCAGCGCTCTTCACATCGCCGTCGGGAGCACCCATGGTGCGCAGCAGCATGAACGCGTCATTCGCCTCAGAGGTGGAACCCAGCTCGTGAACGGGGATGCCAGCATCTTCCAGACGATCAGCGTAACCAACGTGACGCATGGTACGGTCACGACCGTAAGCCAGTACGGCACCAATCAGCAGACCTGCAACAGCACCAACAATACCCATCTTCACCGGGCCAAGAGCCGAGGAAGAAGAAGGAACCTGAGCCTCGCTCATCACGCGGCCACCGGTAGTAGAAGTCAGCTGAATCTGAGCACGACGATCCTGCAACTGAGAGAGCAGAGCCGCACGGTTGTTATCACCCTCGAGGCCAGAAATCTGCTCATCAATCTGGTGCAGAGCGGAATCAACGCTGCTCTTCAGAGACTCGGAACGAACCTGCAGGTACGCGTTTGCCATAGCGTTAGCGTAACGTGCAGCCTCCGTGCCGTTGGGGCGGGTTACCTCAATATCCAGAACCGCAGTCTGAGAGGTGCCAGTCACCTTGACGGAGCTCATGAGGCGGCTGGTCAGCTGAGCCTCAGAGAGGGTATCGCCATTAGCAATCAGAGCCTTAGCCGCGTTCTGCGCAACCTCGCGAGAGGAAGCAACGCGAGACTCGGTCGCAATATCCACCTTCGCGGAGTTAGCGCTACCGGTACCGGCGGGATCAACCACCAGCGGGTAAACAACCAGCGAAGCCTTAGAAGTGTACTTGCTATTGGTCATGTAGCCGTAGGCGGCACCCGCCACAGCAAAAATCACGACCGACAGCAGAATCAGCAGACGGTGTCGGAAAATGCGACGTACCTGGCTGCCAAGGGTAACCGAGGAGGTATGAGAGGTGTTATCCATGTGGACATCCTTGAGGAAGAGAAACGGACACTAAATATCGGAGAAAAACGTAGAAGAAGCGGAAGGCTAAGACTTCGCTCGGCGGGCGGAAAGGAAACGCTCAATGCCGAGTGCCTTGCGGAAGCGGAACAGCACCGCACCGTACACCGGCACCAGCAGCACCACGTACACGATGACACCCAGCACGCTCTGACCCAAAACGGCCAAAGACGCTAGAGCACACGCCGTCGGAACAGCTGCGCCCAAGAAGAGCGAAGGAGCCATCTCACGGACCGAAGCGCGAATACCCACCAAACGGAATACCTGGTAGCTCGCCAGGAAGGTATCAATCAGCAGAGCCGATGCCCACGCCGTCACTGCACCGTACAGGCCCCAAACCGGAACCAGCGTGAAGTTCAAAGTCACAGCCACCACCAGCGAGGAGAGCTTGTTCAACAGCTGCCAGCGGCTCTTACCGCTCATCAGCAGAACAGACTGCACGCCACCGGCACTCATCGACAGCATCGCCGCCGGGCAAATCACCCAGAGGATACCGGCGCCAGCCTCAAAGCCCTTACCGAAGAAATGCAACAGCACGGGACCAAAGAACGCCAGGGAGAGGTAGAACGGCCACGACAGAGCAGTCAATACACGAGTGGTCGATAAGAAAATCTCTCGAGCACGGTCCAGCTGACGGGTCGCCAACGCCGCACTAATCGACGGGCCAGTCACCACACGACCAGTGTGCTCAATCATGGTGCCCACACGAACACAACGGTTCACAGCACCATAGATACCACCGGCAGCGGCGCCCAAGAACGCCGTCACGACCAGCACGTCAATCCACTCCAGGATCGTCTCCACAACGGTAGCGACACCGCGTGCAGAGCTGAAACCCCAGAACGAACGGAACGTCTCAGTCGGAGAATCCTCAGAAGGAAGAACCTCCACATGCTCCTCGTTGGGGAACGCCCGCTCCAAAAGCCACAGAGCAACCACCGCAGTAATTGCCACCGGAATAGTCCAGGCGTACACCAGCTCCATGAGCTGACCCGAGAACAGAACCACCAAACCCACAGCCGCAAAACGCAGAGTAGGAAGCAGAACATTCTGCAGAACCGTAAAAGTCACCACACGGTGCAGGCCACGCAGAGCACCGAAGAACACCGTCATCAGCGCCGCAACCAGAACGAAAGCCGAACTGACGCGCATAGCCGACTGATATTCAGGAGCCATCGGCACAACCTCGGTGTAGATGTACACACCCGCCACCAGAAGCACCGAAGTCACCAGCGAAGGAATCAGACCGTACTGAATCAGCTGCGGCAACACGCCGTAACGACCCAGCGCACGCTGAGCGCTCATCGTACGAACTAGACCCGTATCCGCGCCGAAGGTCACCAGCGAAATCGCAATCGCGAACAACGCCATCAGACGGAAAAACTCGCCCGAACCCTCAGCACCAATACCATTCGACACCACCATCGTGGTCACGAACGCGATACCGGCACCGTACATCACGCACAGAGAAGCGAGAGAACCGCTCTTCGCGAGGCTGGGCTGCTTACCCTTCGTAGGAGCCTTCTTCGCTGGAGCATCCTTCGCTGAGGCGCTATCGGTCTGTGCCTTCGAATCGGCAGACTCAACAGTAGCTGATGCCGTCCTGCGAGAACCGGGCAGATGAGCGCCCACCACAGTGGCAGAGCTTGCCTCCGAAGAACCAGCAGTCGAAGTACCCGAAGAACTCGCTTCCAAAGAATCGGAGAGCGACTTCTCAGGAGCAAAGCCCTGAGCGGGAGGCACAATCGACAGCGCCGTGGTCGCAGGAAAACGACCGGAACGGATGTCATCCACCGTGGGAGCAAACTCATCAGCAGAAGACTCTGCCTGAGAATCAGACTGTTCCACTACCGGATCCACATACTCGCCGCTCTCACGCAGACGCGCACGACGGCTAGGATGACCACCCATCGAATACGCATCATCAAAAGACGAAACCGAAGCGGTATCTAAACCACGAGGGGACTGATCCTTCGTCATAGCCCCTCACCATCCCGAATGGAACGCATGCACGCCATCGAAGCGAGCATCAGAATCGTCAGCTGAGCAATATCGAAGCTGTAGAAAATAAAGACAACGCAGCACGCCACCGGCACACTATGCAACCAGTACCCGGAGGCGGTCTTCACTCGTGCGCCGCTTGCCACAGTGCACACCATGAAGAGTGCGAATAGTGCCAGACCTACGAAACCGAAGCAGAACATCAAAGTCCACAGGTAACCCTGGGTACCCATCGACACACCAATGCTCGGTTCCATGCGCGGAGTGCCATAACCGATAATCGGGGACTCCAAGGTCGCATTCCAGGTAGCACGGTAGAGCGCCGCACGACCGCCGGTCGAGTCAGAGTAATCCTGACGGCCCAGAATATTGTCCACAGTACCCGAAGCGAAAAGTGCCACGATGACAGCCGCAATCGCTGCAACACCCATGCCTACAGCACGCCAATTAGCTGCCAGGAACTGACGCAGCAAAACATATGCTGCGCTAATACCCAGACCAATAAACATGCCGCGGTTACTAGTCGCAATTGCCGGAACAGTAGAAAGAGCCATACCGATGAGCAACGCAACGCGCAGCCAGATGGAACGCAGACGCAACAGGCACGCCAGCATCACCGGGGTGAGCAGGGTGTACGCCAGACCCCAACTATTCGCGTAGGGGAACGGTGCGGAGGGGCGAATATACGCCTCAGGTGCACCCCACGGGCGCTGAACCTCCGCCAGAGGAGGAAGCATATAGTCACGCACCAGCGGGTTCTGCATGAAACCAGAAGGCATGATGAAGCTCATCGGGGTACGCAGACGGAACTCGGGGAAGAGAACGCCGCCATAACCCAGCACAATGAGGGTCACCCACAGAGTCGCCAGACCACCCAACAACCTGTTGAGGCTAATAGAGGAGCGCGCGTTGTAGTAGTACAGGGCGTAAATGCCGGCGCTGAGAATGTTCACAAAGCGCAGACCCCAACCAATCATGTCGGTGGAACGGGTCAGAGCAAGTGCCGCAACAACAACCCATACGCAGAATGCGCCCCACACCCACAGGGAACCGGGCACACGCACATTACCTCGAATGATGAGGTAAAAAAGCATGATCGCTGCCAGTACCAGCGGCGCAATCTGAAGCAGCCCCAGAGCCCACAGCGCCGGGAAGCCATACAGCAACGCCAGCAGAGGCCATGCGGGGAGCTTCTTCTGCGCTGTCGACATCGGACGGATGCGCGCGCGGGCACGCAGAATACCGCTGGGCGGCGTACTAGCCGACCCTGCGGAATCCTTCAGCGCAACAGGCGAAGCACCCGGATGAGAAAGAACGGAAGAGGAAACCATGTCTGTGCGATACCTGGTTAGAGACCTCGACCGGTCTTCTGGACGAGATCAAGAAGCGTAGCGGGCTTAATAATGCCGGTGGATACAACGTATGCTGCCCAAGCACGAAGCTGCTTGGGGTCACGGCGCAGAGCGGAGCGAGCGTACGCGCGCGCCTCCTTGTTGTTGCCCAAAGACGCCTGAGCGTACGCAATCTGACCGGCAATACGTGCCAGGCCCTTGGGGTCCTGCTCAAATTCGGGGAACTTACGCAGAATGTAGCTCAGACCGTCAACCATGGACTGCCACTTGCCAGAGAAGAAGGAAGGACGGTCCCAGAGCACCAGAATCAGCGGCTCGGGCACGCTCAGCACATCGCCGTGGCGGGTTGCGCGTAGCAGCAGGTCGTAGTCTTCACCGTAGGCGGCGGGCAACTCCTCATCGACCAGACCGATGCGGGCGGGCTGACCGTCAACGCCGAGCAGATCCTCGCGGGAGTACAGCATTGCGGAGGGGTGAATTTCGGTAATGCGCGAACGCAGGAAGTCAGCGAAGGTCGCGCGCTCGGGCGCCAGGCGCACGATGTCCTGACCGCCGGAACGCACGGTAATACCCGAAGAGATAGCGGCTGCTTCGGGGTTTTCGCGCCAGAGAGCAACCTGCTGGGTGAGCTTGGAAGGCATCCAGTAGTCGTCATCATCGCAGAAGCCAATCATCTCACCACTGGAGGCGATGATGCCGCTATTGCGGCCGCCAGCCAGACCGCCGGAACGGGTATTGGAGACAATCTTCAGGGCACGGTTTTCGCCGACCTCAATATCCTCGAGGCGGTCGGGCTCAACACGGTCAAAG
Organism: Rothia mucilaginosa ATCC 25296; assembly: GCF_000175615.1. Taxonomy (GTDB): domain Bacteria; phylum Actinomycetota; class Actinomycetes; order Actinomycetales; family Micrococcaceae; genus Rothia; species Rothia mucilaginosa. The sequence continues at coordinate 85,807 of NZ_ACVO01000017.1, read as the reverse complement.
ACGACAACAACTTCAACGAAACCGCGGTAGCTCTGCTCAAGGATAGAGCGGACAGCCACGCGCAGCAGCTCGGGGCGCTTGCCGTTGGTCGCGATAACGGCGGAAACAGCAGGGTTGCGAGAGGTGAAGTGCATCATTGGGATTCTCCTTACTCAGCGGGGGTCGCGAGGCTAACGTACTTGCGACGCATGGACAGCAGGACGGTTGCGGCATTAGCCAGCAGAAGCAGCGCGTAGACGATGACGAATACGGGGCCGAAGCCAACAAAAATGTAAATCCAGCAGAGGGTGCCAGCGTCCATGTGCAGGTTGATGAAGGAGCGCAGGGGGCCACCGGTGGGCGGTGCTGCGGTCTTGCGGTTGTTGCGCAGCTGTTCAGCCAGAATCTGGCTCATGAAGTGACCGGCGGTCAGAGCGGTGAAAATCATGGGCATCGCAATGATCCAGCCGTTGAAAGTGCTAGAGCCGGTGAAGGAATAGTGTGCCGGGTACAGCAGGAAAGAGAGCAGAGTTGCCATGTGCACCGAGGGCACACGGATGGAATCGACCACATGGTCGAGCCACTCACCGGCGGGGGAGGACGCACCGGTCACGCGAGCAACCTGACCGTCAGCAGAGTCCAGGCCGTAACCGAGGGCGAAGAGTAGTGCAACGCAGATACCTACACCAACGCTGGGCGGGCACGTAATCAGAACGACGAGGCCTGCTGCGGAACATGCGGCGGAAATAGCGGTGACGCCGTTGGGGGTGATGCCCAGTGCGACAGCTGCCGCAGCGAAGTAGCGTGCTACTCGGCGGTTGACCCAGCGGGTGTAGGCGGGAACGCCAATGCCAGGCTTCTGCGCTGCTTCAAGAGAGCGCAGGGTGTGAGAAAACTTCGCAGAAAATCCCGATGCGGGCGCGGAGTTTGGGGTGTGAGGTGCCTCAGAGGTGGACATGCACATTCCTTTTAATCGGTGAGAGGAGTGAAGGAGAGTGAATTACTCCCTTTCGGGGCGGCTGCGAGAAAGTCCGGAAGTCCCGCACGCGAAAAAAGAGGTGGTTGGTCCCTTTTTCACATACACCACTATATAGATATTTTACAACGAGATAAAGTGCGACAGGGGGCGTGTGGTCAGGGTCAACAATTGTGTCGCAAAAAGCCGCTGACAATGCTCTATAGTGCAGATTGGCGGGTTTCTGCGAGCAGGGTAGGAGCCTAACAAACCGGGGGTATCGACGCCTTCATCCTGTGAATTATGGTTTTAGAATTCATATCTGAACATTGTGCTGAGATACACATAACAGAAACACAAATAACAGGAATAAATGATGCAAAAAACACAGAAAAACGGGTAGCACACGCAAATGGGGTTTGATTTCCTGAATCATTCAGAAAATCAAACCCCATTTAGCTGAGATTGTCTAGAAGGTATTAGTTCCTTCGAGCCTGCATCGGAACGCGGGTTCCGACTCCGTTATTGACGATGCGTCGCTCGCCCCGGTCGGCTGCCGCGTTGTTCGCGTTATCGACCATGGGCTGCTCAGCAACCGGCGCCTTAGCAGTTGCCTGCAGGTCGAAGCTTACATTCGGGCGAACGTTACGTCGACTAATGCCCGGGTGAACCTCAACTGCGATGAGGTTCTCGCCAACCTTCAGCTTGGACGCCGGAACGGTGAAGGTCACCGGAGTCTTCTGAGCCTTAGCGGTATCAATCGAGCTCGATGCAACCGCGCTATTCCACAGTTTGCCCCTGATGTTGAAGTTGGAACGGCCAACCTCTTCACCGTTGACACCCACCGCAATAGCGTCATCTGCGTAGGTGGTCAGCACCAGGTCGCGGCTCGCCTGCTCACGAGTGAGCTGGATGGTGGTGTAGGCGTAGATATTTTGGCGGTTACGCATGAGCGGAACATGAACGGAGGTGTTGAGGTTACCGGTGCCGACACCAATCGGGGTCTTGCCGGTCTGCCATGCTTCCTGCGCGATATCTTCCAAGGTGAAGTGGAAGTTGTACTTCCAACCGTACTTACGGTTAGGAGCCTGACTGGAGACCATGTACTTCCACTCGGACGCGTAGGGCAGAACAATCTGGTCCTTAGCGGCCTCGTCCTTAGGATTCTCTTCCTTCGGGTCCTCGGGCTTGGGCTCCTCAGGCTTCGGGTCCGGATCCTGGGCCTTCGGCGCCTCAGTAGTTGCTTCTGCACTCGGGGTAGCGCTTGCCGAAGCACTGGGGTCAGCAGTAGCGGTCGGATCAGCACTTGCCGTCGGGTCAGCGCTCGCGGTCGGATCAGCGGTAGGAGTCTCGGTCGCGGTCTCCGTGGGGGTAGGAGTCGGGCGAACCGGAGCTACCTGAACCGGAGTGGAGGCAGAGTAGTTATCCGAGCTGTCCGCAGCGCGTACAAAGTAACGTGCGTTATCGGTGTGGTCAATCTCGAACTTCGTACCCGAAGTACTAGCGATGACTCGGTCATCACGCAGAATCTGGTAGCGGACACTATCGGTATCCTGCACAGCGTCCCAGGTCAGAACGTCCTTATCGTCCTTCAGCTCTACCTTCAGGTTCTGCGGGGTAGCCGGAGGAGTCACATCGCGAGCCTCAAAGCGCGCAAAACCAACGGTATCCTGAGTGCCGTGAACACCCAGCGAACGGTGGATATCGCCACCAACCCACAGAGTGCCCTTAGAATCAACGAAAGACTCCCAGATACCGAAGCCGTGGTCACCCTTAATAGCGGGGGAGAACTCCGGCAGCATCTTACCGCTGTCCTTATCGAACGCAGCAACCAGCTTGATCGAATGAATCACGCTTGAACCGCTCACCGGGAACGGCTTATTACGCGAATCCTGGTAGAGGAAGTCACCACAGTGGCAGGCACCATAAATGGTGTTGCCGTTCAGATGCAAATCCTGGAAATCTCCACCATCACGGGTAATTGCAGTGTAGGTGGGGCTCAGGGATGCCTTGTCGTAACGAGAAATAAGGTGCTCAGTACCACCCACCCAGACGCCGGTACCGGCATCCTGAACGTCGAACTGGAAACCCCAAATCTTGGTTTCGCTACGCAGATCAGAGACATTAGCGCCGGTAGGAATCTCAGAGTGCTGGTACACCCACGGACTACCCTTCTGCATGTTCTGAGTAATATCAGCCACGCGGTAGGCAAGACCGCCGTTGAGCCAGGTGAAGTAACCGGCGACGTAAACGTGAGAGTTATCAGCGGAGGCGCTAATACCGTTGACAGTACCGTTGAACACCTGGCGCCAGTTACGGTCTATACTCACAATACCGGGCACGCCGTTAGAAGGTTCGCCCAACTTAAAACGGGCAATATTGCGTGAATACGCAGCACCCGCCTTTTCACTTTCATAAACGTGGGTAAAGGTGCCACCAATGTATACGTAGTCACCCTGACGATGGATGGTCTTCACCATCATGGGCTCGGTGAGAATACGATCTTCGACTCTAACCTGGGCCCATTCAGGGGCAATTTCACCAGTCGTGGCATCAACAACGACGAAGCTCTCATGCTTCTTACCGTTAACCAGGGTAAAGGCGCCACCAACCGCTAGACGGTTATTCGGCAGAGCCTCAACAGCCTTCACCTGACCATTAACAGTCAGCTTGAAGTCGCGGCGCAACTCGCCGGTTTCCGGGTCAAAAGCAGCAATATTAGATTGCGCAACATGCTCACCGGTAGAGGACTCAAGGTACTCGAAGTCGCCGCCAATAAACACGCTGGAGGTGCCGTTGCCGTGATCGACCTCGGTGATGGCCTCAACATAGGTGTTCATCTCGGTGGTTTTACGGGAGGCGGTCTTAGCACTGGTGCGCCAGCGCCAATCCGCCGAACGGCTACTGGGCAGGGCACGACGAGCGCTCGCCTGAGTACCGGAATCCGGGATAGCGCCCAGATGCAAATCGTTCTGGGTCAGCTTCGGGCGCAGGAACATCTGGGTATAACCGAATGAGGTTTCACCCTTACCGTCCTTACCGTAAATGTAAGAGTTCTGCGCGTCGGTCATCTCCGGCTCAGAACCGCCATGTGAAATGGGGGCGTTCGCACCGTAACGGAAACCCATACGGTAATCCTGGGAAGCCATCTCATCAAACTTCAACGTCTTGAAGCCGTTATTCTGACCGCCCAGAATGTGGTCCTGCCACGTGCCGTTAGGCCAGTCCCTGCGGCCATTTTCATTGTAAGAAGAGAACTCCTCAGGGTTGGTGACTGTCGCGTTCGACCATACAGCGCTCGAACGCAGAGCCCAAGTCCACTCGGAGGTCTGGCGGCGATCAACCGTCGCCTCCTGCCACTTGGTGCCCGAAGTGTTCAGGGCACGGCGGAAACGGTAACCATCGGGTAGCTGATCGGGACGAACACCATTAAGTAGCTGAGAAATAGTGGTACCCGAAAGCTGAATCGGGGTCTTCGCTGCGGGCAGGGAGCTCAGAGCCTTACCCTGCTCAAGCGTCAAACCGGACGATGCGGGTGCGGCATCGCTGTAGAGCTGAGACGTATCGCCCTGACCCTCGTAGTTTTCAGTCCAGCCGTCACGACCCTCACCAATCTTGAGCCAGCCGCCGCCATCAGTTTCCTGATCGCAGTAGAACTGTGCCGGCTGGCTCATTGCGGGGGTGTATAGCCAGTATGCGCCGCTCTTTGCCTCGGGGTTAGCCTGCTTGGCTTCCCAACAGCTGGCGGCAGCACGCTCGGAGGTCGTGCCATTGTAGAAAGCAGAGTCCCTTTTTTCCGCAGTCTGTTCGACAGCGGTACTCGGCGTAATAGCGGGGATAGCTACGGGCAAAGCCAAAGCCGTAGCAATGCTCAAGCAAAGAGTTGAGCGGGTTATAGCAGAACGAGAAAAGCCTGAGCCCGTCATGCCAAGGTGGGCTTTCATAATATCTCCAAATGAATGCCAAGAAATGTTATCGAGTGCGCATCAACATTAATGCGCGATGGACGACAATGCGCGGTTTCCAGAGAATCATAGCTGGAAACCGGCATCTTTAATTAGACCCTAGCAATCAGGATTGTTCGGGAAGTCGTGGGTTGCAATCTTCCACTGACCATCGACCTGAACGAGGGTGTAGATATTGAGTGAACGCTTGGGAGAATTGTCATCCTTTACAGGCTGATTATTCTCGTCATAGATCTTCACGGAGGAAGAATCCATGCATACTTCCAGCATGCGTGCGGGCTGACCCTTGTACTGAGTTTCAGCCATACGGGGGTTACCCACTACAGTGGAAGAACCTTCATAGTGCCAGCCTGCCAGTGCGTATTCGGAAGCCTGCACAGCAAACTCAGCGGCAGCGGAGTCTACCGCTACGGCCTCGATGGAACGAATCGTCTCATCATCGAGAACAGCGCGGGCCTGCTCAACGTTCTGCTGCTCAGCCTCTTCGTCGCTACTTGGATCAGCGGTGCGTTCCGGGGAAGGCGCAGCAGAAGGAGCCGCCTTAATCTTGGTCAGAATGTTTTCGTAGGAATTGACCAGCTCGGTGGTTTTCTTAACTTCTTCAGTGTCCACGGGCACGGAAGAAGCCTTCTTCATTTCCTCCGAACCAGTGTAAATCTCTTCAAGCTTCTGGCCATCAGAAGAAGTAGCCTCAGCATCCGCCTTGGGGGATGCGTCGCCCGAAGCTTCAGAGGAGGCTTCAGCGGTGCCATGCTCGGAAACCTGGGGAGAGGTGCTCGAGGACTGAGCGGAAGAAGCGTGCGCAGAAGCGGAAACGCTAGCGGATGCAGAAGCCGAAGAAGAGCTGTCGGAGCTCGGGTTTTCAGTAGCGCAAGCGCTCAGAACCAGAGCAGATACTGCAAGGGTGCCCAGGGTGCCCAGAAGGCGGGACCGGGAGGGCTGCTTGAAGAATGCTGACATAGGAAGCCTCTTTAGTGGTTGGAGTGAGATTGACTATTTCCGGAAGATAATACCTTGCACGATGACAAAGCACCTAAAGGCTAACACGCAAAGCTGGGAGAATACTTGGATTCGCAAAAATAACGTTTTTATAAATGATGAGAATAGGCCCTAAATAATGCTCTATTTCGGGTCGGATAGAAGGTAAATATATATCTCTGAATGAAAAAACCTTCATGTAAATGAATGAAATAGATTCACAATGTGCAAAAAAGTCCCGGGCTGGTTATGAACCAGCCCGGGATAATAGGGCGAACATCACTAAAATTCTTTGTCACAAAAGTGCATATCGCCCTGATGAGGTGTTACGCTGCCTGGACAGCCTCGGTGCTTGCCGAATAGTTATCTGCAGTATCTACCGCGCGCACATAATAACGGGCGCCATCGCGGTGATCTACCGAATAGCTCGTACCTGTAACCGTCGCAATAGGACGATCATCGCGCAGAATCTGGTACTTCACATTACGTTCGGAAATACCCGACCAAGTCAGCTGATCCTTGGAGCCGTTCTTCGTCACCTTCAGATTGCTCGGAGTAGCCGGAGGCGCCACATCGCGAGGCGCATAACGAGCGAAGCCAATAGTCGGCTGCACACCATTAGCACCCAGCGACTTACGGATATCGCCACCAACCCACAGCGTGCCGGTCGAATCCACGAAGGACTCCCACACACCATAGCCGTAGGCGCCGTTCATAATCGGAGCCCACTCCGGTAGCACCTGGCCGGTATCCTTATCGAACGCTGCGACCAAACGAATCGTCTGGGCGTCCGTAGCGTTCACCCACTCCGAATCAACCTTGGTTGCACCCTGGTAGATGAAGTCACCGCAGTGGCACGCGCCGTAAATGGTATTGCCATTCAGGTGCAGATCCTGGAAATCGCCACCCTCGCGAGTAATCGCGCTGTAGGTGCGGCGCATGCTCGACTTTTCGTAACGGCTAATCATATGTTCGGTGCCACCCAGCCAGACGGAGGAACCAGCGTCCTGAACATCGAACTGGAAACCCCACATCTTACGCTCGTTCTTCAAATCCCAGGTCTGGGCACTGGAAGGAACGTACGAGGGCTCATGTGTCCAGTCGCCGCCGCTCTGGCGGGGATTGGTAATGTTGGCGATACGGAATGCCTCACCACCGTTAAGCTGCGTGAAGTAGCCGGCCACGTACACGTGGCTGTTACCCTCGGAAGCGTTCACACCGTTAACAGTGCCGTTAAAGACCGGACGCCAGTTCCAATCCACCTCACCATTGCTCAACTTAATGCGAGCCAGGTTCCTCGAGTACGCGTAGGTCGGGGAGGTCTGACCCTTCAAATGAGTGAATGAACCACCAATGTACAGGTAGCCGTCACGCACGTGCAGGGTCTTAATCTGAACCGGAACAGAAGCAATACGGCTGACCACACGGATATCCCAGTCCTTAGCCACCTGACCGGTCTTCGGATCCAGAAGCACGAAACCGTTATAGTACTCGCCGTTCACCTGGTCGAAAGAACCACCCACGGCAAGCAGGCCATTCGGCAGAGCCTCAACCGACTTCACCTGACCGTTAATCTTCGGGCGGAAAGATCGGCGTAGCTCGCCGGTACCTACCTCGTAACCCGCGAGGAAGGCCTGCTCGACCTTCTCGCCGCTTGCGGACTCAACGTACGCGAAATCGCCACCGGTAAAGACAGCGCCACCAACCTCGGTAATCGCCTCAACCTGGGTGTTCATTTCACCCTTCTTGCCGGTACCGGTGTCAGTACTCGTACGCCACTTCCACTTCTCAGAGTAGCTATTGGGCAGTGCACGGCGGCTACTTGCCGGAGCACCCTGCTGGCCGTAAGCGTGCAGACCCTTAGCCGCCAAATCGTTCTGAGTCACCTTCGGGCGCAAGAACATCTGAGTGAACACCAGGGGGGTGGTCGAATCATTTGCCGGGCGGTAGATATAGGAAGAAGTCCTATTCAACAGGTAATCCTGGAACCAACCCGTAATCTTAGCGCGCGAGCCATAGGTAAAGCCCAGCTTATAACCCTGCGAAGGCTTCTCCACGAAGTGCAGGGAACGGAAATCGTCCGAATAGCCGTAACGGAAGATATTGCCCGCCGTCTTCTCTTGACTGTAGTAGTTGTAACCACGGTACTGTCGCGGATGAGTAATCGAAATGTTCGACCAGTACATCGTTGAGCGAAGGGTCCAAGACCACTCGGTGCTCGCGGCACGCGTAGCCTTAAAATCCTGCCATGCGGTACCATTCACGTTCATGGCGCGATGGAAACGCACGCCGTCAGGCAAATCCTGCGGATGGGTGCCGTTCAGCAGCGCGTTCACCGTCTGGCCCGGCAACTGCACCGCATCAAAACCAGTGGGATTCTGGTGAAGCTGCTTAGCATCGCCACGACCGTTGTAGTTCTCGGTCCAGCTCTCACGACCGCGGCCAATCATGACCCAGCCGCCGCCGTCAGTTTCCTGATCACAATAGAACTGCTCAGGAGTGCTCATCTGCGGGGTGTACAGCCAGTACGCGCCGCTCTTACCCCGCGGATTATTCTGCTTAACTTCCCAACAGCTTGCTGCTGCGCGCTCACTCGACGAACCGTCATAGTAGCGAGCATCAGCAGCCTGAGCCCCCGAAGCAATCGGGCCCAAAGAAGCCGCAACCATCGCAAAAGAAGCAGCCGCAGCACCCAAAGCGCGGGAACCAGCACGAGAAGCTACTCGAGGGCCCTCAGAAGCGGACGAAGCAGCGCCCTGCGAACGCCCTCCACGCGCGAACGGAAGAAAATTCATTATGTCTCTCCTAGAGACCTCAACCGGTACACAACAGAAAAATGCAATTCACACAGCAACACCCACCCAACACAGGGCACAGCATAGTAACCATGCATCGGGGAGGGAAGAAGCGTTATGAACTGCACTAACAGAGAGTCTGCTGCCGGAATCAGTGAGTGTAGTTATCGGAAATTGAATGAATACGCCCCGCCCCTCACGCACGAAGCCAACAACGGCAACGCACCCGTAAGAAACAGAACGCTAAAAAATCTGTGAAGCTTCCCCTGTCGTACCAACAGTGAAAAAACACCACAGACCAAGATTCAGCCCATCATCGGAAGGATGGAAGCAACCCATCCGACGCAATGAATCCCAACCCATCATAGCCGCCGCAGAGGCGAAGCGATAGCAAACTGGGCAACTTGGGCTAAACCAAAACTATAGGGGGTATACACCCCGGGTGCGCCACCGCCTGATTCGAACCCCGCAAACCCAGCAGAGCCCAAATCAGGCGGCGGCTCAAAGAAACTAGATCAACAACCTGACCTAAGCCTGAGCAGCTCCTGTAGAAGCTGAGAAATTCTCAGATGCATCGATGGAACGCACGTAGTAGCGAGCGCCATCGGTGTGCTCAACTTCGTAGCTGGTACCCGAGACCGTAGCAATCACACGGTCATCACGTAGCACCTGGTAGCGAGTACCGCTCTCACGAACGCCAGACCAGGACAGCTTATCGGTCGAACCATCACGCTGAACCGACAGGTTCGACGGAGTCGAGGGGGCGGTCACATCGCGAGAAGCAAAGCGAGCGAAACCGACAGTGCGCTGCTCACCATTAGCACCCAGCGAACGGTTAATGTCGCCACCAACCCACAGATTGCCGCGAGAATCCACGAAGGACTCCCAGACACCGTAGCCGCTAGCGCCCTTCAGAACCGGGCTGAACTCACCGATAACCTCGCCGCTGTCCTTATCGAACGCTGCGACCAGGCGCATACGGTGAACTGCCTTCGACTCCTTCCAGTAGGTGTGGTAACCGGTAGAGCCCTCGAAGAGTACGTCACCGCAGTGGCATGCACCGTAAATGGTGTTACCGCTCAAGTGCAGATCCTGCCAGTCGCCACCGTACTTAGAAATCGACGAAGAAATACGGCCGTAACCATTCTTCGAGTAGTTCGCAATCAGGTGGTCAGCACCGCCAGTCCACACAGTCGAGCCGGCATCCTGAACATCGAACTGGAACGCGTACACAATACGGTCAGTAATGTTCAGCTTCAACGACGGCTCCCACTCCCACTTAATGTTCGAAGCGTTAGAACCATTCAAAGCAGCCAGACGGAACGCACGCTGGTTATTCAGCTCAGTGAAGTAACCCGCAGCGTGAACAGTGGAATTATCCGAGGCGGCAGTAATGCCGTTGACCGTACCGTTGAAGTTCGGGCGCCAGTTCCAATCCACCTCGCCGTTCGAAAGCTTAATACGAGCGGCACCACGCGAGTAAGCGTACGCCTTAGAAGTATTGCCCTTCACGTGGGTGAAGTTACCGCCAATATACAGGTAACCGTCCTGAACCAGCAGAGTCTTCACCTGTGCGGCATCGCCATTGCGACGCTGAATCTGAAGGTCCCAGGTGCGGTCAATCTGACCGGTGGTCGCGTCCAGAATGACGAAGTGGTTAACCTTCTCGCCATTCACCTCGGTAAATTCGCCGCCAACTGCCAGGCGGTTATTCGGCAGAGCCTCAAGAGCCTTAATCTGGCCGTTGAAAGTCGGGCGGAAGGAACGAACCAGCTCACCCGAATCCACGTTGTAACCAGCCAGGTACGACTGATCAACGCGCTCGCCGCCAGCCGACTCCACATACTTGAAGTCGCCACCGGTGAAGACGGTGTCGCCTACCTGAGTAATAGCCTGAACGTAAGTGTTCATCTCGTTCTTCTTGCCGGTGCCAGTCTGTTCACTGGTGCGCCAACGAACGGGCATCGTGTAGCTATTGGGCAGAGCACGACGGTTGCTGGCGGCAGAGCCAGAACCAATCTGCGAGAAGTTCAAGTCACGCTGAGTCAGCTTCGGGCGCAGGAACACCTGAGTGAAGGGGATAGAGTAACCGAAGGAACCGCGCTTGTGGTAAATATACGAATCAGAATTCTCATTACCGAAGTTCACCAGTGCACCGTACGCAAAACCAATCTGGTAGCCCTGGTTCGGGTTCGCGAAGAAACGAACAGAGCTGGTGGTAATGCCCGGAGCCATCTCCGAAGCGGAACCGCCCATATGAGCGGTGCGGTTAATGCCGGCGCCGGTGAACTTCACGGTGCCCCAACGCTGACCGTAGCTCATCGCCCAGGTCCACTGCTCAGTCTGAGGACGCTGAACATAAACGTTCTGCCACTGGGTTCCCCTCGCATTGTGAGCACGGCGCAGGCGCATGCCGTCGGGAAGGTCCTGAGGCTTAACGCCGTTCAGCAGCGCATCGACAGTGTTTGCGGGAAGCTGGACCGGAGTAAAAGCGGCAGGACCGGTGGGGTTCTGGTGCAGTTGATTCGGGTCGCCGGTGCCGTTGTAAGACTCGGTCCAACCCTCACGACCGCGACCAATCATGACCCAGCCGCCGCCATCAGTTTCCTGATCGCAGTAGAACTGCGCCGGGCCGCTCATCTGCGGGGTGTACAGCCAGTAAGTGCCAGAGGAGGCAGAAGGATTAACCTGCTTGACCTCGTAACAGGAAGCAGCTGCTTTATCGCTGCTGGAACCGTCATGGGTTCCGGTCGCAGCCGAGGCGGGAGTAGTAGGAGTAAGAGGTGCCGCAGTGAAAGCGGTACCAAAAGCGAGTGCGAAAGCGGCCCACTTTTTAGCAGACCATGAACGGGCATGGCGCTTTTCAGCGGGTTTGTTCGTGTATGTGGTTGTCATATGCGTCTTTCTGATGCGACGTTCCGGAAGAAACATCGAAAGATACGGTGAATTTAGCGCACTAGAAAAACCGCAGTAAATACTGAAAACCTGAGGTTGGTTGGAAGAGGTAAACAGAATCCGGAAGGGGATATACTGTCTGGTTTTTCTGTAAGCGTTAATGATTAGGGTACAGGATGAAGCTGTGAAAATAATGGTGCACAAAGTGCAAAGATGCCCGTGAGTGTGTGATTTACGCCCCATGCGATGAACGTTGTGGCACAGGAACAGACACGGAAGAAAACCATACTCAAGTATCACCCACGAAAGCGACAATCAAGTGCAAAAAGGAATATATTCCATCGCAGAAGAACACCAGAGAAAAATGCCAGAAAAAGCAGACTAGCCCTACAATGGAAAAGCTGCATAAAACACACCCAAAACACATATAAAGCACCGTGAAATAAAGGCAAATTCACTCGGACACCCCCAACCGGCACCGCCCAATACCGACCATCCATAGCAGCCCTCCACCAGCTCAACCGCTGCAGGCGAAGACCCCAGATTCAGGAGAACCCGTGAGCACCACCCGAAAAGCTACCGCACAGCCCCTCGAGGCACCCCTGCACCCCCTCCTGAACACCCTCAACCAACTCAGCAGCTGGGCCGCGATCCGTACCGCCGCCTCCGCGAAGCCCGCTGAACGTAGCGCCCGCACCCTCATCGGCGCCGTCGCCGGAACCCACGCCGCGCTCATTGCCGATATTTCCGCCGCCGTACGCGGAACCACCCCCGAAGTGCTCAGCCTCATCATCGCCCCCACCGACCGCCAAGCAGAAGACCTCGCTGCAGCCCTGCGCTCCTACCTGCCCGCCGCAGACATCGCGCTCTTCCCCGCCTGGGAAACCCTGCCCCACGAACGCCTCTCACCGCGCTCCGACACCGTAGGCCGCCGCCTGCAGGTACTACGCGCCATGACCGGGGAGCCCAGCAGCCGCCCCCAGGTTGTCATCGCACCCGTACGCGCCGTTATCCAGCCCATCGTCACCGGCATCGAAAAGCTCGAACCCGTGCACCTGGTTCGTGGTGAAGAATACCCCTTCAAGGATGTGGTGCGCGGCCTCAACGACGCCGCATACTCCCGCGTAGACCTGGTTGCCAAGCGCGGCGAATACGCCGTACGCGGCGGCATCATCGACGTCTTCCCGCCCACCGCAACTACCCCCGTGCGCCTCGAATTCTTTGGCGACGAACTCGACGAAATGCGCCACTTCTCCGTCGCCGACCAGCGCACCCTCAGCGGGGGAGAGGAGCTCACCGAACTCACCCTGCTGCCCTGCCGCGAACTGCTCATCACCCCCGAGGTCATGAGCCGCGCCGCACGACTGAAAGCCGACTACCCGGCAGCCGCAACCATGTTCGAAAAGATTGCCGGCGGAATCTACGTCGAAGGCATGGAATCACTCACCCCGCTACTCATCGAATCCATGAACACCCTCACCGAGCTACTGCCGGCTGGGTCCATGATTATCAACGTCGAACCCGAGCGTGTGCGTGCCCGCGCCGAAGACCTCGTCGCCACCAACGAAGAATTCCTCGCCGCCGCCTGGGACACCTCCGCAGAAGCCGACGCAGTAGCACCCATCGACCTCGGACAGCTCCGCATGAGCGACAGCGGATTCCGCACCATCGACCAAACCACCACACAGGCACTCGAAGACAAACTCAGCTGGTGGGAAATCACCGAACTCGTCACCGACGCAGACCTGCTCGAAGACGCCGCCGCAGGCGCACTCGAAAACCAGAGCATCGCCGACGCCATCGAAGACGGAATCGACACCTACACCGTCAACGCCACCCCCGCAACCGCATTCAACGGCTCCGTCGAACGCATGCTCAGCCAGGTCGGCGACCTCATCCAGCAACAGTGGACCGTCCTCGCCCTCACCAACGGCCGCGGCTCCACCGACCGACTCATCGACCTCTTCCACTCCGGCGAAGGGGCACCCGCCGTACCCGCAGCCCGCCGAACCAGCCTCGAAGCCGACCCCGCCGGCGACCTCGAACACGGCATCGTCGAGGTCTGCGAGGCACCCGCCTCCGCAGGTTTCCTTATCGAGGAGGCTAAGCTCGCCGTCTTCACCGAAGCCGAACTACTCGGCCGCCGCGGAACCTACGCACCCCGAGGCGCCGCAGGACAGAAATTCAAGACGCGCCGCCGCCGCAACGCCGTCGACCCGCTCGCGCTGAATCCCGGTGACTACGTGGTGCACGAACGCCATGGCATCGGCAGGTTCGTCGAGATGACCTCCCGCCCGGTTGCTGGTGCATCCCCGGTCAACGGCGTGCAGCCCATGAAGGAATACCTTGTCATCGAGTACGCCCCCGCCAAGCGCGGTGGCGCGCCCGACCGCCTCTTCGTACCCTCCGACCAGCTGGATTTGATCTCCAATTACGTGGGTGGCGAGAACCCGAGTCTGTCCAAGATGGGCGGCAGCGACTGGGCGAAGACCAAGTCCCGCGCTCGCAAGGCAGTCAAGGAAATCGCCGCCGACCTGGTGAAACTCTACTCGGCACGCCAGGCCTCGCGCGGTCACGCCTTCGCCGCAGACACCCCCTGGCAGCGAGAGCTGGAAGAGTCCTTCCCCTACAACGAGACTCCCGACCAGCTCACCGCCATCCACGAGGTGAAGGAAGACATGGAGAAGGAAATCCCCATGGACCGCCTCATCTCCGGCGACGTGGGCTTCGGTAAAACCGAGGTCGCCGTGCGTGCCGCGTTTAAGGCGGTACAGGACGGCAAGCAGGTCGCGGTGCTCGTGCCCACGACCCTGCTCGCCCAGCAGCACTACGAGACGTTCAGCGAGCGCTTCTCTGGCTTCCCCGTGAAGATTCGTGTGCTCTCCCGCTTCCAGAAGGCGAAGGAAACCCGCCAGATTACCGAAGAAATCGCATCCGGCGCGGTGGACGTTGTGATTGGTACCCACCGCATCCTCTCGGACAGCGTGGTATTCAAGGACCTGGGCCTGGTCATCATTGACGAGGAACAGCGCTTTGGCGTGGAGCATAAGGAAAAGCTCAAGCAGATGCGCACCAACGTGGACGTGCTCGCCATGAGTGCTACCCCGATTCCGCGCACCCTGGAAATGTCGCTAACCGGTATTCGCGAGACCTCCACCCTTGCCACCGCGCCGGAGGAACGCCATCCCGTGCTGACCTTCGTTGGTCCGCGCACCGACAGCCAGATTACTGCCGCAATCCGCCGCGAGCTCATGCGTGAAGGACAGGTGTTTTTCGTGCACAACCGCGTGGCTGACATCGACGATGTTGCCGCGGAAATCGGCAAGCTCGTGCCGGAGGCGCGCATCGCCACCGCCCACGGCCGCATGAGTGAATCGCGCCTGGAGCAGATTATTGTGGACTTCTGGGAGCGCCGCTTTGACGTGCTGGTGTGCACCACCATCGTTGAGACCGGCCTGGATATTTCGAACGCGAACACCCTCATTGTCGACCACGCCCAGAACTACGGTCTGAGCCAGCTACACCAGCTACGTGGCCGCGTGGGCCGTGGCCGCGAGCGCGCCTACGCCTACTTCCTGTACCCGGTGGATAAGACCCTCGGCGAAATTGCGCACGAGCGTCTGAAGGCGGTGGCGACCCACAATGAGCTGGGCGCTGGCCTGCAGCTTGCGATGAAGGACCTGGAGATTCGTGGTGCCGGTAACCTGCTCGGTGGCGAACAGTCCGGCCATATTGCCGGTGTCGGTTTTGACCTGTACCTGCGCCTGGTCGGCGAGGCGGTCGCAAACTACCGAGGCGAGAAGGAAGAGCGCGAGGTCGAGACGAAGATTGACCTGCCCGTCAACGCGCATATTCCGCACACCTACATTGATTCTGAGCGTCTGCGCCTGCAGGCGTACCGTCAGATTGCTGCCGCCGATACCGAAGAGAAGATCGCGGAGGCTCGCGAGGAGCTGGTCGACCGTTACGGCGAGTTGCCGGAGGCGGTCGAGAACCTGCTTGCCGTGGCGACGGTGCGTATGCACGCCCGCGCTGCCGGTATTCATGAGCTGGTGGTTCTGGGTCCGAAGGTGCGCGTGGTGACCGCTACGCCGCTGCCGGAGTCCCGCCAGATGCGTCTGAAGCGCGTGTACCCGGGTTCCACGCACGCCCAGCCGAAGGGTATGGACACCTGGCTGACGCTGGTTCCGCGCCCGAAGACCATGCCGGTGGGCGGTAAGGACCTGGTGGACGGCGCGATGCTGCAGTGGGCTGAGAAGTTCATCAACTCGATTTATGCCGAGAAGCCGCAGGCTCTCGAGGAGTAGAGACCTACAGGGGTAGGTGCCGCCCTGTCATATCGGGCTGCCGAACCATGCTGTCGAACCATGAAGATGCTCGCCGTGCAGATTGCCACAATATGGCACATCTGCACGGCGAGTGCGTTTGCCCCGTAGGGGCGGCATAGCTCACAATTAAGGCATGACTTCAACGGTGAACTATGCATCTCAGCGAATTGTAATTATTGGTGGTGGCCCCGGCGGCTACGAGGCAGCGATGGTGGCTGCCGCATCCAACGCGGACGTGACTCTGATCGAACGCAACGCCATTGGTGGCTCCGCCGTTCTGACTGACGTTGTGCCCTCTAAAACCCTGATTGCTACGGCGGATATGATGACCCGCTTCTCCGAGGCGGGTAGCCTGGGCATTGAAAACACGAAGGGTAAGGCGCCGCAGCTTCGTGTTGATATGGACCGCGTGAACCGCCGAGTCCGTGACCTGGCCCAGCAGCAGTCTGCCGATATTAAGCGTGCCCTGGCCTCTGCTGGCGTGAAGATTATTCACGGTACCGGTAAGCTCCTGGACCGCCACACCGTGCAGGTGACTGATGAGGCGGGTCTGGTCTACCCCCTGCACGCGGACTTTGTGCTGTTGTCGGTGGGTACGCATCCGCGTGAAATGGCGACCGGTATGCCTGACGGCGAACGCATCCTGACCTGGACTCAGCTGTACAACCTCTCCGAGGTTCCCGAGGAACTGATTGTGATTGGTTCGGGTGTGACCGGTGCCGAGTTCGCTTCGGCGTATAACGGTCTGGGTTCTAAGGTGACCCTGGTGTCTTCGCGTGACCGTGTGCTTCCCGGTGAGGATGAGGACGCAGCTCGCGTGCTGGAGGACGTCTTTGAACGTCGCGGTGTGCGAGTGATGCCGCGTTCCCGTGCGGCTGCTGTTGAGCGTACTGAGGACGGCTCCGGCGTTATTGTGACTCTGTCGGATGGTCGTAAGGTTTCTGGCACTCACTGTCTGGTTGCTATTGGTTCGATTCCGAACACTGAAGATTTGGGCCTGGAAGACGTCGGTGTTGAGCAGACCCCGAGCGGTCATATTAAGGTGGACGGTGTGTCCCGTACGAGCGTGAACAGCATTTACGCCGCTGGTGACTGCACGGGTGTGTACCCGCTGGCTTCCGTGGCTGCGATGCAGGGCCGTATCGCTATGGCGCACATTCTCGGTGATGCGGTGCGCCCGTTGCGCACCGATAAGGTTGCCGCGAACATCTTCACCTCCCCGGAGATTGCGACCGTAGGCGTGAGTGAGAAGGACCTTGCCGAGGGCGCCTACCGCGGCGACGCGGTGACCCTACAGCTGGGCACGAACCCGCGCGCGAAGATGATGGCGATGCGCGACGGCTTCGTGAAGATTTTTGCTCGCCGCCACTCCGGCACCGTCATTGGTGGCGTGGTGGTTGGTCAGCGTGCTTCCGAGCTGATTTACCCCATTGCCCTGGCGGTGGAGAAGAAGCTCGCGGTGGATGACCTGGCGGATACCTTCACGGTCTACCCCTCGCTCTCTGGCTCTATTGCTGAGGCTGCACGTAAACTGCACACTCGCGGTTTGTAGGCATCAACCTGTTAGGTGCTGAGCTGGGCGTTCCCCGCCCGGCGCAGTATCCCTGAAAAGCGTAAAAGCGGTGGGGGTCGCCTCCTGATTCTAAGGAATTCAGGAGGCGACCCCCACCGCTTTGCTGTAGAGACGCCTTAGCCCCTGCGAAGTTTTACTTCGTGGTGCTAACGGCGTTCATGTCCACGTCACGGGTTTCGTGAGTGAGCAGGATGAAGACAACGCTCAGGATCGAGGCGAATGCCAGGTAGCCGCCCACTGCAGCCACACCGTAGGAAGTGTTCAGCCAAACAGCCACGAACGGGGTCAGTGCCGCACCGAGGATGGACGCCACGTTGTAGGCGATACCGCTGGCGGTGTAACGCACGTTGGTGGGGTACAGCTCCGGCAGGTATGCGGACATGGAACCGAAGGACAGACCCATCAGGCACATACCGATAAAGATGAAGAGGGTAACCACAGCGGCGTTTGCGTTCGCGCCGGTACCAACAACGGAGGGGGAGATGAACAGACCGAAGGACAGACCGAAGACAGCCATCGCGATGGTGGTCCACAGCTGCTGGGTGCGGCGGCCGTACTTGTCAGCCAGCCAACCCGAGATCGGAATGAAGATCGCGAAGCCAATAATGGAGATCAGCTGAATGATCAGGAACTCGCGGTAGGGGATCGCCAGGCCGCCCTTATCCGCCTTGCCGATACCGTAGGAGAGGACCCAAGCGGTCATCAGGTAGAACAGCACGTAGCATGCCACCATGATGAAGGTGCCCTGAATCATGGGCCACCAAGCGACCTTGAACGCCTCAACGAGCGGGGTCTTCACCTTCTCGTTGTTAGCGGCAGCCTTGGCGAAGACGGGGGTCTCCTCCAGCTTGAAACGCACGTACAGACCAACGGCGACCATCACGATGGACAGCAGGAACGGAATACGCCAACCCCAGATGAGGAAGGGGTGCTCGAGGTTCTTCGCGTCGGTTGCGGAGTTGAAGGTAATCCAGCTGGTCAGCAACAGCATGAAGCCGTTCGCAAGCACGAAGCCGATGGGTGCACCCAGCTGAGGCCACATCGCGGCGCGGGCGCGCTTGCCATCCTCAGCGTATTCGCTCGCGAGCAGCGCCGCACCGGACCATTCGCCGCCCAGGCCCAAGCCCTGGCAGAAACGCATAATGGTCAGCATGGTCGGTGCCCACAGACCAATCTGGTGATAGGTGGGCAGCAGGCCGATGATGAAGGTTGCCAGACCCATGGTGAGCAGTGCACCGACGAGGGTAGCCTTACGACCGATCTTGTCGCCGAAGTGGCCGAAGATCACGGAACCGAGGGGGCGCGCGATGAATGCGACGCCGAAGGTAGCGAAGGAAGCCAGAAGCTCGGTGGTTGCGTCCTTCGAGGGGAAGAACAGTACGGGGAACACAGCCACTGCTGCCGTGGCGTAAATGTAGAAATCGTAGAACTCGATGGTGGTACCAACGAGCGAGGCGAGAATAACTCGACTGCGAGGAGTCGTATTCTTCACCGGTGCAGCAGACGCTTTCGTGTCGGATGCAGAAGCGCTCATGAGGAAAACTCCCGAGATGGTGAATTTGTGTGTACACATGGAGCCTGAGGTAGGTGTTCCGTTGTCGGTCAGCGCGGGAGGCGGGTGTGCCGTAGGCGCGTACTGGGTGCCGTGACCGCACCGGGTGGGGTGCGGCAGGCGTCGGATTCTGAAAGGCTCCTCTAAAGTGCAACATTATAACTCTGTTCAGAAAAACCCAAACAAATACAGCCACTATCTGGACGCGAACACAAGGGTTAGCGGCGTAAATCCCACCTAAACAGGCAAGAGCGGACATAGAAAATCCCCCGGAAAGATACGAGGTATTACCTCATACCCTTCCGGGGGATTCGTAGAATATGCGCTCGTGGTATCGAGACCGCAGTAGCGAGATAGAGCGTTACTTGATGGTCGCCAGCACCGCGCCGGAGGTGACGGTATCGCCCGGCTTAGCCGACAGACCCGAAACCTTACCCGCCTTGTGTGCGGTAATGGGCTGCTCCATCTTCATCGCCTCCAGCACCAGAATCAGGTCGCCCTCGGCGACGGTGTCACCGTCAGAAGCCGCCACCTTCACAATGGTGCCCTGCATGGGGCTGGTCAGCTCGTCGCCGCCACCCTTTGCCGCGCCGCGTGCCGAACGGGACTTACGGGTCTTGGACGCTGCAGGCTTTGCGGTGTGCTTGGTGCCACCGCTCAAATCGGGCAGGGACACCTCCAAACGCTTACCGTTGACCTCGACCACCATGGTGGTGCGCTCGTCCTCGTCAGAGTTCACGTTACCGGGTGCACCGGAGTACATGGGGATGGTGTTGTTGAACTCGGTCTCAATCCAACGGGTGTGCACCTTGAAATCGCCGCCCTCAGCCGGTGCGAATGCGGGGTCGTCCAGCACGACGCGGTGGAACGGGACGACGGTGGGCATACCCTCAATGGTCAGCTCAGCCAGGGCGCGGCGGGCACGCTGCAGAGCCTGCTCACGGTCCGCGCCGGTGACAATGAGCTTAGCCAGCATAGAGTCGAAGTTACCGCCGATGACATCGCCAGCCACGAAGCCTGAATCCCAGCGAACGCCGGGGCCGGTGGGCACGGTCAGCTTCTCGATGGTGCCGGGGGCAGGCATGAAGGAACGGCCCGCATCCTCGCCGTTAATACGGAACTCGAAGGAGTGACCGCGCAGAACCGGGTCCTTCTCCTCAATCTTCTCGCCGCGGGCAATACGGAACTGCTCACGAACCAGGTCCAGGCCGGAAATCTCCTCGGAGACCGGGTGCTCCACCTGCAGTCGAGTGTTGACCTCAAGGAAGGAGATGGTGCCGTCGGTGCCGACCAGGAACTCACAGGTGCCTGCGCCCTGGTAGCCGGCCTCGCGTAGAATCGCGCGGGACGCCTCATACAGGCGCTCGTTCTGCTCATCGCTCAGGTAGGGTGCGGGCGCCTCCTCAACGAGCTTCTGGTTACGACGCTGCAGGGAGCAGTCACGGGTGGAAACCACCACAACGTTGCCGTGTGCATCCGCCAGGCACTGGGTCTCAACGTGGCGGGGCGAATCCAGGAAACGCTCGATGAAGCACTCACCGCGACCGAACGCCGCGGTTGCCTCGCGCACGGCGGACTCGTACATCTCAACAATGCTCTCGCGGTCGCGCGCCACCTTAATGCCGCGGCCACCGCCACCAAATGCGGCCTTCACCGCAATGGGCAGACCGTGCTCATCAGCGAAAGCAATAACCTCATCGGCAGACTTGACCGGGTCCTTGGTGCCGGGCACCAGGGGAGCGCCCACCTTCTGCGCGATGTGGCGTGCCGCCACCTTATCGCCCAGCTGGGTAATGGACTCGGGGGAGGGGCCAATCCAGGTCAGGCCAGCGTCAATGCACTTCTGCGCGAACTGCGCGTTCTCAGAAAGGAAACCGTAGCCGGGGTGCACAGCGTCAGCACCGGAGCGGCGAGCGATTTCAATGAGCTTGTCCATCACCAGATAGGACTGTGCCGCGGTGGCACCGCCGAGAGCGTAGGCTTCATCAGCGAGCTTCACGTGCTGGGAGTCGCGGTCGGGGTCAGCGTAGACGGCGACGGTCTGCAGACCCTCATCGCGGGCTGCACGAATCACGCGGACAGCAATTTCGCCGCGGTTAGCGATCAGAATCTTGCTGACCGGGCCGGTGTGACGGCCGGGGACTGCAGTAAATTTCTTGGCGGCTTCTGCCTGGTGCTGAGTCACTTAAAGCTCTCCTTTAATCTCCTGCTCCAAGGATACATCGGCAGGATTGGCGAATATAACGCGCATCATACTGTTCTATCTTATCGATTGGTGTTCAATAATGTGTATTCCAGGGCGCGCTTTGAGACAGATTTATACGATTGCGCTGAATCTAATCTTCATCTTGGGGCGCCAGCCACAACTCGGTCACCGCTACTTCGCGGCGGCGCAGCATATCGCGTAGCGCGTGGATGGACAGGCCCACCACCGTGTGGAACTCACCCTCAATACCGCGAATAAACGCCGAACCGTAACCGTCCAGGGTAAAGGAACCGGCTACCCAGAGCGGCTCGCCGGTAGCAATGTACGCCTCGATTTCCTCGGGGCTGAGCGTATCAAAGTGGACGGTGGCGCTACGTAGTTCAGAAACGGTGGGCAACTCAGAAGTAGCGGACAGCTCAGCACCTGGCTCAAGACCGCGCAAATCCACTAGAGCGTGACCGGTGTGCAGCACGCCGTGGTTGCCGCTCATTGCGCTGATGCGCTCGCGTGCCGCCTCGGCAGTGTGCGGCTTACCGTAGGCAACACCCTCAAACTCGAAGACCGAATCGCAGCCCAGAACCAGTGCATCGCGCACACCCTCGGCGGCAAGTTCAGCGGCAACCGCCTGCGCTTTCAGCTGCGCCAGCAGGGAAGCAGTCTCAGCCGGGGCGAGTCCTTTCCGACCCTGGGTGCGTGCCTGTTCGTTAGCGGCGGCGAGCGCGGCGTCCTCATCTACGGAGGAGACGCGCACCGTGAACGCGATGCGGGAGTCTTCCAGGAGCTTGCGGCGCGCCGGGGAGGCGGAGGCAAGAATTAGTCGGGTCGGTGAAGCGCTGGTAGTCATGGGTTCTATTTTAGAGCGTTGTTGGGGAGCTTTACTCTCGGGTGCAGATTGAGGGTCACTGGGTGGAAGCCTCCGCCGGTGCGTCAGCGTTGAACACGGGTCCTTGGTGTGATCTGGGGGGCGTGATCTGTTGGAGGGTTGGAGTGCCGAGCTGAGGGGTATAACGAGGGGGCATAAAACCGGCGGGCATAAAAAGAGCGTGTCCCATCCCCCTCAACCACGTAGGAGATGGAACACGCCGTTCAAAATCATAACTCTTCTCAAACCTTAAAGAAAAAAAGAATCAATAGTGACATTTTTATGACGTTTGACAAATGTATTTCACCCATGCTGGGGGCATGGGTGGCGGAGAAGCGACACGGCGCTAAGCAGTACCGCCTAGCGCCGTGTGCGTGAGCCTTCGCCAGATTAGCGGCGTGCCGCGCCTGCGTCCTCCACCTCGTGAAGTCGCTGCGCCTCGCCGGCGATGCGCTCATCGTAGAATTCCTGAGCCACGAAGCCGCCCTCCGAACGGGGAGCGTTGTAGAGCTCCTCATCCAAGATGCCCTCGCGGCGAGCCACAATCGCGGGAACCAGAGCCTGACCGGCAACGTTCAGAGCGGTACGACCCATGTCAACGATTGGGTCAATCGCCAGGAGCAGACCCACGCCGTCCAGGGGCAGACCCAGAGTGGAAAGGGTCAGGGTCAGCATCACGATAGCGCCGGTCGTACCGGCAGTCGCAGCCGAACCGAGCACGGACACCATCACAATCAGCAGATACTGGGTGAAGTCCAGCTGAATACCGTAGAACTGAGCCACGAAAATCGCGGCAAGTGCCGGGTAAACCGAAGCGCAGCCGTCCATCTTGGTGGTCGCACCCAGCGGAACCGCGAAGGACGCGTAGGCGCGGGGAACACCCAGGTTGCGTTCGGCAACGGTCTGGGTCATCGGCATCGAACCCATCGAAGAGCGGGATACGAAGCCCAGCTGGAGCGCCGGCCACACGCCCGAGAAGTACTGACGGACCGACAGACCGTTCGCCCGAACAATAATCGGGTAGACCACGAGGAAGACCAGTAGCAGGCCAATGTAGAGTGCGATAACGAACGCGACCAGCGAACCCATCGACGCCCAACCGTACGCAAACACAGCCTTAGCGATCAGACCCACGGTGCCCAGCGGTGCTAGGCGAATAATCCACCACAGAATCTTCTGAATAATCGCCAGGGCGCTCTTGACCACGTCAATGAACGGCTTGGCAGCCTCGCCAACCTTCAGCGCGGCAATGCCGACCGCACCGGAAATGACCAGAATCTGCAGTACGTTAAAGGATGCCGACGCGGTGATGCCGGAATCACCGGACTTAGCGCTGACACCCAGACCCAGGAAGTTCACCGGAATCAGACCGGTCAGGAAAGCAGTCCACGAACCGGTCGAGCCGGTGTACGCCTTGCCTTGCACCTGCGCGCCCACGCCCGGCTGAACGATTAGGCCCATCGCAATACCGATGAGCACCGCGAAGAACGCGGTAATCGCAAACCAAATGAGCGTGTTGACCGCCAGGCGCGCCGCGTTCGTCACCTGCGACAGGTTAGAGATGG
Organism: Rothia mucilaginosa ATCC 25296; assembly: GCF_000175615.1. Taxonomy (GTDB): domain Bacteria; phylum Actinomycetota; class Actinomycetes; order Actinomycetales; family Micrococcaceae; genus Rothia; species Rothia mucilaginosa. Next base: position 62,154 of record NZ_ACVO01000017.1, on the reverse strand, counting down.
AGGCGACCACGGCGGTGAAAATCAGTGGAACAACGGCCGCTTTCAGCAGAGTGACGTAGGAGGAGCCGATGGTATCCAAGGTCACCATGAGCCAGTTGGGATTGCTCTTCGCGTCCCCACCCAGTGCGAGGGCGAGCGCGCCGAGAACAATACCCAGAATGAGGGAGGCAATGATTTGGTTGCCGAAAGAAGTAGCCCACTTGGGCAGACGTGAACGAGATGATGCATGCGGTGTAGACATGTGGCATACTCTAAAACTTTTGCGCGCTCCGGCGCGAGTTTGTGTGAAGAAGTGTTTCAATCCGGTGCAGTGTAGGGGATGTGTGACGAACCGTGACCTTCCGGTGGCACTTTTCGGCTGTACATCCAGCTGCCCAACCAGCGACACAGCCCAACCCAGCTGCCCAACCAGCAACGCCGCCAGCAGCGCAGTCCAACCATCAACGCCGCCACCGGTGCCGCCAGCTGCCCCCCACATAGGCGGTTAAATCGGCTGATAGTTAATTAGGAATCATCGCAAAAGCAAACAGAAAGGAAACAACTGCGCAACATGCGGCGAAGCTTGCTGAGATTTTGCCGTCAGCTAATAATCCGAAAGCTAGGGCTTGATATGCTGGAACCACACCGATAGTCCGGCGAAAGTCGCCGGATGATGCTGTACCCACTCAGCTTCATGTACGCGTTGAGCGTTACGCCACGCACCACCTTTCAAGGAGAGATGCATGAGTTCTGCTCCCCAATACCCCGGCGGAACCACCACCCCCAACGGCCCGAAGAAGCCCCGCAATCGCATGGAGGCGGTTGCAGATTTCGCTACCCGCGCCGCACAGACCTCTGCCCAGCAGACCCTGAACCTGGGTGCGACCCGCCCCGGCATCGCCAAGATGATTGCCGTAGCTGGCGCTGGCGTGCTGCTGGTTGGCGGTGGCATCTTCGCCTACAACTCCATGCACCAGGAAGAAAACGCGTTCCTGTCGCAGGGCGAAGAGTACGCCCGCGTCTGCCAGGACGCGAAGACCGGCCTGCGCGTGGAAGATAGCGAATGTGAGAAGGCAGGCGTTCAGGAGCCGACCGACTCGTCCAGCAGCGACTCCTCGGGCTCGTCGAGCTTGTCGGGTTCTTCCGGTTCTTCTGGTTCGACTACCTCTTCTGGATCGACCACCACCCACAATAATTCGAATGCGTTCCTCTGGTACTACCTGGGCCGCCAAAGTGCCGCGAACTCTACCGGCACCCCCACGGTTCCCGGTGTGGGTACCAAGCTCTCCGGAGGTAGCACCACCCGCCCCAGCAACGGCACCGTCTACAGCGGTGTGTCCTCCAAGGGCGGTAGCTTCGAAGACTCCTACCGCAGCGCGAAGAAGTCCTCCACCGTCTCCTCCGGCAAGGTGACCAGCACCAATAACTCCGGTAAGACCTCCACGGTGCGTAACAAGACCACCGGCTCGGTCTCCAGCGGTAAGCAGGGCACCAGCAATAGCGGTAGCACCGGCTCCTACAGTAAGTCGAACACCTCGAAGTCCGGCTCCAAGTCGGGTTCGTCCTCGAAGTCTGGTTCCTCGTCCAAGTCTGGCTCTTCCTCGAAGTCCGGCAGCAAGGGCGGTTTCGGTGGCGGTTCCAAGTCCGGTGGCGGCCGCTCCGGCGGCTAAGCCATCAGCCATGACACTGAATGCGGGCAGGGACTGAACGGTCCCGCCCGCATTTTCCTCACCAGAACAACCACACCCGCGGTGACGTAACAACACCGCTTTCCATTCACTACTTCGAAGGAGCCTAGCCCCTCATGCGCCGCGAAGAATTTCCCGTCGGCCGACCCGACTGGGAGAACGTCATCATTGAGGAAGGCCTCACCTACAGCGTGGACGGCCCCCACGACACCGACCACTACTGGAACGAATACGCCGCCTACATTTTCAGCCCGCAAGAAATGGACTCTGTGCGCGCCCAGGCGGAAGAAATGCACCGCATGTGCCTGGAAACCGTCGAGTACATTGCCTCCGGCGCGTTTGGTACCCTCGGCCTGCCCCAGGCGGCGTTCAACCTCGCGGTTGAATCCTGGAACCGCCGCGACGCCGACTTCTACGGCCGCTTCGACTTCACCTACTCGGGTGTGCCCGGCGACCCGATGAAGCTGCTCGAATACAACGCCGACACCCCCACCGGCATCGTGGAGGCGGCAGTCAGTCAGAAAACCTGGGCGAAAGACCAGCGCCTCGACACCCGCGGCTACGCCCACTGGGGTGAAATCGGCGAAGCCTTCACCAACCGTTGGCGCCACATCTTCGCCCCCGAAATCACCGCGGGCGTGCAGCCCGTACTGCACCTGGCGCACGTGCCCCCCGAGATTGACGAGACCAACGAGGACTACAACAACCTCTGGCTCATCGCCTACTCGGCACAGCAGGCGGGCATCAAAACCCACATGATTCCCATCGACGAAGTCATCTTCAACGAAGACACCAAGAGCTGGGAAGACGCACAGGGACGGCGCATCACCAACCTCTTCAAGCTCTACCCCTGGGAAGACCTGGTCACCGACAGCGAAGCAGGCTACGACAAGCTCCTCTTCGCCTACCACGACTCCATGGACCGCTGGATCGAGCCGGCGTGGAAGATGTTCCTCTCCAATAAGCTGCTGCTCGCCGCGCTCTGGGATAAGTACCCCGGCCACCCGAACCTCGTACCCACCTACGCGGGTCACCGCGGCGGCATGCGCAACTGGGTTCGCAAGCCCCTCTTCGGACGCGAAGGCGACGGCGTAGAAATCTACGCCCCCGACTATGACGTCTTCATCAAGCCCGAAGATGACGACTTCTTCGCCAACGCCCCCGAAAGCGAATTCATCTATCAGGAGTACATCCCGGCACCGCGCTACGAAGGCATTATTAACCCGGTCAGCCACCCCATTCTCGGTGTGTGGGTGGTCGACGGACGCACCGTAGGCGTGGGCATCCGCGAATCAAACGGCGCGCTCACCGACTACTGGTGCCGTTTTGCCCCGCACCTGGTGGACCTGAACGACTCCACCGGCATGGGATTCGGCACCACCGACCCCGGCGCCGCAAACTTCGGATAGCCCCGAGAGCTAAAACTCGACAACGAAGCCCCCGCCTCAGCTATAAAGCTGAAGCGGGGGCTTCGTCCATAGAGCTCCTAATCAGAGGCTCCAGTTCAGAGACTCCAGAGATCCACTCAACGAGGAGCGAGCAGACTAGAGGCTACTCGTCGTCCTCATCGTCGTCATCCTCAGTGTCCAGAGGGAGCATCATCTCATCGGTCAGGGCGCGGCGCAGAGTATCCAGACCCACCGAACCGAGCAGAAGTGCACGCGTGTGGAACGCGCGCATGTCATCGCCACGGCGCACAGCCTGATCACGCAGTTCCAGCCAGAGGCGCTCGCCAATCTTGTAGCTCGGCGCCTGACCCGGCCAACCCAGGTAACGCAGGAACTCGAAACGCAGGTGACCCTCGGACTCGTCCAGGTTCAGCTTCAAGAACTCATAACCCAGCTCAGAGGTCCAGATGGTGCCCGGCTCAACGCCCAGCTGCTCAGCCCACTCCGCGGGAATCGGCATCTCGCAGTGAACACCAATATCGAAGACCACGCGGGCGGCGCGCATACGCTGAGCATTCAGCATGCCCATGCGGTCACCCGGATCCTTCAGGTAGCCCAGTTCCTCCATGAGGCGCTCGGCGTACAGTGCCCAGCCCTCACCGTGACCGGAAACCCACAGCATGTTTGTACGCCAGGAGTTCATGGTGCCCTGCAGAGCCGTAGCAATAGCGATCTGCAGGTGGTGGCCCGGAACGCCCTCGTGGTACACGGTGGAGGTTTCACGCCAGGTAGTGAACGTATCCTCACCCTCGGGAACCGACCACCACATGCGGCCCGGACGCGAGAAATCGGGGGAGGGGCCGGTGTAGTAAATACCGCCCTCGTTCGTGGGCGCAATGCAGCACTCAATGCGGCGCATGGGGCCGCCAATTTCAAAGTGGCTACCCGCCAGGTTCTCCACCGCGGCGTCGGCGAGCTTCTGCATCCACGCCTTCAGCTCATCGGTGCCGTGCAGCTGACGTGCCGGATCTTCATCGAGCAGCTGCTTCGCACGCTCAATGCTTGCGCCCGGCTCAATCTCCTCGGCAACCTCACGCTGACGAGCGATAATGCTCTCCAGCTCCTTCACGCCCCAAGCGTAGGTTTCGTCCAGGTCAATGGTGGTACCCAGGAACGAACGGGAGTGCAGGCTGTACGCCTTACGGCCCACAGCGTCGCGGGAGGGAGCGATCGGCTGCAGCTTCTCCACCAGGTAGCTGTTGAGGCGGCGGTAGCCTTCCTTTGCAGCCTCGGCACCTGCGGCAGCCTCATCCTTCAGCGCGGGGACAGCCTCGGCGACCTCAGTAGCCAACTCGTCAAAGAAACCACCGGGAGCGTAGTACGCGGCGGTCTGCTCAATGACAATATCCACCTGACGGCGCGGGGCGACCTTGCCCTCTTCACGAGCTGCCTCAAGGGTCTGGATGTAGCCCTCCAGCGCCTCGGTCACGCGGTGCATACGACCAATAATGTGCTCCCAGTCCTGCTGGGTGTTGCGCTTCATCAGGTCAAAGACCGAGCGCACTTCCTGCGGGACGGAGGCAATATTGTTCATCTGCCAGCCACCAAAGCCAGCCTTGTGCTGCTTGCGGTACAGGCTCAGGCGCTCCTGCAGAGCATCCAGGGTGACCAAGTCAACGTCATCAATAGGCAGGACGTTATCGACCTTCTTCAAAGTCTTCTTTGCAAGGCGCGCGAAAGCCTTCTCGCCGGCGGGCGAGTAGTCGGGGTACAGGGTCTCTACGCCCTTACGACCAAGCTCGGTTGCATGGACGGGGTTCAGGTCGAGGACCTTTTCAAAATATTCGTTAGCAATCTGATCGACGTCGGTCAGCGAGCGCTTCAATCGGTAGATGCTGGGAAGTTCCTGGTAAGTGCTCATGTTCATATCCTAACTCAGGGGTGTGCCTTCAACCACGATTTTCGGTGATATGGGTCGCTTAAACCGGCAATATTACGGGCTGAGCGGCACCGAACGCGAGGAAAACAGCTCATCTGTGGACAACTCACCGGGGCTCAGGCGCGAAAACGCCCCGGCTTTCTCCCTCCTGAACGTGCAGGAGAGGAAGACCGGGGCGTGCCCAAGATGGGCTACAAGCTACTAGCGGGGTAGGCTAGCCGGCGAAGTATTCGCCGTTGAGTTCCAGCAAGCCGTTCGTGCCCTCGACCACGCCGAGGCGGTGGGCAATGAGACGGTCCTGCAGCTCATCGCCGGACACTAAATCCACCAGAATGTTCGGGTACTTGGTCGAGCAGCGGATGAACTCGTCGTACGCCTCATCGCTGAACGGGGCGTTCGTGATGAAGGTGCCGAGCTGACCGCCGCGGGCGTGAATCGCAAGGAAGAACGCGGTAATATCCTGCGGCTGAACGCTCGCGGACAGCACGCCGTTAGCTGCCGGGCGCAGAGTACGAACATAGAATGCTCGCTCTTTTTCTCCGGTGGCGGGGGTTGCCACGCCGTCCACGCCTTGAGCCTCCAGAGCCTCCACGGTGTAGCCGCGCATCAGGAACAGATCGAAACCAATACGGCGGAAACGCTCCTCGGACACCTGCGCCAGGGCGGGCGCCAGAGCCTCACGACGGAAGACCTGACGGTAACGCTTCAGAGCCTCACGCACCTGGGCGGCAGCAACCTGCAGAGCGGCCGACGGCTCAGCAGCGGAAACAGCCGGAGCGGAAATAACCGACTGGGCGGGGGCAGTAGCGATCGGTGCAGCAGCGACCGGTGCAACCGGAACCTCAACCGGCACCTGAGCGGAGGTCGCCACCGGCGAACCAGCCGGACGCGCCAGCAACGCCGGAGAAGCACCCGGCACCGGAGCCAACGACTCACGCGAAGCACCCTCACGAGCCGCCAGGCGAGCCTGACGCTCCGCCGCACGCGCCTCCTTTGCCGCCTGAAGAGCCTCCTCACGAGCCTGCAGCTCAGCCGCAATATCCTGAGGCAGCTTGTGCTTGAGCGACTGCGGCGGCAGCGGCGCCATACGGGCAGTCACAGCCTCCGGAGCACCCTCCGGGAAGCGCTTCAGCAGTTCCTTGCCTGCCTCGCTCAGCTCATAACGCTCCGGGTTCTTACGGGAAGTACGACCGGTACCCTCACGCAGAGCGTTCAGGTAGCGCTCGCCCTTCAGCACGTGCATCGCCACCGAATAGCGGTTACGCAGACGCGGGGTCAGCTTGTAACGGTGCGGAGCGACCTCACCCTGCAGATACGGGATGTCCAGGGCGAGCTTCAGCTCATCGTAAATATCGTAGTAGGAGATGCGCGGGCTCTCCTCCACAAGCTTCAGAATCGGGTGAAGCAGCTGATGCGGGTACGGCAGAGCGTCCACAGCGGCAGGATCCAGCAGCGCCGAAGCCACCAGCTTCTGAATGCTCGGCTCAGCCATCTGCGCCAGGGCAGGCGCAAGCGCGGAACCCAACGAGTAGACGGTCTCACGCTCGGACAGGTAATGGTGGGCAATCAGCACATCGTAGATGTAATCCTGCGCGTCAATCTGCGCAAAATAGGGGTTTGAGGACGCCTGCTGAATGCGCTCGTCGCGGTCAAAGACCTGCTCCAGGCTCGGAAGGCTCAGCTCCACATCGGCGCCATGGTCGTTGAGGGTGTCGAGCAGAAGAACGCCCATATGAGTCAGCAGAGCATCGGTTGCGGAAATATCCTCGGCGGTAATCGAGGTGCCCTCATCCTTCACCGACGCCAGCACGGAGCTCAGCTCGCTCGCCGGCACGCCGGTCTCCTCGTGGCGGGTCACCAGTTCCTTCGCCGAAGGCGACAGCGAGTACAGAGTCAGCGGAGAATCCGTGTGCTCGTGAATCGTCTTGGTGCGCAGGTAGCCCTCACGGGTCAGCAGGCTCAGCGCCTGAGCAATCACCGGCTCAACAATGCGCTGCTCCAGGTACGACAGGCCGTACCAGCCCTGCACAAAACCGCACTCGCGCAGCACCAGCTCACGAATCTTCACGGGAGCCGCCGCGGGATAGGCCGGGGTAACACTCAGGACGATGGGCAGAAGCTCACGCACCGTAATATGCGAGAGCAGAACCGGGTAGAACTGCTTCAGGTAGTAGAGGTACACGCCGCTGAGGAGGGGCAGGACCGGCAGAAGAGCCTGCGCCTGCTGTTCCTTCGGGGTACCCAAAAGTTCACGGCCAGCCTCGCTGAGGGTGTAGTGCAGGTTGCCCGGATGCAGCTGGCTGAGGGACACCTCAAGATAGTCAGCGTTGACCAGCGCCGCAATGAGCTTATTGAGTGCCTCACGGAAGAGAACATTGTCACCGACCGCAATGAAACGCTGAGTCATGTTGAAACCCAGGTCCACACCTACGGGGGTGTACATATCGGGGAAGAAAACCTTTTCGCCACGGTCCTGAGCGCGCTCAAAGTGGCGGAGCAGGGAGAAAGCCGCCGCAACGCTGAGAGCGCGTGCTTCCTCGGGTAGGGCCTCCCACGAGGTTTCCTGCTGCAGAGAGTGCAATTCGGAATGGTCGATATGGAGCATTGTTTTATTCACAAAAGCCACGCCGGGCTCCTTATCTGGTGTTATTTATCGTGCGGGCATTCTTCATAAAGTGCAGTCATTCGAGCGGGAAAATATTCACACAATACTGGGCGACACCATCTTTATTTTTGGGTCGACACTTTGGTAACCCCTCATGAAGAAAAGTACGTGAAGAGAAGTAGGAACGGCAGATTTCTCAGACCCTCCCGCTCACGTACCGTCTTCAATGACGAACACTTCAGAAAAGAACGCTATAAATTAGGGTGAAGTGCTGATACCGTCACGGGTATATACACTTCGTGAAATAATGCGAAGAATATATAACGCATTACTCTCTCATTGTATCGGCTGGTTCAAGAAATAACCTAGATTTCTAAAACCAGCCGATATATGAAAATATCCTCATGGAAAAGTGAAAATACATTTAGTGAAATAACGTGGGAATGTGCAAAGAGCAGAGACGTTCAGAGTGAAACACTCACCCCAAAATACCCCCGGCTACTCCATGCCGCGGGCAAAATACTCCTCGTCAATGCGATAACCGCACTCGCCCTCACCATCAAGCACGCCCACACGGTGACGAATCATCAGCTCCACTAGCTGATGCTGATCAACCAGAGCAATATTGCGTGCCCCCGGCAAACCCTGCAAATACTCAGGCACCGGCTGCGCAAAAGCACCGCAAGTCACCAAAACACCCTGCAAACCGCCGTGCAGAAGCACCGCACCGGCAAGCTTCTGAATCTCGTTAGGAGTGACCTTCATGGTTCCGCAATAGTGCTTCACCTGAATATAAATCGGCGCGAAATCCAGACCATCAGAGTAGCGGGCAATCACATCCACGCCCTTATCGTCGGCGCCGCCGGTCACCTCGGTACTAAAACCGAGAGTCGTAAAAATATCGGCAACAATCTGCTCAAAATATTCCGGAGTCACCGCGTGAACATGCTGAATTAAATCCTGCGTAAAGTGCTCAGCAAATTCCGCCTGAGCATGAATAACCGGTGAATCGCTGGCACGCAAAATAATATCTAGAGGAGACTGACCCGCAGGCCACGACCCCGCAGAACCCGCAGAATTCAAAGCGTGTGCAAGATGCTCCGCACCGGTTGCCTCATGGGCGGAGGTGGTTTCCCCGGTATCGGTAGCAGGGAGGAACGGCTCCATACCGGTGACTGTATCACCATCGGAAGCACCAAAAATAAGGCGATGCTCCGCCTCCGCAGCCGCCAGGAGTGCATTCGCCTGCTTCTTGAGCTTCTTCGTCGTCCTCGCCGTCAGGCTCTGAGCGCACAGAGCCTGCACCTGCTTCACCACGCGCGGCGGCACCGAACCGTGCAGATGCGGGGTGCAGGTCAGCTCGGCACCCAGAGGAGTGAGCAGGTACTTCCTCTTCTCCCACGGGGTCAGGCGAGGCATCAACTGGGCATAACGAAGTGCCACCAAGATCTTCAGGGTGGTACGTACAGCCACCGCAAAATCGGTGGATTCAAGATTGGGTAGGTTCTTCTTCGACCCCAATGCCTTAGTCTGCTGCCGCAACTGCTCACTAACATAGGCGGCGGTGCGAGGTACAGTCTTCGACAAGCGCCGTAGCGTCGGCAACAGAAGCGCGATATAGACATCCGGTGGGGGCCTATGGTTTTTATTCAGCATCTTTGCCATGGTCCCTGCCAATTTATTAACACTAATGTGACGGTATATACATCGTAGCATCAGTACGTATCATCATGACTTTATCGTTTCTAATATGACAAAACCACAAGAATCAGCGCATTAGATGTTGAATAACGCAATATAAATCTTGAATTTGAGGCAAAACAATATATTCCCGCCACACCAACCGGCGTGACGGGAATATAAGAAGCAGAGTTGTCAGCTCGCGTTACCTGGGGCGAGCGCGCCTCCATGAACCGGGGCCCGGACGCAACGAAACACCCAGGCGCTGACCGCGGTTCAAGATGCGCGAAGCAGCACCCACCAGCGAGTTCTGCTCCTGCTTTGTGGCGTTCGCCTGCATCATCGCCACCACAGCGGTTAGGGCGGCAATCTCCTCCGGGGTGGGGGAGCCCTTAACCACCTTCAGTAGAGGCTCCTGCTCAGTGTCAGTATCTACCGAAGACTGAGCGGAGTCCTTCGCGGCGCTGGGTTCGGTAGCCGCGTGCGCAGAAGAACGTGCGGAGCTACGCTCAAGCTGCTCTGGGCTCTCAGCAGCCTCCGAACTGTCCTTCTTCTTGCCGAACGAGAAATAACTCAGCGGATTGTAGCCAGCCAAAGGCTCGCCTCCTTAGAAAACCTAAAATCCTGGGAATGCCCGCACCACAAATGGTGCGGGCACAACGGAAGCCTACAGCGGGATGTTGCCGTGCTTCTTTGCCGGGGTTGCCGCACGCTTATCGTGCAGGGCACGCAGCGAAGAAATGATGCGCACGCGAGTCTCGCTCGGGGCAATAACCTCGTCAATGTAACCCAGCTCAGCAGCCTGGTACGGGTTCAGCAGCTCTTCCTCATACTTGGCAATCAGCTCAGCGCGGCGAGCCTCAACATCGCCGCCCTCAGCTGCCAGAGCCGCCAGCTCACGACGGTACAGAATATTCACCGCACCCTGAGCACCCATCACACCAATCTGGGCGGTGGGCCAGGCCAGGTTGATGTCGGCGCCCAGCTTCTTCGAACCCATCACAATGTACGCACCGCCGTATGCCTTGCGGGTAATGACGGTGACCAGCGGAACGGTCGCCTCCGCGTAAGCGTAGAGCAGCTTAGCGCCGCGGCGAATAATACCGTTGAACTCCTGATCGGTACCGGGCAGGAAGCCGGGAACATCCACAAAAGTCAGAATCGGAATGTTGAACGCATCGCAATGGCGCACGAAGCGGGCAGCCTTCTCGGACGCAGAAATGTCCAGGCAGCCGGCGAACTGCATCGGCTGGTTCGCCACAATACCGACCGTACGGCCCTCAACGCGGGCGTAACCAATCATCACGTTCGGGGCGTACAGCGCCTGCATCTCCAGGAAGTGGCCGTCATCGACCACAGACTCAATGACCGCGCGCATGTCATAGGGCTGGTTCGCCGAATCCGGAATCAGGGTGTCCAGGTCCAGATCGTCAACGGTCACCACGGGCTCCTGGTCGTGCTCCAGGGGCAGGGGCTCGGCAAGGTTGTTCGAGGGCAGGAACTCCAGAAGCTCACGCACAAAATCGAACGCGTCTTCCTCGTCCTCAGCCAGGTAGGTGCTAGTACCGGTCACCGAGTTGTGCTGACGCGCACCGCCGAGGGTCTCCATGTCCACATCCTCACCGGTCACGGTCTTAATGACATCCGGGCCGGTAATGAACATGTGCGAAGTCTTATCCACCATGATGATGTAGTCAGTCAGAGCGGGGGAGTACGCGGCACCGCCAGCGCAGGGGCCCATGATGACAGAAATCTGCGGAACCACACCGGAGGCGCGCACGTTCATACGGAAAATATCGGCAAACATCGCCAGGGAAGCCACGCCCTCCTGAATGCGGGCGCCACCACCATCGTTAATGCCGATAACCGGGCAGCCGTTCTTCAGGGCGAACTTCTGCACCTTCACGATCTTCTCGCCGTTCACCTGCGAGAGGGAACCACCGTACACGGTGAAATCCTGAGAGTACACGGCAACCAGACGGCCATCCACGGTGCCGTAACCGGAGACCAAACCGTCACCCAGAGGCTTCTTCGCCTCCATGCCGAATGCGGTGGTGCGGTGGCGGGCGAGGGCGTCAAACTCAACGAAAGAACCCTCGTCCAGAAGCATATCGATGCGCTCGCGGGCGGTGTTCTTGCCGCGTGCGTGCTGCTTCTCGATAGCTGCCTCACCGCTGGGCGCGAAGCTGCGCTCTCGACGTGCATAAAAATCAGCGAGCTTACCGGCGGTGGTGCTCAAATCAAATTCCTGCTGGAGGTTCTCGGACATTATTCCTCGTTCCTGCTCCACCCGATTGTCGGGAGCCAGTGGTTGCGGTGATGGGGTGCTCAGGTGCTCTGAAGGGCACTCTTGAACAATGTGCATATCTTTCAACTATAGTGCGAACTAGCCCACATATGCCAGGTGAGAAGCCAGAATATCAACACTAGATACACTTTTATGCACTCAGTACCCAAGAAGGTGCATATAGTAAACGAAAAGTACGAAAGAGCGGCTCAAAAGAGCGCAGAAAACCCCCTCTCGCGCCGGCAATCTTTGTCGACGGAAAGGGGGTTTACGTTCAAGCTTTTCCAGCGTGAAGCGGTGCTCGACCTTAGATGGTGCCCAGAACCGGGTTCCACTCGGTCACGGTGTGAGACAGAACCGCGCCACCAATGTTCATCGGGTCGTTAGCCACGATCTTCTCGGCAGCCTCAGCGGAATCAACCTTTGCAATCAGCAGAGCGCCAGCGGGGGTCTCGCCGTCCAGCAGAGGACCGGAAACGATCAGGTTGCCCGCCTCAATCTGCGAACCAAGGTACTCGCGGTGAGCCGGGCGGTACTTCGCCTGCTCCTCGGGAGCTGCGTAAACGTAAGTAATTGCGTAATAAGCCATAGCGGTCTTCTTTCGAGCAGGGCGGAGGAACCTCCGCAGCCGGTCGGTGCTTGATGCACCCTCACTGTCTAATGTACCGTCTCGGGTACCGGGTGGGCATCACCGGCGGCAAGAAATTGATATGGTGAGAAATCAACGTGACTCGGCAGAAACTGGCTAATTATGGCGGCGAGTTGATAGCGGGTCGGCGTATCGCAGAGCTGATTCAGATAGCGCAGAAAGGCACATGCCATGGAGAGAAACACACACACCCAGAGCGACCATTCGGTTTTGGATGCTCCCCGCATCCGCACCACCGCGCTGGATATGGGCTACTCCAGTGTGAACCTCTACGATCAGGTGGATTCCACCACTACCCGTGCCCGCGAACTGCTCATGGACGGCACCGACCCCGAACGCGAACAGCTCGGTGAACTCTCCGTCTACGCCAGCCTCTACCAAAGTGCCGGACGCGGTCGCCTCGCCCGAGCCTGGACTGCCCCTCCCGGAGCCTGCCTCGCCGCGAGTATCGTGGTGCGCCCGCACGCCTCCGCAGACCCGCTCACCCGAGAGCTACCCGAAGGCAGCTACCACTGGATGACCCTCATCGCCGGGCTCAGTGTGGTCGATATTTGGCGCAGCTACGGCGTCGATGCCGCCCTCAAATGGCCCAATGACGTCATCGCGCAGGGTGCTAAGGGGTGCGGAATTCTCGCCCAGCTCGTTCCCGAAAGCGGCTCCACCGAGGGGCAGCGCAGCATCATTGTGGGCATCGGCCAGAACACGAACATGTCCGCCGACCAGCTACCCGTACCCACCGCCACGAGCCTGAGCCTGTGCACCGGTACTGTGATTGACTCCTCCGAGGTGCTCACCCGATTGCTGAGCATCTTCGCCCGCCGCTACCGCGCCTTCGTGCGCGCCGGCGGCGACCCGGAACGCCCCGACCCGCTCAACCCGGAGAGTATCAGCCTGCTCGATCAGGCGCGCGCCGCCACCGCAACCCTTGGAGCCAGCGTGCGCATGAGTCTGCCCGACGGAAGCACCGTAGAAGGCGTTGCCGAAGATATTGACGCGCAGGGGCGCATCCTGGTCCGCCGCGAGGACGGCGTACCGGAGCCCTACGCGGTCGGCGATATTGAGCACCTTCGCCCCGCCAACGGTAGCTACGGAGATTTTCAGCAGGCACACTAGAAGCAGCCCCTAAAATTTCAGCCCGGCACGGCTACACTCAACGAACCCGCACCACCTCAACCGGCGCCTCTAGCCGGAATATAACAACCAGCACAGCTAAGGACCACCATGCGTTTGCGCGGAAAACTCAACCCCGGTGAGCATGTCATCATTGCGACCCGACAGCACTACGGTGCCCTGCTGCCCACGCTTGCCTACCTGCTGGTTGCAATCGCCGCGTCAACCTTCGCCTCCACGGCACGGTCCTCACCGATTCTGTGGACTCTCGGCACAATCTGTGCGGTAGGTACCCTGCTCGGTGCCGTGCGCACCGCCTGGCGTTGGGCAACCACCTACTACCTGCTGACCACCCACCGGCTCGTGGTGCGCCGCGGCATCATGACCCGCAGCGGAGATGAGTCGCTCTACCTGGACTCCATGGGGGAGCGCTGGGCAAAACAACCCGGTCCGGGAGCCTGGCTGGGGTACGGGTCGGTGTACGTGGTGTGCCGCGGGGTGCACCACCGTCTGACCTACGTGCCCGATCCCAAGCGCTTTGAAAAAGAAATTAAAGCCGCCCGACGCGACTACTACGCCCTGCGCGCTCGCTATATTTAGGGCTTCATCGCCTCTGCGACCGAGTTGGGAGGGAACCGTCGGAGTGGCTCAGAGCCTAAACTCGCCGCTAAATCTGCCGAAAAAATGCGGACTAGAGTATTCTTAAATGTGAATTACTCCACTAAACTATCCTAGGGTGCGGGCGCTTTTGTGACCCAAACACCACAGCGGAGGGGTATATTAACAAGGCGCTACACGGTGAGCATCATCGCAGTGACGCAATGCGAAACCCGCAGAGCACAACGGTGTACCACGTAACCTAGCGCCACCACGGTATAAACCGGACAGTATTTTCCGGCAGGGATGAAAGGAGCGGCAGCGGCAATGAGCACGGCAGACCGCCATGAACCTGCGCACTCTCCGCAGGACACCGGCGCCACCATGGGCCCCGAAACCCAAATGCTCAACCTCAAAATCCTGCAGAATCTCGCGCAGAATAATATCTACCGCGACGAGGAATCCAAAGCAGGAATTCGCGCCCTCGAAAAGTCGCTCCTGGGACAGGGTCGCCGCTACACCCCCGTAGAAGCCGCAGAATGCGCCGGACTTCCCTTCGAAACCGCCCAGCGCATCTGGCACAACATGGGCTTCCCGACGATTCCCAACCACTCGCCCTACTTCACTGAAACAGACGTGCAGATGCTCGCCGACCTACAGAAGTTGGACGCAGAAGGCGACATCCGCATGGAATATGTGGCATCCCTCGTGCGCGCCGAAGGTCAACTGACCGACCGCACCGTCGCCTGGCAGATTGAGGCGCTCGTGCACAACATCATGGTCACCGAAAACCTCAGCGATAATGATGCCCGCCGCAAGCTTCTTAAAGACTTCCCACGCTACCTTGAGGTTCTCGAGCGTCTGGCGCTGTACGCATACCGCCGTCAGATGTACGCCGGAATCCTGCGCCTGGGATTGCGCGAAAACAACGTGACCACCTCCGGCCTCTCCCGCCTGCCCCTGGTGCGCGGCGTGGGATTCGTGGACCTGGTCTCCTACACCTCCCTGGTGCGTAACCTGGATGCAGCGGCACTTTCTCAGCTCATCAACCACTTTGAGCAGAGCTGTCTGGACGTTATCGCACCCCTGGGCGGCCGCATTATTAAGACCCTCGGTGACGAAGTTTTCTTCCTCACCGAAACTCCGGACGCTATCGCAGAGATTAGCCTGCGTCTGTCCGAAAAGATTGGTGCCGACCCGCAGCTGCCGGACTCCCGCGTCGCCTTCATCTGGGGCGAGGTCCTGGCTAACCGCGGTGATGTGTACGGCTCCAGCGTGAACCTGGCTGCTCGCCTGGTTTCCCTGGCTGAACCGGGTACCGTGCTGACCGATAATGAGACAGCAAACACGCTCCGACAGGTGGGAAATCGCTACAATCTCACCTCTCAGGGAACGCGAAATGTTAGAAGCTTTGGTAACGTAGACCCCGTGGCGGTGACTCGTCGCGTGAACTACACAATGGAGATAGACCTCTCATGACTGAACTGAAACTACGTACCGGTGGTGCAACGCACCGCGGCGCACATCGAGAAAATAACGAAGATTCGATGGTCGTCGCCGGTTCCCTTTGCGTGGTCGCGGACGGCATGGGAGGCCACGAGGCGGGCGAGGTTGCTTCGCGCCTGTGCGTGCGTCAGCTCGCCTACTCGCCCTTCTTCACCATGCCCGGTGGCCGTAGCGAAGAGGAACAGCAGGCCTACGTTGAGCGCCTGACCGCTATTGACGAGGAAGACCCCACCAAGCGCCGCCGCCGCGCGAACACCCTGCTCAACAACGAAATTGTGGGCACCCTCAACCGTCTGCACGACATCATTGGCGAAACCAATGAGGAGATTAAGCAGGCGCTTTCCCGCTCCGGCGGTACGACTGTGACGGGTGCCTGGCTGACTCGCATTGGCGACCGTAACCTGTGGGTTATCTTCAACGTGGGTGACTCCCGCACCTACCGCCTGTTGCGTGAGGACGAGGGTATTCACCACTCCGCCATGGAGAAGCTGCCCGGTTCCGAGGGCTCCGCCTCGCTGGAGCAGGTCACTAGCGACCACTCCGAGGTGCAGTACCTGGTCGATGAAGGTCAGATTACCGCCCTGGAGGCGCTGACCCACCCGCGCCGCAACGTGATTACCCGTGCGCTGGGTACCGGTAACTACTGGGAACCGGACTTCTGGGTTCTGCCCGCTCGTCCGGGTGACCGCCTGATGCTCTGCTCCGATGGCCTTTCCGGTGAGCTTTCGCACGAGTACATGGCGCGTGTGCTCACTTCGATTCGCCACCCGCAGGATGCCGCTGACGTTCTTCAGCATGAGGCGCTGCGCTCGGGAGGCCGTGACAACATTACCGTGATTGTTGCCGACACTGTCGAAGCCTAAACTTCATACCTGTTGATTCACCCCCAATTTCTATGGGTGCTCATGCGAGTGCCTGTAGGAGGCGGGGGTGAACTGCATCCGCGTACAGAAACTAAGGAAGCGCAATCCGGGAAGTAGCTACGGTGTTCTTACGCCAGTGTTTGCGCTGGCGGGACCTGAGCAATATGACGAGCGATAGGGGAGAGGCGGAGCAAAAACGCTAGACTGGACGGGTGACTGAGAACAACACCACCCAGCAGACTGCCCCCGCCGAGAACACCGCAGAGATTACCGAGGCCCTGCGTGCTGAGTACGCGGAACTGACCGATAAGATTCGTGCCGCCCGCCGCGCCTACTACAACGAGGATGCACCCTTCCTCTCTGACGCCGAGTACGATAAGCTCTACCGCCGCCTCGAAATCATTGAGGCGGAGCACCCGCTCATCATCGCCAACGACTCGCCCACCCAGGAAGTCGGCGGCGAGGCCATCGAGGCCTTCGCACCCGTCACCCACCTGCAGCGCATGTACTCCCTCGAGGACGTCTTCTCCTTCGAAGAGCTGCGCGCCTGGCTGACCAAGACCGAAGAGAGCACCCGGAACCTCACCGGTAGCGCACCGCAGTGGCTGACCGAGCTGAAGATCGACGGCCTGGCTGTGAACCTGCTCTACCGCAACGGCACCCTCGTACGCGCGGCAACCCGCGGCGACGGCACCACCGGCGAAGACGTCACCCACAACGTGCGCACCATTGCGAGCATTCCGCAGCAGCTGACCGGCGAGAACCACCCCGAAGAGATTGAAATCCGCGGCGAAGTGTTCATCTCCTCCGCTGATTTTGAGAAGCTCAACGAGTCCATGATCGCCGCCGGCAAGAACCCCTTCGCGAACCCGCGTAACGCCGCGGCAGGCTCGCTGCGCCAGAAGGACGCGGCGATTACCGCCTCACGCCCGCTGAGCATGTACGTGCACGGCATCGGTTCGCGCACCGGCCTGGATATTGCCACCCAGTACGAGACCTACGATCTGCTCGCTTCCTGGGGCCTGCCCGTGAGCCCCTACAGTGAAATCGCCGCTAACACCGAGGCGGTGTTCGACTTCATTAATAAGTACGGCGAGCAGCGCCACTCCCTGGTGCACGAGATCGACGGCATCGTCATTAAGGTCAACGACTTCGCGACCCAGGCTCAGCTGGGCTATACCTCCCGCGTGCCGCGCTGGGCGGTGGCGTACAAGTACCCGCCCGAAGAGGTGCACACCAAGCTGCTGGACATCCGCGTGGACGTGGGACGCACCGGCCGCGTGACCCCCTACGGTGTTATGGAGCCCGTGTTCGTCTCCGGCTCGACCGTCGAACGCGCCACCCTGCACAACCAGGACGTGGTCAAAGCTAAGGGCGTGCTCATCGGCGACACCGTGGTGCTGCGCAAAGCAGGCGACGTGATTCCCGAGATCGTCGCCCCCGTGGTTGCCCTACGTGACGGCACCGAACGAGAGTTCGTCATGCCCAGCGAATGCCCCTCCTGCGGCTCGCCCCTTGCCCCCGGCAAGGAAGGCGACGTGGATCTGCGCTGCACGAACCCGCGCTCCTGCCCGGCGCAGCTGACCGAGCGCGTGTACTACGCGGCAAGCCGCGGCGCCTTCGACATTGAGGCGCTCGGCTTCGAAGCAGCAAAGGCACTCACCAGCCCCGCAACCCCGCACACCCCTCCGCTAACGACCGAGGCGCACCTGTTCAGCCTCAACATTGAGGACCTGCGCGAGGTCACCATCGAACGTGAGAAGAAGGTCAAGGGTGTGGGCACTGGAAAGATGGAGCGCGTGCCCTACTTCTACACCAAGCCGACCAAGGCACGCCCCGAGCCGAAGCCCACGAAGAATACGCTGAACCTCTTCGCCGAGCTGGAGAAAGCAAAGCAACAGCCGCTGTGGCGTGTGCTGGTTGCCCTCTCGATTCGCCACGTGGGCCCGACCGCTGCCCGCGCGCTCGCCGCGGAGTTCGGTTCGATGCAGGCGATCCGCGAGGCTGACCGTGAACGCCTTGCCGCTGTGGATGGTGTGGGCACCACGATTGCCGATTCGATTATTGAGTGGTTCGCCGAGGACTGGCACGCCGAGGTGGTGGACTCATGGGCTGCCGCCGGTGTGCGCATGGAAGATACCCGTGACGAGTCCGTGGAACGCACCCTGGAGGGTCTGACCGTGGTCGTGACCGGCACGCTGAACGGTTACACCCGTGATGGCGCGAAGGAAGCCATTATTTCTCGCGGCGGTAAGGCATCCGGTTCTGTATCTAAGAGGACCCACTTTGTGGTTGCTGGCGCGAACGCCGGCTCGAAGCTGGATAAGGCTCAGCAACTGGGACTGAAGGTGCTGGATGAGGAGGGCTTCACCGCCCTGCTCGAGGGCGGTCCGGAGGCTGTTGAGGCTACCGCCGAGTAGACCCGGTAGTGGGGGCACCTGAATCTGACCCCTGCAATATATAGAGCATTCAGGCTCTGGAGTGCGTGCTTCAGGGTCTGAATGCCAATTTCTGGCATTTATAATTACCACAGCTTTTAAGGCGGAAGCGCCTTAAAACACTCCCAAAGCGAAGAAATATTTAAAAAATATTTACACGCTGTTCAAAACCCTTAAAGGTGGCGCCCATCAACCCCGAATTGGAAAACTCAGCAGGGGAGCGCATCCGAGTTAAACCCCTAGAAAACCCCGAAATTCCGGGGTGAAACCCTTAAGGCGCGCGGGGCTCAAGGTCTTAAATAATGTTTCCTGCACTTTTAACCTGGAAGAACCCTGGGAGAACCCGGGACGTTCGCTGTGAACTTGAAATCGGGTTGGAATCATAAAAAACCTCGGCTATCTTTGAGACCAGATGGATTCTCGCAAGAGAATCACCTGTGTGGTTTCAAGCTTGGAATGCTTGAAACGATGCCCGGTTCTACCGCACGTCCCCATCGAGGAAGTGCCACCCGGATTCCGCACATAAGTGCAGAATCGCTCACGGTGACATGAAATCGGTGGAGAGCCGCTCACATGGTAGAGCCAGAATATGAGTAACCTACTTCGTTATCAAAGGGTGAGCGGCGGCGCGCTAGAGTTCCGGGGACGGAACGAGCGGGGACGGCCCCAAGGAGCATTATGAAGAACACTTCCATTCGTCGTACCGCAGCAGCTCTCGCCATCGGTGGCGCTGTAGCAGCTACCATGTCGATGCCCGCTGCAAACGCAGTAGACGGTGCTACCTGGGACGCACTGGCACAGTGCGAGTCCGGTGGCAACTGGTCCATCAACACCGGTAACGGCTTCTACGGCGGTCTGCAGTTCACCCAGCAGTCCTGGAACGGCGTCGGCATGTCCGGCTCCCCCGCGACCGCTACCCGTGCACAGCAGATCGAGGCTGGCGAGCGTCTGCTCGCTATCCAGGGCTGGGGCGCATGGCCCGCATGCTCCGCTAAGCTTGGCCTCTACGGCAAGACCGGCGCAGCTCCCACCTACACCGAGCCCACCACCGTGGCTGCACAGTCGCAGACCCAGCAGACCTACACCGCTCCCGCGGCACAGGCTGCACCCGTAGCTCCTGCAGCTCAGGCTGCACCCGCAGCAGTTGAGGCACCCGCAGCAGCTCCCGCTGCACCGGTAGCACCCGCTGCACCCGCAGTTGAAGCTCCCGCAGCTCCCGTAGCAGCACCGGCAGTTGAGGCTCCCGTAGCAGCAGCTCCCAAGGCTGCAGCAGGCACCTACACCGTGGTTCCCGGTGACTCCCTCTCGCTGATCGCTGCAAAGCTCGGCGTTGCAGGCGGCTACCAGGCAATCGCAGCTGCGAACACCGACATCATCTACAACGTTGACCTGATCTTCCCCGGCCAGGTTCTGACCATCCCCGCCTAAGGATTAACCCCCAAGCGTAACGTGGACACGTTGTAGCCCAACGCCCCGCACCTCACACGAGGAGCGGGGCGTTGAGCATTTAACCCGAAAATAGGGGAGAGGAACACCGCCTGACCACGCAAACCAGCAGGTAAACCCTCCAACCCCCAATGAGACGGAAAACGCAACCTCCACTACACTAGAGAAGAGAGAAGAAAACAAACTACGGGAGAACCATGTCTGCCATCACCTTTGAACAGGTAAAGCACCTGGCATCGCTGGCACTCATTGAGATGACCGATGAAGAACTCACCGCGATGGCGTCTGAGCTGGACGTCATCGTCGCATCCGTTGAGACCATGTCGCAGAAAGCAACTGCCGACATCCCCGCGACCAGCCACCCCATCCCCCTCGAGAACGTCTTCCGCGAAGACGTACCCGTCACCACCCTCACCCAGGAAGAGGCGCTCTCCGGCGCCCCCGACGCACAGGACGGCAAGTTCCGCGTGCCGGCAATCCTCGACGAAGACTAAGAGGAGAACAACCAAGTGAACGAACTGATCCAGCTCACCGCCGCAGAAGCAGCAGAAAAGCTCGCATCCGGCGAAATCACCTCCGTCGAGCTCACCCAGGCACACCTGGACCGCATCGCAGCCACCGACGGCGCACCCCTGAGCGACAACCGAGCAGACGGTAAGAGCGGCCTCAACGCCTTCCTGCACATCAACGCCGAAGAAGCACTCGCCACCGCAGCAGCAGTGGATGCAGACCGCGCAGCAGGCAAGGAACTGCCCCCGCTCGCAGGCGTACCCATCGCCGTCAAGGACCTCATCGTCACCAAGGGCCAGCCCACCACTGCAGCATCGCGCATGCTCGAAGGCTGGATGAGCCCCTACGACGGCACCGTCACCCGCAAGGTCCGCGAAGCACGCATGCCCATCCTCGGCAAGACCAACCTCGACGAATTCGCAATGGGCTCCTCCAACGAGCACTCCGCATTCGGCGTAGTCCGCAACCCCTGGGCACTCGACCGCGCACCCGGTGGCTCCGGCGGCGGCTCCGCAGCAGCCGTCACCGCCTTCCAGGCACCCCTGGCGCTCGGCACCGACACCGGCGGCTCCATCCGCCAGCCCGCAGCGCTGACCGGTAGCGTCGGCGTCAAGCCCACCTACGGCTCCGTCTCCCGCTACGGCGTCATCGCCATGGCATCCTCCCTCGACCAGGTAGGCCCCGTCGCACGCACCGTCCTGGACACCGCGCTGCTCCACGAAGCAATCGCAGGCCACGACCCGCTCGACGCAACCTCCCTGCCCGATGAGCCCGGCAACTTCGTTGAAGAAGCCAAGGCAGGTGCCGAAGCCGCACGCAAGGGCGACCTGTCCGGACTGCGCATCGGCGTCATCAAGGAACTCGGCGGCGGCAACGGCGAAGGCTTCGAAGCAGGCGTCCTCGCACGCTTCCGCGAATCCGTTGAAGAGCTGCGTGCCGCAGGCGCAGAGATCATCGAGGTCTCCCTGCCCTCCGTCACCGAAGCCATCAGCGCCTACTACATGATCATGTCCTCCGAGGTGTCCTCCAACCTGGCACGCTACGACGGCGTCCGCTACGGCCTGCGCGTCGTACCCGAAGACGGCCCCGTCACCATCGAACGCGTCATGTCCGCAACCCGCTCCGCAGGTTTCGGCCACGAGGTCAAGCGCCGCATCATCCTCGGCACCTACGCACTGTCCGCAGGTAACTTCGACGCCTACTACGGCGCCGCACTGCGCGTACGCACCCTCATCCAGCGCGATTACGCGGCAGCATTCGAAAAGTGCGACGTGCTCATCTCCCCGACCGCGCCCTCCACCGCGTTCAAGCTCGGCGAGAAGACCGAAGGCGACCCCATGGCAATGTACCTGGGCGACGTCGCAACCGTGCCCGTCAACCTGGCAGGCGTCCCGGCGCTCTCCCTGCCCGGCGGCCTCTCCGAAGAGAACAACCTGCCCGTCGGCATCCAGTTCACCGCACCCGCACGCGAAGACGCACGCCTGTACCGCGTCGGCGCAGCACTGGAAGAACTGCTCACCGCAAAATGGGGCGCACCGCTCTACAAGAGCCTGCCCGACACCGAAACTCTGATCCGCGACTTTGACTTTGGGGGAACCAAGTAATGAGTGAAGAAGTCCTCAGCTTCGAAGAAGCCATCGAAAAGTACGACCCGGTCCTCGGCTTCGAGGTGCACGTCGAACTCAACACCAAGACCAAGATGTTCGACTCCGCACCCAACGAGTTCGGCGACGAACCCAACACCAACGTCACCCCCGTATCGCTCGGCCTGCCCGGCGCGCTGCCCATGGTGAACAAGACCGCTGTTGAGTCCGCCATCAAGCTCGGCCTGGCACTGGGCTGCGACATTGCAGACAAGTCCTACTTCGCCCGCAAGAACTACTTCTACCCGGACTCCCCGAAGAACTTCCAGACCTCCCAGGCTGGCGGCCCCATCGCGGAAAACGGCTCCCTGGACGTTGAGCTCGAAGACGGCACCATCTTCACCGTCGAAATTGAGCGCGCCCACATGGAAGAAGACGCAGGCAAGCTCACCCACGTCGGCGGCGCAGACGGCCGAATTCAGGGTGCAACCTCCTCCCTGGTCGACTACAACCGCGCAGGCGTGCCCCTGATCGAGATCGTCACCCGACCCATCGTCGGTGCCGGCGAGCGCGCACCCGAACTGGCACGCGCCTACGTTGCCGCAATCCGCGACATCGTCCGCTCCCTCGGCATCTCCGACGCCCGCATGGAACGCGGTAACGTCCGATGCGACGCCAACGTCTCCCTCATGCCCAAGGGCGCAGAGAAGTTCGGCACCCGCTCCGAAACCAAGAACGTGAACTCCCTCCGTTCGGTTGAGCGCGCCGTCCGCTACGAGATTCGCCGCCACGCAGCGATCCTCGAACGCGGCGAAAAGGTTACCCAGGAGACCCGCCACTGGCACGAAGACACCCGCGAAACCTCCTCGGGCCGCCCCAAGTCCGACGCTGACGACTACCGTTACTTCCCCGAACCGGACCTCGTACCGGTCGTCACCAACAGCGAATGGATTGAGCGTCTGCGCGCCGAACTGCCCGAACCCCCGGCAGAGCGCCGCCGCCGCCTCAAGGGTGAGTGGGGCTACTCCGACGAAGAGTTCCGCGACGTAGTCAACGCTGGCGCACTCGACGTCATCGAAGAGACCGTCGCCGCAGGCGCAACCGCGGCTGCAGCCCGCAAGTGGTGGATGGGCGAAATCGCCCGCCGCGCAAAGCAGGCTGAAGTTGAGCTCACCGCCCTCGGCGTGGAGCCCGCAACCGTGGTCGCCCTCGAAGCGCTCATCTCCGAAGGCAAGATCAACGACAAGATCGCCCGCCAGGTGCTCGAGTTCGTCCTCGCCGGTGAAGGCACTCCCGCCGAAATCGTTGAGGCACGCGGCCTCGCCGTGGTCTCCGACGACGGTGCGCTTACCGCAGCCGTTCAGGAAGCACTGGCAGCAATGCCCGACGTTGCCGACAAGATTCGCGCCGGTAAGGTTCAGGCTGCTGGCGCTATCGTCGGTCAGGTCATGAAGGCTACCCGCGGTCAGGCTGACGCCGCCCGCGTGCGTGAGCTGATTCTGGCTGAGTGCGGCGTGGAAGGCTAAGCTTTTCCGCTGATCCGGCTTTAACGAAAGAGGCGCTGTCTCCCGTGTGGGAGGCGGCGCCTCTTTTGTGCTCTCTTATCCCGCATGGTTCCGCTTGGAAAGGCGGTTATCGTCCTCGTTCCTACAGAGGCTGGGTGGGTGGGACGCTATACCCTTCCTCCGCTCCTGCAGGGGCACCCGCCGCACCCGGACGCTCCGCTTCTCCTTGCTTCGCGGCGGAGAGCGCCCGGGTGGGCACCCTGATGTCGCTTCCGGAGGGTATAGCTACCCTCGGCTCCGGTGAGGTGCGCGCGGAGGGGCGGTGTCGTCCGTAGTGACATCAGGGTGCCCGAAGCGAAGCGAGGGCGGGTTCCCTGTAGGAACGAGGACGAGCACCGTCCCTCGAGCAGAGCAAGCTACATAAACGAAGAACGCTCCGTCCGTATCACTTAGATACAGACGGAGCGTTCTTTTTAAAGCGTGGCTTGCTTGGTTATAGCCTACTCAGTAACGCCGAGGTTGCTCATGAGGAACGCGTAATCCCACGCAATCTCACGCCAACGGGTATACCGGCCGGAACCACCACCGTGACCGCCCGACATGTCAATCTTCAGCAGCGGCACCGGCGACGACGGGTCAATCTGCTCACGCAGCGCCGCAACCCACTTCGCAGGCTCCACGTAGAGCACGCGGGTGTCGTGCAGGCTCGTCACCGCAGCAATCGCCGGGTAACGGACCGGGCGGATGTTCTCGTACGGGGTGTACGACTTCATGTAGGCGTACACTTCCGGGTCCTCAATCGGGTTGCCCCACTCTTCCCACTCCATCGCCGACAGCGGCAGCTCCGGGTCGAGGATGGTGGTCAGCGCATCCACGAACGGCACGGCAGCCAGGCAGGCGGCGTACTTTTCGGGGGCGAGGTTCACGACGGCGCCCATGAGCAGGCCGCCGGCGCTACCGCCGTAGCAGCCGATACGCGCCTCATCAGCCCACGGCTTAGCCGCAATGTAGCTGGTGACGTCCACGAAGTCGGTGAAGGTGTTCTTCTTCGCGAGCTTCTTGCCGTTCTGGTACCAGGAGCGGCCCATCTCGCCGCCGCCGCGAATATGCGCGATGACGTAGATGACGCCGCGGTCCAGAATCGACAGCATCGGGATGGAGAACATCGGGTCCATGGATGACTCGTACGAGCCGTAACCGTACTGGATGACCGGGTGCGGCTTGCTCATGTCCAGGTCGGCGCGGTGAATCACCGAAATAGGGATGAGCGTGCCGTCCGCCGCCGGTGCCCAGTCGCGGTAAGCGCGGTAGTCCTCACGGTTGTAGCCGCCGAGTACCGGGGTTTCACGGCGCAGCAGCAGGGTCTGCGACATGGGGAAGTAGTCGTAGACGCGGCGCGGCGTCAGGTACGAGGTGTAGGCGATGCGCAGCACGGGGGAGTAGTTCTCCGCACGCAGCACGGATGCGGTGTACAGTTCCTCATCGAAGCCGGCAGGCTCCATGAAGGTCACGCCGGCGGGGCGGCGGCGGCGCCACTGGATGGGCAGCTGCTCACGCGGTGCGAGGAAGATGCGGGTGGTGGTGTCCGCGCGGGCGGTGACGACCAGGTGCGTTGCGGTGAAGGTGAAGCCCTCCAAGCGCACGTGTTCGCTGTGGCGGATGACCGGCACCCAACGCTGCGCGTACTCTTCGAGGCTTTCACCTTCGCGCGGCATGTCGGCGAGTACCAGCTCGGAGTTCAACGCATTGTAGTCGTGCTGAATCAGCAGGTGCTGCTCGCCGGCAATGTTGAGCGGCTCAGCGTAGTATTCGATGCCCGCGCTCTTGGGGATGAGCAGGGTCGGCTCACCCTTGGGTTCGCGGGTGGGGATGAGGCGCACCTCCGTGTACTCGGAATTCGAGCTGGTAATGACCACGGAGGAACGGTCGGAGCTCATGGCGGCGCCGAGCCACATGGTGTTGTCCGGTTCCTCGTAGATCAGGTGGTCTTCGGTGCCCTGTCCGACGTCGTGCACGTAGACACGCCAGGGGCGCCACGACTCGTCGGGGACGAGGTAGATGAGCTGTTCGGCGTGGTTGATGAAGAAGGAGCCCGCCGCAATGTTGGGGATGGTGTCTTCGAGGAAGGTGCCGGTTTCCATGTTGAGGAAGCGCTGCTCGTAGCGTTCGTCGCCCTTTTCGTCCACGGAGATGCTCAGCAGCTTGCCGTTACGTGCGGGCTGGAAGCTGCCGAGGGAGAAGAACTCCATGTCCTTGGCGTATTCGTTGCAGTCGAGGATGACGACTTCACCCTCGAGTACTTCGCCGGGGGTGACGGTCGGCGGGGTGTAGCGCACCACCTCGTCGCCTTCGTGCAGGGCGGGGTAGCGGTAGAAGACGGGGTACTGGCCGCCGGGCACCATGCGGCTGTAGTACCACCAGTCACCGATACGGTTCGGGACGGTCAGATCCGACAGCAGGGTGCGGCCCTTGATTTCGTTGAAGATGGATTCGCGGAGGGGCTGCTGGTCTGCGGTGACAGCTTCGGTGTATTCGGCTTCTGCCTTGAGGTAGTTGAGGACCTCTTCGCTTTCCTTGTCGCGGAGCCATTCGTAGGGGTCGATGAAGACGTCGCCGTGGTGTTCGCGGCGGTGCTCGACCTTCTTCGGTACGGGCGGGGTGAGGTTCTGTTCAGCCATGCTGCCACCTCTTTCATGAGTTATGGGTTTGTGAATGGTGTGTGCCGTCTGCGCCCG
This sequence comes from Rothia mucilaginosa ATCC 25296, assembly GCF_000175615.1. Classification (GTDB taxonomy): domain Bacteria; phylum Actinomycetota; class Actinomycetes; order Actinomycetales; family Micrococcaceae; genus Rothia; species Rothia mucilaginosa. Next base: position 35,646 of record NZ_ACVO01000017.1, on the reverse strand, counting down.
CGTTCCTGTGCCGCCGGGTGGCGGTGAGAGTGCGCGGGGGACTGTGGGCACGCCTACTTCTAGTGTATCGAAGAGTGAGGCAGGCTACTATATTGCGGCCTGAGCAGTATCACCCAGATTAGTCCCCTGCACTCTTCTGGAACGTGCGAATTCGGTGGCTAGTTAGCGCGCCCCTTAATGGACATGAGGGTGCGGCGGCCTGCCTTGTTTGCCTTTGTGAAGGCACGGTTACTCTGCCGGTACTCACGTTCTTGAGAGCGCAGGCGTAGACGCGCGGATTCGGCTATCATCCTGCGGTAGCGTTCGAAGCGCTCGGGGTCGAGAGCGCCGTCAGCGATGGCCTGCTGCACCGCGCATCCGGGTTCGGAGCCGTGGGAGCAGTCGCTGTACCGGCAGGCGGAAGCGTAACCGGAGACGTCGTCGAAGGTTTCGTCAATCGCGGCGCTATCGCTCGGTGCGGCTAGGGCTCGCACACCCGGAGTGTCGATCAGCACCGTGCCAGATGATGATTTTGCGTTGGTCGAGTCTCCTTCGCTTGAGCCTTCCACACCGGGCAAAACAAGCATCTGGCGGCTGGTGGTGGTGTGGCGCCCCTTGCCGTCAGCATCTCGGACCGTGGAGGTGACCTGCACCTGATATTCCTGGCTATCCTCGCGGGGGTCAACTCCGGGGTTGAGCAGGGCGTTGACCAGGGTGGATTTTCCGGCGCCGCTACGGCCCAGGAACGCGGCGGTACGTCCGGCGACGAGTTCCGCGACCGGTGCGGGGTCGTAGCCGTTATCCGTGCAGACGGTGAGCACCGCATCCACGCCGCCACCCAGAGATTCCCGATACCCGGCGAGCTGTTCGGCCGTTACCAGGTCACCCTTGGTGAGAATCAGCGCGACCTGCGTTCCGGATGCGTGCGCCAGGGCGGTGTAACGTTCAATTCGCCCAATGGACGGCTCGGGGAAGCAGGGCTCAACGATGCAGAGTATATCCACGTTGGCGGCGACAGGCTGATCCGCGGATTCTCGGGTGGCGCTGGGGCGGGTGAGGTAGCTTCGCCGGGGCAGTATCGCGAGGGGTTTATGCTCCGCGGGGTGGGCTGCACCGCCAGTTCCGGGGATGGGCTGGGTGAGTACCCAGTCGCCGACGAGGGGGTACTCTTCTTCGCCGTAGTCGTTCTCAACCGGACGCAGCGGAGCGGAAAGCTTAATGAGCTCACCCTGCTCGCAGGTCAGCAGTTCGCAGCGGGTGCGGTGCACTGCGCTCACGCGGGCGAGGGTGAAATCTTCAAGCGTGCCGCCGAGGGTGAACGCGGCGCGGATTGCTGAACCCTGCCAGGAGGGGTCGAACCCTAGAGTCTCTAAGGTGTATGAAGCGGGAGCAATGGTCACAGGAATAGTCTTTCTTGGTTGCGGCGCCCGGATAGCGGGTGAGTAAAAGGCTCGTTCTTTTTCAGGGTTCACCGTTTACAACAGCGAGGCGCGGGCGCCGGCACGGATGCGGCGGGCGGCAAGGAAAGTCAGCCCCAGCCCGATAGCGGCGTAGAGTACTGCCAGGGCTGTGTCTGCTGCCAGGAGCGCGAAGAGATTCGGGGTAGTGCTGCTCGCAATACTGCCAGAGGTATCTAAAGCCTGCACCAGCCGGGACCCCGGAACCCAGGAACACAGCCAGGCAAGCCAGCCGGGGTAGGTACTCACCGGCACAATCACGCCCGCGCTGACCGGCAGAACAATAGATAGAACATTCGAGCCCGTGTACGGATCCGACAGGTACAGACCCAAACCGGCGGCAAAAATGCCCAGGCAGACCCCGCCAAGAATCGCAACCGGCATCAGTAAGATGGTGCCGACCAAAAGCCCGGAACTTGCTCCCGCAGCGGAGGATGTGAGGGACAGTAACCACACGATGCCCACATTGCTCAGACCCGTCACGGAAGCCAGCAACGCCGGTACCGCCGCCGCCCCCAGCCAGTAGCCCGCATCCACGGGGCGTGCCGTGCACACATACTCGAAGACGCCAATCCACCGGTCGGTGGCAACGCGCGCGACAATACCGGCTGCCACGGAGCTGAGGGTCGTAATCAGCGCGGTCGCGCAGCCGATGCGCACAGTATCGTTCGCCGCAAGGTCGGCACCCAGAAGCACCGTGAAAAGCACGTTGAGGCCCGGCACGAGCACCAGGGTCGTGATGGCCGTTCCGAGGGTTGCGAAGGTAATAGAAGATGACCAGCCAATAGAGGCGGTCGACAGAGCCCGACGCGCCACGCTAGGCAGAGCGGCAGAAGAGAGAATACGCACGCTACATCGCCCCCAGGGTGCCGCGACGGCGGGCTGAGGCGAGAGCCTTCCGGGCAAAAAGGAAGGCGCACAACGCCCAGATGAAGCTCACGACCAGGGTCTGAATTACGGGCAAGAGTGCATCCGCCGGGGTAGTGATGGCGGTACGCCCAAGTAGCAGGTGAACCGGCGCCTGCAGGGGAATGAGCACGCCCGCGGCATCCAGCCAGGCGGGCGCTTCAATGGTCGTGAAGAGAACCCCGGAAAGAATAAAAACCGGCACGAGCAATAGCTCCTCGTAGGCGATAGCGTTCGGCGTGGCCACGAAGAATACCGCAATCATGAACGTGACCGACAGGCACGCAAGCCACAGCAGGGGAACGCCCAGAACGTAGCGCGGCCAGAGTACCGAAAAATCCGTGACCTGCGGGTTGAGTGTCACAAGAGCCCAAACCGCCCACGATAGGGGCAAGGCAGCCAGACCCACAATGGAGGCGCTTGAAACGATAGCCGCCAGCACCCGCACCGGAGAGATTGACCCCGAACACAGGTACACGAGGGTCCCGCGGAAACGCTCAAAATTGATGATGCCCGCAGACACGATGCAGACCGACCACATGCCCACAATGCCGGCGCGAGTCCAGGCTAGGGTCGGGTCAACGGAGTGACCCGCGGAGCTCTGCGCCGCCGCATGCACGGCGAGCGCCTGAAGGATGACCGAGCCGAGTACCGTACTGATGAGCAGCTGAATGAAGTAGGGGACCGTCAGGAACTGGCGCAGGCTAAAGCCCATGAGTCGCAACTGGCGGGCGCACTCCTGCCACAGGTCGTACCGTCGACCCTGCCGCTGGAACTCTTCCGAGCGTTGCGTCTGAGCGTTCATCGTTTGAGCCCCTCCGCCATCGCCAGGTATGCCTCTTCCAAGGTTGCCGGGCGTGTGTACGGTTCGGTCCGTGCCCCAATGTTCGCGGTGGCAAGCCCCTCCGTGAGGATGCGGTGAGCCTCGCCCGCCTCGAACGTGGCGCGCTCGCCATGCCAGTAGAGGGTTAGCTCCCAGCCGGAACCACGCGGGGCAAAAAGTACCGCCGCCTTATCGTGGAGGAATCCGCGTAGTGTATCAAGACCCTCGGTGGCGGTGGGGTCCACCTGAACCACGGTCGTGGCGGCAATACCTGCGTGCGCGGCAACGTCCTCGAGGGTGCCGCTCACGGCGACAGAACCTGCGCCCAAAACGGTAATAGTGTGCGCCAAATCCTCGATTTCGCCCAACAGGTGACTCGTCAGCAGAACGGCGGCGCCGTCTTCCGCGAGAGAACGGATGAGGGTACGCACGGTCAGAGCGATATCGGGATCGAGCCCGTTGGTCGGCTCATCCAGCAGGAGCAGAGCGGGGGAGCCGAGCAGGGCGCGGGCAATATGTAGGCGCTGCTTCATGCCGCGAGAAAACTCCTGGACAGGCCGCGTTGCCGCATCGGTGAGTTCCACACGGGCTAGGGCATGCTCCACCTCGTGTCGTCGAGCCCGCCCGGAAACCCCCGCAACATCGGCGAAGAACAGCAGATTATCGCGGGCACTGGCGCGCGGGTAGAAGCCGTTCTCCCCGCCCAACGCTAGACCCACGTGGCGGCGAGCCCGCTGCGGGTGGGCGATAGCGTCAATACCGTTCACGGTGAGGCTACCGCCGGTGGGTGTGAGCAGGGTCGAGCACATCTGCACGGTCGTCGTTTTGCCCGCACCGTTGGGGCCGAGGAGAGCATGAATCTCACCGGAACTAACGCGAAGTGACACACGGTCGACGGCGGTAAAAGCGTTTTCACCTTTGCCAAAGACGCGGCTGAGCTGCGCCGCATCAAGAACAAGAGACATGGTAGGTAACCTTCGGGTATGACCCTCTGGCCCCTATACCGGAGGGATGCTGAGCAGGATAAACGGCGTAGCGAGCCGTAGCGAGTTGTACCCTGCGTGAGTGTATGTGTCATTTCAGTGTACCGAAAAACCGTAGATAAAAGTGATGGGGGTTACTGTGTGGATGGTGGGTGTCCGCCTCCGCATCTCGATTGCCTCGTCCTCGGATTGCCCCGGCACCGTCGTTCGCGTTTTATGACAGACGTTAAAAAACGTCATCTTTGCAATGAAATGTCTTAAAGTACCGCGCACCCACAAAATCCTTGACCCCGCCCCGTGCCCTATGACACTCTAAATAACAGGTCAAGAGCGCCAGCGATAAGCCCCAGCTAGCTGGCCGGCAACCCTCCTCCGCGGTGGGGTGCCCTGGGTGAAGACCGGGCGGCACGCACAAGCGTGACGCAAGCGCGGGACCGATGTGACCGAAACCGGTACATCAATCGTGACAGGATTATTCGACGACGATTCCTGTACCGTCGGCATGCGGCCCCTTAAGAATCCCCAATAGGAGCCACGCATGAGCAACAACACTACCGTCCCGACTCCCGCCAACCCCGCCGGTTGGAAGTTCGAAACCCGCCAGATCCACGCAGGTCAGGCGCCGGATGCCGCAACGGGAGCTCGGGCACTACCTATCTACCAGACCACTTCCTTCGTCTTTGACAGCGCCGAGCAGGCAGCGAACCGTTTCGCCCTCGCCGAGCTGGGCCCCATTTACACTCGCCTCAACAACCCCACCCAGGAAGTCATCGAAAACCGTATCGCCTCCCTGGAAGGCGGCGTAGGCGCGCTGCTGCTGGCATCCGGTCAGGCAGCTATCACCTACGCAATCCTGAACATTGCCGGTGCAGGCGACCACGTTGTTGCTTCGCCCTCCGTGTACGGCGGCACCTACAACCTGCTCAAGTACACCCTCGCCGACCTGGGCATTGAAACCACCTTTGTTGAGGACCCGGACGACCTGGACGCATGGCGCGCCGCAGTCCGACCCAACACCAAGCTCTTCTACGGCGAGTCCGTGCCCAACCCCCGCAACGACGTGCTCGACATTGAGCCCATCGCCAAGATCGCGCACGAAAACGGTGTGCCCCTGATCGTGGACAACACCGTACCCACCCCGTACCTGCTGCGCCCCATCGAGCACGGCGCAGACGTAGTCGTCCACTCTGCCACCAAGTACCTGGGCGGCCACGGCACCTCCATCGGCGGCGTGATCGTTGACTCCGGTAACTTCGACTACGGTGCAGACCCCGAGAAGTTCCCCAAGTTCAACCAGCCCGCCCCCGGCTACCACGGCCTGGTCTACGCACGCGATTTGGGTAAGGACTCCGCGTTCGGCGCGAACCTCTCCTACATCCTGAAGGCGCGCGTCTCCCTGCTGCGTGACACCGGCGCCGCCATCTCCCCGACCAACGCCTTCAACATCGGCATCGGCCTGGAGACCCTTTCCCTGCGCATCGAACGTCACGTTGAGAACGCCACCAAGGTCGCCCGCTGGCTCGAAGCAAACCCGCAGGTCGAGAAGGTCATCTGGGCTGGCGTGGAATCCTCCCCCTGGTACGAGCGTGCACAGAAGTACCTGCCCAAGGGCCCCGGTGCGGTGCTCGGCTTCACCCTCAAGGACGCAACCCTGGAGCAGGCCCGCGACTTCGTGGACGCCCTCAAGCTGCACTCCAACGTGGCGAACATCGGTGACGTGCGCTCGCTCGTGATTCACCCCGCCTCCACCACCCACTCTCAGCTTTCCACTGAGGAGCTGGAGAAGATTGGCGTGTACCCGAACTTCATCCGCCTTGCTGTCGGTATCGAGAACATCGACGATATTCTCGCCGACCTGCAGTTGGGCTTCGACACCCTCTCCTAAACGGTGATGCACCCGCAGGTGGACCGGCAAGCTACGGCTTTTCGGTCCACCTGCGGATTCCCCGTTACGGAGCATTTCATAAGCGCGCGGCACCGCCGCCTCGCTGCCTCAACCCGCAGATTCAACCCGCAGACGAGTACCCCGCTCACACCCGGCACCACCTCGCCGGCCAACCCAGTGAAGGGAACCCCCATGACCGCCCAGAGCACTAGCCAGTCCGGCACCACCCAGCCCGGCACTATCAACCAGCCTGTTACCGCGCCCATCCCCGTGGCAGGCACCCAGCGCGAACACCCCGAAGCGCAAGGCTACCTGCGTCAGCTGAACATCGGCGACCTGGAGCTCGAATCCGGCGTAACCCTGCCGCAGGTCACCATCGGCTACGAAACCTGGGGCACCCTCAACGAGGCTGGCGATAACGCCATCCTGATCCTGCACGCGCTCACCGGTGACACGCATGTCTCCCGCGGCGTCCCCACCCCCGACATGCCCGCCCCGCTGATTCGCGCTATCGAATCGGACGGCTGGTGGGAAGGCATCGTGGGCCCCGGCTCGGTCGTGGACACCAACCGCTACTTCGTGATTGCTCCCAATATTTTGGGTGGCTGCTACGGTTCTACCGGTCCGTCGAGCATCGTCCCCGAGGGCTACCCGGGCGCTGGTGAGCACTGGGGTTCCCGCTTCCCGCAGGTGAGCATTCGCGACTCCGTACGTGCGGAGGCGCGTCTGGCGCGTGCACTGGGCGTGACGAGCTTCCGCTACGTGATTGGTGGTTCCCTCGGTGGTGCTCGCGCCCTGGAGTGGGCGGCAACTAACCCCGAGCTGGTGCGCGGATGCGCGGTCATTGCCTCCGGTCCTTCGGCTACGGCGGAGCAGATTTCCTGGGCCCACACTCAGAACATTGCGATTCGTTCGGATGCGAACTTTGCCGGTGGCGACTACTATGCCGGTCCTGCACCGACTGCCGGTCTGGCTCTGGCGCGCCGTATTGCGCACACCACCTACCGCAGCCCCGCAGAGCTGGAGCACCGCTTCGGCCGCGAAGAGAACCGCGGCGAAAACACTGTGGGCGGTTCGCTGGGTGAGCCGCGCGGCCGCTACGCCATTGAAAGCTACCTGGATCACCACGGCGCCAAGCTGGTTGAGCGTTTTGACGCGAACAGCTACCTGGCTGTGAATGAGGCGCTGATTTCGCACGATGTGGCTCGTGGCCGCGGCACTCTGGCACAGGCGCTGGCGCACACCGATTGCGAGTGGACGATTGCGGCGGTGAACACGGACCGTCTGTTCTTCCCGCACGAGTCGCACCGCCTGGCGGAGGCGCTTCCCACCCCGGTGCCCGTGGACATTATCGAGTCGAACCACGGCCATGACGGCTTCTTGATTGAGGCGAAGCAGGTGGAGAAGATTCTGGCGCGCGCCCTCGGCGTTGAAGATGAATCCGCCGCCCCGAGTGAGGCGCAGCGTGAACGTGAAGCTTTGGAATCGATGACTCGCCTGTACGGCGCTGTTAATCGCTAACTCGACCGGCGCCCGAAGGCGTTTCACGCATCCTGCTGAATGTTGTTTTATCCAAACAGTGGGTGTGGGATTGTGAGGGAATGACTGGGTATTCTCAACTGTCCTTCCGCCCACCGTGAATTAACCTTCACCCTTAGGGTTATGTAATAGAATGCCGGGCGTTCGTATGATGCGAGCGTCCGGCATTTTTTCTATCTTTATGAAGAGTGTTGTGCCAAGTCAGGGAATATTTTCCGGTTTTTCGGGTGTTTTGCGAAACCTCCGCGAGATACCGCGGAAGTAGCCTCCTGTTGCACTGGAAGGTAAGGGTTCTCGGTTTGCTTTAGACCCGCTCTAACCCCATAGCATTAAAGCTGTGGTAAGTATTCAAGAGGTAGCGGAGCAATTGGGGGTGAGCACCCACGCCCTGCGCTATTACGAAAAAGAGGGGCTCATTGCTGTGCCCCGTGATGCTCACGGAACCCGTATTTTTGATGAGGAGTCTATCTCCGCTGCACGGTTTATTGCTACCTGCCGTCAGGCCGGAATGAGTCTTGCCGACATTCGCACGATTTTGAGCAATCCGGACGACCACGCCCTATCCATTGATGTGATGGAGCGCGCCCGTCAGAAGATTGAGGATGAGATTGTGGGGTTGCAGCAGAACCTTGAGCACCTGGATCGCCGTATTCAGGAGCACCGCCGTCACATCGACGGCACCCGCTAGGTAACTAGTCTTCTGCAGACGCGTATAAACGCCCGGTATTCCCAACGTTGGGAATACCGGGCGTATTTTTGTGCTCAGCTTTCACACTCAGCTACTCACCCCTAGCTACTGGGTATTTTCAGCCCGTAGGTTTAACCCCAAGCCGCTTTTTCCGGGTCAATACCGTGTGCACGAGCATTCTCGTAGATGACATCCCGCAACCATTCTGCGAGCCCGGTCGCAAGCTTCTCGTAGTGTGCCTTGAAACGGGCATCCTCAACGTAGCCGCGGGCTAGAATAGCGTGCTTAGCGGGGGTGACCTCGAAGAAGAACAGGGAGGCGCGGTGCCGCTCGGCGAGTGCGTTCGCCTCCTCACTGCCCGGCTTCACGCCGCGGTTGAATGCCTCGACGAGGGCCTGCTCTACCTCGTCAACCTGCTGTTTGCCGTTCTGCCAGTCGGCACGGTTCATCGTTGCAGTTCGGCGCTGGTATTCAGCCCAGTCGTCAGTTTTTCCGTAACGCTCCTGCGCTTCCTGCTGGTGGGCGAGGCTGAACCCCTCACCCATGATCTCTGCTTTTTCGGCGGCGCTGAGCTGCTCATTTTTAGGTGCCATGGTGTCCTCCAAAAGGTGTTCGATGGTTTCAAGCATGCGCCCGTACGCGGCGATTTTGCGTTGAAGCATATCCCGCTGAGCGAGCAGATGCTCGGTGCTGTTCGCCTGGTCATGCAGTATGTTGCGAATAGCGTCAAGGCTCATGCCGATGGCGCGGTATCCCATGATGACGGTGATTCGTTCAAGGTCTGTATCGGTGTAGTACCGGTACCCGTTGAACTCATCGTGCGCCGGGTTGAGCAAGCCTCGCTGCTCCCAGTGGTGAAGCGTGCGGACTGTTAGCCCGTGTAATGATGCCGCTTCTCCTACGGTGTATTCGTGTTGCCCGTCAGGTGGTGTTATGTTCGCGTCCATGGTTTCACTCTAAAACCTCACGTTAGGTGAGGGTCAAGCTAGCAGCGGAACCTGCGGTGCAGGTTTGCGGGGGAGTCCTCGCTAAGATGGGTGCATGAGCGAAAACAAATACGTCGTCGAATACACCCGCCCCGAGAACGAACGCGCAGGCACCCATCTGGTGCTCATGCTGCACGGCTACGGCTCCCAGGAGCACGATCTGCTGTCTCTGGCGGCGCACCTTCCGCAGGAGGGCTTCACCTACGCCTCCATGCGTGCACCGCAGCCGGTTGGTAGCCAGTTCTCTGCGGACTCGACCGGAGCCTACATTGCCGCAGACGCTATCGGCTACCAGTGGTACCCGCTGAACCAGCAGCTCGAATCTGACCAGCGCGCCATTGAGCAGGCGAGTGACTACGTGCTGGAGTGGGTGCGTGCGAACCGTGAACCGTATGCTTCGGTGACTCTGCTGGGCTTCTCGCAGGGTATGGGCATCGCAACTTCGATGGTGCGTCATGCTCCCGGCGAGTTCGCCGCTGTGGTGGGACTGTCCGGCTATGCGGTAGATTCTGATTCGCCGTACTTCAAGGACGAGGAGCTGAAGAAGACCGAACTGCCGGTGTTCTTTGGTCGTGACCAGGAAGACCCCGTCATCCCGCAGGAGATGGTGAACTACACCTACGACTGGATCCGCAAGTACACCGACGGCATTAAGGTGCTGTACGCCGGTGCGGGTCACGGCGTGAGTGCCATGGAGATTCGTCACGTGGGCGAGTTCCTGGAGGTGAAGGTGCAGGGTAAGGAGCCGCGTATTCGTGCGCAGAAGGTTGCGGAGGCGACCGGCACCGCGGAAGGCTCTGACTCCTAAATCGACTATATGGAAAGCCCTCGGGTCATGACGACTCGGGGGCTTACGTGTAGTTCCGCTTGGAAAGGCGGTTATCGTCCTCGTTCCTACAGGGGACCCGTCCTCGCTTCGCTTCGGGCACCCTGATGTCACTTTCGGACGATACCGCCTTTCCGCGCTGGGATGCTGTGCGGGTGCAGTCGCGTTTTCCGGATGCGCCCTCCGCCTCCCACTGTCCCCTCCCGACAGTGAGGAGGCTGCTCGGTGACCACACCCTGCCCCGCATGAGGGCAGTGCCCCCACCCCTTGAAAATATACCCCAGGGGGGTATATATTGGAGAATAGCATCGCCGCCCTTCAAAATATACCCCAGGGGGGTATATACTGGAGAGCAGTATCGCCCCATCCCACCGACCCGTAGGAGCTTTCCCAGGATCGCCTCCCCGCCCCGCCTCTTGCCGATGGCCTCCCACGGCTGCAGCTGTTGCGGACCTGCCTCACGTGCCGACACCGTCTCCAACCCTGCCGCCAGCGACTCGTCAGCAGGAGGGTCCTCCTCTAGCTATCAGGTCACCGGCCTGACCTGCGGGCACTGCGCGAAAAGCGTGACCCAGGCCCTTCAGACCCTCTCCCAGGTCGACGACGTCCAGGTTGATCTCGCTGCTGGTGGTGTTTCCACCGTCACGGTCACCGGTGTCGTACCTCCGGAGACGGTTCGCCGGGCTATCGAGGCGACCGGCTACACCGTCTTATCCTGATCGATTTACCCATCATCTCGACCCCGACCGGGTTGAGCGAAAGGAACGTCATGAACACTCCCCACCATTCCGGCGATCACCATGGTGATCACCCCGCTCCGGAAACAGACCACACCCACCACCCGAATCATGCCAGCCACGAACACCACGCAGACGCCGACACCCACGGCCAGGCGATGCACCACGGTCACCCGCACTCCGTCCTGGACGAAGACCACCAGGTTCATGGTCACGGCGAACACGCCGGGCACAGCACCGCAATGTTTCGGGAACGCTTCTGGTGGTCACTGATTCTGTCCATTCCCGTCGTTATTTTCAGCCCCATGGTCGCCCACCTGCTCGGCTACCCCCTCCCGGAATTCCCCGGATCCACCTGGATTCCCCCGGTACTGGACACGATCATCTTCGTCTACGGCGGAACGCCTTTCCTCAAGGGCGGATGGAAGGAAGTGAAATCCCGCCAACCCGGGATGATGCTCCTGATTGCCATGGCCATCACCGTGGCGTTTGTCGCCTCCTGGGTCACCACTCTGAGGCTGGGCGGTTTTGACCTGGACTTCTGGTGGGAGCTGGCCCTGCTGGTGACCATCATGCTGCTGGGCCACTGGCTGGAGATGCGCGCTCTCGGGGGTGCGTCCTCCGCGCTTGACGCGCTGGCTGCCCTGCTGCCGGATGAGGCCGAGAAAGTCATCGATGGGACCACCCGCACCGTGGACATCTCCGAGCTGGTCGTCGGCGACGTCGTGCTGGTGAGGGCCGGTGCCCGGGTGCCGGCCGACGGAACCATCATCGACGGAGCCGCCGAATTCGATGAGGGGATGATCACCGGCGAATCCCGTCCCGTCTTCCGCGACACCGGTGACAAGGTGGTCGCCGGTACCGTGGCCACCGACAACACCGTCCGCGTCCGGGTGGAGGCTACCGGCGGGGACACCGCCTTGGCCGGAATCCAACGCATGGTTGCCGACGCACAGGAGTCCTCCTCCCGGGCCCAGGCCCTGGCGGATCGGGCGGCGGCGTTGTTGTTCTGGTTCGCGCTAATCTCTGCTCTGATCACCGCGGTGGTGTGGACCACCATCGGCAGCCCGGACGATGCCGTGGTGCGCACGGTCACGGTGCTGGTCATCGCCTGCCCGCACGCCTTGGGCCTGGCGATTCCGCTGGTCATTGCGATCTCCACCGAGCGGGCCGCGAAATCCGGGGTGCTCATCAAGGACCGGATGGCGCTCGAGCGGATGCGCACCATCGACGTGGTGCTCTTCGATAAAACCGGTACCCTGACCGAGGGCGCGCACGCGGTCACCGGTGTCGCGGCAACTGTCGGCGTCACTGAGGGCGAGCTGCTGGCCCTGGCCGCCGCCGCGGAGGCCGACAGCGAGCATCCCGTGGCCCGCGCCATCGTGGCGGCCGCGGCCGCCCATCCCGAGGCCTCTCGTCGGCAAATCCGTGCAACTGGTTTCAGCGCCGCCTCCGGCAGGGGGGTCCGGGCCACTGTCGATGGCGCTGAGATCCTCGTGGGCGGGCCGAACATGCTGCGCGAGTTCAACCTCACCACCCCGGCCGAGCTCACCGACACCACCAGCGCCTGGACCGGGCGTGGGGCCGGTGTACTCCATATTGTCCGCGACGGTCAGATTATCGGTGCGGTGGCCGTCGAGGACAAGATCCGCCCCGAATCCCGCGCCGCTGTGAAAGCCCTGCAGGACCGCGGGGTGAAGGTCGCGATGATTACCGGTGACGCGCAACAGGTGGCCCATGCGGTTGGCCAGGACCTGGGGATTGATGAGGTCTTCGCCGAGGTTCTGCCCCAGGACAAGGACACCAAGGTCACCCAGTTACAGGAGCGTGGCCTGAGCGTGGCCATGGTCGGCGACGGTGTCAACGACGCCCCGGCCCTGGCCCGCGCCGAGGTCGGCATCGCCATCGGGGCCGGCACGGATGTGGCAATGGAATCCGCCGGAGTGGTCCTGGCCAGTGACGATCCCCGGGCAATATTGTCGATGATTGAGCTCTCGCAGGCCAGCTACCGCAAGATGATCCAGAACCTCATCTGGGCGTCCGGTTACAACATCTTGTCCGTGCCCCTGGCCGCCGGCGTGCTCGCCTCTAGCGGCATTCTGCTTCCCCCGGCTGCTGCTGCGGTGTTGATGTCGCTGTCGACGATTGTGGTGGCGCTTAACGCTCAGTTGCTGCGCCGGATTGATCTGGACCCGGCCCACCTGGCTCCCACCAGTCCGAAGGAAGAACACACCACGCCTACTCCGGCATCCACCGCCGTCCGCTGATTCACCACTTCTCTCCACTGCCCCATATGACCCTGAAAGGCTCCACCATGAAGCGCACCCTTTCAGGGTCATATGGGGACCACGGACGAGATGGGTGGAATGGATCACGGCGTGAGCGCCATGGAGATTCGCCATGTGGGCGAGTTCCTGGAGGTGAAGGTGCAGGGTAAGGAGCCGCGTATTCGTGCGCAGAAGGTTGCGGAGGCGACCGGCGCAGTGGAAGGCTCTGACGTCTAAATCGACTAAACGTAAAGCCCTCGGGTCATTACGACTCGAGGGCTTTACGTTGAGCTTTTGCTTCCGCTTGGAAAGCGGTATTCGTCCTCGTTCCTACAGAGGCTGGGTGGGTGGGACGCTATACCCTTCCTCCGCTCCTGCAGGGGCACCCGCCGCACCCGGACGCTCCGCTCTTCCTTGCTTCGCTGCGGAGAGCGCCCGGGGCGGCACCCTGATGTCGCTTCCGGAGGGTATAGCTACCCCGGCTGTCCGAGGTACGCGATTTGGTGCGAGCGGAGGGGCGGTGCCGTCCGAAGTGACATCAGGGTGCCCGAAGCGAAGCGAGGGCGGGCTCCCTGTAGGAACGAGGACGGTCACTGCCCCTCGCCTGTAGCTCTAACCAAGCAGAGAGAGGACTAGTCCTCGTGCGCGACCTTCACGGTCACGCCGTTGAAGGTGACGGTGTCGCCGGGGTGCAGCTGCTTGCCGCGTGCTTCCTCAATGTCGCCGTTGACCTTTACCAGGCCGTGCTGAATGACCTCGCGTGCCTGCGCGCCGTCCTCTACGAGGTTGGCGAGCTTGAGGAACTGGCCGAGGCGGATCATGTCATCGCGAATAAAAATTTCTTCCATGCTTCCTAGTTTATCCCGCCGGGTGCATCCTGGCGTCCGGTAAAAATGGGGGAGTGGTGGGTCGGGTAGGCATACCCAGGGGTGGGGTGGTGATGGTACCCTAGTGTCTTGCATCAAAAAGTGTGCATATTGCGCCGATGAGCGCGAATGCGGGCGCCCCGTTCTGGGCCGCGTCCCTTATGAACCCGAACTCACGCACGTCACAGCCGGTGGCGGGGCAGAAGGAGTAACTATGGCTGAAAAGTCCACCCTCGATAACGTTATTGCGCTCGCGAAGCGCCGCGGCTTTGTTTTCCAGGCCGGTGAAATTTACGGCGGTTCCCGCTCCGCATGGGACTACGGCCCCCTCGGTGCAGAGCTGAAGGAAAACATCCGTCAGCAGTGGTGGCAGCGTTTCGTCCGCTCCCGTGCGGACATGGTTGGCCTGGATTCCTCCGTTATTCTGCCTCGTGCGGTGTGGGAGGCGTCCGGTCACGTGGCGACCTTCACCGACCCGCTGGTTGAGTGCCTGTCGTGCCACAAGCGTCTGCGTCAGGATCACCTGCTGGAGAACTTTGAGGCGAAGAAGGGCCGCGCGGCTGAGGGCATGGAAGAGATTGCTTGCCCGAACTGTGGCACTCGCGGTGAGTGGACTGAGCCGCAGAACTTCTCCGGTCTGATGAAGACTTACCTGGGCCCGGTTGATAATGAGGAGGGTCTGCACTTCCTGCGCCCCGAGACCGCTCAGGGCATTTTCGTGAACTTCAACAATGTGGTCACTGCTTCTCGTAAGCGCCCGCCGTTCGGTATTGGTCAGATTGGTAAGTCGTTCCGTAACGAGATCACTCCCGGTAACTTTATTTTCCGTACTCGTGAGTTCGAGCAGATGGAAATTGAGTACTTTGTGCACCCGGATGACGCTGATAAGTATTTCAACGAGTGGGTTGAGGACTGCTGGAGCTGGTTCGTTGACCTGGGTATTAACCCGGATAACATGCGCCGCTTCGACGTTCCTAAGGAGGAGCGTGCACACTACTCGGCTGGCACTATTGACGTTGAGTACCGCTTCGGCTTCCAGGGTTCCGAGTGGGGCGAGCTGATGGGCGTTGCGAACCGTACCGATTACGACCTGGGTGTGCATAATGAGCACTCCAACGCGAAGCTTGAGTACTTCGACCAGGCTACCGGTGAGCGTTACGTGCCGTACGTGATTGAGCCGTCCTTCGGTCTGACCCGCTCCATGATGGCGTTCCTTGTTGACGCATACGTCGAGGATGAGGCACCCAACACTAAGGGTGGCGTGGATAAGCGCGTCGTGCTGAAGCTCGACCCGCGCCTGGCACCGGTGAAGGCTGCTGTTCTGCCGCTGTCGAAGAAGGCTGAGCTGTCTGAGCCGGCAACTAAGCTGGCGAATGAGCTGCGTGGCCTGTGGAACGTGGACTACGACGAGGCGGGCGCTATTGGTCGCCGTTACCGCCGCCAGGATGAGATCGGTACCCCGTTCTGCATCACCGTGGACTTTGACACTCTTGAGGATCAGGCTGTGACCATCCGCGAGCGTGACACCATGAACCAGGAGCGTGTGGCTCTGGATCAGGTGAAGTCTTACCTGGCTGCACGCCTGGCAGGCTAAAAATAATTTATAACATGGTCGGCGGGTAGCTTCTTAGAGCGAAAGAGGCTACCCGCCGTCGTGTATTTGGGCTACCCTGGTTAGACTGATTGGCACGTTTGACGCGAGCGAAGGAAAGGTGCACGGATATGGCTGAACGCCTCAGCGAAAAATTTGAGATTCGCCCTTGGCAGGAGGGTGATGACCTTGCCCTGCTTGAGATTTGGAACTCTGCCCGCAATGAGGTTGAGGAGCGCCAGCGTGGCCTCTTTGGCCCGGACAGTGACGCGCCGTTTAGCCGTACCCTGGTGGTGACTGTTTCGGGTGTTCCGGTGGCTGCGGGTACTGTGGTGGCTTCGCTGCTGCATCCGACGCGTCTGTGGTCGTATGTGGAGGTCGCAGCTGACCACCGCCGTCAGGGTATTGGTACTGCCCTGCTGGATGCGTTGCGTGAGATTGCGGCGGCGCACGGTCAGACGACTGCTTTGCGTGTGAAGCTGTCGCCGTTTAGTGACGGTGAGGAGTTCGCGCAGGCAACTGGTATGAAGCTGGTTCAGCGTTCCCGTATGGTGCGTGTGGAGCCGGGGGCGATTCCTCCGGTGTCGTTGCGTGAGGACGCTGACGGTAACGAGACTCAGGCGATTGAGGATTTGGCGACCGGTTCGGTTGAGCTGACCGCCGCGCTGTGGGATTTCTACCGCCGCGCCCACGAGTGGGATGTTCCCGCCGAGGTGGGTTTGGGCACCGTGAACCGCTATTTCCTCTCGGATGAGGTGCGTGCCTTTGGTGCCGTGGTGCTTCGTGACCATATTCGTGAGGCTGCTGCTGAGGGTAAGAAGGGCCCGATTGTGGCGTTTGCGGTGAGCTACCACCCCTTCGAGACTGACCCGGAGGCGGCGCTGGTGGATGAGAAGACCGCCACGGAGTTGCTGCTGGGCTACGACTTCGATAATGAGGGTGCCGTGGAGGCGATTATGCAGGTGTTGTCCCTGCTGAGTGCTAAGTACCCGGTGCTGGTTGAGGTTGACGACGCCATGGAGGCGCTGGTTCAGGTGACTGACGTACTGCTGCGTGCCGGCACTGCTTCGGTGGAGGGCGACCCGACCTATATTTACGTGACCGAGTAGATTCTTTAGTAGGTTCGTAGGTTGCCAAGTAGATTCTCGGTATCGAGCCTGCTGGCTGACTCTTGCTGAAGGGGCGGGGAAGTGGAATGCTCCTCCGCCCCTCTCGCGTACCTGCGCCTCCCCACGGTTGCTGAGCTTGCACTGCGCTCCTGTACCCCCTCAGCTGAGTCCGGTTCTCGATTTGCCCCCGTATGCCACAATATAGGGGTGAATTCTGAAGCACCCCGTCTTACCCTTCCGCCCCTGAAACTGGGCAATCTGACCGTTGATACTCCCGTAGTTCTCGCCCCGATGGCTGGCGTGACCAATAAGGCTTTCCGCCGCCTCTGCAGTGAATATGGCGGCGGCCTGTACGTTACCGAAATGGTGACTGCGCGCGCCCTGGTGGAGCGTAAGCCCGAGTCCATGCGCATTATTGAGCATGACCCGGACGAGAAGATCCGCTCCATCCAGATTTACGGTGTGGACGCGGTCAACGTCGGTAAGGCTGTGCGCATGGTCGTTGAAGAGGACCGTGCCGACCACATTGACTTGAACTTTGGTTGCCCGGCTCCTAAGGTGACTCGCCGCGGTGGCGGTGCCGCCCTGCCCTGGAAGACTGACCTGTTCACTGCGATTGTGCAGACCGCGGTGAAGGAAGCGTCCCGCAACGATATTCCGCTGACCATTAAGATGCGTAAGGGCATCGACGATGACCACATTACGTTCTTGGAGTCCGCCAAGATTGCTCGTGATGCCGGTGTTGCGGCGATTGCTCTGCACGGTCGTACTGCGGCTCAGCATTATTCGGGTAAGGCTGACTGGGATTCTATTGCGCAGCTGCGTGAGTTGATTCCGGATGTGCCGATCCTGGGTAATGGCGATATTTTCTCCGCCGAGGATGCGGTACGCATGGTTGAGCAGACCGGCGTGGACGGCGTGGTGATTGGTCGCGGCTGCCAGGGTCGCCCGTGGCTGTTTGGCGACCTGCAGAATGCGTTTGAGGGTTCGTCGGAGCGTATCCGCCCGACCCTGACTGAGGTGTCGGACATGATTTACCGCCACGCAGAACTGCTGGTGGAAACCTTCGGCGATGAAACCCGAGGCCTGCGCGAGATCCGCAAGCACGTGGCGTGGTACTTCAAGGGCTACCCGGTTGGCGGTGAGCTGCGCGCGAAGATGGCTCAGGTGCCCGACCTGGCGACGTTCCGTGAGCTGATTGCTCAGCTGGACCACTCGATTGGTTACCCGGGTGCCGCCGTTGAGGGCTCGCGCGGCCGCGCCGGTAGCCCCAAGCAGCCGCACCTGCCCGATGGCTGGCTAGATTCGCGTATCCTGGGGGACGCTGAGCGTCTGGGCCTGGTGGAGGCTGAGCTGGATATTTCCGGCGGCTAAACACCTGTACTTGTGTGCCGCGGCGTGCTGTTTGCGCGTCGCGGCACATCCTTTTTATGAGCCTGTTCGTGCGTTATTTCCCGCGCCTATAACGCCTGCAGAAGCTACCTGTTGACCCTCACCGTAGAATTGAGTTTATGGCTGGATTAATCCGCAAAGAAGACATTGACGAAGTCCGCGCCCGTACCGATATCCGCGAAATCATTGAAGGCTATGTGAGCCTCAAAAGCGCCGGTATAGGCACCTTCAAGGGGCTGTGCCCGTTCCACGACGAGCGCACGCCCTCCTTCAATGTGCGCCCGCAGGTCGGTTCGTACCACTGCTTTGGCTGCGGTGAATCCGGTGACGTGTACTCCTTCGTCATGGCGATGGAACACACCAGCTTCGTTGAGACGGTGGAGCGTCTAGCCGCCCGTATTGGTTACACCCTGCACTATGAGGGCGGTAAGCCCGGTGACCGCTACGAGGCGGGTATGCGCCGCCGCCTGCTCGACGCGCACAAGATGGCCGCCGAGTTCTTTGAACGCAACCTCTACAGCGCTGATGCTCAGGAGGCGCAGCGCTTCCTCGGCGCCCGCGGTTTCGACCCCGCCGCAACCCGCAAGTTCGGTGTAGGCTACGCCCCGCGCGGCTGGGACCACCTGCTCAAGCACCTTCGCTCCCAGGGTTTCACTGATGAGGAGCTGAAGGCTACCGGCATGTTCTCGGAGGGCAACCGCGGCCTGTACGACCGCTTCCGCGGCCGCATCATCTGGCCCATCCGCACCATCGCCGGTGAAACCATCGGTTTCGGTGCCCGCCGCCTCTTCGACGACGACCAGGGCCCCAAATACCTGAACACCCCCGAGACGCAGCTGTACAAGAAATCCCAGGTGCTTTACGGCATTGACCTGGCAAAACGCGATATGACCAAGACCAAGCAGGTCGTCATCGTGGAAGGCTACACGGACGTCATGGCGGCACACCTCGCCGGCATCACCACCGCCGTTGCCACCTGCGGCACCGCGTTCGGTCCCGGCCACATCAAGATGGTGCGCCGCATGATTACCGACGACGGCTCCGGCGGCGAAATCATCTTCACCTTCGACGGTGACGCCGCAGGCCAGAAAGCCGCCATGGCAGCCTTCCAGGAGGACCAGCGCTTCGTCGCGCAGACCTTCGTGGCGGTTGCCGAGAACGGCATGGACCCCTGCGATCTGCGCCTACACAAGGGCGACGCCGCCGTGCGCTCGCTGATTGCTTCGCGCCGCCCGCTCTTCGAGTTTGCGATTGATTCGACCCTCGCCAAGTACGATTTGGCGACCCTTGAAGGTCGCGTGCTGGCGATGCGCGCTATCGCCCCGATTATTGCCGGCATTAAGGACCGCGACCTGCGCCCCGCCTACATGCGTAAGGTCTCCGGTCAGCTCGGCCTGGAGCTCGACGAGATTCAGCGCGCAGTGGCGTACGCGCAGAACCACCCGAAGCTTTCTCGCTCCCAGCAGGCGGAGGCGCCCGCAGCCGCACCGCGTTACGAGCGTCTGAACGAGGGGCCGCAGGGCGTGCCGGGCACGCCGGGATACGCGGGCGCTCAGGGTTACGCGGGCACGCCGGGTTATACGGGTGTTCAGGGGGCAGTTCATGCTGACGCGCCCTACGACCCCGCCTACGATGCACCGCCCCCGGAAGACCACGCTGCCCCCAGCGCCTACGCCGGGCAGAACGCTGCCGCGCACCCGCCGCGCAACATTCAGCCCGCCTCACCCCAGCCGGAGGCGACCGCCCCCGCCGTCGAGGAATTCCTCACCCCCGACCCGCGCGACCCGATCGCCCGCCTCGAAAAGGCGGCGCTCGAGATTGCCCTGCAACACCCCGAGCTCATTAGCGTGGAACAGTGGCGTAACCTCGCCACCGTACAGTTCCGCTACCGAACCCACCGCGAGGTGGCCGCCGGCATTATTCACGCGGCAACCGTCATGGCGCCCACCCCCGGCATCGAATGGATTAACTGCGTGCGCTCCGGCGCTGTGGAGGGCGTACACCCCGCCATCGCGGAGCTCGCCGTCTCACCGCTACCGGTCAGCAGCGCTGAGCGGCTGCCCGGTTTTGTGACTGGTGCGCTCAACGCCCTGTTTGAACAACAGATTGCCCGCCAAAAATCCGACCTGATGATGCGCTTAGAGCAGCTCAGTGCCAACCCCGACGACGAAGAGTTCGAAGCGGTACAGCGTCAGCTTCTCGAACTGGAAATGCGCCGCCGACAGCTCAGCGCACAGCGCGGCTAAGTACGGTTCCTTGTGAATACCCCGGCTACCTGCCGAATGTCCTGTGTTCTGCAGGTTGCCGGGGAATACCGCGGGTTCGCCGGAGCCTGCACCACCCAATCCAGCCACACAGCCAACCACACACCCCAAAAGTGATGCACTTCATAGCATTTCAAGTTGCGGAGCCCAAACAGCCCCGGTATAGTTATTACTCGTTGCAAGGGAAACCAGCAACGAAAACAAAATAATCCCCCGTAGCTCAATTGGCAGAGCATTCGACTGTTAATCGAAGGGTTACTGGTTCGAGTCCAGTCGGGGGAGCAAATATAGCAGGAGCCCCGGAACGAAGTTCCGGGGCTCCTGCTATATACGTTCCTCTGGCTCGAACCAGTAACCACTCCACCCTACGTGAGCGCTGGGGCGCTCCCTTCGGGTTCCGTCTGGTTCGAGTCCAGACGGAACGTTCTCTCCAAACCGTGAACCAACCGTGAACCAGTAACCCCTCGGGCTTACGCCCTCGGCGGGATAACGGTTTTTTACTTCCTCGCGCGCTCGGAAAATCTTCGCCTCGCTGGTTCGAGTCCAGTCAGAACGTTCTCTCCAAGTCATGAATCAGTAACCACTCGGGCTTACGCCCTCGGCGAGGCAAAGATTTTTGGTTCCTCGCGCGCTCGGAAAAACCGTCACCCCGCTGTATCGAGTCCAGTCGGAACGTTCTCCCCAAGTCGTGAACCAGCAACCCCTCGGGCTTGCGCCCCCCGGCGAGGCAAAGATACTTCACCCTGCAAAAATGTACCCTGTAAAAATGTGAAATCTAACGCACAGAGAAGTTCTCTGCCCACACACGCCACACGCCCACTCGGCGCGTAGCGGGGGAGCGGCGCATCGGCATCCTCTTACGCCTACTCCAGAGCAAATCCACAGGCGCAACCAAACCCAGAAAGCTACGCCTGCAGCTCAATGCAGCCTTCAGAAAGTCGAAAATACCTGAAGAGATAGCGCAAACCCCCACCCAAACGGTCACGCGGAGGTATCATAAGGGGCTAAACTATAGGAGGTGGAGTGCGAAAAAGAAGCCTCCAAAAACACGTCACGGAGAGGTGGTCATGACCACTACTACTAATCCCAAGGCACCTAAGCGTTTCTTTGCTGGCATCAGCGGGATTAAGTCCGGCGTCGCGAACATCATCGACGCTGGCAAAACCTTCAAGACCCTCGGACCCAGCCAGGTCAAGGACGAAATCCAGATTGCAAAGCACGAGCTGAAGACCAAGGGCATCGCCGTTGGTAAGGGTGCAGCCTTCTTCGGCGTCGCAGCAGTCTTCGGTCTGTTCCTGATCATTGCGCTGGTCGCCGCAGCAATCCTCGGCCTCGGCACCGTCATGCCCTACTGGGCATCCGCGCTGGTCTTCGCCCTCATCTTCCTCATCGTCCTGGCAATCTGCGCCCTGGTCGGTCTGAAGAAGGTCAAGGCACAGCTGCCGTTCAAGCCCGAATCCGCAATCTTCGGTCTGCTCTTCGACCTCGGCGTACTCAAGGAAGGTACCGCCATGTCCGCTGAGCGCCTGAAGAAGGAACAGGCAGAGCGTGCAGAGCAGAAGGCTAAGGAAGCTGAAGAAGCAGCAGAACGCGCACGTCAGGAAGCTGAAGAGCGCAAGGCACGCGGCGAGGAAGAGCCCAAGCCGCCGACCTTCGAAGAGCTCAAGCAGCGCACCGCAGAACGCCGCCAGCACCTGGCAGCCCTGCGCGATGACCTGCAGTCCTACACCGGCGACGTTCAGAACAACACCCAGCAGGCTCTGGACGCTCTCAAGGCAGTGCCCTCCGAGGTTGCCGCAGGTGCAGCAGCTACCGGCCGCGGCCTGGCAGAGAACGTGCGCAAGCCCGAGGTTCTGCAGGCACGCTGGAAGTCCTTCGCAGCACTGGGCGCATCCATTGCAACCGTCCTGCACTTCCTGAACCGCCTGGTTCGCCGCTAAACACTGTTCGCCGCTAAACCTAGCCGCCGCTAAAACCGGTACAGGTTTAACGCCAAGCATCAAAACGCCCCGATATTCGTATCGGGGCGTTTGTGTGTCTACAGGCAGGCTGCTGGCTTCTGTTTCAACGGGAGGTTTAGAGGTAACTCCCAGCCAAAGCCGCCCGCCATAAGTCGGAGAAGGACGCAGCTCACAGGTAGAATAGACAAGTGCTGTACGTACTGGACCCACCCGGTGCACGCGGCAGACAGAGGTAGAAGCGGCGCACCGTCGCACCCGAAACCCCAAAGTCACCGACACACTACACCCCGATGAGGAGCCCCGTCATGGAACAGGCAAAGACGATTCTGATTGGCGCAGAAACCTACCCGCCGGACATCAACGGTGCAGCACAATTCGGTCACCGCCTCGCCACCTCCATGCTCAAGCGAGGCCACTCCGTGCACGTAGTCGCCGCCAGCCCCATCCCCGGCCCCAGCTACCGCACCGAAGTAGAGGGCGGCATTGTTGAGCATCGTCTGCGTTCGCACCTGCCTCCGACCCACGAGACGAACCGCATCTGCATCCCCTGGGAGATTTGGTCCGAGGTTGGTGCAATCCTTGACGAGGTGCGCCCGGACGTGGTGCACGTGCAGTGCCACTACATTATTGGCCGAGCCCTGATTTTCCAGGCGAAGCGCCGCGGTATCCGTGTCATCGCAACGAACCACTTCATGCCGGCGAACCTTGACCCGTTCCTGCCCTTCCCCGATCCCGTGAAGCGTGTGATTGAGAAGGTCACCTGGAAGGACATGCGTTTCTGCTTCTCCAAGACTGCGGTCGTTACCACCCCCACCCAGATCGGTGCGGATGCGATGCGCGACCTGGGTCATTTTGACCGCCCCGTCATGCCGGTTTCTAACGGTATTGAAATCAGCGACTACGAGTTGCCTGAGGGAGCGGACGCCGGTAAGGTTCCCGGTGAGCTGCGTATTGCCTTCGTGGGTCGCCTTGCCGAAGAGAAGAACGTGGACGTGCTCATCGAGGCACTCTCCCTGCTGCCCGATACCCTCGAGCACGTGGTGCTGGATATTGCCGGTGGCGGCGAGCTGCGTGAGGCTCTCGAGCAGAAGGCACACGATTGCGGCGTGTCCGACCGTGTGATTTTCCGTGGCTTCGTTCCGGATGAGCATCTGCCCGAGGTGTACCAGATGGCTGACGTGTTCTGCCAGCCCGGTACCGCCGAGCTGCAGTCCCTGGTTTCCCTGGAGGCGATGAGCGCCTCCACCCCCGTGGTGCTCGCGAACGCGCTGGCTCTGCCGCACCTGGTGGAGGACGGTGTGAACGGCTACCTCTTCGAACCCAATAACGCTCAGGATTTGGCGAAGAAGCTGGAGGCGGTGCTCTCCCTGCCCGCCGCTGAGCGCGAGCAGATGGGCCGCGAGTCCCGCCGTATCGTGGGCTTCCACAGTGCTGAGAACACCTGGCGCACCTTCGAGGAGCTGTACGTGAGTGACGCTCCGTACCAGCGCTACCTGGATTCGCGCCGCTAAGCTTCTCTAGATTCTGAGCGTTGAGTAGGAGTAGAGTGTTTTTCGTTCTCAGCCGCCGTTCAGGTACTCTAGAGGATGGTGCTGGCACCCATAGCGTGCCGTCACTGCACCGGATGGGGAGTTAGCTCAGCCGGTTAGAGCAGGGGACTCATAATCCCTTGGTCGCGGGTTCGAGCCCCGCACTCCCTACGGCCCCGCCCGTCGACTTCACCCACTTGTCGGCGGGCGGGGCTTTTTCGTGCCCTCTTTTCGTGCTCTTTTGTCGTGCACTCAGGGTGCCTATTTTTGTTCATGGAATGCATCAACGGTGATGAAAATGAGTAAATGACGAACGAAGACGCACCATAGCGTTCAATACGGTAGGGTTGAAGAGTCTTGTCACGAAAGACAGTGTGATGCCGCCGGTAGATGCCGATTCAGCCGGTAGGTGTTGCTTCCACACACCATACGAGAGGATCTCAATGTCGGAGAACACTCCCAACAACCCGTCGCAGGGTGCAGCCGGCGGCTACGGCTACGACGCCGGCGCACACCCCGCGCAGGATGCTTCGCTTCCGGGTCAGGCTGCTCAGCCGGGTAACGCAACTCAGGCTGCCCAGCCGAGCCAGCCCATGCAGTCGAGTCAGCCCGTGCAGCCGAGCCAGCAGGGTAATGCTGCTCAGCCTGCCGCGCCGGTAGCACCGCAGCAGCCCGTTCAGCCTCAGCAGGCGCCTCAGCCCGCTCAAGTAAACGCTAATGCACAGCCGAATGCTGAGGCTCAGGCAGCCCCCGCGCAGCCCGGTCAGCCTGCCGCCGCACCCCAGCTCGATGCACCTCAGCCTGGTACCGCTCAGCCGGGTGCCGCTCAGCCGGGTCAGCCCGGCCAGGCAACCTATGCGCCGAGCGCACCGCATCCGGCAGTGAAGGCGCTGGGTGCTACCTGGAACGCGTTCCTGGACGTTTTCTCCAGCAACCCGGCGACCGCGCACGCCCGCATCTCTTCCGCAGGTGTGTGGGGTTGGATTGTTCCCACGACTCTGCAGGCGCTGGCGGGCGCGTTCTTCTTCAGCCGGCTGGTAATTCTGGCGGCGGTTGTCATGATGTCCATGTTGGGATACATGTTTGGTGGCCGAAGTGGTGCCGCCTACGGTGGTGCCTACGCCGCACAGGCTGTACCGACCGGACGCATGATTCTGGCGTACGTGCTGATGGCTCTCGCCATCTTTGGTGTGCAGGTTCTGCGCGGTGTGCAGCTGCAGCTGACCGCGCGCATTGGCAAGGCTCCGGCATCCTTCACCGCGAGCATGCACGCGGTGTCGGTGTCTTCTTTGGCGCTGATTCCTTCGTTCCTGGTGCTGAACCTGCTCATCTTCTTCTTGAGCCTCACCCGTAGCGGTGGCGGGGCGTTCTTCCTGACCATGCTCATGGGCCTGGTGCTTGCTTTCGCCGTGTTCTCGGGCGAGGCGCTCACCTACCTGGGTCTGAACCGTCTGGGCCGCTTCGAGAAGTCCCCGATTATCATGCATGCAGCGTTGAGCACTGCTTGGGTTTTTGCCTCCATGATTGTTTACTACGTGGCTATTCGCCTGATGGGAGCCTAGTATGCACGCAATGACTCACGCCCCGAGTGCACCGGCTCGTCAGCGCTGGATGTTCCTGGCGGTTCTGCTGACCATTGCCGCCCTGATTCTGAGCGCCTGCGGTGCGAAGATTGAGACTCAGCTGGGCCTTGAGAGTGCCGAGAAGGGCACCCGTACCATGCAGGTTTCCTTTAACCTCAAGGACAACAAGGACAAGATTAGGGGTGGTTCGGAGGCTCTGGATGCGTCCGTGCGTAAGCACCTGCCCGAGGGCCTGGAATACGGTGGTATTCAGTCTGAGGGTGACAAGGCACGTGCGACCTTCACCATTCCCTTCTCCTCTGTGGATGAGTACCGTAACAAGGTTGCTTCTATCCTGAAGGCTGCTGGTTCCAAGACCGAGCCTACCGTCACTATTCTCAATACCGAGCAGGGCCTGGTGCAGGGTATCCAGGTGAAGGAAAACTTCAGCTCGAAGGAGCTGCTGGATTGGGTCCCCGAAGCTCTTGTTGTTGATGGCGTGATTGAATCCTCCAACAAGAACAGTGTGTTCAACAGCAGCGGCAGCGAAACCACTGTGAAGTTTGGCGAGAAGGAAGTAAAGAATTCCGGCGGTTCCACTATCTCTGCGAAGGACGTGCAGGACCGTGGATTCAAGGCGATGGTTCTTGAGCTTCAGGAAAAGGACGGTGGCTACTCTGCTACTGCCTCCTTCGTAGCGAAGGACATCATGAACTCGGAGACCGCTGCTGCGATCGACGCCTACCTGAACCAGGTCAAGCCTGAAGGCTCCGAGCTGAAGAAGGGTCTGGAGTCTTCCCAGGCAACCTACATGGCTCCATCTGCTTCTACCAGTGCGGCGAAGGAAGAAGTGGGTCGTACCCTGACCTTCAGCGCATCCTCCCTGGACGACCTGAACACTAAGCTGAAGAAGCTGCTGGGTGCAGGTACCACCGATTTGAGCTACACCCGAGAGGTCAAGGAAGAGTCGAAGACCTTCTATGTGCGTAAGACCATGAAGGGCGTGCTGGACTGCTCGCTGCTGTGTTCTCCGGAAGGCAACGGCCTGGAAGTCATCCTGAAGGACAGCTCCGGCCACAGCTATCAGGTTGATAACACCGGCAACTCTGGCTCTTCCTCTTCGAAGAGCGTCCTTCACCTGAGCCGTTACCTTTCGCAGCAGGTGGCTATGAAGGGCATGAAGGTGGCTACTTCCCTGGGCCTGGACGGTTCCATGGAGGCACGTTTCCTCTACTCCTTCCCGAGCTCTGACGTAGCTGGTGCAGAAGAGGCTCTGAAGAATGCTTTTGCTGGTGGTAGCAATGACGAGACTGAGGTCCGCCAGGACGGCGACGCCACCATCGTGAGCGTGAAGGTTCGCGGTAAAGACGAAGCTGAGTTCAACCAGCGACTGAATGAATACCTGCCCGAATCGAAGGTGACCGTTACCCGCTCCGGTGGCTACCACCCCTTCGGCAGTGACTACACTCTGAAGCCGGATATTAAGCTCGCTCAGAAGCTGGGTAACTACTACCGTGTTCCTTACGAACTCACTTTCAAGGCACCGACCTTCTCCTCGCTGGACCAGCAGAAGGTGAACACCCTCAACTATGATTTGGCGCGTGCCGGTGTGCAGTTCACCGTCAATGGTGGCGAGCTGAGCGTCAAGAGTGAGAACGGTGTGTTTAGCGGTAACGCGTTGACTATTCCGGTGTCCGGTCTGAGCATGACTGACGTAATCGTGGATGCGGTTATTGTGGGTCTGCTACTGCTCATCCTGATTCTGCTCTTCCTGTTCCGCAAGAAGATTGCGGCGGCTCGTGCGAAGGGCCGTGAGCGTCGTGCCGCTTCGGCTGCGGCACTGGGCGCGGCGGCGGGTGTTGCGACCGGTTACGGCGCAACCCAGGCTGACGCGCAGAACGGCTACCAGGCACAGGGCGGCTACGCTGCTCAGAATGGCTATGCCGCTCAGCCCGGTTACCAGGCACAGGGGGGCTACCCGGCGCAGAACACCGCCTACGCTGCGGGTGATGATTCGCCGACTCAGGTGTTCACCCCGCAACACGGCCTGAACTACGGCGAGAACGAACCGACCAAGGCAATGCCCGCGTATATCCCTCCGACTGAGCAGCCCGCTCAGCCGGTTCAGCCCGGTCAGACTGCTCAGCAGCCTGCACAGCCCAACCAGCCCGTACAGCCCGTACAGCCGAACCAGTTCGGTGCTGATGACGGTGACGTCCTCCAGTAAATAGCTGCCTCTAGCACCTACGCTAGTGGGCACAACCCAGGCTGGCTCCTGTGGCCCGTTGCCTCCTTCCCCGGAGGTGACGGGCCACAGCTGTATCTGGTTCGGCTCATGCTCGGCGCTAATACCCGCGCCTAATATCCGCCCGGCACGGGAAGTAGAATGCTCGGTTCCTTCGACCCCAGCAGGCTCATGGGGTTGATGTACTCGGCGGTCTTGCCGCTGCCGTCCCCGCGGGCGCCTCCCTGTCGTACTCCCCAGTACAGGCAGGGGGTGGAGCATCGCAGGTAGGGGCGCTCGCCGTTGCCGTCCGCCGCGCCTGCGACAGTGCCGATGACCTCACCGGCTGCAACCGTGGTGCCGACCGGGAGCGTCTCGTCCATGGGTTCGAAGGTGCTGCGCCGCCCATCCGGATGCGCAATGACCAGTACTTTGCGGTTGACGACCGTGCCGCTGAAAACCACTTTTCCCGGTGCCGGTGCGTAGACGCGCCGGTCGTTCTCGGGTACGGCAAGGTCTACGCCGCGGTGCCCTGCGCTCCAGCGTTGGGCGGGCTTCTCAAAGGGGTGGATCACCCGCGGTCTGGATTCGGCGGTGGGGGAGCGGTAGCGTAGTCGGCTCGCGGTGAGCTCAACCGTGTGGGGAATGTGTGCGCTGCTGGGAGCTTGCGCACTTGAGATGGCATCGTTAGTAAAACTAGCCCCGCCTGTAAAACTGAGCCAGCCCGAATAACCCTGTCTGCCCAAATAACCCTGCCCACCCGTATAGACCTGCCCACACGAGATCACAAGTGCACCCAGCAGGCAGCAGGCCGTCAGCGTTGCGTGCCGTAGCGTTGTCGCTAATGTCTTCATGTTCTGCTTCATCTTCTGAGCACATCACGAATTGCCTCGCCCCGCAGCGCCTCACGAAAAATTGTGGATAACCCCGCCGTTTTCGCCTTAAAATCCTTTATCCACAGTGCCCCTGCACACACCCGCCGCGCCTACACAGGTTTTAACCCCAATCCGGCGGATTAATCGCGGAATATACGGTACAATGTCGTATTGCAGTGTGCCTGCGCGGGTATTCTCCCTCATCGAGGGATTCCGCACAGCATCACTGACGACGCGCGGCGTGAGCGGCATCCTCAAACGGGGAGCCGATAAGGGACCTTCGGTCCACCCACACGGGGTGGTTAGGGCCTGAGCTGAACGGGTAACCGTGAACGCTAACCGCCGCCAGGAAAAACTGATAACTACTATGCGCGCGTTGGGCTAGCCCGAATGGGAGGTCCGCGCGGCACCACAAAGGAGACGACATGCCCGTCGTAACTATGCGTGAAATGCTGGACTCCGGCGTTCACTTCGGTCACCAGACCCGCCGTTGGAACCCCAAGATGAAGCGTTTCATCCTGACCGAGCGCAACGGCATCTACATCATCGACCTGCAGCAGTCCCTCGCCTTCATCGACAAGGCATACGAGGCTGTTAAGTCGACCGTCGCACACGGTGGCAACATCCTGTTCGTGGGTACCAAGAAGCAGGCTCAGGAAGTTATCGCTGAGCAGGCAACCCGCGTGAACATGCCCTACGTGAACCACCGCTGGCTCGGTGGTATGCTGACCAACTTCAGCACCATCTCCAAGAGCATCGAGCGCATGAAGGAACTCGAGCAGATTGACTTCGACGATGTAGCAGGTTCTCGCTACACCAAGAAGGAACTGCTCCTCATGCGTCGCGAGTTCGAGAAGCTCGAGAAGACCCTCGGCGGTATCCGCAACCTGTCCAAGGTTCCCTCCCTCCTGTGGGTTGTTGACACCAAGAAGGAGCACCTGGCAGTTAACGAGGCTCAGAAGCTGGGCATCCCCGTTGTTGCTATCCTCGACACCAACTGCGACCCCGACGAGGTTGCTTTCCCGATCCCCGGTAACGACGACGCTATCCGCTCCGTCAACCTGCTCACCCGCGTGATTGCTGACGCAGTGGCAGCCGGCCTGATCGAGCGCAACGCTAAGAAGAACGGCAAGGCTGAAGCAGCTGAGGAGCCCATGGCAGCTTGGGAGCGCGAGCTCCTGGAGCAGCACGAGGCTGCACAGGCTGAAGAGGCAGCTAAGTAAGCTTTCTTAGCCCACTAAGCTTTATGCTTTGTGGCCCCCGCCTGCGGGGACCACGTTCGGACGGCGCCCGCCCTGACCTGGGCGCGGCGCCGTCCGCCATTTGTACCACCGGGATGTCATCCCGATTTATTACAGCAACACAAGGAGTTCACAATGGCGAACTACACCGCAGCAGACATCAAGGCACTGCGCGAGAAGACCGGCGCAGGTATGCTCGACGTCAAGAAGGCTCTGGACGAGGCTAACGGCGACCAGCAGAAGGCTGCTGAGATCATCCGCGTTAAGGGTCTGAAGGGCATCACCAAGCGCGAGGGTCGCGCAACCGCTGAGGGCCTGGTAGCTGCACGCGTTGAGAACGGCGTTGGCTACATGATCGAGGTCAACTCTGAGACCGACTTCGTGGCAAAGTCCGACCCCTTCATCGCTTTCGGCCAGAACGTGCTCGAGGCTGCTATTGCTGCTAACGCTTCCACCCTGGAAGAGCTGCAGGCTGCATCCTACGAGGGCAAGACCGTTGAGGAGCTGACCACCGACGCTGGTGCACTGCTCGGCGAGAAGATCGTTGTCCGCCGCGTTGCACGCGTTGAGGGCGAGAACGTTGCAGTTTACCTGCACAAGACCTCCAAGGACCTGCCGGCACAGGTTGGCGTTCTGCTGGCTGTCTCCGGTGAGAACACCGACGAGATCGCACACGACGTTGCAGTTCACATTGCTGCAATGAGCCCCAAGTACCTGGATTCCGAGTCCATCCCCGCCGACCAGATCGAGACCGAGAAGCGCGTTGCTCGCGAGACCGCAATCGCTGAGGGCAAGCCCGAGAAGATTCTGGACAAGATCGTTGAGGGTCGCCTGAAGGGCTTCTTCAAGGAGAACACCCTGCTGGACCAGGACTTCGCAAAGGACTCCAAGAAGTCTGTCGCACAGGTTCTGTCCGAGGCTGGCGCAACCGCTACCGCATTCGCACGTTTCCGCGTGGGTGCATAAGGACTCGCTGCAGTTCTACCCTTCCGCATTGCGGGTTCCCGGTAAGGGAAATCGTATGAGGTTGGGATTATAGCCTGAAGCCGGGTAGTCACCACTGGTGGCTACCCGGCTTTGCTGTATCCTTGATAAGGACTAGGCGGCAGGAGTCCGCCCCGATCACCTATAACAACCCCTAGGTAAGCCACTGGAGGAACCATGACTGAAGCGAATCCCCGCCCGATGCACCGTGACGAGACCGGCCGCCGCCGCGTTTTGCTCAAGCTTTCCGGTGAGGTTTTTGGTGGCGGTGAAGTTGGCATTTCGACCGAGGTCGTGCGCAGCATCGCTAAGCAGATTGCCGCAACTGTTGGCGAGGTTGAGACCTCCATCGTGATTGGTGGCGGTAACTTCTTCCGTGGCGCTGAACTCTCTCAGGCGGGTATGGACCGCTCCCGTGCAGACTACATGGGTATGCTCGGCACCGTGATGAACTCCCTGGCTCTGCAGGACTTCCTGGAGCAGGAGGGTATTGACACCCGCGTTCAGTCGGCTATCACCATGCCGCAGGTTGCTGAGACTTACATTCCTCGCCGCGCGATTCGCCACATGCAGAAGGACCGCGTCGTGATTTTCGGTGCTGGTGCGGGTCTGCCCTACTTCTCCACCGACACTGTGGCTGCTCAGCGTGCCCTGGAAATCCACGCGGACGAGGTTCTGGTCGCTAAGAACGGCGTGGACGGCATCTACACTGCTGACCCGAACAAGGACCCCAACGCTGAGCGCCTGTACAACCTCACCTACGATGAGGCAATGCAGCGCAACATCCGCGTGCTGGATCAGACCGCGTTCTCCCTGTGCCGTGACAACAACGTGACCATGCGCGTGTTCGGCATGCAGGGTGAGGGTAACGTGACCCGCGCGATTCTGGGCGAGAAGATGGGTACCCTCGTTACTCGCTAACGCCTAATTTTCTAGGCCGGGGCATGTTTGATGCCCCTCTGATTGTGACCGTGCTCGATAGCGCGGACTTATTCTGGACGGTACCGCGCGGGTAAGCGCTAAAACTCGCTTATGCCCGCCGGTACCGTCTAGACTTATATCAAATACGACGTTCTGCCTCTTTCCCGTCGACTTCGCAGTATCCGTATGGTTTTCGCCTCGGATGCGCCGCAAACCGGTGGGGAATCATGAGGGCTGAGCGAACGCCCACCGACAATTCTGGTACCCCAGAATTCCGACAAAGGAGATCCTTTCGTGATCGAAGAAATCCTTGCCGAAGCCGGCGAGAAGATGGAAAAGACCATCGAAGCAACCAAGACTGAGTTCGCTAAGGTTCGTACCGGTCGTGTGAACCCCGCAATTTTCAGCGGCCTGACCGCCGAGTACTACGGTGCACCGACCCCGCTGCAGCAGCTGGTGTCCTTCAACGTTGAGGACGCACGTACCGTCAAGATCGTTCCCTTCGACGTGACCGCACTGGCGGCTATTGAGAAGGCTCTGCGTGACTCTGACCTGGGTGTTAACCCCAGCAACGACGGTGCAGCTATCCGCGTTGTCATGCCCGAAATGACCGCTGAGCGCCGTAAGGAATACACCAAGCTCGTCAACAGCAAGGCTGAGGAGTCCCGCGTTTCCATCCGTAACGTTCGCCGCCACGCTAAGACCGCTATCGACAAGCTCGTCAAGGACAGCGAAATCGGTGAGGACGAAGGCGCACGCGCTGAGAAGGAACTGGACGCACTGACCAAGAAGCACATCGACCAGGTCGACGCACTGTACAAGCACAAGGAAGCTGAACTGCTCGAGGTCTAAACCCTAATGAGTGCACGCAAAGAAGCGAAAGAAGAGAGAGGCACGCCGCCTGCTCCACAGTCGAGCCCGCAGACCGCTGCAACGCCGGTGAAGTCGCGTAGCGCCAAAGCAGGCCGTAACCTGCCCGCCGCCATTGGTGTGGGTGTTGGTTTCGGTGTGCTGTTGGTGCTCGGCCTGATGTACCAGCCGATTTTTGTGGCGCTTGCAGCTGCCGCGGCTGGCCTGGGCGCCTGGGAGATTGGGCACGTGCTCAATACCCGCCGCGGCTACGGCATCCCGGAATACCTGCTGGGTGCCCTGTCTGCCGCGATTGTGGTTGTGTCCTACCTGTTCGGTTTTACCGGGCTGGGCATCGCCCTGGCGGTGAGCCTGCTGGTGCTGCTTCTCTCTTCTGCTCTTGTGCGTGCGGACCGTCAGGTTTCGTTGGGTAAGTCCTTGGGCGGTAGCGCCCTCGCACTGCTGTGGGTGCCGCTGATGCTGGGCATCGCCATGGTCTACTTCCAGGCGGACCACGGCGAGCGCGGCGTCCTCATGATTCTGCTGATGGCAATCTGCAATGACACGTTCGGCTTTATCGCCGGCGTGAATTGGGGTAAGCACCCGATGGCGCCGAAGATCTCCCCGAAGAAAAGCTGGGAGGGCCTGGCTGGTTCCTTCGTCGGCTCGGCGGTTGTTGGCGCTATCGCGTTGGCGGTCATGGGTTCGCCCTGGTATTGGGCTATTCCGTTGGCGGCGGTCATGGTGGTCGCTTCGACTGCCGGTGACCTGGTCGAGTCCGTGTTCAAGCGCCGTATGGGTGTGAAGGACATGTCGAATATCCTGCCCGGTCACGGCGGCATGATGGATCGCCTGGACTCGATTCTTTTCGCTGCGGCGGCTGGTTGCCTGATTTTCCGGTTTATTATGCCGCTCTAAAGCCTGAAGCTTTTATCGCTTATGGAGGCGGGGCGTCTCTTTCCCACGAGTGGGGGAGGGGCGCCCCGCCTTTGCTGTACCCCGATGCATCAGAGGTGTAGGGGACTATATCTAAGACACCGCCCGCCCACCTTGCACCAGGTAGCCTGCGCATTGGTATTCTTAAAGTTCAATCGTCGAGAGGAGCCCACCTTTGGCAAGCACCACCCACGGAGGCGGATTTGCCCGTGCAGCAGAAACCGAACCCGGCTACAAGCGCAGTGAAGTAGACCGCCTGTTCACCCGCCTCGCCGAGGACTACGAGATGCTCAGCGGAGCCGCTGAACTGCCCGAAGACCTCTACACCTCCCGACGAATCCGCCAGGTCGTCTTCCGTGAAGAACCCGGCGGCTACCAGCTGGACGTGGTCGACCGCGCCCTCGAAAAGATTGAGGAACGCTTCGCCAAGCTCGAACGCAGCCGCTACATTGAGGCGTACGGCCTGGACAACTGGGAACGCTCCCTCGTAGAGACCGGCGAACTGCTCGCAGGCCGCCTGGAACGCCCCGCCGGTGAGCGTTTCCGCCGCCCCAGCAAGCGCCGCCACATGGGCTACTTCGTCGGCGACGTGGACGCCATCTGCGACCGCGTGTACGCCCAGCTCAACAGCGAAGAGCCGCTGGACCCCTCCGTGGTGCGCCACGCAAAGTTCCGCCCCGCCTCGGGCACCGTCAGCTACGAGGAATCCCAGGTGGACGCTTTCCTGGACCGCTGCATTGAGCTACTGCAGGATCTGCTCTAAAACGTTACGTGTTGAATCCCCCGCCCCGTACCAGGGTGGGGGATTCTTCTATGCCGAGTCCCTCTCTGCTGAGGCCTTCTAAGATGAGAGGCGGCGCCAGTACCCGAACGTACCCGCGAGCTCATGAGACACTAGAACCATGAAGTTTGGATCCTCAGCACGCGTCGGCGGCAGCCGCGACCGCCTCACCGACGCCCTCACAGAACTCACCCGCGCACCGCAGCGCGTCACCCTCCTCGGCTCAACCGGCTCCATCGGCACCCAAGCCATGGAAGTCATCGACCACCTCGCCGCGCTCAAGGGCACCAGCGCCTCCGCCGCAGACGCACCGCTGAAGGTCGTCGCCCTCTCGGCGGGCTCCCGCTCCCTCGAGCTGCTCGCCCGCCAGGCCGTGCACGTGCGCGCCGAACTGGTCGCCACCAGCGGCACCGCAGAAGACGCACAGCGCCTCCGCGAACTCATCGAAGCGGCAGCCTCCGAAGCAGGAGCCACCGGCTACACCCCGCAGATCGCCCACGGCGCCGAAGCCTCCGTACAGGCGGCAGCGCACCCGGCAGACACCGTCCTGAACGGCATTACCGGTTCCATCGGCCTGGAACCGACCCTCACCGCTCTCAACAGCGGCTACCGCGTGGCACTGGCCAACAAGGAATCCCTCATCGCAGGTGGCCCGCTCGTACGCGCCGCTGTCGACGCCTCGCCCCTGGATACCCCCATGGTGCCCGTCGACTCCGAACACTCCGCCCTCGCGCAGGCTCTCGCCTCCGGAACCGACGCTGAAATTGACCGCCTCATCCTCACCGCATCGGGCGGCCCGTTCCGCGGCTACAAGCGCGAACAGCTGCACGACGTGACCCCGGCGCAGGCGCTCGCACACCCCACCTGGGACATGGGCCTGGTCGTCACCACCAACTCGGCAACCATGGTCAACAAGGCACTCGAAGTGCTCGAGGCGCACCACCTGTTCGGCGTGGACCTGGACCGTATCGACGTGGCGGTACACCCGCAGTCCGTCGTGCACTCCATGGTGCAGTTCGTAGACGGCTCCACCATGGCGCAGGCGTCGCCGCCGAGCATGGTTCTGCCCATCGCACTGGGTCTGACCTGGCCGCACCGCATCCCCGGTGCCGTGCCCGCTTGCGACTGGTCGAAGGCGGCATCCTGGACTTTTGAGCCGCTGGACGAGGAAGCATTCCCCGCCGTGCGCATGATCAAGGACGCCGGTAAGGTTGGCGGCACCCACCCGGCAGTGTTCAACGCCGCCAACGAGGAAGCCGTGGCGGCATTCCACGCGGGCGCGATTCGCTTTACCGACATTGTCGATTCGGTGGCGCGCGTGCTGGAGGAGCACACCGGTAGCGCCGAGGCTGTCTCTGACGCTGATTTGACGCTGGATGCGGTGCTGAACGCGGAGCGTTGGGCTCGCGTGCGCGCGAATGAGCTGCTGGGTATGACCGGACGCTAAATCGCTTCTGCGGTGCGGTGTTCGTCCTCGTTCCTACA
>NZ_ACVO01000018.1 GCF_000175615.1 Rothia mucilaginosa ATCC 25296 | reverse complement strand
ATTAAATTGCGCCACAACGGAGACCGCTGGCTTGTAGAATCTACGACAAAGGCCGAGAATTAGTAGATAACATGAAAAATATTACTAAAGCTACCATTATTTCTGCGGCTCTTATATTCTCAAATTTAGCTACAACTTGGGGGGTTGAGGGGGAATTTAGTTCATACTCTGAATGTGCCGCGAATAATCCAAATTCAGCACAAGTATGTGAGACTATTTTTATTAAATCCAGCCCTGATTCTAATTCTAATATTTCTAGAGGCTCTGACGGCAAGGTTTCTTCTGGCGGAGGTACTGTACGTAAAACCCAGGAAATAGAGTCAGCGGAAAAAGCAAAAACCCAAGTCCACGAATGGGAAAAGAGCCACAACCCCAGTGGTTTTGATGTCTACTCCTCCAAAAATACCCCTGGCGTCCTTTACTGCGTAACCTCTGGAGGAAAAGTCGGTATCTATAAACACACCAACCTCAGCCCGGAAACTGATGCAGGATTCATGGACCGCGGTCGCCCAGCAATGGGAATGCACAACCCCAGCAGCGCTAGCTGCATCCCCTCAGACATCAAGGCTGTTCAAGACACTAAATCCAAGGCAAACGATGGCCCCACCTGGGAACAAATGATGGCGCAAATCATTGAGGCCGCCCAATCGCTAGAGCCGGGCAAGCCGACCCTGCACCAGTCCTACAACAACCCCGCAGGCACTGGCCGAGCAGAAGGCGATCCCAACGTCTACAAGGGTGACCAGGTCAATTTCTATGTTGATGACGGTGGCCCCTACCGCCTTGAAGCAGACATGCTCGCCGGACACGTCGAAATTGAACTCATGCCCTCCTCGTACGTCATCGAGTACGGCAACGGCGACCAGGCAACCCACTACACCGCTGGTAAACCGGTCGCCACCTACCCTCGTGAACGTCCGCGACAAACGGAAACCAGCTACGCCTACCAGCGTTCCGGCAACTTCCACGCGTACGCGACCGTGCACTACACGGCTCGCTTCCGCGTGGATGGCGGACCCTGGCAGATGATGAAGGTGACTCCACAGGCAACCAGTGACCCGCTGCTAATCCGTGTGTGGTGGGTCGATGTGGGCCGCGTCGGCGGCACCTGCGATGAAGACGATACTCGTTGGGGCTGCAAGAACGACCCCACGATGGGTAAGAAGGATAACCCGAACCCGCGTCTGCGCAAGGCCGATATCCGTACCGGCCAGCGCTGGCACCTCAACGATAACGGTGACGGGGATACGGAGTACTCGCTGCACCGCGACTGGCCTGACATGTAAGGTCGTTCTCCTGCCGTGGGTCTTACGTTGAGAAGCCACATGTTCGCTGAAAAGCCACTTCTTTTGTGGCTTTTCGAAACACATGTGGCTTCTCAGCTATCGGGTTCCTCCCTTCGGCTGGTTAGTCTTCCGGTTTCTAGCCAGCCACCTATTCACACTTCACACCGATATGAGGAATACACTTCCATGACTTCCGTTATTATGACCCGCCGCGCAATGCTGAGCGGCGGTACCCTTCTGGGTCTTGGTGCCCTGCTTGCGGCATGCGGCCAGCAGGCAAATAACGAGGCGGCAGCCACTGCCTCCACCACACCGAGCGAATCGGCATCGGCTTTCGCGGCGGCATCCGATGCCGCTTCTGCTTCCGCTACTCCGAGCCCGGTCATTACCCGCGGCTATTCTGGCGGCTCGAAAGCACCCGACGGCGAATACCGTGAAGCTGATGAATACGGTATAGCTCAGAACGTCCCTCTCCCCAAGGCTAAGCCGCAACAGTACCCTGAAACCTTTGCTGGTCTTCGTGAGATGATGGCCGATTGGGTCAGAGCCCGTAACTACGGTATTCAGACCGGTGACATGCAGTATGTATGGCCCTATATGCTGGATACCTACGAGAAGGATATTAAGTTCCTCAAGGATATCGAACGCCTTTATCAGCGCGGAGGCTGAGGTGGTGCGCTCCCCGGGCTGGGTCTGTATTCCTACTTTCTAATTTACTTTTCTGACAGAAAAGATCATAATAAGAAGTACTTATTTTCGGAGGTTTTTATGTCATTTCTATCAAAAAATTGGGCAGGGCTGTCAGTCTGTCTGATCATTTCTATCATCTCTTGGGTTTTAGGAGGATTTCTGCCTGTTGTGGGAGCACCTGTTTTCGCCATTTTTATCGGAATGATTCTCCATCCCTTTCTCACTTCCTATACACAACTGGATGCCGGTTTGACTTATAGCTCCAAAAAACTGCTTCAGTATGCTGTTATTTTGCTTGGGTTTGGACTCAGTATCTCACAAGTTTTCGCAGTTGGAACATCTTCCCTTCCTGTTATCCTTTCAACTATTTCAATTGCATTGATTATAGCTTTCTTTTTCCAACGCTTTTTTAACCTTGATACAAAGCTAGCTACCTTGATTGGAGTTGGATCTTCTATCTGTGGCGGTTCTGCCATTGCAGCGACTGCTCCTGTTATTCACGCCAAGGAAAAAGAAGTAGCCCAAGCCATTTCTGTTATCTTTTTCTTCAATGTCTTGGCAGCTCTTATCTTTCCGACTCTAGGTTCTTGGCTCCATCTTTCCAACGAAGGTTTTGCTCTCTTTGCGGGTACTGCGGTCAACGATACTTCCTCTGTGACAGCTACTGCTAGTGCCTGGGATAGTCTTTACAATGCAAACACTCTTGAGCCTGCAACTATTGTCAAACTGACACGTACTCTAGCTATTATCCCTATCGTTCTCTTCCTCTCCTATTGGCAAAGCCGTCAACAAGGCGACAACCAAGGAGTGAAGCTTAAAAAAATCTTCCCCGTTTTCATTCTCTACTTTATCCTAGCTTCTCTGCTAACTACTCTTCTCACATCTTTCGGTGTCAGCACTAGCTTCTTTTCACCTCTCAAACAACTCTCCATATTCCTCATCATCATGGCTATGAGTGCTATTGGTCTCAAAACCAACCTCATTGCTATGATCAAATCCAGTGGAAAATCCATTCTTCTTGGAGCCCTTTGCTGGATTGCTATCATCCTGACTAGTCTTGGCGTGCAATTACTCATCGGTATTTACTAAGAAAAAAAGGGAGCCTAAAGGCTACCTCAGAACGTAGACAAATCAGATGGATTTTGGACTGTCGTTGGCTCGCTTTCTCAAGAGCAGCTGAAGGAAAAAGGGTTACTGAAATAACCCCATAACCGTTGAGAAGCCACATGTGTTTCGGCGCATGGTGACTTCCGTAAAATGGTGTCTATGGCTAAGAAAACTAAAGGTAAGAAGAGCGGCGCAGCAACCGCCGCCGTAGCACTGCTGACCGAGACGAACACCCCCTTCCAGATGCGTGAATACGAGCATGTTGAGGGCGTCACCTCCTTCGGTGAAGAGGCCGCGAAGAACCTCGGCGCCTCCGAGGAGCAGGTGTTCAAGACCCTGCTAATCGTGCACGAGAAGGATTTCGCCGTCGCGATCGTACCGGTCTCTGGCAAGCTGAACATTAAGGCTGCCGCCGCTGCCCTGGGCTGGAAGAGCGCCTCCATGTGCGACCCGAAGGTCGCTGAGCGCCGCACCGGCTACGTGGTGGGCGGTATTTCTCCGCTGGGTCAGAAGACTCCCTCCCCCACCCTGCTCGATGAGTCTGCGCAGCTTTTTGACACGATCATGGTCTCTGGCGGTAAGCGCGGCCTGGATGTTGAGCTCGCCCCGGACGACCTGCTGAAGCTGACCAACGGCAAGTACGCTGACATCCGCGCTTAGTCCGCGCTCAGCGGGAATAATCCGCCCGGCCGCGGCGTTACATATGCCGTAAGAGCCTGGGCATGAGAGCAAGCTGAAGGAGTCATGATGGGCAATTCGCTACCCGGCGTGGGTGCTATCGCCAAGAACTGGCGTGAGGTGCTCAAGCCTGAAGAGTACGCTGTTCTGCGTGAGGGCGGCACCGAGCGCGCGTTCACGGGCGAGTACTGGAACACCCACACGGAGGGTGTGTATTCGTGTCGTGCCTGCGGTACGGAGCTGTTCCGTTCTGATCAGAAGTTCGATTCGCATTGTGGTTGGCCGTCGTTTTTCGCGCCGCTGGCTGAGGACCGTGTGCGTTACCTGGAGGACACGACGTTCGGTATGCGCCGTGTGGAGGTGCGTTGCGCCGCCTGCGATTCGCACCTGGGCCACGTGTTTGAGGGTGAGGGCTACCCGACTCCCACGGATTTGCGATATTGCATTAATTCGGTGTGTCTGACGCTGACCCCCGCTGGTGAAGCGCAGGCTAGTGAAGCACAGCCTGGTGATACTCCGGTTGACGAGGCGCCAGCTGACGAGGCGGAATCCGCCGAATAGACCCAGGCAAGACCCCTCGCGGGCACGCCGGTGAACCCCTTATTGTGAGTCTCTCTAAATTCGAGGCTTTAGGCTCGGGCGGGTAGAATGGCGTAGTGCCTTCGCGGCACGCCACCCCGCCCGGGCTCGTGTTTGCTCGGGCGTGCGCCTACCCGGGCATTTGGCCCATCGTATGGGCGCGTCGAACCAGGCAGAGGAAAAGGATTGAGTGCATGAGTACCGCAGCTGAACAGAATGCCGCAGGCACCCCTCAGCTGACCCTTAACGGTATCGAAGTTCCGGACGTTGTTCCTCTGGAGGCCCCTTCCGCACCGATTCCGAC
Organism: Rothia mucilaginosa ATCC 25296; assembly: GCF_000175615.1. Classification (GTDB taxonomy): domain Bacteria; phylum Actinomycetota; class Actinomycetes; order Actinomycetales; family Micrococcaceae; genus Rothia; species Rothia mucilaginosa. Next base: position 1,982 of record NZ_ACVO01000018.1, on the reverse strand, counting down.
CCTTATCAACACGGAAAGCGGGTTGCGTCGTGCCGCTGAGCAGTTGGCGGCGGCGTCCGGCCCGGTGGCCGTTGATACTGAGCGTGCCCAGGGCATCCGCTACGGTTCGCGTGCTTTTTTGGTGCAGCTCAAGCGTGAAGATCAGCTATACCTGATTGATCCTGAGGCGTTTAAGGATTTGCGCATTATTAACGATGCTCTGGCGGATGCTGAGTGGGTTATTCACGCCGCAATTCAGGACTTCCCGAGCCTGGATATGCTCGGTATGCGCCCGAACCGTCTGTTTGATACGGAGCTTGGTGCACGTCTTGCCGGTCTGGAGCGCGTGAACCTGGGTGCGGCCGTTGAGGAGCTACTCGGCTATAAGCTGGCGAAGAAGCACTCGAAGGAAGACTGGTCGCGCCGGCCCCTGCCAGAGTCCTGGCTGAACTATGCGCTGCTGGACGTTGACGTGCTCATTGATTTGCGTGACGCAATGGAGGATTTGCTCCGCCAGCAGGGTAAGCTGCAGTACGCCCTGGAGGAGTTTGAGTACCTGTGCAAGACCCCGGTGAAGGATCCTGCGGATCAGCCGGAGCGTTGGCGTAAGACGAAGGGCCGCACGTTGTTGCGTTCGGTCAAGCAGCTGACGGCGTTGCGTAACCTGTGGCTTGAGCGTGACTCGCTGGCGCGTAAGAAGGACGTTGATGCGAAGCGTCTGCTGCCCGATTCTGCGATTGTGGAGGCGGCACGCACCATGCCGCGTAACGTGCCCGCTATTATGTCGATCCCTGGTTTTCAGACGCGCGGTTTGCGTCGTGAGGGCCCGCGCTGGGTGCGTGCTATTGCCGCGGCGGCACGCGGTGAGAACGCCGTACCGTTTACTTTGCCCTCGACTGCCCCGCCGCCGTTGAAGGCGTGGGAGTCTAAGCGCCCGGAAAACTTGGCACTGTTCACTGAGGTTCGTCAGACAATTGATGAGCTCTCGGAGGAGCTGAATATCCCGGCGCAGAACCTGATCACGACCGATTATGTTCGCCGCCTCTGCTGGGAGCCGCCGGCTCGTTTTGACGAGCAGACCCTGCGGGATGCGCTCGCCGAGTACGGTGCGCGTCCGTGGCAGACGGGTCTGGTTGCCCCCGTGATTGCGCCGATTTTTGCCCGCCACCTGGGGTAGCTTTCACTAACGCTGAATAGACGTGTGTGCCGGTTGGGTGTGTTGCTGATGCGACCGCCCGACCGGCATTTTCTTTGCCCCGGGAACGTTTGCTTCGGGAGTATTTGCCTCGGGAGCAAGCGTGAACCAAACTTAGCCTGCTCTCATTCGATTTTTGTCCCAAACCGGCATAGGGTGGAGAGAGTACACGAAAGGAACCACCATGCCCGCACCCAACGGATGCTGCCGCTCTCAGAAGGCGTGTGCCTCCCCCGCTACTGAATCTGCAACCGTCGACACCGCAGTCGATACCACAGAAACTGATTCTTCTGCTCGCGTCTTCTCCCGCCGCGCAACCCTCATCACCGGTGCCGTCGCATCCGGTGCGCTGCTCGCCTCCTGCGCTGAAGGTGACTCCAACGTTACCGCACCCGAAGGCACCGTTGAGGTGGGTTCCGCCTCCGCAGTGGGCGTGGGCAAAGCGGCACGACTGACCCACGGCTCCACGACCGTGATCGTCTCCCAGCCGTCCGCGGGTGAGTACAAGGCGTTCAGCACCGTCTGCACCCACCAGGGCTGCCAGGTGCAGGTGCAGGATTCCAACCGCATCGTGTGTCCCTGCCACGGCTCCGAGTTCGCTGTATCTGACGGCTCAGTCGTGCACGGCCCCGCGGAGTCACCCCTTGCCAGCTACCCGGTGCAGGAAAAGGGCGGCAAAATTTTCGTCACCCACACCTCCAAGGATTCCTAAACCGGCGGCTCAGAACCTACGCACAGCAAAACCTCCATACGGCAAGACCTGCGCACGGCAAGACCTGCGCACAGCAAAGCCCCGCCCATCACAATG
>NZ_ACVO01000019.1 GCF_000175615.1 Rothia mucilaginosa ATCC 25296 | reverse complement strand
GGCCGTAGTCTTGACTCACCAAACCCACATTTGCCAACAAGTCATCAGGTGATATGTCCTGTACCGGTTTATCTCCAATGAGGATGTCTCCACTGGAGGGCTTAAGCATGCCCATAAGTGCATTTACTAGGGTTGTCTTTCCCGATCCGCTGGGCCCGACAATACCAATCATCTGCCCGGGACCAAAAGTGAGATTGATGTTTTTAAGAGCTAAAGAATCAGCTTTTGGATACTGGATAGCAAGATTCCTGATGGAAACGCTGCAGATTTCGGGGTAGGTATCGGCAACCGAATTTTTCTGCTTGGGCTGTGCGCTAGAAATAAACTTTCGATATATATCAATTGCGTTTGACCCCGCTGCCATCGAGCTAAGGTCGCTTCCCATCGAGCCAAGCGAGACTATAGCCGAGGTAATACCTATAACAGCTCCAGCAAGAGCACCGGGAGCCGGCACCGAGGCCGCTAGAAAAATAAGGGCTAAAGCTAGCAATGCAGCGCTTATAAAACCAACAATTGTATATATTCTGAGGATGTAACGAGCTAGGCCAATTTCCTCCTCACCGGATTTTTTCCGTTCTTGATTAGCGCGATGCGCAAAGAATGAACGAGCATTAAGAATTGCAAGCTCACGAGCAGTAGTTATTTGTGCAATCTGGTTAGTGCTATGCCATGCGTTGTAGCTATATGAATATATTTTTTCCATTGCCTCAGCATTTTTACTCGAATAGAGATGTGACATCAAGGCAACAGGAATCATGCCTGCAAGCATGCAGAGTGAAGCATATACATTGATCTTTCCTACGGAATAACTAAGGGATCCCGTCGAAAAAATGATGAATATCAGAGCACCCATAGTGGAAACTTGAGACCCCAGGCTCCCCTCTGTCACAGCTTCATGAGCTGCCCTTGATGAGCGAGCATAATCACCGCTCGCGATTTCCTGAGAGGAACAAGTCGCCAGACGAGAAGATACATTCTGAATACCCGTACTTGACATTCGAGAATTTAGAATCATACGCAGAGAGTCTGATGCTTGTCCCAGGGCAATGTATCCTGCCAGCACAAAACTAACCCCCAGCGCTAGCGGGAGCACTTCATCCTGGCTCTGGCCCAAATGCTCAACAAGTCTAGTGACAGCCTCCATCTGCAGAGCAGGGAATAGTGATAGGCACACAACAGACACTAGATAGGAAACGGTCCATACGGGGTGATTTTTGAAAGCATAAACCACGGACCAAACAGTATTAGCCATAATCTTACGCATCTTTATAGCCCCTTTCAGCAGAAGTTTTGCGCCCTGCAGAATCTTCAGAGATCTGATTTTTGAAAATTTCCATAAACTTTCCCTCTGCCTTCAGTAGCTCCCGGTAGG
>NZ_ACVO01000020.1 GCF_000175615.1 Rothia mucilaginosa ATCC 25296 | reverse complement strand
TTATCCAAAAACCATACAGTGAACGCAAACACACAATTCTCGAAAAAGTAAGCCTTCGGCCTATTAGTACCAGTCAACTCCACGAGTCTTCAGTCCTCGCTTCCATACCCGGCCTATCAACCTCATCATCTATAAGGAGCCTCACACACCCAAAGGTGCCAGGAAATCTCATCTCGAAACAGGCTTCCCGCTTAGATGCTTTCAGCGGTTATCCCTCCCGAACGTAGCCAATCAGCCATGCACCTGGCGGTACAACTGACATACCAGAGGTTCGTCCGTCCCGGTCCTCTCGTACTAAGGACAGCCTTTCTCAAATTTCCAACGCGCGCAGCGGATAGGGACCGAACTGTCTCACGACGTTCTGAACCCAGCTCGCGTACCGCTTTAATGGGCGAACAGCCCAACCCTTGGGACCGACTCCAGCCCCAGGATGCGACGAGCCGACATCGAGGTGCCAAACCATGCCGTCGATATGGACTCTTGGGCAAGATCAGCCTGTTATCCCCGAGGTACCTTTTATCCGTTGAGCGACGGCCGTTCCACAACGTACCGCCGGATCACTAGTCCCGACTTTCGTCCCTGCTCGACCTGCCAGTCTCACAGTCAAGCTCCCTTGTGCACTTACACTCAACACCTGATTGCCAACCAGGCTGAGGGAACCTTTGGGCGCCTCCGTTACACTTTAGGAGGCAACCGCCCCAGTTAAACTACCCATCAGGCACTGTCCCTGAACCAGATCATGGCCCGAAGTTAGACATCCAGATTGACCAGAGTGGTATTTCAACAACGACTCCACACAAACTAGCGTCCATGCTTCACAGTCTCCCACCTATCCTACACAAGCCAAACCAAACACCAATACCAAACTATAGTAAAGGTCACGGGGTCTTTCCGTCCTGCTGCGCGAAACGAGCATCTTTACTCGTACTGCAATTTCGCCGAGTTCATGGTTGAGACAGTAGGGAAGTCGTTACTCCATTCGTGCAGGTCGGAACTTACCCGACAAGGAATTTCGCTACCTTAGGATGGTTATAGTTACCACCGCCGTTTACTGGGGCTTAAATTCTCAGCTTCGCTCCAAAGAGCTAACCAATCCTCTTAACCTTCCAGCACCGGGCAGGAGTCAGTCCGTATACATCGTCTTACGACTTCGCACGGACCTGTGTTTTTGATAAACAGTCGCTTCCCCCTGGTCTCTGCGACCCATACACGCTCCAGGCAGCAAGTGCCCATCACGCTCAAGGTCCCCCTTCTCCCGAAGTTACGGGGGCATTTTGCCGAGTTCCTTAACCATGATTCTCTCGATCGCCTTAGTATTCTCTACCTGATCACCTGTGTCGGTTTAGGGTACGGGCGGCTAAAACCTCACGCCGATGCTTTTCTCGGCAGCATAGGATCACCAAATCCCCCAAAAACGGGGTCCCATCACGTCTCAGGCACACAGCCGGCGCATTTAACAACCGACAACCCTACACGCTTAGACCACGACAACCATCGCGTGGCTTGGCTACCTTCCTGCGTCACACCTGTTAATACGTTTACCTCCAAAGATCGGGTCCCACAACCCACACAACACACAAACAAAAGCCTGCACATCATGCTTCGCATGGTTAGCATCACAATATCAGTATGGGCGGTTTTTCACCGGTACGGGAATATCAACCCGTTATCCATCGACTACGCCTGTCGGCCTCGCCTTAGGCCCCGACTAACCCAGGGCAGATTAACTTGACCCTGGAACCCTTGATCATCCGGCGGATGAGTTTCTCACTCATCTTTCGCTACTCATGCCTGCATTCTCACTCGCATAGCCTCCACCACTGGTTTACACCGCAGCTTCACTGGCTACACGACGCTCCCCTACCCAACAATCCAAAAAGATCATTGCCACAACTTCGGCGGTGTACTTGAGCCCCGCTACATTATCGGCGCAGAATCACTTGACCAGTGAGCTGTTACGCACTCTTTCAAGGATGGCTGCTTCTAAGCCAACCTCCTGGTTGTCTAAGCAACTCCACATCCTTTCCCACTTAGCACACGCTTAGGGGCCTTAGTTGGTGGTCTGGGCTGTTTCCCTCTCGACAATGAAGCTTATCCCCCACTGTCTCACTGCTACGCTCTCACTTACCGGCATTCGGAGTTTAGCTGACGTCAGTAACCCGTGAAGGCCCATCGGCCATCCAGTAGCTCTACCTCCGGCAAGAAACACGTAACGCTGCACCTAAATGCATTTCGGGGAGAACCAGCTATCACAGAGTTTGATTGGCCTTTCACCCCTATCCACAGCTCATCCCCTCCATTTTCAACTGAAGTGGGTTCGGTCCTCCACGACGTCTTACCGTCGCTTCAACCTGGCCATGGATAGATCACTCCGCTTCGGGTCTAGGTCATGCCACTCAAACGCCCTATTCAGACTCGCTTTCGCTACGGATACCCCACACGGGTTAACCTCGCGACATAACACTAACTCGCAGGCTCATTCTTCAAAAGGCACGCTGTCACCCCAAAAGGCTCCAACGGCTTGTAAGCACACGGTTTCAGGTACTATTTCACTCCCCTCCCGGGGTACTTTTCACCATTCCCTCACGGTACTGATTCACTATCGGTCATTAAGAAGTATTTAGACTTACCAGGTGGTCCTGGCAGATTCACACGAGATTCCACGAGCCCCGTGCTACTCGGGTGGCCACACCACGGACAGAACAATTTCGATTACGGGACTCTCACCCTCTACGGCCGACCATTCCAAGTCGTTCACCTACCATCCTGAACATCATGCCGGCAGCCAGTTAGAACTGCCACTGTGACTCCCACAACCCCCATGATGCAACGCCTAACCGCTATCACACACCACAGGTTTAGTCTCTTCCGCTTTCGCTCGCCACTACTCACAGAATCATTACTTTATTTTCTCTTCCTGCGGGTACTGAGATGTTTCACTTCCCCGCGTTCCCCCCAACCAGCCTATACATTCAGCTGGCGGTAACTCACCATGAAGATGAGCCAGGTTTCCCCATTCGGAAATCCTCGGATCACAGCCCAGTTATCGGCTCCCCGAGGCTTATCGCAGATTCACACGTCCTTCATCGGCTCTTAATGCCAAGGCATCCACCGTGTGCCCTTAATAACTTACACACAATCAAGAAAAATAAGAATCTAAAATCAACAATCAAACCAAAACCAAAGCATTGATTCAACGCAAATTCCAGAAGATGCTCGCGTCCACTATATAGTTCTCAAACAACAACCCACAACACAACAACAACACAAACAAAACATTTGCATCATCACCATGCCAGGCAAACAAAGGAACAACACATGCGTGTTACCCCAAAACCCAACAATGCGCCTCATCCAACCCAAAACCAATATTCCACCCATGAGCAAAACCACCCACCCGACACTCGCGGGTAGCATGGCCAACTAAATGTGCTCCTTAGAAAGGAGGTGATCCAGCCGCACCTTCCGGTACGGCTACCTTGTTACGACTTAGTCCCAATCGCCAATCCCACCTTAGACGGCTCCCTCCAAAAGGTTAGGCCACCGGCTTTGGGTGTTACCAACTTTCGTGACTTGACGGGCGGTGTGTACAAGGCCCGGGAACGTATTCACCGCAGCGTTGCTGATCTGCGATTACTAGCGACTCCGACTTCATGGGGTCGAGTTGCAGACCCCAATCCGAACTGAGACCGGCTTTTAGGGATTAGCTCCACCTCACAGTATCGCAACCCTCTGTACCGGCCATTGTAGCATGCGTGAAGCCCAAGACATAAGGGGCATGATGATTTGACGTCATCCCCACCTTCCTCCGAGTTGACCCCGGCAGTCTCCTATGAGTCCCCACCATTACGTGCTGGCAACATAGAACGAGGGTTGCGCTCGTTGCGGGACTTAACCCAACATCTCACGACACGAGCTGACGACAACCATGCACCACCTGTATACCAGCCCCGAAGGGAAACACCATCTCTGATGCGGTCCAGTATATGTCAAGCCTTGGTAAGGTTCTTCGCGTTGCATCGAATTAATCCGCATGCTCCGCCGCTTGTGCGGGCCCCCGTCAATTTCTTTGAGTTTTAGCCTTGCGGCCGTACTCCCCAGGCGGGGCACTTAATGCGTTAGCTACGGCGCGGAAAACGTGGAATGTCCCCCACACCTAGTGCCCAACGTTTACGGCATGGACTACCAGGGTATCTAATCCTGTTCGCTCCCCATGCTTTCGCTTCTCAGCGTCAGTTACAGCCCAGAGACCTGCCTTCGCCATCGGTGTTCTTCCTGATATCTGCGCATTCCACCGCTACACCAGGAGTTCCAGTCTCCCCTACTGCACTCTAGTCTGCCCGTACCCACTGCAATACACGGAGTTAAGCTCCGGCCTTTCACAGCAGACGCGACAAACCGCCTACAAGCTCTTTACGCCCAATAATTCCGGACAACGCTCGCGCCCTACGTATTACCGCGGCTGCTGGCACGTAGTTAGCCGGCGCTTTCTCTGCAGGTACCGTCAATTTCTCTTCTTCCCTGCTAACAGAGGTTTACAACCCGAAGGCCGTCATCCCTCACGCGGCGTCGCTGCATCAGGCTTGCGCCCATTGTGCAATATTCCCCACTGCTGCCTCCCGTAGGAGTCTGGGCCGTGTCTCAGTCCCAGTGTGGCCGGTCACCCTCTCAGGCCGGCTACCCGTCGTCGCCTTGGTGAGCCGTTACCTCACCAACAAGCTGATAGGCCGTGAGCCCATCTATAACCACTACATAACGCTTTCCACCAACACCCCATGCGGAGATTGGTCGTATCCGGTATTAGACCCAGTTTCCCAGGCTTATCCCAGAGTTAAAGGTAGGTTACTCACGTATTACTCACCCGTTCGCCACTAATCCACCTAGCAAGCTAGGCTTCATCGTTCGACTTGCATGTGTTAAGCACGCCGCCAGCGTTCGTCCTGAGCCAGAATCAAACTCTCCGTTGAAAAAATAGAAAAGCTTGATAATCTGATCTCAAACAGCGAATCACACACGGGGGTGCGTGACTCAAGCTGACTAAATTTGAAACCATTTGATGATTATCAAATATAAATAAATATTTGGTATTAGTTTCAGTTTCCATCACCATTCGGTGATTTTATTGAACAAAGCACACTATTGAGTTCTCAAGCAACACACCGATTCAACACC
>NZ_ACVO01000021.1 GCF_000175615.1 Rothia mucilaginosa ATCC 25296 | reverse complement strand
CGTCGGTGGTGNGNGCTTTTACTATGCTTTTGCAGACCGAGGACTATGCCTTCTGTTCGGGCTGTGCGCCAGAAACCTGAGCATCCTGAACGCCCGAATCCTCAGAACCTTCAGTCTCAACCTCAGCTTCAGCGGGCGGTACCTTCGCGCCACCCGTGGCGAGGAACAGCACCAGACCCAGCACGCAGGCGAGCACCTGGGTGAAGGGGAACGCCCAGGTCAGACCCTTAAATCCAAACCACATGTTGCCGAAGTACACGGCGGGGAAGAACAGCAACGCAATACCGATGGTCATCAGCATTGCCGGGCCGCCCTTACCGGACGCCTGAAACCAAGACACAAACACGATGCTGACCGCGTTGAACACGGCGGCGAGCATGAGCGCGATCATGACCTCTTCGCCGGTATCGATGAGGCTTGCATCGCCAACCACGGCGAGCAGTTCACGGCGGAAAATCAGCACCGGAATGGTGATGATTGCGGAGGTCGCCACGGACAGGATCGTTGCGGTGCGCAGCGCCTCCTTCACGCGGACGCCGTTGCGGGCACCGTACGCGTAGGCGTACAGCGGGATACCGCCCATGCACAGGCCCATGCACAGCATTTCGGGCACCATGTTCAGGCGCATTGCCAGGCCGAACGCCGCGACGGTGTCGTCACCGTAGGAGGCGGCGAGGTTGTTCAGCAGCAGGGCGGCGAAGATCAGGTTGAGGCTCTGAATGAGCTCAGCAGCACCGACCGCGACCACGGGCTTGATGATGGCGGGGTCGAGGGAGAAGTCGCGGATGTTTGCGGAGAAGTTCTCGCTCTGACGCATCAGGAACAGCAGGTAGTACAGCATGGATGCGCCGTTCGCCAGCAGCATCGCCCAACCGGCACCTGCGACGCCCATGCCCATGATGGCGATGAACAGCACGTCGAAGATGCAGGTGACGACGGTGCCGACGATGATGCCGTACATGGACTGCTTGGCGTAGCCTTCGGATCGGACGAGCTGTTCGAGGGTGAACATGCCGATAGCGAGGGGCGCGCCGAGGAACATGAGGTGCACGTAGATGCGGGTCGGTTCGTAGGAGCCGCCGGATGCACCCATGATGCTGGTGATCGGGTCGGCGAGGATGAAGCCGATAGCCGCCGCGACGATACCGGCACCGAGCGCCGAGTAGAGGGCGAAGGAGGTGACGCGGTGAATTTCGTGGGCGGGCTGGCCTTCACCGAGCTTGCGGGAGGCGAGGGTTGAGGAGCCCAGGCCGAACAGGCCTGCGATTGCCATGATGACGCCGAAGACGGGCACGCCGTAGCTGGTGGCGGCGAGGTCTTCGGTGCCGCCGTAGTGGCCGACGAAGTAGGAGTTCACCACGTTGTAGATGCTGGTGATGGCGAGGCCGAGTGCCATGGGCACGCCGAGGGAGAGGAGCGCCTTGAGGATGGGGGCGTCTTTGAGCAGGTAGATGTTCTGCGGGTCTTCGCTTGCGCCGTGCGGGCCGTGGGGACCGTGCGGGCGGTTTCCTGTGGCGGGTGCGCCGTTTTTGGGTGCGTTGTTTTCAGTCTGGTGGGACGTCATAGGTTCCTTGGTCTGTGTGGTCCGGTCACTTGTGTGCGTCAGATAGACGGCTGATGTCCGCGAATGTGCGGGTGCCGGGGCGCCCGAAATGTCTTGCTCGTTCCCTGGGCCGTTGAGGCTTCCGCGTGGAGGTGAGTGCGGGCGTAACTTTTATATTTTACCGATGTTCAACGCGGGTGGGTAGATGCTCATCGTGAGCAAAACCTGTTGTTGCACGGGGTGCACAGATGTGGGAGGGTGCACAGACGCAGTGGCACCATAAAACGGCGAGGCGCCCCTCCCCCGCCATTCGGGGTGGGGCGCCTCGCCTCATGCGTAGGAGCGTGAGCTATTCGAGCTCAAGCGGGCCGAGCACACGCATGACCTCGATGTCCAGGCGTTCCTGGATTTGGTGCAGTACGTTCGTGTCGATTCTGCCTTCGTCACGCAGACGCTTAAGGATGTCACGCTGAACTTCGAGCACGCCCAGGCGCAGTTCCTTTTCCTTTTCGTGCGCTTCGAGCACCTTCAGCACGTTCTCGGGGGTGTCGTCGCCGTGCATGTGCAGGGTGTGCAGGTTGCGGTACATACTCATGTTGAACATGTGCTCTTCCGCGATGCGGTCGATGACTTCCTGCGGGGCGTTGATGCGTCCGCCGATCTCCTGGATGGAGTCGAAGGACTCGGCAATCAGGGTGCGGATTGCTTCGTTCATCTCTTCTTCTTCGCTGTTGTCGACCGGCAGGTTCGCCCAGCGGATCACGGCGGGCAGCATCATGCCCTGGACGACCATGGAGCACAGCACCACGCCGGACACCACGAAAATCACGAAGTCGCGGTATTCAACACTCGCCGGGATGGACAGCGCCACCGCCAGGGAGACACCTCCACGCAAACCAGCCATGGTGGATACGACGCGGCCGCGGTGGGTGGTGCGCAGGGTGCGCTGCTTTTCGCTGCGGTCAAGCAGTCGAATCGTGAAGATGGACGCCTGCAGGAATACGTAACGAATGGCAACGCAGGCAATCCAGGCGACCAGCACAACGAGCAGGCCGTAGCTCCAGGTGGTGCCGTACAGGTTGATGGTGACACCCATACGTTCCACGGCGGTGGGCAGCTGCACGCCAACCATGACGAACAGCACGGCGTTCATGACGAAGGTGACGAACGCCCAGGTGGGCAGACCGTAGGTGCGGTTCTGCGGTTTGATGGTGTCCGGGCTGTAGTAGGTGAGGAAGAACGCCGCAATCACGACAGCAACCACGCCGGAGCCCTTCATGTCGGGGAAAGGCTCGATCTTCTCCGCGAGCAGGAACGCGATGAAGGGCACGGTCAGCATGAAGCAGGTGAACCACATTGGGTTGTCGATGTGGGCACGAATCTTGTTGGCTACCCAGCCGACCGCCAGACCGACCAGAATACCGATGAGGAAGGAGAAGAAGAACATGCCGCTGGAGTGGCCGAGGGAGAGCCCCTGCCCGGCGGCTACCTGCAGCGCGAGGGTCAGCAGCACGAGGGTCGTGCCGTCGTTGATGAGCGCCTCCGCTTTGAGGGTGGTGATGGAGGACTTGGGGAGTTTGCCGTTAAGGGTTGCGACGGCGACCGCGTCGGTGGGTGCGAGCGCCACGCCGATGAGCAGTGCCGCACCCCAGGCGCTCACGCCGATGAGCTCGTGCAGAATCCCGGCGACACCGAAGGCGGTCACGATAACCAGTAGCGTGCCGGTGAGGATCACGCCGCGGATGCGGTTGCGTGCCTCACGCCATGAGGTGTGGCGGGCTTCCCAGAAGAGCATGATGGGCAGGAAGATTTCGAGGATGACGTGCGGCGGCAGGCCGATACTCTGGACTTCGTGCAGTTCGTGGGCGGGCATAATGCCGATAGCCAGGCCAATGAAAATCAGCACAATGGCGGGGGTGATCCGCGTTTTGTGTGCGATCACGTTGCCTATGAGGACAGCGAGGGATAGTGCGATAACGACTTCGAGCATGCTGTTCCTTTGCTGGGGGTCTCCGGTGTACTTCAGAGGTTAAAGAGTACACCCGCGGTTTTATTTCCTGCGCTCGCCGGTGGTGCTGTCTAATTGATGGGTGCGGGTATGTTTCATGACGTTTTGTGTCATTCTGACGTGAACTTGGGGTCGTACTGTGTCAGAGAACAGAAAATCCGCCTCCGTGAGTGCGCGCGAACACTCAGAACGTGAGAAGATAAGGTCATGACTGATAACAACACCGTAACCGGCAGCCCGCTTGTTAAGCGCGGCCTGGCCGACATGCTCAAGGGCGGCGTCATCATGGACGTCGTCACCCCCGAACAGGCTAAGATCGCTGAAGATGCTGGCGCTGTTGCCGTCATGGCTCTCGAGCGCGTTCCCGCGGATATTCGTGCGCAGGGCGGCGTGGCTCGTATGTCTGACCCGGACATGATTGAGGGCATCATTGATGCTGTTTCGATCCCGGTCATGGCGAAGGCACGCATCGGCCACTTCGTTGAGGCTCAGATTCTGGAGACCCTGAAGGTCGACTACATTGACGAGTCTGAGGTTCTTTCCCCCGCTGACTACGTGAACCACATTGATAAGCACCAGTTCAAGGTGCCTTTCGTGTGTGGTGCTACCAACCTGGGTGAGGCTCTGCGCCGTATCACCGAGGGTGCCGCTATGATCCGTTCGAAGGGCGAGGCTGGCACCGGTGACGTCTCTGAGGCGACCAAGCACATCCGCACCATTAAGCGTCAGATTGCTGAGCTGCAGGGCCTGTACAACACCATGCCCGACGAGCTGTACGTGAAGGCTAAGGAACTGGCTGCACCGTACGAGCTGGTTCGTGAGGTTGCTCAGACCGGTAAGCTGCCCGTGGTGATGTTCACCGCTGGTGGTGTGGCTACCCCCGCTGACGCTGCGATGATGATGCAGCTCGGTGCTGACGGCGTGTTCGTTGGTTCCGGTATTTTCAAGTCGGGCGACCCGGTTGCTCGTGCGAAGGCTATTGTGAAGGCTACTGCTTTCTACAATGACCCGGAGAAGGTTGCTGAGGCTTCTCGCGGCCTGGGTGAGGCTATGGTCGGCATTAACGTTGCTGACATTCCGGCACCGCACCGCCTGGCGGAGCGCGGCTGGTAATTCGTGCGCGCACCCCGCATTCGGGGTGAGTGTTTGATGAGGGGGTGGGGTTCGCTGAGGCGGGTCCCACCCTCCTTGTGTTTGTTGTGTTTGTTGTTTTGTGAAGGGAGCGGTGATGGTTGAGAAGGTTCAGCCTACCGGTGTTTTGCCGGGTGAGGGTTTGACGGTTGGTGTTTTGGCGTTGCAGGGCGGCGTGAGTGAGCATGCGGAGATGCTGGAGTCTCTGGGCGCTCAGGTGCGTTGGGTGCGTACCGGTGAGCAGCTTGAGGGCCTGGATGCGCTGGTTTTGCCGGGTGGTGAGTCGTCGACGATTGACCGTTTGACTCGCATTTTTGGTGTGCGTGAGCCGCTGATTGAGGCGATTTCTTCGGGCCTGCCGACTCTGGGTACGTGTGCTGGCCTGATTATGTTGTCGAAGCGTATTGATGATCCGGCGCCGGGTCAGCAGTCGCTGGGTGTTTTGGATGTTTCGGTGGGTCGTAACGCTTTTGGTTCGCAGGTTGATTCTGCGGAGGTGCGCCTGCCGTGGCTGACCCCTGCCGGTGATGAGGTGGTTATTGATACGGCGTTTATTCGTGCGCCGATTGTGACTGGCACTGGTGAGGGTGTGCAGGTGACGGCTCGTCATGAGGGGAAGACTGTGGGTGTGCGTTCGGGCAACCTGATTGGTATTTCTTTCCACCCGGAGGTTACGGGCGATACGACCGTGCATGAGGAGCTGCTGGCTCTGGCACGCGAGGTGAAGGGCAAGTAGCCCCTCCCCCCAAAAAAATAAGCCCGGTAATGAGCATTTAAGGAGTTGTGGCGGTGACCGTTGTTCGGTCACCGCCACAACTGTTTTTGCGTGGGCTTATGCGTGAGTGGGTTTATGGGCGGGCGCTGCTGGGGGTTTGGGGCTGAGCCTTCCACTGCTGGTAGGTGCTTGTGGCGAGGAATCGTGCACGGTTCGCGTCGCTGAGCGTCTTGATGTCTGCGGGGGCTGCCTCGTACCACTTTTCGTAGAGACGAATAATCATCTCGGGGTAGGCGGCTTCTTCCAGGTCTGCGCGGTGGGGGATGAATTCGTTGCGGTTCTTGATGTCTCGATACTCGCTACCGGCGAAGGGGTCGGTGACTCCGACGCTGGGCTGAGCGTTGTAGGTATCGATGTTTTGAACGTATTCGGGGAGGGTGCTGCGCCCTGCTTTGAGTGCGGCGTGGCACTTGCTGTCGATTTCGCTGGGCTCAATAATGTGGGCGCCGTCTGCGAGGATGTGCCGGTACTGGATGTACGCGGGGTATTGTTCATCGGTGCGCGGGACGGGCTTGGCGGCTTCTGCTGATGCGAGATCTTCGGCAGAGTATGAGGAGCAGCTGACGGGCGGCGTGGTGCTTGCCGTTGCTGAGGCGCTCGCCGTGGAGGGTGAGGAGGCGCTGCTTGCCGCGGTGTTCGCACCGCCGCAGGCGGCAAGGAACAGGGGCAGGGTTAAGAGAGCGGCGCCGTATCGCAGTGCGTTATAACGGTGGTTGGGGGTCCTAGAATTCAGGGCCATAATGTCACCTCATTGTGGGCTGGAACATACCGAATTGACCCTCACTATACGGGCAGTTTTGATACATGGTCAAGAGAAAAATATGTTTATTTTTTAAAAGCCAACACCTCGGAGGAAAATCGATAAACAAGTTTGTTCAGCGCCTTGACTTGCGTAAACACGGAAGCCACCGGGCTCTTGAGGCAACCATGGCACCGAAACACCAGCGTCAGATATTGCTATTTACTCGATAATCAACAGAAACCAACATGCCCGGAGGGTCACGGTCAGGGCGCCCATGGCACAACCTTCAGCTCCATCAAAGCCTGCAACCTCAACAGCCCAACGCTACTGCAGGAGGAAATAGATAAGTCCCCTAACGTATTCCCAGAGCAGTACCAAGATGACGCACTGCACAACAAATGCGGCTATAGCTGCGAGGGTTGGCACCCAGTAGCTACGCTTAGAACATGCAATAAAAACTGCTATAAAAATAACGCATGAGATAATATCGGGACCCCAGAGAATGAATGCCTGTAAATCATATGGCCACAATATTCCATGCATATATTCTGTAGGGACTTTACATGAACTTAAGATATTGCCTTTTAAAATTTCATAAGTCCCATACATTTTAAAAACTAAATATAGCGATGCGATCCAAAAAATTCCTATACGAAGCTTTACACCCAGCCACATACTAAAAGTCTGCCATAAGCTAGCTGATACAACTCCCACCACAAAGAAGGGTATATAGTCGAAATATGCACTTTGCCACCTATCACATGGCGATACAAATCTATAGAAATCTGCATACAGGGCAGTTGGGAAAATATAGAAAAATTGCAATACAATGAGAAATAAGATATACAAAATTATTTTCTCATTTACGGCGAACATCTTATAAGTAGAATTCATGATGCCATTTCCTTTCAGTAGCATAAAAAGCTAGTAGCGGAACACCGAACGCATAGCCTCAATGTTGTTTTTCGTATCCATTAAGCCTCAAAGCCAATACTGGGATAGGTAGGCGACCCGCAAAGCCTCCGCACTCTTACCCCATCTACCACATATTTAAGCAGGTCAGAACCTTAAGACTACTGGGTAGCGCACCTTGTGTCTAGAGTGTGGGTTTTAAAAATAAGATGGTATTTTCCATTGACCACATATCAAATATTTGGGTATGTTTAGACGCAATATATCGTTCCATCCCTCTTGTGAGGTGGTCTCATGACCCACACCCCTGTTTTTCTTTCGTTCCGTTCCATCGGTCTACGACGCAGTGCCGCGCTGGCGATTCTTCCCCTACTTCTTGCCTCCTGCGGTAGCTCCACCAGCACTGCATCAAATACTCCCGCACCCTCGAACACAACCGTGACTTCCTCCCCGTCAGCTTCAAGCGCCACCGGGTCCGCTTCCTCTTCCGCGGCGAAGAAGACCTCCACCCCCTGCCTTGAACCTGACGAAGCCGCGAAAGCTGAAACCCTCAAGCAGCAGGAAGCCATCAGCGCCGACCGTGGCACTTCACTGCCCTCCTACGTCTCCGCGCGGCATGTTGTGCGCAACCAGGCGAACTTCCCCACCCGCGCCGAAGCTGAATCAGCAGGAGCCGAGTGCCTGGCACTGTACGAGAAGAACAAGGCCGATCACACCTACGCCGCGGCATGGGTACGCGCTATCGATGACAATAACGTGGCAAGCGGAAAGGTAGCCTCCGGCCCGCGCGCTGACATCCAGAGCGTAGACCCCTACAAGGCAAGCAACTACGTCGATATTCGAGAGGGTAAGGAGTACTTCCCGACCCGCCAGGAGCTGCTCGCGGCAAACTACCCCGAGAACTACATTGTTGCTTTTGAGTTGTGGGCGCAGCAGGCGCCAGCCGATGTGAAGCAGAAGAGCGACGCGAACCGTGCGGCCGCTAAAGATACTCGCTGGTCTGAGGTGGTAACCCTGCCCAGCCCCGACAACCCTGTCTAATCGAACCCCGTCTAATCTGAGTCTGTCTCACCTTAAAAATAAAATAGTTGTGGCGGTGACCGTTGTTCGGTCACCGCCACAACTGTTATAGGGTGCAGGTTAGGGCAGGAGCGCCAACCCAAACTCAATAACAATCAGCGCGATAGCACACGCGAAGAGTACCCCACGCGGCACATTGAACTTCTGCCAGAGATCATACAGCTGGCTGGGAATCAACCAAATAACGAACGCCTGAAAGGCAAGCGATAACGCGGGGTTACCCCACTGAATAATCATCAGGGCAAGAGCAAAACCCACGCCGAGCGTATCCAGGATGCGCCGGTGCTTTAGCACCTGCTCCCTCTCCTTTTGATAGCTAGGGTTGTTTAGCAACCTTGGTGGTGCTTTTTTCAGTTGACCCACAAGGATCAAAACCGCCAGCGGGATCAGAGAAATATCGAAGAACATGGGAACCGCCTTTCATATTGGGGTTCGCTCGCTACGCCGGTGACGAGCTGATGGCGCACCATCATTGGTGAAAACTTCTCAAAAACAAGTAATGTGCAACACGTATATTACGTATTGTGGGTTACTTTACAGCAAACATGAACCCTATTCAAGAGGTAAACACTCCCCCCCCCCCCGAAAAATTTTTAAAAATAAGGGCGCCGGGAACCTTATGTTCCCGGCGCCCACTCCCCAGCTGTTCATACCTCAGCGGGATTCAATTTAGAGGCGGAAGAACCCTTCCACCGCGCGCGTCATGTACGCCATGTCGTCCACATGGCACATCTCGCGCATCGAATGCATCGACAGCAGGCCAATACCCACATCCACGGTGCGCATACCCAGGCGAGTCGCCGTAATCGGGCCAATCGTCGAACCACACGGCATATTGTTATTCGACACGAACTCCTGATACGGCACACCAGCCTTCGCGCACGCCGCCGCAAACACTCCAGCACCCACCGAATCCGTCGCATAACGCTGGTTCGCGTTAATCTTCAGCAGCGGGCCACCACCGGGCAGCGGCTGAACGGTCGGGTCGTGGTGACCCTGATAGTTTGGGTGCACCAGGTGACCGGCATCAGCCGACAGGCAGAACGACGACGCCACCGAACGGCGGTACTCCTCCGTGCTCTCACCGCGCGCAGCGGACAGGCGCACCAAAATATCCTCCAGGAACGGGCCAGCCGCACCACTACGCGACTCCGAACCAAGCTCCTCATGGTCGAACGCCGCAAGCATCACAGTCTCAGTAGCGTGCTCATCCGCGTTATCGGCAACGTAACGCTCCAGGGCGGTCAAACCCGCGTGCACCGAAGACAGGTTATCCAGGCGACCGGAAGCGAACAGCTCCTGATCCGCACCAAACCGGCGCGGCGGCTGCGAATCAGCGAACAGCAGGTCGTAACCCACGATGCTCTGCGGGTCGACCGGCTCACCGTCAATCACGTGCTTCGCCATATAGCCGAGCACGTCGTTCTCCGCCGGATCCACACCCCACACGGGGTACATGTTGAACTGCTTGTCCAGCACCAGTTCGTTGCGCTTGTGATCCAGGTGCGGCGCCAGCTGCGGGATGCGCGCAATCGCGCCGGTGCGCACCAGGCGGTCCTTCAGCTCGCCGCCCTCAAGGACGGTGAGGCGGCCCGCCACGCACAGCTCGCGGTCCAGGAAGGAGTTCAGCAGTGCACCACCGTAGTTCTCCACGGCAATCTGGTGCCAGCCCTTCGTGGTGATGGATGAGGAAGGCTTGACCTTCAGGGAGGGCGAGTCGGTGTGCGCACCCAGCACGCGGTAGCCGCTTGCCTTCTGCGCCTTCGCGCCGCCAGCCCAGGCGATAATCGCGCCGTCACGGACGACGAAGTGGCGACCGGTTGCGATCTGCGGGTCCCATGCTTCGGTCTCTACGAGCTCGGTGAAGCCCGCTGCTTGCAGGCGGCGCGCTACCGTGCGCGCGGCGAGGTAAGAGACCGGCGACTCCGCCACGAATGCGGCGAGGTCTTCAATATTTTTTACAGCATCAACAGTCATGGTTTAACCCTACCTTTTCTTGGGTGTTGACGGGGTGACCGGGGCCGATAATCCACGCGGCGTGGAGCAATAGCCCTGGTGAGGCTCGAATGGAGCGGGCGGGCGGGCTGGGGTAGCTGAGCTAGAGCAACCCGCCAAATAGCCTATTTATCAACCTTGAGCGGCTGTGTTTCACGTGAAACCTCACCGCGGCGAGCGCGTGCGTTGAAGATCAGGCAGGCGAGCACCACGTACACGCCTTCCAGAGCGATACCCTGCAGTGCATCCACGGGGGTCACGCCCTCGGAGGCGAACGGATCCAGACCAGCCACCATGGACAGCAGCATCAGGATCACGTTATTTGCCACGTGCAGGCTGATGGAGGCTTCCAGACCGCCGGTATACCAGCAGAGGAAACCCGCGTAAATACCCATCGCGAGAATCGTGCTCTGACCCCAGGGATCGTAGGCGTGGGAGAGCATGAACAGCACGGCGGGCAGCACAATCGGTAGCCAGGGGGTGCGGAGCCATCGGCCCAGCATCTGCATCATGAAGCCGCGGTAGGCGAGCTCTTCGGCGTAGCACTGCACGGGTACCAGGAGCAGCATCATCGCCACATAAACCCAAAATTCAACCTGTGGAGGTTGAAAATAGCGGTATTCGGGCAGGCTCTCACCGCTCAACGCCAGCATCACGGCGTAGTAGATGCCGTAGACAGCGAAGCTCAAACCCAGGTACGGAAGCAGTAGCGAGCGGCGCAGACGGCCCGCCACCGAATGGATCAGACCCCAGGGCTTCGGGCCCACGACCAGGCGCGCCAAAAAGAGCGAAGGCACAATGGCAATCAGGGAGAGGAAGGTCAGGGCGAACAGCGCCGGGTGTTCCATAATGACGGCGCGGTTCGTAGCTACATCCTGGAGGGAAAGTCCCGAACCCATAATCGCCACAGCCAGGGCAACTGAAATGATCAGGTTGAGGCCAATAAATACGGCGACGCCGAGCAGACCTTCCAGCAGGGGTGAGAACCAGCGGGATTTCGGGTCGGCGTGGGAGAGGCGGTGGTAGGCAAGACCTGCAACAGGCGCAGGAGCAGCGGGGGTTCCGGCGGCTACCTGCGGGGGTGCGGGAGGCGGTGTCGTGTTCATTCTTTAATCCTAGCCTCCGCGGGCTCGATGGTGACCGGGCATGCGGCAACCTTCAAGTACTGATTGATACGGAATGTTCCAAAACCATTGAAAAAGCCGTGAATAAGGCTAAAAACCCACCATTCACGGGGTTCATTTTCTGAACCTATGCCATAATTTGTAGCGACAATACGCTCATATACATAGTCGCTGATGACCGCTCTTCCGGGGTGTTTTTTCAGCACCAGAAAGGCTGCTTTCTTATGGCACTCGTCTTCAATCCGCCGCCCAACTGGCCCGCTCCTCCTGCCGGATGGGCCCCCACTCCTACGTGGCGCCCCGACCCCGCGTGGGGTCCCGTTCCTGAAGGTTGGCAGCTGTGGGTCGAAGAGCCCGAGCCCGAACCCATTCAGGTTGAAGAGGCTACTATTGAGCCGCTGATTCCCGAGGAGCCCGCTGCTGAGGCAGCTCCCGCTGAGCAGGTTGCTGAGCCCGTAGTCGCTGAGCCTGCCGTTGAGGCTGAGCAGCCTGCTGAGGTTGCGGCACCGCTGACCGTTGAGGACGTTGACCTGGAGCAGCTCGCCGCTGAGCTCGAAGGTGAACAGGTCGTCGAGGTTCCGGAGGTGGCAGCGCCCCAGACTGAGGCATCCCACGTTGAGGCACAGCAGGTAGAGGCACCCGCGGCTGAGTCCGCTGAGGAATCCTCCGAGCCCAAGCCGATGCGTCACCTGACTCAGGTTCCGCTGACCGGTACCGCTCTGCCCGAGCAGGTTCTGACCCCGCAGGCTTCCGTTGAAGAGACTGCGGCTGAAAAGGCTGTGGCTGAAAAGGCTGTGGCTGAAGCTCCCGCAGCTGAGCAGGTTGCTTCCGAGCAGCCCTTTGAGGCGCACGTTGTTGAGGCTCCGGTTGCAGAGCCCGCTGTTTCCGAGCCCGCCGCTTCTGAGCCGGTCGTTTCCGAACCTGTTGCAGAGCCCGTTGTTGTTGAGCCCGTCGCCGAGGTTGCCCCCGAGGCACCGGCGGCAGCTGAACCGGTCGCTGATGCTCCCGCAGCTGAGACTCCCGCCTCCACCGAAGAGGCTGCCCACACCATCGAGAGCTCCCCGCTCGTTGAGTTCCACACCCCCGAAACCGAGCGCACCGTCAACCTGTCCGAGCGTACCGTGAACCTCTCGGAACAGCCCGGTCAGAACATGCAGCCCGGCCAGAACGCACAGTTCATCCCGGCAGGTCAGGCACCGAACGGCTTCCAGCCGAACCAGGCTGAAGGCTTCCAGGGCCAGAACTTCCAGGGTGGCCAGTACCAGGGTCAGGGCTTCCAGGACGGCCAGAATGTCCAGGGCGGCCAGTACCAGAACAACCCCTACCAGGGTCAGCCGTACAACGCTCAGCAGCCCTACGCAGGTCAGGTGTCCGATCAGGACCAGGCAACCGTGGCACTGAGCAACCCCTACGTCACCGAGCCCGCAGGTCAGGGCGAGGACGACTCCGAGAAGAAGGGTCTGTTCTCCGGCACCAAGATTTGGGGTGTTATCGGTGGTGCGTTGGCTCTGCTGATTGTTATCATCCTGGCGATTGTCATGCTGATTCCGCGTGGCGGCTCGAACCCCACCTCCGATTCTGCGGCAGCATCGAGCGCGGCGGCTACTTCCGCTGAGGCGTCCTCCGCGGCGGCATCCTCTGAGGCTTCTTCCGCAGCGCCCGCATCTGAGAGCGCGGCAGCAGGTACTTCCGCTTCTTCCGCAGCACCCATCGCTGCTGCTGAAGCAAAGATGCCCGAGGGTGAGTTCAAGGAATACAAGAAGACCGTCGCCGACAACAAGGACACCATCGACATTGAGAAGATCAAGGGCGATGTGTCCGCAGGCCTGCTCTACTACGAGTTCAAGCCCGCAGACGGTGTGGTCAACGCCTTCATCACCAGCCGTGACGATAAGGGCAACATCGCCTCGGGTGTGAGCGTTATCGACTCCACCCGCGACGGCAAGGAGCTCAAGGGCACCGCGTGGATTGACGCGAGCGGCCACTCCACCCCCACCCGCAAGCTGGAGCTGACCGGTAAGGGCGAGTGGACCATCCGCGTCTACGATGCAGACTCCGCACCCCACTACAAGAAGGGTGAGAAGTTCCAGAGCACCATGAACTTCTACGCTTTCACCTACGAAGGCACCGAGGCAACCATGGAGTTCCAGACCAGCGGCCCGACCACCCGCGGCTTCACCGTTCTGAACGCGACCAAGAACGACCCGTTCTTCTCCTCGACCATCCCGACCGTGAAGAGCAGCATGCAGTGGGTTCAGAGCAACAAGAGCTACATGCAGGTTCGTACCGACTCCAACATTACTTGGAGCATCGGCACTAACTAGCAGCGTGACTGACTAGGTCAGTAGGCTGGGTATAAAAGTATCCTCCGCGCCCGTGATGGGTGCGGGGGATACTTTTATACCCGGTGAAGCCTGTGCACCTGTTGGAGGCGCCCGCCGCTTTAGCGGGAGTACTTCGCCTCCGCCAGCTCGGCGCCCGCGGCACGTGCCGCACGCTCCACCAGCTGACGATTCGCCAGGTACACAAAGAACGTCACCAGAATAAACAGGTACATCAGCTGGTACGGCATGGTGCCAGCCATCAGGCCCAGGGAGCCTTCGGGCACCATCAGAATCTGATCCGCGTTGAAGTGCGGGGAGAGCGCCAGCACAATCCAGAACGGCGAAATGTACATGCCCACCAGCGCCGCGGTCGCCAAGATAACAGCCAGCGTGAAGACGAAGGAACTGACCCGCTGGTACATGAGCGGGAAGATTTCCATGATCACGGCGGCGAGCATCAGCGGGTACCAGGTGTTGTGGTGCGACCAGCTAATCGGCGAAATCTGCAGCATCATGAACGCGGTCAGCGCCAGCTGCGCCATAAGCGCGCGGGCACGAATCAGCGGAACCAGCAGAACCGCGGTGACCAGCACAATCAGCAGGGTCAACGCCACCTGCACCACCGACAGGGCGGTAGCCGTCAGGTGATGTTGCAGGCCTGCGTGGGTCAGCGTACCCATAATCGATACGTTATCGAAGTAGCTGAACCAGCCCACACGCGAAGTGTCACGCACCGCGTGGAACCAGAACGTCAGCGACTCCTCACGGATCACCAGGAAGCCGATACCCACGGTCGCGGCGAAGCTAGCACCCAGGGTCGCAATGCCCTTCCAGTCCTTACGCATGAGCAGCAACAGACCGAACGCGAGCGGGGTCAGCTTAATACCCGCCGCAATACCCAGCAGCACACCGCGCGGAACGCGGGTTGCCGGGCGCATAAAATCGGCGAGAATCAGCATCAGAATGATGGCGTTAATCTGCCCAAAATGCGTGGTCAAACGCCACGGGCCGCACATCCAAATCAGCGCCGCAATCAGCGACACCATACCCCAATGACCCAGGTGCTTCTGCAACGGCAGACGCCACGAGCGGCTACGGGCGTAGGAGTACAGCAGGTACGCGCACCAGTAGCTGAGCGCACAAATAATGGCGGTAATCAGCAGCATGCTCTGCGGCTCGGTGAGGAACGCGAGCGGGTAGAAGAGCAACGCCGCAAACGGTGGGTAGGTGAACGGCAGGCCGCGCGTGCGGAAGGTGTACAGCTGGTAGCCGTCCGGGCCGTCCGCCAGGGAGACAGCACCCAGGCGGTACACGTAAATATCGTCAGCCGCCGCGTGCGTCACGTAGTCGAAGGCGTAGAGGGCAACCAGGATGAACAGCAGGTGCGCCCAGAGAGCGCCGCTGCGCATGCCGGGGATGCGGTCAAAGAAGCTGCGACGCGCAGGTTTTGTGGGCTCTGCGGCAGGCTCCGCGCTTTCTACAGCGCTTTCAGCAGCCGGTTCCGCAACCGGTGCAGTAGTAGAGCCAGCCGAAGCCCAGGGAATCCTCGGTGCAGCCACCTCGGTATTCTCCGCGGTCGTAGCTAAGTTCTTATCAGTATTCTTCACGAGGGTCTTTTCTAGTTCCTTCTCGCGGCTCACGCGGTTGCCTCACGAGAATCAGCGGCACGCACAGACTCGGCGCTCTCGGTCACCAGGGCGCGAGCGCCCCACCAGCCCAGAGGCGCGTCGCTACGCACGGAACCGTACTGCACGGGCTCAACCTTCGCGCCACGCACCGGCGCGCTCAGGGCGGCAACCGACCAGAGCGTCATCGTCACCCACAGGCAGAACGCGGGAATAGCCGAAACCGCCAACGCGCCCGGAGCCAGCTGTTCCAAACCATCAGCGCTACCGTGGAACCAGGACGCAATCCTAATCGGCGACAGGTACAGGCCCAACACCGCAACCACCGCGAACACGGTCGCCGTCACCCGCAGCCACGCCGGCTGAACCGCAAAATAGGTGGGGAACGCATCCAGGATGAACACGGCAGCCAGCAGGGGCAGCAGCACGTTGTGGTGCGACCAGCTAATCGGCGACAGCGCCACCATCAAGGAGGCGGTCACCGCCACCTGCGCCAGCGCGGCACCGCGGCGTTCCAGCTGGTACAGCAGTGCGGCGGTCAGCACAATCGTGACCAGCGCCAGGGCGTAGTAGACCGGCTTCGCAGCGCTCTCAGAGAGACCGAAGTGCAGCAGCCAACCCTGAATCGAGACGTTATCCACAAAGTTCAGGCCACCCACACGGGAGGGGTTCGTCAGCGCGGAGAACCAGAACTCCGGCGCGTCCTTAGGCATCAGAATGAAACCCAGCGCAATGGTGCCGAAGAACGTCGCACCCAGGGTCGCAATGCCCTTCCAGTCGCGGCGGACCAGCAGAATCAGACCAAACACGAGCGGGGTCAGCTTCACGCCGCCCGCAATACCAATCAGCACGCCGCGCGGCACGCGGGTCGCCGGGCGCACAAAATCGGCAAGGATCAGCGCCGTAATGAACGGGTTAATCTGAATCAGGTCCAGGGTGCGCTGCCACGGGCCCGCCGCCACCACCAGAATGGTCAGCATCGCAATCGTGCCGGCACGACCAAAGTACTGCTGCAGGGGCAGTTCGCGGCCGCGCGCATTCACGTAGTTGTAAATGATCGTGGAAATCCACCACGCCACCACAGCCGAACCGACCACCATAATGACCTTGCCAACCTCCAGGGGCATGAACGCGAACGGCAAGAACAGCATTGCCGCGAACGGCGGGTACGTGAACGGCGGCTTAATCACGCCGTGATCGTTCAGGGTCGGGGAGTATAGGTCCTGGGTAAAGCCCTCGTTATCGAAAATGGTCATCGCACCCAGACGGTAGATGGAGAAGTCCATACCGCTGAAGGGGTTGGTGAGCATTTTGACGACGTATCCACCGCCAACAATGAGGATGAGTGCCACAATAGCGATTTTTCCCCAGATGGGGGTGGTGGAGTCAGTCCTTGTCACGAGGTGTTTGTCCTTACCTTGGTGCCGGCGGATGCGCGCGTAGGGTGGGCGGGCATCTGATTTTGGAATCCTAATAGTTTATCGTGCGCACCTGTGAAGGGTGCATTGGAGAGAAGATTCACAGGGGAAGAATCGCAGGGGAAGAATCACTCGAGCGCACAAGCACAACTATCACGATATGAACCGCCTTCATATGCACGTCATGTCTTCAAAATTGGTACTATCCGGGCAATATAATGGGCTTATTGGCACTCCGCCTATCCTAGCGCAGGGCCCACCCCAACGCAGGGGCAAGCGATACCAACCCGCACACCGACGTCCACGAACAACCAGCAGTGAAAGCAGTGATCACGTGAGTGAACATCTCGGCACCCCACCCGAAGGTGAGAACACGAGCGGCAAGCCCGCAAGCGTCTCCGGAGGCGGCTCCTCCGGCCTGAGCATTGGCGCGCGTCCGGCTGATATGCCCGGCGCGAACCTCACCCCCGAAGAGATTGCACGCCGCGCATCCGGTCGCGGTACGTGGCATCGTCGCGCCTCCAAGCCGGTCTCCCACTGGATGTTTACCCTTGTCGGCGTACTTCTGCTGCACAGGTTTATCCCGAATAGCGGCTGGCTGATGGTGCACATTATCACCCTCGGCCTGATTACGAACTCGATTCTGATTTGGTCGCAGCACTTCACCGAAGCGCTCATGAAAATCAAGATTCCTGACGAGCACCGCGGAACCCAGGTGCGCCGAATCTTCATTCTGAACGCCGGTATTCTCGTGCTCATGATCGGCATGGTCGGTCAGCTGAGCGTGCCCGGCCTCTACGCCGCCACGGTGGTGGGCGCCCTCATTGTCGGTTCGATGGTCGCCTGGCACGGTATCTACCTGCTGAAGCAGGTGCGTCAGGCTCTGCCCTCGCGGTTCGGTGTGACCATTCGCTTCTACATTGTTGCGGCGCTGTTGCTGCCCCTCGGTGCGGCGTTTGGCGGTATGATTGCCTACCCGAACCTGTCCGGCACCCTGCATTCGCAGTTCCTGCTCGCGCACGAGGCAGTGAACGTGCTCGGCTTCGTCGGTATTACCGCGGTGGGTACGCTGGTGACGTTCTGGCCGACCATGCTGCGCACCAAGATGGTGGATAAGGCGCTCACCCACAGCCTGCGCGCCCTGTACCTGATGTGCGGTGGCTTGGCGTTGACCGTTGTCGGCGCGATTTTTGGGATGCGTCCGCTCGCCGCAGCCGGCCTGGTCGTCTACCTGGTTGCCCTGCTGATTGTCGCCTGGGTGATGGTGCGTACCCTGCGCACCAAGCGCCCGAACGAGTACCCGCCCATGAGCGTGGGTATGGGCTTCCTCTGGCTGATTGTTGGTGTAGCAGCGACTGCCTACCTGGTGGCGACCGTCCCCTTCGCGCAACTGGACATGCGCGCCGTGACCCCCATCTTTGTGGTCGGCTTCCTGCTGCAGCTGCTGCTCGGCGCGATGAGCTACCTGCTGCCGCAGCGCATGGGTGGCGGCCCGGCGGTGGTGCGCGCCTCCAACAAGGAGTTCAGCCGTTTCGCGGCGGCACGCGTAACCGCCGTGAACCTGGCGCTGCTGATCTTCATGATGCCCAGCTCCATGGTGGGCCAGTCCATTAAGATTGCCGTCGCTATCGTGGGTGCGTTGGCGCTCATGGCGTTCATTCCGCTCATGGTACGCGGCGTGAAGGCGTCCGTGAACACCCGCAAGGAAATGATGGCAGCACGCGCCCGCGGCGAGAAGCCCGTCTTCAACCAGGAGGCGCTCACCCCGGAACCCGTCCCGCACGCCAAGCAGAGCTTCCAGGCGGCATTGGCGGTTGCCATGGCGTTCCTGCTGGGTTTTGCGGTGAACCCGTCCGCGTTGAACCTGCCGTCGTTCTCCTCGGCGGGTTCCGTGGCTGCGACCGGTCAGACCACCACCGTGCAGGTGAAGGCGACCAGCAACTACCGCTTCACCCCCGCAGAGGTGGAGGTCCCCGCAGGTAACCGCCTGGTCGTTGAAGTCACCAACGACGATGAGGGCATGACCCACGACCTGACCTTCGACAACGGCGCAACCACCGGCACCATCAACCCCGGCGAAACGAAAACCGTTGATGCCGGCGTCATTACCGCCGACCAGGAAGGCTACTGCTCCGTGGCGGGTCACCGCTCCTTGGGCATGGTGTTCAAGGTGAAGGCGACCGGCGCGTCCTCACAGCAGGTGGCTTCCGGTGACCACACCAACCACAACCACGCCGCGTCGGGTAGCACCCCGACCCTCATGACCGTTGCGAACAGCAGGATTGACATGTCCGCAGCGCCCGGCAGCGGCTACAAGTACCGCGACCCGAACATCCCGGCACCGAACACCGCCACGCAGGTGAACGGCAAGACCGTCCGCAAGGTCACCCTGGAAGTTGAGGAAGTCGACCGCGAGGTGGCGCCCGGCGTGACCGTTCACATGTGGACGTTCAACGGGCAGAACATGGCACCGATTCTGCGCGGCAA
Organism: Rothia mucilaginosa ATCC 25296; assembly: GCF_000175615.1. GTDB lineage: Bacteria > Actinomycetota > Actinomycetes > Actinomycetales > Micrococcaceae > Rothia > Rothia mucilaginosa. The sequence continues at coordinate 7,198 of NZ_ACVO01000021.1, read as the reverse complement.
GGTCGGCGACATTTTTGAAATTACACTCATCAATAACGGCACGATGGGCCACTCGCTGGACTTCCACGCGGGCATGGTCTCCCCCGATAACACGATGAAGACCATCGCCCCCGGTGAGCGTCTCGTCTACCGTTTTGAGGCGAAGGGCGCCGGTATCTGGCTGTACCACTGCGGCACCGCCCCGCTGAGCCTGCACATGACCCAGGGCATGTACGGTGCGGTCATCATTGACCCGGCGGACCTTGACCCGGTCGATCACGAGTACGTGATGGTTCAGGGCGAGGCGTACCTGCACGACACCGGCAAGACCGCCTCCGACGGTAACAAGCTGGCGGAGAACTCGCCGGAGCTGATCGCGGCGGGCACCCCCACGCTGACCATGTTCAACGGCCACGCAACCCAGTACAAGGCGAAGCCGCTGCAGGTGAAGAAGGGCGAGCGTATCCGTGTTTGGGTAATGGCTGCGGGCCCGAACCACGGCACGAGCTTCCACGTGGTCGGTTCGCAGTTCGACACGGTCTACAAGGAGGGCGGCTACCTGATGCGCCGCGGCGCAGATGCGTTCGGTAGCCGTGACGGCCACAGCCAGGCACTCGATTTGGCGCCCGCTCAGGGCGGCTTCGTGGAGATGCAGTTCCTAGAGTCTGGCACGTACACGTTCGTGAATCACTCCTTCTCGGAGATGGAGCGCGGTGCCGCCGGCAAGATCGTGGTGACGAACCGTTAGGGACTCCTGAAGCTCCCCATCATGGATTGACCCCGCCTGGTGCTCCCTGTCAAAGGTGTACCGGGTGGGGTCATCCTTCACGTGCACGGAGTCTGTACCTGCACTTGATGTTGACTCCGGTAAAGACGCGCCTAGAACTCTCTGACTATGGTTTTCACCTCAACGGAGGGGAATTTTTTCACCATAAACGGCGATGGTGCGCTAGTCTATAGGAATGGCAGATAGCACTTCGGGCGCCCCTTCCGAGCGTAACGCTACGAGCGCCTCCAACCACATTTCCGTTCCGGCGGATCAACAAATTTCTCCTCGGCAGCGTAAAGCTTTCCCGCTTCGCTTTCTCGCCGGGGTTCTTGCGCATTGGCAGATTATTGCCTCTGCGGTCCTTCTGGGTGGCGGTGTTGCCGGCTTGGCAGCCACCTACGACGATTACTGCGGCATGACGGAGCTTTCGTATGCTCCGGCGGCTCTCCGCTCCGATTTTGAGGAGGGCTCTAAGGTGTCGGGTTTCCGCCCCGGCGTACTGGCAGCGCAGATTGAGACTGAGAGCCACTGGCGTGTGGGCGTTGTGTCCCACCAGGGCGCTAAGGGTATTGCACAGTTCACTGATGACGCGTGGAGCGGCGGCCACTACAGCTTCGGCAATGGCGGTAATGTTCTGAACCCGCACGATGCGATTGCGGCACAGGCACGCTACTTGGCTGAGTTGCGTACTCGTTTGGCGAAGTACGCCTCCAATGAGGATGAGCTACAGGATGTGGTTCTCGCCGGTTATAACGCGGGTCCGGGTTCTGTGGAGAAGTACGGCGGTGTTCCCCCGTACGAGGAGACTCAGAATTATGTGAAGTCGATTCGCGAGCTGGCGAATTCGAAGTATAAGCTGACCTGCTCTCCCGAGTACCAGTTCAAGCAGGCGAAGTTGAGCTTCGTGAATGGTGTGACTCCGGCGATGGCTGGTGTTCATGCGGATGGTACGGCTCTGTCCCCGGAGGAGTCGGCATCGGCTGCGGCGGAGGCTTCTGCTTCTGCGAGTGCTTCAGCTCGTGCGTCTGCGAGCGGTTCTGCGGGTTCTTCGGTGAAGCCTTCGGCAACGAGTTCTGGCCGATAAATCCAGCTTTTTGGATAGCCCACTAGGCTATATAGCCGTCAGGGAATATTCTGTTTTATCTATAGTGCGCGGCTGATACCGGCCGCCACTACCCTACTATTCACTCTTATATTTACTCTTAACAGCGCGAGGCGCCGACCCCCATTCTCAGGGGTTCGGCGCCTCGCACTTTTTATGGCTGTCTCGTGCCTAGTTGAAAATGGCGCGCACGACCGAGTAGCCGGAGACCGGGTACACGGCGTTCACGGTTGCGGGCTTCTCGCTCTCGTCCGCGATCTCAATGGACTCGGTGCCGCGCAGTAGCTCCTCGAGCAGGATGCGCAGTTCCAGGCGTGCCAGGGGCGCGCCGGGGCAGACGTGGATGCCGTCGCCGTACACGAGGTTGCGGGACTGGTCGCGGTGCGGGTTGTAGGTGAGGGCGTCTTCGAAGGCGTCCTCGTCGCGGTTGGCGCTTGCCCAGTTGATGGTCACGCGGGAGCCGGCGGGCAGGGTGCGGCCGCCGAGTTCGGTGTCCTGAGTGGTGATGCGGCGGTTGGTGACGAGGGTGTCTTCGAGTCGCATGATTTCTTCGACGGCGAGGGCGATTTCGCTGCGGTCATCGAGTGCGTTGCCGTCGGCGAGGGATGCGCGCAGGCGGTCCTGCTCGGCGCGGTTGCGTGCCAGGAAGTTGACGAATACGCCCACGGTTGCGGAGACGGTGGACAGCTCGCCCACGGTCCAGTTGCGGATGAGGCTGACGATTTCTTCGTCGGTCATGGTGCGGGGTTCTTCGCCGGGCAGCTGCACGGTGTCGGTGAGCAGTTCGGCGGTGACGTCCTTAGGGTTGCCGGCGGCAGCGTCCTCGCGGCGTTCGTCGAGCAGCTGGCGGATGTAGCCGTCGAATTCGAGGGCAACCTTAGCGATTTCTTCGCGGTCGCGGCGCAGGGTGGCAACGCGGTTCTTCTCGATCCATTCGGTGAGGGGCTGTTCGAGGCATGCGGGCCAGCCCATGAAGGCATTCTGTACGCGCATTGCGTAGGCCTGGCCGAAGCCCTGCATGACGTCTACTTCTTCGCCGCGGGGCAGTTCTGCGATGAGGGTCTTCACGGCGTCGCGGATGACGGGTGCGAACTTTTCGAGGCGTTCGGGGGTGAAGTACTTGTCATTGACGGCGCGGAAGGTGGTGTGTTCGGGTGCGTCCATGCCGTTGGGGACAGCGATGTGGCGGGTGGAGACGACGTTGGAGTAGATTTCGGGGTGGTCGAGTACGTGCTGTACGTCGGCGTTTTTGAAGACGGAGTAGCCCATGAATTCGTCGTGGGCGACGGGGCAGCGGCGGCGCATTGCGTCGTAGGCGGCTACCTGGTCTTTCTGCACTTCTTCGCTTCGGAGGTCCCAGTCGTTGTGTACGTTCTCAGTCATTGTTCACCCGTGTTCGTTATAGAGTTGTGGCGTGCTGGATGCGGGCGTCCGGGCGATGCGTATGTGCAGGGTCGGGCGTGCATTTCAGCACGTGAATCCATTAGTTCTTCTTTGACCGTATCACTTATGGATTGGTGGCGCAGGGTAGGGGTTCCTTGCTTCTCATTCAACGAACGGTGCGGTCGCCGCGAGGGGCGGCGGGTCACGGGACGCCCGAGGCGGGCGGCACCTCCACCGGGGAGGGGCCGCCCGCCTCATTCATGCCCAAAAACCCGCCGGGGTTTAGCGCTTGCCTGCGGAGGGGTAGATGCTGCCGTCCATCACGCCGCGCTCCACCTGCTCCAGGCTCACGCCGCGCTCACTCTACAGGCCGCGATAGACTTCTCGCCGATGACCAACTCGGAAGACCTCAACAACAACCGCACCGTTATCAATGGTGTACAGAATGCGGTAATTCCCTACTCGTGCCCTGTACCCTTCTTCGCCCTGTAGCTTCTTGACTCCCGTCATATATGGGTCATCGCCAAGGGACCGGAGGCAGGCGATAATTTTCTCGAAGGCTGTCCGGTCTTCTCGTTGGATTTTCTTTAGTTCTTTCGCTGCTTTGCGCGTCAATTCAACCCGGTACACGGGGTTTGAGACATGGTTTGCAGTCATCTGCACCCTTCAGGCAGAGCTTTAAATCTTAACCTTAGCAGAAAAAGTGTACACTTTTTACATACTTTACATTGTTGTACTATGTAAGTAGCTCCTCTGGATAGAACCTGCACAGGAACTATCCTCGGAGCTAACGGACAAACCCCAGAAAGGAACCAGTCATGACTGTCACCACTCACCGGACTCGTTCCAATGTCACGACTCTTAAAGAACTCCGCGACAACCTCGGAACCAAAGTCAATGAAGCCGTGTTCTCCGGCGAACGTCCCCTCATCAGCCGCAATGGTAAGACTGTTGCCGCGCTCATCTCCTACGAAGATTTGAAGCTACTGGAAGAGTACGAAGAGCTCCTCGACATTGAGGCTCTTCGTAAGGCACGCGCCGAAGATGACGGCTACCGCATCGGCCTCGACGAGTTCCTCGCAGAGAACCCTGCAGACTAATCTCTCAACACATAGTGCAAGGCGGGCAGCACCTCCACCGGGGAGGGGCCGCCCGCCTCATTTATACCTAAAAACCCGCCGGGTCTAGTGCTTGCCTGCGGAGGGGTAGATGCTACCGTCCATCACGCCGCGCTCCACCTGCTCCAGGCTCACGCCGCGAGTCTCCGGCAGGTTGCGGAACATCAGCAACGCAATGACCACGTTCACCACGGCAAAGCCGATGAAGGAGCCGGTCAGACCGACCGCACCCAGAATCACGGGGAACGCCAGCGACAGCACACCATTCATCATCCAGCCGCTAAACGCCGAAATGCCCATACCCGCCGCACGCACACGCAGCGGGAACAGCTCACTCATAATCACCCACGTCGACACGTTCAGGCAGGTCTGCATCGCGCCCACAAAGCAGACGATGAGCACCAGCAGAATCCAGGGACGCGCCGCATTATCGGCGGGTAGCAGCATGGATGCGCCCGCAATCAGCACGTGGAAAAACGCGGTCGAACTATAGCCGGTAATGACCATGACGCGGCGCGGCACACGCTCCATCAGGCGCAGCGACAGGATGGAACCAAGCACCGCAATCGTACCCGGCGCAATGTTCGCAATGAGCGCCGCGGATTCGCTGAAACCGGCTTCCTTGAGCACCTTAATGCCGTAGTACATGATCGAGTTGATGCCGGTCAGCTGCTGGCCCGCACCAACGAGAATACCGACGAGCAGGATGCGCACGAACCAGCCACGCACGCCCACGCTTTCCTTACCCACCGCGGTGTTCTGGGAGGTGGTCGCCTCCGCCTGCAGGGTGCGCTCGATGTCGGCAATCTCAGCCTCTGCACGTTCGGTGGAGCGAATACGCTTCATAACCGCCAGTGCCTGCTCACGCTTGCCGACGCGCAGCAGCCAGCGCGGCGACTCGGGCACTCGCAGCATACCGACGAACAGGCCGATGGCGGGTAGGGTGCAGATGGCGAACATCCAGCGCCACACGCCGTCGTGCTCGCCCCATACGTTGCCGATGAGGGCGTTCACGATGAACGCGGCAAGCTGACCGCCCACGACCATGAGCTCATTGCGGCCGGAGAGGGAGCCTCGAATTTCGTAGGGTGCGAGCTCTGCGAGGAACACGGGCACCACGGCGGAGGCGCCACCGACCGCCAGGCCGAGCAGGGTGCGCCCGATGATGAGCACGGCGACGTTGGGTGCGAAGACGCACGCCAGGGCACCAATGAAGAAGATGGTAGAGAGCCCAATGATGGTGGTTCGGCGGCCGAACCGGTCAGAGATGCGGCCGCATCCGAGTGCGCCGATAGCGGCGGCGAAGGCGAGCGATCCGGTGACCCAGCCTTGGGCGGTGGAGTCCATGCCGAGTTCGCGGCTCATGGGTTCGAGCGCGCCGTTGATCACTCCGGTGTCGTAGCCGAAGAGCAGACCGCCGAAGGTGGCGATGAGTGCAATGATGCCGAGGTATCGACTGTGCTTCCCGGTGCCCAGAGGGGGCAGGGTGGAGGCGGTGCTCTGTGCGCTCATGGTGTCCTTTATGCCGAGGGGTTAGGTGAGATTACACCGACATTGGTGGTTCTTCAGCACTGTCAGTGGGCTAGGTGAGGTGCGTCAGGTTAGACACACCTCACCTAATCCTAGCGAAAACGTTCGGCGGGTGATATTTATTTCTCACCACGGACATTTTTCAGCGTATATTACGGCCGACACGTGCGACCGCCTGAGTGCCCCTTTGAGAGGGAGCCCGCGTTTAGAACAGCGCGATCTTCTCGGGTGCCGGGAAGATGGCGTCCAGGGCGGCGAGGTCCTCAGCGTCGAAGCGCAGGCATGCCGCCTGTGCATTGGCGCGCACCTGCTCGGCGCTGGTCGCACCGGCAATGACGGAGGTGACCGGCGACTGCTGCGCGAGCCAGGAGAACGCCGCCTGCACCTCGGTGATGCCGCGCTCGGTGCAGAAGGTGTGGAAGGCTTCGAGCTGGTCCCAGTTGGCGGCGTCGAGCACGTTCTTCTTGGAGTGGGACAGGCGCGAACCGGCGGGAATGTTGTCGCGGCGGTACTTGCCGGTCAGCAGGCCGTTAGCGAGAGGGAAGTACGGCAGCACACCCATGCCGAAGTGCCGTGCGGCGGGCAGGATTTCGAGTTCTGCGCGGCGGTCGAGCAGGTTGTAGTGGTTTTCAGCGACGATGAACCGTTCGGTGCCGAGTTCACGGGCGCAGTGTTCGGCGTGGGCGAGCTGCCAGCCGGAGAAGTTGGAGTGGCCCAGGTAGCGGACTTTGCCGTCGCGTACGAGCTGGTCGAGGGCGCTGAGGGTTTCTTCGATGGGGGTGTTGGGGTCGGGGCTGTGGTAGAAGTACAGGTCGATGTAGTCGGTGCCGAGGCGGCGGAGGGACCCTTCGACGGCGCGCATGATGTAGCGGCGGGATCCGCGGGCGTTGCGGTCGTTGCCGTTGAGGTCGCCGACGGGCAGACCGAATTTGGTGACGATGGTCAGTTCGTCGCGGTCGAGGCCGAGCTGGGTGAGGGCGGTGCCGAACATGGTTTCGGAGAGGCCGGGTTCGGCGCCGTAGAGGTCGGCGATGTCGAAGAAGCTGATGCCGGCGTCGACTGCGGCGGCGATGACTTCGTTGGTGCCTTCTTGGGTGCGGGTGGGGGTGCCGGGGCGGCCGAGGTTGTTGCAGCCGATGCCGACGCTGGGTACGACGAGGCCGGAGTTGCCAAGCCTGCGGTAGACGGGAGATTCAATACGTTCCATGCTTTTAACTCTACGTTGTGCGGGTATGTTGCAAGGTTATTTCCCCTCCAGTTGGGAGGCGAAGAGCTTCCTGAAGCGTGATGTAGGGTCGGTCGTTAGGTCGCGGTAGG
>NZ_ACVO01000022.1 GCF_000175615.1 Rothia mucilaginosa ATCC 25296 | reverse complement strand
ATGAACTGCCTCCCGTTTCTTGGACATCAAAACTAAAGTCCAAGAAACAGGAGGCTTTTCATGTCTATCAATCTGGGATTAAGACATGATCGTTTGCTCCGGGAGCAAGCAGCGCAAATGTTCGAGAGAGGATTCGGCTATGGTCTGACCGCCAGGAAGCTTGGTGTGTCCGCCGCGACTGTGAGAGAGTGGCAGAAGATGTACCGCGTCATCGGGAGGGACGGGCTTCTTACCATGGGAGTAAAGCGAACCAAATACGACTATGAGACCAAGGTCGCCGCAGCGCAGGCTGTGGTTGATGGTGGGATGAGTAAGCCTGAAGCGATGGTGCATTTCGGTATTGCAAGCGCAACACCGTTGAAGCAGTGGTGCAGGCTGTACCGCCAGGGCGGCGCGCAGGCGCTTAAGCCTAAGCCCAAGGGCAGGCCGAAGGGGTCGGTGCGGGCGGTGCCGCCAACGCGTGAGGAGGAACTCGAAGAGCGTGTGCGCAAGCTTGAGGCA
>NZ_ACVO01000023.1 GCF_000175615.1 Rothia mucilaginosa ATCC 25296 | reverse complement strand
AGGCAGTCTTGAGGTAGACGTCGCCGTCGCGGACCTCTACGGGGTAGACCTTGATGGAGTAGGAGGGGTCGGAGACGCACTCACCGGTGGTCAGGTCGTAGACCTCCTTGTAGAGGGGGGAGGTGAGGGTGGGGTTGCCGTTCTTCTCGCCGACGATGCCGCGTGCGAGGACCAGTGCCTGGCTGTGCGGGTCGAGGTGGTCGCCGGCGAAGATGCCGTGCTTGGTCTTGTAGATGGCGTACTGGTAGCCGTCGACCAGGGCGACTTCACCCCAGTTTTCTTCGAGGTCAGATTCAGCGCAGATGCGTACCCAGTTCTCAGCCATGGGAGTTTCCTTTCGAAGTGGTGGTCTGCGCCGCGCGGGGTGCAGGACACAATAGCGGTTCGTGTGTTCTTTGTTTGGAGTTTACCTTATGAAACCCACATTTGGAAATGGGGCGCGCGGAGGGTGCTAAAGGTTATTTTTACCCTAAAAGATGATCTCAAATTTCATAGATTAGCCTTACCTAAATTAGGTTTAGATAAGGTAAGAATACCCTATTCCAGCCCGGTATTCCGCGGATTTTTTGGAAAATTTTCCCAAAAAATACGGATTTTCGATACTTCGACCCCGCGCTAGAGTGTACGATAAAAGTCGTAGTTTAAAACGCCTTTTGACTGCCTGAAGAAAACAACATAATCCCACACAAAAATGTTTCGTAATTTTCAGATGCATTCTAAAGAAGCGGGCGCTCCAACTACTCGGTACGCATCAGGTACGAGCCCAACGGTACGGAAACTAGGAGTTCCAATACCGGGCACGATCCAGCCGCACACTGAGGGTAGATAAGTGCCATGAACTACCTGCATTACAACTAGGAAGGAAAATCCATGTCGCACACCCCCCGCAACATTCTCGTTGTCGGCGCAGGCCCCGCTGCGTGGCGTTTTGTACGCGCGTACCACGAAGGCGCTGAAGCTGCCGGTCGCGCAGCGGACACCATCACCGTCCTCAACGATGAGCCCTACATCCCCTACGACCGCGTTGCTATCGAGAAGATTTTCAAGGACACCGAGAAGGACCTGACCCTCGGTGACCCCGAACTGTGGAATGCAGAGAACATCAACCTGGTCAACAACTGCCACGCAGAGAAGCTTGACCGCACCCGCCGCGTCGTCACCGACACCGAGGGCAACGAGTACCCCTACGACGTGCTGGTCTTCGCGACCGGTTCCCGCGCGGTTCGTATCCCCATTCTTAACTCGGACGCCGCACACGTCTTCCGCACCATTGACGACGTGAAGAACATGGTCTCCGAGGTCAACCGTCTGCAGTCCACCCTGGGCCGCGCACCCCGCGGTATCGTCGTCGGTGGCGGTCTGCTCGGCCTCGAAGCAGCTGAGGGTCTGAAGGACCTGGGCGCAGAGCCCACCATTCTGGATGTGGCTCCCTGGCTGCTTTCCGTTGAGGTTGACCAGGGTGGCGGTTACGCCGTGAACGCCCAGATTAAGGCAACTGGCATTGAGATTGAGACCGGCGTGTACATCTCCGGCATCAACAAGGATGCTGACGGCAACGTCGTCTCCGTCTCCATCGCAGATTCTCCCTCCGAGGATGCAGAAATCCGCACCCTGCCCGCCGACATGGTGGTCTTCGGTGCCGGTATTCGCCCCAACGACGAGCTGGCACGCGACGCCGACCTGGCACTGGGCGAGCGCGGCGGTATTCTCGTCAACGACGCATGCCACTCCTCCGACGAGCACATTTGGGCTATCGGTGAGGTCGCCTGCGTACTGGGCCGCACCTGGGGTCTGGTCGCACCGGCTAACGCTATGGCTGACGCTGTTGCAGCTAACCTGCTCAACGACAACGAAGAAGCTCAGGTTGAAGAGTTCGACATCGCAACCAAGCTGAAGTTCTCTGGCGTTCAGGTCGCTGGCTTCGGTGACCGCCGCGGCACCACCGAGGGTTGCCTCGAGGTTCTGTTCGCAGACCCCGCACGCGGCATGTACCAGAAGATCGTGACCAGCGGCGACGCAAAGACCCTGCTCGGTGGCGTGTTCGTCGGTGACACCGCTCCCTTCGACTCCCTCAAGCCCCTGCTTGGCCGCGAGCTGCCCGCTGAGCCGAACGTTTACCTGACCGCAGCTGGCGGCGGCGACGGCATCCCCGACACCGAACTGCCCGACGACGCAATCCTGTGTTCCTGCAACAACATCAGCTTCGGTGCTGTCCGCGAGGCAATCGTTGACGGCAACCACGATGTTGCGTCCCTGAAGTCCTGCACCACCGCGGGTACCCAGTGTGGTTCCTGTGTTCCGATGCTGCAGAAGACTTTGGAACAGCAGATGAAGAAGATGGGTCTGACCGTCTCCAAGGCACTGTGTGAGCACTTCGACTTCTCCCGTGCTGAGCTGGCTGAGGCTGTGCGCCTGACCAGCCTGGACGACTTCGACTCCGTGCTGGCACGCTTCGGTCGCGGTGGCGACGGCTGTGCTATCTGTAAGCCGACCGTTGCGTCGATTCTCTCCTCCTTCCGCAACTCCTACGTCCTGGACGCAGGCCGCGGTGGTATTCAGGAGACCAACGACCGTGCGCTGGCGAACATGCAGAAGAACGGTACCTACTCCGTCGTTCCGCGTATTCCCGCAGGTGAGATTCCCGCTAAGAAGCTGGGCGTCATCGCAGAGGTCGCTGAAGAGTTCGGTCTGTACGTGAAGATCACCGGTGCACAGCGTATCGGTATGTTCGGTGCTCGCCTGGAGCAGCTGCCCTACATTTGGGAGCGCCTGGTGGACGCTGGCTTCGAGTCCGGTCAGGCATACGGTAAGTCCCTGCGTAACGTGAAGTCCTGCATGGGTTCGACCTGGTGCCGCTTCGGTGTTCAGGACTCTACCGGCATGGCAGTCCAGCTGGAGAACCGTTACCGCGGTCTGCGTTCCCCGCACAAGTTCAAGTTCGGTGTTTCCGGTTGTAACCGTGAATGTGCTGAGGCACAGGGCAAGGACGTTGGTCTGATTGCAACCACCAACGGCTGGAACCTGTACCTGGGTGGTAACGGTGGTGCAAACCCCGCTCACGGTCGCCTCTTCGTCAAGGACGCCTCCAGCGAGGACATCATCCGCTACATCGACCGCTACCTGATGTACTACATCCGTACCGCAGACAAGCTGCAGCGTACCGCTCGCTGGCTCGAGGATCTGGATGAGGAGCACGGCGACGGTCTGGCACACCTGCAGTCCGTCCTCATTGAGGACTCCCTGGGCGTGTGTGAGGACCTGGAGCGCGACATGCAGCGTCACGTTGACTCCTACGAGGACGAATGGGCAGCAACCCTGCGCGACGAGCGCCGCCTGCGCCGCTTCCGTGCCTTCATCAACGAGCCCAACGGCAGCGACGAGGGTTCGCACCTGTACGTGCTGGAGCGCGAGCAGATTCGCCCCGCAACCCCCGAGGAAATTGCGGCGGCAGAAGCTGGCGAGTCCAACACCGTCCTGCTGACCGGTGCCAAGATTCCCGTGGGCAAGCCCAGTGACCTCAACCCGGTCCCGGCAGCGTAGTATGTGCCCGAAGATTCCTCCGTTCCCGCCCCGCGAGTTCGCCACTATTGACGAGGTGCTCGCGGGCGGGGCGCCCGGGCACACCCTGGACGATAGCGTGACGGAACGCGGCATTCTTCTGCCCGGCGAGCCTGCTGAGAACCCCGGCAAGGTCTACATTGTGGGTGGTGGCCCCGGTGCCGCCGACCTGCTGACCCTGCGTGCGGCACGTGCCCTGAGTGAGGCGGACGTGGTCCTTCTGGATCACCTCGCCCCGCAGGAGTACGGCGAGTACGCACCGAACGCCCTCATTGTTGATGTAGGCAAGGTTCCCGGTAAGCACGCTGTTCCGCAGTCCCGCATTCAGCAGCTCATGATTGATTACGCGCTTTCGGGTAAGACCGTGGTGCGTTTGAAGGGTGGCGACCCGTACGTGTACGGTCGCGGCGCTGAAGAGCTGGATGCGTGCATCGCCGCAGGCCTGGAGGCTGAGGTTATCCCCGGCATTACCAGCGCCATTGCGGTTCCTGCGCGTGCGGCGATTCCGGTGACCCTGCGTAAGGTGTCCTCGATTTTCACCGTCATTTCTGGTCACTCCGGCCTGTCGGAAACCGAAGTGTCGGCGGTTGAGGCGACCCTGCGCGCCCAGGGTACCGTGGTGCTGCTGATGGGTGTTCGTACCCTGCCCGATACGGTGGCGTCTCTGCTCTCTCGTGGGATTGAGGCTGACACGCCGCTGGCAACCATTGAGAACGGTTTCTCTGAGAAGGAGCGCGTGACTGTCACGACCCTTGAGAACGCTCAGGCGGATTGCGCATCGGTCAAGGCGCCGGCTATTACCGTCATCGGTGAGGTCGTGCATTATGCTCGCGATGATCAGAACCGCTTTGTGAGCGAGGTTCACGAGCGTCTGCGTGAGCGTTCCACCTCCTAGAGGCGGTGCGCCAGATAGTATTGCGCAGCCCCGCATCCTTGGTTTTCCTAGTTGCCGAGGAGCGGGGCTGTTGCTGTACCGGGTTATATTGCTGCGCCGGGTCATATTGCCGCGCCGGAATGCCGCGGCACAAAAACATACGAAAGCGGGGCGGGTATCAGTTGATACCCGCCCCGCTTTCATCAGGGGTGCTGCGCTCAAATCCTAATCTTGGAGCTTAGAATCTCAGTGCCTAGATCTTGAAATCGCTGCTGCTACCGGAACTAGAGCCACCGGAGCTGCCGGAGCCGCCACCGCTGGACTTGCCTGCCGAAGCCGATGAGGAGGGACCCTCAAAGACCTTGCGGAATTGGTCGCTGTACTGGGACACGAAGTACTCGCGGCTGGTCACGCGCCACTTGCCCTCGGCGTACACCACATAGATAACGACATCCAGGGTGCTTGCCTTCTGAACCTCACCGGTGCCCTTCTGGTAGATGGTGTATTCCTTGACCACATCCCGGCAGGGGAACGCCACAACAGCCAAATCGGAAGAGGCAAGAGCCTTCGCCTCGAGATCGTCACGGATGCTCAGCTTGCTCTCGTAGTCCTTAGTCCAACCGCCCGCAGCGTAGAGCTTAGCAATAGCCTTCAGATTGTTGACCAGACCGCTGTCAGCGCCGTGGACCAGACCCTTGAGGTACTGCAGATCGCCGCTGTACATCGCGGCAATGTACGCGCTCTGGTAAGCGGCCAGGGTCTTGTAGGCGCCCTCGAGACTGACGGTACGCTGAGCCACCGTATCAATGACCGGAATCGGAACGTTCTTCGCGGGGGAGGTGTCGGTCGGCTCAACATAGTGCGCAATGGCGGGCTTGTACTCGTACTTGACGTCGCCAATGTACTTCTTATAGTCCTTCAAGAACTCGTCGGACGGAATAATCTTCGCGCTACTACGGCTTGACGAAGACGAAGACGAAGACGAAGCGGATGCCGAAGCCGAGGCAGACTCAGAAGGCGAAGCCGACGCAGACGCCGAGGGGGAGGCGGAGGCGCTCGGGGAACCGGAGAAAGTGTCGCCGGTACCGGTGGGGCGAATATCCTTGTTGAAAGCGCATCCGGCTAGAGCCAAAGCACCGGCGGTCAGACCGCCAAAGAGAACGGTGCGGCGGGTCAATCCGTTTCGGTCGTTAGCAGAGAAGCTGGCGTGTGCACTCGGCCGGAAGGACATGGTATCTCCTGAAAGTGGTTGATTGAGGTAGCTCGCTTCACAACGCTGTGATGCGTACGAAAGGATCCGCCTCATCGTTTTTTGTATGGTGCGCGGTACACAAGGGGTACCGGGATACGGGTGTGCCGGAGCGTGAACTGCGGCGATACGAAGTATCCACTTCTTACTATAGAAGACTGGTTTTAAAACTTCGTCAAAAAACCCTGGACATTGTCTTTAAGGCACAATAACCCAAAGTCGGTGAGGTGCAGGGGGACTGTGCCTCAACGACTTTGGGCTAGTGCGTATGAAATTGATGAAACGGGGCTAGTTTAGACCTTGCCGGATTTAGACCTTGCCGGATTTAGACCTTAGTGGAGCCGCGGCCCGAAGAACCGCTAGAACCGGCAGAACTGGAACCTCCGGAGCCAGAAGAAGCGGAAGAGCTCTTGCCGCCATTCAGACGCTCGTTCAGATAATCGTTGCCGATTCGCCACCACTTACCCTCGGTGTAGAGCATCACGTGCGGAATAGCCACCTGAGTAATCGCCGGTATCTTGCGCTCGGTGCCGTCCGGCTGATGGATGGCGGTGGCAGAATACTTGGCGTCCATCATGATTTCTACGTAGCCGTCACCGTTCTTCAGGGCGGTTCTAGGCTCCGTATTCCGCATGGAAATGCTGCACGTGAAGTCCATGTACCAGCCGTTCTGCTCATACAGTTCCTTGACTGCTTTAACCTCGTCGATGGCGCTCTTGTCTGCCGGGTAGGTCAGCTCAATCGCCTGATCTGCATAGTGGCCATCCTTGAGCGCGGTGATTTGAGCACTGTAGTAGGCACGCAACGTCTCGTAGGCGCCCTGGAAGGTCGGTTCTTCACGGTGCGGAACGGTCTTGAGGGGCTTAGGTACGTTCTTCGCAGGGGAAGAATCCGTTGCGGGCTGGTACTCGCCCATGTATTCGCCGGTCAGCTTCAGAGGGCCGGGGTACTTTTCCCAACCCTCAACGAGTGCGTCCTCAGATACGGGTACGCGTGCCGCGCTGGACGAGCTGCTCTTAGCGCTTGCTGATGCGGTCGCCGAAGCAGACTGTGAAGCAGACTGTGAAGCAGACGGCGAACTAGACGCAGAAGCGGTCGCGCTCGCGGACGGGGTGGGGGAGCCTACCTTAGCTTTTGCTTCTTCGCTCAGCGGGCGAATATCGGAGGCGCAACCGGCCATGAGGGAAACCGCGCCACCGAGCAGCAGGGTACGGCGGCTCATAAGGCGGGAAACGGCGGAACGGGTGCTCGAAGAGGGTGAGAGCATCGGTGAACTCCTTGAATTATGCCGAGGCGGGCTCGGGGCACCCGGCGGCGGGCGCGTGGTTGTATGGCGTGTTGGGTGAGGTCGTGAAAGGGGGTAAAACTTCGGGCAAATGCCACGGTTTCAGCCCACGTCCGGAAGTGACCTCGGGTGCGTACATGTTGCTGGTGGAGCGAACGGATACGCGGTGAACTCATCGTTGAGACTGCTATATTCACACCCCGGTGAGAGGGTAAGTAATACTATCGAATCATCATTGATGTGTTGCACGATTCATTTTAGACTATTTTGAGCTCAAAATACACGAAAATACACCTTAGTAATCTCTGTGAGCCTATAGATCACTCAAGATATCAATCACTGTAAAGTATTGCGACCATGCTCTGTTGATGGGGAGCTATTTGATGGAGGCGGCTGATTGGTGAGGAGGTGTGCGCATATTCGATTAAGTGATTTCAGTCATATTTATGACCTAAAAAATGAAAGAGCCTCGTCCTTGCGTTCGCAAAAGATAGGGGAGGGGAGAGGGGCTGGCTCAACCTTCTGAATGCGAGGAGGCCTTCAGTAGTTCGGGAGAAATACTCGATTCAACAAGGGGGAATCTGCCTGAAACCCCTGAAATATGCACTCTATTCACCCGCTATGCATTGCTGAATCATTCAGAAAAACCGGTTCCCACACGGGATACTGAGGGGACAAAAACTTGCAGGGGTGAATATCTAGTGGAATTACATCGGTGTTCACCCCATATCTTGTGGTTGCACTGACTGCAATCCCTCAGGTTCCCTCGAAAAAATCGAAACCCACTTAAAGCAACACGCAAGGAATGAAAAAACATACATCCTTAAACACGCCCGAGTGCGGGGTGTGGTGGGACCCCTTAAGCCCCCTACTCGCTCTAGATATCGCCGAACGAAGAACCATTCTGTTTTACGCCTCCAGCATCGGCACATCTGAAAAGTGCTGTTCAAACCCACACCCTGCGGGGTTGCATACAGACACAAAAGCCACATAAACTATTAGTGTTTGCAACGACCCGGCCATCACCGGCGAGCAATTCGGAAGAACGGACCGCACCTGCGGGCACCCGCCAATCGCTGCGGCGAGGGTGTCTTAGCGGAAGAGATGTAGTCCCAGTAGAACCGGACGGTTAAGCCCGATATAGCTGTAATAAGCGACTGATACCCGCCCAACGCGCCGCTCTTCCGGTGGCTAGGTATCGCGGACACGCGACGCCAGGTAGCCCCGGGAGGGTTCGGTGCGTTGAGCTGTTAAATCAGTAAGCAAGGTGGTACCGCGCCGCATCCCGACCCCCGGCACAGCCCGGATACGTCAGCGATGCCCAGGCGTCCTTGCACCCGTCATGTCAATCCTCACCCGCTGAAACGGTGCGGACGACGAGTGCTACGTACCCTGTCGCCCCAACCTCTCAGCGTTGAGAACAACAGATAAGGGCGCACAAACACATGTCCCATGTATACCCCAAGGCGAGCGCCTTCGAAGCCGCAGGAAGCGGCGTCACCGCATCGCCCAAGTTCCCCGCACTCGAAGAAGCAGTCCTCGACTACTGGAAGAAGGACAACACCTTCTCCGCATCCGTCGAGAACCGCCCCGCAGGCGAAAACGGCGAAAACGAATTCGTCTTCTACGACGGCCCTCCCTTCGCTAACGGTCTGCCCCACTACGGCCACCTGCTCACCGGCTACGCCAAGGACCTCGTCGCACGCTACCAGACCCAGCGCGGCCACAAGGTAGAACGCCGCTTCGGCTGGGACACCCACGGCCTGCCCGCAGAACTCGAGGCAATGAAGCAGCTCGGCATGACCGACAAGCGCGAAATCCTCGAAATGGGCATCGACAACTTCAACGACGCTGCCCGCGCATCCGTGCTCAAGTACACCAACGAGTGGGAAAAGTACGTCACCCGCCAGGCGCGCTGGGTCGACTTCGAAAACGACTACAAGACCCTGAACGTCGAGTACATGGAGTCCGTCATCTGGGCGTTCAAGCGCCTCTACGACAAGGGCCTGACCTACCAGGGCTTCCGCGTGCTGCCCTACTGCTGGAAGGACGAGACCCCCCTCTCCAACCACGAGTTGCGCATGGACGACGACGTGTACAAGGACCGCCAGGACCAGACCGTCACCGTCGCATTCCGCCTCACCGCAGACACCGCCCTCGGCGCTGACGAGAAGGTCGCCGCAGAACTCGACGGCGTCGAAGCACTCGCATGGACCACCACCCCCTGGACCCTGCCCACCAACCAGGCGCTCGCCGTCGGACCTGAGATTGAATACTCCGTCGTACCCGGCGCAGGCAAGTTCGAGGGCCGCTCCTTCCTGATTGCCTCCGACCTGCTCGGCTCCTACGCCAAGGACCTCGGCTACGAAGGCGACCAGCCCGAAAAGGACGCAGACGCAGCCGTCACCGCACGCTACACCGGCTCCCAGCTCGAGCACGTGCGCTACACCCCGCTCTGGGACTACTTCGCAGACACCGAAAAGTGGGGCACCGAAACCTCCTGGCAGATCCTCGTCGCCGACTACGTCACCACCGGTGACGGTACCGGCATCGTCCACCAGGCACCCGCCTACGGTGAAGACGACCAGAAGGTCTGTGAAGGCTACGGCATCCCCGTGATCCTCTCCCTCGACGAAGGCGCAAAGTTCCTGAACCTCTTCGCCGAGCCCACCGCCTCCGGCTCCACCGCCCTGGCTGAGATTGCAGGCGTGCAGGCATTCGACGCGAACCGCACCATCATCAACGCCCTCAAGGCAGACGATGTGCTGATCCGCGAGAAGTCCTACGTGCACTCCTACCCGCACTGCTGGCGTTGCCGCACCCCGCTCATCTACCGTGCAATCACCTCCTGGTACGTGAAGGTCACCGACTTCAAGGACCGCATGTACGAGCTGAACAAGCAGATTAACTGGATCCCGGAAAACGTGAAGTACGGCCAGTTCGGCAAGTGGGTTGAGAACGCACGCGACTGGTCCATCTCCCGTAACCGCTTCTGGGGCTCCCCGATCCCCGTGTGGGTTTCGGATGACCCGAACTACCCGCGCATGGACGTGTACGGCTCCCTCGAAGAGCTCAAGGCAGACTTCGGCCGCCTGCCCCTGAACAAGGACGGCGAACCCGACCTGCACCGCCCGTACATTGACGAGCTGACCCGCCCGAACCCGGACGACCCGACCGGCAAGTCCACCATGCGCCGCGTGGAAGACGTGCTCGACGTCTGGTTCGACTCCGGCTCCATGCCCTACGCGCAGGTGCACTACCCCTTCGAGAACCAGGAATGGTTCGAGAACCACTACCCGGCAGACTTCATCGTCGAGTACATCGGTCAGACCCGCGGCTGGTTCTACGTGCTGCACGTACTGGCGACCGCGCTCTTCGACCGCCCCGCGTTCAAGAACGTCATCAGCCACGGTATTGTGCTCGGCTCGGACGGTCAGAAGATGTCCAAGTCCCTGCGTAACTACCCGGACGTCTCCGAGGTCCTCGACCGTGACGGCTCCGACGCGATGCGCTGGTTCCTGATGTCCTCCCCGATCCTGCGCGGCGGCAACCTGATCGTGACCGAGCAGGGCATCCGCGAGGGTGTTCGCCAGGTCATGCTGCCGCTGTGGAACGTCTACCACTTCTTCGCCCTGTACGCTAACGCCGCTAACAACGGCGAAGGCTACAGCGCAAAGCTCAAGTACGACTCGCAGCACGTGATGGACCGCTTCATCCTCGGCAAGACCCGCGAACTCATCGAGCAGGTCACCGCAGCGATGGACTCCTACGACATCTGGAACGCCTGCGAATCCCTGCGCCAGTACGCCGACGCACTGACCAACTGGTACGTGCGCCGCTCCCGCGAGCGCTTCTTCAACGAAGATACCGACGCATTCGACACCCTCTACACCGCACTGGTGACCGTGTCGAAGGTCGCCGCGTCCCTGCTGCCGCTCAGCAGCGAGGAAATCTACCGCGGCCTCACCGGTGAACGCTCCGTGCACCTGGCTGACTGGCCCGAGGCATCCGCTTTCGCTGATGAGTCTGACCTGCTGGCTCTCATGCAGACCGTGCGTGAGGTCTGCTCCGCCGGCTCGGCACTGCGCAAGGAAAAGAAGATCCGCGTGCGCCAGCCGCTGCAGAAGATGACCGTGGCGATCGCACCCGAGCAGTTCGCTGCCCTGGGTACCGCTTTCGGTGAGAAGGGTGCGGAGTACTTCGCGAACATCGTTGAGGACGAGCTGAACCTGCGCCAGGTGGAGCTGGTCAGCGCCGACACTGTCGACCCCGCCGACTACGGCATCTCCCAGCAGCTGAAGGTCAACGCACGTGCGGCAGGTCCGCGCCTGGGCAAGCAGGTGCAGGTTGCCATTAAGGCATCCAAGTCCGGTGACTGGACCGTGACCGAGGACGGTACCGTCCTGGTCGGCGTGGCAGCTCTGGACGGCGGCCTGGCTCTGGAAGAGGGCGAATACGAGCTGGCAACCGTGGTTGCCGCTGACGCTGAGGGTGCTGAGCACACTGCGGCTGCGGTTCTGCCCGGCGGCTTCCTGGTCCTCAACATTGAGCTGACCGATGAGCTGGTTGCTGAGGGTATCGCCCGCGACACCATCCGCGCTATTCAGCAGGCACGTAAGGACGCCGACCTGAACGTTGCGGACCGCATCAACCTGAGCATCGCGGCACCGGAGGAAACTCTGGCCGCTCTGCGCGCCAACGAAGCACTGGTGACCAGTGAAACCCTCGCCGTGTCCCTGCTGCTGAGCGAAGCAGCCGAGCTGAGCATTAGCGTAGCCAAGGCATAAAACGCCTGAACCGTACGGCCGTCCCGCCCCCTTGATTGGGCGGGGCGGCCCGTCGTCTATCCCGCCGCACGGTTATCCTGCCGCACGGTGGGCCCCTGCCGGCACCGGCCGGCTATCCCAGTGAGGAGAACAATGAGCGAGAAGAATTACCCCGCAATTCCCGACCCCGAGGGCGTGGAGCGGGTCTACGGTGAACTGCTGGCGCGAGCACCCGAAAACAAGATGGCGCCGCGCCTGGACGCTGTGGCGCGCGCCGTCGAAATCCTCGGCGACGTGCACCGTGCCGCGCCGGTCATCCACATCACCGGCACGAACGGCAAGACCAGCACCGCCCGCATGATTGAGGCGCTGCTGCTCGGCCACGACCTGCGTGTGGGCCGCTTTACCAGCCCGCACCTCGAAAGCGTTACCGAGCGTATCTGCATTAACGGCGCGCCCGTACCGGACGCCACCTTTGTGCGCATTTGGGAGGAAATTGCCCCCTACATGCAGATTGTGGACGCGGAGATGACCTCCCGCGGCGAGCCCGCCCTGACCTTCTTCGAGTCCGTTACCGTGCTCGCCTTCGCGATTTTCGCGGACGAGCCGGTGGACGTGGTGGTGCTCGAGGTCGGTATCGGCGGCACCTGGGACTCCACGAACGTTGCCGACGGCGTGGTTTCCGTGGTTACCCCGATCGGTCTGGACCACACCGACATGCTGGGCGAAACCCTCGCCGAGATTGCGACCGAAAAGTCTGGCATCATCAAGCCCGGCGGCTTCTTGATTTCTGCGGCGCAGGACCCGGAAGCGGCGGACGTACTGCTCGCCTCCGCCCGCGAGAAGGAAGCATCCTTCGCCTTCGAGGGCGTGGAGTTCGGCGTTGTCTCCCGTGAGCTTGCGGTCGGCGGTCAGCTGCTGACCCTGCGCGGCCTAGCGGGCGAGTACCCGGATGTGCCGCTGTCCCTGCACGGTGCACATCAGGCGCAGAACGCCGTGGTGGCTCTTGCCGCCGTGGAGGCGTTCTTCGGCGGTCAGCGTCAGCTACCCGAGGACGTGGTGCGTACCGCCTTTGAGACGGTGCGCTCGCCGGGCCGTCTGGAGGTTGTGCGCACCGAGCCGCTGACCATCCTGGATGCGGGCCACAACCCGCACGGTGTGCGTGCTTCCGCGGCTGCGCTGACTGAGGCGTTCAAGCTGTCCCACCTGCACGCCGTGGTCGGTATTTTGGGTGAGAAGGATGCTCTGGGCATGTTTGAGACCATGCGCGAAGAGTACGTTGACGCTTCTGACGGTACCTTCCGCCTGTACTTGGCGGCGTCGGATTCGCCGCGTGCGATTGCGCCGGAGCGTCTGCACGAGCTGGCGCTGGACGCGGGCCTGGACGAAGACTCGATCGAGGTGTTTGAGCACCTGGACGAGGCGATTGCCACCGCCATGGAGAACGCCCTCTTTGAGCAGGAGTCGGCGGGTGTGCTGATTACCGGTTCGATTACGGTCATTGGTGAGGCACGTACCCTGCTGGCGGCGCATGAGCAGGCGAAGACCCCCGGCGCTGAGGCTGAGGAGCTGCCGGATGAGCTGGGCGCCGAGGGTGCTTATGCGGGTTCTGCGGGCGCGGCGTCGGCTTCGACTCTGGCTGCCGCGGCGGCTGCGGCTGCCTCTGCTGAGCCGGATGAGCTGCTGGACGGCATCATGGCTGAGCTGGGTGGCGAGTCTGCGGCGGGTTCTTCGCTGGAGGATTCGCTGGGTCTGCCGCTGGGCGATTCGTACACCGATGATTTCTTCGGTGACGATGATTCTGAGGACGATGCGGATCACTAAAGCGACCTGTTGAGGTTGCAGACATGAGGCGGGGTGCCGTCCTCCGGCTAGTATTTCTGGTATTTACTGGCTGGGGGAGTGGCACCCCGTTTTTTCGTGCCCCCGCTTTTTATGCCTTTGCCCTCATACTCCCACTCGAACGCATGATTTCTCACGTGTTCCCATAGGCTCTCACCTAACCCCAATCGCCCGAATTTGACCGGCATCATCCGCCCTCACCCACCCAAAAAATCGAAAAGAACGAAAATTTGTGGGCACCGGGGTGCAAAACCGGGCACGCCTTGGCGTCACGGTGCTATATTCGCTGAGGCGCCGGCCCCAACGCCTGAGGCCGCACCAACACACCCGCACACATACGCATACCAGCGACGGTATGCCACATAGTGAAAGGCACCCATTATGCCCGCACCCTTCACCGATTTGATTGGCACCGATTCGTTCACCGAGTCCCTACGTCAGGAGAACCTCGACACCTGGCTTTCCGCCACGAACCACCGCTTTGTTGCTGAGCTTTTTGACGGCTCAATCGCCCCGCAGGTCATGGCGGGGTACCTGGTGCAGGACTACCGCTTCCTCGATACCTTCCTCGCCCTGATTGGTGGCGCGATTGCTAACGCTGATACTCTCGCGGGTCGTCTGCGCTTGGCGCAGTTTGCCGGCGAGATTGCGGGCGATGAGAACACCTACTTCCTGCGTTGTTTTGAGACTCTGGGCGTGACTGAGCATCAGCGTGATTCCATGCCCGATACGGAGGCGACCACCGGCTTCAAGCGTCTCTTCCTCGACGCGGCGGCAAGCGGTAGCTACGCGGCGATCCTGTCGGTGCTGGTGGTTTGCGAGGGCCTGTACCTGGATTGGGCGTCGAAGGCTCCCGCCAAGCGTCCCGAATCGTTTGTGCACCACGAGTGGATTACCCTGCACGACTACCCGGAGTTCCGTGAGCTGGTTGATTTCCTGCGCCGCGAACTGGATCGTGTGGGCCCGTCGGATGCGCAGCGTGCCCGCGAGTTCTTTAGCCGCGCGGTGGAGCTGGAGCAGCTGTTCTTTGATGAGTCGTACACCCACCCGCTGCCCTAGGTAATACCGCCCTAAGTGATGCCCCGGATAAAGCCCTAGAAAATATCCCGTTGAAACCCTCGGAAGGTTCCGCCCGCCGCTGAATTGTGGGCGCCTTCCGGGGGTTTCGCGCGTTAAAGACACCCCAAAGACACCCCGAAAGCGCCCGGAATTAGCCCCGAAAGTGCCCCGAAAACGCACCCATCTGCGTAAAATAGCACGTCATAAAACGGAACATATAGGC
Source organism: Rothia mucilaginosa ATCC 25296 (assembly GCF_000175615.1). GTDB lineage: Bacteria > Actinomycetota > Actinomycetes > Actinomycetales > Micrococcaceae > Rothia > Rothia mucilaginosa. The sequence continues at coordinate 2,503 of NZ_ACVO01000023.1, read as the reverse complement.
TGATGGCGTGCCATTTGGCGGTGTGAGAGGCTAGGATAAATGGGGTACCGCTTCCGGGGTGCTGGCTATGCCGCGCCGGTACGTACCCGCTACTGCACGAGGTGAGGCGCACCCCTGAGGAACCTAACCGGTACCTCCTCAACCGTCCCCGGCGTCTGCCGCGTTGACGGTTGCACGCGCCCCTCAACGCACTGAGCTTAAGACGGTGCCGCTGCGCAAATATTCACTGCGCAGATATCCGCTACGCAAGTATCACCGTGAAACACTATCTGAAGGAGTCGTATGAGTACCGCCGCATCGAGTACTACCGAGCCCACCCACGCTGCAAAAGAAGCGCAGCACGGGCACGCGGGAACCCCGGGCAGCTACTCAGACCGACAGCTCGGATTCTGGCTGGTTGGCGCCGGCCTGATTGCACTCATTTCTTCAGCGATTCTGGTGTATGAGCGCCTGCAGATTTACATTGATGCCGGCCACTCCACGGTCTGCGATATCAACGCCCTGCTCAGCTGCGGCACGGTGATGCGCACCCCGCAGGCGGAAGCTTTCGGCTTCCCGAACCCGTTCATTGGTCTGGTGGGCTTCTCGATTGTGGTGACTATCGGTGCCGCAATCATGGCGGGCGCACAGTTTAAGAAGTGGTTCTGGGTGTGCATGAACATTGGGTTGGCTGCGGCGACCGCATTCATTATGTGGCTGTGGTACCAGACGACGTTCCAGATTAATGCCCTGTGCCTGTTCTGCATGATCGTGTGGGTTATGACCATCACGCTGTTTGTGAAGACTACGGTCCGCAATATTTCGGCGGGTGTTATTCCGGCGTCGCAGTCGATGCGTGAGAGCGCTCGCGGCTGGTCGTGGTTTGCGATTAGCCTGTGGCTGATCCTGATTTTCGGCATTATTGTGATCCGCTTCTTTGAGGTCATTGTGAATATGATGCGCTAAGCATTTGAGGGCTGATGCCCCGAACATTCAACGCCCCGGTACTTGTTGGTGCCGGGGCGTTGTTGCGTCTGCGGGTGGGTGAGGTTGCGCAGAATACACCGGGCTGATCGTGCCGGGTAGAATACGCCGGGCTGGGGCGCCGGGTAGCGGGGGAGGCGCCGGCGACCCGAGCCGTGAAGTCAGCGGGGAGGCGGCGCGGGTGCGTATAATGGTCAGGTATATTCTTGAGCGGCGTCAGCCGGAGCCGTCCGCGGGTTTTGCCTGCGGCGTTGACTGTCTGCCGTTCTGCTGGACACTAGATTCTTGATACCCCTTCGAGGAGAACCGTGAAGACTGCCGGAATTGCCGCAATGGGCGCTGCTGCTGTTATTTTTCTGACTGCCCTGCTGTTGCTGACTGCCGGTCACTTCTCGCTGCTGTGGGTGATTCTGCTGGTTGTTTCTCCGTTTGTTTTCATTCTGGGCGTTCCGTTTGCGACCGGTTCCGGTCCGGAGTACCTGCCGACCGACCCGAAGCTTGCTCAGCAGGCTCGTGAGGCGCGCGATGCGGAACTGGGTCTGGACTAGCCCCTCCTCTTGAGAACTTTTTGAAGCCGGGTGGTGCGTAGTGGCACGCCCGGCTTTGCTGTACCCGCAATGTGCCCGCCGCAGTGTGCTCGCGGTATTGTGCCCGCCGCAAGGTGTCCGAGGCAATGTGCCCGCGCATCCTGCCGGGAGGTGGAGCCCAGATAGGATGGGCGGGGTGGCTTAGAGGTACCCTCTACCGGGTATAATGGAACACGGTGTCTTGTGCGCCCCGCACGCGCATAAAGATCCCCACCAACGCATCGAGGGAGAGTACCCGAAGAGCGCCGGCTATAAGCCGCGGAGCATAACTGTCGCACCGCGCGGGCCGCCCGCCTCGGCGAAGAAACCCGAAGACCGGCAGGGCATCCAGGAAGGGTGTGAGCGTGCCGTGCTCGAGAGCGAGGTGGCTGTGACCGTCGCGGCGCGCTCTGCGTTCCGCCCGCTCGCCCCCTACGGCAGAAGCACTGAACGAGATAGTGCCCGGTAGCGCCAATGAACGCGCACCGTAGGGTGAGGCTTGAGCCGCGGTGACAGCAACTAGGCTTTGCGCTGTATGCGCGCTGTTAAAATCCTTGCGGTGCGGAGCAGGGTGTAACGAAAGAAGATTAATGTCTGACGAGAAGAACGTCGAACTTGGGGTTTTTGAGGCGCTGAACGCCCTCGCGGAGGAGAAGAACGCCTCTGCAGAGACCCGTGAAACTCTGCGTAAGAATGTTCGTGAGAGCTCTGACGCCCAGCAGGGTACTGAGCGTCGCCGTCCGGGCCGCCCGAAGAAGGAGAAGGCTCCTGAGGTTCCCCTGGATGAGGCGATTGCTGCTGGCCTGACCAACCTGCGTAACGCGAAGGCGAAGCACGCGCCGGCACCGAAGGTTGCCGCTCCCGCTGCGTCTGAGACTGAGGTTGCTTCTACTCTGGATAGCCTGTTTGCGGCTGCTGAGAAGAAGGCGGCTGAGCCTACTGTTGAGGAGAAGACCGCGAAGGTCGAGACCGTC
>NZ_ACVO01000024.1 GCF_000175615.1 Rothia mucilaginosa ATCC 25296 | reverse complement strand
GTTCCTGTCACGCAACAGGAACCGGACACCGGCTTTTTACCTATTAGAGAGCTCTTAGCGGCCCGTATAGTCCGCGTCCGCAATATCCTTCGGCCAGCGCGCCTTACGGAACGGCGCCCACGTGAACGCCGCCGCCACCAACAACAAACCACTCATAATGAACGCCGGAACAAAGCCCCACGCATCCGCAATCATGCCAGCCACCAGCGGGCCCAGAATCATACCGAAATCGCTACACATCTGATACACCGCCAACACCTGGCCGCCACTGCGGCGAGTACCAATCACATCAGACACCGCAGCCTGAATCGACGGACCCATAAACGCCGCACCAATACCCAGGCACGCCGTCAACGACACAAACACCCACGCCACCGGCGCGAAACCCATAAACGTCACCGCAGAACCCGCCAACAGCAGACCCGAAAACGCCATCACACGGCGACCAAAACGATCCGAAAAACGACCCGAGAACGTCTGCGTCAACGCATTACCAAACGAGTTCGTCGCCATTGCCAACGAAGCCAACAGGGTACCCGCCACCGAATTCGACATGTCGCCGCCCGTCGCCAAATACGCCGCCGCCAACGGAATAATCGACGACTGCACACCAAACACCGACCAGCCAATCGCCCAGTTCGACACCAGCGCAGAACGGTAATTCGAGAACTTCAACGCGTCACGAACCGTCATCGCCGGCAGGTCGCTCTTACCCGCAGCGCCGCCGGATGCAGCAGGCTTAGCCGCCTTGCCGGATGCGCCAGCCTGAGTGTTAGCAGGGGAAGGCGCTGCCGACGGCAGCACCCCGGTGCCCTTACCCTCAGCCAGTGCCGCCGCCTCCATAATCGCGTCGCGCTCCGCCTCCAGCGCCGCCTGCGACGGCATCAAGAACCACACAATCAGGCCCGCCGCCAGCAGCGAAAAACCATACACAATGAACGGCGCACGCATACCAAACGGCGCCAGCGCGCTCGCAATCACCGGGCCCAGCAGGTTACCCAGCAGGAACGCCGTCGCATAATAACCCGAAATACGGCCGCGCATATGCGCCGGGGACAGGCGTACCAGCAGACCCATCGCAGAGACCGTGAACATGACCGAGCCGATACCCGCCACCGCACGCGAACCCAGCAGAACCCAATAATCCCAGGCAAACGCAATCATGAACGACGTCACCGACACAATCAGCATGCCAATCGTGTACACCGGACGCTCACCCCATCGGGTAATCATCTGACCCGCCGACGGCGCGAAAATCAGGCGCGTAATCGCCAACGCAGAAACCACCATCGTCGCCATCGTGACCGTCGCGTTAAAGTTCTGCGCATAGTTCGGCAGCACCGGCGCCACCAAACCAAAACCCACCGCAATCATGAACGAGGCAGCAATCAGAACCTTCAAGCCGGTCGGCACACGGTTCGGGTCAATCGTGCGCGGGTCAAAAACAGGCGGTGTTTTGGCAGGGTTCCTCATGTTCATCCTCGAAATCGTGCGGTGCCGTGCGGCAGCCGCGGGCCCCACCCGCAACTGTCAACCATGTGTTCGGCTAAAAAACTTAACAGTGTCCAGTCTACTCCGCCGACAGCCGGGCATGCGCGTCACCTCGACCAGCCAAACCGCCCAAACCGGTAAGCTAGTAGTGTGAATGAAACGATGATGATGATTTGCGCGATTGTGCTGGGTGTACTGGTTATCGCCGGTATACTTTTCGCCGTTCTGCGCCGACCCAAGAAGACCGCGAACCTGCAGTCTTTGCGTCAGGAGGCGGCTAAGGCCTCCGGCGGTTCGGCGGAAGAACCCGAAAGCTCGGCACCTCGCGCTATTGAACTTGATATGCCCGACCCGTCCGCGGGTCGCCTGGTGCGCCTGCGCGCCCGCCTGGCTCGTTCGAACAACATGCTCGGCAAGGGCCTGCTGGCTCTGCTTTCTCGCGACCGCATCGACCAGGACGTCTGGGATGAGGTTGAGGAGACCCTGCTGCTCGCCGACCTGGGTTCCGAGCCGACTACCCGCCTGGTGGAGGCGCTGCAGCAGCGCGTGCGCGTTGAAGGTACGAGCAACCCTGCCGCCGTGAAGAAGATGCTCCGTGAGGAGCTCGTGAAGATTGTTCGCCCCGACATGGACCGTGAACTGAAGACCGCCGGCAGCGACGGCAACCCCGGCGTGGTGCTGGTCGTTGGCGTGAACGGCGTCGGTAAGACCACCACGGTCGGCAAGATCGCCCGCGTGATGGTCGCTGACGGTCAGACCCTGCTCCTGGGCGCCGCGGATACGTTCCGTGCGGCCGCGTCCGAGCAGCTGACCACCTGGGGTGACCGCGTGGGCGTGAAGACCGTGCGTTCCGAGAAGGAAGGCGCCGACCCCGCATCCGTCGCGTTTGATGCCGTGAAGGCTGGCAAGGAGCAGGGCGTCGACACCGTGCTCGTGGACACCGCGGGCCGCCTGCAGAACAAGTCCGGTCTGATGGATCAGCTCGGCAAGATTAAGCGCGTTATCGAGAAGGAAGCGCCGGTCACCGAGGTTCTGCTCGTGATTGACGCGACCACCGGCCAGAACGGTATGGTTCAGGCGAAGGTCTTCGGCGATATCGTGGACGTCACCGGTATCGTGCTGACCAAGCTCGACGGCACCGCAAAGGGCGGCATCGTGGTCGCTATCCAGGAGGAGCTCGGCGTTCCCGTCAAGCTCATCGGTCTGGGTGAAGGCCCGGATGACCTGGCACCGTTCGACCCGGAAGCATTCGTGGACGCGCTGCTGGACTAGCATCCTTTTCCCTCTGCGCCGAGAAGCCACATGTGTTGTGAACACATGTGGCTTCTCGCGGTTAATGGGCGGGTAATGACGACGGGCAGTACATGATTCGAGGCTCTGGGATATTCTGAAATTAGAAGATGCGCCGACCCTTCAAACGGTCCCGAGCATCGCACACCATACAACCCAATTCACCCCGAACCTCAGCGAAGGAGCCACCATGGCAGCCACCAACCTCCCCGGCACTCTACCCAGCGCCAACTACAAGCCCACCTACCGTTCCAACGGTGCGTGCGACGACCTCGCCGCACTCGTTGCACCCTACAGCCTTTCGCGTGTCCAGATCGCTGAGGCTGCCGGTATTGCCGACGAGGCTACCGTGAACAGCTGGGTTGAGCAGTGCTGCCCCGACCTCGCCGCGGATGCACCCGCGCCTCTCGAGCCTGTGCTGCGCTACCTGGACGACACCTACCTGCCCGATCCCGCGAACTGGCCCGGCGATAACCCCTATGACGAGTTCGTCCTCGAGAACATTGCCGCCCGCATGCTCGCCCGCGTTGTTGCTGAATCTTTCGGCGCCGACCGTTCGGGTAGTTACTGCGAACTGCTCGCGCTCATTGCAACCCTTGTGCTGATTGCTCGCTGCTGGGCTGGCACCGATGAGGCTTTCCTGACCCTGCTCAACGCCGAGCCCACCGCGGAAGCGGAAGAGTACCTGCAGGAGGCTATCGCGAACGCCCCCGAGTCCCTGCACCCGCTCCTGACCGAGCTTCTGCTGCCCGCCCTGCGTGAGGCGCGCGGCACCTTCACCGCCGCCGAAGCGCAGCTGCTCACCGGCTACGCGCTTGCCGCCGGATACTTCGCGGGTGAGCACCCTTACGAGACTCTGAACGGCATCCACATTGCATTTGCCGCGGATGACCGCGCACTGCCCGATGATGAGCTGATGAGCCGTGTTGAGGACGTCCTCAATGCTAACTTTTCCGCTGCTCGTGCGGAAGCCGGCACTGCTGACAAGAACCAGGAGCCGCACCAGTTCACCCTGCCCGGCAACCAGGACGGCTACGAAACCGCCGCGCACCTGATTGCAGCCCTGCCCCAGGCGCACGACGTTATCGCTTTCAGTACCCAGCCCGGCGAAGGAGCCAGCGCGCTCGCCGCCGACCGCCGCGCCGCTTTTACCCTGTACCTGTGCTACCTGATGCTCGGTGATGACGAGTCTTCGGAGGAGCGTGCCGCTGAGCTGTACCGCGCCAGCCGTGAGAACTAGCTAGACGCTGAAAAGCCACATGTGTTTCGAAAAGCCACGTTTTTAGTGGCTTCTCGAAACACATGTGGCTTCTCGCTGTTAATGGTGGTGGGTGTGGTGTGGTGGGATTATTCTCAACGGTGACTGTGCACGGCGAATTTACACAGCTACGGGCTGTTCCGCGCGAATCGCGCTGTAGGTCGCGTCGCTGACGGTCACGCCGTACTGGTTGGAGGCGAGGCGCAGGATCTCCTCGACGGTGTAGATGCGGAACACGCCGCCTCCGGTTGCCTGCGCGTATTCACGCAGCAGCTGACGGTTCGCCAGCTGGCGCACGGGTTCGCCGCCCGATGCGGCGCGGACCTGCGGGCCGTTGCGCAGCCAGGTGTCGCGCACACCGCCGGTGACGAATACACAGTCGGTGCCCTTCACGCGGGTGGTAGCTTCGGTAACGCACTGGTTCCAGAGCGCGAAGTCGGCGTCAAAGCTGGCGTTAGCGAGCAGCGGGTGGTCCTGTGCGAGGGCTTCGCGGCATTGCTGTTCGTGGCGTTCGGGGCTGGGCGCTGCGCCTACGTGTCCGGTGAAGATGCGGTTTAGTCGCGGCAGGATCGTGTCGTCTTCGCGGCGTGCCATGTTGATGGATCCGGTGTCGGTGGTGGGTTCGAGGATCCGCATGATCTGTGCGATGGAGTGGTCCAGCTGGTGCGTGACGGAACGCAGCGCACTCCAGGGGGAGTTGCGTTCTTCGGGCAGGGTTTCTTTGAAGGATGCGAGCGCTGAGCGGACGCGTTCTGCGGCGGCGGGCACGGGGGATGCGCCGTCGAGTGCTGCCCAGAATTCTTTGAGCGCCTGGTGAGGGAGAAAGGCGTGTCCGCGGAGCTGGGAGTAGGCGCGGAGGATTTCGTCGCTAATGTGGGTTGGGTAGTTGTAGAGGCTTGCAAGCGCGGTGGAGTCGAAGGCGACGAGAATTCCGGGGTGAATGGAAGTCAGCGGGGCGCGGTCGAGTTCCTTGTACTCGACGAAGTCTGAGTACAAGGTGCGTGCTTGACGGGTGATTGGCATGAATCCCCTCCGGGTATCGAGTATGGTCGGTCAAATGCGAGTGCCGGAGAAGTCGAGGAGAATAATCCATTCCAGTGTATCGGCCTTCTTTGGCAGGTGATGGAGTTTCGGTATAAATATTTTGTTTATTACGTTTGTGTCTAACCCGAGGGCGTGTTACTGCATGTCAGAGTCATTTTCGGGTCTATGTTTTAGGTGTGAATTTCGCCGCTTGACGTCTATGTTGTGCGTTTTTTCTGGGTTGTTATGAGCAGTATAGAACAAAAAAGTGCATTAAGGTGCAAAATCAGCGGGGTGGCGCCCAAAATAACGTCAGAAAACCCCTCCCACCTGCACATAGGGCGCATATAACACGCGGGGGACAAGGCGAGAAAGTAGATGAACATTTATTCCCTCCTGTAGACTTTAAGTGATTCAAATTTGATAAAGGAGAAGAGTAATGTCAGAGCTGACCACTCAAAATCAGGCGGAGGAGCAGGGTCCCGCTCGCACCGTCGTCGTGGCTGAAGATGAGGCATTGATTCGCCTCGACATCGTTGAAATTCTGAAGGACCAGGGTTTCGATGTTGTTGCAGAAACCGATAACGGCAAGACCGCCGTCGAGCTAGCACAGAAGCACCGCCCCGACCTCGTCCTCATGGATGTGAAGATGCCGATTATGGACGGCATCACCGCAGCCGAAGAAATCGCGAAGGAGCAGATCGCTCCCGTCGTTCTGCTGACTGCATTCAGCCAGAAGGAACTCGTTGACCGTGCCGTTGAGGCAGGCGCTATGGCGTACGTCGTCAAGCCGTTCTCCCCGAACGACCTGGTCCCCGCCATTGAGGTGGCAATTAGCCGCTACGAGCAGATTCGCGCACTCGAGAAGGAAGTGGGCACCATCCGCGACCAGTTTGAGACCCGCAAGCTCGTTGACCGCGCAAAGTCGCTGCTCATTACCAAGATGAACCTGACTGAGCCAGAAGCATTCCGCTGGATTCAGAAGACCTCCATGGACCGCCGCCTGTCCATGCGCGAAGTTTCTGACACCATCATCAAGCAGCTCTCCTAAGCACAAGACGTGCAAAGTACGTGACAGTACAGGTACGAACGCACGCTACGGCGAAGACTAGGATTTGCCCGTATGCGTCTTCAGCTGGTCAGAATCTGACCATCACCTTTTCATGACACACAAACGCCCCACCCCTCACAATGAAGCTGAGGGACGGGGCGTTCGTGTTTAACGGTTCGCGGGTGTACGTTGTAAACCGGCGCTTAGCGTGGGCGGGAACCCAACGCTACACGGAACTTAGCGCAGGTAGCGGTTCAAATCGTCTTCGTCATTGTTCGGGCCGCTGATGGGGCGGTCCGTGGGGGAGCCAGCCCAGAGCATTCCGCCGGTACCGAGCATCACGCCCAGCCACCAGAAGCTACCGGGGTTGTTGATGGCGGTCACCAGGCACACTAGCATCACGCCGATTGCGATGGGCAGGACAATGCGCTTGGCGCGCACAATCTTCGGGTAACGCTTGAAATAGGGGGTGCGCTCGCGGGCCATGGTGCTCCTTCTGGTCGTACCTTCTGGTGGGGTGTTGGCGGGGTGCCGTGTACCCCGTGCTTCTACGATTTTAGGCTACTTGCTGAAGTTGTAGGACGTTAGGCGGTGGGGCGGGGGATCAGCATGTTGGTGATGCGTGCGGTGCAGGTGGTGCGGCCGCGCTCATCCACAATGTCGATGGTGTGGATGCACAGGGTGCGTCCGAGCTTGACGGCGGTGCAGGTTGCGGTGACCACGCCGGAGACTGCCGGGCGCACGTGGGTTGCGTTGATGTCCACGCCGACTGCTACGAGGTTTTCGCCGCCATGCACACCTGCGGAGAGCGATCCGAGGGTCTCGGCAAGGACCACGTTGGCGCCGCCGTGCAGCAGGCCGATGGGCTGGGTGTTGCCGGCGACGGGCATGGTTGCGACGGTGCGTTCTGCGGTGAGTTCCTGGAACTTAATGCCCATGGCGGGGATGAGCTCGCCCAGGCCTCGGGGGAAGTAGGGGTGCAGGTGTTCGGGGATGCCGCTTTCGGTCAGCTGCGCCTTGATTTCTTCTGCGGTGAGGGTGGTGGGTGCTGCCGCGCGGACGGGTGCGTGCTGTGTGTTGTTTTCAGTCATGACTTCCAGTGTACTCCTTGGTTTTTGTTGTTTTGGGTGGGATAGCTTTTCTGGAGTGCTTCCGGGTACGGGTCAGCCCCGCCTCCTGAACTCAGGAGGCGGGGCTGAAAAACGCTATGTGAGCGGATGAGGATTAGGCGGAAATAGCTTCTGCCTTTTCGATGTCCTCGTCGCGGATTTCCTTATCGGGGTTCGCTCCGATTGCCTTGGAGATGCGCTCGGTCAGGGTTGCGATGGTCGCGTCACCGGTCACGTTGGTTGCGGTGCCGAAGGAGTCCTGAGCCAGGTACAGGGCAATCATCAGGGCAATCATGGAGGCATCGAAACCAAGCATGGACTGCAGCAGACCGATTGCGGTCATCACGCCACCGCCGGGAACGCCGGGAGCGGCAACCATCATCACGCCGAGCACCAGAATCATGGGGATCAGGCTACCGAAGTCGGGGTGCTGGCCGGTCATGAACAGCACAGCCACCGAGCAGGAGGTAATGGTGATCATGGAGCCGGAGAGGTGAATGGTTGCGCACAGCGGAATCGCGAAGTCCACCACGCGGGGGGAGATGCCAGCCTTCTTTGCAGAACGCACGGTCACCGGGATGGTCGCAGCCGAAGACTGGGTACCGATTGCGGTGAAGTATGCCGGGAGCATGGTCTTGAGCATCTGGATGGGGCTGCGGCGAGAAATCGCGCCAGCCACCGAGTACTGCAGCGCCAGGGTGACCCAGTGCAGAATAATCACCATGACGAACACAAGACCGAAGACGGAGAGGATCTTCGCCACCTGACCGGCAAGGGTCATGTTCGCGAACACGCCCACAATGTGCACCGGCAGCAGGGGGATAATCACGTAGCCGAGCATCTTCTCAACGATGACCTGGAAGTCCTCGAAGAGGTTCAGCATCGCACGGGTCTTCAGTGCGGTAATGCCCAGGCCCAGGATGAAGGAGAGAATCAGTGCGCTCAGCACGCCCATAATCGGGGTCAGCTCGAAGGAGATGTAGCCCTTGGACAGTGCGTTCTCGGGGTTATCGAAGGAAGCGAGCTGCTGACCCTTCAGGATGATGGGGTAGAGCAGCAGTGCGCAGGTCAGTGCCAGGAAGCCAGCAAGGATGCTGGAGATGTACGCCAGACCCACGGTGATGCCGAGCATCTTGCCCGCACCCTGCGCGAGGGAACCAATGCCGGGCACGATGAAACCGATAATAATCAGCGGAATCGCGAAGCTCAGGAAGGCACTGAATACGGTTGAGAAGGAGACGAAGAGCTGCACAATGAGGTCGGTGGGGATGGCTGCGCCGGTTGCGTCATTAATGCCGCTAATCATTCCGGGGGTCAGCATGCCGATGAGCACACCCGATGCGATCGCGATGATAATCCACGCGAGGAGGGGAAGTTTTTTGAGTGCCTTCATAGGTTTCCTAAATGAGGGTTCGTTGTGTGTTAAGCGCGGGAGGTGCCCTCACGGTCCGGTGGATCCTGCCGGTGAATTCTGGGTAGAGTTCTGCCTATGAATACACGGGGGTGGGGGTTCCTACGCTGGAGGCGATAATAAGGTTATATATTATCTGGAAACCGTATTATTATCCACCTCACATAGTGGCTTGGGGCACAATTTTTGGGAGAAAACTCACTAAACGCACCTCACCGGCACCTACATATGAGGTAAAACTCTTTCCACACACCCCGTTATTCCGCTATATGGCACAGCGCCGACACCTAACACGGCGCCGACACCTAACACAGCGCGGGCGCCTCCCCACAGGGCTAACCCGCAGCCACCGAAACTAGCCCCCCGAACCCAGCAGCCACGAAGCCAACCACCGAGCAAACTCAGACTCGATACACTAGAGGAGTGACTACAGAGAACAAAACCCTTCTGCTCATTGACGGACACTCCCTCGCCCTACGCTCCTTCTTCGGCATCTACACCATGGCCGAAAAGACCGGACAGCACATCTTCGTGCGCAGCGACGGCCAGCACACCGAAGCCGTCCACGCCTTCCTCTCCACCCTGCTGAGCATCATCAAAGACAACCAGCCCAGCCACATCGCCGTAGCCTTCGACCTGCCCGGCGGCACCTTCCGCACCGCCGAATACGGCGAATACAAGGGCGGCCGCAACGCCATCCCCGAAGCCTTCAACGGCCAGATCGACCTCATCAAAAAGATGCTCGGCGCGCTCAACATCCCCGCGCTCACCTACGAAAACTACGAAGCCGACGACATCGTCGCAACCCTCACCCGCCGCGGCACCGAAGCCGGCTACAAGGTCCTCATCCTCTCCGGCGACCGCGACATCTTCCAGCTCGTCACCGACGACGTCACCCTGCTCTACCCGGTCACCACTGGCCCCTCCAAGGGTATTCAGCGCATGGACCCCGCCGCCGTCGAAAAGAAAACCAAAGTACCCCCGCACATGTACCCCGACCTCGCCGCCCTCACCGGCGAGCAGGCGGACAACCTGCCCGGCGTACCCGGCGTAGGCCCCGGCTTCGCCGCCAAATGGCTCGGCGAATACGGCTCCCTCGACGCCGTCATCGAAAACAGCGACAAAATCGGCGGCAAGAAGGGCGAAGCACTACGCGAAAACATCGACAACGTAGTACGCAACCGCCGCCTCAACCAGCTCGTCAACGACCTCGACCTGAACGTCACCCTCGAAGACACCGCATTCACCCCCGACCTGGATGCACTCAACACCTTCTTCGACGAAGTAGAGTTCCGCACCATCCGCAAGCGCGCCGCCGACACCCTCGGCCCCATCGTACGCGCCGCCGGAACCGCAGGTCCTGCAAGCTCCACCGCAGAAGCAGGGGAGGAGGGCGCCACCAAGAAGGCACCCACCGGCCCCGTCTACGCACCCATTGCCACCAGCGCACCCACCAAAAACGCAGACGCAGCAGCATTCCGCGCCTTCTGCGCCGCCGCAGCCGAAGAAAACTACGGCAACGACGAACAGGGCGCGCCCATCGCCGTACCCGAACGCCTCGAAGGCGCCGTGACCCTCTACCCGGTCACCAACCTGCCCGTAGCACGCCCCGCCATCGGCGACGCACCCGCCGTCAAGGTCACCAAAACCAAAATCCGCGCCGCCGAAGAAAACCCTGAACTGCTCGGCGTGCTCCTCACCAGCAAGAACACCAGCCTCTGGATCGACACCCGCAGCATCGACCCGGAACTCGACGCCGCCCTCGCCGCCTGGCTCTCCGACGAAGCCGCCCGCAAAATCGTCATGGACCTCAAGGTTCAGCGCAAACTCCTGCGCGCCTACGGCTACGAACTCGCCGGAGCCGTCGAAGACCCCGCCCTGTCCTCCTACATGTGCGGCTTCATCCCCACCGCAACCCGCAAGCTCTTCTCCGAACGCATGGAAGACCTCGCCGAACGCTACCTCTGGATCCCCAAGGACCCCTACGCGCAGCTCGTCTTCCAACCCGAAGAAGACGAGGCAGAACCCTCCCTCTTCAGTCTGCCCGGCGAAGCCGAACCCGTCGACAACCTGCGCTACTTCACGCAAATCAGCCGCATCATTCACGAACTCGCACGTCTGCTGCACTACGAAATGGAAGAGCACGGCCAGCTGAAGGTCTACGAAGAAATCGAACTGCCGCTACTCTACGTCCTCGCAGACATGGAGCAGGCAGGCATCGCCGTCTCCGACGCGCTCCTGACCGAACTGCACGACACCTTCTCCGCACGCGCTAACCAGGCGCAGGACGCCGCACGCACCATCATCGGCGACACCGTCCAAACCGACGACGGCGAAGAACCCCTCAACCTCGCCTCCGTCAAACAGCTGCAGACCGTGCTCTTCGACAAGCTCGCCCTGCCGCACACCCGCAAAATCAAGTCCGGCTACTCCACCGACGCCGAATCCGTCACCGAACTGCTCGCCAAAATCTCCCCGGAGTCCGACGGTGCCGCATTCCTCGGTGCGCTCGCCGCCTACCGCGACAACATCAAACTCGTACAGACCGTTGAAGGCCTGCAGAAAGCAGCCGCCGACGACGGACGCGTGCACACCACCTTCCAGCAGGGTGCCGCCTCCACCGGTCGCCTCTCCTCAACCGCGCCGAACCTGCAGAACATCCCGATCCGCACCGAAGAAGGCCGCCGCATCCGTGGCGCCTTCATCGTCGCACCCGCACCCGTCGACGGTGTAGAGTACGAGGGTCTGCTCACCGCCGACTACTCGCAGATCGAAATGCGCATCATGGTGCACCTCGCCGCCGATGAGAAGCTCATCGCAGCCTACGAAGCGGGGGAGGACCTGCACCGTTATGTCGGCTCCGAAGTCTTCGGCGTAGCACCCGAAGAAGTCACCCCCGAGCAGCGCTCCAAGGTCAAGGCAATGTCCTACGGCCTGGCATACGGCCTGTCCCGATTCGGCCTCGCCAAGCAGCTGAACATCAGCTCCGACGAAGCAGGCGAACTGCGCACCAACTACTTCAAGCGATTCGGACGCGTGGGACGATTCCTGCGCGGCGTGCTCAAGCAGGCACACCAGGACGGCTACACCGAAACCATTTTCGGTCGCCGCCGCGTGTTGCCCGACCTGGACTCGCCCAACCGTGTACGCCGTGAAGCCGCCGAACGCGCCGCCCTCAACGCCCCGATTCAGGGCACCGCCGCGGACATCATCAAGATCGCCATGATTAACATTCACCGCCGCCTGCGCGAAGAGGGCCTGAAGACCCGCATGCTGCTGCAGGTGCACGACGAAATCATCCTCGAAGTCGCCACCGGTGAGCGTGAAGCCGCCGAACGCGTGCTGGTCGAGGAGATGAGCGGTGCCGCCTCCCTGCGTGTTCCTCTGGATGTGCAGGTCGGCTGGGGCAAGTCCTGGCAGGAGGCGGGCCACTAGGCTCAACTCCTCAGTTTCCGCTTGGAAAAGCGGTGCTCAGCTTTGCTCCGCTTAGAAAGACGGTTATCGTCCTCGTTCCTACAGGCAGGGGTGGGTGGGTACGCTATACCCTTCCTCCGCTCCTGCAGGGGAACCCACCCTCTCGGGCGCTCCGCTCTCTCCTTGCTTCGCTACGGAGAGCACCCGAGAGGGTACCCTGATGTCGCTTCCGGAGGGTATAGCTACCCCGCTCCGGCTAGGTTTGGCGCGTCGTGTGGAGGGGCGGTGTCGTCCGTAGTGACATCAGGGTGCCCGAAGCGAAGCGAGGGCGGGTGCCCCTGTAGGAACGAGGACGAACGCCGCACCCTCCGCAAACCACAACTCCAAAACCGCAAATAAGTACGGGAATTCCGGCGCGTAACCATTGACGACACGCCCGGGATTCCCGTACACTATTAATCGCGTGTACCAACGTACGGGTTTTCTGTGCTCTTTTCTCCCTGAGAAAGCAAGCATTGACCGCCCGCACACCCTACTTAAAGCATCTGCTTCCGGTGGGCGGTACACATTGTAAGTATCCGTCAGCTCGACGTTTCCTCACCCCGTTCAAAGGCGTTAGCGGTCCTATACCGTGCGCGCCGGGGTGAAACAGTGAGCCGATTAACGCCTCCACCCGGAGGTGTTGAGCGGCGAACCGGCAGCGTCGACCTATTAGAAATCCAATTGGAGCCCTCACTACATGAGCACCAACATCCCTCAGGTCGCAATCAACGACATCGGCGACGAGCAGGCATTCCTCGAGGCAGTCGAGAAGACCATTAAGGTCTTCAACGACGGCGATCTCGTCTCCGGCCAGGTCGTTAAGATCGACCACGATGAGGTTCTGCTCGACATCGGTTACAAGACCGAAGGCGTCATCCCCTCCCGCGAGCTGTCCATCAAGCACGACATCGACCCCTCTGAGGTTGTCGAGCTCGGCTCCGAGGTTGAGGCACTCGTCCTCACCAAGGAGGACAAGGAAGGTCGCCTGATCCTCTCCAAGAAGCGCGCACAGTACGAGCGTGCATGGGGCGACATCGAGAAGGTCAAGGAAAACGACGGCGTCGTTACCGGTGCCGTTATCGAGGTTGTCAAGGGTGGCCTCATCCTCGACATCGGTCTGCGTGGCTTCCTGCCCGCGTCCCTCGTTGAGATGCGCCGCGTCCGCGACCTCGCTCCCTACATCGGCCAGCAGCTCGAAGCTAAGATCATCGAGCTGGACAAGAACCGCAACAACGTTGTTCTGTCTCGCCGTGCATACCTGGAAGAGACCCAGTCCGCAGTCCGCTCCTCCTTCCTCAACGAGCTGGAGAAGGGTCAGGTCCGCGAGGGCGTTGTCTCCTCCATCGTCAACTTCGGTGCATTCGTGGACCTGGGTGGCGTGGACGGTCTGGTTCACGTTTCCGAGCTGTCCTGGAAGCACATCGACCACCCGTCCGAGGTTGTCGAGGTTGGCCAGCCCGTTACCGTCGAGGTTCTCGAGGTGGACCTGGACCGCGAGCGCGTGTCCCTGTCCCTCAAGGCAACCCAGGAAGATCCGTGGCAGGCATTTGCTCGCACCCACGCTCTGGGTCAGATTGTTCCCGGCAAGGTCACCAAGCTCGTTCCCTTCGGTGCATTCGTGCGCGTTGAGGACGGCATCGAGGGCCTCGTCCACATCTCCGAGCTGGCAACCCGCCACGTTGACCTGGCTGAGCAGGTCGTCTCCGTTGGTGAAGAGGTCTTCGTTAAGATCATCGACATCGACATGGACCGCCGCCGCATCTCCCTGTCCCTCAAGCAGGCAAACGAGGGCGTTGACCCCAACGCTACCGAGTTTGACCCCGCTCTGTACGGCATGGCTGCAGAGTACGACGAGGCTGGCAACTACAAGTACCCCGAGGGCTTCGACCCCGAGGCTAACGAGTGGCTGGAAGGCTTCGACGCACAGCGCGAGGCTTGGGAAGCACAGTACGCAGAGGCACAGGCTCGCTTCGAGGCTCACAAGGTTCAGGTTGCTAAGGCTCTCGAGGCTGACGCAGAGGCTGCAGCAGCAGCTCCCGCAGCAGCTGAGCCCGCACCGACCTCTTACTCCTCCGAGGAGCCCGCTTCCGCAGGTACCCTCGCATCGGATGAGGCACTGGCTGAGCTCCGCAAGAAGCTGACCGGCAACTAATCTGCCGCTCAGATGAGCACTCATCAGGCGTAATAGCCGATAGGTAACCCCCGCGTGGGGTGCCTAGAGCAGGGAACCCCCTCATCTCCCGTTTGGGAGGTGAGGGGGTTCTTTGCGTTATTGGGGGCCGGGGTGAGTCAGGCCAGAGTGAGTCGGGGTTGGGGCGAGCTCGTTGGGATCCGGGGTACGTGCCCGGTGTTGCTGTACTCTATATTGCTGTGCTTTGTGTTGTTGGGAAGGATCTTAGGCTGCGGTTATCTGCTCCCAGACGGCGCGCACCTGCTCGGCGGTCTCCTCCAAAGAACCGCCGTTATCAATGATCCAGGTTGCGACCGCCTCACGCTGCTCGTCGGTAGCCTGCGCGGCGATGCGGGCGCGCGCATCCTCCTCACTCATGCCACGCGAAGATACGAGGCGCTGCAGACGAGTCGCCAGGGGAGTGCGCACCACGACCACGCCCTCAAAGGCGGACGGGTCGCCGGTCTCCACGAGCAGAGGAATATCCTCCAGCACCACGCCGCTAAAACCGGGTTCGGACTGCGCCTGCTCCACCAGCTGCGCGGCACGCTCACGAATAGCGGGATGCACAATCGCGTTCAGACGCAGGCGTGCCTGCTCATCATTGAACACGATACGCGCCAGGGCGGGGCGGTTGAGGCGACCGTCCTCATCGAGCAGATGCTCACCGAACTCCGCGACCGTGCGGGCGAGCACCGCCTCGCCGGGCTCCATGAGGGAGCGGGAGATAGCGTCCGCATCCACCAGGAATGCGCCCCGCTCAACGAAGAGGGAGGCGATGGTGCTCTTGCCGCTGCCGATACCGCCGGTGAGGGCGTAACGGCGCAGAGCAGTAGAAGCGGGGGAAGAAGGCTGGGACATGGACGGTGCTCCTGACGGGCTGTGCCACAATAGATAGGTACTGATTAGAGGAGGACACATGCAGGAAGAAACTCGCGCCAACCGCTACCTTGTGCCGCGCGGCGATGAGCCCTATGAGAGCCTCCTCGAAATTAAGCGTAGCGAATTTATTGGTCACATCAAGCGCGTGAGCACCGTTGAGGAGGCGCGCACCTACATTGAGTCGGTGCGCAAGACCTACCACGATGCCCGCCACGTGTGTTCGGCGTTCATTATTGGTGCTGACCGCGATATTCAGCGTTCCTCCGATGATGGTGAGCCCGCCGGTACCGCCGGCGTGCCCATGATGCAGGCGCTACTGGCGCGTCAGACCCGCGAGGACGGTACTACCGACCTGTCGGATGTGGTTGCGGTGGTCGTGCGCTATTTCGGTGGCATTAAGCTTGGCGCGGGCGGTCTGGTGCGGGCCTACACCGATTCGGTGGTGCAGACTTTGGATTCGGCTCAGTTCGATTCGCGTGAGCGTCTGCGTGTGGGCAAGGTGCCCAGTTCGCATGCGGATGCTGGCCGCCTGGAGAACGAGATCCGTGCCGCCGGTCTGAACGTGCTGGGTACCGAATACGGTGCGGAGGGAGCCACGATTTCCCTGGGCGTGTTTGACCGCCCGGAGGAGCTGGCGCGTGCCGAGGAGCAGGTGGTGAGCCTGAGTTCCGGTACGGCGAGCGTGACCTGGGGGGATACGCAGTGGGTGGATTTGCCGGTCTAGGTTGCCGCTCCCTAGATTCCCGGCCCCTAGATTTCTGGTTCTAGATTCCCGTTCCCAGATTTTCCTCCTAGGTTTCCGGGCTGAGCACCCGTGTAAAGCCCTCAAAACCCAAAAGATAGTCCAACCTTAGTTAATAGTTACTCTAACCCTAGTAATTGCCCGCTAAAGCTGATAGCCTAAAAAGCGTTGCGGAACGCACACGCCCCTCCACGGCACGGGCAACGGGTTCGTCACCAGCGGTAACCCAGCCCGGTGCCTCCACGAGGGAACGCGTGCGCCCGCACCGACGGGCAGGGCTCAACGCTGACATCTCAGCGCCGAGAACTGGGTACTATCTCAGCGCTGAGGTCCTGATGCTGACGTCTTGAAGCTATAGCTTAGTTGCTCAAGGAACGAGACACAGCTGCATGCCGGTACTATACGATTCGGCAGACGGTCGAGTGTGTGCACGAACCATCTGCCGGTAGGCGCTGAGCCCCGCCCGTCACCTTACGAAGAATCAGCTAACGAATGCTCTGAAGAGCTCAAGGTCGTGAAAACGTGACGCAGTCGGGAACCTACTATCAACAAGTAGACGAACAAGCAGGCAAAAACTCATCAGAGCAGTCCGCGGGCAGCCGCGGCGGCACCGCAACCCTCAACCGCCAGGGAGCGCGCCTCCCCAAGATGGGCACTGTCGAGCAGCTTGAACCCGCCACCGTCGCCCAGCTACTCAACGCCTACCGCCAGCAGAACCTTGGCACCCTCCTGGGCGTGCTCACGCAGCGTCCGGCAGAGTTTGCGCGTCAGCTCGGCAGACTTTGCCGCGTCTTCCCCGAACATGTGCACGCTATCGCCCAGGCGTTCGGCGCCGTGGGCCGCGCCCTGCCTATTGATGAGCTGGTGCGCCTGCACAACCGCTACTCGAACGCCGCCCGCGGAGTTGGCGAACACCTCAGTCTGGACAACTCCGGCGTGGCGCACCTGGTTCAGAGCCCAGCACTGAGCCGTGAAGGTGCGGGTCACCTGCTCATGGCGGTTGAGCTCTGCCTCGCCGGCAGGATGCGCGGGCTCACCATCGCCATGCCCTCCACCGAGGCGTTCACTCCGGCTGATCAGGCGCCGAGCCTCGGGTCCTGCAACCCCGCCCTGGACGGTGCCCTCAACGCTTTCGAACCGGCAGGCTGGGAGCCGTTCTCCCTGGACGGCAGCGAAGTGCTGCTCGCGACCGGTGTGCGTGATGTGCCCGACGGTTACGAGCTGTCCCTCTGGCTGCTCGACGACGACTACCAGTGCCGCGCCCGCATTGAGCGCGGCGCCCCGCAGGTGTGCGTGGCAAGCTTCTACGATGAAGAAGTCATCACCCGCACCGTGGAAGAAACCGGAGCGGGTGAAGCCGGTCTGGTCGAGAACTACCGCGTGGAGGAGTACGCGGAACTGGACTTCCTCAACGCCATGGACCGGCAGGTACGCTACGTGGCGGTCACCGCCGCGGTGGGGGAGCCGCTGCTGTCTGTGCTGAACGAGAAGAGCGCGGTGCCGAATAGTATTCCCGACCCCGCCGCTTTTGCGAACGGTGCCGGTGCCTCCCGGTTCGCGAGGAGTGCCTGCCCGGATATTCGCACTGCCGCCGTGGTCGGTAAGGGTCTGCGCACCATCAATCACCGCGGCATGTTGCCGGTGTTGGGTGTGCCGAACCGCACCGTGTGCGCGGTGATTGACCTGTATAAGCAGCGCATCTGCGTGCCGGGTGTGGGTATTCCGCGCGGGCTGAGTGTGGAGGATGAAGAGCGCACCATGCAGCTGATTTTGAGCGCCCTGAACGGGTACCTTCCGCTGACGAACCGGGCGCTGATGAGCCTCGCCGGCGCCACCGTGGAGGTGCGCTAAATCCTTACCTGCGAGGTGCCCCACTGGCATGTGGTCACCGGTGGGGCAGGGGGTATCGTGGCGAGTACATTGCGCGTGATTATATTGCGCCAGCAGAAAAGGGGTGACCAATCCTGGGGCGTATGGGGCGGCTTTCCCCTAGGATGGATACATGAGTTACGCACCCGAAATTAACCGCATCGTCGCCCCCTTTGAAGTGGTCAGCCCCTTCCAGCCTGCCGGTGATCAGCCGAAGGCTATCGCTGAGCTCACCGAGCGTGTGCAGAACGGCGAGAAGGACATTGTGCTGATGGGCGCTACCGGTACCGGTAAGTCCGCGACCGCAGCCTGGCTAATTGAGGCGGTGCAACGTCCGACCCTGGTGCTCGTGCAGAACAAGACCCTGGCGGCGCAGCTGGCGAATGAGCTGCGCGAGCTTCTGCCGAATAATGCGGTGGAGTACTTCGTCTCGTACTACGACTACTACCAGCCTGAGGCGTACGTGCCGCAGACCGATACGTTCATTGAGAAGGACTCCTCCATCAATGAGGAGGTGGAGCGTCTGCGCCACTCGGCGACAAACTCCCTGCTGACTCGCCGCGACGTGGTGGTGGTTGCCACCGTGTCCTGCATTTACGGTCTGGGCACGCCCGAGGAGTACATTGAGCAGATGGTGACTCTGCGTCGCGGTGAGGAGATTGACCGCGACGAGCTGCTGCGCCAGTTCGTGGCGATGCAGTACGCGCGTAACGACATGGACTTTCACCGCGGCACGTTCCGTGTGCGCGGCGATACCGTCGAAATCATCCCCATGTACGAGGAGAACGCGATCCGCGTTGAGTTCTTCGGTGATGAGATTGAGGCGATTTACACCCTGCACCCGCTGACCGGCGAGGTAATTCGCGAGGAAGAAGAAATGTATGTCTTCCCCGCAAGTCACTACGTTGCCGGCCCGGAGCGCATGGCGAAGGCTATTACCTCCATTGAGGATGAGCTGCGCGAGCGCCTGCAGACCCTCGAATCCCAGGGCAAGCTGTTGGAGGCGCAGCGTCTGCGTATGCGCACCACCTACGACCTGGAAATGATGGAGCAGATGGGCTTCTGCAATGGCATTGAGAACTACTCGCGCCATATTGATGGTCGTGCCCCCGGCAGCGCCCCGAACTGTCTGCTGGATTATTTCCCGGATGACTTCCTGCTGATTATTGATGAGTCGCACGTGACGGTCCCGCAGGTTGGCGCCATGTATGAGGGTGATATGTCCCGTAAGCGCACCCTGGTTGAGCACGGTTTCCGCCTGCCGTCGGCGATGGATAACCGCCCGCTGAAGTGGGAGGAGTTCCTGGAGCGTATTGGCCAGACGATTTACCTTTCGGCGACCCCCGGTAAGTATGAGCTGTCGCAGGCTGATGGTTACGTGGAGCAGATTATTCGCCCGACCGGCCTGATTGACCCGGAGATTGTGGTCAAGCCGACCAAGGGGCAGATTGATGATTTGCTCGAGGAGATTCGCGTGCGCGTCGAGCGTGATGAGCGTGTGCTGGTCACGACCCTCACCAAGCGCATGGCGGAGGATTTGACCGAATACCTGCTGCAGCACGGCGTGAAGGTGCAGTACCTGCACTCTGACGTGGATACCCTGCGCCGCGTGGAGCTTCTGCGTGAGCTGCGCCTGGGCACCTTTGATGTGCTGGTCGGTATTAACCTGCTGCGTGAGGGCCTGGACCTGCCCGAAGTGTCACTGGTTGCGATTCTGGATGCCGATAAGGAAGGCTTCCTGCGTTCGACCACGTCGCTGATCCAGACGATTGGTCGTGCGGCGCGTAACGTGTCCGGCCAGGTGCACATGTACGCCGATAAGATTACGGATTCTATGCGCGTGGCGATTGATGAGACGAACCGCCGCCGCGAGATTCAGCAGGCGTACAACCGTGCGCACGGCATTGACCCGCAGCCGCTGCGTAAGAAGATTGCCGATATTACGGATGTTCTCGCCCGCGAGGAAGAGGACACCCGCGAGCTTCTGCAGCAGCGTAAGAGCGGTAAGAAGGGTGCCCGCACGGTGAGCGCGGGTGCGAAGACCGGTTCTGCGACCTCGTCGAAGATTGCCACGAGCACCCCGGAGTCGGAGGAGCTTCTCGCCCGTGCGGAGGCGCGCGTTCGTGCCGACGGCCTGGCTGCGGCACCCGCCGAGGATCTGCTGGATTTGATTGAGCAGATGAACGAGCAGATGCGCGTGGCGGCGGAGAACCTGCAATTTGAGTTGGCGGCGCGTCTGCGTGATGAGCTTGCCGATTTGAAGAAGGAGCTACGCCTGATGAAGGAGGCGGGTCACGCCTAAACCCGGTGTTCTAAGCCCGGCGTTTAGGGGCCGACGTGGGTTTTTCGCCATGAGGTAACTCATTGTTCATGAAGTTCTACTGAGTGCAGATACATGCTGTACACTATCAAGGTGTTTTACGTGTCAAATAAAACCTTGATGCTTCCGAACGATAAAGAAAAATCTGTGACTATTTCTCATAACTCTTCAGACGCACACACCACGGGAGCTCGTTCCGTTACCCGCCGCAACCTCACCCGCGGCGCGCTTTGGGCTGTGCCCGCTATTGCCGCCTCCACGGCGGTACCCGCATTCGCTGCTTCGGCTGATGATTGCAAGACGGTACACGGCCCGGACTTCACCCAGGTCGGTGGCTGGATGATTACCAATCCCGCCAGTGGCGCCCTGCAGTCGCGCACCAAGAACAAGCCCGTGACTGCGCCGGAGACCGGTCAGGCGTGGTGGTCCATGGAGAACGCAACCTCACCGAACCCCGCAACGATTCGCCTCATGTCCGTGTACGAGGCGACTCACGGCCCCGAGGGCGACCTCAACCTGAACTGCGGTGAGTTCGTGATGACTTACAACGTCTCCGCGCTGGAGGCGACGACCGGCACCACGCACCTGCACCCGTCCATGGACATTTACCTCTTCTCGCCCGAGGGTAAAATCATTGACCGCCAGATTTTCACGACTGACCCGACCGGCAAGGCAACCGTTATGACCCGCAACGGCAAGACTCAGACCGTTCAGGGTCAGGTCATTCCCTTCGCGTCGAGCGTGAATGATAAGGCGACCGGCATCTCCGCGCGTTTTGCGTTGCGTGGCAATACGCTCATGGAAGGCATGTACCAGTTCGAGGTGGTTATTACCGTCCCGACGATTCAGGAGAACGGCACGCTTGATACGAACAAGCAGGTGAACGCGATTGCTTTCACCCCGCCGACCTTCAACATGACGACCTAATTGAATGAAAAGTAGCCCTCCCCGTAATAGTTCACAGGGAGGGCTACTGCTTTATCTGGAGGTTGTTCAGAGCGCTGTTTTACGCATCGCCGCTCTCTAGTGCGGCGACGTCGTAGCGCTCGCGGGCTTCGAGTACCGCCTGCATATTGTCCTGCGCCCAGTGGCGCAGTGCGGTCATCGGCTCAATGAGGGTCGTACCGAGCGCGGTCAGTTTGTAGTCTACGCGCGGCGGAATGGAAGCGGTGACCCGGCGTTCCACCAGGCCGTCGCGTTCCATGGAGCGCAGGGTCTGGGTCAGGACCTTGGGGGAGACACCCTGAATCATCGCCTTGAGCTCACCGAAGCGGGCGACGGGCTGCTCAGAGAGCGCCGCAACAATGAGCGGGGTCCACCGGTCGGTGAGGTGGCGCATCACGGTGCGGGATGGGCAGGCGTGGGCAAGGATGTTGGCGGGCAGGTCGTCCTGTGCGGTGCGGGTGGTTTCTATGGTTTCTCGTGTGTCTGTGGTTTCGCGTGTGGGGGAGGTGAGCGTGGTGGTCATAGCTACGGTCTTTTCAATCTGCTGAGGGGCTGTTTTGCGGGGGTGGTGAAGGGTGCGAAAAATATTTTTAAATATTTTCCACACATCCCCAATGGTTACCTTGAGGTACCCAGTTTCCAATAGATACTATAAAACCATCACGCGGAACACCGCAAGAAAAACTACAGAATACCCACCCGAAAGGAACCCCTCATGAACATCGCAATTATCGGCGCAACCGGTATGGTCGGCGCACGCACCGTAGCAGAAGCAATCTCCCGCGGCCACCGGGTCGACGCCTACACTCGCTCCGGCAATGCACCCGAAGGCGCTACCGCCCACAGCATCGACCTTGCAGACACCGCGGCACTGGTCGACATCGTCAACAACCACGACGTCACCATTGTTGCCGTCCCGGGCGGTCGCGGCACCTCCGCGCAGCCGATTATCGACGCACACCGCGCACTGATCGCGGCGGCACCCACCGGTCGTCTGCTGGTCGTTGGCGGCGCTGGCTCCCTCGAGGACGGCAACGGCAACCGCTTCGTTGATGGCGAAGGCTTCCCGGAAGAGTACAAGCCCGAGGCGAAGGCATTCGCCCAGATTCTTGACGATTACCGCGCATCCGAGGGCCTGAACTGGACCATGCTCTCCCCGGCGTTCGAAATCGCACCGGGTGAGCGCACCGGCAAGTACAACACCGCGCTGGACACCCCCGCAGGCGAGTTCGTGAGCGCCGAGGACTTTGCTGTCGCCCTGATTGATGAGGTAGAAGAGCCCAAGCACGCGGGCCGCCGCTTCACCGTTGCCAACTCATAGCGGCGCCAGCTAGACAGCACTAACTAGCAAACGCGTATTCATCACCCGAAACGCCGCATCCGATGGGATAACCCTGCAGGATGCGGTGTTTCGGCGTGCTTCGCTCTTGAAAAGCCCTCCGGAGGGGCTCCTGTGCGAAAACCTCAACCTGCTGTATAATCGTTCACCGAGCAAGGGAGTATCCCACCAATCGACTCATCGTCAGCACGTTAGCCGAAGGCGCCTAACCGGTGAATCGAGCCGACCTCCATTCAGGTCGGCGGGAGAGACTTGTGGTCCTGTACGCACACCACAAGAAAGGCTCCCCATGGAAGTTACCGGGTTGCAATGGTTGGTTACTATTCTCATCATCGCGGGTCTGTTGGCCTTCGACTTCGTGTTCCACGTTCGTAAGGCGCACGAACCTTCCGTCAAGGAAGCGGCCATCTGGTCGAGTATTTACATCGGCATCGCGCTGCTGTTTGGCCTGTACATTTTCGTGACGAACGGCCCCTCCGCCGCCACCGAATTCTACGCAGGCTACATCACCGAAGAAGCTCTCTCGGTCGATAACCTCTTCGTCTTCATGATCATTATGGGCACCTTCCGTGTCGCCCGTGAGAATCAGCAGAAGGTCCTTCTCTTCGGTATCGTCTTCGCGATCCTGGCGCGCGGCTCCTTCATCTTCGCCGGCGCGGCGATCATCAACTCCTTCGCCTGGGTGTTCTACATCTTCGGCCTGGTCCTGCTCATGACCGCAGGTAACCTGCTCAAGGACGAAATCACCGAAGGCGACGGCGACGACGAAGCCGACAACATTATGGTCCGCCTCGCCAAGAAGTACCTGAAGACCAGCGACCACTTCGACGGCGACAAGCTCTTCACCATCGAAAACGGCAAGCGCGTCATGACCCCCATGATGCTCGTCATGGTCGCTATCGCCGGTTCCGACCTGCTCTTCGCGCTCGACTCAATCCCCGCGATCTTCGGCCTCACCCAGTCCGTCTACATTGTGTTCACCGCGACCGCGTTCTCCCTCATGGGTCTGCGCCAGCTGTACTTCCTCATTGACGGCCTGCTGGACCGCCTCGTCTACCTCTCCTATGGCCTGGCGACCATCCTCGCATTCATTGGTGTGAAGCTCATCCTGCACGCAATGCACGAGAATAACCTGCCGTTCATCAACCACGGCGAGCCCGTGCACGTGGTCGAAATCAGCACCGAAATGTCGCTGATGGTCATCGTGGGCGTCCTGATCATTACCGTGCTTGCCTCGCTGCTCAGCCCCAAGGGCCGCGCGCTGCAGACCATTCAGCGTGTTCAGGCGCTCTCCGAGAAGTACCTGGCACTGCCCGAGGATGCACCCGCCGCCGAGCGTGCGGACATCACCGCCCGCTGGCAGCAGGAAACCGAGAAGCTCAAGACTATTCCGCAGAAGCTGCGTGACGAGCTGATTGAGAAGGAAGACGAATACCACGCCCTCGTGATGCGTGCCCGCACCGCACAGGATGCGCACGCTTCCTCCTCGAAGTAGTTTGAGCTACTGAGCGTGCGGCCTCACCAGGCTGGCGCTAACACTAAAGCCCCTCACACCGGATCAACCGGGGTGAGGGGCTTTAGCTATATCAGAGATATTTCAGAAGAATTACTGGTTGTGAACCTCAGCCAGCATGTTCTTCAGGTGACCCAGAACGGTCAGCGAGTCAGAACCGAAACCGTCGTGGTGGTGGGTCTTCGAAGTCCACACCTGAGTGTTACCGACCCAGCGAGCGGTCTCCATGGAGTGCTCAAAGTCCACGTACACGTCCGGGTTGTACGCCGCAGCCACCACGGGAACCTCGTTCTTGTGCAGCTGTGCGTGGTCGTACAGGCGACCCCAGTCCTTCTTCTCAGCCAGCAGGTTTGCAACCTCAGCCAGCGGACGCAGCGAGGGATCCTCCTCGTAGTACCAGGGGAAGATGTGCTCGCCGGTGAAGAGCAGACGGTCCGCATCCGGTGCGAACTCGGGGCGGGAAGCCGCCACGCGAGCAGCAGACCAGTTGGTCGGCGCGGGGGAGGGGGACAGCTCGTAGCCGGGGATGCCGGGCAGAACGCCGTCAGCGGGGCCGTCAGCGTAAATGGTCTCGTGCATCAGGGCGTACAGCGGGTTCGCCTGGAAGGTCACCTCGGCACCCATAGCGGTCAGGAACTGATCGGACAGGTGGTCGTTACCCTCAGCGAAAGCGGTCTCCAGGAAGTAGTGCAGACCGCGCTCGCGCCAGCGGCCACCCAGGAAGTGACCAGCCATCTGGAAGCGGTGATCGGTCAGACGCTCACCGGTGGGCAGGTACTCCTTGTGGGTGCGCAGGTGCTCAGCAATGCGGGTAGCGAGCTCAGCGTCCTCGGGGAACCAGCTGTAGTACTCCTCAACACGTTCCTTCATGCGGTCGAAGGTGTGCTGGTAGACGTTGTCCACGGAGGTACGAATCGGCGCCAGGCCCGCGGTGATGCGGCAGTCACGCAGCGACTGCGGTGCAAACGACAGGTAGGACAGGGTCAGGAAGCCACCGAAGGACTGACCAATGGTGGACCAGCGCTTGTCGGCACGGTCAGCCAGCAGCACCTCGCGGACAGCCTCCGCGTCAGCGATGATGGAGTCCGCACGGAACAGCTCAGTGTACTCAGCCTGAACCTGCGCGTCACCCACAGCGGTGATGTTGCGGGCAGACAGCGGGGAAGACATGCCGGTACCGCGCTGATCCAGAAGAACCACGCGGTGAGTCTTCGCCAGCTCAGCAATCCAGCCGCCAATGGAGCCGGTCTTCGGCGAACCGAAACCGGGGCCGCCCTGCAGGTACACAATGTAAGGACGCTTATCAGCCGAAACGGTCAGAGTCTCGTTGGTGCTCACAACCTCGCGGGCGAACACGGTGATGGTCTGGTCCGCGAAACGGGAGGAGAGAGCGGCATCCTTGCCCTTGGAGAAAATCAGACCGTGGGTCAGGGGAACCTGGAACCAGTGGTCGGTAATCTCGTAGCCGTCGTGCTTGACGACCGAACCCTTGCGGTACTCAACCTTGGGAAGCGAAGAAACGGTCAACGGTGAACCTTCTTTCATTCAAATAGATAGATACTCTGTATTCTAGCCCACTATGGGCAACATCTGGGCAGAGCCTCGGGCGGAGTCTCAATTGGAGCCTTAGAACTCGCCCACGCTCAGAATCTTCAGCACCGGGTAACCCGCCTCATCGGATGCCGCCAGGTCAACCTCGGCACGAATACCGAAGTCAAAGTTATCTTCGGGGTCGGCGAAGCTCTGCTGAACCTTCCACACGCCCGGATGAGCGGAGGTGTCCTCATCCATGCTGACCAGGCGAGGCGAGCGCGCGTCGGCGTCCGTGTAGATGTCGTCGTAGGTGTCGAAGTAGTCGTCCATGGCGTCTGCCCAGCGGTCGGCATCCCAGCCGCACCACTCGTCGAGGGCGCCCAGGGCGCGGTCACGCTCGTCAGCGAAGAGTTCCACGCGGCGGAAGAGGGCGTTGCGTACCATCACGCGGAAGGCGCGCAGGTTTTTCGTCACGGCGGGAGGCTCTTCCTCCTCGATGGAGGCGTGCTCGGCTGCAATGGTCGCGGTGTCTTCGCCGGCAGCCAGCTTCTCCCATTCGTCCACCAGGGAGGAGTCGGTCTGGCGTACCAGCTCGCCGAGCCACTCGATGATGTCGTCGAGCTCGTCGGTCACGGCAGAATCGGGGATGGTGTGGCGCAGCGCCTTGTACGCGTCAGAGAGGTAGCGCAGAAGAACGCCCTCGGCACGTTCGAGCGAGTAGTACTGCACGAAGTCGTTGAAGCCCATCGCGCGTTCGTACATGTCACGCACGATCGACTTGGGACGCGGCTCAAAACGAGCCACCCACGGCGCGGACTGCTTGTAGGTTGTGTACGCCTGATCGATGAGCTCCGCCAGGGGCTGCGGGTAGGTGACCTTGTCCAGCTCGTTCATGCGTTCGGTGTAGTCCACACCGTCCGCCTTCAACTGTGCCGACAGTTCGTTCTTCGCCTTGCGCTCCTGCGCGTACAGCACCTGGTTCGGCGAATCCAGGGTCGCCTCGATGAGGGAGAGCGCGTCCAGCGCGTAGCTGGGCGATTCGGGGTCGAGCAGTTCCAGCGCGGCGACCGCAAAAGCGGACAGTGGCTGGTTCAGGGCAAAGTTATCCTGCAGGTCCTCGGTCAGGCGCAGGTAGGAGCCGTGCTCGTCCGGGGTGTTGGTTCGCTCAATCACGCCGCCGGTCAGCAGCTCCTTGTAGATGCCGATTGCCTTGCGCAGCAGCTCGCGGCGGCGCGCGGGGCTCTCGTGGTTCTCCTGAATGATGCGGTACGCAGCAATGACCGGGTTCTCCGGGCGGTGCATCAGGTTCAGCAGCATCGAATGGGTGATATCGAAGGAGGAGGTCAGCGGCTCCGGGGCTGCTTCTACCAGCTGCTCGAAGGTCTTCTCGGACCAGCCAACGAAGCCTTCCGGCGCCTTCTTACGCTTGGAGGACAGCGACTGGTTAATGCGCTTGGTGTCGTCACCGAACTTCGCCTGAGCCTTCGCCAGCAGGCGAGCGTTCTCAATATCGTGCTCGGGTGCCTGAACCACCACGGTGCCGGCGGTATCAAAACCGGCGCGGCCTGCGCGTCCAGCGATCTGGTGGAACTCGCGGGCACGCAGACGGCGGCTACGGGCACCGTCAAACTTCGACAGCGCCGTAATCAGCACGGTACGGATGGGCACGTTAATGCCCACACCCAGGGTGTCGGTACCGCAAATCACCTTGAGCAGACCCTCCTGAGCCAGTTGCTCGACGAGGCGGCGGTACTTGGGCAGCATGCCCGCGTGGTGAATACCGATACCGGCACGCACCAGCTTATTCAGCGCCTTACCGAAGCCCGGACCGAAACGGAACTTAGCAATCAGCTCGGAGATGCGTTCCTTATCTTCCTTCGAAGCAATAGCCACCGACAGCAGCGCGTTCGCCTGCTCCAGCGCCGCCTTCTGCGAGAAGTGCACAATGTAGACCGGAGTCTGCTTGGTCTGCACGAGCTCCTGCACTGTCTCCTGAACCGGGGTGGTGGAGTAGTAGAAATGCAGCGGAATGGGACGCTCAGAATGCGCCACCAGGTCACTTTCACGACCGGTCAGCGCCGTCATCTCCTCCTGGAAGCGAGTCGTATCGCCCAGGGTTGCGCTCATCAGCAGGAACTGCGCCTGCGGAAGCTCCAGCAGAGGAAGCTGCCATGCCCAGCCGCGCTGCGGGTCAGAGTAGAAGTGGAACTCGTCCATGATGACCTGGCACAGGTCCGCGTCCTTACCCTCGCGCAGGGCAATATTGGCGAGAATTTCCGCGGTGCAGCAGATAATGGGCGCCTCCGTATTAATGGCGGAGTCGCCGGTAATCATGCCCACGTTCTCGGCACCAAAAATATTGATCAGGTCAAAGAACTTCTCAGACACCAGCGCCTTAATGGGGGCGGTGTAGTAGGAGCGCTGACCGGTCGCCAGGCCCGTAAAATGCGCGGCAACAGCCACAGTGGACTTACCGGAACCGGTCGGGGTTGCCAGCACCACGTTATGTCCGGCGGCAATGCTCAGAACGGCCTCGTCCTGGGCGGGGTACAGGGTCATGCCGCGGGTCGAAATCCACTCGGTGAATGCCTCATAGATTTCTTCGGCGGTGAGGGGGTTGCCCTTAAAATCGCGTCGATTGTAGTCGCCGGGATTCTCACCCAGCGTGGGAGAAAGAAAATTCAAAATACTCATGAGAATTCCAGTCTATCGGGAATAGGGCGGGCGCGGGGGCGTTATCGTTACGAGGGAACAACTCGGCATGGGCGCGCGAAGTTGCGTGCTCTAACGCAGGAAAACCTAAAGTTCAGGTAGGGTAGAACAAAGCGCTTTAGGTGCAGCGATGCATAATCCTGCGCTCAGAAGGTCGAAGGTACAGGCTCCACGCTGCAGAGCCCCACACCGTAGGGCTCCATGCCGTATAAATTACCGCCTAGGTTCAAGTCCGCCAATTGATGCCGGCTCATACTGTGCGGTCGATACACGCCCCAAAATACGTTGCATAAAATAACGACACGCTCCACCTAATACACTCTTAGTGTTGCGTGCCACATTGATAAAGGAATAGGGTAAGAGAAAGGAGAAACGTTGAATGACTGAATACAACGCTGACAAGGCACAAGAAAACGCTGCGCGTGAAGAAGCCACGCATGAAGAATCCATGCATAACAAAACCACGCAGGAAAAAGCCGCTCAGAAAAAATCTGCACAGGGAATAACCGGCAGCGAACTGCGCAAAGCTGAAGAGGAAGCCCTCAAAAAGCGCCTCGCCCTGCGAGTCACCGCGCCCGGACATAAATACCCCTGGCACCGCTGGGCAATCCCCATCGTGGGTGAAACCACCGCAGGCATCGGCGCAATCCTGATCCCCGTCATGGTGGGTCAATTCATCAACCAGCACATCGCTGGCAAAGCCCCCGACGCCTGGCCCATGTTCTGGGTGGTCGTCGCATCCATCACCTTCATCGTGATTAACGAGTTCTTCGGCTGGGGTACCTCCATGACCCTCAGCGCAGAACTCGGCCGCGACTGGCGCATCTATATCAACCGGCTCATGGGACGCACCCGCACAACCGTTGATGCGGGTGAAGCAGTCACCGTCATGAACAAAGACGTACGCCGCATCACGGCCGTCTACTTCTCACTGCCGCTATTCGTCAATGCCATGATTATCGCGACCCTCGGTGCCGTGCAGCTCTGGCTCATCAACCCCGTCACCGCGATTGTCACCCTCATCGGTACGCTCATCGTGGTCGGCGTGATTGCCTGGTACTCGTCCTTCCTCGAATCCAAGATTGGCGAATACCGTGAGAAGGATGGCGAAGCCTCCTCACGCGCCTCCGACATCGCCACCGGTCTGCGCACCATCGCCGGCCTCGGTGCCGAGGAACAGATGCGTGAGCGCTACCACCGCGGCACTGACGAAGTCTTCGACAGCTACATGCGCTATGAAAAGACGCACCGCTGGATGTTCCTCATCCGCGCGCTGCTCGGCGGTGCCGTGACCCTGCTCGGCGTCGGCTTCGCCCTCACCGGCCATGTCGAAAATGGCCGCTGGGTCTCCGACACCCCCGCCGCGTCCCTGGTGACCGTCGCCTCCATTATTGCGATGATGGGTGGCCCCATCTGGATTACCCAGAACTTTCTGACGGAATGGCGCTACGCCAAGATTGCGCTCGCCAAGGTCGCCCGGCTCGAAGGCCACGCGGGCGTACGCCAGGGCGTGCTGAAGAGCCCGCGCACCGACGAAGAAATGGCGCAGCTGGCACGCGCCGAACAAACAGTCGAGGCGAGCACCTTCGAGGTGCCCGTACCCGTCGCCCCCACCGGTGCTAGCAACCCGCGCATCGTGTACGTCAACCCGCGCGACTACAACCTCACCGCGCAGGACTATGCCGAGGCGCTCGCCCGCACCCTGCGACGTGGGGGAGAGGACCTCAAGGACGCCTCCGGCCGCCGCGTGTTGCTGAGCGAACCCAACCCCATGATTTTTGCGGGAACCCTGCAGGAGCACCTGCGCCTGGGCACCGTGCCGAACCCCGACGAGGAGCTGGCACAGGCAAAGGACCAGGAGCTGCTGAAGATTACCGACTCCCGCGAAATCGCCTACCGACTGGGCGGACGCAACCCCGAAGACTACTTTGCCGCCCGCATCACCAGTGAAGGCGCGAACCTCTCCGGTGGTCAGCGTCAGCGTCTGGCACTCGCCCGCGCACTCGCACAGGACGCGCAGGTGCTCATCCTGACCGAGCCGCTGAACTCCGTGGACGAACCCAGCCAGCGCTACATCTACGATGCGATGGAAACCCAGGTCGGTAGCGACCGCCTGCCCGTCGGCTACCCCGGCCTGCTACAGGATTTGGAGCAGGTCTACGTTGTCTCCACGACCGCGGAGACGACCCGCCGCATGGAACGCGACGGCTACCCGGAAACCGCTCAGTCTGAAACTGCTCAGACCGAAACCACTCAGAATCAGGAGGTGAACTAGCATGGCAAAGCAGCTCCCCATCGAAACCCCCGCCTACGTGGCACGCCGCATGTGGAACTACCTCGCAGTGCATAAGGGACGAGCCCTCTACACCTTCGTCATTTACATGGTCAGCACCCTCATGGGTGCGGTGGTGCCCCTGCAGATTGGTGCCACCGTGGACGACGTGGTGGCGGGCAAGTTTTCCAGCTACCCGTGGCAGCCGATTCTGATTATCCTGGCGGCGTTCATCGTGCAGGCGATAACCCTCATGGTCTCCTCGTACAGTGCGGCCCGACTGGGTGCGCTCGTCACCCGTGATGCTAACCAGGACACCCTCGACGGCACCCTCGACCTAGACGCACGCACCGTGGAAGAAGCCGGCAGCGGCGACCTGCTCACCCGCGTGACCGACGACCTGTCCTCGGCAGCAAATGCTGTCAGCACAGACCTTCTCGGTGCAATCTACGTGGTCCTGTACTTCCTGGTTTCCACGATCTCTCTGGCGTTTGTGAGCCCCGCAATGGGTCTGATTATGCTGCCCATGATTGCCGGTCTTGCCCTCATCATGTCGAAGATGCTACCGCTCATGGCGGCACGCAACCAGACCACCCAGGAGCGCGTGAGCGACCTCAACAGCGTGCTGACCGAGAACATTCGCGGCACCTCCACGATTCGTGAGCTGGGCGTTCACACCGCCCGCGAAGATGCCTTCGCCGGCGAGAACAAGCGCCAGTTCGCCGCGCAGCTGGGCATGGTGCGCATCCGCCAGCTGTACTTCACCGTGGACGCTATCAACGCCTGGATTCCCACGGTTCTGTGCATGCTCTGGGGTGCCGCCTGTGTGGCTCTCGGCTGGGCAAGCTGGGGCGCCGTAGCGACTGCCTCGGTCATGGTTTTCAGCCTGCGAACCCTCGCCGACATGCTGAACAACCACGTCAGCAGCCTGCGCATCATGCTCGTGAACATGGGCCGCGTGTTTGGTGTGGTCTCCCTGGCGAAGAAACAGCGTGAGGAGCGTGCACAGCACCGCGCCGAAGCGTTCGCCGCCGTGTCTGATGAAGCCGTGAAGAACCCGGAGTATGCCATTGACTGCTCCCACGTCGCCTATGGCTACTCGCCGGACGCCCTGGTGCTTGAAGGTATCAACCTGAAGATTCGCCGCGGTGAGGCGCTTGCCCTGGTGGGCCGTTCCGGCTCGGGTAAGACCACCCTGGCTCGTCTGATTGGTGGTTCGCTGACCGCCCTGGACGGCACTATCACCGTGATGGGTCGCCCGGTCGGTCACGGCGACTTCCCGACCGATGCCGCCGCCGATGGCCGCCCGCGCCTGCTGGTCTGCACCCAGGAAGCGCACGTCTTCTTCGGCACTCTCGCCGATAACTTTACGGTGGTCGTGCCGGATGCAACCGTCGAGCAGATGGGCGAGGCGCTGGACGCTATCGGTGCCCGCTGGTGGCGCGACCTGCCGCAGGGCATGGATACTGTCGTCAGCGGCGCGGATTCGCCGCTGACTCGCGACCAGATTCAGCAGCTGGCGCTGGCACGTATTGTGCTTGCTGACCCGCACGCCGTGATTCTGGACGAATCCACCACCCAGCTGGAACTTGCGGACGCAACCGAGTCCCTGAGCGCCGTGCTGGCGAACCGTGCGGTGCTGATTATTTCGCACGATGCGCGTATCGCCTCGCTGGCTGACCGCGCGGTCCTGCTGCACGAGGGCAGGATCATTGCGGAGGGTTCACCGGCAGAGATTTTCGCCCTGACCTAAGCCCGGAGGATATGCCCGGCGATATGTCCAGCTGATAGTGCCCGGCACTGCGTGAAGCGGTGCCGGGCACTACTCGTTTAACGGATGGTTTCCGCACAAGGGTGCGCTGAAATCGGCGGCGGGGAGCCCTTGCAACAACGCAAGACTCAAACGAAAATTTCGGAGAGATTCACTGGTCACCCGCAAAACTTTTAGTTACTAAGAATCATTGTGATAACCTGGCAGAGCGATATGGGGTGCCTTGAGACGCCCGCGACCCGCTAACCCGCCCAACGAAGGGCTACGGCACAGCGAAGAGCTACAGCACAGCGGGCGCACGAAACGGCGTAAGAACACTCAAGGCTGAGAGAATCACCCATTGAACCTGCTCTAGTTCGAACTAGCGAAGGGATTATCGATGATGGCAGAGCAGCCTACTGCGCCCGCGTGCGCACCCACCAACCCCTCCAACCCTGTACCCGGCGTGAGCGCCTCCGGAAACCCCCGGGCACCCCAGACAGCTCGGGTACCGAGGGTTCTCTCCATTGCGGGAACCGACCCCTCCGGCGGTGCGGGTATTCAGGCGGACCTCAAGTCCATTGCCGCATCCGGCGGTTACGGCATGTGCGTGACCACCTCACTGGTCGCCCAAAACACGTGCGGGGTTCGTGAAGTATTCACCCCGCCCCTGGAATTTTTGACCGCGCAGCTTGCCGCCGTTTTTGATGACGTCACGGTTGACGCCGTGAAAATCGGCATGCTCGGCGACGCAGACACGATCCGCACCGTCCGCACCTGGCTGAGCGAGCACCCCGTGCCCGTGGTCGTGCTCGACCCGGTCATGATTGCTTCTAGCGGTGACCGCCTGCTACAGGCAGAAGCGGAGCAGGCGCTGCGCGACCTCGTGCCGCTCGTGAATGTGATTACCCCGAACATTCCGGAGCTCGCCGTGCTCTGCCAGAAGGAACCCGCCCAGACTTTCGATGAGGCGCATGAGCAGGCGGCGAACCTTGCGGCGGCGACCGGAACCACCGTGATTGTGAAGGGCGGCCACCTGTGCGGTCAGGACGCCGGTAACACCGCGGTCTTCCCGGACGGCACCTGCGCGCACGTGCGCACCCCGCGTCTGGACAGCCGTAATACGCACGGCACCGGATGCTCCCTGTCCTCTTCGCTTGCAACCCGCCTGGGCGTGGAACTGCTGCAGCACACCGAAGCCGCAGAACACACCGCAGAGCAGGGCGTTCTGACCAGCGAAGACACCCACCGCGCCCTGCAGTGGAGCACCCGCTGGCTCCACGAATCCATTGCCGCAGGTGCCGGTCTGCAGGTCGGCTCCGGTGAGGGTCACGGCCCGGTGGACCACGCCGCTCGTGCCCGCCGTCTGGAGGCTGCCGCCTCCGCGTACCCGTGGCATCACCTGCTCGCCACCACCGACTCTGAGGGCAATACTCTGGACGGCACCAGCCCGGAGCGTCTGCTGCCGGTCAGCCCCGTACCCGCCGGTGAAGCCGTCGTAAAGCCCGCCGGTCCCTGGACCACCGCCCTCTGGGCAGCCGGTGGCGAAACCTGGCACCAGATCCTGGACCTGCCCTTCGTGCGTGCCCTCGGTGACGGAACCCTCGACGAGGACCTGTTCGCCTTCTACCTGGACCAGGACGCCCTCTACCTGCGTGATTATTCGCGTGCGCTCGCGACTCTCTCGGCGCGCGCTGACATCGCTGAGGCGCAGGTGCACTGGGCCGCCGGTGCGCATGAGGCGATTGCCGCCGAATCGCAGCTGCACGAGGGCTGGCTGGCGAACCGTGCGCGTCTGGGTGGGCCCTCGCCGATTACGATGGGGTACACGAATTTCCTGCGCGCCTCCGCTGCCGGTGATGACTACGTGGTCGGTGCCGCGGCGGTTCTTCCCTGCTACTGGCTGTACGAAGAGGTGGGCGCTGTGCTCTCCTCGCAGAATCACGCGGACCACCCGTACGCGGAGTGGTTGAGCATGTACGGTGGGGAAGAGTTCGCCGCGGAGGTGGCGCGTAGCCTCGCGG
The DNA here is from genome assembly GCF_000175615.1 of Rothia mucilaginosa ATCC 25296. Taxonomy (GTDB): domain Bacteria; phylum Actinomycetota; class Actinomycetes; order Actinomycetales; family Micrococcaceae; genus Rothia; species Rothia mucilaginosa. The sequence continues at coordinate 87,988 of NZ_ACVO01000024.1, read as the reverse complement.
AGGTGGAGCGTGCCTTTGAGGCGGCTTCACCGGCTCAGCGTGTGCGTGCGGCGCGGGCGTACCTGTCGGCGTGCGTGTACGAGCGTGAGTTCTTTGACCAGGCGCACCGAGCATTGCGCTAGTTCGCCGGGCGCTGCGCCGCTAGATGATAGGTGCCGGTTTTTGGGCTGAATACCGCCCCGGCATGGCGTGAGATGGGTGATTGATGCTTCACTCAAGCTACCGCCGGTTCGGGGGTTGTGCCGGTTATGCTTAAGGCGTCGGTGAAAACCGTTTGCGGCAGGATTCCGGCCCTCACCCAACTGGCTGATGTACCTGCCGCGCCCGCACCTCTACGGCGTGTAACCGACCAGTTTGGCCCGTCGCAACCACCTCATCCAACCCCCGCGGCGGGCCAAACGCCTTCCTTCTAGCGTTCGCGAAGAATGTTCGGCATAGAAATATCCCGTGCAGATACTCTCATCTGCACGGGATATTTCTATATGTCTAACCATTGCGAATCAGCCGCCGCGACTAGTGCATCAGGCTAATGCGTCAGGGAAGGGGAGAAGCGCCTACTTGCTCTCGCCCTTGAGTGCACCCACGAGCGGACCAATCACGTCCATGGGCAGCGGGAAGACCACGGTCGAGTTCTGGTCGGCACCCAGCTCCAGCAGGGTCTGCAGGTAACGCAGCTGCAGGGAAGCGGGGGACTGGCTCAGAATGTCGGATGCTTCCTTCAGCTCGCTGGAAGCCTCCAGCTCACCGCGTGCCGAAATAATCTTTGCGCGGCGCTCACGCTCAGCCTCAGCCTCGCGAGCCATGGCGCGCTGCATAGCCTCGGGAATCTCAACGTCCTTAATTTCGACGAGCTCCACCTGAATACCCCACGGCTCGGTGCGCGAACCGATGATAGAACGCAGGTCCTCGTTCAGGTCCTCGCGGTGTGCGAGCAGGGTGTCCAGGTCAACACGACCGAGCAGGGAACGCAGGGTGGTCTGTGCAATCTGGCTGGTGGCAATCGGGTAGTTCTCAACCTCAAGCACGGCATTCTTGGCGTTGGTCACGCGGAAGAGGACCACGGCGTTCACGCGGGCGGGAACGTTGTCCTTGGTGATGACTTCCTGCGGGGGAATGGTCAGGGTGATAACACGCATATCAACGCGCTGCAGGGAGTCAACGAGGGGGAAGACGACGTTCAGGCCGGGCTTCAGCTCCGAACGCAGGTGACCGAAGCGGAAAGAGACGCCACGCTCGTATTCGGGGATGACGCGGAACATACGAATCAGAATAAAAAGAACAATGACGGCAACTGGGATGAGGATAGTTGCCAAAGTGACGGGATCCATGGTTTTCCTTCACAAATATTGGGGGAGGACGGTATGTGTGCCCACCTGCCCGCGCCTCGTACGGTGCAGGTAGTAGGGGGTGCCCGGTTAACCGGGCTGCGTGTGGGGGAGTTTAGGGAGGGGAATTTTCCGTCCCGGCGTACATCGCGGCGGTCGGTGCTTTAGCGGCACCCCGCATGGAAAACTCAAAAGAGGAACAAAAGAGAATTCCACACGGGGTAGCCGCCGAAGCTAACAGACGGGACCAGCCAGCCGGTCAGCCGCCGGAACGGAAAAACTTGTGCAGCGCTACTTCTTCGCCATCTGCTCTGCCAGCTTTTCAGCAGCCTCAACCTCAGCCAGGTTCTGCTCCTGCAGGACCTCGTTCGTGGTCTTGTGCAGTCGCTTAACCGAGGTGCCGGTGCCGCTCCATGCGGGGCGGTCCGGGTCGAGGGCAGAGGTACGAACCGGCAGGGTTGCATCCGCAATCATCTGCTTGCGGGTCTGCTCGGTACGGCGCTTACGCTCATTCGACACGCCACCCCACTTCGCCGCGAAACGGTCCATCTTCACGTTCACCGATTCGTCAGCGGTGGATGCGTGAATATGCTTCGGATCGTTCTCGAAGTTCGCGGGGGAACGCATGAGCTTCACAGCCAGCGGGTAGGTCAGCGACAGGCAGACCACCGCGGCGGCACCCTCCACCAGAAGCTCCAGCGGGGAGTGCCAGACGATGGCGGCACCAATCAGGATGACCACACCCAGCAGCGACACGGCAACCGCGAGCCCGCGGTGGAAACGACCCGACTCGGAGTAGGGCCATTCATCCACTTCGCGGGTGAGCTCGCGACCGTTCGCCGAGACGGTGCAGCTGTCCTTAATCGGGCAGGTGTTGCACACGCTGGGCTTGGCGCGGTAACGCATCACTCGGTTGTCCGAGTCGAATGCGGTCGCCCACAGCCACTGGTCTTCGGGGCAGAGCCACGCGTCGCTCTCTTGGTGGTAGGTGAACCCGAAGGTTCGCGCCGCCACCATGCGCTGGCTGGTGCGCTTGGCGAGAATATCGAAGCCCCAACCCACGGCGACCAGGCCGAGCGCGTACACGCAGGCCAGCCACACGAGGAAAGAAACTCCAGCAATCTGCTCAGGCATGGTTAGCCTCGACGATCGCTACGGTAGGGGCTGGTCTGCTCGGGCAGCTCCTCGGCAGCCTTAGCGCCGGCGAACTCTGCGATGCGAGCGTCCTCAACCACCTCGTACAGCGGCGGTTCGGGCAGCTCCAGGACGGTTTCCTTAGCGTTCTTGGAGAAGATCTCCTTGATACCCAGCAGTGCCAGCTTAATCAGCGGGATAATGCCGACCAGGAAGATGACGTCACCGGGCATACGCATCCAACCCATCACGGCGGAAGCACCGTCGTGAATGAACGCGAAGGAACGAGCCTCGTAGTAGCCTTCACCCACGGACTTGTACAGCTGAGCAATACCCAGCGGCAGCAGCGAGATGAAGGACATCCACAGCAGACCAATGTTCAGGGTCCAGAAGGAGAACTTCAGACCCTTCTCAGGCCACTTGTCCTCAGGGATCAGGTAGCGCAGACCAAACACCGCGAACGCGATTGCGAGCATACCGTACACACCCATCATGGATGCGTGTGCGTGGTTTGCGGTCAGTGCCGTACCAATCTCGAAGTAGGACACGATAGGCAGGTTAATCAGGAAGCCGAACACACCTGCGCCGAGGAAGTTCCAGAAGCCCACAGCAATCAGGAACATCACAGCCCAACGGTGCGGGAAAGGCTTGGTGCGGTTGGAGTACTGGCGAGCACCCAGCTGCATGAAGCCCCACGCCTCAACGGTCAGGAAGGTCAGCGGGATAACCTCAGCAGCCGAGAAGAACGCACCGAATGCCATCTGCTCGGAGGGGGTACCGACGAAGTAGGTGTGGTGCAGAGTACCGATCACACCACCGGCGGAGTAGAGCACGGCGTCCATCATGATGATGGAGATTGCGATGCGCTCGCGGACCACGCCGAGCAGCACGAAGATGTACGCCACCATGACGGTGGTGAACAGTTCGAGGAAGTCCTCCACCCAGAGGTGAACCACCCAGAATCGCCAGAATTCGGCGACGGTCACGTGAGTACGCTGACCTGCGAGCAGGCCGACCGCGTAGAACATGGGGATGGCGAGGCCGGAGAAGAGGAACAGCCACGGCAGGGAGGTCTTCTTCGAGCCCTTCAGGCGAGCGGAGAGGGTACGCCAGACGATGACGATCCAGATGAACATACCCGCGGTGAGCAGGATCTGGAAGAATCGCGGCAGGTCCAGGAACTCCCACTGCTGCGAGAAGAAGCCGGTGAATTCCTTGGGGATGAGGCCCTTCTGAGAGAACCATTCGTTCAGCAGCGAGCCGAGGACCACGAAGACCACGGCGCCGATGAGAACGTAGGTGAGCAGACCCTGCTTCTTGGGTTCGCGGCGGGTAATCAGCGGGGCGATGAAGATACCGCCCGCCAGGAACGCGCCTGCGGTCCAGAAGAGGGAGAGCTGAAGGTGCCAGGTTCGAGATACCGTGTAGGGCAACAACTGGCCCATGTCGATACCGAAGAATCCGGTGAGTTCTTCACGGTAGTGCTCGGTGAGCGCACCCACCAGAGCCTGTAGCAGGAACAGCACCAGGATCGTTGCGAAGAGCAGGCAGGCTGCCTTCTGCGAGGGAGTCAGGCGAACTTCGTCGGGCTGACGGAAGTCGAGGACGGGTGCCTCTTCCGCGTGCCAGCCGATAGCGCGGGACCAGCGGCCGTAGATGGCGAACATCAGACCGGTACCACCGATGAGGGCAATCAGGGAGAGTGCCGACCAGACCATCAGATCCGCGGTGGGCTTGTTGTCCACGTTGGGTTCGGAGGGCCAGTTGTTGGTGTAGGAGTAGGGCTGGTCGGGGCGGTCTGCCGCCGATGCCCATGCGGTCCAGCCGAAGAATGCGACGATGTCGTGCAGTTCTTCGTCGTTCTTAATGGCGTTGGGGAACAGGCCCTGCGAGGTGTCACCCTTCATCAGGGTTTCGCGGTAGTGCTTGAGCATGAGCTGGTAGCCCTTGGTCTCACCAGCGGACCAGGTGATGGTCTTAGTCTGCTCGTCGTACTTGTTCTCCTTGCGCCACTCGTTCTTGACGAGTTCGCGGGGGTCCTGCTTGCCCTGTTCGCGGTACTCCTTGACGGCGGCATCGGTGGTCAGGCGCAGGTATTCTGCAGTGTAGTCGGGGCCGAGGTAGGCACCGTGACCGAGTACGGATCCGTACTGCTGCAGGCCGCGTCCCTGGAACAGTTCCTGACCGTGCAGGATCTGTTCTTGGGTTGCGATAGTTTTGCCGTCGTTGCCGACGATTTTATCGGGGAGCGGCATGGAGAGTGCGTAGGTGCGCATTGCGAGGACTGCCATGATGGTGAAGCCCAGGAGCATCACAAACGCAACAGCCTGTACCCAGCCTTTTCCGGCATAGGCACCGACCGTGTCTGAGCGGCGGGCAATCTTTGCTGCCTGCGCACGCGAGACGGGTTTTGTAGCCATAGTGTATGTCTCCAGTGTGCGTGGAATTTGTAGGTGGAGTGGTCCCGACGCACATCCGCTGGAGGGGCGGCTCACTATGTTCAGGGTGAATCGTCCTTGAGGGAGGTGCGACAGCCCACCCTGCTCTCATTTTTGCATATTAAATGCGCATTTACGAAACTTTGCTGACGTAGCGTCATAATGTGACACGGCTATTTGGCGGGGAAATCGGCAATCATAAGGCGGAAAACCTGAAATATTACGTTGAGGTTGAACCCTTAGCTTCCGCGCTACCTCCCCGCGGGTAACGGGGGAGTATGCGCCGGGGTTGAAGCTGTGCAGACTCCCTCAACCGGGGCACTCGCAGGAACCTGGGCGGAGGCGCATCCCAGCATGTGGAAGGGGAGCGCGGCACCCCTCACGTGCCTACACTCGGGTGTGGAATAATAAAACCCGACGCTACTAAACACAGTACAAATTTTTTGCGGCACAGGTTACCGCAGTACAGATTTTGTGCTCTTTGGCGGCGTATATTCAGAAGGGGCCACTCACCCCGAATCCACGGCGGACCGCCGCCACAGCCCGCAATCTATCGGCACCTCAGGAGAGTTCACGTGCTTCTCTACAAATCCACCCAGAAAGCAATCACCGGAATCCTGCGCACCGTCTTCCGCGCCCGCGTGACCGGACTCGAAAACTTCCCCGCCACCGGCCCGGTGATTGTCGCCTCCAACCACCTGTCCTTCCTGGACTCCATCATTATTTCCGCCATGATGCCGCGCCGCGTGGCGTTCCTCGCCAAGGCTGAGTACGTGAACACCCCCGGCCCGCGCGGCAAGATGATGAAGGCATTCTTCGAAGCTGTGGACATCATTCCCGTGAACCGCTCCGACCGTTCCGAATCGCTCAAGGCACTCGATATCGCCCTGGAGAAGCTGCAGGAGGGTAAGGTCTTCGGCATTTACCCCGAGGGCACCCGCTCCCGCGACGGCTACCTGTACCGCGGCAAGATTGGTGTGGCGTGGCTGGCGCACATGACCGGCGCACCCGTGGTTCCGGTTGGTCTGATTGGTACCGACCGCCTGCAGAAGCCCGGCTCGAACATGATTTACCCGCGCCGCTTCACGATTCGTGTGGGCAAGCCGCTCTACTTTGAGAAGATCGGCGAGAAGATGACCGGCAAGCAGCGCCGCGTCACCACCGACACGATCATGAATGAGATTGCTCAGCTGTCCGGTCAGGCGCGAAAGCACGAGTACAACGTTTCGCCCTCAGCCGCACGTGACGCAGGCTAGGGCACACGCCGCCTATACCGCGTAGACTTAAACCGCGCATTCACGCACCGACCCCCGCGCTTTGGGGGAGATGGGTGTAGGATGCGCGGTTTGTCGTATGCGCGAGCCTGGGATGACCCCGGTAGCCCAGCAGCGGCAACCCCGCAGAAAGCCCAGTAGAGCGAGGAGAAAGTACCCATGGCAGAGCCTTCCAGCTACCGCCCCGCCCCCGGCGAAATCCCCACCGACCCGGGCGTTTACCGTTTCCGCGATGCCGACGGCCGCGTCATCTACGTGGGCAAGGCGAAGAACCTGCGCAACCGCCTCAACAGCTATTTTGCGTCGCCGCAGACACTCAGCCCGAAGACCTACGCGATGGTGCATACGGCGGCGAGCGTGGAGTGGACCGTGGTGGCGAGCGAAATGGAGTCGCTGCAGCTCGAATACACCTGGATTAAGGAGTTTTCGCCGCGGTTCAACATTGCGTTCCGCGACGATAAGTCGTACCCGTACCTGGCGATTACCGTCAATGACGTGTACCCGCGCGCCATGGTGACCCGCGGTGAGCGCCGTAAGGGCGTACGCTATTTTGGTCCGTACTCGCAGGCGTGGGCGATTCGTGAAACCCTGGATGCGCTACTGCGCGTCTTCCCGGTGCGCACCTGCACGAACGGCGTGTTTAACCGCGCGAAGAATAGCGGCCGCCCGTGTCTGCTCGGTTATATCGATAAGTGTGCGGCGCCGTGCGTGGGCAAGATTAGCGCCGAGGAGCACCGCGAGTTGGCGCGCGGTCTGACCCGATTTATGGGTGGTGGCGCTGAGAAGCATATCGCCCAGTTGACCGCGGAAATGAAGGCCGCCGCCGCTGATATGGACTTTGAGCGTGCCGCGATTCTTCGTGACGATATTGCCGCGTTGACTAAGGCGTTTGAGCGTAACGCCGTGGTGCTTGGCGCGACCGTGGATGCCGACCTGTTCGCCTACGCTGAGGACGACCTGGAGGCGTCCGTTCAGGTGTTCTTCGTGCGCGGCGGCAGGATCCGCGGCCAGCGCGGCTGGATCGTGGAGAAGGTCAACGACAGCACCGACGCGCAGCTCATCGAGCAGCTGATCGCGCAGGTGTACAGCGATATTGCGGCGAGCCTCGCCTCCCAGAAGGATGCCGAGAAGAGCCTGAACAGCTACGATATTCCGCGTTCCGTGCTCGTGCCGGTGGAGCCCGAGAATAAGGAGCAGCTGGCGTCCTGGCTGGCGGAGGTGCGCGGCGGGCCCGTGGAGATTAGCGTCCCGCAGCGCGGCGACAAGGCAGAACTCATGAAGACGGTCGCCGAGAACGCCCGCCAGTCGCTGACCCTGCACAAGAGCCGCCGTGCCGGTGATTTGACCACCCGTAGCGCCTCCCTCGTGGAGCTGCAGGAGGCGCTGGAACTGCCCGACCCGCTGCTGCGTATCGAGTGCTACGACATTTCGCATGTGCAGGGCACGAACGTGGTTGCCTCCATGGTCGTCTTTGAGGACGGCATGCCCGCGAAGAACGCCTACCGCACCTACAGCATTACCGGCGACGCCGCGCGTGACGATACCGCCAGCATGTACGACGTCATTACGCGCCGCTTCAAGAGGCACCTGGCGCAGCAGGCGGAACGCGAAGCCGCGCCCGTGCACTCCGGCGAGATTGACGCCTCCACGCCCGAACCGGCGAAGTTCGCCTACCCGCCGAACCTGGTGCTCGTGGACGGCGGCCCGCCCCAGGTGGCTGCCGCATCCGCCGCGCTGAGCGACCTGGGCATTACGGACGTGTACGTTGCCGGCATCGCTAAGCGCCTGGAGGAACTGTGGCTACCGGACGACGACTACCCGGTCGTGCTGCCGCGCACCTCGCAGGCGCTGTACCTGGTGCAGCGCATCCGCGATGAGGCGCACCGTTTCGCTATCACCTTCCACCGTTCCAAGCGCGGTAAGGCGATGGTCGCCTCCGCCCTGGACGAGGTGCCCGGTCTGGGCGAGGTGAAGCGTTCCGCGCTGATTAAGCATTTCGGGTCGGTAGCTCAGATTAAGCAGGCGAGCGCCGAGGAGCTGACGGCGGTGCCGGGTATCGGTCCGGCGTTGGCTCAGAAGATTCTGGCGGCGCTTGCCTAAATGCTAGGTGGTGCTGAGTGAAGGCCCGCCCGGGGTATGAACGCAGCACCCCGCCTCGTAATGGCGCTTAACAAACGTGTCATAATTGAAGGAAACCGTCATCATTACGAGCGCGCTATCTTCGCGCGCCCTCAACCAGTAGAGTGGAAACCGTGAGTAATAACCATCTGCGCCTATTCACCAGCGAGTCGGTGACTGAAGGCCACCCCGATAAGATTTGTGACCAGATTTCTGACGCCATCCTTGACGGCATCATCGCCCAGGATCCCGCAGCGAACGTTGCTGTGGAGACCATGGTGACCACCGGTCAGGTGCATGTTGCTGGTGAGGTGACCACCTCCAGCTACGTCGAAATCCCCTCCATCGTGCGCGAGACCATTCTGGGTATCGGCTACGATTCCTCGACCCGCGGCTTCGACGGCGAGTTCTGCGGCGTGTCCGTCTCCATTGGTGAGCAGTCCCCGGACATTAACGCCGGCGTGTACGAGTCCCTCGAGGTTCGTCAGGGTATTGCTGCTGACGAGTACGACCGCCAGGGTGCGGGCGACCAGGGCATCATGTTCGGTTACGCTTCGAACGAGACGAACGTGCTGATGCCCGCCCCGATTTGGCTGGCGCACCGCCTCTCTGAGCGTCTGACCAAGGTCCGTAAGGACGGCCTGCTGACCGAGCTGCGCCCCGACGGCAAGACTCAGGTGACCCTCGGCTACGATTCGAACAACGTGCCTGTCTCCGTGGACACCGTGGTTGTTTCGAGCCAGCACACCGCAAGCTACGACCTGGCTGACCTGCGTGCAGACATTGAGAAGCACGTTATCGCACCGGTTTTGGGCAGCGTCGAGCTGGATTCCTCCAACGCCAAGTTCATTGTGAACCCCGCTGGCCGCTTCGTTCAGGGTGGTCCCGTGGGTGACGCGGGCCTGACCGGCCGCAAGATTATTGTGGACACCTACGGCGGTTCGGCTCGTCACGGTGGTGGCGCGTTCTCCGGTAAGGACCCGTCGAAGGTGGACCGTTCCGCAGCGTACGCAATGCGTTGGGTTGCGAAGAACATTGTGGGTGCCGGTCTTGCCGACCGCGCCGAGGTTCAGGTTGCGTACGCTATCGGCCAGGCAGCGCCGGTCGGTCTGTACGTTGAAACCTTCGGCACCGAGAAGGTCGACCCGATCAAGATTGAGAAGGCTGTGCGTGAGGTCTTCGACCTGCGCCCGCTGGCAATCATTAACGAACTGGATCTGCGCCGCCCGATTTACAAGAAGACCGCAGCTCACGGCCACTTCGGTCGTACCGAGCCGGAATTCACCTGGGAGCGCCTGAACCGCGTGGATGCACTGCGTTCGGCAGTGTCCTCCTCCTAATATCTGTCAGGGTAGAGGAGCACGCTGATTCGGGTGACTCAGAGCAGTTCTGAATCGAACTCTTCAGCACCGTTGGGTGCTCAGCAGGAATCCCTGCAACAGCTTGACCTGTTGCAGGGATTTCCTGCTCTTCGTGATGCCCTGATTCCGGCTGCCCCGGAGCCGGTGAACGTTGCCGCCGAGTTGGAGGCGAGCGGCGTGCCGAACCCTGTGGCGCGTGTGCGTGTGGATAGCACTCTGCCGCAGGTGGACCGCACATTTGATTACCGTGTGCCCGCTGAGCTGAGTGAGGATGCGGTGCCCGGCGCCCGCGTGCGTGTGCTGTTCAACGGCCACGAGCTGACCGGTTACATTGAGGAGCGCGCCGCCACGACTGATTGGACGCGCACCTCGCTGCTGCCGCTCAAGTCGGTGCTCTCGCGTGTGCCCTCTGTTGCGCCCGAAATTTTTGCGCTTGCCGAGGCGCTTGCTGACCGTTACGCCTCCACGGTGGCGAATGTGTTGCGCCTGGCGGTGCCGCCGCGCATTGCCGCGCTGGATAAGAAGTACGCGCCTCTTCTGCCGGGTTATGAGTCGGCGTATTTGGGTGATTCTGCCCCGGTAAGCACTTCCGATACTCCCGAGCACGCGGCTCCCGAGCACGCGGAATCTGAGTCTGCTGCCGCCTCCACCGCCTCCAGTACCGCTGCCTCCAGCGATACCGACCCGTACGCTTGGCTTGCCACCCCCGGCGCGCCCGCCCCCTTCGTGCTGGACCCGCCGGCGCTGAACCCGGATGCGCCGGATGCCGCCTCCGTCTTCTCCGATTACGAGAACGGCGTGGAGTTCATTGAGGATGTTGCCGCCGGTGCTGCGACCCGCGCCGTGATGACGGTTCTTCCCGGCCACCTGGAGCACACGTGGGCGGATGTTTTGGCGACCGCACTCGCGGCTGCTACTACCAGTGGTCGCGGCGCTATTGCGGTGGTTCCGACCGCTAAGAACCTGGATCTTCTGGAGGCGGCGCTCGCCGAGCGTCTGCCGGCTGACTCGTTTGTGCGTTTGAGTTCTGATTCGACTCCGCATACTCGCTATCACGGGTTTGTGAAGGCTCGCCTGGGGCAGGTTCCGGTGGTGATTGGTACCCGTGCCGCCGCGTATGCGCCGGTGGCGAATCTGGGCCTGGTGGTGTGCTGGGATGACGGAGATTCTTCGCTGGTGGAGCAGCGCGCCCCGTATTGTCATGCCCGTGATGTGTTGCTTCTGCGTGCTTCTGCTGAGAATACTGCGGCGCTGTTTGCCGGGTTCAGCATGAGTAGTGAGGCGGCGCGTCTGGTGCGTACCCGCTGGGCGTCTCATGTGCGTGCGCCGCGTGCGTTGGTGCGTGATTATTCGCCGCGTATTTTTTCGACGGGTTCGGAGTTTGAGTTGGCGCGTGACCCGTTGGCGGCGATGGCGCGTATTCCTCACCTGGCGTTTGAGCATGCTCGTCGGGCGTTGGCGCGTGGTCCTGTGTTGGTGCAGGTGGCGCGTAGCGGTTATATTCCGTCGTTTTCGTGCGAGCGTTGCCGCATGCCGGCGCGTTGTGGCGAATGTAGCGGGCCTTTGTCGGTGGCTTCGGGTTCGTCGGTTCCGTCGTGTTCGTGGTGCGGTCATTTGGCGCAGCAGTGGCGTTGTTCTGAGTGTGGTTTTACGCATTGGCGTTATTCGGCGGCGGGTGCGACTCGTACTGCTGAGGAGCTGGGTCGTGCGTTCCCGAATGTTCCGGTGATCTCTTCGGCGGGTGACCATGTGCGCGCGTCGGTTGGTCCTGAGCCTGCGTTGGTGGTGGCGACTCCGGGTGCTGAGCCGGTGGCTTTTGGCGGTTATGCGGCGGCGCTTCTTCTGGATGCCGATAAGATGCTTCGTTTTGATTCGTTGCGTGCCCCGGAGGCGGCGTTGCGTCGCTGGTTGAATGCTGCGGCGTTGGTTCGTCCGGCGGCTCTTGAGGGTACGGTGGTGACGACTGCTTCGCCGTCGCCGGTGGAGCAGGCGCTGGTGCGTTGGGATCCGGCGTGGTTTGCCCGTCAGGAGCTGGAGGAGCGCGCTCAGACGGGTCTGCCTCCGGCGGTTCGTACGGCTGCGGTGACCGGTGCGGAGGCGGATGTTCGCGCCTTCATGGAGGAGTTCTTGGGTTCTTCTGCGTTGCCGGAGCGGGTGCGTGAGCAGTTGCGTATTGTGGGTCCGGTTCCTCTGGATCAGGGGTATTTTGCCTGGTCGGAGTCTCTTGAGGAGGATTCTGAGGAGGCGCCGGTTCAGGGCGATTGGCGTACCCTGATGTTTTTCTCGTACGGCATTGCTCAGCAGGTGACCCGTGAGTTGCGTGCTACGCGTGCAACGATTGCGGCGTTGAAGAAGAACGTGGGGGAGCGGCCGGTTCAGATTCGCTGTGACGGCCTGGACGTGCTGTGATTTTCTAGTCGTGCTGTAGTGTTCTAGTGAGGGGCGGTTTTTGCCCCGGGTTGGGCGTTGGCACGCGGGTTTGCGGGCGCGCTGTGCGCAGAGGCGAGGAGGTGAGAGGCATGTCGAAGGTGCCTCATCTGCTGAAGGGTAGTGCGCTGCCCGACGGTGAGCAGCGGCAGCTGGCTGAGTATGCTTCTGTGCATCCGAAGAGTGCCCTGCACCGCAAGGGCCAGCACCATGATGCGGCGGTGCTACTGGTTCACGGTATCGGCTACCAGAATCACGGCGAGACGCTCGCGTATTTTGGCAAGCCGGTGGCGCATAGTGTGCAGACTCTGCTGGCGCTGAACACGGATTCTGTCGCGCTCTCCGAAGAGAACCCCGCCGCGGAGGCTTCTGCGCGGGTTCGTGTTGAGGTGATTCCTGACGGCGATACCCTCCCGCTTGCCGCCGAGGTGAACCCGCTGAGCCACCACAGCGAGTTGACGTATTCGTTGACGATTGAACGCACGGAGTACCCTGCTGACCCAGCCGACCCGGTTGAGGAAAGCCCGCAGGTTGAAGAGAACTCCGCGCAGGAAGAACCCGCCGAAGCCTCCGAGTCCAAAGAATCTACAAGAATCAGTCTGCCGAAAATTGAACTTCCGAAGGTTGAGCTGCCCAAGGTGGAACTGCCTAAAGTGGAGCTCCCTAAGATTGAGCTGCCGAAAATTGAGCTTCCCAAGGTAGAGCTCCCGAACATCGATTTCTCGAACATCGAGCTGCCTAATCTTGAGCTTCCGCGCCTGCCTCAGCCGAAGCCGCGCCCGGTTCGCACGGTCACTCGCCGTAGCCTCCTCTTTCAGGAGGGCTTCTGGCGGCCCAGGCATTACCGTCCGTTGAAGGAGCATTTGCCCTGGTTGGCGTCGGTTTTGCCGCTGTTTTTGATGTTCTGCTTTTACTATGAGCGCCCCGGCGCGACCTGGCGTGAGCGTGCCGGGCACCTGTTGCGTTCTACGGCGCGGTTTGTGAACGTGGCGCTGTGGCTGGTGCTGGCGGCTATGGCGCTCATGACGTTCCGTGATGCTTTTGTGGCGTCCCTGGGCACTCCACAGGGTGCGTTTACGGGTCTGGCGGCGGTGCTCGGGCTGGGTATTGTGGGCTGGGTTTTGGCTCGTCGTGCCCGTGAGCTGTGGGCGCTGATGAAGGCTATTCCGACGCAGCTGATTCAGACGGCAACCAGCCCGGAGTCGCGCGATTTGGAGCGTATTTATGCGCGTCTGGATCGTCAGCTGGACGATTTGAGTTCCCGTAGCGATACGGTGGGTATTATTGCCCATTCGCAGGGCGGCTATTTGAGCTATGAGTTGCTGCGTCGTCGTGCGGCGGCGGGTAAGAAGCCGATTCGTTTCTTCTACGGCCTGGGTAGTGGCCTGGTCCCGATTAGCATTATCGCTAGTGACCGCAACGACATTCCGGGGCACCTGGATGCTGCGGGCGGCTACCGTAACCGCGCCATGCTGCTGTGGGTGAGCGCGGTCGCGGCGTTCTCCTGGCTGGTGGAGGCGTCCCTGCTGTTTGGTCCGTACAGTTCGCTGCTGCACTATACGATGCTGGTGCCCCTGGCGTTGAGCGTGGTGCCCCTGGTTGCGAGCGTGCCGGGTGCCTTCAAGGGTAGGGTGCGTATTGGCCGTAAGAGTGCACGGGAGAGCGCCTCCGCAGATACCTCCGCAAAAACATCTGCAACTACCTCGGCAAACACCCCGGCGAATGTGAGCCTGGTCAACCCGTACGGCACGCGCGCCTACGTGAAGTGGCTGATTCCGTTGCTTTTCGTGCACGGTGTTTTCATGCTGTACGCGGTGTTCATGCTGCTGCTGGCTCAGCTGCGTGTTGAGGGTGCGGTCCCTGAGCTAACGCCCGCCTCCGTGGCGTTTTGGGGCGCGCTGATTCTGGTGCTCATGATGTCGGTGCGTAGCGCCTGCCACCTGTATGTGCGCGCCTACGCGCCGATGCTGCAGGATCTTGATGTGGCTGACCGGTGCGAGATTTCCGCTCGTGGTGACAGCATTGGCAGGTCGAATATTACTCAGCCCGCCGATGTAGACGTCAGCTTTGTGACCCTGCCAGGCCCGTCGGTGAATAGTCACATGCAGTATTTTGATGCGTGCTCGCCGGTGCCGTTGATGCTTGCGCACCGCCTGGTGCCGCACATGATGCCGGAGGGTGAGCAGGCGCATAAGGCGGAGGCTTTCACCGATATTGGTACGGAACTGAACCACGGTTTTGCGCGCGTGAAGAAGCTGATGCGCACCATGCATTACGGGCTGTATGCGGTGCTTCTGCTGATGCTGTCGGTGCTACTGAATGTGGCGTCGCCGGTGAGCCTGTCCGCGTTGACTGGGCTTGATACGTCGCGCCTGCATTCGGAGGGCTTTGACCGTCTGGTGGCGGATGCTCAGCAGCTGCGTGAGCAGGCGGGTTCTTCGGATCTGCTGCTGTGGATTCTGGTTGGCATTTTTGTGGTGGAGGCGCTGCTGATGATGGTGCTTTCGCCCTGGACTCAGCGGCGTTTGCAGCGTGCGTTCATGATGCGCAAGGTGGACCGCACGGGTCAGCTGAGCGAGTTCAATCCTCTGCCGATGGTGACGGCTCTTCTGGGTCTTGATGGTGAGGATGAAGACGCTGAGGATGCAGAGGAACATAACCTCGCAGGGGAGAAAAAGTAGGAGAGTAAAGCAGGGCAGAGCGCTGTAGTTTAGGGCGCTTAGGCGGTGCCGTTGGAAGGGCACCCCAGAATTTTTATGCATTCGTGTGCACCTAAGATTTGCTGGGGTTTGGCTGATTCTAATTGGCGTAGTCTCCGTATCCACGGTAATATATCCAGCACTGCGGATACTATTTCGGCGCTTGTCGAGGTGGTATTGGCAGTATCTATCACTCAACTTCGCGTACGCCTCACAACCGTGCGCACCAACGAAAGATGAATACTGGTGACTCAGACTATGATCACCCCCGCATACGAACCTGCATGCGGCGGGTCTGCTTCTGTACATAATTACGGCGTCATGCACCCGGACCCCGTGTTGCTTTCCGACATGACCAGCGCAGAACGAGGAGCTGTTTACCGCTACTTGGCGCGCTTCGCTGAGCTGGATGACGCAAAGATTTTCTACGCGTACGGTCACGCTTACGAGCTGGCTCGTAAGGATGCTGAACGCGGTCTCTACGCAACTATGGCGTAGCCTGCATCGTTAGTTTTTAGAAATGCTGCTGCACTCTGTGTGAGTGCGGCAGCATTTCTGCTTTTCGGGCTGGCTTTCACATTGGCTTTCGGGTGGGCTTTAGTTCGGTTGGGAACTCGGCGGTCCCATGCCGCTATGATGCCCCTGATTTCTTCCTGACAACCGGGGACGTGTCCACTATGGGGGCGTTCCCTGATGGTTCTTGAACATTGATTAGCTCTTGGGTAGTTTAGAGATATCACAACCACTACTGCGAAGAGACTTCCGATGATCTCCGTAGGTTCTTTTCGCGATGTTACCTCCGGTAGCGTCTGCATTGTTGCGGCGCTGCCCTAAGAAACGCCCTAAGGAAAGGTTCTCGCCGATGAGCTTCACCAATATTGCCTATGATTACGAGCCGGAACTTGGCGATTCGGCACCGAGCCGCGACAACGGCATTACTCACCCGGACCCTGTTCTGCTGTCCTCGATGACGAAGGCTCAGCGTGGCGCGGTGTGCCGCTACCTGGCTCGTTTTGCTGAGCTGGATGACGCGAAGATTTTCTACGCGTACGGTCACGCGGATGAGCTGGCTGCGAAGGAAGCGGCTCGTACCGGTAGCTTTGCTACGGTCTAAGGATTTCTGCTCCGGTGTGGTGCGGTGAGGCTGCACCTTCCGGATGCGCCCTCAGGGTGCCCGAGCTCTGCGAGGGCGGGTTCCCTGCGTAGGCGCGGAGGAAGTGTGTAGCGAACCGCCGCTGTATGCCCCATACGCCACTCGGCAACCATGAATTGAATACGAGAATGCCGCCGCACCCTCCCGAGAACCGGGGGAGTGCGGCGGCATTTCTTTGCCCAACGCAGGCTCTAGAGCCCGCGCACGACCTCCAGCAGTTTGAGTGCCGAGTCGCGCCAGGAGTAGCGGCGCACATCCGACAGGCCGTCAATGATGACGCGCTCGCGAACGGCGGTGTCCTCCAGGGATCGGATAGCCTTCACCCAATCAGCGGCGTGCGCCTCCGGGGCACCGTCAACCGGCGCGAACACGGCGTGCGGCGCAATCTCACGGAAAATCGGGATGTCACTGATCACCGCGGGGCAACCGGCTGCCTGCGCCTCAACCACCGGCAGGCCGTAACCCTCCTCGCGGGAGGCAGTCACCAGGGCGTGCGCCTGGCGGAGCAGCTGCTGGTACTCCTCGTCGCTCACGCCGTTGTGCACCTCCACGTTCTCACCGATGAGGCGTTCGTCGGTGAGCTGCACCAGGCGCTGCGGCGGCATCTTCGACAGCAGGTGCAGGCGGTAATCCGGCAGGGAACGCATCGCCAGCAGCAGGGTTTCTACGTTCTTGTACGGCATGAACGAACCCATGTACACCAGGTGCTTGACGGGCTGCTCTTCGCGGGTGGTGGCGCGTTCCAGCGCGGTCTGTCGGGAGACGACGCTGCCGGGCTGCGGGGCGTTGGGCACCACGAACAGCGGCTTGGTGGTCAGCTCGTGCTCACGAATCAGCGAGGCGGTCGACTCGGAAACCGTCACGACCGCGTCGCCGTGGTTGAGCAGGAAGCGCTGCGGGGTGTAGGTCTTGTGGAAGAGCCGCCAGCCCACGCGCACCGGTGCGGGCAGGAACCCGGGAGGGGTCGGGTGCGAGTAGTAGATCAGGTCGTGCAGGGTGAGAATCAGCTTGAATTTGCGTCCGGTGGAGCCGATGGTCTGCATGGGGGAGAACACCACGTCCGGCGCGTACTTGTTCAACTGCAGGGCGGCGGTCGGTTCGAGCGGGCCGGTGGGCGAGCAGATCTTCACGTGCGGCAAATCCGGTAGCATGTCCAGCTGACGTTCGTCGCTAATAATCATGGTCAGGTCGAGGTCGGCGGCGGCTTCGTCACCGGTATCGATGAGGGTTTTGAGCGCGCCCAGCAGGGACGCAGTGTAGCGGCTGATGCCGTCGTGGAAGCCGATACGGGTGTATCGGGCGTCAACCATGAGTTTCATGTTGGTTCCTTACTTCTCGTTCCCTGAGTGGCCGGCGGCGAAATCGGCGATGAGTTCCGCGGCGCGGCGAGGGGTTTCGTAGTGGATGAGGTGCCCGACTTCGGGGATCATGTCCAGGCGCTCGCGGGCACCGGTCGAAGTAGCGGGCAGGTCGCGGGAGGTCAGCGTCGCGTACATGGCGCGAGCTGTTTCGGGGGTGCCCAGGTCGTCGTCTTCAGCGACGAGCATCTGCACGGGTACTCGGATGGCGGCGGCGTATTCGGCGGCGGTGTGCGTAATGGACGCTTCGTAGGCGCTGAGCACTCCGCGGCGGGAGCCGAAGGAGCCGAAGTAGGCGGCGTGCTGGCCGTTGATGAAGCGGCGCATTGCCTTGTCTTTGGTGCGCATCATGACTTCGCTGGAGGCGCGGGTAATCAGCTGCGAGCGCAGCAACGGGTAGCCAATCTTTTCGGGCAGTGCCGCGCCGGCGCGGTAGTAGAGGGAGGCGAGGCGGGAGGCGACGCGCTGGCTGCCTTCGAGGGCGGGTTCGCTAATCGGGTTGATGAGCGAGAGCAGTGCGAGTGAGTTCGGGTGTGCGGCGGCGAAGGCGCTGGTGACGATGGAGCCGAAGGAGTGGCCGACCAGGTGCAGCGGTAGGGGCTGTGCATCCTCGCGGGCGGGGTTAGTGTGTTCCACGAAGTCGTTCAGCCACGCCACGTACGCGTTGATGTTGTCTTCGCCCTGAGCATTTTCGGGCAGGTCTGCGGAGCGGCCAAAGCCGGGCAGGTCGGGGCTGATGATGCTGACGTTCGGGATGAGCTTCAGCAGGTAGTTCGCGATGATTTCCAGGCCGTGGTGGTCGCCGCGGAAGCCGTGCACGAGCAGCACGGGGTAGGAGCCTTCGGGGAAGGTGCCGCCGTTCATGCCTTTGCCGTACTGCCAGTAGCGGGTCATGACCGCCTGCGCGCCGTCACCAATGAGGGCGTCGTGGCGGGTGCCGGGAATGAGCGGGCCGGGCACACCCTCAAGAACTGAGGTGTTGGGGGAGTCCTGGGTAACGGTGGAGGTCATGGGTACCTTTCGCGGGTTGGGTACTGGGACGGCAAAGTCCCGTTCTTAATTCTAGGGGAGAAGCCTGAAAGGGCTCTGAAACCCGCCTGGCGCATCGGTGGTTGGCCGGGTGGTTCGGGTGGGCGGTGCCGTCCATTTGGTAGTCGAGGCGGCCTCAACTCTGGCGCGGTGCGGGTTTCGCGTTACACTTGGAGGGTTAAGTTTTTATCAACCTGTCTTTATTTAAGGAATCGCTGTGTCTGCTCAGGTAGAGACCGAACGCAACGAAAATGCGTACGACTTCCGCGCTATGGAAGCCAAGTGGCGCCCCTACTGGGACGAAACGAAGGTTTTCCAGCCCACCGGTGACGCGCCCAAGGGCCGCAAGTATGTGCTGGATATGTTCCCGTACCCCTCCGGTGACCTTCACATGGGTCACGCGGAGGCATTCGCTATTGGTGACATGAACGCCCGCTACTTCAAGCAGTGCGGCTACGATGTTCTGCACCCGATTGGCTGGGACTCCTTCGGCCTGCCCGCTGAGAACGCAGCCATTAAGAACGACACTCACCCCAAGGAGTGGACGTACAAGAACATTGAGACTCAGGCTGAGTCCTTCAAGCGTTACGCCATTGCCGCTGACTGGAGCCGCCGCCTGCACACCTCGGACCCCGAGTACTACAAGTGGACTCAGTGGCTGTTCGAGCAGTTCTACAAGAAGGGCCTGGCGTACCGTAAGGACTCCATGGTCAACTGGTGCCCCAAGGACCAGACCGTGCTCGCGAACGAGCAGGTTGTCAACGGTGCGTGTGAGCGTTGCGGTACTACCGTGACTAAGAAGTCGCTGAACCAGTGGTACTTCAAGATCACTGATTACGCACAGCAGCTGCTGGACGACATGGAGCAGCTGGAGGGCAAGTGGCCCGACCGTGTTCTGCTCATGCAGCGCAACTGGATTGGTCGTTCCGAGGGCGCTGAGGTGCGCTTCGAGATTGAGGCGACCGAGGACCAGGCTGCTGAGTCCTTCACCGTGTTCACCACCCGCCCGGACACCCTGTACGGAGCAACCTTCATCGTGGTTGCTGCGGATGCGGCGTTCGCCGAGCAGATTGTGGCACCCGAGCACAAGGCTGCCCTGGAGCAGTACCGCGAAGACATTAAGGCACTGAGCGATATTGACCGCCAGTCCTCCGACCGCGAGAAGACCGGCGTGTTCACCGGCCGCTACGCGATTAACCCGCTGACCGGCGCGAAGCTGCCCGTCTGGGCTTCTGACTACGTGCTCGCTGACTACGGTACCGGCGCGATTATGGCTGTGCCCGCGCACGACCAGCGTGACCTTGAGTTCGCCCTGAAGTTCGACCTGCCCATCGTGAAGGTCCTGGACGTTGAGGGTGCTGAGGACCCGGCTACCAGCGGTGTTGCCGCAGCTGGTGACGGCGTGCTCATCAATTCCGGTGAGCTGACCGGCCTGCCGAAGGCTGAGGCGCTCGCTAAGGCTATTGAGCTGGTTGAGGCTGCCGGCACCGGTGAGGGTAAGGTCATTTACCGTCTGCGTGACTGGCTGCTGTCCCGCCAGCGTTTCTGGGGCACCCCCATCCCCGTGATTCACTGTGAGGATTGTGGCGAGGTTCTGGTGCCTGAGGATCAGCTGCCGGTGTTGCTGCCCGATAACCTGCGCGGTGAGCAGCTGGCTCCTAAGGGCCAGTCGCCTCTTGCAGCTGCCGATGACTGGGCTGTTGTGCCTTGCCCCGAGTGTGGCAAGCAGGCTCGCCGTGACTCGGACACCATGGACACCTTCGTGGATTCCTCCTGGTACTTCCTGCGTTACGTTTCCCCGAACTTCGATGAGGGCCCCTTCGACCCGCAGGCTATGAGCGAGTGGGGTGCCGTCGACATGTACGTTGGCGGTGTGGAGCACGCTATTCTGCACCTGCTGTACGCACGCTTCTTCACCAAGGTTGTTCGCGACCTGGGTCTGATTAAGCACGATGAGCCGTTCAAGGCGCTCATGAACCAGGGTCAGGTGCTCAACGGCGGTAAGGCGATGTCCAAGTCGCTGGGTAACGGCGTGAACCTGGGTGAGCAGCTCGACAAGTTCGGTGTGGACGCTATCCGCACCACCATGATTTTCGCGTCCCCGCCCGAGGATGACGTGGACTGGGCGGATGTTTCCCCGTCCGGTTCGCAGAAGTTCCTGGCTCGCGCATGGCGTGTGGCCCAGGACGTCACCAGCGAACCCGGCGTTGACGCAACCACCGGTGACCTGGAGCTGCAGAAGCTGATTGCTCGCACCGTGCACGAGGTTCAGGGCCTGCTGGATAACGGCAAGTTCAACGTGGTTGTTGCTAAGACCATGGAGCTTGTGAACGCTACCCGTAAGGCTATTGACTCCGGTGCTGGTGCGGCTGACCCGGCTGTCCGTAAGGCTGCTGAGACTGTCGCTATTCTGCTGTCTCTGTACGCACCGTACACCGCTGAGGACATGTGGCACGCTCTCGGCCACGACACCCCGGTTCTGACCGCGGGCTTCCCCGAGGTTGACCCGGCTCTGCTGGTGGATGACACCGTCACCGCTATCGTGCAGATTAAGGGCAAGGTCAAGGCTCGTCTGGAGGTTGCGAAGGATATTTCCGAGCAGGAGCTTCAGGAGCTGGCTCTGGCGGATGCCGCTGTTCAGCGTTCGATTGGTGACGCCGAGATCCGTAAGGTGATTGTGCGTGCGCCTAAGCTCGTGAACATCGTGATCTAAGCTTTTTAGATAAAGAAGTTTCTTAGATAAAGTACAAGCCCCGCTGTGGCTTCGGATCGTTCAATGGAACGAACCCGGAGGCGCGGCGGGGCTTTGCTGTACTGCGGTAGTGATGAGTGCCATAATGTTCAGGGAACGCTAGGAGAGGGTTCGTCATCGAATCACGCACTGACGAACCGGAAGAAGGGCCGGAATATGGAGCGAGAGAACAAAGCAGAGAACCGCATTGCCGTGGTGACCGATAGCGCCGCCGCCCTCGACCCGGAGCTCGTGCAGCGCCTGAGCGCTCGCGGTAATTTTGTACTGGTTCCGATGCCGGTGACTATTCGCACGCCCGGTGAGCCGGATCGTCAGCTGCAGGATTTGACCACCGCCGAGGTGGATGAGGCGATTATGCTTGCGCACGTGATGGGTCAGACGGTGAGCACTTCCGGGCCCGCGCCGGGCGTGTTTGCTGATGTGTATGACGAGTTGGCGTCGCGAGGTTTTACGCATGTGGTGTCGGTGCATCTGTCCGGTGAGCTCTCGGGCACGGTGGAGGCGGCACGCACCGGTGCCCGCCTGAGCCGCTTGGGTTCTACGGGTGTGAGCGTGGTGGATAGCCGCACGGTCGCCGGTGCCTACGGTCATGCGGTGGTGCGCGCCTTGGAGGTGCTGAACTCTGCTTCCTCTGATTTTGTTCCGAGCCCTGACCACCCAAGCTCTGACTATCCGACTGTGGCGCAGCTGGTGGACTACATTCAGTCCGTCTGCGAGCAGTCCACGCTCTACTTCTATATCCCGACCCTGGATGCGTTGCGCCGCGGTGGCCGTGTTTCCCCGGCGTTGGCGATGGTGGGGCAGATGTTCCAGATTAAGCCGATTGGTACGATTACCGAGGGCAAGCTGGCGTATGTGGAGCGCCCCCGCACTGCGGCGCGCGCCCTGGAGCGCCTGGTGGAGGTGACCGTGCAGACCTGCCGTGAGCATCAGCATGCGGCGGCGCTCAGCTCTGCTTCAGCGGGCTCTGCTACCGCCGACCCCGCCAGTTCTTCGCTTGCCGCATTCCCGCGCGGTGAGGTGGTTGCGGTGCATCATGTGGGTAATGCGGCGCAGGCGGTGCAGCTGTACGAGCAGGTTCAGCAGATGCTGGGGGAGAGCTCCCTAGTTCATGATGCCGCCGCTTCTTCGGCGCCGGAGTTTTTGGTGAGCGCGCTACCGCCGGTGCTGTCGGCTCATTCGGGTTTGGGTGCTGTGGCGCTGGTTGTTTATTAGGATCGTGTACTAGCCGACTACCCGGCGTGCCCGTGTTGAGCCTGTGCTGTGTGCTTGTGCTGTGTGTCCGCGGATGTGCTCATGCGGTGTTTCCGTGCGATGCGCCGCGGGCGACACGAAACACGACACGAAAACTGTGTGCCGGGAGCGTATTTAATCTGTTTTAAGGCTGTGGTGTGTCTTACGTTGGGCTCGTCTGTTTTCGCGTGAGAAATTGCACTGCGTGCGAGCGCATGGGGCGTCATTGAAACCCATTCGCAAGTGAAAGGGTATTTTTTACCCTCAGATTTTGCCTTGATATGGCGCGGTTTTTAGTAAATGTGCGTTTCATGTGTGTTTATGTTGCCGTGACCGTATCGCAACATTTTCTAAGCATGAACACAACGCAAACCAACAGAAAACAACGGGTTTTTGCCGGTTTTTATGGCATAACTCACAAAAATTTCTCGATATAACACACCAAAACACACACAAACTAGGGTAGGATTATTACCAACAACGGCGGAACGCACCGGGCAACATAGAGCACGGACGAATCCGACTAAACCAGAGCCCACAAGGCATCGGATTTGTACACCGCCACCAACGCACTGACAAGGAGATACTCCAGTGACTGTACGCGTAGCAATCAACGGCTTCGGCCGCATCGGCCGCACCTTCTTCCGCGCAGCTCAGACCGAGGGCGTCGGCTTCGAGATCGTCGCAATCAACGACCTCACCGATGTTGAGACCCTGGCACACCTGCTCAAGTACGACTCCATCATGGGTCGCTTCAACGCAGAGGTTGAGGTCAAGGAAGGCGCGCTGGTTGTTGACGGCAAGGAAATCAAGATCCTCGCTGAGCGTGATCCCCAGAACCTCCCCTGGAAGGACCTGGGCGTTGACGTAGTCCTCGAGTCCACCGGTTTCTTCACCGAAGGCAGCAAGGCAAAGGCACACATCGAGGCTGGCGCTAAGAAGGTTATCCTCTCCGCTCCCGGTAAGAACATCGACGGCACCTTCGTCATGGGCGTGAACGACGACCAGTACGATGCAGCTAACCACCACATCGTCTCCAACGCATCCTGCACCACCAACTGCCTCGCTCCGATGGCTAAGGTCCTGAACGACGCATTCGGCATCAAGCAGGGTCTGATGACCACCATCCACGCATACACCGCTGACCAGCGTCTGCAGGATGCTCCCCACCGCGACCTGCGCCGTGCACGCGCAGCAGCTGTGAACATGGTCCCCACCTCCACCGGTGCAGCAGCAGCTGTTGGCCTGGTTCTGCCCGAGCTGAAGGGTAAGCTGGACGGCTTCGCAGTCCGCGTTCCCACCATCACCGGCTCCATCACCGACCTGACCTTCACCGCTGAGCGCGAGGTCACCGTTGAGGAAGTCAACGCAGCAGTCAAGGCAGCAGCTGAGGGCCCCATGAAGGGCATCATCAAGTACAACGAGGATCCCATCGTGTCCAAGGACATCGAGGGTGAGCCCATCTCCACCGTCTTCGACGCACCGCTGACCAAGGTCATCGGCGACCAGGTGAAGGTTATCGCTTGGTACGACAACGAGTACGGCTACGTTGCACGCCTCGTGATGTTCACCAACAAGGTTGTGGCATCCCTCTAAGCCCCAATAGGCTTACGACGCTCACCGAGTGTAAGCGTCACCCCGCGTAACTAACGCATAGTGAACCCCGGCACCACCGCATCAAGCGGGGGAGTCGGGGTTTGCTGTACCAAGGCTCTGTGTAAAGGGTCTTAATAAACCCCAAAATGTATAAACATACTATTTTCCGTCGCCCTTTTGGGTCAAAAATACCGTAAGAAAATAGCTGATAGAGAGTGCGAATATCCGCGATATTCTGCGGAAAAACACCATATAAAAGCTATTTACTAGGCTGTCAATCACCCTAATGTTCGGTATGATGGAAACGGTATATAAACCCACCTATCCAGGAGGAATTCCTATGGCTAAGGCACTGTCCGAACTGCTCGAAGAAGGCGTCGCAGGCCGCCACGTTCTCGTCCGTTCCGACCTGAACGTACCCCTGAAGGACGGCGTTGTCACCGACGACGGTCGCGTCCGCGCATCCCTGCCCGTCATTGAGAAGCTTGCCAAGGCTGGCGCACGCGTTATCGTGACCGCGCACCTGGGCCGCCCCAAGGGCAAGGTTGACCCCCAGTACTCCATCGCACCGGCAGCTGCACGCCTGGCTGAGCTGGCATCCGTGCCCGTGAAGGTTGCAACCGACCTGGTAGGCGAGGACGCAAAGGCTAAGGCAGCAGCCCTGGCTGACGGCGAAGTTCTGGTCGTTGAGAACGTCCGCTACGATGCACGCGAAACCTCCAAGGATGACGCAGAGCGCGGCGAGTTCGCTGACGAGCTGGTTGCACTGACCGGCGAGAACGGCGCATACGTGAACGACGCATTCGGTGCGGTTCACCGCAAGCACGCTTCCGTCTACGACGTTGCTAAGCGTCTGCCCGCGTACCTGGGTGACCTGGTGAAGAAGGAAGTTGACGTTCTGGCTAAGACCCTGAACGATCCCGAGCGTCCCTTCGTTGTGGTCATGGGTGGCGCTAAGGTTTCCGATAAGCTCGCCGTGATTGACAACCTGATCGGTAAGGCTGACACCATCCTCATTGGTGGCGGTATGGGCTACACCTTCGCATACGCACAGGGCTACGAGGTTGGCCAGTCTCTGCTGGAGAAGGACCAGGTCGAGAACGTTCTGCGTTACCTGAAGGAAGCTCCCGAGAAGGGTACCGAAATCATCACCGCAGTTGACGTTGTTTGGTCTGACGCATTCTCCGCTGACGCTAACACCGAGATCCGCCCCATTGAGGATCTGACCGGCGGCAAGCTCGGCGCAGAGGCTGAGGGTCTGGACATTGGCCCCAAGACCCGCGAAATCTTCGCTGAGAAGATTAAGGCTGCAAAGACCATCTTCTGGAACGGCCCCGTTGGCGTGTTCGAGATTGCTCCCTTCGCTGAGGGTACCCGCGCGGTGGCACAGGCTATCGTCGACTCTGACGCATTCTCCATCATTGGTGGTGGCGACTCTGCTTCTGCAGTCCGTAACCTGGGCTTCAAGGATGAGCAGTTCGGCCACATCTCCACCGGTGGTGGCGCTTCCCTCGAGTACATTGAGGGTAAGACCCTGCCCGGCCTGGAGGCACTGGGCGCCTAATCTGGGTGCACAGATTTAGTACACGGTTTTAGTGTAAGGAACCCCCGCTGGGGCGGTATTTCGGTACCGTTCCGGCGGGGGTTTCTGCATGCCCGCTCAGGTCCGGATAATCCTGCGCGGGCAGGGGGGCGGGGCTGTTTCCTGGCTATATGCTGTGGATTCCCTGGGTTTGGTGCCTCTAATCGGGATGCTTAGAGGCAGCTTTACTAGACTGGAAATGTAGAGGTTCCCGGCGCTCACCGGGCGGTACCCATACGGTTACTGAGGGGGAGTGAAGCAGGGAGCGCACGCACCTCCACAGGCAAACAAATACAGGCAAGCAACTACAGACAAGCGAATACAGGCGGGCGAAGACGCCCAGGTGCTGAACCCAGCCGCCCGAGCAGTCCAGGACCACCTCGGCAGCTTATGAAAACGGCAACTAGTGAACATCGAATCCAAGGAGGGAAAGAATGACCGTCAACGCTCAAATGCTCTTTGACGAAAAAGACTACACCGGAACATACCCGTATGTGGCCGATGGTGTGATTGGGCCCTACACACCCGCAAACCGGGACCACCCCGCTTACTCGGCACCCGCCCCGGGCGTGAGGTACACGCCGAATGCTTACAAGGTGTCAAACCTGCGCCCCTACCTGGGCTACTACTACGCCTGCCAAAACTACATGATTCTCGCCTCCGAACCGGCAGTTCTGCGGATCGACAATATCAGTGAAGAAATGTTCTTCCCCGCCATTCAGGACCTCTACGAAGAGGGTAAAGGCTGGGTCATCACGCCTGCATCTAAGGTTCTGACCATGAATCTTCTGGAGGGGCAGCCGCGCCTCATCGACGAGACGCTAAAAATTGTGGAATGGAACGTGCGGTTCGATATTCTTCCCGAAGTTCAGGTGTACCGCAAAGACACAAACCAGGTGTACCCCATCACCGATTTTGATACGCGCGGCCTGATCCGTGACGGCGCAATACACGGGACTCTACGCACACAATTCACGAATGAGTGGAGGCCCGTCCAATTCATCCTAGAAAATAGTTTGAGCTAGGGGAGGGGAGAGCAACATGACGAATAACTTTGGTGGACCCGGATACGGCGGACCCGGATACAACGAGCAACGAGCGCTCATGAGGTCTATGATTTCTCGCGCCAAGTTTATACGAGCTGGCGTGTTCGCCGGTGCCGCCCTCGTCGCGATAGGTTTTGGCTGGGGCACTAAACTGCTCAACGGGACAGGCTTGAAGTCCCAGGCCGATAAGAAGCGTGACCAGGAATTTGTGCGCCTGGAACCCACGGAGAAGTACGATGAGCTCCACAGCTTGGGGCCTTCCTCCGGGCCGCTGGTTTATACGGCATTCGAACGTAAGGGGCGCTTCATTCCTGCTACCGAGGCGCAGGCGGCGCAGAACGTGCCGTACCCTATTCAGCAGCCCGGAATGGATAACTACGACCGCGCCGGCTTGTACGCATTCTTGGCGTACTTCTTTGCGTCGATGAATTACTTCTACCACACGGGCGATACGGAGCCTCTTTCTAAGGTTACGGACCCGGAAAAGGTGCTGCACCCCGAAATTCTTCGCCTGTACAGGGAGAAGCGCGGGTGGGTTATTTCGGCTGATAAGAATGTGCTGAGCGCCAACGTTGCCGATGATCTTATCGCCGGTGAAAAGGCTAAAAATACGAGCCGAAAAATCCTGGTGAGCACCCTGTACACGACTAAGGCTAAGGACCTTGCGTTTTACGTTAAGGAGACGGGGGAGAAGCAAGATATCCGCAAATATTTGAAGTATCTGGGGCGTTTCTCGGTGGCTGTGGAGCATCTGCGCGGGCAGTGGGTGATTGTGGTTGACCGCGACGGCTACAGCAACCGCAACACCTACGAGCCGATCTACCCGCAAGGATTCGGGCAGCTGTAGTTTCTCTAGAAACCGAGGAAGTGCATCCGCAGGGGAAGCCACCATGAGGCTTCCCCTGCACCCGTTTAAATGGCTACAGAACCCGCAAAACGGCAAGGGTCGAAAGAAACCGATGAACGCGGGGTGAGAATAGTCAAGGCACAGCATAAAACCGCGCCGAACCAGTGAAAATATGCCGCCAACCCTCTAAAATAGAAAAGGAAAATTCCGAAC
The DNA here is from genome assembly GCF_000175615.1 of Rothia mucilaginosa ATCC 25296. Classification (GTDB taxonomy): domain Bacteria; phylum Actinomycetota; class Actinomycetes; order Actinomycetales; family Micrococcaceae; genus Rothia; species Rothia mucilaginosa. The sequence goes on along the minus strand of NZ_ACVO01000024.1, from coordinate 60,403 downwards.
AACAACCCCGCACGGCATACCGCGCGGGAAAGCTAAGGAGCGAACTATGTCGCGTAAGCCCCTCATCGCAGGCAACTGGAAGATGAACCTCAACCACGCAGAGGCAGTCACCCTCGTCCAGAAGCTCGCATGGACCCTCGACGACGCAAACTTCAACTTCTCCGCAACCGAAGTAGCCGTCTTCCCGCCCTTCACCGACATCCGCTCCGTGCAGACCCTCGTCGAAGGCGACAAGCTGGACATCCTCTACGGCGGCCAGGACCTCTCCGTCCACGACTCCGGCGCATACACCGGCGAAATCTCCGGCGCATTCCTCTCCAAGCTCGGCGCAACCTTCGTGCTCGTCGGCCACTCCGAGCGCCGCACCTACCACCACGAAAGCGACGAGCTGTGCGCAGCAAAGGTCCAGGCAGCATACAAGCACGGCCTGACCCCCGTCCTCTGCGTCGGTGAGCCCCTCGAAATCCGCGAAGCAGGCACCCACGTCGAGTACACCCTCGAGCAGCTGCGCGGCTCCATCGCAGGTCTGACCGCAGAGCAGGCAGAAACCCTCGTCATCGCATACGAGCCCGTCTGGGCAATCGGCACCGGCAAGGTCGCAACCGCAGACGACGCACAGGAAATGTCCGCAGCAATCCGCGCAGAAATCGCTAAGCTCTACTCCGCAGACGTTGCAGAGAAGGTCCGTGTTCTCTACGGCGGCTCCGTCAAGTCCTCCTCCGCACCCTCCATCATGGGCAAGGAAGACGTGGACGGCGTGCTCGTCGGCGGCGCATCCCTGCAGGCTGACGAGTTCGCAGCAATCGCGCGCTTCGACGCATAAAACCCCGACGCACCACAGCGTCTCATAGCGTTACAGCGCCCGGCGGGTACCCATCCGACCGGGCGCTGAACCATTTCCGCCACCGAGTTAGCGGCGGGCGTAAGAGCCGGGTGTATGAGGCAGGCGCGTTCGCCCCTAACCGCAAAACCCGCCCAGAATACGCCGACCCCGCGGTTCGCCCCGTACACTTAACGGCATGTTCAGCTTTGGTTTTTCCCTGGTCATCGCAGCCCTCGTCGGCATGATCCTCTACAGCTACCTGCGCAACCGCAAAGTGAGTGCCCCGCGCCTACCCGGCAATGACGGCGGCAACATCGGCTACGCAGGCGGCGCAGAATACCAGGAACCCTCGCCCGAATACCAGTACTTCGAGAGCCGCCGAGAAGCATTCCTCGACCAGCTCTACAGCCGCACCTCCTCACCGGAAATCCCCGTCACCCTCACCCTGCGCGACTGGGTAGACCAGGGCTTCTACGCTGAAGGAGGCGCCTACTGGGCAGCCGCGCAGCAGTTCACCTACTACCTCATCGACGGCGGATACGTGCGCGCCTACGACACCGAAGGCGACGAACTCACCGCCCAGCGTGTGCTCACCGACCGCCCCGCAGCACTGCAGCTGACCCCCAGCGAATACCAGCGCCGCAGCAACCGTGCCGCGTAAAAAGCCACCTCAACGTGACCGAATGGCGGCTGTAGCGTATAGTTAAACCCGTCTGTCTGCGCCCCGCAGCCCAGGCACCCCACCAGAAGACAACGAAGGAAGGTCCCCATGGACGTCATCATGAACGTACTCATGGTCATCATCGCCATCACCAGCGTGATCGCAGTGATGCTTGTGTTGCTCAACCGCGGTCAGGGCGGCGGCCTCTCCGACATGTTCGGCGGCGGTATGACCAACTCCCTGAACTCCTCCGGTATGGCGTCCAAGAACCTGATCCGCCTGACCGTCACCGTGATTGTCATCTGGGTTATCGCAGTGGTCCTGTACGGCCTGGCAATGCGCTTCAACGGCCAGATCGTCGTCTAGTCGCCTCTCATCAGAGCCCACGCCCACCCCACCGAGGGTGAGGCAATAGAGCTTCTCCCCGGCACTTCTCAACCGAGAATGCCGGGGATTTTTTATGCACCAAACGGCAATGACGAAAGCGGTAGCGGGACGCGAATCTTTACGGCATGATAGGACGTATACACCACATACGAAAGGCAAAGAAGCCATGAGCGCCTACACCCTCGACTACACGTACACCGCCCCGTCAGCCCTCATCGACGGCGCCGACTCCCGCGCGCTCAGCCTCGCCACCAGCGGCGGCAGCACCCCGGAAGGTGCCGCCTCCCACCCGTACTTCTTCTCCGGGTTTCTCGAACGAGCAGACGTCTACGCCACTGCACTACTGGTCGTCGCCAGGGTCGCCCGCACCCGCTTCTACGTGCCGCCTAGCTCCCTCGCCGGAGCCCTACGCGCCGCAGACCCCGTCGTCACCAGCACTGCCGAAGGCCTACGCTTCGAATCCTTCAGCGCCTGCTGCGGAGTGTACGCGCGCCTCGACGTTGACTCCAGCGCACTCGACGCCAGCCACAGCGCCGTAGGCGTCACCAACGTAGACGTCAACCCGCCCCTGCGCGCCGCGCTCGCCTCCCTCAGGGCAGGGGAGCCCATCCACCTGAACGTTGGCGACGACGGGCTACTCACCACCACCCTTGACGGCTCCGTCATGGAAGAAAAAGTGCCGCTGCCCATCCGCTGGCTCAAGGGCTTTGCAGAAACGCAGATGCTCTCATCCCGCATGAGCCCCGTGCACAGCCTGGACGCTGCCGCCGCCCGAACCTTCATCCACTCCCTGCCGCGTAACTCCAGCACCAAGGCGGTCCTGTGGGCGACCCGTGCGGTGCGTTCCCTGCGCCTCGCCACCCGCGCCACCGCCGGATCCGTATGCGTGGCGGGCCCCGAGCGTCTGCGTGTGCTTGAGCCGCTCATCCGCCACATTCAGCGCCTGGACGCGTACAGTGAGCCCGTGACCGCCGGTAACGCGCCCGTGCCCAGCGTGTGGGTGGCGCACCTGCCCGGCGCACGCCTGAGTATTGGTTTGAGCCCCGAAAAGTCACGCGGGTTCTCCGGTGAGGGATCCGTGCTGCAGGCGCTGTCTAACCCGAACACCGCCCAGAACGCTGACATGCTCAGCGTGCTGCTCTCCTTCGAGCCGCGCATTGACGTGCCCGTCATGTCTGCCCGCGCAGGCCTGGACGAGGCGGCAACCCGCGACGCCCTCGCCCTGCTGGCTTCCTCCGGTCAGGTTGGTTTTGACGCGCACGCTGGCGAGTATTTCCACCGCCCGCTGCCTGTGCATCCGGAGGCGCTGACCGCCATGCACCCGCGCCTGGTCGGCGCGAAAAAGCTTGCCGACTCCGGCGCTATTGAGCGGGTCGGGGCGGGGGAGCACGGCACCGGTGAGTACAGTGTACGCAGCGGTGAGAACACGTACACCGTGGTGCTGCCCGCCGACCCGTACGCCGTGGAGGGGTACCTCTGCTCCTGCCCCTGGTGGTTGAAGTACCGCGGTACGCGAGGCCCCTGCAAGCATGCGCTGGCGGTCAGCATTCTCTACCGCGAACATGCCGCCAGTTAGGATAAACACCCCGGCGCACTGGCGAACGAATAACACCGAACGAGACACGCACCGTACGGAACTTTCGCGGTGAAAACCTTAGCCGCAAAAAAATTTCTGTCAGGTGAGTTCCCCTCAGCTTCCTTCCCGAAAGATCACCATGAGCAAACGCCCCGAAACGCACACCTTCCCCGAAGGGGTCATCACCGAGCCGCTCCCCGGTGAAGTCATCCACCCGCTCCGCAGGCAACAGAAAACCTGGAGCGACATCATGCACTTCAACCGTAACCTCGCCAACATTCTGGCGGTCGGCGGCACCCTCGAGCAGATTTACCGCCGTTGGCAGTACTTCGACATTATCAGCACCCCGTTTGGCTCCGAGGTCGGCAAAAATAAGCCCGGAACCGTCACGCAGGACCGCGTGAAAATCTACATTCAGACGGGCTGGTTCTCGGGCGCTGCCTCCATGCGACTTGCCGAACTCTACGACGGCGCGGTCCTTGAGCACGACGAGGACTACTACACCGCCCTCATCAATTGCGACCGCGAGCTGATCCTCCCGCTGCTGCGCGAGGACGAACAGCTCCGCGAAGAACTCATCTGGGGTATGCTCGCCGTCGAAGGTAACCGGGACGTATCCCTCACCCAGCGTGACTCTTACAAGCCCGGGCAGAAGGACAACAACCCCGGCTGGTCCTGCGCCCTCATCGAAGCCACCGAAACCGGGCTGATTAGCCGTGACCGCCTCATTGATGCGCTCCTGAGCTCCCTCATGAGCGACTTCCCGGCGTATCGGGTCGGCTGGTTCTCACGCCTGGTCACCGGACTCAAACTCACCGCCGAAGAAATTGCGGCACGTCAGAGCGAATTTCTGACGCTTTTCTCCTCGCCCATCGGCCCGAGTGTGACCCTCGGCGTGCAGCATATTCACCGCCTCTGGAGCAAAAACCCGCAGGCGCTGGATGCTATCGCCTTCGCCTACGCGGCACCCGCCGTATGCGCCGGAACCAAAGCAAACGCACTCAAAATCCTGACCATGCTCCAGGCGCTGTACCGGGCGGGCACCCTTGACTCTGCCGCCTGCGAAGACGCGGTAGCCATGGCGCTCAGCCACACCCACGCGCAGGTGCAGGCAGCCGCCCTCAACCACCTCGAAGAATGGGTGCAGGCGGGCGCCGCAGACAACGCGGGCGCCGACGCTATCGTGTTCGCCGAGCGTGCCCGCGAACTCTACCGCGACTACCGACCCCAGCTCGATCCGCTGGTTGTGGCGCAGATTCAGGAAGAGGGCTCGCCGCTCCTCGAAGATGGGTACAGCCCGGAGAATAGCCGGGGGAGCGGTGCGGAAGACGCCGCCCTCACTGAAGCTGCTGATATTGAGGCCGCCGCCGCGGAGGCGCTCGCCGCCTCCCGCGCCGTAATCCACCGGTACTGGGATACCCCTGTGCGCCCCGTGACCGCATCCGATGTGCAAGAACGCGCCCGTGCGCTCCTGCACCATCAGGTCGCGCCCAGCGCTACCCCCGATACGCTCAGCGAAGCAGACCAACCCGAAACGCACGCCGGATGCGAGCTGGAACTGGAACTGCTCACCGCCTACCTGCTCAGCGCCAACGGCACCGCGCAGAGCCCCAAACTGCTCGAACAGCTTGTTCCTATCTGCCTGAAAAAGCTGAACCACTGGGGTTTGGAATGGTTCGACATGCGCGCGCACTTGACGGTTCTTGCCGCCGCCGGGAAGCTACGTGAGCGCCCGAAGGCGTCGGAGATGACCCCGAAAGAAGACCCCGGTACGGTGCCGAACCTGCACACCATGTACTCCCGCCACGCCGCGTTCTTCAGCACCGGATTCAAGGACGCCCTCGGCGTGCTGCAGAGCAGGCAGAGCTACACGCCGCTCGCCACCCCCGAACTGTTCGGCGGGTGGGTGCATCCGGATACCCTGGTGCGCCGGTACGCCAAGAACCTGGCTGATGGAGCCCCCATCCTGCGCCAGGATTTCACGGCGGCGCTACTGCGTGTGCGTGTGCCGGAGGTGCTGCCTCCGTACGCTACCGACGAGCAGCGACAGGACGCACAGCGCCGCCGAGCTGAGGCGCTGACCCTGCTTGAAAGCCTTGAAGAGCAATACGTGAAGAACTCTGAGGAGGACGCTCCGCGCTCTGCTCCTACCCAGATTCGCGTGCTCCGCTCCGCTCTCGACGGCACCCTCGCCACCGGGCGCGTCAACCCCTACCTGGAGTCCATCACGGTATCCCAGAGGGAGAAAAGCTGGGGCCTTCAGCTGAACGGGGTGGCGCATGGTGCTTCCACCCCCGAGCTGAACGCTTTCCGCGGCCTCGCCACCGCCCACCACGACGAAGAAGGACAGTACGCCCTGCTCTATCCCTCACGGGCAGAACCGCTGGCTTTCTACTGCGCTAGTAGCAACTGGTACAGCTTGGATCACAGCGCCTTTGACCGGAGCCTGTATTTGGCGTTGGCGGCGCACCCCGGCGCGTGGGGTCCCGCCTGCGCGTTCGTGTTTGCCGCGGGCTTCTCGGAGCAGCACGTCGAGATTCGTTCCCTCGCCGTGGAAATCATGCACCGCGTGCTGGACGACCAGCTCAGCCTTGAGGACGCCACGGCAGGCTTCGTGAACTTTGTGCCGCTGGCGATGCTGAACCGTTGGGCGCTCGCCCTCACCGACTTCGCCCAGCTGGATGCGCGGGCGGCGGTGCGCTTCTTCGCGCGCCTCATACCGCACCTGGATACCGGGGCGAACTCGCTCGGTAAGCTGTTGGGTGCCTTCAGCCAGGCGTTGGCAACTCTCGACCCTGCCACCCGTGCGCAGCTCGTGGATGAGCCGCTGCGTGGCTGGTTGGGTACGCTGACCGGTTCTTCGCAGAAGGCGCGGTACGCCCGGAATATCCTCAACCAGGTGCAGGGCTAACCGCCCCGCCCGCACCCGTTCAAACCCTCCGTTCAACTCTTCCCAACCATTCACCATCAACTCCGAAAGCAGGTACCAATGACTGATACCGCCCAGCCGCACAACCCTAACGAGCGCAGCGCCAGCGAGCATAACGCAGGGGAGCGCACCCTCGAAGAGCGCCGTGCCGCCCTCAAAGCCCTTATGGCGGCAGAATCAACTGACGTGCAGGAATACCACGCCGTCATCACCGGCGCCACCGAGGAGGAACGCGCCTCCCTCGCCCGAACCTTCACCCCCAAGAGCGTCATCGGTAGCGACCACATTAACCGCACCCCGCTCGCCGCATACGTTGCCGGGGCGCTCGTGCGCACCCCCGACGGTGACCCGTGGGAATACCACCGTTCCGCTGGTCGCGCCATGCGCACCCTGCTCTGGGAGGGGCGCCCGGATCAGCAGCTGATTGACGCGTTCCTGCTCGGCGCCACCGAACGCCCTGATGAGTGGATTCTGCGTTTTATTGAGGGCCTGCCGAACTCTTGGGCGCGCTCGAAGAAAATTTGGGAAACCTGCTACATGCTGCTTCGCGCCCGCAACCTGAGCTGCGATGCCCCTGAATACCTGGTTCTTTTCCTGCACGAGGCCCTGCCCTGCGTGAAGAAGGGCAGCGCCAGTAATCACGCCCAGCTCAAAACCTTCTTCACCCGTGACATGACCCTGCTCGACCAGGAATTCTGGGCGGTCTTCCGCACCGAAGGGGTGCTCTTCAAGGGCTACGGCAACTACATGGGTGAAAGCGCGGAACTCTGCCGCCTCATGGGCGAATACTTCGACATCCGCGACGAGATTCTGGACGCCCTGCTACGCGGCCTGACCAGCGATTTCAGCGCATTCAACTCGGCTGCGTTCCACTCCGTCTACACCGATTTGCAGCCCACCGACGCAGAAAACCGGGCACGCTTCGGGCAGCTCATGGCTGTCCTCACCGCAGAGCCCAGCGCCTCCGTCGGATTCGCCCAGACCATGCTGCAGAACGTGCTCAAAGCCTGCGCACCCGCCGCCCTGCAGAAGACCCCCGATCTGCAACCCCTCGAACAGCTTGACCTGGAACAGCTCATCGACGCACTCGGCGCGAACCTCTACCGCACCGAAAAGAAGATTCAGCGCGGCGCCCTGCGCCTGCTCAAGCTCATTGCCACCCAGTACGCCGGTTTGAGCAAAGCCAAGCGCAAGAAGGCGCAAACCGCCGAGCAGGTGGCGCTCGCCAACTATGTTGCTGACCGCGTCCTCGAAGCCTACGAGGTGCTACCCCTGGAACTGCGCGGTGCCGCGGAAGCCTGCCTGCCCGAAGACCGCCTCCCCATGGCGGAAGAGGCGGAGGCGGCGGGCGCCTCCGTAGAGGTGCCGCCGGTGCTGTTGCCCGGTACCCCGCGCCATGAGTCGTTCACCCCCATTGCGGATCTGGACGAGTTCTGCGCCCTGCTGATCGAGGAATCGAACACCCATCTCGGCCAAATCGTGGGGGCCGAACTCCCCGTTGCGAGGGGAGAGAACCTGGCTCGTCTTTACCACTTTGCGGCGACCGGCAAGCTTGCACCGGTGGATCAGCAGCAGCTTCGTACCCTGCGCAAGATTGCCAGCGAATATTACTACAACAACGTTGCGTGCATGCCTGTTCTCCGCGCAGTATTGAAAGCTAACGCCGAGGCCATGGGGTGCAAATCCTGGGAGCTACCCGAGCTGACGCCGCTCCTGCACTATTCCGACCGTAGTGAGATGGTTGCACGAGCTCGCCCGAGTAACGCGCTCTTGAGCAAGGAAGAGATGATACGTCTAACTATTCAGAATAAACACCATCTCTGGAATGCTGACTACAAGCCGTTGAAGGGTTACCGTGACCTCTATGAGATCTTCCGCGAGCAGATGCGTGCCGTCGCCGCAGGGGGAGAGTACCACACGGAAGGACGCACGGTGCGTCTGCTGAGCGCACCACTACCCGCCCGTCAGCTTACCTACAGCGACTGGACTTATCGCACTGTTTCTGGCCTGGATATGCCCTGGAGCGGCTTCAACCGTGGTCTCGACAATGATCGAGTCTGGGAATACCAGGATGCCAGCAGGTCGGGTCGTCTTCGCGAGGCCGGCTTCGAAAACTTTAACGTTGAGGAATTCGTGAAGTACCAGCCCATGTGGCAGGTCAAGGGTGACATCGTGGATACCGTGGATGAGGCACGCGAGGCCCTGAGCCACTCAACCGCTGGCATGAGCCCCGAGGAGGCTATCGCCTACGAAGTTCTTAACACCGCGTTCATTCCCTTCGTATATTTGCTGAATCTCGATAGCGTCGATGGGTGGCGGGGCGACTATATTATCGTGCTCACCGAGTGGTCCTCCTGGCTGCTAAAGAATAACCCGGACCTGCTCTCTGCATACTTCCTGTTCGCCGCTTCGCAGTGCGTTGAGGAGAAGACCGTCACCCCCGTTCCCGTGCTGATGCGTGCGCTGAGGGAGTCCACCGTGCAGGTGGGCGCCCCGACCTGCACCCTGCTCGGTTATGTGGCGAGCGCGAAGAACCCTGAGTACCGTCTGGCGGCGGCAGAGGCCATTGCGGCACTCTTTGAGGCGGGCCTGCTGGATGTATCCACCTTCGCGGAGACCCTGAAGTGGGCTCTGGAGGACGGGATGGTTCTTCCGAACCGCCTGGTGGCGACCCTGCGTGAGGTGTCGGCTATTAGTCCGCTGGCGGGTTGGCGTGTGCTGCAGGTTCTGCGCCTGCTGCTGCCGATGGTCGGTGAGCTGACGAAGGGCGGCGACTATGTGCGCCTGGCGGTGGAGCTTGCCGAACTGTACGGCACGCCGGTTGAGATTCCCGCCGAGCTGGAGCCAAAGACGAAGGGCTCCACGGTGCTGGCGAAAGCGCTACGCGCCCTGGCTGCCGTGCCTGCCCGCAAGACGGAGGAGGCGCTTGCCGCCCGCGAAGCCGCGCTTGCGCTACTGGGTGAGAGCGGTGCCTAATACTGTGCCTGAAAGCGTGCATCCTGCGGCGCCTGCGTGGAGCGCCGAATACCTGCAGGAGTTCCTGTGGCGTATTGTGCCGGGTCGTTCCATGCGCTCTATGGATGATGAGGTGATTGCCAAGTTTTTCAGGGAGCATCCGGAACACTGGGAAAAAATCTGGGCGCTGTTTACCGTGGAGGGCGCCCTGCCCTCGAATGGTCTAGCACTCTGGTTTATTTATGATGCGCAGCTGACCATCTGCGGTCATGATTTCCTCGTGTATTTGGCGGAGCGTTTTCCACAGTATCGCGCCCGGATTGAGCAGGAGTGCGTTCAGGCGTTGCTGCGTGATTATGCGCCGCAGAACGCCCGCGTTTTCTCGCGTTCCTTTGAGGCTCTGACGGCGGTTCCGAAGGGGCTGCGCGGTGCTGAACGTAAGCAGGCTTTGGCGGCTCAGGCGCAATCCTATGCTCGGCACGGTGCGCTGATTCCGGCGTTGTTGGCTTCGCCGGTGGCGACCACGGCTACTGTGGGCGCGCAGATGCTGCAGAGTGTTCTGCAGGTCTGCGCGCCGTCTGGCGGTTCTGCCCCTGCCGGTCAGGTGCCGCTGACTGCTGGTGAGCTTCAAGCCCTGGTGGCGGAGGCGCTACCTGCCGCCGCGCAGTTGCTGTTCCGGCGTGAGAAGAAGCTGATGACTGCCGGTTTGAAGGTGCTTGAGTTGAGTGTCCGGGCGGTACCGGAACGTGCCGGGGAGGTGTCTGCTTACGCGCAGGATGCTGTGGAGGTTCTTCCTCTGGAGCTGCGCGATCGCGCGCAGAAGCTGTGCCCTGACACTGTGCCTGCACAGCCTAGTTCGATTCAGCCTGCCTCAGATCAGCCGCCCCGTAGTGTGCGGATTCCGGATGTCCCTGCCCTTGGGCTCTCAGCATCGGAGGTGAATGCCGCCCTCAACGCGGCGCCGCAGGCGGGGCGCGCCTCCGAAGCTACCCGGGATGCTATTCGCAACGACCGGGACTGCGAAGAGCTGCTGTTCGCCCTCTACCACCTCAACGAGAGGGAGCAGTCTGCCCGCCGCATCCCGGCGCTGCTGAACTACCTGCATCGGGCGCATCAGGAGGGGCGAGTCATTGAGTTCAGTCCCGCTTTTCAGAAGCATCTGCGTCGTTACCTGAGCCGTGCCTGGCATGACGTTTGCGACCAATTGCGCTACCTCGCCTACCGGCTGCTGGTCCAGCATGTGCACGCCGCAGACCCTGACCCGCAGGCAGCACTCACCGAGCACACGGGTCGTTTTCAGGGTGCTGATTTTCATTTCAGGGGGTACCCGCGTAAGGGTAGCGAATATTGGGCGTACCGGTCGCCGACGGCGCTGTTCCACGAGCAGCTTCGCGTTGCGTTCAGGGATCAGCCCTATAGTAGCGAGGGCGCGGCTGGGCAGGGCTTTGCGCCTCTGCTGGCTGAGCCGCTGCCTGCGGTGGAGCGTTCTTTTGAGCGCACGGTGATTCGTTTCAAGTCGTACCGTGAGGCGTTTCCGAAGGTTCTGCACGGCGAGTATGAGGTGAATGATTCCACCTATGAGCTGTGGCAGGTGCCGGGGGAGGAGCTAGCCACGGAGCGGAGTACGTTCACGGCGGCGGCATACACGGTGGCTGGTGCCTGTGTGGAGTATCCGGGGCGTTCCCTGGAACATGCCGAGGTGCCGTCTGTTGCCCTAGTATGCGGCTGGTACGCCTGGGCGATGAGCCACAACCCGGACCTTCTGGCGGCGCAGTATAAGCCGCTGCTGAGCGTGTATCAGTTCTCTCGTCTTCACGGTTTTGAGGAGGTTATGCAGACGCTCGGTGCGGCGGAGCGCGCTCTGGGTGTGCCGTCGTATAACTTCCTGGCGTGGGCTTCTGTGGTGCACGCCCCGGAGCGTCGCTCGTTGACGGCGGAGACGATTGCCTCCCTCATTGACCGCGGCAACTGGGATGCGCACCTTTTCGCCAGTGAGCTCGGGTACCTCCTGGAACACGGCTGGTTCGGAGTGAATCGCCTGGTGCAGACGTTGAACGATGCCGCTTCTTTGAGCCCCTTGGCGGGGTGGTCTGTCTTCCAGACGGTGCGCCGGATTCTTCCGTTGGCTCCGCAGGTGGGTCAGGGTGCGTCCCTTGTGAAGCTTGCGGTGGAGCTTGCCGAGCTGTACGGTACGCCGGTTGAGATTCCCGTGGTCCTGGAGCCGAAGATGAAGGGCTCTACAGTGCTGGCGAAAGCACTGCGCGCCCTGGCCGCTGTGCCTGCCCGCAAGACGGAGGAGGCGCTTGCCGCCCGCGAGGCCGCGCTCGCGCTATTGGGTGAGTCCTAGCCCGAAAAACCTACCTGCCGGTGAGGCTACTTGCCCCTTAGCTAGAGCCTCACCGGCGGGTAGAAACCCCCCCCGAGCATGCTTCGGCGACGAAACGGCTTGACCGCCGTCACGGGGCGGGAGTACTCTATAGGTAATGGCGGATCATGAAGAGTCCTACTTTCTGAAATATCTTTTTCTTATATTTGTCGGATTCTTCGCTTCCCGCCATTTTTCTTTTAATCCCCCGTTCCCACGCGGCTGACAGATAAGCGGCTGATGGACAAGCACTCGGCGGATAAACAAGCGACGGATAAACACCGCCCAGACTCCGCTTACGTAACCGCCTGTTGCCCCCGCGAATACACACCCCCGCAGGTCACCGATGACCAAACCCAGCGACAACCCGCACCCACGCCGCTACGATAAGAACATAGACACACCACCGACGGTGACAGCCGGGTGAGACCAACGGAAAGGACGACCCGTGACCACTCCCTACGACGCATCCCCCTACCTGCAGGAATCACCCTACCTCAACGAATCCGCCTACCTTCAGGGTGAAGCCCCCGAGGGCCTCAGCCCCCTCGTGCGCCTCATCCTGATGCGCCGCTACGGCGTGTACGTCTTCACCGACTTGTACGGCCTCTCCTACCGCTCGAACTACTCGAGCATTAATGAGCGGCACCAGGCCGGCGTATTCGACACCGACCTGGGGCGAGTGTCCGCCCTGAGCAATTGCGGCCTGACCCTCAGCGAGGAATCCCTCGCCCAGGCGCTGAAGGTCAGCGCCAACGAATTTGCCCTGTTCTTGACCATCTGGTCCTACGAGTACGGGTACCGTCCCGGCCGCGTGTTCCGCCGCGACTTTGATCTGCGCGCCCTGGCGCTCCCCGAAGAGCAGCGCTACACCGAGCAGATCATGCACTACCTCTCCAACCCGTACTACAACCCGGACGGTACCGAGCGCATCGTTGGCGGCCTGCCCGAAAACTACGTGCCCTACGAGTGGCAGCAGCCGATGAGCCGCGCCAACTTCACCAGCATGGAACGCAACCGCCGACCCCTGCAGATGGTCAGCGGCGTGCAGAACGCCCTGATTATGGCGGACGCACTCTACCGGCAGCTACTCGGTCAGCAGCAGGCGTACAACCAGACCGACCAGCGCGACCTTGTGGCGCTGCGCCGTTTCCTCGCCCAGCATGACGCCCTGCCGGCTGCCCGATCGGAGAACACCAGCCGCGAAAACCGCGTGTTCATCGCCGCCTGCCTGCACCCCGAAGACGCTGAGCACCTGCGCACCATGAAGGAGGCACTCGCCCTCGCCGCCGCCTACTCGCGTCTGCGTTACAACGGCACGGTGGGGGACCTGAGCCTGAGCATCGCGCCGCGCCTGAAGCTGCGCCGTAGTGAACGCACCCGCATCGCGCACCTGCTCAACCGGGTGCTGGAAGCTGACCCGGTCGGTACCCGCTACGACAGCGCGCCCAATGCAGAGATGTACAAGCGCCTCGTCAAGGCGATTCACCCCGGCGACTACCCGTCACTGACCGCGCTGAGCCGCTGGGCTGACGACCTGTACCGCGGCGAGGTGTACAGCTTCGAATCGCTGGTGGACCGCGCCTACGCAACCCGGGATGCGCAGAACGTGGCACGTCTGCTCTCCACACGCCCCGGCGTGTTTGCACGCCAGCTGGTGCGCGCCCTGGATGCTTTCGAAGCGCCCCGCTACGGCATCGACACTGCGCCGAGCCCCGGCCAGCAGATCATCTTTGACGCGTTCGCCGCCGTAGCGCCGCGCGTTTCCGCGCCCATCCTGGTGCAGATCCGCAACCTGGTGACCCTGCAGCGTAACGCGCTCGCGAACCCGCCGAAGGAGCGCCCCGCCAACCCGGTGGCGGTGCAGGAGGACCGGGAGATGGCTGACTATGCGCGCCGCAACCCGGAGGGCGTCGCCAGGGTTCAGAACCTCATGCAGAACGCGGGCATCCCGAACCCGCTGGGTTCGTTCTTTGACCGTAACGCCGGCCTGTCTAACCCGCACACTTCTGTCCCCGAGAGCCCGCGAAACACTCAGCGTGCCGCGGCTTCCACCCAGAAGGCTCAGCCTGCCGCCCCGCAGCGCATGAACCTGTCCAAGACCGGTATCGCCACCATGATTCCGGCGCGTGAGTACAGCCCGGCAGTGCTGGACATGCTGGAACGCCTGGTCGAGATTGGCCTGTCCGGGCGTCTTGCCGAGACCTCCATCTACCTGCCCGAGCAGGTGGGCGATACGATCATGCCGCTGAACACCCGCAGTGCCCGCCCCTCCCTGGACGGTATGGGCCGATACAACACCTCGACGGTGCATCTGCCGCCCACCGGCGTGATCCGCCTCTTCTGCTTCTGGGATGAGGGCGTGGACATTGACCTGTCGCTGATGATGTTCGATGCCGAAGGCAACTACATGGACAAGATCAGCTACTGGTCGCAGACCGTGAAGAACAGCCAGGGCGCCATTTACGCGCACCACTCCGGCGACATTACGGACGGTACCGGCGGCGCCTGGGAGTACATCGACATTGAGGCTCGCAAGGCGCTCAAGGCGGAGGTGTGCTATCTCGTGCCGGTGGTGCAGCTGTACTCCGGTTTCGGGGAGGCACACACCCTGGCCGCGGTGAATGACCTGCAGGCGGGCTTCATGGTGGTTCCCGCCGTGGGCGTGGGCGAGGTGCACGAGGTGAGCCAGGTGCACACCAAGTTCACCTTGCGCGCTGAGAGCCGCGGCGTGCTGCCGTTCATCGTGGACCTGCAGAACCGCGACCCGTACGACATCCCGGAGGAGACTGACGCCATCGTGAAGGTGACGGATATTGGTCTTGCCCACGGCATTAATGTGCTGCAGTCTGGCGCGAACATCACCGCCGTGCGTGAACACTTTGACTGGGCGCAGCCCATGACGGTGCGCGAGTACCTGCAGCTGACTGGCGCGAAGCTCGCCCCGAGCCCCGAGGAGGCGCAGGAGGTGCTGGAGGCGACGGTTCCGCCGCTGGCGGCACTGTACGTGGGTTTTGAGGCGGATGAATCTTCGGAGGAGCAAGAGCCGCAGAATCCTGCCGCTGCTGAACAGTAACGCGGCGTAGCAAGAGTGGAGCCCCGGATAGTCGAAACTATCCGGGGCTCCACTCTTTTGTCATGTCATAACATTTTGAAATCTTCGTTGGATGATGAAGATGTACTGGCTTACTTAGGCGACTGCTTCGAGCTGTTGGCTCACATACTGGTTCAGGCTCTGGTGAGAAAGCGCTGCCTGCTGAACCAGACGACGATGCAATTGCGGTGAAACACGCAAGTTGAATCGTCCTGAGAAGGAACGCAGAGAGAACGGTTCGGGTGCCTCGCGGCCGTCTTCTTCAAGAATTTCGAGGGTGTCGGCGACGACTTCTCGGATACCTTCGAATGCCTCGGTAGAGGTTGGGGCCAGGTATGAGAGGCTGGGAAATTCGGCGACGGTTCCGACAAATTCCTGGTCGTCTTCAGACCACTCGACGCGGTAGGTGTAGAGCTCTTGGCGGGGGAGAGTGTGACTCGGCATACTTCATGGTACCACTTCTAGTACCATTTGGGCTGGTTTAAAAACCATAGAGAAAAGCCCCGGATAGATGTCTATCCGGGGCTCCACTCTTTTGTTGATGCAGTTCAGAACCAGAACCTTACGGACGGTTCTCAGGAGCCAGCGACTCCTCGGTTGCAAAAATCAGGGTCTGCTTCTTACCGCGCGCACCCACCGCCGGGGTTTCCAGCAGCAGCTGAGCGTTCAGGTCCTCAGCGTCCAGCTTCGCGCCAGCCAGAAGGCGGCTGGTCGCATCCTGCTTATCCTCACCGGTGATGAGGAAGAACACGTGACGCGAATTATTGATAATCGGCAGGGTCACCGACACGCGCTCAGCCGGCGGCTTCGGCGAATCAGAAACCATCACGGTCACAGCCTTACCGCCCTCAACTGGATCCTCCGGCAGACCGGTACCCAGCAGAACCTGCTTACGGCCCGGGAACAGGGAAGCAATATGACCGTCCGGGCCCATGCCCAGCAGGGTGATGTCAAAGACCGGTGCGGGCCACTGGCCGCCACCGCCACCACCGCAGCCTCCGCCGCCGCATCCGCAACCACCTGCGGGCTCAGCAGCCTCAGCGTCAAATTCGTCCAGGGTGGTCTCTTCGATGGACTGCTCGGGTGCGGAAGAACCGCAACCGCCGCCACCACAACCACAGCCGCCGGAGCCGCCGTGCTCGTGACCTGCGCCGCCACCGTGACCGCCAGCCAGCGGCAATTCGGTTGCGCCCTCGGGCATCTGCACACTCACAGCCGGTGCAGAACCGGCGTAGTCGCGCATCTCAAAGGCGTAGTGCTCAGCTGCAGCTTCCAGGCCGGTGAAAATATCGGACGGACCCATGCGGTGCACATTGCCTACGACCAGGCCGTGCGACAGCAGGGGAGCGAGCAGCACCTCAATAGCCTGACCGTCATTACGTTCGGGGCTACGCTCGGGCACGTAACGCTCATCGGAGAACCAGAAGTGCACGCGGGACCAGTCGATATCCTTCACGCGCTCGTTCTCAGCCCACGCCTTCAAAGTGGCGATACCCATCGTGCCGCCGGTCAGCGAAATGTGGGCGATCGTGCGCTCAGAGAGCACGTGCTCAATGATGTCGAGGATGCGGGTCACCGCGTCCTCTGCGAGAGCGTCGCGGGTCGGGTGCGCCACCAGGGTGGGGGTGGATGCGCCCATGTTCTGAATCTTAGGCATCGAAAACCTCCGGGTATTCTTCGAGGTCCAGCATGTCTTCAGGCTGGCAGGTGTCATCGACGAGGGTGACGGTGCACAGCGCCTGCTTCAGCACGTCACCGTAGGTGTCGTCCGGGTCGAGGCGGCGCAGCTCCTCAGAGATGCACTCGGCGAGGGTACGCACCGGCAGCGCAATCTGCTGATCGGGCGCGTACGGGGTGGAGATGGTTGCCACGGAAATGCCGGGGCGGAACATCGTCACCGAACCGTCTTCACGCTCAATGCTGACGCGGTACAGGCCGCGGTTTGCCGCGCCAATGGTGGCGAGGTGTACGGGCGCTTCAAGCTTCCAGCCGAGCCACGTACCGAGCAGCACCACGGACGGGGACTTGCTCGAACCCCACACAACCACGCGGCGTACGGGGGAGGAAGGCATCTGCTCCATGAGCGCTGCCAGCTGGGTGCGCCACAGGGTGAGGCGGGTCCACGCCAGGTCGGTGTCGCCTGCACGGAATACGTCGGTGAGCTTACGCAACGCTTCCTTCGGGTCGTCGGCGCGTGCAGAGTCGGTAATGCGACGCTGCGCGATACGACCGATGGAGTGCTGTGCCGGGTTCTCGGGCACCGAGTGCGGCCACCAGACCACAATCGGGGAGTCCGGCAGCAACAGACCGGAGATCAGTGCTTCGGTCGGGCGAGATGCGCTGCCCCAACCGCGCAGAACGATCATCTCGGATGCGCCGGTGTCGCCGCCGAGGTGGATTTCTGCATCCAGCTGGTCGGGGTCGAGCGGGTCGTGGGAGATGTGCACAATAATGCGGCTCGGGTGTTCGTGGGAGGCACGAATTGCGGCGCGCATTGCTTCGCGGGAGTGGCCCTTTTCCGCGAGAACAACGAGGGTGAGAACTCGTCCGCTGCTGAGGCTACCGTTGGCGGCAGTCAGGTGGCTCAGTTCCTTGTTGATAGCGGAAACGGTGGTGTTATGCAGGTGCGAGATCACGGGCGCCTCCAAGCGCGGTTGTCACGCTCAAGCATCTCGTGTGCTGAACGCGGACCCCACGAACCGGACTCGTAGGGTTCAGGCTTAATGCGGTTTTCTTCCCAGTACTCTTCGAAGGGGTCGAGGATCTTCCAGGAGAGCTCAACTTCTTCGTGGCGGGGGAACAGCGGCGGCTCGCCGAGCAGAACGTCCAGGATGAGACGCTCGTAGGCTTCGGGTGACTCTTCGGTGAAGGAGTGGCCGTAGCCGAAGTCCATGTTGACGTCACGGATTTCCATCTGGGTGCCGGGCACCTTCGCGGAGAATCGGATGGTCATGCCTTCGTCGGGCTGCACGCGGATGACGATGGCGTTCTGACCGACCTGCGGGTTTTCACGTTCGCCGAAGAGACGGTCGGAGGACTTCTTGAAGACCACGGCGATTTCGGTGACTCGGCGGCCCAGGCGCTTGCCGGCGCGCAGGTAGAAGGGGGTACCTTCCCAGCGGCGGTTTGCGATGGACACCTTCAACGCTGCGAAGGTTTCGGTGCGGGAGTCTGCGGGGATGTCGTTCTCGTCGAAGAAGCCGTTGACGTGCTCGCCGCCCTGGTAGCCTGCGGCGTACTGGCCGAGCGCGAAGGAGTTCGGCAGGTCGTCGATGCGGACTGCTTCGAGGACCTTCGCCTTCTCGGCGCGCAGGTGCTTAGCGTCGAGGCTGAGGGGCTCTTCCATGGCGGTGAGGGCGAGCAGCTGCAGCAGGTGGTTCTGGATGACGTCGCGGGCCGCACCCACGCCGTCGTAGTAGCCTGCGCGGGAGCCGATGCCGATGTCTTCAGCCATGGTGATCTGGACGTGATCCACGTAGTGGGAGTTCCAGAGCGGTTCAAACATCTGGTTGGAGAAACGCATCGCCAGGATATTCTGAACGGTTTCCTTGCCCAAGTAGTGGTCGATGCGGAACACGGCGTCGGGCGGGAAGACTGCCTCCACGATGGAGTTCAGCTCGCGGGCGCTCTCAAGATTGTGGCCGAAGGGCTTCTCAATGACCACGCGGCGCCAACCATCGACAGGGTTGACGGTGTCGTTATCGCGCGATGCGAGGTCGTGTTCGGCGAGCTTGGTGAGGACCTGCTCGAATGCCTTCGGGGGGATGGAGAGGTAGAAGGCGTGGTTGCCGTGAGCGCCACGCTCGTCGAGTTCGGCGAGGGTGCTCTTGAGCTGTTCATAGGCTGCGTCGTCGTTGAAGGCACCTTCAACGAATCGCATGCCCTGCTGGAACTGGTTCCATACGTCCTCGCGGAAGGGGGTGCGGGCGTTTGCCTCAACAGATTCACGCACGTAGGCGCGGAAGTCATCATCGCTCCAGGGGCGGCGGCCGAAGCCGACGAGGCCGAAGCTCGGCGGGAGCAAACCGCGGTTCATGAGGTCATACACTGCCGGAAGCAGCTTCTTGCGGGCCAGGTCACCGGTTACGCCAAAGAAGACGAGCGCGGACGGCCCCGCAATGCGGGTAATGCGGCGGTCGCGAGTGTCCCTGAGAGGGTTCGCTTCATGACCGATAGTCACAATATATTCCTTTGATTGCCTTGGTTGGTTCGTGCGGCGCGCGGTTCGTACCTTGTCGCGCGGAGGCGATGCCGCATTCTGGAAGGTGTGTACCCTGTATTGTACCGGTTTTTGACGGGACGATATGAGGGGCACCTAACCCGCCGAGATTCTCTGGGACGCCTCGGGCGGTGAAGCCCTGCGGGAATCCTGGCGAAAATCCTGGTTAGGATCCTGGTCAGAATCTCTACGAGAATCCCGGCGGATTGGTGCTGTGCCCACAATATGTTGGGCGTGCATATCGGTTGGTGTGCGTCGGGTGGCGCATACCGGGAACGCATTGGTCATGCGCTATATTTCAGCGGCTGCTGAACTTCAGTGGCTTCCGAATTTCAGCAGCTATAGATTCGGCTGTGTCGCCTGGTTCTACTTAGCCTGCTCGAGTGCTTCACGGACGGTCTGCAGCAGCTCTTCCCAGGAGACGTCGAACTTGGACAGGCCCTCAACCTCGAGCTTCTCCACGACCTCCGGGTAGGAGACGTAAGCGGAGATAGCGTCCAGAACGTTGTTGGACTCGGAGTAGTTCGGCACGATGGTGTTGCCGGTAACCTCGCCGTGGTCGGCAACAGCGTTCAGGGTTGCCTCGGGCATGGTGTTCACGGTGTTGGGCGCAACCAGGCCGGTGACGTACAGGGTGTCCGGCAGGGACGGGTCCTTCACACCGGTGGACGCCCACAGCGGGCGCTGTACGTTCGCGCCGTGTGCCTGCAGACGTGCCCAACGCTCGGAGGAGAACATTTCCTCGAACACCTCGTAGGCGAGGCGTGCGTTTGCCAGGCCTGCCTTGCCCTTGAGCTGCACAGCGTCGCCGCCGGCAGCTTCGAGGCGCGCATCGATTTCGGTGTCTACGCGGGAGACGAAGAAGGATGCGACCGAGTGGATGGTGGACAGGTCCTTACCGTTCTCCAGCGCCTGCTCCAGGCCGAGCATGTAGGCGTTGATGACCTCGCGGTAACGGGTCAGGGAGAAGATCAGGGTCACGTTCACGCTGATGCCGGCAGCCAGGGTCTCCGCGATGGGGCGCAGACCTTCCTGAGTTGCGGGGATCTTAATCATGACGTTTTCGCGGCCCACGCGCTTGTAGAGTTCACGTGCCATCTTGGCGGTGCCTTCGGCGTCGCGTGCCAGGCGGGGGTCAACCTCGATGGAGACGCGGCCGTCAAAACCGTTGGATGCCTTGTAAACGGGTGCAAACACGTCGCAGGCTGCGCGCACGTCATCGCAGGTTGCGGCGAAGACTGCCTCTTCAACACTTGCGCCGCCGGCGGCAAGTTCACGCATCTGCTCGGCGTATGCGGCGCCCTTGGAGAGAGCACCAGCGAAGATGGTGGGGTTGGTGGTCACACCGACGACGTTGTGGGTCTTGATGAGTTCGGCGAGGTTGCCGCTGGTCAGACGCTCACGGGAGAGGTCGTCAAGCCAGATGGAGACACCGGCGTCGGAAAGCTTCTGAGTGGACTCAGACATGTGAAAACCTACGATTCTTTGTCGAAATTGAAATTTGAGATATCAGTGAAATCTTCTGGGCGGCGGGAGGCTCCGGCTGAGCGGTCAGCCGGAGCCTACCCGTTGCGTCCGCACCCCACCCGTACAGGGGGAGCGCAGTGTGCGCGGCAGTTACCGCGGCGTTGTTACTGCCTACTTAGCGGCGTCGATGGATTCCTTAGCGGCGGCCACGACAGCCTCCGCAGTGATACCGAATTCGCGGTACAGGGTCTTCGCATCGGCGGATGCACCGAAGTGCTCGATGGATACGGCGCGGCCTGCGGTGCCGAGCAGGTCGTACCAGCTCATTGCCAGGCCAGCCTCGACGGAGACGCGGGCTGCAACCGAGGAGGGCAGAACCGACTCGCGGTACTCTGCGTCCTGCTCAGCGAACCATTCACGCGAAGGCATGGAAACCACGCGAGCCGCGATGCCCTGCTCGGCGAGGGTTGCGCGAGCCTGAACGGCCAGCTCAACCTCGGAACCGGTAGCGATCAGGATGACGTCCGGGGTGCCCTCGGTGTCAGCCATGATGTAGCCGCCGCGTGCGGTGCCCTCAGCGGAAGCGAACTTCTCACCCTCAGCGTCCGCGTGCACGTCTTCACGAGCCCAGACGGGCAGGTTCTGGCGGGAGAGCACGAGGCCTGCGGGGCGGTCGGACTTCTCCAGGATGGTGCGCCATGCGACGGCGGTTTCGTTAGCGTCCGCGGGGCGAACCACGTCGAAGCCGGGGATAGCGCGCAGCGAGGAGAGGTGCTCGATCGGCTGGTGGGTGGGGCCGTCCTCGCCCACACCGATGGAGTCGTGGGTCCACACGTACAGTGCGGGAACGCCCATCAGCGCGGAGAGGCGAACAGCCGGGCGCTGGTAGTCGGAGAACACGAAGAAGGTGCCCGAGAATGCGCGGGTGGGGGAGGAGAGCACGATGCCGTTGACGATGGCTGCGGCAGCCTGCTCACGAATACCGAAGTGCAGTACACGGCCGTAGGGGTTGCCGGTCCAGTCTTCGGTGCTGCGAGATGCCGGGTTGAAGGACTCTGCACCCTTGATGGTGGTCAGGTTCGAGCCGGCGAGGTCAGCGGAGCCGCCCCACAGTTCGGGGAAGGTGTCAGCGATAGCGTTGATGACGGTGCCGGATGCCGCGCGGGTTGCCACGGAGGTGCCAGCCTCGAACACGGGGAAAGCAGCCTTGTAGTCTGCGGGCAGTTCGCCTGCGACGAGGCGCTTGTACAGTTCGGCGCGCTCGGGGTTAGCCTTAGCCCATGCCTCGAACTTCTCGTCCCATGCCTTGTGTGCTGCGGCGCCGCGCTCGACGAGCTGGCGGGTGTGTGCCAGGACGTTCTCCTCGATGAAGAAGCTCTTGGCGGGGTCGAAGCCGAGCAGTTCCTTGGTTGCGGCAACCTCTTCGGCGCCGAGCTTGGAGCCGTGCACTGCGCCGGTGTTCTGCTTGGTGGGGGCGGGGTAGCCGATGATGGTGCGCAGCTCAATGAAGGAGGGCTTGTCGGTGACAGCCTTCGCACGCTCAATAGCGGCGTACAGTTCTGCGACGTCCTCAACGTAGTCGCCGGTGCGGGTCCAGTCCACGCGCTGAACATCCCAGCCGTAGGACTCGTAGCGCTTTGCTACGTCCTCGGTGAAGGCAACGTCGGTGTCTTCCTCAATGGAGATGTGGTTGCGGTCCCAGACGACGATCAGGTTGCCGAGCTCCTGGTGACCTGCGAGCGCGCACGCCTCGGCGGTGACGCCTTCCTGCACGTCACCTTCGGAGGCGATGACGTAGACGTGGTGGTCGAAGGGGGAGGTGCCCGGTGCTGCTTCGGGGTCGAACATGCCGCGCATACGGCGCTGTGCGTAGGCGAAACCAACGGCGGATGCCAGGCCCTGGCCGAGCGGGCCGGTGGTGATTTCTACGCCCTTGGTGTGCTTGTATTCGGGGTGGCCGGGGGTGAGTGCACCCCAGGTGCGCAGGGCTTCCAGGTCCTTCATTTCCAGGCCGTAGCCGCCGAGGAACAGCTGAGTGTACAGGGTGAGGGAGGTGTGGCCGGGGGAGAGGATGAAGCGGTCACGGCCTTCCCAACGGTCGTCGGAGGGATCCTGGTTCATGACCTTCTGGAAGAGCAGGTAGGCGACCGGCGCCAGGCTCATTGCGGTGCCGGGGTGGCCGGATCCGACCTTTTCTACGGCGTCTGCGGCGAGGATACGTGCGGTATCTACGGCGCGCTGGTCGGTTTCTGTCCACTGGAAGTTCTCTGCCACGTGGGTGTCCTTTCACAACGTGAGTGGATGCGCCAGCAGGCTTGTGCTAGCGCGCTGTCCGTCGGGTGTAACGTGCCTTCCGGGGTGCTTATTCCCGCGCCGGTAGGCACCCGGGTAGGTGCGGGGCACACGGGGTGCTGTGCGCGGGGCGTCCGGAGAGTTGTTTCGACCCTTTCGTTTTAACAGGATAGTTCACTGGGCGGAAGTATCCGGTGTGTGAATGCAGACATTCACAGGGTGATACGGGGCTGAGATGGAGAAAAAGCGACGCTACAACGCGGGCTCCGCGGATTTCGCGGTGCACGTTTGAGCTGTGTTTCTGAGCTATGCGCTGAATATTGTTCAGTAACGTAACAATTTTTGTGTAAGTGGTGAAGCTCATGTTAAGGTTGAGCAGGAAGGTTGCAGACCGAAACAGTGGTTGGGTCGGTCTGCATCTCGGTGATTGAAGCCCCTCCTCCGCGTAAGAACCGTTGATTATCTTACTGTGGTGGTGAGATAAAAGGTTCTGGAGGAGGGTGCTTTCTTTTAGTCTCTGACCGTACACTTTGTGCAAGGTTGAGGCTAAAGGTTTGTGTTATATGAATGGGCGCCGGATATGGTCGGAAACATATCCGGCGCCCGCCTTTTTAACCTGCAGTTGCTTTAGCTGTATGCGCGAAAAGCGCTGCCTGCCAGGTTGCTACTAGTCAGACCACTTGAACTTACGTGAGGCAATAAACCCAATGACCACGGTCCACACGATGAGTACCCAGTGCGGGTCGGCAAGCCACTGATGCTGAATGAAGTTGCCGCGCAACGCATCGCCCAGAGCCGCCGAGGGCGACCACGCCACGATTCCGGCGTACCAGTCGGGGAAGGACTTGAGCGGGAACACCACGCCGCCAGCACCGGCAAGAATGACCCAGGCAATATTCACGATGGCGAGGGTCGCCTCCGCGCGCACCGTGCCGGCAATGAGCAGACCCAGCGCCGTAAACGCGCCGGCACCCATGAGCATCGTGATGATGGAGCGCGAGACGGCGATAGCGTCCGGGCGCCAGCCCAGACCGTACCCGAGCGCTGCCACCAGTGTGAACTGAATTGCCACGACCACCAGCACCGCAATGCACTTGCCCATGATCAGGCCGTTACGGCCCAGGGGAGTGGTCGCAAGGAATCGCAGCACGCCGTAGCGGCGATCAAAACCGGTGGCAATACCCTGACCCGACAGTGCCGTAGAAATCACGCAGAGCGCCAGAACGCCGGGGACCGCCGCATCCATGCGGGATACACCGACTGAGTTTGCGTACTCATCAATCAGACCGGTGAACCGCAGGGCGATAAGCGCCATGACGGGAAAAATAATGTTGAGCATCAGCTGCTCGCCGTTGCGGAGCATCGCCATGGTCTCGTAGCGGCCCTGCTCGATCACGCGCACGAGCGGGTAGTTCGCGCGCGGGGGAATGTACTCCTCATCTTCGTCAATAGAAGAGACCTTGGGGCGAGTGTCTACGGCGGGGTGGGTGTTGGCGGCGCGTTCTTCCATTCGGTTCCCTTCCGCTCGATTCTCTTTTGCTCGGCTCTCTTCTGCAGGCTTTTCTTTTACTTGGTTTTCTGCCGCCCGGTTGTTGGCCGCCCGGTTGTTGTTAGTGCGTGCGGTGTTGCTCATCGGATATCACGTCCTGAAATGTCGAGGAAGACATCCTCAAGAGTCTTCGGTTCCATGGTGAGAGAAATCGGCATGAGGTAACGCTCGGCGAGTGCCGAGGTGAACGCCGCCAGATGCTCGGGGCGTAGCGCGCCGACCAGCTCATACGCGCCGGGCACGGAGGGTGCGCCGTCACGAGCCGGGGTGTAGGGCACCTTCTCGATGAGCTCCACACCGGCACGCAGATGCGCGGGCAGCAGCTGCTCACGGGTGGGGGTGGGGGCATCCAGTGTGTACTGCAGGCGGTTCGTGCCGTCGCTGGCGATGAGCTCGGAGACGGTGCCTTCCTGAACCGTGGTGCCGTTTTCAATGATGTAGACGTAGTCGGCGAGTTTCTGCGCGTCGTCAATTAGGTGCGTGGTGAGCACGATTGCGGTGCCGAGTTCACGCTGTTCACGAATGATGTCGAAGACGACGTTGCGGGATTGCGGGTCCAGGCCTGCGGAGGGTTCGTCGAGGAAGAGTACGTCCGGGCGGCCGATGAGGGCGGCGGCAAGGGAGACGCGCTGCTTCTGACCACCCGAGAGGCGGCGAATCGTGGTGCCGTTGAAGGCATCAATGCCGAGGCGTTCTGCAAGCTCTTCGACCGGGTACGGGTCGGTGTACATGGTTGAGATGTGCTCGAGTAGCGGAATGGGGTGCATGGCGTTGGGCAGGCCGCCGTCCTGGAGCATAATGCCGACCTTGGCGCGCAGCTCCGGGTCTGCCTGCAGCGGGTTTTCTCCGAGCAGGCGCACGGTACCGCGGGTGGGCTTAAGTAGGCCCTGGGCGCAGGCGAGGGTCGTGGTTTTACCGGCACCGTTAGCTCCGAGGAGGACGACCACTTCACCGGGGAAGACGCGCAGGTTGACCTTGTTGACGGCGCGGTAGAGTCCGCTGGCGGTGAGCCGTTCGGGGTATTTGGTGCGGAAGGCGCGTGAGGGTTTGAACTCTTTGATGAGGTCTTTAATGGTGAGCGCCGGTTCTTCGGCGACGATGCGTCGTCGTGCGGTGGGGGAGGCGCTGGGCTCCGTGTGGTGCTCAGCGTGTGCCGTTGGCGCGGCGGATGCACGCCCAGGGTGGTCCTGCTGGCCCGCGGTGGTGGTCTCCATAGACAGTCACTTTCGATTTTTTCGATGAAGGAGCGTGTGTGCCCCCTTCATCTTATGCCCTAACTCACGTTTAAAGCACACCCGTAACGACTCAAATGTTCACCTTAAGGTAGAAAAGTTAGCAAGTAGGAGTACCTAACTAGCCAAAGAAAAACTAATTAGGACATACTTTACTTGTGTATTCCGTGAATAAGACCCCTCAGCGCGCCTCAACGAACGAGGCGCAGACCCGAAACGGCACCCGAACCGCCGCCTCGGGCTCTACTGGTGCTTCCAGTACAAAGTCCTCCGCGGCACGCACATCCAAGCGCAAAGCCGAGGCAGAAGAACGCACCAGGGACCGCGTCCTGCGTGAAGTCCTCAATAACGGCCCCGTATCCGCAGCAACCCTCGGTGAGCTCCTCAGCCTCACCCCGGCAGCGGTACGCCGCCACCTCGACGCCCTCGAATCCAACAATATGATCGAGGTTGCGCCCATCAAAAAGCACGGCGCCGGAGCTGGACGACCCGCCCGCCGCTACGTGATCGCCCCCCAGGGCCACGAACGCCTCGGCAACGACTACCTCATCATCGCCCGCGACGCCCTGCAAATGCTCCGCGACACGGTTGGGCAGGAAGCCCTCGAAGCTTTCGCCTCCGCCCGCGCCGCAGAAATGGAAGCCCGCTACCGACCCGTCGTAGAAGCCGCCGGTGATGACGTGGCAGCCAGAGCGCAGGCGCTCGCAGAGGCAATGAGTAAGGACGGTTTCGTGGCGACCGCTCAGGTCACCGCGCCTCCTGCAGGACGGACCGTTCCCGAGCATTTTCTGGCAAGTATTCAGCTCTGTCAGGGTCACTGCCCGGTACGTGACCTCGCTGGAGACTTCCAGGTGTTCTGCGAGCAGGAAACCGGGATTATTTCTGACCTGCTCGGCGTTGATGTCCGTAGGCTTTCAACCATGGCTTCGGGTGCTCACGTGTGTACCACGCACGTGCCCCTGAACCGCGTCACCGCCGAGAGTGAGAAGAACGCAGAAGAATCCGCAGGGAAACCTTCGGAGGAATCTTCCGCGTAACAATCACCGCAGTACCCAGCGGCACACCCCGATGAACCCGTCAAGGGTGCGAGCCGCACGCTGAAACCCGTCCGCAACCACGCGGTGTACACCGCAAGCACACTGCATACACCGCGTCACGCATCGTGGTTGAGCGCGGTATCAGCCCCTTCAACTACCGCGCCTGCAACCGGCAGGTGGCGGAGAGAAATGTAATAACCATCGAAGAAAGGCCGTAATGACTGAGAAAGTTGGGCAGAACGCCAACGACACCGTCATTTCAGAGATCCTGGAGATGAACCCCGAACTCGAGGGCATTGGCAACTACGAGTACGGTTGGGCAGACTCCGACGCAGCAGGCCAGGTAGCAAAGCGCGGCCTGGACGAGGACGTCGTCCGTGACATCTCTGCGAAGAAGAACGAACCCCAGTGGATGCTGGATATGCGTCTGAAGGCGCTGAAGTTCTTCGAGCGTAAGCCCATGCCCACCTGGGGCGCGGATCTTTCCGAAATCGACTTCGACAACATCAAGTACTTCGTGCGTTCGACCGAGGGCCAGGCGGCTTCTTGGGAGGAACTGCCCGAGGACATCCGCACCACCTACGAGCGTCTGGGCATTCCCGAGGCGGAGCGTAACTCCCTCGTCGCGGGTGTGGCTGCACAGTACGAGTCTGAGGTCGTGTACCACCAGATCCGTGAGGACCTGGAGAAGCAGGGCGTGATCTTCGTCGACACCGACACCGGTCTGCGCGAATACCCCGAACTGTTCAAGGAATACTTCGGCTCCATCATCCCGATTGGTGACAACAAGTTCTCCGCACTGAACACCGCCGTATGGTCCGGTGGCTCCTTCGTGTACGTTCCCCCGGGAGTTCACGTAGAGATCCCGCTGCAGGCGTACTTCCGCATTAACACTGAGAACATGGGTCAGTTCGAGCGCACCCTGATCATCGCGGACGAAGGCTCCTACGTTCACTACATTGAGGGCTGTACCGCCCCCATCTACAAGTCCGACTCCCTGCACTCCGCAGTGGTTGAGATTGTACTGAAGAAGAACGCACGCGTTCGCTACACCACCATCCAGAACTGGTCGAACAACGTCTACAACCTGGTGACCAAGCGTGCGGTTGCGCACGAGGGCGCCACCATGGAATGGGTGGACGGCAACATCGGTTCGAAGGTCACCCAGAAGTACCCGGCTGTTTACATGGTCGGTGAGCACGCTAAGGGTGAGACCCTGTCCATCGCGTTCGCGGGTGAGGGTCAGCACCAGGACACCGGTTCGAAGATGGTTCACATTGCACCGAACACCTCCTCGACCATTGTGTCCAAGTCCGTGGCACGTAACGGCGGCCGCAGCGCATACCGCGGCCTGGTTCAGGTTCGTGAGGGCGCTAAGCACTCCAAGTCCTCCGTGGTCTGTGACGCACTGCTGGTGGACACCATCTCCCGCTCCGACACCTACCCCTACGTGGATGTCCGCGAGGACGATGTGACCATGGGTCACGAGGCGACCGTTTCCCGCGTCTCCGAGGACCAGCTGTTCTACCTGATGCAGCGCGGCCTGAGCGAAGAAGAAGCAATGGCGATGATCGTCCGCGGCTTCGTTGAGCCTATCGCCCGCGAGCTGCCGATGGAGTACGCACTCGAACTGAACCGCCTGATCGAACTTCAGATGGAAGGATCTGTGGGCTAATGCCGACCAACGAAGAAACCCTGGGTTACCACTCCCCGATCATCCCCGGCATGGACCAGGAGGGCGAGAAGCTCGCCACCGAGTTCGCCCACGATGACACCCTGTACCGTGCCACCGAGGCACACCACCAGGGCTCCAACCCGAACAACGTCCAGAAGGTACTCGAAGCATCCCGTGCAGAGCGTAAGACCTCCTACAATGTGGAGGACTTCGCGCCGCTGACCGGTCGTGAAGAGGACTGGCGCTTCACCCCGCTGAAGCGTCTGGGCGGCCTGCACCTGGAGAAGCTGACCGGCACCGCACCGGCACCGCAGATTAGCGCACCCGAGCAGGTTCAGGTTGAGACCGTCTCCCGCGAGGATGCACGCATCGGCTCCGCAGGTATCCCCGAGGACCGTGTGGCAGCGAACGCGTGGTCCAGCTTCACCGAAGCAACCGTGGTGACCATTCCCGCCGAAGCTGAACTGGCTGAGCACGTCGAGATTGACATCACCGGCACCGGCAACGAGGCTGCCGCACAGCACATCGTGATTGAGGCTAAGCCCTTCTCGAAGGCTGTCGTGGTTCTGCGCCACACCGGCTCCACCGTCCTGGCACAGAACGTTGAGTTCGTGGTGAACGACGAGGCTGAGCTGAACGTTGTTTCCGTACAGCAGTGGGCTGACGACGCGATCCACGCCTCCGCACACTACGCTAAGCTGGGCCGCAACGCACGCTTCAAGCACGTTGTGGTGTCCCTCGGCGGCGACCTGGTGCGCGTGACCCCCTCCACCAAGTTCACCGCTCCCGGCGCTGAGACTGAAATGTACGGCCTGTACTTCGTCGACGCAGGTCAGCACATTGAGTCCCGCCTGTTCGTGGACCACTCCGTACCCAACTGCAAGTCCCGCGTGACCTACAAGGGGGCGTTGCAGGGTAAGGGTGCGCACTCCGTATGGGTTGGTGACGTTCTGATTGGTAAGGATGCAGAAGGCACCGACACCTACGAGCTGAACCGTAACCTGCTGCTGGAAGTTGGCCCCCGCGCCGACTCCGTGCCGAACCTGGAGATTGAGACCGGCCTGATTGAGGGCGCCGGCCACGCATCCACCACCGGCCAGCTTGATGAGCAGCACCTGTGGTACCTGCAGGCTCGCGGTATTCCGGAGGCTGAGGCACGCCGTCTGGTCGTGCGCGGCTTCCTGAACGAGATCATTCAGCAGATTCGTGTTCCCGAACTTGAAGAGCAGCTCACCGAGGCCCTTGAGGCAGAGCTCGCCCTCAGCAACAACTAAGCTTTACCAGGAGAAATCAATGTCTACTCTTGAAATCAAGGACCTTCACGTCTCGGTTATCCTCGACGACGAAACCACCAAGCCCATCCTGAAGGGCGTTAACCTGACCATCAACTCGGGCGAGATTCACGCAATCATGGGCCCGAACGGTTCCGGTAAGTCCACTCTGGCTTCCACCATTGCTGGCCACCCCAAGTACCAGGTTGACTCCGGTCAGATCCTGCTCGACGGTGAGGACATCACCGAGATGAGCGTGGACGAGCGTGCACGCGCAGGCCTGTTCCTGGCTATGCAGTACCCGGTTGAGATCCCCGGCGTGACCATGTCTAACTTCCTGCGTTCCGCTAAGACCGCTGTGGACGGCAAGGCTCCCTCCCTGCGTACCTGGACCAAGGACGTTAAGGAAGCCATGAAGAACCTGGAGATTGACCCCGACTTCATCGCACGTAACGTGAACGAGGGCTTCTCCGGCGGTGAGAAGAAGCGCCACGAGATCCTTCAGCTGGAGCTGCTCAAGCCCAAGTTCGGCATCCTGGACGAGACCGACTCCGGCCTGGACGTTGACGCACTGAAGATCGTGTCTGAGGGCGTGAACCGTGCGCACGAGGCGAACGACATGGGCGTCATGCTGATTACCCACTACACCCGCATCCTGCGCTACATCAAGCCGCAGTTCGTGCACGTGTTCGTGGACGGCAAGATGGTTGACCAGGGCGGCCCCGAGCTGGCTGACCGCCTGGAAGAAGAGGGCTACGTTTCTTACGTGGGTAAGAAGTAAGCTTCTTCTCCTACCGGATTCTGACAGAAAGATAGGACTATGACTGAGACTGTGCAGGGTCGTGTTCCTCAGGAAGAGATTGAGGAAGCTCTCAAGGAGGTCATTGACCCGGAGCTCGGCGTCAATATTGTTGACCTCGGTCTGCTCTACGGTCTGCGCTGGGATGAGGATGGAACCCTCATTCTGGACCTGACTCTGACCACCGCAGCCTGCCCGCTGCAGGAGGTTATTGAGGAGCAGGTTCAGAGCAACCTGGATAACCTGGTTGATTCTTGGCGTGTGAACTGGGTTTGGATGCCGCCGTGGGGCCCGGAGCGTATTACTGAGGACGGCCGCGATATGATGCGCGCGCTGGGCTTCAACATCTAAGCTCCTGACTCGCAGATAAGGTACCCGCCCGGTGCGGAAGGTGTAAGCCTTCGGCGCCGGGCGGGTACTTTTATGCTTTCTGGGTTTTACATTTTCTGGGAGAGGCGAATCTGTCGGGGGATTGGGGCAAAAAGAACCCCCGCCTTCGTACCGTATATGCGGTGGAGGCGGGGGTCCCTTCTGCTTAGCTATGACGAGGGTTTTAGGCGTCTACCTAGTCGTCCAGGTGCAGCAGCTTCAGCGAGTATTCGTACTTGATCATCAGGGTCGAGCGGGTCGGCTCCGGCAGCAGAGCCAGACGGCGCGGGTCAGTATTATCCGCGACATCGGCAAGCTTCACCAGGCGAGCCAAATCATTCACACGCACCCTACCCAGGTACGCCTCGTAGGATTCGCCGGGGCGGCGGGTCAAGGCATCAATCGCATCCACAATACGCGCCGAGAAGTAACGGGCCAGATATGCGAGGGAAACGCCGGTATCCTCCACCGTGTCGTGCAGCAACGCCACAATCTGAGCCTCAGTCTTCAGTTCCTCCAAAGACGAATCGGGATGAGTGGCGGCAGCCATTTCAGACACAAGCTTACGTGCCCCAAGAGCCACACGGCGAGGGTGGGAGATGTAGGGCCAGCCGTTACGATCAGTCTGCCCCTCATGCGCCTTGTCAGCGATGCTGTCTGCCAGGCGAACCATCTCTTTGTAGTAGTTATTCGACATGAGAACCTCCGTTGGTTTAGACTCCTGCGAGTTGACGGCACCCGCGACCGTGCCGGTACGTTGCGCTAAGCCGATACGGAACGGTAGCTGGTACCAACACTCTACGCCAGCTGTGGGGCGGCGGTGGCGGAACTCGCCCAAAACACCCTTAATACGTCAAATATGACGCGTAGAAGAAGAACACAGGGCGTTTTTCCTTCTGAACTTGTGGGTTTGGTGCCCTTTCTGCCGTGTATCTGCGGTTGGTAACAGGCATTCAGGAGGCGCCCGCCACCTCCACGAAAGTGTCCTCCGAACCCTTTTGCACCGCCCGGTGTAACTCGCCCAAAATCTCATATGGTGACAAAAAATTTCTGTCTTTTTCTGGCGAAAACAGGTTCACAAACCGCCCAACACTAAGGCAGTTTAAGCGTGTTTAGCACACACCGATACACACTCATCAAACGAAAAAATTACACGCCCTCCGTGCCCTGCTAAAACCTTCAAAAACCCGTATTTTTCCGCGAAAATACGCGATAAACTGGGGGCAACCAAACATCGGAGAACACCATGGCAGAGCTCTACGAGCGCTTCGTCGCTTTGTACCCCTACCCACACGAGCGAATCCGCCACGGCGCCCCACGAGCCGAACTTAACCGGCGATACCTCGAACACCTTTACGAGGGCAAGAATCGGGGAACAACCCCCATCGTGGTTGCCCTCGACCCGACCCTGCTCGGGACCATTGAGAATAACGTCTCCCTGCGCACCTCAACGCCTGTACAGAACATCACCGCCGACACCGTCAAGCGATACGCACACGAGCTCATCACCGACCAGCATCGTTACCTGGACCAGGTCGGTGTAGAAGTTGCCGCGCACGAGGCGTTCCGACAGCTGAACGAGAGCGCCTACCTGCAAACCTACCGCCGTCTCATGGAAAACGGCGAACTCGGTGAAGACGATATCGGCATGCCGCTGAAGGCGGAGTACCCATTCGAACTGACCGCCGGCATCATCAATGAGAAGGTCAAAGCTACCGACATTGACAGCGCCGCGGAACTGCTCATCATGGACCTGCCGCTGCGGGATGTATCCGGGGTATTTGCCTACCTGCCCTTTGGCGGGTGGGATTCCAGCCCCAGCCCCGAGGCGATGCTGTCTATTGCCCGCTACTGGTTTGAACGTGACGACGCCTACCCGGCTGTTATTGCCTCGGACTTTATCGAGTTCTACACGCCGGTACCGGTCACGACCCGCCGCGACGCCGAAATCCTGGCGGTCGAGCACACGATGGTTTCCTCGGCGATGCCGGTGCGTGTCTACCGCGGCTTCGACAAGCTTGTGGAGGCACTCTACGGTCAGCACGACTGGTACCTGTGGTGGGAGCAGCTCCCGGCGGTGCTCCTCATTGAAACGCCCTAAACCAGCTTAGCTAGGTGAGTTAAAGCGAAGGGGCGGGATGAACCTACATGGTTCGTCCCGCCCCTCTCGCGTGTCTGCGCTACTTCAGTTCGTCCACGTGCCGCGCCCGCAAAGCGCGAGCGGTCGCCGTCGCGTAATCAACCGCCTGCACCACCCACGGAATCAGCAACCGCCAATACATGTGCTTGGGCAGGTTACGCGCAACCGCCGCCCTGCGCAACGCACCCCAACGGTCCATGAGCGCCGGAATCGACCGGACCATCAACGCAATCAGCAGACCCAGACGCTCAGGAGAAAGACCCACGAAACGCAACGGCGAACACAGCCTCACAAAGCCGTCAATCAGAACCGGCAGGGGAGTGCTCACCAGCAGAGCGCGGGACGCATAAAAAGCCGTCAGCATAGTCGCGATAGCATCCGCGCCGGAGGCGTACTGGCCCGTAAACACGTAATAGCCGACCATAATCAGTAGCAGCAGAGACAGCGTGCGAACCACCAGCCACAGCTGGGAGGCAGGCACACCAGCCCACAACGCGCAGAACGTGGACGCCACCAAAGCCACCAGCGCCACCTGCCAGCCGGTCACCGCCAACAACAAGAACAACCCAAAGAAGAGCGTGCCCTTGAACCATAGCGGCGCCTGATGCACCGGCGTGTTCAACGGCTGGTAGAAACCCACCAGCAGAGTACCGGGGTTGAAATCCGAGCCCTGGCCGGCGGGGCGAGGATTCACGCGCGGCGTGTTAGCGCCCATGGACGCCTCCTGCAGTGTCCGTGCTGTCGCCTGCATCTTCGATATCGGCGCCTTCATTCGGGAACCCCTCGGCACACCACGTGCGGTACTGCTGCACCAGCTGCACCGCATCCCCCTGAGCGAGCAAACGGCCGTCATGAATAATCACGGCTTCATCGCAGGACGCCGCCAAATCCAGATCGTGCGTGCTGAGCACCAGCATCTGATCCAGCGACTCCAAGTGCTTGAGTAGCCGCGCGCGATTACGCAAATCCAGCAGGGTGGTCGGCTCATCGAGCAGAAGAATCTGCGGGCGCGCCGCCAGCACACTGGTGAGAGCAACCAGCTGCTTTTCGCCTCCTGAAAGGGTGAAAACGCTCTGGTTCTCCAGGTGCTCGAGGCCGCGCTCACGGAGCAATTCGCGGATCCGTTCGCGGCGCTGCTCACCGCTGAGGGCACTACCTTCAACGGCTGCGGCGCGGCGCAGGCTCAGGTCAATATCTTCGGCAACGGTGGGCATAATCAGTTGCGCCTCCGGTTGGGCGAAGAGCATGCCCACACCCTCAAAAGCGCCCTGTGAACCAGCGCGAGAACTCGCACCCTTCGAGTCGCGGCTCGGTGCCTCCAGGGTGTCGACACCGTTCACGCGCACAATACCTTCATCCGGGTGGGTGAGCCCATTGAAAAGCCCCAGTAGGGTGGACTTGCCGCTACCGTTCAGACCCAGCACCGCGGTGCGCTTCGCCGTGAACTGCAGGCTCACATCCTTGAGGATACGGCGATGCCCGCCTTCGGGCAGTTCGGTGAAAACACTCACCGATTCAAGCTCAAGGGCGGGCATGCTGGTAGAGGCGCTCACCGCCTGCTCGCCCTGCACCTGCTGCGGTGCAGGCTGGCGCGTGGAGCGGCGAAAAAACATAGCTATCCTCTCGTGTGGCACATCGTGTGCCTTTAACGCTGGGCAGAAGCCAGGGACGGGAAGGCGCGGCGTACCGACAAACCAACCAGAACCGCGATCGTGGACTTCACCAGATCCCAGGGAACGAACACCATCGCCGCACTGAACGCGGCGTCAAAAGTCATGTGGGCGTTCACCATCATACCGGCGATACCGCAGGCGGTCAGAACCACAAAACCGCAGAAGTTCGCGACCAGAGCCATAAGGAAGGTCGCACCAACCGAACGGGTGTTGCGGGTGAACAGGTAGGCGAGGGTACCGGCAATAGCGGCGAAGGGCAGGAAGCCGAGCAGGTAGCCGGCACTCGGGGAGGCGAGCGTACCCAAACCGGCGCCGCCCTTAGCGAAGATGGGCAGGCCAGCGAAACCAACCAGCAGGTACAGCGCCACGGAGGCGGTGGCACGCTTGCCGCCGAGCACCTGAGCGGTGATGTAAATGCCGAGGGTCTGGAAGGTGAAGGGAACCGCAACGCCGCCCAAGCTGACGGCGGGCATGATGGCGAGCGCGGCGATGAAGCCCGCAAACACTGCGATGAGGGAGAGGTCGGTGGCGAGGGAGGTCTTTGCCGCTACGTTACGGCGCGGTGCCTGGGTTGCCTGAGCTGATTCGCGCACGGAATCGGTCATTGGGGTGGTACTCCTTTGATACGTATTGCTCTGCAGATTTTTTCTGCAGAGTTGAGGGTAGCGGTGGTTGATTGCTTGTCACAACCCAGTTTTTGAACAATGTTCTACGAATAGTGTCCGGTATGTATCGTACACCGCACACCACAAAAACAAAAGGTGCCCCACATGCGCACTCGGCACACCTGCACTAAAATTGATGAGGTGCTCTGCGCGCTCGCCGCTTCTAACCCGGTGAATCCCGCCCACCGAGCACTATCAACCCACACACCAGACCGCCATCCGGAAAGGCACCCATGATTGCTGTACAGAACCTCGAATTGCGTGCAGGCGCGCGCCTGCTCATGGAAGAGGTCACCTTCCGCATCGATAAGGGCGACAAGATCGGTCTGGTGGGCCGCAACGGTGCCGGTAAGACCACTATGACTAAGGTGCTTGCCGGTCTGACCCTGCCCGCTGACGGCACGGTCACCCGCAGCGGCACTATCGGCTACCTTCCGCAGGACCCGAAGGTGGATGACATGAGCCAGCTGGCGCGTGACCGTATCCTTTCGGCGCGTGGCCTGGATGGTGTGGCGCGCAAGATGCGTCAGGCGCAGGACGATATGGCGAGTGAGGACCCGGCGGTGCGCGCTAAGGGTATGCGCCGCTACGACCGTCTTGAGGCTGAGTTCATTGCCGGCGGCGGCTACGCGGCTGAGTCGGAGGCGGCGGTCATCACCTCCAACCTGGACCTGCCGGAGCGTGTGCTCGCCCAGCCGCTGTCTACTCTGTCGGGTGGTCAGCGTCGCCGCGTGGAGCTGGCGCGTATTCTCTTCTCCAATGCAGACACCATGCTGCTGGATGAGCCGACCAACCACCTGGATGCCGACTCGATTCTGTGGCTGCGCGACTTCTTGAAGAACTTCTCGGGCGGCCTGATGGTTATTAGCCACGACGTTGAGCTGATGGAGCTGGTCGTCAACCGCGTCTTCTACCTGGACGCGAACCGCTGCGTGATTGACCAGTACAACATGGGTTGGAAGAACTACCTGACTCAGCGTGAGCAGGATGAGCACCGCCGCAAGCGTGAGCGTGCGAATGCGCAGAAGAAGGCGAATGCTCTGATGGAGCAGGCGAATAAGATGCGCGCGAAGGCGACGAAGGCTGTTGCCGCTCAGCAGATGATTAAGCGTGCTGAGAAGCTTCTGCGTGGCCTGGAGGATGAGCGTCAGAGCGATAAGGTTGCGGCGATTCGCTTCCCGGATCCGGCGCCGTGCGGTAAGACTCCGCTCTCTGCCCAGGGCCTGTCGAAGTCCTATGGCTCCCTGGAAATTTTCACGGACGTTGATTTGGCGATTGACCGCGGTTCGCGCGTGGTGGTGCTGGGCCTGAATGGTGCCGGTAAGACCACTCTGCTGCGCATGCTGGCTGGTTCCACCAAGCCTGATACGGGTGAGGTCGTGTACGGTCACGGCGCGAAGCTGGGCTATTTTGCGCAGGAACACGAAATTCTTGATGGTGACCGCACTGTCTTTGAGAACATGAAGTCTGCCGCGCCGGATCTGGATGACACCCGCGTGCGCACGATTTTGGGTTCGTTCCTGTTCTCCGGTGATGATGTGGATAAGCCTGCCGGTGTGCTTTCCGGCGGTGAGAAGACCCGTCTGTCCCTGGCGACCCTGGTGGCGTCGAGTGCGAACGTGCTGCTGCTCGATGAGCCGACCAACAACCTGGACCCCGCCTCGCGTGAGGAGATTCTGAATGCGTTGAAGGCGTATCAGGGCGCTATCGTGATGGTTTCTCACGATGAGGGTGCCGTGGAGGCGCTGGATCCTGAGCGTGTGCTGCTTCTGCCGGATGCGGTGGAGGACCTGTGGTCGAAGGATTACCGGGATCTGATTTCGCTGGCGTAAAGCATTATTCGCTGAACATCAAAGCGTGGGGGAGGCTCCGGTACCGTGTGGTGCCGGGGCCTCTTTGCGTGTATTGCGTGTTGTTTTATTGTCTGGGGCGTATTGTTTGTGGCGTATTGGCCGGGGTGTATTGTCCAGGGCGTATTTTTTGTGTTCTGAAAATGTGTTGCGGAGATATTGTCGGTATTTTTTCTCGTGGATAGTGCGGAAAAATGTGACCTGACCCGTGGGGTTGTATTGTTTTCTGATCATATGTGGTGTAATTGCGTTCCCGTGCATGTGATTTGTGGGTTCTGACACACGAAACTTGCGACGTATTTGACGGGAAAAAATGTTGCCTTGTGGGTTTTTCTGAGGGAAAGAAAAGCTCTCAGGCGATATTTCAGGGGGTCTGTGTGGGCTTTTCGAATTTTTCATGTGTCTCTACATACATTGTGGGAAAAATGGTAGAAACACAACATGCGTGGGGCGTAGACTTATAACTGTTCCCGCCATTGCGAGGACGCAAATGCGAAACATTAGGGCTCACTACCGATGGTGAGCTAACGCGGGGGAGAAGAGATTCCCGCCCGCTCACGAAGGAGAACTGCCAATGCACAACACTGAGTTCGAGAAGTACCCCACCTCCGGTGAAGAGAACGTTGAGGTTGACGTCTTCTGGCCCATCCAGGACGCTTAATCTCTCGCCCCGATAGGTCGGGATAAGGATTAGAAAAGCGCCCCGCCGCTTCCGTAGGGAAGTGACGGGGCGCTTTGCTGTCTAAATTCTGTTATTTGAACGCTACTGTCTGGGCGATGTCGCCTGAGTTCTGTGGGTTA
The DNA here is from genome assembly GCF_000175615.1 of Rothia mucilaginosa ATCC 25296. Classification (GTDB taxonomy): domain Bacteria; phylum Actinomycetota; class Actinomycetes; order Actinomycetales; family Micrococcaceae; genus Rothia; species Rothia mucilaginosa. The sequence goes on along the minus strand of NZ_ACVO01000024.1, from coordinate 22,574 downwards.
TGCGGCGTGAATACCCAGCCCGAACATCTGCAGAGGGTATTCGGTAAAGCCCATCATGCCCGCCGCGTACCAGGCGACGTATCCGGTCAATGCTAGAACGAGCGCCTTCTCGCGTACGCTGCCGGCATCACCCAGAATGGGCAGCGCCATGTAGCCGCTCTTTTTCCATAGGGGGGATGCCACCAGGGGTTTGATAACAATGGGGTAGAGGGGCAGCAGTCCGCGGGTTGTCAGCAGGTCGCCAATCAGGTGAATGGTGGCACCAACCGAAATAGCCCAGGGGAGTAGTGCCAGCGAATCAGTCGTGTAGGCGGCGTACCCGAGGGCGACGGCACCGATCCATCCACCCGGTGCGCCGAGCACGCGCAATGCCAGGCCGCCCGAGAATGCGGCAAGAAGTAGTGAAGCCCAGGGGATTCCGTTGTAGCTCAGGTTGGCGCTGAAATAGGCAATTGCCCAGAAAGCTACCAGACCCAAAATGGAGTGCGTTCCCTTGCGGTGTCCGCCGCTGACTGCCCCAACAATGCGTGCTACCCAGCGTGAAATGGGCGGGATGGAGTTGGCGATACTGCCGTTGTGGTGGTCAATATCCGGTAGCATGCCCGCACCGGCGCACGCCAGGGTGGTCACGATGATGGTGGGGGTATCGGGAACCTGCACCACTCCCGTCTCGACGAGCACTAGCCAGCCAGCTGCGGCGCTGACGGTGTGCGAATAGCCCATCATGGGGAGGTGCCTCCTTGAATGCGATTGCTCAGCGAGTGTGATTGCCCTGCGAGTGTGGTTGCCTGGGTGCCGGGATGTTCACTCGAACTAATTAGAACAAATATAGCATATATCGAAATTACTTTCGATAAGCGGGGTTATCCCCTCAAGCGGCATCACTTCTCAATCGGCACTACCTCTCAAACGGAAGAGTCTGCTTCCAGAATTCGCGCTCGCGCAGGTAATTCTCCAGCCAGCCCACGTGCTCGGAGCACGCCAACCAAATCTTGCGGCGCTCGGGGGTGTGCACCTTCGGGTTGTTCCAGAGCAGCTGAAATTCTGCCGCCTGCTGGCAGCCCTTGCGGGAGCACTTGGCGTACTCGGGCTGTGCATCCTGAGAAAGTGAACCGAGCAGATCCATGTCTTCTTATCCTTACTATTGCGCCTCGACGTGCGGTGTTATTCCGTGCCCGCGCGACCGGGCAGAAAAGGGGTGCGGGCTGTTCCGCTTCAGTTAGTGTACGCGCCCGATGAGGCATGTAAAAGAAGGGGAGCAGGTGTTCAGTGTTCAAGAGTGGAGTGTAGCCTGCGGCACCTTTGCGCTAAAACGCGGTAAAATAGGGTTTGTCTGTCCATCCGTCCACACCCCAACCGCGTAGCCGCTGCATCGGCTCTGATCGTGAGGGGTCGACTCATCAAGGAAGCTCATGAGCGAGAACACTCCCAAGACCGTGCTGGTCACCGGCGGCAACCGAGGCATCGGCTACGAAATTGCCAAGGAATTCCAGGCAGCAGGACACAATGTCTGCATCACCTACCGTAGCGGTGAAGCCCCCGAAGAATTTTTCGCCGTCAAGGCAGATGTACGCGATGCCGACAGCATTAACGAAGCATTCAAGGAAATTGAAGCAGAATTCGGTCCCGTGGAGGTGCTGGTCGCCAACGCAGGTATCACCCGCGACATGCTGCTGATGCGCATGAAGGAATCCGACTTCACCGACGTGGTCGACACCAACCTCACCGGTTCTTTCCGCGTGGTTCAGCGCGCCATCAAGGGCATGCTGAAGCTCAAGCGCGGCCGCATCATCCTGGTTTCCTCCGTGGTGGGTCTGTACGGTTCCCCCGGCCAGGTCAACTACTCCGCATCTAAGGCTGCACTGGTCGGTATGGCACGCTCCATCACCCGTGAGCTGGGCGGCCGTAACATCACCGCTAACGTGGTGGCACCGGGCTTCATTAACACCGCAATGACCGAGGTTCTGCCCGAAGAGACCAAGAAGAACTACCTGGCGTCCATCCCGGCTGGTCGCTTCGCGGAGGCGGAAGAGGTCGCTCGCGTGATTCGCTGGCTCGCATCCGATGAGGCTAGCTACATTTCTGGTGCTGTCATCCCCGTTGATGGTGGCCTGGGCATGGGTCACTAACCCCACCCCGTACGGACTGCACGAAGCGCCCGAACGTGGGCGCACCCTTTCTAAACTTTAAGGACATAAAACTATGGCACAGCTGACCGGCAAGACCATCATCATTACCGGCTCCTCCCGCGGCGTTGGCGCAGACACCGCACAGATTCTCGCCGCTGAGGGCGCGAACATCGTGGTGAACTACCGCTCCAAGGCACCGCGCGCGAACAAGATTGTCAAGGCTATTGAAGAGGCTGGTGGCAAGGCAATCGCAGTGCAGGCTGACGTGACCAACAATGAGGACCTACAGAACCTCGTCAACACCGCCGTGGAGACCTTCGGTTCCCTGGACTACCTGATCCTGAACGCTTCGGGCGGCATGGAAACCGGCATGGGCGAAGACTACGCAATGCGTCTGAACCGTGACGCACAGCTGAACCTGGCACGCCTGGCTGCAGAGAAGATGCCCGAAGGCGCACGCATCGTGTTCGTGACCAGCCACCAGGCGCACTTCATCCGCGAGGTTGAGACCATGGACGAGTACAAGCCCGTCGCAGAGTCCAAGCGCGCAGGCGAAGACGCACTGATCGCCGAGATCCCCGCACTTTCCGAGAAGGGTATCTCCCTGGTCGTCGTGTCCGCTGACATGATTGAAGGCACCGTCACCGCAACCCTGCTGAACCGCCTGCACCCCGGCGCTATTGAGCAGCGCCGCGAGACCGCCGGCAAGCTCTACACCGTCAACGAGTTCGCGCAGGAAATCGCGAAGATGGTCACCGCAGACGTTGAGACCGGCCACGTTGAGCTGGTCGGCGGCGCACGCGGCTTCATCGACTAATAACTTCAGCCGCTATAGGTGCCGTTGCGGATGCGCCCGCCCCTCTGACAAGGTACATTTGATGAGGCACGCTGCCCCATACGCGGCGGCACCTATAGCCCCTAAGGCTCCTATAGCTTCTAAGATTTTGCGCGAGGAACCCAATGTGGGGTGCCGCGCACTATGCGCCAACCACTCCGATAACCCGGTACAGGTTGCGGGGTGGGGGCGCATCCCATCCATCTAACTCACTGGAAGAAGAACCATGAGCACCGTACTCAACCTTCAGAATGTCTCCGTGATTCGCGGCGGCCGCCCCATCCTTAACAACGTTTCGTGGACTGTGAACGAAGGTGAACGCTGGGTCGTTCTGGGCCCCAACGGCGCCGGTAAGTCCACTCTGCTTTCGATTGCGGCAGCCCGCCTGCACCCGACCAGCGGCGAGGTTGAAATCCTTGACGAGACCCTCGGCGCTGTTGACGTATTCGACCTGCGCCCGCGCATTGGTCTGTCCTCCGGTGCTTCGGCTACCCAGATTCCCGCCAACGAGAAGGTTTCCGACGTTGTCGTGACCGCAGCGTACGCTGTGTCCGGCCGTTGGAAGGAAGAATACGACGTCATGGACGACGAGCGTGCCACCGAGCTACTGGCTGAGTGGGGTGTCGATACCCTCGCTGACCGCACCTTCGGCTCCCTCTCCGACGGCGAGCGCAAGCGTGCATTGATTGCCCGCGCCCTCATGACCGACCCCGAACTGCTGCTGCTGGATGAGCCCGGCGCAGGCATGGACATCTCCGGCCGTGAGGACCTGGTTGAGCGTCTGACCGCGCTTGCCGCTGACCCCTACGCACCGGCTACCGTGCTCATCACCCACCACCTCGAGGAAATCCCGGCGGGCTTCACCCACGCTCTGCTGGTCCGTGACGGCGGCGTGGTCGCCGCCGGCCCGATCCTGTCCACCATTACCGAGGCGAACCTCGCAGCAACCTACGACATGGATCTGGCTCTGACCGTCACCTCCGCGGGTCGTTACTCCGCGTTTAAGCGCGCATGAGCCGTGCCCCGAAGCAGCTGAGCGCCGAACAGATCGCTGAGCGTGCCGAGCGTGTCTACGCCATCGAGTCGGTCACGGCTCTGGCGCAGGCACCCGAGCAGGCTTTGCGCTACTACACGCAGCTGACCGATGTGAAGCTCCGTAGCGCTATGGAGCCGCAGTGGGGTATTTACATTGCGGAGTCTTCGAAGGTGATTCGTCGTGCGCTCGCTGCCGGTCATCAGCCCGTTTCTTTCCTGATGAGTGAGAAGTGGGCTGATGATTTGGCGGATGTTTTGCGCGCCCATCCTGACACTCCCGCGTATGTGGGTAGTGAGGAGCAGCTGGAGCAGGTGACCGGTTTTCATCTGCATCGTGGCGCGTTGGCGGCGATGGCTCGTCCGGCGCCTCAGCCTCTGGAGCAGTTGCTGCAGGGTGCCTCTCGCGTGGCAATCCTGGAAGATATTGTGGACCACACGAATGTGGGCGCTATTTTCCGTTCGGCTGCCGCGCTGAACGTGGATGCCGTGCTGGTGACTCCGCGATGCGCCGATCCGTTGTATCGCCGTTCGATTCGCGTGTCGATGGGCACCGTTTTTCAGGTGCCGTGGGCTCGACTGGAGTCGTGGCCTGCCGACCTGCAGACCCTGCACGAGCTGGGCTTTAAGAGCGCCGCGCTCGCGCTGGAAGAGGACTCGCTGACCCTGGAGGAGCTGTCTGCTCGCCGGGACGAGAAGCTGGCGCTGATTCTGGGCACGGAGGGGCACGGACTGTCGCCCCGCACCCTGGCTGCGTGTGACGATACGGTGATGATTCCGATGTCGCACGGCGTGGATTCTTTGAATGTTGCGGCGGCGAGCGCCGTGGCGTTCTGGGAGACTCGCCCGCGTCCATAACCTGAGTTCTCACCTGATTCTTAACCCGCGTGAGTGCCTTCTTCGGGTGCCTTGCGGTGTGTAGGTTGGTGCTTGTGAGGGAACGTACTGGGATTTAATCCGTGAAGGTGGTACCCTTAATGGGTTGTGCGCGCCCTATGCGGGCACAATGGTGATGCGCTCTGAGATTTTCTCGATAGCTGCACATCGAAAAACCTACTCCATCTATATAAGGGCTACTGGCAAAATCCAGTAGCAGAAGAAGGTAATCAATGAAGGCAGAAATCCACCCGGACTACAACCTGGTTCTGTTCCGCGACCTCGCATCCGGCAAGGTCTTCCTGACCCGTTCCACCATGACCTCGGACAAGACCGAGAAGTGGGAAGACGGCAACGAGTACCCGATCGTCGAGGTTGAAATCTCGTCCGAGTCGCACCCGTTCTACACCGGTAAGCAGCGCATCATGGACTCCGCAGGTCGCGTCGAGCGCTTCAACGCACGCTTCGGCAACTTCGGCAAGAAGTAAATCTTCTTTCCCAGTTTTGCTCTATAGCGAAATCAATGCCCCGTTCTCCTTGGTTTTCAGGGAGGCGGGGCATTGCGCGTTCTATGCGGGTAGCAGAATGGTTCGCGTGAACGTGAGGAAAGTTGTAATGTAAAACCTTTCGCTCACTGGTGCGTAGACCCGCTGACGGCGTTACAATGGGAAAGTATTTTGCGAGCTGTGCATTTTCTGTGCCCTCCAGCACCGCCCCATATCGGCGGGTTATTTTCCGGCTCTCTGTACTCTAGAGACTTCGCTGGATGCGCTACGCGCCTCGCGTATCACCACCTCAAACAAAGGACAACTTAATGAGCGACGCTCACTCTGAACCGTCGCAGAAGAAGAAATGGGTCAAGCGTGTCCTGCTGATCCTGCTGATTCTTCTGCTGGTTATTACCCTCGGTATTGGTTTCTTTATTTGGCGTGCTGGCCACACCTGGGATAGCAAGACCGAGAAGTTCGACTCCATCACTAAGGTGGACGAAGACCTCAGCAAAATTAAGGAGCATCTTGGCGAGGCTAAGAAGCTCAACGTGACGGAGCTGAAGGCTCCGACCGTCACCAACTCGGATACCGGCAAGAACGGCTCCGATGCTGCTGCGGCTCTTGCAGCTAACGCGAGCGATCACGATAAGGACGGCGACGGCATCTTGGATGACGGTTACAGCTACAATGTCGTGAAGGGTCCGGGTAAGAACATCCTGCTGCTCGGTAGCGATACCCGTTCCGGTTCTGAAGCAGCTCAGGTGAGCGGCTCCCGTGCAGATAGCATCATGCTTGCTCACATCCCTGCCGATGGTAAGGGCGTGTACCTGGTTTCGATTATGCGTGATACCTGGGTGAATATCCCCGGTTACGGTTCGGCAAAGATTAACGCGGCGCTGAACTATGGCGGTATTTCTCTGCAGGTGGCGACCGTTGAGAACCTGCTGGGTATCAAGATTGATCACGTGGCAGAGATCGAGTTCGAGGGCTTCAAGGCTCTGGTGAATTCTGTTAATGGCGTGGATGTCCAGGTACCTTTCGACTTCGATATCAATGCGTGGTCTTTCAATCAGGGTATGCAGCATATGGATGGTGGTGCGGCTCTTGCGTTCGTTCGTGCTCGCTACCCGTTCGCTGACGGCGACTACCAGCGTGTTCGTAACCAGCGTGCGTTCCTGCGCGGTCTGTACAGCACGATGAAGTCTAAGGGTGCACTGGAGAATGTGGGCTCTTTCCAGTCTGCTGTTGAGTCTATTGCTGGTTATATGCGTGTTGACTCTGGCCTGGACGCGGCGCAGATTGCCCAGATTGCGGCTCCGGTGCTGACTAGCGGTGATACCACGATGCGTATGACCACCCTGCCGAACGCAGGCCCGGGTTGGTCCTACGACGGTCAGTCGATTGTTATCGTGAACCAGGCTGCGAATGCTAACCTGTCCTATGCTTTGCAGCATGACAGCATGGATCAGTTCATGGCGACTTACGGCCAGGACTAAGATCTGACTCCTTGCGGGGGTGAAAGCTGATGAGGCTTTCGCCCCCGCTGGTTTTTAACTGTTCCCGAAAAGCTGTCGGAATGTAGATACCTGGAAGTACCTCGTTGGCGCTTAGAGAGCTGCTGGGGCGCACAAAAGGGCGGCTACCTCACCGTGATGGTGGGGTAGCCGCCCCATTCGTACCGTGCTCTTAGAGGGAGTTAGGCTTTCGAATCGGCTTCTTCTGCTTCCTCGGCAGATTCTTCCTCTTCGTACTCATCGTATTCGTCGTAGTCTTCGTAGTAGGGCTGGCGGCCAAAATAGAATGCTACAGCCGCGATAGCGCCACCCAGGATTGCGATGAGGATGCCAAGCATCGGGGTCCACAGCATTGAAATTAGGCCGGCGACCAGAACGGCGAGGCCTGCACCCTTGATCAGGTTCAGAAGACGCTCACGTTCGGAGGGTTCGTAGTATTCCTCTTCCTCAATACTGTATTCGATAACAGGCTTCTCCGCGGCGGGTTCGCTACGGGTCGGCTCGGCGGGTGCCGAAGAACCACCGGTCAGGGAGCTCATGAAACCGCGACGCTTCTTCGGAGCCTGCTGAGCGGAGGACTCCAGGTAGTGGCGCTCACCTTCGGTGGGCACGAATGCGGCGGGCACATCGTACTCTTCACCCACCGGCAGCAGAGCCGGAACATTGTTGGGCAGGGTCTCATACCATTCCTGCGGAATATCGGCGGGGCGTGCAGCCTGAACGGTCAGGGACAGCTCAAGGGTGTTGCCGCGAATCGTACCCCACGCGCTGGTGAGGCGGTCGTTCTCGAATGCGTAACGAATCACGGGGGCGAGCTGCTCAGACATCTGGGTGCTCAGGCGGCCCACGAGCTTGCGGTCGTGGCGCACCTCAACACTGTCAACGAAACGGCCGTCAGAGGTCTTCAGCTGGTTAGCTTCCAGGGTCAGAATGACGCGACCCTCACCGCTGGGCGGCAGGATGCTGTGCAGGTATTCGGAGTGTTCCTTCTCATCAAGCACCTTCATCGACGGGCCCTGGGGTAGCAGGGTCGCGCGAGTCGGTGCGTCGTTGAGGGGGAAGAGCGAGCTAGGAGCGGACAGCGAGAGCACACCGGTGCTCTTCACTCGCATATTACCGCTCTCGGTGCGAACCGCCACGGCGGAAAGCTGCAGATGCGCAATAGGCTCGTAACCGGAGGCGACCACGCGGGTAATGGAATCCCAGTACGCGGCGGAGTCCTCCACGCTCATGCGGCCCACCTTGAATTCGTCAATGTAGACGGCAATGCTATTGGGCTCGTAGGGGTTATCCGGTTCGGGAACGAGGCGCGCTTCACCGTACCAGATACGTTCACGGTCGATGTGCAGTTCCTCAAAGATTTGGAGGGTTTCTGCTTCGTAGTAATCATCGGTGACAATGTCAACGCTACCGCGGTCACCGAGTGCGTAATCGACCACTGAAAACTCCTTCTGATGTGTCTAAGCGAGCGGATACCTAGTCTATTCTCTCATGCTTTCAGTGTGGACAGCTCACAAAAACGGGTGACATTTATCTGTCTTTTAGCACCGGGTGCATATAGTTTTGTGCCCTGGTGAAACTGCCCCGGTAATAAGTGCCCTTGTCAGTATGTGAACCACTGTATGAGGGAAATATTTAGACGGCATACCGCCGCTATGAATTCTATAGATGAGCCAGAAAAAGACCACCGCCCGGCGCGTCCCGGTACGTTACCGGGGGCGTGCCGAACGGCAGTCTCTCAAAGAGGCTAGAGAACCTAGCGGGGGAGAGCGGAACCTAGTCTAGATACCGGCTCACACCCCGCCACAAGCCCTCAAACCATGCAGCTTAGTCCTGCAGGGAGGCGTTGAACTTCTGAGCCACAATCGAACGGTGGCCGTGATCCTGAGCCTCCAGAACCAGACGACGCAGAGCCGAAGGAGCCTCGGGGTTCGCCTCCAGCCAACGCTGAGCCAACGCAACGGAGGGGTTACCCGCAACGCCCAGACCCTCGGTGGAGCCGGTGTTGTACGGAGCCTTCGGGTACAGGCCACGCACAATGCGGGTCGCCATACCAATCGAACGGGACGCCCAAATGGGCAGCAGAGCCTCAAAGTAGGAGTCGTAGTAGGACTCACGCAGCTCAACCGGACCGCGAGCAAAACCGTTAATGGTCGAAGCCAGAGCATCGTTCGACAGCAACTCGTCTTCCATGATGGTCTTGTACGCGGCAGCCTTACGCTCAGCAGAGGGCAGGGCAGCAATCGCGTACGCGTAACCATTCGAAGAGATTGAGGAGGGGCTGTACTTCGCCGCACGGTCCAGATCCTCAACGGTCACCAGGTCGCGGCTTGCGAGCGCACCCAGTGCGCTCCAACCCAGGTTCTGGTCGTAAGGAATGCCGGTTGCGTCAGCAATATCGCCGGTGGTGTCTTCGAAAGCACCGCGGGCAATATCGCGGCAGAGCTCTTCACCCTTGGTCGCGTTGGTTGAGACTGAAATCAGGCCGCGCAGCAGAATCAGCTGCTCGTCGGAGCCGGGCTTAGCCTGTGCCAGTGCGGCTGCGAATGCGTCGTAGAGGGCGTCGTAGAGGCGCTCGCGGCCGGTGGGCGCGGAGAAGGTTGCGATAGCGACCTGTGCGTTGTTGACCATGGTGCCCAGCAGGGATGCGCTCGGTTCCTTGGAGACGTTGCGTACGACTGCGTCAACGTAGGTGGTGACGGGCAGGCGTGCATCGCGCACGTTCTCCCAGAGGGAGCCCCAGATGAGGCCGCGGGAGAGTGCGGATTCGAGGGTGGAGACACCTTCGATAGCTGCCTGCAGGCCGTCTTCGTCGGTCAGGGCGACCTTGGCGTAGGTGTGGTCTTCTGCGTTGAGCATGAGCAGGTCAGCTTCGCCAACGAGCTTCTTCTGCTCCTCGGTGAGCTCCACGCGGTGCTCGGAGACGGGCTCTGCCGGGTACTCGAGGGAGAGCAGTCCGGTGGAGGTGAGCTTGCCGTCGGTCAGCGCGAAGGTTTCCAGCTTTGCCACGTGGGGGCGGCCCAGACCTGCGGGCTGCTGTGCGGGAAGTTCCTGGGTGAGGATCAGGTCGGTGAGCTGGCCGTCTTCGCCGTAGACGCGCTTGGTGCCCAGTGCGGACACGCCGGAGGTCTGCAGCCATGCGTTAGCCCATGCCTGCATGTCGCGGCCGGACACCTCGTTGAGTACCTGCAGGAAGTCGTTCAGGGAGGTGTTGCCCCACTCGAAGCGCTTGAAGTACACGCGTGCTGCCTCGATGAAGGTGTCGAAGCCGACGTAGGCGACCAGCTGCTTGAGCACGGATGCGCCCTTTGCGTAGGTGATGCCGTCGAAGTTCTGCGATGCTGCTTCCAGGTGGGGGATGTCAGCGACGATGGGGTGGGTGGTGGGCAGCTGGTCCTGCATGTATGCCCATGCCTTGCGGTTGTTCGCGAAGGTGACCCATGCGTCGTTGAAGTTGTTGGCTTCCTTAGCACCGAGGGTGCCCATGAAGTCTGCGAAGGATTCCTTGAGCCACAGGTCGTCCCACCATTTCATGGTGACGAGGTCGCCGAACCACATGTGTGCCATTTCGTGGCAGATGGTGTTGGTGCGGCCTTCGAGGTCGTCCTCGGTTGCGCCGGAGACGAAGATGTAGTCTTCGGTGAAGGTGACCAGGCCGGGGTTTTCCATTGCGCCGATGTTGTATTCGGGTACGAATGCCTGCTCGTACTTGGGGTACGGGTAGGGGTAGTCGAAGAGGTCCTGGAAGAAGTCCAGGCCGTTTTTGGTGACCATGAAGATGTGGTCGTAGTCGAAGTGCGGCTTGAGGGACTGGCGGCAGTAGACGACCAGGGGGATGTCACCGCTGTTGACCTTGCTCTTGGGCTTGTAGGTGGTGGTTGCGGTGAAGTATTCACCGGCAACGATTGCGGTGATGTAGGTGGAGATCTTTGCGGTGGGGGAGAAGACTCGCTTGGTGATGGAGTCGTCGGTGGGGTCTACAACCTGGCTTTCGAGTACGCCGTTGGAGCTGACGACCCAGTCCTTGGGTGCGGTGATGCGGAAGTTGAAGACTGCCTTCAGGTCGGGCTGCTCGAAGTTCGGGAAGACTCGGCGGCAGTCGGAGGGCTCGTACTGGGTGTACAGGTAGACGCGACCGTCGGAGGGGTCGAAGTAGCGGTGCATACCTTCGCCGGAGCGGGAGTAGTAGGAGCGACCGTGGATGGTGAGCACGTTTTCTGCCTGCAGGTTGGACAGGGTGATGCGTGCGCCGTTGACGACATCAGCCAGGGTCAGTTCGGTGCCGTTGAGCTTAACGGAGTCGACGCTGTGGTGGATGTAGTCGATGAAGGTTTCTGCACCGGGGGTGTTGCAGGAGAATCGGACGGTGGTGACGGTGGGGTAGGACTCGAATTCGGGGTCCTTGGCGTTAGTCAGGTCGACATGCACGTCGTAGGTGTCGACACTGATGAGAGCCGAACGTTCTGCGGCTTCTTCGCGGGAGAGGTTCTCGTTATTCATGCTTTTTATTCTAGTCGGTGTGACCGGAAATCTGGCAGTTGAACGGGCGTGCTCGTCATATTAGTTGAGAAGTGAGGGGTGGCGGCATGGTTTGGGATAAACAATACTCAATATGTGACGCAGAACATGCTCTTTCGATTTGCGGAGCGTCCAGAAAGCCCGTATAGTATTACGTGTTGCTTCGAACGGCACCGAAAGGAAAACGTTCGAAAGTCACCTGCGCGGGTGGCGGAATAGGCAGACGCGCTAGCTTGAGGTGCTAGTCCTCGTATTAGAGGGTGGGGGTTCAAGTCCCCCCTCGCGCACAGATAATCCCCGGTTCTTCGGAACCGGGGATTTTTGTATGCTCGGTTGTATGCCCGGTAAAAAGTACACAAAAAAGTAGTGGGGTGAGGCTCCTTGAATGGAACCTCACCCCACACTAGCTACGCTAAGGAAGCTAGAAGAACAGCTGCATCAGCTGAAACTGAATTACTCAGCACTCAGAGAATTACTCAGCCAGACGCTCCGGGTCGGTGGTGACCAGAATCTTCACAGCGGTCTCGTTGTGGTGGATCAGGGTGTCGAAGCCCTTGTCAATCAGGTCTTCCACAGCGATCTTGCCGGTGATGAAGGGCTTGAGGTCAATCTTGCCGGACTCAACCAGCTTGATGGTCTCGGGGTGGGAGTTCACGTATGCGATGGTGCCGCGGATATCGAGCTCCTTGAGCACAATCTTCTGAACATCCAGGGAAGCGGGCTTACCCCAAATGGAGACGATGACGACCTTACCGGTGGGCTTGAGAGCATCCAGGATCAGGTCCAGTGCGGGCTGAACGGAGGTGCACTCGAACGCGATGTCAGCGCCACGGCCGTCGGTCAGCTTGTGAATCTCAGCCAGAACGTCAACCTCTGCGGGGGAGAAAGCGTAGTCAGCAACGCCGGAGTCCAGAGCCTTCTGGCGGCGCAGCGGGGACAGCTCAGAGATGATGACCTTAGCGCCCTTAGCCTTCAGAACTGCGGAGGTCAGCAGACCGATGGGGCCAGCACCGGTCACCAGTGCGAATGCGCCCTCTTCGAACTCGCCTGCACGCTCAACAGCGTGGTAGCCAACGCTCAGGGGCTCAATCAGTGCAGCCTCGTCCAGGGGAATGGTGTTAGGAATCTTGTGAACCCAGCGGCGCTTGACAGCAACCTTCTCGGACAGACCGCCACCGCGACCTGCCAGACCGATGAAGTTCATGTCCTTGGACAGGTGGTAGTCCTTGGAGTCGGGGCCGGTGTAAACGTCATCACGAATGATGTAGGGCTCGACGACAACGTGGTCGCCAACCTCAAGGTCGTCTACGCCTTCGCCCAGTGCCTCAACAACACCGGAGAATTCGTGACCGAGGGTGACGGGGGAGTCCTCACCAGAAATGGGGTGGGGATGACCGTGCTGGGGGCAGAAGATGGGGCCGTCCAGGTATTCGTGCAGGTCGGTACCGCAAATGCCGCACCATGCGACCTTGACCAGAACCTCGCCCGCAGCGGCTTCGGGTGCGGGGATGTCTTCAATGCGGATGTCGTGGCGGTCGTAGAAGCGTGCTGCCTTCATGGGATGGAGCTCCTTAGCGTGGTTGTGGCGCTCACTGCGGTGTGTGCTTGCTGGTACGGTTCGCATCCGTGGGTCTGTCACGGTGTTGACAGAGGCCCAAACGACATGGTCTGGACCGGTTGTGAACTGTCCTGCCGGCATTCGCATCGCTAGCGCCGGATGGTGATGGGTGCGGCTGGATTGTCGCTCCCATGTGCTTAACGCTACTCCTATGAATCAAAGATTCCTAGGATATATACAAATTTTCTTTTATGTGACACAAATTTCTTTTTGGGTGTTTTCGACTCCATCACGCCCGAGCATCTAGCGCCCGGCGAGCGCAGACGGTAGCGTAGAAGCATGACTGACGCGAACGCACAGGGCACCGCCGCCCACACCCAGCCCACTTCTGACAGCTCCGGTCGAACGGCACCGAACCGACCCGCCGCAATAACCCGCCACTATGACGCGCCCGACGCTGATTGCGTGCGCGGTAGCGAGTACTCCGAGATTCTTGCCCTCGAAACCGAGCGGCGTAAGCGTGCCGCTGAGCACCGCCGCAAGCGCGGGCACGCGCATCCCGAGCAGGAACATGCTGACCACGGTCAGCCCGAGCCGGAACGTAGCCACGGCGAGCGCCACGGTTATGGAAAGGGGCGCGGTCATGGAAAGGGCCACGGCGTGCATCACGGTCACCGCCTCGACGAAGACAGCGGGCTGGCGCATATTCGCCGCGACCTCGCCGAATCCGTCGCCACCCGTGCGGACTCCCTGACCGCAATTCTCAAGGCGATTCACGCGCACCCTGAGACTGCCTACGAGGAGTATTTCGCCTCCCGCACGCTCGTTGATGCGGTCCGCGAAGCCTACCCGAACCTCAGGATCGAGTACCCCGCCTTCGGCCTGGATACCGCGTTCAAGGTGGAGCTCACCAGCGCCGACTACGACCCCGCCACACACCGCACCATCGCGATTCTCTCCGAATATGACGCGCTGCCGGGCATCGGTCACGGCTGCGGCCATAACGTCATTGCGGTCTCCGGGCTGGGTGCTTTCTTTGCCCTGGCGGATGCGCTCGTTACCGGACCCGAGGCGTTCAGCGGTAGGGTCCTCTACTACGGCACGCCCGCCGAAGAGTCCGACGCCGGTAAGGAGCTGATGGCGCGCGCCGGCGCGTTCGAGCGGGTGGATGCCGCCATTATGGTGCACCCCTACTTTATCGACGTGGCTGATCAGGCGTGGCTGGGTCGCCGTGAATGCCGTGTGACTTATACGGGTGTGAGCGCGCACGCGTCCTCGCACCCGTTTATGGGTCGCAACGCGCTGGATGCGGCGAACCTGGCGTATCAAGGTTTGGGCTTGTTGCGTCAGCAGATTCCCGGTTCTGACCGTATTCACGCGATTATTGACCACGGCGGGGACGCCCCGAACCTGATTCCTGCCGCCGCGAGCCTGCACATTAATATCCGTTCTAAGCACGCGCCGACTCTGCGTGCTCTGTCGCGACGGGTTGAGGAGGTGCTGCGCGGTGCGGCGCTTATGGCTGGCGTGAGTGCGGAGGTGACGTGGGATTCTTCGCCGATGACCATGCCGGTGCGTACGAACCGCCCGCTGTTGAAGCGTTGGGTTTCGGCTCAGCGTTCGGTGGGTCGCCACCCGTATCCGCCCGGAACGGTCAGTGACACCCTGGCGGCTTCTACTGATTTCGGTAATGTGAGCCTGCGCGTGCCCGGTATTCACCCGCTCATTCAGATTGCGCCCGAGGGTACCGGTATGCACACGGTGGAGTTCGCGCACTGTGCTGACACCCCGGCGGCGGTGGATGCTGCCCTGGATGCGGCGTTCGGTTTGGCGTCTGTGGCTTTGGACTTCCTGGTTGATGATGAGTTGGCGGAGGCGGTGCGCGCCGATTTTGAGGCTTCCGGCGGTGCCGTGGACGTGGAGGGCTACTTTAGCGGCATGTGAGCTTGCTCAAAAGGTCAGAACGTCATTATTTGGTTTTATGAGTGAAAAACACCATCCACAACCCATAAAGTCACTATGACCCATCGAAAAAAGCAAAATAACCCAACACAAAACGCAGAATCTGCGGCATAATAGAAAGTAACGAAGCGAGCCCACCGGGGGAGAACGCCCACACCAGGGAAGCCGACTCCGAGGCACACACCCGCTTCCCGATAAACCACGCGAGAATCCTCTCGCACCACACGGATAACTCTCACGAAAAGAGGGCATACAGCAATGAACGGTGTCAACAACCCCACCAAGCTCGGCGTCATCGGTGCAGGCGGCGTCGGTAGCGCAACCGCATACGCAGCTATGGTCCGCGGCTCCGCAGACGAAATCGTCCTGTACGACATCGACGGCAAGCGCGCACACGCTGAAGCACTGGACATCGCACACGGCGCAATGTTCGCACACGAAGCAACCGTAACCGGTGGCGACGACATCGAACTGCTGCGCGACTGCGACATGGTCATCATCACCGCTGGTGCTCGCCAGAAGCCCGGCCAGCCCCGCCTCGAACTGGCAGGCGCAAACGTCGCAATCCTCGAGAAGCTGCTGCCGAACATTCTGTCCGTAGCACCCAACGCGATCATCATGCTCGTCACCAACCCCTGTGACGTTCTCACCGTTGTGGCTCAGAAGATTACCGGCCTGCCCGCAAACCGCGTGCTGTCCTCCGGTACCGTTCTGGACTCCTCCCGCCTGCGTTGGCTGATCGCTAACAAGGCTGGCGTCTCCATCAAGAGCGTTCACGCAAACGTTGTTGGCGAGCACGGCGACTCCGAGTTCCCCGTCTGGTCTGCAGCAAACATCGGTATGGTTCCCCTGACCGAGTGGGAGCAGGACGGCAAGCTCGTCTTCACCGACGAGGTCCGTGCAGAACTGGCAACTGAAGCTATGCGCGCAGCATACAAGGTTATCGAGGGCAAGGGTTCCACCAACTACGCAATCGGTATCTCCGGTGCACGTATCGCTGAGGCATTCCTCGGCGGCCAGAACGCAGTGCTGCCCGTCTCCACCACCATTGCAGGCGAGCTGTACGGCTTCAAGGACGTTGCACTGTCCCTGCCCACCATCGTGAACCGTGAGGGCATCCAGCGCGTGCTCGAGGTTCCCATGAACGAGGCTGAGCTGGCACAGCTGAAGGCATCCGCTGAGGCAATCCGCGCATCCGCAGCTTCCCTGGGCTTCTAAAAACCCGGCTTCTAATTCTCTCGGGCTCAACCCGTAAGAAGCAAACATTCAGTAGGCGCAGCGTAAAGCTGAGCTAACCGACAGAAGAACCCGCCGCACCCGGCACCCGCCCCTTGAGGAGTGGGGAAGCTGGGGACGGCGGGTTCGCTGTGTCTGTAAGGTTTTTATGCGGGGTTTGATGTGCCGCGTGCATGCTTCGCTTGACTAGCTGGCTTGCTCACCTGGCTTGACCAACCTGGGCTTACCGCTCTGGATTTGGCGTTCTCTTGGTGGCACCGAATTTACCCGTCGATTCACCTGCCGCGCCCGTTCACAGTTCCGCGTTTAAACCGCCGTATGACCGCCCGGCGCACACCATAGGCGCGTAGGTAGTAGAATAATGGCATGAGCATTGATCCTCGCACCGAACTCACCCGCCTCCTTGACGCGCTGGAGGCGCACCTGACCGCCGTCGTAAACCGAACCGGCGAGCACGACTCTGCCGTCGATGAGGCATACGTAGAAATCGCCAACGCCTTCGAAGCCTACGAAGATGCCCTCTTCGAGGCGTACAACGAGGTCACTCCCTTGAGCGTCTACGGTGATGAAGACGAGGATGACCTTGAAGAAATCCTCGACGATGAAGACGACATCGACGACGATATTGAGTACGAGGACTAAATAGCGCCTCGCCCATACGTTACGGACCGACCCCTGACCGGTACCCCCTATGCGGGGTAATACGGCAGGGGTCGAACCGTACCCGCAACACCCGCGCAGCCCCTGCCCTCAGCGCTTACTGCCTTCAGCGCCCGCCGAACACCTGACCCCCGATACCCACCGAGCATGCACCGAGAACGGAGACACCCGTGAGCGAACCCCGCACCTGGCGCGACGCCGCCCTTATCCTCCGCACCCAAAAACTCGGCGAAACCGACCGCATCATCATCATGCTCACCCGCGACGGCGGAATCACCCACGCCGTCGCCAAAGCCGTACGCAAACCCACCTCCAAATTCGGTGGACGACTCGAACCGTTCATGCACACCGACCTGTCCTTCAGCCGCGGCAGAACCAACCTGCACACCATCACCCAGGCGGCAACCCTGCACGCCTACACCGCACCCATCATGGCGAACTACAATGCGTACACGTGCGCCTCCACCATCGCCGAACTGGCGGAAGCACTCACCAAGGACACCGACAGCACCGCCGACATTTACACCCTCACACACGGGGCGCTTGCCGCGCTCGCGCACGGGCAGCATGTGCCGCAGAGGATCCTGACCCGATACCTGGCGCGCAGCATGAACGCCGCCGGCTGGCCGCTCATCGGTGAGAACTGCACCCGATGCGGAAACCCGCTCGTGAACGCCGATAGCCGGGGCGATAACGGGGTAGACAGTAGTGCCCCCGGCGCTACAAGCGGAAGCGGCAGGTACATTGCCTTCCATACCGCCCACACCTACGGGCACCACACGGTCCTCTGCCCCCAATGTGCACCCGCCGCCGACACACCCCTAACCGGTCTGCGCGCCGAAGAGCTCGGCTATGCGCTCGCTACCGCATCGGCGGATCCGCGCGCCTGGGCGACTATTGACGCAGCACCGGTGCCGGTCGCCTCCAAAATTCTGGGACTCTACCTGAAAACCACCCAGAACCTGCTCGAACATCCCCTGAAAACGGCGAGCGCCCTCGAAGCGGAAATTCCTGCATCGTAAAAGATGCACGCTGATGCGTCAAACATGGGCCAACCAGGACGCAAAATAACCCCCGAAGTACCCACCCATGCGCGCTATGTCACGGTAAAATAGCTAACAGCACGCCAGGTTTATATCTGGCGCATATCTAGGCAAACGACCCCGGGGGAGAACCCGCCAGGGAAGAAAGGCACACATGGCACGCACCCAGCCCGTACCCCCGCCCGCACACCCCACCGGGGCAACCCCGCCGCCAATCCCGAAGAAGTTCATCCCGCAGCACGTCGCCGTCGTGATGGACGGTAACGGACGCTGGGCGAACGAACGCGGCCTGCCCCGCACCGAGGGCCACCGCGCCGGCGAGGCGGCACTGCTGGACGTTGTTGCGGGCGCTATCGAAATGGGCATCCCGTACGTGACCGCCTACGCGTTCTCCACCGAAAACTGGAAGCGTTCACCCAGCGAAGTCGCGTTCATTATGCGTTTCTCCACCGAGGTGCTACAGCGTCAGCTGGCAACCCTCAAAACCTGGGGTGTGCGCATCCGCTGGGCTGGCCGCCGACCCAAGCTGTGGAAAAACGTCATCGAAGAGCTCGAACACTGCGAGCGCGAAACCATCGACAACACCGTCTGCACCCTCACCATGTGCGTGAACTACGGCGGCCGCGCAGAAATCGCCGACGCGGCGGCAGCTATCGCAGCGGACGCTGTGGCGGGCAAGCTCAAGCCCGGCAACATTACCGAAAAGACCATCCAGAAGTACCTGGACGAGCCCGACCTGCCCGATGTTGACCTGTTCCTGCGTTCCTCCGGTGAGCAGCGCATCTCGAACTTTTTGCTGTGGCAGAGCGCCTACGCCGAGATGATTTTCATGAACGTGCTCTGGCCCGACGTTGACCGCCGCACCCTCTGGGAAGCTGTCGAAGAGTATGCGCGCCGCGACCGCCGCTATGGTGGCGCTGTCGACGCCGTCGCCAACGACAAGTAGCGGCCCGGCATACAGTCCCGGCTCATAGCCCCATAAACCACCCACACCCTCCAACACTAGGGAGAACAAATGCGCATCTACCCGACCTTCTTCAACATCTTCTTCAAGGGCATGGACCCCGAGAAGGCACACCACGTCGGCTTCTGGGGCGTTCAGACCCTGCGCAACGTCGGCATCACCCGCGCGCTGCGCAAGTACTTCCAGCCCGCACCCGAACTGGCAACCACCGTCATGGGCATTACTTTCCCCTCGCCGTTCGGCCTGGCTGCAGGTTTCGACAAGGGCGGTAAGGGCATTGCCGCGCTGGCTGGTATCGGCTTCGGCCACGTCGAGATCGGCACCATCACCGGTCAGGCGCAGCCCGGCAACCCGCAGCCGCGCCTCTTCCGCCTCGTGGAAGATAAGGCGGTCATCAACCGCATGGGCTTCAACAATGACGGTGCCGCAGCGGCAGGCCCGCGCGTTGCCGCCGCCCGTGCAGACCTCGAAACTGAATACCGCGGCGCTGTACGCCCGGTTATCGGCGTGAACATCGGCAAGACCAAGGTCGTTGAGCTCGAGAACGCTATCGACGACTACCTGATTTCTACCCGCACCCTCGCGCCGCAGGCAGACTACCTGGTCGTCAACGTTTCCTCCCCGAACACTCCGGGTCTGCGCACCCTACAGGCTATCGAGTCGCTGCGCCCGCTGCTTGCCGCCGTGCGTGAAGAGGCAGACCGCGTATGCCCCAACCGCCACGTACCGCTGACCGTGAAGATCGCGCCGGACCTGGTCGATGAGGACGTTATCGAGGTGGCAGCCCTGGCTAAGGAGCTGAAGCTGGACGGCATCATCGCCACCAACACCACCATCGCCCGCGACGGCCTGGGCCTGACCAGCGACATGACCAAGGTCAAGGAAATCGGTGCTGGCGGCCTCTCGGGTGCGCCGCTGAAGCCCCGCTCCCTTGAGGTGCTGCGCCTGCTCAAGCGCGAAATCGGCGACGACCTGGCCATCATCTCCGTCGGCGGCGTGACCACCGCTGAGGATGTGCAGGAGCGCCTGGACGCTGGCGCCGACCTGGTGCAGGGCTACACCGCGTTCCTGTATGAGGGTCCGCTCTGGGCGGCACACATTAACCGTGGCCTGGTGAAGCTGCGCCGCGCTCGCCGCTAGAAGGTTTGCAGGCGGGGGCGTTATGCTTCCCGGCACGCTGACTCTGCGTGCTGGAAGGGGCACCGTTCTCTACCCGTAGGGGGTGGAGGCGGTGCCCCCTTTTGTGTGCCCTCTCAACGTGTAAGGGGTGGTTGTGCTGGTATCTGAGGGAGGGGGCTGAATTTTTACCTGAGATTCTGTTAGCGTTTTGTGTGTTGTGGATTGCACCCTGACCTGGAGCGATAGTACTATCAGAGTGGTGCAGCACCGACGATTGCGCCACTACACTATGCATCAAAGGAGATTTGGTGGAAATTAACGTCTTTAGTACAAAACTATCGGACTTCTTGAAACGTGAGGAAGAACTTTACATCCCAAGGTTCCAACGTCCTTATTCATGGAGGAAGAAACAGTTTGAGGAGTTGTGGAATGATATCACAACAAACGAAAAATCACATTTTATCGGAACTATAATCCGATATCCTGTTGGGAAAAATAAGTACTATATTGTTGACGGACAGCAACGTTTAACTACTCTCTCTGTTTTGCTCGCCGCTATTCGAGACGCCTATATTGATCTTGGCGATGTCAAGGGTGGAAAAATTGATGACTATATCAAGCCCGATGTAACAGGATCAACTGAGTCCTTTTATAAGATTAATTATGAAAATGGTGAAGGTGGTTTTAATAATAATTATCGCTCCATCATCGATATTCCAGATTCGGATAGCAGGGCTGCCCTAACTGAATCTCAGTATATATCATCAGGACCTTCAAAAAATCTTATGGAAGCACATAAATTTTTTAAACTAAAAATTTCAAGGATGGTTTCCAAAGGAACATTAGAAGAGAAGAAGAGCTGCTTATTGGATTTACTCAATAAAATCCGAGTGCTTACTCTTGTAGATATTTTAATGGGTGATGTTAGTGGAGCTTATCGCATATTTATGACTTTGAATGTAAGGGGTGTTAAACTGAATCAGACTGATTTGATTAAAAGTCACATTCTTAGTCACTTAAGCGACACCGGAAACAACGATACCTATATTGAAATGTGGAATAAAATCTTGGACGTCTTGTCTACGTGTCCTGTTCCAGGTGGTATAAAGGAAGATGACTACTTCTATAATTACTTGATGTCTATCGGTGCGTCTGACGGAAGAAAAATTAGCAAGAAGAAAACTTTTGAAAAATATCATAATAATATCCAAGATGCAGAGAGTGCCCATAAATATCTGACATCTCTCCTGGAAGATGTGTCAACCTATCGAATTGTGTATGAGCCGACCTACAACCAGGCTTCTATCTTGAGGGGCAATAAAGCAAAACGAACAGTAAGAAATACTAACTGGATCCCTTCCCTTGAGGCCTTGCAGACTTTTGGTGTAACGCAACCCAATCCTTTAATTTTGGCGACTCTAAGGCGTCTTTTTGACGGAGGGGACGGACATTACAAGCCAGAAAATACTCAGCGCTTATTCTCAATGATTGAAGATTTCCATTTTATTTTTACAAAGGTTGAGAGTGTGAGGGGTAGTAAGATTGAGAATCTGTACACTCGCTATGCCAATGATACATATAAGACATCACCTCGAAACGGTAAACAAGGTGGAATTCAGAAAATTCAAGACTCTCTCGCAAAAGAGTTTGAGAAATATTTGTTGGAGATAACGAGTAAAGAATCTTTTGTGAAAAAATTTCCGGACGTTGCCAAGTATGATAAATCTAATGATAGTAATCAAAAATTACTTAGGTATATTTTGCGTAAATATCAGCCTGAGTTCAAAGAGTTGCCAGATAATCCTGAAACAATTGAGCATATTATGCCACAATCTGAAGTGAATCGATTGCATACGGCTGTCGACGAAAAGGTAAAAGATGAGAATGGAAACATTGTGACCGATGAATGGAAACAAGCTGAGAAAGAAAGGATTACAAGGATTATTAACTCCCCGGGCAATCTTATTATTGTAAGGAAAAAGACAAATGGGGTTGACCTGAAGGATAAGTCCTTCCTAGAAAAGCAGGTTATATTGAAGAAGGTCCGGGTGCCACAGGATATACCGTCAGAAATTCTTGAAGCTAAATCTTGGACTCTTGAAGATATTGTACATCGAACGAAAAAAATGGCCGAGCGAGGCTATGATGAAATTTGGAGCTTCGATAAATATAAGTAAATAAATTTTAATACAATAATTGCGGGGGATTTTGATATTGAAAATCCCCCGCAATTATTTTTTGAAGTGGTATCTCTGTCCAATATTTTAAAACTCTTTGTAGAGGTAGTAATTTTTGGGATAGCTTATTGGTTAATGCGTAAATCTTGAAAATCTTAGAATAATGATGGCTCGCTGTTATTACACTCATTGCAAAAGCAAACGACTGTAAATATGCGGTAGGGTTTTATATGTAGCCTCCCGCGGCGCATTGTTGCGCCTGCTGGGTGCGCTGCGCGGCTGGGTTCTTCCGGCGGTCATGTAACGACCATTTTTACCAGCCTGATAAGTGCATACACACCATCACCGACGATAGGAGCGCACCGTTATGGAGCCCCGTACCTTCCTTTACCGTACCCAAATTAATCGCCGTACCCTGTTGGGTGGCGGCGCACTACTGGGGCTGGGCGCCCTGCTTGCG
>NZ_ACVO01000025.1 GCF_000175615.1 Rothia mucilaginosa ATCC 25296 | reverse complement strand
CACAGGATAAGCTCCTCAAAAGTTCTTTGAAAAAAGTTTAAAAACCTTCAAAAGACCCCGAAAAATCTGCAGAAGCTCCCTATAGAGCCCATATAGAAGGGCAGAAGAGCCCCTCAGCATCAAGAAGATAGGAAGAGAAGACGGGAAGAAAAGATGGGAAGAAAAGATGGGAAGAGGGGCTCCGCCCCTCCCCCATCTCTGTATCACCGCATCTCTGTATTTCATACCGCCGTATTTCTGTACCGCTGCACTCCCCCGTTCTGCACCTCCCCCTCCTCTGCAGCCTCCCTATATATGAGCACCTACATATGGGGAGAGCGCAGAAGAGCACAGAAAAGGAGGGCACCCCTCACGGGGGCGCCCTCCTTATTCAAACTACAGAGCTACAGGCTGTAGCTCGCTAGCTTCAAAACTTTAGTTCGCGGAAGCGCGACGACGAGAAACATCGTACAGAGTAATGCCCACAGCCATCGCCGCATTCAAAGACTCCATCGCAGAATCAATCGGAATCGACACAATCTGATCGCAGTTCTCAGTCACCAGGCGGGACAGACCCTTACCCTCAGAACCAACCACCACGCACAGCGGCTCATTCGCAAGCTCCAGAGCCGGTAGCTCAATATCGCCACCGCCATCCAGACCAATCACGAAAATACCCTGCTCCTTGGCCTGCTGAATCACGCGAGTCAGATTAGTCGCCATCGCAACAGGAATACGAGCAGCCGCACCAGCACTAGTCTTCCACGCACCAGCAGTCACAGCAGCCGAACGACGCTCAGGAATAATCACGCCATCACCGCTAAACGCGGACACGCTACGAATAATCGCACCCAAGTTACGCGGATCAGTAATACCGTCCAAAGCAACAAACAGCGGCGGAGTCGACAGCTTACCCGAGTGCCAACGCTCCATAGTATCCAGCACCAGGTCAGTAGCGTCCGGGTACTTGTACGGCGGAATCTGCATCGCAACACCCTGATGCACAGAACCATCAGTCAAACGATCCAGCTCGCTACGCGGAATCTCCAGCATCGGAATATTGCGCTTATTCGCAATAGTCATAATCTCGCGAACGCGGTCATCAACCTCAACACGGCTCATGATGTACAAGTGCTTCGAGGGAATCTCAGTACGCAGAGCCTCAAGCACCGCATTACGACCAGTCACCAGCTCATCGCTAGCACGCTTACCGCCCAGACGAGTCTGGAACTTACGGTTCGTACCGGTAGCAGCACGACGCTCAGCCGCACGCTTCATCTTATGCGCCTTGTGATAAACGCGGTCCTCAGCCTTCGGAGTAGGACCCTTACCCTCAAGCGCCTTACGACCGTGACCGCCAGTGCCCTTAGTAGCACCCTTCTTCTTGGTGGTAGCGCCCGGGCGCGAACCTGCCTTAGCCATTCTTCTCTTCCTTCGTCAAAGTAATGAATACGAGTCTACGCGAGAGAAACCCGCGCGACCTAAGCCTTACGCACAAACGCGGGGCACATCACCCTCTAGCCAACGCTCCAGCTCGAACCATTCGCGCCATCCTTCACCTGCACACCAGCAGACGCCAACAGATCACGCATCGCATCAGCCTTCGCCCAATCCTTCTGAGCACGAGCATCAGCACGCTCCGCCAACACAGCCTGAATCAGCGCATCCAGAGCCTCATGCTCAGCACCCGAAGTGCCCTCAGCATTAAAGCTCATCAGCTGCGCCAGGCCCAGAACCTCAGCCATAGCCATCACAGCGTTCGCCGCCTCCGAAGCATCCTCACCGGCAGCAAGCGCCGCATTACCCGCACGAGTCTGCTCATGCAGAACCGCCAGAGCACGCGGAATATTCACGTCATCATCCATAGCCTCTGCAAAAGCCTGCGGAACCTCACGACCCGGCTTCAGCACATCCTGAGTTGCAGCAAGGAACGCCTCAACACGCTCAATAGCGGTTGCCGCCTCCTGCAGAGACGACGGACGGTAATCAAGAATCGAACGATAATGCGCACTACCCAGGTAATAACGAACCACCAGCGGACGGGCCATCTGCAGCATCTGCGCCGGCGAAATCGTATTACCGATAGACTTCGACATCTTCTCACCCTCATAGGTGACCATGCCGTTATGCATCCAGAAATTCGCGAAATCATCGCCAGCTGCAGTCGACTGCGCCAGCTCATTCTCATGGTGCGGGAAACGCAAATCCAAACCGCCACCGTGAATATCGAAACGCGAACCCAAATACTTACCAGCCATCGCCGAGCACTCCAGGTGCCAGCCCGGACGGCCGCGACCCCACGGAGACTCCCACGAAGCAGTCAGCGGCTCACCCTCCTTATAGCCCTTCCACAGGGCAAAATCGCGAGGGTCACGCTTACCGCGCGGATCAGCATCCGCAGAATCCTGCATATCCTCAACGCTCTGATTCGTCAGCGCACCATACTTATCCCACGAACGCACATCAAAATACACGTCACCAGAATCATCCAGTGCAGGATACGCGTGGCCACGATCAATCAGATGCTGAATCAGAGCAAACATCTCCGGAATATGACCGGTCGCGCGCGGCTCATACGTCGGCGGATCAATACCCAACGCCGCATACGCCTGAGCAAAAACCTTCTCAAAACGATACGCGAGCGCCCACCACTGCTCATTCGGGAACTCACCCTCAAAACCGGGCTCCATAGAATCAGCAGACTTCGCCAAAATCTTGTCATCAATATCAGTGACATTGCGGACCGTCGTCACCTTCAAACCGCGGTAACGCATCCAACGGCTCAACTGGTCAAAAACCAACGCCGAACGGATATGGCCCAGGTGCGGTTCACCCTGCACCGTAGCACCGCAATAATAGATACGCGCCTCACCGGGCACGACGGGCTCAAACTCGCGAATAGTCGCGGAAGCTGAATCATAAAAACGCATAGTCACACTCTCATTCTACGGGGTCGGCTCAGACGCCGGGTCGGTAAATCAGCGATAGGTTACAGAATGGCTCGAAGCAGCCAAACACCTACGAACGCGGGTACACCAGCGCCGTCGCAATAGCAGCCACACCCTCGCCGCGGCCCGTCAAACCCAGACCGTCAGTAGTCGTCGCAATCACCGTCACCGGAGCACCCGCCGCCTCGCTCAGCACACGGTTCGCCTCATCACGGCGCGGAGAGAACTTCGGGCGGTTACCCACCAGCTGAACACTCACATTACCAATCTCAAAA
The DNA here is from genome assembly GCF_000175615.1 of Rothia mucilaginosa ATCC 25296. GTDB lineage: Bacteria > Actinomycetota > Actinomycetes > Actinomycetales > Micrococcaceae > Rothia > Rothia mucilaginosa. The sequence goes on along the minus strand of NZ_ACVO01000025.1, from coordinate 169,259 downwards.
CCAGCAGCACGCACAATCGCCGCAGCCTCAGAAAGAATACGAACACCAGAAGCGCCCTTCATATCCGGGCGGTCCACACCAAAATTAGAGCCCAAATCCCCCGTGCCGGAGGCGGCAAAAAGAGCATCCGCGGCAGCATGAGCCACAACATCACCATCAGAATGGCCGCTCAAACCACGCTCACCCGGCCAATGCAGACCAGCAATATACAGAGGAGTGCCCTCCTCACCAAAAGCGTGGACATCAACACCGGTACCAACACGAGGAATAACAGTCATCACAGGACCCTTCAATCGATCAAACATCTTCTCAGCAGCAACACCTCGGCAAAAGAGGCATTAGGCGGCAGGGTTAGGCAACAGAAACACCAAACAGCGCGCGAGCAACCCGCAAATCCATCGGAGTCGTCACCTTAAACGCATCCGCATCACCGGCAACCGTCAACACCGGCTCGCCCGCCGCCTCCATCGCCATCGCATCATCAGTCAGCAGCTCAGCCTCCTCAGCAGGCAGGGAACGGCTACGCTCATGCGCCGCCAACAAGGCAGCCACCTCAAAACCCTGAGGAGTCTGCACCGCACGCATCTGCGCACGCGAAGGAGTACCCGTCACCAAACCAGCAGAATCCACAGTCTTCACCGTGTCCACCACCGGCAACACAGGAATCACCGCACGCACAACACCCTGCGGGCTCTCAGAACCCAAACCCTCAAGCACACGGTGATACACCTGCGGCGGAGTAAAAGCACGAGCGCAATCATGAATCAGCACATAATCCACCGGAACCTGCGCATCCTTCAAAGCATCCAACGCCGCAACCACCGAAGCCGTACGCGTATCACCGCCGGCAGTAATCAACGCACCGGCACGGCGGGCATCCTCCAAAAGCTCCGGGCAACTCACCGAACAATCAGCAGGAACAGTCACCACCACATGCTCAGCAACACCCGAAGCGAGCACACCCTCCAACGCATAATCCAGCAAAGTACGACCATGAACACGCACAGCAGCCTTCGGGATTGGCTCACCCAGGCGAGTACCCGAACCAGCCGCCAAAACAATCACAGCAGTATTCGCCGCAGAAGCAGAACTCATCAGTCTCAAGCCCGCCTACGCCTCGAACTTATAGCCCAAGCCGCGAACCGTCACCACATACTGCGGGGCAGAAGAATCCGGCTCAATCTTCGAACGCAGACGCTTAATGTGCACGTCCAGGGTCTTCGTATCACCCACATAGTCAGCGCCCCACACGCGCTCAATCAGTTGGCCACGAGTCATCACACGACCCACATTGCGCAGCAGAATCTCCAGGAGCTCAAACTCCTTCAGCGGCATAGAAATCTCTTCACCATTAACCGTCACCACATGGCGGTCAATGTCCATACGCACCGGGCCGCCCTGCAGCACCGACTCAGTAGCAGAATCAGTCTCCGCCGAACGACGACGCAACACCGCGCGGATACGAGCAATCAGCTCACGCGCAGAATACGGCTTCGTCACATAGTCATCAGCGCCCAGTTCCAGACCGAGCACCTTATCCAGCTCAGAATCCTTAGCGGTCAGCATGATAATCGGGACCGAAGACACCTCACGCAGCTTGCGGCACACCTCCATGCCGGACATGCCCGGAAGCATCACATCCAGCAGCACCAAATCCGCGCCCTCGCGGTCAAACACCGGCAGAGCATCCAGACCGTTGTCCACAACAATCGTCTGGAAACCCTCACGACCCAGCAAAAACGCAAGGGGATCCGAGAGGGCCTCTTCGTCCTCAACAATCAGAATTTTAGACATCAATAACTTCCTTCGATTCCATAAAACCTATACCGCTAACACTACACTGCGGCCGGAGCCTCATTCAGCGGCAACGCCAACGTAAACGTCGAGCCCTCCTGCGGCATCGACCGAACCGTCACGCTGCCACCGTGCTGAGTCATCACGTGCTTCACAATGCTCAAGCCCAAACCGGTACCGCCCGTCTGACGCGAACGAGCCGGATCAACCCGGTAAAAGCGCTCAAAAATACGCTTCTGCTCGTCCTCCGGAATACCCACGCCCTGATCAGCAACCTCAACCAGCAGCTGATCCGCCACACGGTGCACCCAAATATCCACCTTTGTATGCTCCGGCGAATAACGCACCGCGTTCTCCACCAGGTTCTGCACAGCAATACCGAGCAGCTCGGCGTCACCGTACACCTCGGGAACCTCCTCAATGCGGGTAGAAATCTGAATGTCCTTCTCCTCCGCCACAATATGCGAACGGTCCACCGCATCAGTAACCAAAGAAGGCACCGACACCGGACCACCACGCGCAATCACGTCGGTCGACTGCAAACGCGAAAGCTCAATAATGTCACGCACCAGCGCAGAGAGGCGGCGAGTCTCCTTATGTAGACGACCCACAAAATACTCGATAGCCTCCGGGTCATCACTCGCCTGCTCAATAGCCTCCGCAAGCAGACTCACCGCACCCACCGGAGTCTTCAACTCATGCGACACATTCGCCACAAAATCATTACGCATACGCTGCACACGAGAAATTTCAGTGCGGTCATCCGCGAGCACCAGAATGTACTCGTCCCCCAGCGAAGCAACACGCACATCCAAGACCAGCGCCTCACCCTCGCCGCGGTCAATCTCAAAAGTACGCTCCGCAAAAATACCGCGATGACGCACCGTGCGAATCATATCCGCCAACTCATCAGATGCCACAGTATGACCACGCACCAGACCCATCGCATACGCACCCGGAGAAGCCTGAACCACGCCGCCCACCTCATCAATCACCAGGTAGGCGCGACCAATCACAGCAAGCACCTGAGCGGCACCATCACGCAGCGCCGGCGCCGACACCAAGCTACGCTCCTGCTCCCGCTCACTACGCGCCACCGCATTCATGCTCAGGACGCCCACCAGCAGACCTATCATGCCCGCAATAAAGGCGATCAGACCGGCATCCATGTACTTCCCTTCCATTCGGGTACCCCATAAGTATAAATGTGGCGGATACCCAGTACTCAGGCGAATGCTCTTCTTCTCAGGCACGCTCCCCGTACAGAAACCTTGCAGACAACGCAATGAGCCGCCCACCTTACCGGTGAACGGCTCATCACAATGACAGGGGTGAAACCCTGCCGGAGGTATTACTTACCCTGGTTTGCTACGGCAGCAATAGCGTCCTTAGCAGCCTCGGGGTCCAGGTACTCGCCGGGCTTGACGGGCTGGAAGTTCTCATCCAGTTCGTAGTACAGCGGAATACCGGTGGGGATGTTCAGGCCAGCAATGTCCTCGTCGGAAATGCCCTCGAGGTGCTTGACCAGCGAACGCAGGGAGTTACCGTGTGCAGCAACCAGAACGGTCTTGCCTGCTGCGAGGTCGGGCTTGATGTCCGACTCCCAGTAGGGAAGCATACGGCCCAGAACGTCCTTCAGGCACTCGGTGCGAGGAGCGTTCTCGACATCCGCGTAGCGGGGGTCGTGTGCCTGCGAGTAGGGGTCGTTGTCATCCAGCGGGGGCGGCGGAACGTCGTAGGAACGACGCCAAGTCATGAACTTCTCGTCGCCGTATTCCTCGCGAATCTCGGACTTGTTCTTACCCTGCAGAGCGCCGTAGTGACGCTCGTTCAGGCGCCAGGTGCGCTTGACAGGAATCCACAGACGGTCTGCTGCATCCAGTGCAAGGTTTGCGGTGTTGATTGCGCGACGCTGCAGGGAGGTGTGAACAACATCGGGGAGGATGTTGCGCTCTGCCAGCAGCTCGCCGCCGCGCTTAGCCTCAGCGCGGCCCTTATCGGTCAGGTTAACGTCCACCCAGCCGGTGAACAGGTTCTTCTCGTTCCACTCGGACTGGCCGTGGCGCAGGAGTACTAGTTTGTAAGTCATACCTCTATTTTTTCATTTACCCGCCGGTTTGTCATGCCTTAGAGCCTAGAAAATATGCATTCTCCCAAAAATTTATAAGGGTCTTTTCTACCAGAACGAAAGGCTCAAAAACCCCGCCAGAAATAGGGAAAAGCCCCGCACACCATCCGACCGGGACAAACCCGTCAGACAGCGCACGAGGCTTCACCATCTATCGCACAAAGCGAGCGCACAAGCTAACGCTAGAAACGGCGGCGACCCACCGAAGGCCACACACCAGCCAAGAACACACAGCTAATCACAGCAGCAATCAGCTGAAGAATCAGTACAGTATTACCGCCGCCAGTCACCGCAGCAAAAACGCTAAACAGCGACACCGCAGCAGAACCACCGGTCAAAGCCAGCCACGTGTTCTTCGGGCGCTTACCGGCAAAATCGTACGCGTTCGCCGGAGACATCCACGCACGCACAAAAGCCAGCACACCAACCACAGCGCCGGCAACAGCCAGTAGCACATCGATAAGAGTGGTCACATAGATGACCAACAGAATAGGAGACATAGTATTCCTTAGAATCAGCAGCTTCTCTAGACAACCCTAGCAAAGTGCCTAGCGGACAACCTTAAAGGCCTCAACCAAGTCATTGTAAAGGTCATCCACGTTCTCAATACCCACCGACAGGCGCAGCAGAGACTCCGGAATCGAATCCGGCTCGTTACCGTGGCGACGACGACGCTCCACGAGAGACTCCACGCCGCCCAGAGAGGTTGCCGGGGTCCACAGCTTCAACGCCTCCACGACGTTACGGGCACCAGCCGCATCGGTATCCAGGGTGACGCACAAAATCGCACCGAAACCGTCCATCTGCTTCTTCGCAACCTCATGACCGCGGTCGCTCTCCAGACCCGGGTAACGCACCTCAGTCACGAAGGGGTGCTCGCTCAGACGCTCCGCGAGAACCTGCGCGTTCTCTACAGCACGCTCCACGCGCAGCGCCAGGGTGCGCAGACCGCGCAAACCAAGCCACGCCTCCACCGGACCGGGGATTGCGCCGTTGGTGATGCGGTGGTGCAGCATCGCCTTGTACAGCTCCTCATTCGAGGTCAAGGTCATACCCAGCAGAACATCAGAGTGACCCGCCAGGAACTTCGTTGCAGAGTGAACCACAACGTCAGCACCCAAATCCAGGGGACGCTGCAGAATCGGGGTCGCGAAGGTGTTGTCCACCGCGGTCACAATGCCCAGGCGGCGGGCAGTAGCCAGCAGGGCAGGCAGGTCAGCGACCTCGAGCATCGGGTTGGTGGGGCTCTCCAGCCATGCCAGGGCCTTCGGTGCCGAGTAGTTCACGTTCTCCGGGGTCACGCCGGCGCGGGATGCGGCATCCTCCATAGCAGCGATAACGCTCTCGGTGTCTTCAATGTCCACACGAACGAGCTCAATGATGCCGCGGCGTTCCAAATCCTTGCACAGGGTCACCGATGCCATGTATGCGTGCTTCGGAATCAGCACAATGGAACCAACCGGCACCAGGTCGATGACGGCAGCAACGGCAGCCATGCCGGAGGGGAACAGTAGACCCGGCTGGGTAGCGTTCTCCAGCTTCGCCACAACCTCTTCCATGCCTTCCCAAGTGGGGTTCGAGAAGCGGGCGTACACGCGGTCCTGCTCAATGTTCACGGCGTCCACGCCGCGGTAGGTGGAAGAAAGAACAATCGGGGGGTTCACCGGCGCGTCATGCTCGTGTGCCGGGCGGCCGCCAGAGACGACGAAGGTCTCTGCGGAGTAATTCATGTCGTGGTTATCTGCACTCATGTCTTTAAGCCTGGCACACCCGCGCCCAGAACGCACGCCCGCACGGGTGACGGTACGCAGGATTTACATGTTTTTTACCTTGATACGAGCTCAATCCCACGCGGAGGTATCACCAAAACCGCACCGGTGCAGCTAAGAGACCCGGTACCCTTAAGAAGTGATGGATACTCTCAGCTACACCCCCGATGCGCAGACTCTTCCCGCCGACCCGACCGGTCGCCGCGGGCTTTTTATCGTGGTCGAAGGAGGCGACGGCGCCGGCAAAACCACCCAGCTCGCTCTGCTGGATGAAGCACTACGCGGCCGCGGATACCGTGTCATCACCACCCGCGAACCCGGCGGCACCGAGATTGGCGAAAAGCTGCGTGCCCTCGTCCTTGAAGCGGGTCAGGGTACCATTGACGACCGCACCGAGGCGCTGATTTTCGCGGCATCCCGCGCGGCTCACGCCTCCCAGTTGATTCGTCCCGCGCTCGCAGAGGGCGCCATCGTGCTGAGCGACCGCTATATTGATTCTTCTGCCGCGTACCAGGGCGTAGGCCGTGACCTGGGTGTTGAAACCATCGTCGATTTGAGCCGCTGGGCTACCGCCAATCTGGTGCCCGACGCGACCCTACTGCTGAGTGTGCCGTTGAGCGCCGAGCAGGAGCGCATGGATCAGCGCGGCACCGTCGACCGTATTGAGGCTGAAGGCACCGCGTTCAAGGCCCGCATTCACGGTGCGTTCGAGCAAATCGCCCGCGAGGACGCTAACGGCTCGCACCGCATCATTGATGGTGTGGGCACGATTGAGCAGGTGCACGCGCGCGTGCTCGAGGTGATTGAGCCTCTACTTGCCCTCCGCGAGCTGGTCCGCACCGGTAAGGAGGACTCATGAGCCTCTGGGATACCCTGCTGATTCCCGCCGATAAGCTCCAGCAACTACGCACGGATACCGCCGCCAACCGCCCCACACACGCTTGGCTTTTCACGGGCGCGACCGGTGCGCCTCACCGTGAGTCTGCAAAAATTTTCGCTGCCGCGCTCCTGTGCGAGCAGCCCGACCCGCAGAACCGCGGATGCGGCCAGTGCAAGGGCTGCGTGACCGTCATGAACGGTTCGCACGCAGATTTTACGCACTTTAGTACCGAGGCGACGCACATCAGCATTGATGAGGCGCGCGAGCTGGTCATGAAAGCTCAGGACCGCCCGACCGTAGGTCGCTGGCGCGTGATTCTGGTTGAGGACACCGAGCGCATGCCGGAGCGTACCTCCAACGTGTTGCTCAAAGCGATAGAGGAGCCGCCGCCGCATACGATTTGGCTGTTGACGGCGCCCTCCCCCACCGATGTGCTGGTGACGATTCGTTCGCGGTGCCGTCCGGTGCAGTTGCCGGTTCCTACCGATGCGCAGGTGCACGAGTATTTGTTGGCGCACGGTGTGGTGGATCCTTTGGCGCAGCGTGCGGCGCGTCTGGCTCTGGGTGATGCGCAGGAGGGGTACCGTTTGGCGACCGATGAGCAGGCGATGGCTCGTCGGGAATTGATTACCTCCCTGATTCTGAATGTTCGTTCTATTTCTTCGGCTTTCAACGCAGCAGAGAAGCTCACCGACCTTGCCGACCAGGACGCACAGGCTGTCTCTGCTCTCAAGGATGAGCAGGAACGCCAGGAGCTTCTGGCTCTGCTGGGTATTCGCGAGGGTGAGCGCGTTTCTCCGTCCTTGCGAGCGCAGGTTCGCCGTCTGGAGGAGCAGCAGAAGCGCCGCGCTAAGCGCGTTTCCTCCGATACGCTGTTGCGTTCCGTGGCGCAGGTTCAGACGGTTCTGCGTGATGCGTTGACGGTGGCTCTGTCGGCGCAGGCTCCGCTGGTCAATGAGCATTTGCGTGAGCCTCTGGAGGCGTTCTGCACCCGCCGTTCCGCCCAGCAGCTGCTGGAGGATGTGCAGGCGGTCGAGCTGACTCTGCGTCGTCTGCGGACGAACGCGAATGCGCGTTTGGCGCTTGAGGCGTTAATGAGCCGCTTCGTGTATCAGTAGTTTCTTAGTAGCTCATACAACGAAGGGGGAGGCGCCGAAGAGATAATCTTCGGTGCCTCTCCCTTTTTCTATTGGTTCTCAGCGCACCTAGGGCTTAGTTACAGAAGCGAGATTAGTTGCGGATTCGAGCTTAGTTACGGAATCAAACTTAGTTGCGGAAACCGTGAACCGGCGACGGAATACGACCGCAGCGGGCGATGAACGCCTCCGCGCTGGGGGTGTGGGTGGGCATGACGGGTGCTCGACCGAGCAGGCCGCCGAACTCAACCATGTCGCCTACGCCCAGACCAACCGCCGGGATGACGCGGACCGCGGTGGTCTTGTGGTTCATCACGCCGATTGCTGCTTCGTCGGCAATCATTGCTGCGAGGGTGGCGGCGGGGGTATCGCCGGGAACCGCGACCATGTCCAGGCCCACCGAGCAGATGGCGGTCATCGCTTCAAGCTTATCGAGGCTGATGTGTCCGGCGGCTGCGGATTCAATCATGCCGATGTCCTCAGAGATCGGGATGAAGGACCCGGAGAGGCCACCGACGTTCGAGCACGCCATGAGGCCGCCCTTCTTCACCGCGTCGTTGAGCAACGCGAGGGCCGCAACAGTGCCGTGGGTACCGACGGTTTCCAGACCCATCTCTTCGAGGATGTGTGCGACCGAGTCGCCAATCTCTGCGGTGGGTGCCAGAGAGAGGTCGATAATGTTGAACTGCACGCCAAGGCGTTCAGCGGCGAGGGTACCGACCAGCTGACCGACGCGGGTAATCTTGAAGGCTGCCTTCTTGATTTCTTCGGCGCAGGTGTCAAAGGATTCGCCGCGGACCTTCAGCAGGGCGCGGTGTACCACGCCGGGGCCAGAGACACCTACGGAGATGGTGGTGTCTGCCTCCTGCACGCCGTGGAATGCGCCCGCCATGAAGGGGTTGTCGCTGACGGCGTTCGCGAAGACGACGAACTTGGCGCAGCCGAAGCCGTGTGCGTCCGCGGTCAGGTCTGCGGTGGCGCGGATGGTTTCACCCATGAGCTTGACGGCGCTCATGTTAATGCCGGCGCGGGAAGATCCAATGTCTACGGAGGAGCAGACCACGTCGGTCTCTGCGAGCGCTCGCGGGATGGAGCGAATCAGCTTTTCATCGGCGGGGGTCATGCCCTTGTCGACGAGAGCGCTGAAGCCACCGACGAAGTTCACGCCGACTGCCTTAGCAGCTGCGTCGAGGGTGCGGGCGAACTCCACGTAGTCCTCATCGTTGGAGGCGCCTGCCACCAGTGCGATGGGGGTGACGGCGATGCGCTTGTTGACAATCGGGATGCCGAGTTCGGCTTCGATACCTTCGCAAACGCTGACGAGGTTTGCCGCGCGGCTGGTGATCTTGTCGTAAATCTTGCGGCGGGCTACTTCGCCGTCGGAGTCGGCGCAGTCGAGCAGGGAGATGCCCATGGTGACGGTGCGAATGTCGAGCTTCTGCTCCTCGATCATTCGGATGGTTTCAAGAATATTGTCATTCATCATGGTGGCTGCCTAGATGGTGTGCATTGCCTTGAAGATGGATTCTGCCTGGATGCGAATCTGGACCTTCTGTTCGTGCTCAACACCAATCATGGCTTCCTGCAGGTCGATGAGGTTCTGCTGCTCTTCGTCGAAGGAGCAGTGCATGATCATGGTGAAGTATTCGCCCATGATGGTCTGGGAGACGTCAAGGACGTTGACCTTGCGCTCGGCGAGGGTTGCGGTCACGGCGGCGATGATGCCTTCGTGGTCGATGCCTGTGACAGTGAGGATAATCTTCACGGTGTTCTCCTAGTGGTTTGGGGCTGCGTACCCAATGAAGAGGTGCATAAAGGCACAGGTATACGCATATTTATAAGAGCAATTATAGGTTACCCAGAACACACTGTGTAAGGTAGACACAAAAATATCCCCTGCATCCCATATTCGGGGCATAAAAAATCCACGCCTTCCCGGTCTGAATAAATACAGGGAAGAACGTGGATTCTTTATTATGTGCCAGTCTTGAAGTATCTTTCGACACTCCTTATATCTGGCTAGTTATAACTATCTAGAAGTTTTAGTTATCGAGGATTATTTCCTAAACATAAGAAGCGATGTACAGCTCACCGCTACCGCTCAGGGTTGCCTCGGAGGGCTCACCCACGTGCAGTACCGACTCGGTGGCGCCCAGCACGAACTCTTCGGAGCCGTTGCCATCTGCTGCGTGAATAGTGATTTTGCCGGATACGCTCAGCGCGGCGCTAATGCCCTCGAAGGTGTATTCCTGCGGCTTGCCCTCTTCAACGCGGATGCGGGTCACGCTCATGCGCTCGTCCCACATGGCATAGGTGCCGACGGGTGCATTCTCGGGGGTGGGACGCTGAATAACGGGTGCATCCTGGCCCTCGCCGAGCACCTTGATGAGCTCCTCGGTGTCGATGTGCTTTGCGGTCAGGCCCGCGCGCATCACGTTATCGGAGGGGTTCATCAGCTCAATAGCGGTACCGGAGACGTAGGCGTGCACCTGACCGTCGGGGGTGAAGGCGGATTCGCCCGGTGCCAGGTGAACCAGGTTCATGACGAAGGCGACGAGCAGACCGCGGTCACCGGGGTACTTGCCGGCAACGATCTGCACGAGCTCAGCTGCGTCAGCGATGCGTGCGTTGTCGGAGCCGGTCAGCTGTGCTGCCGCCTCAACGAGCTGCTCAACAGCCGCGGTGGCGGTCTCTTCGGGCATGCGAATAATCTCGGTCAGCAGCTGCTTGGGGGTAAGCTCCACACGCTCTGCCAGCCAGGCGGCCTTGAATGCCTCGGCAAGCTCTGCCAGCTGCTCGGAGGTGCGCACACCGGTGAGCACGCGCATCTGGGTCAGGGCGATGACGGTTTCAGGCTTGGAGTAGCGGTCCTTGTAGTTGCGGTGCGGCGCGTCAATCGCGATGCCGCGCGCCTGCTCATCCTCGAAGCCGGCGATAGCCTGCTCGGGGGTGGGGTGCACCTGAATCGACAGGGGGGCGTCAATCGCAAGGATCTTAAAGAGGAAGGGGAACCAGTCGGAGGTACGGTCCGGGCGCAAGAAACGGGACGGCTCAGCCTGGATCAGCTCGTTGAGCGGGGACTCGGTGCCGTCAACGGTCGCACGGGAGGGCGCAGCCGGATGCGCGCCAACCCACACCTCAGCTTCGGGCTGTTCGGTGGGGACGGGCACGCCACGCATGCGTCCGAGAATTTCGCGGGAACCCCACGCATAATTCTGAATCTGGTTTTTTAGGGGAAAAATCTCACCCATGGGGGAAAATACCTCTCGACGTGAGTTGTTTGAAGCAAGTGACGTGATAAAAAACCCATACATTCAGCGGAATTTATAAGGTTTTACCTGCCCATTATAGAGGCTAGTTGCACTTCTTTACCGCTAAAATAAAAGGCGTGACTACTATTAATCTACATGACTCATTCAAAGCGTACGACGTGCGTGGCATCGTCGGCGAGACCATTACCGCAGAGACTGTTCGCGCTACCGGCGCGGCTTTCGTAGACGTTCTGGGCCTGGAGGGCCAGACCATTCTGGTCGGTGGCGACATGCGCCCCTCCTCCCCCGAATTCATGGATGCATTCGCCCAGGGTGCAACCGCTCGCGGTGCAAATGTTGAGAAGATCGGCCTGATCTCCACTGACGTTCTGTACTTCGCATGTGGCGTTGAGAACGCTGCCGGTGTTACCTTCACCGCTAGCCACAACCCCGCAGAGTACAACGGCATGAAGATGGCTAAGGCTGGCGCTGTTCCGCTGTCTTCCGAGTCCGGTCTGTTCGATATTCGCGATCTGGCTCAGAAGTACCTGGATTCGGGCGAGATTCCTTCGGTTGAGAAGGTCGGCACCGTTTCTGAGAAGGACATTCTCAAGCCTTACGCAGAGTACCTGCGCAAGCTGGTTGATCTGTCTTCCATCCGCCCCTTGAAGGTTGTTGTTGACGCTGGTAACGGCATGGGTGGTATGACCACTCCCGCTGTTCTGGGCGACACCATCCTGCCGGGCCTGCCCCTGGAAATCGTTCCCCTGTACTTCGAGCTGGACGGCACCTTCCCGAACCACCCGGCTAACCCGCTGGAGCCGGCTAACCTGGTTGACCTGCAGAAGGCTGTTGTTGAGCACGGTGCTGACATTGGTCTGGCATTCGACGGCGACGCTGACCGTTGCTTCGTCATCGACGAGAAGGGTGAGCCCGTCACTCCTTCCGCTGTGACCGCTCTGGTTGCTGAGCGCGAGATTGCTCGTGCGAAGGCAGAGGGTAACGAAGAGCCCGTCATCATCTACAACCTGATCACCTCGAAGGCTGTTCCTGAGCTGGTTGAGAAGCTGGGCGGCCGCGCAGTGAAGACCCGCGTGGGCCACTCCTTCATCAAGGCTGTTATGGCTGAGGAGAACGGCGTTTTCGGTGGCGAGCACTCCGCTCACTACTACTTCAAGGACTTCTTCAACGCAGACACCGGCATGCTCGCTGCAATGCATGTGCTGGCTGCTCTGGGTGGCGGCGACAAGCCCCTCTCCGAGATCAGCGCGAAGTACTCCCCGTACGTTGCTTCCGGTGAGATCAACTCCGAGCTGGAAGACAAGGCTGCCGCTGTGGACCGCGTGCGTGCACACTACGCTAACGCTCCCGTGGTTGTTGAGGACTCCGACGGCACCACCTTCACCAACACCGAAGAGGGTTGGTGGGTTAACCTGCGTCCTTCGAACACCGAGCCTTTCCTGCGCCTGAACCTTGAGGCACCGGATGTTGCGACTATGGAGCGCGTCCGCGACGAGGTTTTGGCTCTGGTTCGCCAGGGCTAAGCACTAGCTAGCTACTAAAGATCCCGCCCGCAGATTGTTTCTGCGGGCGGGATTTTTTATTTTGGGTTCTAAAAACCCGGCTAGGTTCTTCTGTCTAAGAGGAGAACCTAGCCGGGTTTAAGAAACCTAGCGGACGAGCCGGCTTACGAGGTTTTTACGCCTCGCGTGCCTGGTCGTGGAGCATCCACTGGTCGGGGCCGAAGATTTCGTAGTTGATGTTCTTGCCGGGAACGCCTGCCTCCACCAGTGCGGAGCGTACGCCCTGCATGAAGGGCAGCGGGCCGCAGAGGTAGACGTTAGCGTCGGAGGGAACGTCCAGCTTGGACACGTCGACACGGCCGGCGAAGTCGCCGCCCTCACCCTCGATGAACGAGATGAGGCGTGCGTTGGGCAGCTTGTTGACGAGCTCGGCGAGCTCTTCGCGCAGGGGCCAGGTGTCCAGGCGGCGGTCTGCGTGGACCACAGTCACGGGGCGCTCGGAGCCCTTCTCAACCAGCTCGGAGAGGAAGCTGAGCATGGGGGTGGTGCCGATACCTGCGGAGAAGAGGTACAGCGGTGCCTCGGGGTCGCCGAAGCCTTCCAGGGTCAGGTCACCGTAGGGGTTGGAAATCTCGACGACTGCGCCGACTTCCAGCTCGTGCAGGATGGAGGTCATCTCGCCGTTGGGGTCGAGCTTCACACCGATGCGGCGCTGGTTCTTTTCGCTGGGCAGCAGGGTGTACTGGCGTGCCTGGCGCAGGCCGTCGCGTGCGGGAACGATGATGGAGATGTACTGGCCGCCCTTGGACTCGGTCATGGGGGTCTCGTCGGCGGGCTCGAAGGTCAGCACGACGACGTTCTCGCCGGTTTCCTTGCGCTCAACGAGCTTGAAGGGTGCGAACATGACGTCGTTTGCCTGGGAAGCGTACAGGCCCTTCTCCAGCTTGATGAGGGCGTTGCCCATGAGCCAGTAGACCTCGGTCCATGCCTCAACGATTTCGGGGGTAGCCAGGTCGCCCAGGTTAGCGGCGATTGCCTCGAAGAGGTACTTGTAGACGGTGGGGTACTCTTCTTCCTTCAGGCCCAGGGATGCGTGCTTGTGTGCAACGCGGGAGAGGACCTCGTCGGGGTAGGAGTCCGGGTTCTGGACGATGTAGGAAGCGAATACTGCGATGGAGCCTGCCAGTGCCTTGGGCTGGGTGCCTTCGAGCTGGGAGGAGCGGGAGAACATGCCGTCCATCAGGTCGGGGCGAGCTGCGAACATTCGACGGTAGAAGTCGGGGGTGATGTCGTTAATGCGCTCAGCAATGATGGGCAGCGTTGCCTCAATAATGGGGCGGGACTTCTCGGAGAGCATGTCTTGCCTTCTTCCTGTGTGGTCACCTGGTCGTTGTGATGATGCCCTTGATATGTGTGATGCTGGGGCGTTCACTCGGACAGCTCAGTTGGTGACGAAGTGTTTATAAAGCACCCTTACCGTAGCATTTTGCGGGGTGCTTGCGCTGTGTGCAGGTCATGCTCTGAGGGTTATTTGGCACTGTGGATGCGACTTATGGTTCACCCTGACTCAAAGATAGAGTTGCGCGTCACACTATATATTTTCAGCCGCACTTCTACAATCGGCGGGTGACCAGCCTGGAAACATGTATAAAAATACCGGAGTGAAAATATATTTACCCAGGAAAGTATGCAGTGTGGTGCAAAAATGAATATGGTCACATTTTCTGCATTTGAAAAGCAAATTTGCAATATTCTGCATTTACTGCATAAATTTAGGACTCACGCAGGTTCCAGCAGTCACGCAAGCAGCGGCAAAATACTCCCCGGTCCCCTCGAAACCCCTGCAAGAAACCCCTGCAAGAAACCCCTGCAAGAAAGCCGCGCGACCCCCGCGTGAACTGCCCAGCAGCCCCCGCATCAACCGCAGAAACACCCTAAACTTCGTGTTAAAAACTCTATGGAGCCTCCCGCCGGAAAGCTCCACAGGTACCACGTATTCCTTTAGCGTGCAGGCTTAGCGCACAGTCAGCGCATTCTCCGGAGGCGCGAAGCCTAGCTCCACAAATACCGGACCAACAGGGCGCGCACCAGCGGTCAGCTCGCTAATGATGACCGAATCAACCGATGCGTAGAACGCCTCACGAGCCTTCGCCAAAACATTGCGCAGGCGGCAGAACTTATCCAACGGACAGTGGCCATTCTCATCCTCGCACTCAATCATGGGAATATCACCCTCAGTAGCACGAAGAACAGTGCCGACGGTCGCAGAGCGGCCCGCATCCGAGAGCATAACGCCGCCGGAACGACCGCGGGTCGAATCCAAATAACCCATGTTCACGAGGAAGGCCACAGCCTTCGCCACATGGTTGTAGGGGGTATCCACTCCCTCAGCAATCTTCTGGGTAGAAAGCTTCTGACCGGGCTCCAGGGCAGACAGGAGCATCAGAACGCGGAGCGAGACATCCGAGAATGCTGTCAAACGCATGGATACTCCTTCTATCTTTCTCGTGATACCGCCGCTTCTACATCGACGGCAACAAATGCTCCGAACCAGCCAAGGCACAGAGCGCTCAAAATCTTACATTGGAATTGTATAGGGGCGGCAAGAGAGGCAAGAAATTATGAATAGCCACTTCTGTGCCAAACCACCCCGGTGAGGATTTTAAAGTATTTCTCAAGAACAAGTGGACTGCATAGCCTTACACTCACACCTTTGCGAGAAAATTTATCACTCCCCCAACTGACGGGGATTCAATTTTCCCCCAAACAGAAGGAAGAGGCGGAATCTCATCGAGAGATTCCGCCCCTTCAAGGCGCTAAACCTTAGGTATTAGCTGGAGTTTCCTAGTCCTCCAGAGCCTTCGCCAGAGCGTCGCGCTGTTCGCGAACCTCAGCGGGCAGCTTGTCGCCGAACTTCTCGAGCCACTCGTCGATGCCGGGCAGCTCAGCAGCCCACTCGTCCTTCGAGACAGCCAGAGCAGCCTTCAGCTCGTCCTCGGAGATTTCCAGACCGCTCAGGTCCAGGTCTTCCTTGGTGGGAACGGTGCCCAGGAAGGTCTCCTGGCCGCCAACCTTGCCGTCGAGGCGGTCGAAGATCCACTTCACAACGCGAGAGTTCTCGCCGAAGCCGGGCCATGCGAAGCCACCGTCGGGGGTGCGGCGGAACCAGTTGACGTAGTAGACCTTCGGCATGTTCTCGGTGCCGTGCTTCTTGCCCAGGTCCAGCCAGTGCTTGAAGTAGTCACCAGCGTTGTAGCCAATGAAGGGCAGCATTGCCATCGGGTCGCGGCGAATCACGCCGACAGCGCCCTTAGCAGCCGCGGTGGTCTCGGAGGAGAGGGTAACTGCACGGAAGACGCCCTGCTCCCAGCTCTCGGACTCGGAAACCAGCGGGATGGTGGTCTTACGGCGACCACCCAGAACGATAGCGCTCAGCGGCACACCCTCGGGGTCGTAGTACTCGGGAGCGAGCATGTCGACCTGGGATGCGGGGGTGCAGAAACGGGAGTTCGGGTGAGCTGCCGGGCGGCCGGACTCGGGGGTCCAGTCCTTACCGGTCCAGTCGGTCAGGTGTGCGGGAGCCTCGTCGGTCTTGCCCTCCCACCAGACGGAGCCGTCGTCGGTCAGAGCAACGTTGGTGAAGATGGTGTTGCCCTTAGCAATAGCCTTCATAGCGTTCGGGTTGGTGGAGTAACCGGTGCCCGGTGCCACGCCGAACAGGCCAGCCTCGGGGTTGACCACGCGTGCCTGGTGGTTCTCGTCGAACTCGATCCATGCGATGTCGTCGCCGACCATCTCAGCCTTCCAGCCGTCAATGGTGGGCTCCATCATTGCGAAGTTGGTCTTGCCACATGCGGAGGGGAACGCTGCGGAGATGTAGCGAACCTTGCCCTCGGGGTTGGTGACCTTCAGGATGAGCATGTGCTCTGCCATCCAGCCCTCGTCGCGACCGATAACGGATGCGATACGCAGCGCGTAGCACTTCTTACCGAGCAGAGCGTTACCGCCGTAGCCGGAGCCGAAGGACCAGATTTCGCGGGTCTCGGGGAACTGGACGATGTACTTCTCGGGGTTGCAGGGCCAGGGAACATCTTCCTGACCGGGCTCCAGGGGTGCACCAACACTGTGCAGAGCCTTGACGAAGAAGCCGTTGGTCTCGTTCAGCTTGGCAAGAACGTCCTTACCGATGGTTGCCATGATGCGCATGGAGCAGACAACGTATGCGGAGTCGCTGAGCTCAACAGCAATCTTGGGGTTCTTAGCCTTCAGAGAGCCCATGACGAAGGGAATGACGTACATGGTACGACCGCGCATGGAGCCCTCGAACAGGCCGGTCAGGGTCTGCTTCATTTCAACGGGGTCGCGCCAGTTGTTGGTCGGGCCTGCGCCTTCTTCGGTCTCGGAGCAGATGAAGGTGCGCTCCTCGACACGTGCAACGTCGTCAGGATCGGAGAAAGCTGCGTAAGAGTTCGGGAATTCGTGATCGCTGAGGCGAACGAAGGTACCGGCGTCAACCAGTTCCTGTGCCAGGCGGTCATATTCTTCCTGGGTGCCGTCGACCCAGTAGATGTGTGCGGGCTGGGTCAGGGCCGCAACTTCGCGAACCCAGTCCAGAAGGCCCTGGTGGGTAGTGGGTGCGCTCTGCAGCTCCTTTTCGAGCTCAGCAGAGAGAGTACGAGTTGAGGTGTCAGCCATTGACATTTTCCCCTTCAATCGGTGGCCCGGATACTACATTGATCCGGTTAGGTCTGCGGTAACAAAGAAGCAGTTAAACACTACAAGCGTGCAAACAATGGTGAATATGCACGCTTGGACAGTCTCCACTTCCTCGTGATGCTTACAGAATAACGCATTAATAGTCTGTAGAGCTTCCTATGACGCCATTTCTTAAGTTCTGCGCATCACATTCTTAGAGTACGAGAGGATTTCTGTAAAGAATTTTTAGGGCTTACGGCGGGATCCTCCGGGGGATTTCAGGGACCTGCAGCGCCGGTTTTAGGGTGCCGAGAAAATATTTTGAAAAAATTTTGCGAGCGCAAAAACCCCGGAATCATGCGGTAAAACGGGGTGCTTTCGATTCCTGCGGAGGGGATTTTGGGTAAATTTCGAGTTTTTCGGCTTGCGCACCTCTAACGACATCCGTATAGTAGTACCTGTTGCCGCGACGGATTGAAGAAATCCGAAGCGAGGAACATGCGCCTGTAGCTCAACGGATAGAGCATCTGACTACGGATCAGAAGGTTGGGGGTTCGAATCCCTTCGGGCGCACCAACAATCCCCGGTTCTTCGGAACCGGGGATTTTTTGTATCCCCAGAAATACGCTCAAAAAGTGCCCCACCGAAAGCGCCGAGTACAGCACAAGGCACCGCACGCGCGGCAGACGGCGCAGGGCTGAGGGCGCAGCGCGCAGAAATCACAGCACATAGAGATACCTATATAGAGGTGCAGCAATGATGCTCCACCAGCCGCTGCCGCATCCGCACCCAAAAACTGAGCTAAAAGTGCGCCTCAACCTGTGAATCCGCAGATTTACGCTCCCAGATGACGTGCTCCGGGGCACACCCGCCAAAAAACGCCTAGGATGGAAAGAAGACCCTCCACACATAGGCTGGAGAGCAGACAACGCGAAGGAGCACTATGGCACAGCTATCCATTCCGCAGTCCCTGATAGGTGCACTCATCGATATAGCCGACCTTGGAACACTCGACTACTTCCCGCCCACCGAACGATGCGCCCACTGGTCCCTCTACGACGCACAGCGCCAGGAGCTCCTCTGTCCCTGCGCACCCGCCGCCAACACCACCACGGAGAAGCTCTTTGAGGCCGCGGCAAAGATTCTCTACGAGAATTTCCCCCGATATATCGACTCTCCCGAGGAAATTATTCCTTATACTTCCCGTCAGGAACTCGTTGCCGCCCTGCGTCGCGGTGAGGAAGAGCCTGTTGATGAGGAACAGGGCGAGCTGCAAGAGCAGTCAGCTGAAAATACTGTAGAGCCTACGGCTGAGGTTGAAACTAGCCCCGCCGAACCTGCAGTAGTTGAGGATGCTGAAGTTAGCGCTTCTGTTGCGCCCAAGCCTGCAGCCCCGAAGCCTGCGCCTTCCCCCGCGCTCTTTGCGGCCCGCGCAGCGCAAGCCCCCAGCCCGGCTCCCAGCGTGCCGGAAGAAGCACCCGCAGAAAAGACCCCACCGGTGCCGAGCCCGGCAACGATTGCTGCCGCAACGTCTGTAGCAGCGGCACCCGAGCCCACAGTACCGAAGCCAGCTGCGCCCAAACCCGCAACTCCTACGTCTGCAGTGCCGAAGCCTGCCGCACCGACTCCCGGTGCCCCCTCCCCCGGTATGTTCCGCAAGTCCACACTCACCTACCGACCGCCGCGCATCGAAGAGTACCTGGAGGGTCTGCGCGCCCGTCAGCAGGCGGCCGAAGCTGCCGCCCCGGAAGCCGCGCAGTCGGTAGCAGGTACCGAGCAGGTATCTGCTGAAGAGTCGCCCGTGCTCAGCCAGGCTGCACCGATAGCTACGGTCCCGAAGCCTGCCGCACCGAAACCAGGTGCACCGATGCCTGCCGCACCCACCCCGAGCACTCCGGCAGCAGAACCGGTAGCCGCTACACCTCGCACCATTACCACTGAGGACCGCGAACGCAACTACCGACTGCGCCCGAGCCTGCGTGCCCGCCTCGAACGCGAAAACATCAGCGAAGAGCTCGTACGCACCATCCTGCGCGAAGGCGAAGCGGAACGCATCAACGACTGGACCATTCGCTTCACGCACGACGACTACCGGGTTGACGTGAACACCGCCTCCGCAGAAGTCATTACCGTCATCGACGAATACGACGCCGACTACAACGAGGCGGCACAGGCGTCCCTGGCTCAGGGCGAATACACCTCGCTCAACGCCCTGGAACTCGAATTCAGCGAGCGCGCTCGCACCTTCCTGAAGAAGAACCCGCCGTTCGTTTTCGATCTGATGCTTCAGGCGCTGAGCAGCCCCGAGAGCGTGCGCATGGCTGAAGGCTGGACGCGTATCTACGCGGCGCAGGGCCTGGAAATTGCGGTTTCGCCCGATGAGCGGACCGTTCTGGCCCTGGCGAAGACAGCGGATTTCCATGTTCTGCACGCGGAGAACCTGCGCAAGGTGCAGCTGGAAGAGCTCAGCAACACCCTGGCGAAACAGGCAGAAGATAAAGCAGCTCGGGCAGAAAACACCACCGAGGAGGAAAAATAATGTCCGCTAAGCAGATCACTATTCCTCTCGAGGTGTATGTTCGCCTGCAGGAGCTTGCCTCCCTCGCCGCCTATAGCTACCGGGACAATCAGGGTTCCGAAGAGAACAGTGCAAGCGATAAGCCGTGGGATTTGCTTTCCCAGGACGGCGCGTCCCTACTCGATGAGAACGGCGCGCTCAAGCCCGAAGCGGCAGAGCTCTACTTCACCCTCCTACCGCTCATTGCCCAGGAATTCATGGAGCAGCAACAGGCACTCGTGGACGCATACCGTCAGGCGCCCAAGCCTGCCGCCGCACGCGCCAAGATTCGCCCCTCCAACCAGCGCCTCATCCCGCTGACCGAGGTGCCGCTGGAGAACCAGCGTATTGCCGCGCGCATCGAGAAGGAATTCTACGGCGAGGTGCCGCCGCGCCGCCGCATCTACGGTGTGCTCCCCGGCGTGATGGACTATATGATGCGCCACGGCCTCACCTACGAGCTACTGCTGGACATCATCGAATCGCCCGCAAGCACCGTGGTTCAAGAGAGCGCGCAGGAGAACCGTTACGGCCGCGAAGTCACCCTCTACACGCATGAAGAGGAAGGCTACCAGGTGGTGCTCAACCCCCTGACTGCCGAAGTGCTCGCGCTGCGCCCGCTGCAGGCTCTGGCGGGAGGCTATCAGCTCTCCCCCGATGCTCAGGCACAGCTGAAGGCGCTCGGTCTGACCGGCGAGTACATTGCCCGCATCCTGGATGAGGCTGAGGACCGCCGCCCAATTCCCGGCAGTAGCCGCACCGTGTACTCGCTCAACGGCTACCAGGTGGAGTTCTCGCACTCCGACCAGCAGGTAATCCGTATTAGCCGCGGCACCGCGCCCAGCCGTAACCCCTTCGAGTCGCAGCCGAGGATGAGCGGCACAAAGAGGCAGCGCGGCCGCAAGATTCCGCACGATGTGGACGCATTCGTTCAGCTACTGCAGGAGCACGGCTTCACCATCACCATGGGCGGTAAGCACTACGACATTCGCCACGAGAAGCTGGCTCCGGGTCAGAAGGCGGTCACCTCGGTGACTCCGTCGGATTCGCAGCGCTGGCACCTGAATTCGGCACGCCAGATCCGCAATACCTTCGGTATCGACCTGCGCTACGCCGATCCGCGTGATAGCGTGCGCGGTATTGTGCGCGGCCCCGGGCGAAGCATCCAGAATGCCGATAACCAAAGCGCAGAAAAGCAGGACGCCGAGAAGACTGTGGAGAAGGAATCAAAGTAGGTCTTCGTCACCGTTGAGGCGCCTCTGCGTGCCGGTTCTTTATACTGCCCCCAGCATGTCTTTGCATCTGGGGGCAGTATTCATTAGCACCAATATCCCGCATTGTCAGGGCAATACGGGGTAGACTGGGGGCAATACATACATGCTATTCAGCATAAAAATTAATATGCGTTCCCGTGATATGCGTGACGGTAGGGTTGGGGATGCGCCACAAAGTACGGTGATTAACAGCCCCTACCTCTACAATAGAAACGCATCACTACAGAAGAAGGAGAACGCATGGGCGTAACGATTAAGGTCACTGACGAAGCAGGCGTAAACTACGACATTCAGTGGGAAGACCACCACACCCTCCTGGAAACCCTCCAGGCTAACGGTGTGCCGGTCCTCGCAACCTGCGGTGGTAACGCATCCTGCGCTACCTGCCACGGCTTCATCGACCCCGAGCACTTCGAAGCTTCCGGTGAGCGCACCGAAGCTGAGCAGGATCTGCTCGACATGGTCGATGACGTCGCCAACGAGTACTCCCGCCTGTGCTGCCAGGTCGAGTACGCCCCCGGTATGGACGGAGCAGAAATCCAAATGCAGGCGGCGATGTAATCATGTTTAAATCGGCTCAGGTACTCGCATCAACCACCCTCCTCTGCGGCGTGCTAGCGCTCAGCGGATGCGGCGCGTCCCAGGCCGGTCAGGAAGCTGAAGGCACCTCGGCGCAGCCGAGTGCTTCGGCTTCGGTCAAGCCCGGCACGATTCGAGTAGCCTCCGACGGGGCTACCTCTTCGGTGACCCCGGGCTCTATTACCGTGGTGAACTCCCCCGAGGCGGAGAACCACGGCTCTTCCTCTGAGCACTCCGATTCCCATACTGAGACTCACGAGTCGAAGCAGAACTCGGACTCTCACTCTTCTGGGTCCTCCCAAGAGGGTTCCGAGCAGAACAAGTCAGACGACTCTGCAGATTCTCAGCAGGATTCCCAGAAGAGCTCAAACTCGTCTTCACAGTCGGATTCTCATTCGTCGAACGGATCCTCCCATTCTTCGGAGTCTTCACGTTCGTCGAGCTCATCGAATTCCTCGGATCGTTCTTCGAACTCCTCCAACAACACTGCTGAAGGCCCCGGCCAGTGCGATCTGGACGACCTGAACATTTCGGTGTCCATTGGAGATGGCTCCCCCGGCGCCCGAAACTACACCCTGTACTTCCAGAATTCTTCGGATTCTTCCTGCACCCTGCGCGGCTACCCGCGCGTGGTGCATGCGGGTCCTTCGGGCACCTGGGTCGGTCGTGAGGCTTCCACCTCTGATGAGTACATGAACTCTGCGGGCGTGACCCTCAACCCCGGCGATAGCACCACCGCGGTACTGCGTTCGGTGTACCCGGCACGCTTCGGCGACGCATGTGGTAGCCGCCCGGTTCAGGGCTTCCTGGTGGGTCTTCCCTCCGGTTCCGGTGGCGTGATTGTTCCGCTGGATACGACCGCGTGTTCCTCGTCTGTTCCGCAGCTGTCGGTGGGTCAGTTTGGTGCCCGCTAACGCGGCATTTCAGGGTTAAGAAACCGGCGCGTATAACGCACATATGGTTCAAGGGCGGTTCCCCGTGATGGGGAACCGCCCTTGAACTGTCTATAAGCCTAAATCTAGGGTTTAGCTTTAGTCATGCCGTAGGCGCGCACTCTTAGAGGGAGCGAGCAACCTCATCGTGGCTGAAGCGTGCACCGCGCGAGTATGCGGGAGCCTCGCCGTGGCCGATGTTGACGATCAGGAAGGGGATCTCTGCGTTGTCCGCGAAGAATTCCTTCTTGATGCCGGCGAAGTCTGCGCCGGTCATGGGGCCAGCGTCCAGGCCGAGGGCGCGGATTGCGGTGATGAAGTAGCCTGCCTGCAGGTGAGCGCTCAGCTCGGCGGCGGGGGTGGCAAGCTCCTCGGTGGTGTAGAAGCCCTTGATGAAGCCGGCAGCGTTGGGGTTGAAGGTGTCGGCGTGCTCTACCCAGTTCGCGTCTGCGGAGAGGATTGCGGTCACCGGTGCCGCCTGGGTCTTAGCCTTGTTGCCGTCTACCAGGTGTGCGACGAGGCGCTCGCGCGCCTCGGGGCTCTTGACCCAGGTGATGCGCAGGGGCTGGCTATTGAAGGCGGTGGGGCCATAGAAGGTCAGTTCCTGGATGCGGCGCAGCTGCTCGTCGGTGACGGGTTCCTCGGTGAAGGAGGAGACGGTGCGCGGCTCGTGGAAGAGGCTGATGAGCTGTTCTTCGGTCAGGCGGGTCATGGTGGGGCTCCTTTGGGTTGTTTCTCAGTCAATTACTTTACGGGTAAAACATTACATACTCTGTAAAGGCACTGTCAAGCACATCTTCCTCCCCCAACCCCCAACAATTCAAGAGGCGCACACCATAAACCCCGCCATAATAGATACATGACCGACGCACTCTCCCACTTCTCCGCCCCCGTACGCGACTGGTTCCGCGCCGCCTTCAGCGCACCCACCGCCGCCCAAGAAGGCGCCTGGGAGAGCATCCGCAACGGTAACAACACCCTCATCATCGCCCCCACCGGCTCCGGTAAAACCCTCGCTGCCTTCCTCTGGGCACTCGACGCCCTGCACCGCGAATACGAAGCCGGAACCGCGGGCGGCACGCGCATCCTTTATATTTCGCCACTCAAGGCACTCGGCGCCGACGTCGAACGCAACCTACGCGCACCACTGACTGGAATCACGCGCCTGAGCGAAAACAACACGGGCGAACCGAACATCAGCGTGGGCGTGCGCAGCGGCGACACCCCCGCACGCGAACGCCGCCAACTCATCAGCAACCCGCCCGACATTCTCATCACCACCCCCGAATCCCTCTACCTCATGCTCACCAGCGCCGCCCGCAACACCCTCGCGGGCGTCACCACCGTGATCGTGGACGAGATTCACAACCTCGCCGCCACAAAACGCGGCGCACACCTGGCGGTCTCCCTCGAACGCCTCGACGCGCTCCTCGAAAAGCCCGCACAGCGCATTGGGCTCTCCGCAACCGTCGAAAATCCGGAGGCGGTCGCCCGCTTCCTCGGCGGCATTCAGCCGGTGACCATTATGAGCCATCCGGTCGCCAAAGAATGGGACCTGCGCCTGAGCGTGCCCGTACCCGACATGGCGGCACTCGGAGGCGCCAACGACTACGGGCAAGGACTCTACGCGTCCTCAGAGATGCAGGGAGGCGGAGGCTCAGCTTCTACGAGCTCGCCGGTAAGTGCGGCACAGCCTATCTCTAGTGCAGCAAGCACCCCGGCGAGCGCACCCTACACGCTGGAAGATGCCATTGGCGTATTCCCCGGGCAGGCAAACCCAGCGCAGGAACCCGCGCAAGAAACGGGGCAAGGAAACCCAGCGCGACAGGGCGATACCGCCGCACCCAAAAATACGCTCACCATCCCGGAAGAGGCATTGCGTGAGGGAGCGCTGCACGAAGGGGCACTGCACGAAAAGGCGCTGCACGAAAAGGCGCTGCGAGACACCCCCGATAGCGAGCGCCCGGAGACCTCCATCTGGCCGCGCGTACAGGAGCGCATCGTCGACCATATTGAGAACAACCGTTCTACGATTGTTTTCGTTAACTCGCGTGGACTAGCAGAAAAGCTCACCGCGGCACTCAACGATATTCATCTACGCCGCGTGCTCGCAAAGCAGGGAATCAACCCCGAAGACTATGCGGCAGGCATCTGCGACATCGCCGAGGTGCCGCCGCTCGCCCGCGCGCACCACGGCTCCGTGTCCAAGGAACAGCGCACCCTCATCGAGGAGGCGCTCAAGGGCGGAACCCTGCGCTGCGTGGTCGCCACCAGCTCCCTGGAGCTGGGCATCGACATGGGCCACGTGGACCTCGTAATTCAGGTGGCGGCGCCTCCCTCGGTTGCCTCCGCACTGCAGCGCGTAGGTCGCGCCGGACACCGCGTGGGCGAAATTTCGCGCGGATTCTTCTACCCCAAGCACCGCGGCGACCTGCTCGGCGCAACCGTCACCCTCGCCGGCATGCGCAGCGGAACCCTCGAGCCGCTTGCCATCCCCACTAACCCCCTGGACGTACTCGCACAGCAGACCGTCGCCGCCTGCGCGTTAGGCCCCATCAGCGTGGACTCCTGGTACGAGGCGCTACGCCGCAGCGCACCCTACGCCGAACTGCCGCGCGCCCTCTTCGACTCCGTACTCGAAATGCTCGCCGGACGCTATCCCTCCGACGAATTCGCTGAATTGCGCCCGCGCATCATCTGGGATCGCACCCCCACCGAACAGGCGCCCTCCGGCAGTATTGAGGGCCGCCCGGGTGCGCAGCGCCTCGCCGTCACCAGCGGCGGCACGATTCCCGACCGCGGGCTCTTCCCCGTCTACCTGGTCAGCGGCGATGAGGAGCGCGGCCCCAAGCGTGTGGGTGAGCTCGACGAGGAAATGGTGTACGAATCCCGCGCCGGCGAGGTCATCACCCTCGGCGCGAGCAGTTGGCGCATCGAAGAAATTACGCATGACGCGGTGCGGGTCTCCCCCGCACCCGGTCAGCCCGCACGCCTGCCCTTCTGGCACGGCGACCGCATGGGCCGCCCCTACGCCCTGGGCGTGCAGACGGGTGCGTTCACGCGCGCCCTCTCCAGCCTGGACGCCACCGATAGCGCCGCCGCCCGCCAGCAACTCGAACAGCTCGGACTGGACACCTGGGCAGTCGATAACCTGCTCGCCTACCTGCGTGAGCAGCGCGAATCCACCGGGGCGGTCCCCTCCGACACCCGCATGATTGTGGAGCGGCACCGCGACGAACTGGGCGATTGGCGCGTGGTCCTGCACTCGCCGCTCGGCTACGGGGTGCACGCACCCTGGGCGCTGGCGGTGCGCGCCCGCATCGAAGAGCGGTACGGGGTGGACGCCTCCGTCATGGCGAGTGATGACGGCTTGATTCTGCGTCTGCCCGCGATGGAGGATGTGCCGCCCGGCGCTGACCTGTTCCTTTTCGACCCGGACGAGCTGGAGGCGATTGTTACCGAACGCGTGGGCGATTCGGCGCTTTTTGCGTCTCGGTTCCGTGAGAATGCGGCGCGTGCCCTGCTGTTGCCGCGCCGTGATCCGGGTAAGCGCACCCCTCTGTGGCAGCAGCGTCAGCGTGCGGCGCAGCTGTTGGATGTGGCGCGTAAATACCCTGATTTTCCGGTGCTTTTGGAGACGGCGCGCGAGTGTCTGCAGGATGTGTACGATGTTCCGGCGCTGGTTCAGGTGCACCGTTCGTTGCAGTCTCGGGCGGTGTCTATGCTGGAGGTTGAGACGAACGATCCTTCGCCTTTTGCGCGCACCCTGCTCTTTGAGTACGTTGCCGAGCACCTCTACGACGGCGATGCACCCGCCGCCGAACGTCGCGCTGCCGCGCTGTCGCTGGACCCGGCGCTGCTGGCTGAGTTGCTGGGTTCGAGCGGTCTGCGTGACCTGCTGGATCCGGCGGTTCTGGTGCAGACTCAGCAGCGTCTGCAGCGCACGGGTGAGCGTTACCGTGCCTGCGGTGTGGAGGGCGTGGCGGATCTTTTGCGTCAGCTGGGTCCGTTGAGCGCGCGGGAGTTGAGTCTGCGCTTGCGTGCCGACAACCTGCGGGCTGAATCTGCGCCGCACGGTTCTCAAGATTTCGGCGAGTCCGAGGACTCCGAAAACTACGGCGAGGAGTACGGCGCGCATGCCAGCACGGATCAGGCGCGCGCCCTGGCGGAGGAGCTGGTACGCTCGCGCCGTGCCTTCTCGTTCATGGGAGCAGCCGACATGGGAGCTGCCGACGGTTCCGCCAAGCCGCAGCTGTACTATGCGGTGGTTGAGGATGCCGCGCGTCTGCGCGATGGGCTGGGCATTATGCCCGCCGCGGCGCTTCCTACCATCCTGTTGGAGCCGGTCGCGGAGCCTTTGGAGGATCTGGTTTCTCGCTATGCGCGCACCCATATTCCCTTCACGGCGCAGCAGGCGGCGGAGCATTTTTCACGCCTGACCCCGGTGGGCGTGGGCGTGCTGACTCCGGTGTTGCAGCGTCTTCAGCAACAGCGCCGCCTGAGCTCCGGCGAGTTCCTGCCCGAGGTGCTGCGCACTCCCGGGTCTGCCGGTGTTGAGTGGGTGGATGCGCAGGTTTTGCGCACGATTCGTGCCCGCTCTCTGGCGGCGTTGCGTGAGGAGATTGAGCCGGTATCGGCGCAGGTCTATGGTGTATTCCTACCCTCGTGGCAGAACGTTCGTTCTTTATCCGTGCGGGTTGCACAGACCCTGCCGGAGGCGAGCGCCTACGGTGCGTTCATACCCTCCCGCCGCGCCGCCACGGTGATGGGCGAGAGGGTGGCACCCCTCAGCACAGCGGCACCCAACCCGTTGGCTGAGCACGGCGCAGAACATACAGGACAGGATTCCGCCTCCGCCACGGAGGATCTGCTCACCGCCATCGACCAGCTGGCGGGTGTGCGCGTACCGGCTTCCGCGCTGGAGACGCTGATTCTTCCGGCACGCGTGCCCGGCTACCAGCCGCACATGCTGGACGAGCTGATGGCAAGCGGCAGGGTGTTCTTCACCGGCGCCGGGCAGCTCGGCGGCGGTAGCGCGCAGAAGTCTGACGGCTGGATTCGCCTGCATTTGAGCGAGAGTTCCTCGCTGACTCTGGGTGAGGACTACCCGGAGCAGCTGTTGCGCGCGGAGAACCCCGAGCTCTGGGAGGCACTGCAGGCTCCGGGCACGCTCGAGCACGCCATCTATGAGGCGCTGGCTCACGGCGGCCTGTTCGTGCCGGCGCTACGTGAGCGGGTGGCGCAGCTGATGAGTGCGGCTGCACCCGCCGGTCAGGTGGTGACTTTCCCGGATACGGCGGAGATTTCGGCGGCTCTGTGGCGTCTGGTGTGGGCTGGTGCGGTGACGAACGATAGTTTCGCGCCGGTTCGGGCGATGCTTGCGGGTGTCCGCAGTGCGCATCCGACTCCGGCGACCCCTGCGCGTCTGACGCGGGTGGGCCGCCGCGGTGCGGGGCGTATTGCGGCGGCGCGCGCCTCCATGGGTAACGGCTTGGCGGGCGGTTACGGTGCTGATAGCTATGGTTCCAGCGGCTACTCTGCGCCTGCCGCCGGGCGCGGTCTGCGTTCCCTGCGCGGCGGGCTCCATGCCGTCGCTCCCGCCGTTGCCCCGCAGGACAGCGGCCGCTTCTCGCGCGTAGACACACTACTACAGGAGCCTGTGGAGGCGACGGTTACGGCGCTCGCACGCGCCGACCTGCTGCTGGACCGCTACGGTGTGCTGACTCGCGGGTGCCTGCAGGTGGAGGATTCTGCCGGTGGGTTCTCGCAGCTGTACCGGATCTATTCGGCGGCTGAGGATCGTGCGCTGGTGCGTCGCGGCTACTTTATTGAGGGTTTGGGTGCGGCGCAGTTCGCCGCCCCGGCGACGGTGGATCTACTGCGTTCTACCGCCGATAGCCTCAGTATTCCCGCAGGTTCGCAGGGTTTTGGTGCGACACAGGGTTTTGGTGCGAGCGCCTACGCCCCGCAGCGTACCGATACCGAACAGGTGTACGGCACATTCACGGTGACCCTGCTGGCGGCGACCGACCCGGCGAACCCGTACGGTACGGCGCTGAGCTGGCCCGCGATTCCCTCCTTTGCACACGAAGGCGAGGGGACTGTGAAGCACCGTCCGGCACGCAAGGCGGGTGCCTGCGTGGTGCTGGTGGACGGCGCACCGGTGCTGTACGTGGAGCGTGGCGCGAAGACCCTGCTGGCTTTCACCACCGACCCGGTACTTCTGGAGGCGGCGGCCCCCGCCCTGGCTCGCCTGGTGTCCGCCGGTGGTGCGGAGAAGATTTCGGTGGAGAAGGTTAACGATGTGGAGCTTTTGGGCACGCATACCTTGAGTGTCTCCGGCGGCGAGGTTATGGAGCATCCGGTGGAGGCGCTGCGTGCGGCACTGCAGGCGCAGGGGTTCTACGCGACGGTTCGCGGACTGTCGCTGCGCCGTTCCATTTAGCCCTCTCCAGAAAGAGCCTCAAGCTCAACATAAGATTAAATCAATTCCTTTAACCTCAACCTGAGCATCATAATGCCCCGCACCTTCATGGAAGAGGGTGCGGGGCATTATGTTTCCCTACTCACGAACCGGGTGGTGTTCCCGGAGTCCACCACGTCGCAAGCGGCGTAGCGGAGGAATAACCGCCCGGATGTCCACGTCGCCTTTGCCGTGGAGCACATAACCAAACATCGGAGCGGGAAGTCCTACGCTGACCTGTTACCTCTTAGGGTGACAGGTGGCTAGTAGCCGCCGGTGAGGGTGTCCACGGCCCCCAGACACAGGTCGATAGCTTCTTCAAGCCCGAGCCCGCGGGAGCGAACGGTGCGCTGATCGCGGGGGTTGAGCTGCACGACGTGCATGGCGAAGTAGTCAACGAGCTGCAACCAGCCTCCGAGGATGACGCGAGTGCGGTCATTAATCGGCATGCCGGTGCGTTCAAGCATCCATTCGAGGTAGTCGGTAGGGTTGTTCGGGAAGTCCTCCCCACCGGGGGTGGGAACGCCGGCTACAACGAGGAAGTACGTGCGTAGCGCATTGCGCAACGCCTCTTCGGGGTTTTCGTGATGCTCGCCCAGGGCCTCAAGGACTGCGTTGGCTTCGCGTCGGGTGACAGCGGCCGCCAGGGAGTCCTTGCCGGGGAAGTAGTGGTAGAGCAGGGCGCGGGTAATGCCTGCATCGCGGGCGATAGCGCTCATGGAGGCACCGAGCACGCCGCGGCGAGCGAAATGTTCTGCAGCGATTTTCAGAATTTGCTCTTCGCGTTCGTGCGGCTCCATACGCAGGGCACCGGTGCGAGGCTCCGCATTCTTTTGTGAATGTTCCATAACCTCTCCTATCGCATTTTCCGGTGCTTTGGAATTGTCCGATTGCACCGCTGTATTTGGGAGTGTTCCTTTAACCTCTGCATCCTTGCGCTGTTTCTGTCCCATTTCGACCCCTTCGTTCGAAATATCGAACTTCTGTGTCTTAATCGTACCGCTTTAAGGCTACTTTCAGCCTTTATTAAGGCGTTTATGACGTAGGGTGCCCAGGTTAGCATGTCTTTAATTGCTTTACATCTTTTATACTTAGAAAAACCAAAGGGGCTAAATTGAGGGTTATTGATTTATGATTTGACAGCATTTTCGAAAATACCGCACTTAAACGCTGTTTTTTGTAAAATTAATGTAGTTTTTTTAAATTAAATGTCCAATAATTTCAAAAATTTGTGAAGTTTTCGTTTTCTGTTCCACATATTCGCACAAACATTCATGAGTGTCAGACAAAACTGTCTTCCGCAACCCCACACCCAAGCCCACGGCAATATTTCCACCCGCACGTAGCTCAGCCCAACTCACTCAGTACGCCTCCAGCTTGCCTCCGAGCCAACCCCGCGCAGGCGGTAGAGTAGAGCCATGCCCGCACAGAACACCGCACGCCCACAACCCAGCTCACAGCCCAGCTCTCAGCCCAAAACACAGCAGGGAATACAGCCTGCTGCCTACCAAGCGAAACCGGCACGCCGCACACACCGCCGCCTACTGACCCCTCCGCTGGTTCAGAAGAACGGTATCGACCCAATTCAGCTGATCCTGCCGCGCGTGGAGGAGCTCCCGGCTGAACTCACCCCGAATGGCACGGCTCCGGCAACCATTGCGGACTATCTGATTACGCGCTTCTACCCGAACGACCCGCAGATTATTCACGCCCGCTTTAATACCGGTGAGGTGCGCCTGGACGACGGCACGATCCTGACCGGCGATAGCCCCTATATGCCGGGTGAGCGCATCTGGTATTTCCGTGAGCTTGCGGATGAGCCGCAGCTACCCTCTGACATGCCGGTGCTCTACGAGGATGAGCACGTGTTGGCGATTGATAAGCCGCATTTTCTGCCGACCACCCCGCGCGGCGCCTATATTGCGCAGACCGCGCTGACCAAGCTGCGGGTGCGTGAGCAGAACCCGCTGCTGATTCCGATTCACCGCTTGGACCGTCCGACCGCGGGCGTGCTGCTTTTTGCCAAGACCGTAGAGGCGCGCCGCCCCTTCCAGATGATGTTTCAGCACCGTCAGGTGTCGAAGACTTACCGTGCCGTGGCGCCGGTTCCCGCCGATGCTGCCGCCGCCGAGCAGGCGTTGAGTGCGGAGGGCCTGCAGGTGCGTTCGCATATTCAGAAGATTCGTGATCAGCTGCAGGTTCAGCAGCTTTCTGAGCAAGAGTGCGCGGCGCAGGGTGTGGAGCCGAATACGCTGACGACCGCGAAGATTCTGCGGACTTTTACCCCGAGCGCGCAGGCGGTTGCTGGTTGGCGCGCGGAACCGAATAGAGAATGGGCGCTCTATGATTTGGCGCCTCACACCGGCAAAACGCACCAACTGCGGGCGCACCTGAATATGCTCAGCTCCCCCATTCTGGGCGATGTGCTCTATCCGCAGGTGCTACCCGACGCGCCAGACCGCCCCGAGTACCCACTGCAACTACTGGCGTACAGTCTGCATTTTGAGCATCCCATCACCGGCGAGCGAGTGGATCTGTACAGCGGGCGTTCGCTGACTGCCGCCTCCTAACCGGTTTTTGAGTGGCGTTCACTCCGTTCCCTGCGGTGCATGTTCTCGGCGGGCTCTTGAAAAGGAATCACACCCGAGAGCCCGCCCACAGTATTCGGGCGTTCAGAGGGCAAAAAGTGGGATAATTTCAGACGTAATACTTCACCGCAACTACAGAGGGTCCATGAATTCCCAGCCGTCTTCCCACAACGCGCAGTCTCTGGAGTCGATTAGCGAGTACGCCGAGCGCACCTCCTCGCATGCCGCTGCCGCAGCCGCCAGCGTCACCGACACCTTCGTGCACCGTATTCTTGGCGTTCCCGGCGCCCTCATCGGTTCGGTGCAGGTGCCCGACCCGCGACCGCTGAGCCAGCGCCTGAACGCTTGGCACTACTGGTGGCAGGCGCACCTGCTGGATTGTGTGATTGATGCCGGTCAGCGTCACCTGCGCGAGGGCGATATTACTGCCGCCCAGGAGGAGCTACACCGTGCCCGCGCGCTGTTGCGCGGCATTAACGTGCGTAATTACGGCCGCTTCGCGAACGACTACTTTGACGATATGGCGTGGCTGACCCTCGCGGTGGGCCGCATGAACTCCTTCTGCATTGAGCTGACCGGCGCGAATGATGTTGCCGCCCAGGATGCTGGCGCGGCCCTCTTTGAGCAGTTGGCGAAGGGTTTCTCCCCGGTGGGTGGCATGAGTTGGCGCAAGTCCAAGCGTGATTTTGTGAATGCTGCGGCGACCGCGCCGACTGCTCTGGCGTATGTGCGGGCGGGCGACCCGAAGACTGCCGCCGCGCTCATGGATTGGATGAACGAAACCCTCTGGGATGCAGAACGTTCACTCTATATTGACGGCGTGAACGTGCGCGGCGACGAGTACGAGTACGAGCGCAGCGAATTCACCTACAACCAGGGAACCGCCCTGGGCGCCTTGCTGAGTTTGGCGGCCTCCGGTGTGCCCTGCGAGGTGGACCCCGCCGAGCGCGCCGAGCGCCTCATCGTCGGCATCGTCAAGCACATGACCGAAGAGGTGGAGTTCCTCTCCGGTGCGCGCCGCCGCATCCTCATCTCTCACGGTGACGGCGACGGCGGCCTGTTCACCGGCATTCTCGTGCGCTACCTGGGCATGGCGGCATCCTCGCCGCTGCTCAGTGATGAGGCGCGAGCGCTCGCCTCGACCCTGGTGTACTCGACCGCACGCGCCCTGTGGGAGGGTCGCCGCGAGTTCGACCCCGACCTGCCGATGAATGAGTACGACATTGACCCGAATGAGATTCGCGGTAAGGCGCTCGTGCAGTTCTCCCCGCGGTTCACCGAGCCGATGAGCAAGGTTGTGAAGCCCGGTGCGCCGGTGGAGCTGTCCGCTCAGGTGCAGGCGTGGACTATTTTTGAGACGGCGGCGCGTCTGTCGCATGCGCGGCACCTCGCCTCCCACGGCTTCTAAAGCACGGCTTTTATATTCCCAGCCCTAATCTTCTCCGTTCAGTGCAGAAGGTTAGGGCTAGATTCATTGCAGGGGCGTACACACGGGCGTACGGTGAGTTTTATGTTTGCACCAGAATCACAACAGGTCACTGCCAGCCCGAACGCTAACACCATTTTCATGGTGTGGAAGTTCAAGGAAGACATTGCTCACGATGCACTCATCGAGGCTTTCCAGAACCTCTGCGGGCTCGTCATTAACCTCAACCACACCGCCGCGAACCGCTACTCGCCCGAGAACGCCAGCGTTGTACTGGGTATCAGCCACAGCGCGTGGCTGACCCTGGATCTGCCCAAGCCGCTGCCGCAAGAGCTCGTGGAGTTCGAGGAGATTAGGGGCCCTAAGCACACCGCGGTGTCCACTCCCGGCGATCTGCACTTCCACATCCGCGCGACCCAGCCGTCCGTCGCCTACGATATGGCGTCCGCTATTACCGCGGCTCTGCGCGATATTGCTGAGGTACTGGATGAGGTGCACGGCTTCCGCTACTGGGACGGCCGCTCCATCATCGGTTTTGTGGACGGCACCGAGAACCCGCAGACCCCCGCGGCACGCGAATACTTCGGCATCATCGGTGACAGCGACCCCATGTACAAGGGCGGCAGCTACCAGTTCGTGCAGAAGTACATCCACGACATGACCGCGTGGAATAGTCTGCCCGTCTCCGAGCAGGAGAAGGTCATCGGCCGCTCCAAGCACGACGACATCGAGATGAGCGAGGACGAGAAGCCCGCCAACTCGCACTCCGCTATCGCCAATATCGGTGACGATTTCAAGGTTATTCGCGACAATATGCCCTTCGGCACCGTGGGTAACAACGAGCTGGGCACCTACTTCATCTGCTACGCCAGCACCTTCTCGACCGTCCGGAAGATGCTCATGAACATGTTCATGGGAGTGGACGGCGCTAACTACGACCGTCTGCTGGATTTCAGCACCGCGGTGACCGGCACCCTCTTCTTCGTGCCGACCGTGGATATGCTCGGCGACTTCGCAGGCTAAGATCAGCTACCCTCAGCTAAATTCTCGTGAACCCCGCCTCCGGCAAGAGAGGCGGGGTTTTCCGGTAGGCTAGGGTATAGACATTCAGACGGAAAGCAAACAATCGAGAGAAGAATGAGCGTTCTAGATAACTCTTTCCCCACCGAGGACTTTGGCTTCACCCTCACCAGCCGCCTGGCGGACACCGCCTCCCCCAGTGCTGAACGTGTAGAAGCCAACGGCGGACAGTTCCGCGGACGCGCCGGTGTCATCACCACCCCGCACGGACAGATCCAGACCCCCGCCTTCACCCCCGTGGGCACCAAGGCAACCGTCAAGGCGGTCCTGCCCGAATCCATGAAGGAGCTCGGCGCTCAGGCTCTGCTCTCCAACGCCTACCACCTGTACCTGCAGCCCGGCCCCGAAATCCTCGACGCGGCAGGCGGCCTGGGTGCGTTCATGAACTGGGACGGCCCCACCTTCACCGACTCCGGCGGTTTCCAGGTCATGAGCCTGGGCTCCGGCTTCAAGAAGGTGATCGACATGGGTACCGTCGCGGGCGCTAAGGGCGCCGACGGCCGCCCCCTCGGTGACGACGACGTGGCAAAGGGCAAGGAACGCCTCGCCCACATTGACGACGACGGCGTGAACTTCAAGTCGCATATTGACGGCTCGATTCACCGCTTCACCCCCGAGGTGTCCATGCAGGTTCAGCACCAGATCGGTGCCGACGTCATGTTCGCCTTCGACGAGCTGACCACCCTCTACAACTCCCGCGGCTACCAGGAGGAGGCGCTCGAACGCACCCGCCTGTGGGCGCTGCGCTGCATCGCTGAGCACCAGCGCCTGACCACTGAGCGCGTGGGCAAGCCCTACCAGGCGCTGTTCGGCGTCATTCAGGGTGCACAGTACGAGGACCTGCGCCGCAAGGCATGTCAGGACCTCGGCTCT
The DNA here is from genome assembly GCF_000175615.1 of Rothia mucilaginosa ATCC 25296. Taxonomy (GTDB): domain Bacteria; phylum Actinomycetota; class Actinomycetes; order Actinomycetales; family Micrococcaceae; genus Rothia; species Rothia mucilaginosa. The sequence continues at coordinate 134,311 of NZ_ACVO01000025.1, read as the reverse complement.
ATGCCCTTCGACGGCTTCGGCATCGGTGGTGCACTCGAGAAGGAAAACCTCGGCACCATCGTGCGCTGGTGCGCCGAAGAGCTGCCCGAATCCAAGCCCCGCCACCTGCTCGGCATCTCCGAACCCGACGACATCTTCGTCGGCATCGAGAACGGTGTAGACACCTTCGACTGCGTCTCCCCCACCCGCGTGGCACGCAACGCCGCCGTCTACTCCCCCACCGGCCGCTACAACATCACCAACGCGCGCTTCAAGGCGGACTTCTCACCCATCTACGAGGGCTGCGACTGCTACACCTGCACCCACTACACCCGCGCCTACCTGCGTCACCTCTTCAAGGCGGATGAGCGTCTGGCGGCGACCCTCGCCTCCATCCACAATGAGCGTTTCATCGTGCGCATGGTGGACGACGCCCGCGAAGCCATCAAGGACGGCACCTACTTCGAGTACCGCGACGAGTTCCTCGGCAACTACTACTCCGGCAAGAAGCCCTAAACCCGCTCTTCAACCCGTTTAAGGAGAACCCTATGAGCATCACTCATGTTCCCGATGAGGAGCTTCTCGTCTTCGACCACGAGATCGCAGCCCCGGTCGAGGACGTCTTCGGCGCCTACCTGGACCCCGAACTGCTGGTCCGCTGGTACGGCCCCGCAGGCTGGCACGTGCGCCCCACCGACGTTGTCGTGGAGCCTGTCGTCGGCGGCATGCAGCGCCTGTCCATGATCAACGAGGTTGACCCCTCGGTGTCCTGTATTCTGCAGAGCCGCTTTTTGAGCATTGAACCGTTCAAGGAGCTCGAATACGCCGAGCAGCTGCCCGACCACCTGGGCAACCCCGGTAGCGTGCTGGTGTACCAGCGTCACCGTTTCTTCCCCGAAACCGTGATTACCGCCGACGGCGTGGGTTCCGGTACCCGCATCGTCATTGAGATTGGTCCCATGCCCGCCTCGGTCCACGAGGAGGTGCGCACCACCTGGCGTTCGACCTTCGCCCGCCTGGATGACGTGCTCGCCACCCGCGCACACGGGGAGCTCTAAAACCCGCCGCGCCAGCTGCTTGAGATAGCTTCGAGACACGAAAGCGCCGCGTTGACGAATGATTCGTCAACGCGGCGCTTGTGTTTAACACCCGTGCTTTGCGGGGGGGGTTCCTTCTGGGGTGTGCCCTGCCGGGTGTGAGTCGTAAACTAGTTGGTCAGCTTCACGGTAATGACGGTGCTGCCACCATCCAGGGACACGCACTCGGGGGTCGCACGATCCGCGCCGTCGCCCGGCTTCCAGTAGCAGCGCGCCGACATGACGGTACGCTCACCATTCGCCTTATCGGTCACCTCGGCGGGGTTCTGCACCACAAACTGGCGGATCAACTCACGCGCAAACAGGCAATCCACCGCACCCGAGGCCACCTGAACCGTAGCATTGTGCTTCAGGTAGCCGGTAGCGTCCATGCTGCCGCAGCTACCGCCCGCAGACTGAACATCCGAGCTGGACAGGCTTGCGGTGCTCGACGCCTTCGCCACTGCACTCGCTGAAGTATTCGCCTTAGCCGATGCGGAAGGGCTCGACGCCGCGCTCGCCTGCGCGGTCGCCGTGGGGCTTGCGGTGGTGATGGTTCCGGGGCTCACGGTAGCCGCCGCGGTGGGGGTGTGCACGGTACCGGCAGTCGGGGTGCTTTCAGTGACCGTTGCGGTGCGGGTGGGGGTGGCGGTTGCCTTCGCGCTCGTAGCGCTGGGGCTAGGGACTACGGTAGCGCTCGGGGAGGCGGTGGTTGCGCCTCCGGAGCATGCCGACAGGGCCAGCAGGAGCGTGGCACCGAGCGCCACAGGGCTGTAGCGCTTAGCGGTGCGGAGCGTAGTAGAACGAGCCTGGGTAGAAGTCTGGGTAGAGTGCTTCTGTGCCGGATGCATGGTGACCTTTCTGCGTCATCGGTTCGGGTTCCTAACCAGTATTCTAAAGACGCTACCTGTGAGCTAGCTATACGGCATCTTAGGAACCCGCAGGGTGCCCCCGCTAGGACACAGCGGGTAGAGGCACAGCGCAATAAGAGGGGCTCCCCGGCAGTGCGGGGAGCCCCTCCTTAGCTATTCACAGCTCATTGATAGCTCGTTAGCAACTCAATAATTCTGACGCGGACACTTAGCCTTCGTGCCTGCCGCCCACCGTAATAGTGTGGCCGTTTCCGTCATGGCAGGTCATCGAGCCAGTCTCAATCTCGCCGAAGCAGGTCAGCTGCTTACCCTCAGCAGCGGGCACAGTCACCACATCCAAGGCGTGCATCATCTTTGTGTTTGCGGTGGTGGTTTCCGCATGCAGAGCCGAGGACTCATTCACGGTATTCACCTCGCTGGCGCCGGTCTTGAAGTTCATGCGAGTTACCTCCACCGGGCCGGCAAACGTACGACCGACCGCGCCGTTACCGTTGCCGGTCTGCTCGCCGATGCGGCGCTCGCACACCAGGGTTCCGTCCGCGGGGTTCAGCTCGCAGAGGGTGCGCTCGTCATCGCTCTTGAAGCGGTAGTAGCCGGCACCGGAATCGTAGTAGGAGGGCTCCATGAGGAAGGGAATCGGGGGAGCATCCGGGTTTTCCAGACGAGCCACGAAAGCGACATCCTCGCCAATGGTGCATTCGGGGGCGCCGCGATCCTCACGACGGTTCTCAGCCATCTCGTACTGCGGGTTCCAGTAGCAGGTGGCGTCCTGAACCTTCGCCACCTGGTGCTGGGTCAGGTTGTCGTCGGCACGCGGGGTGGTGACGTATTCGGTCAGCACGTCTAGGGCGTGGGCGCAGTCCACGGTACCGCGTAGCACCATGATTTCCGCGCCGGTCTTCAGGTAGCCCTTGCGTCCGATGTGTCCGCAGCGCTCGCCGGCGGAGGCGCGCTCAGCCTCCACCTTTTCGGGCGCGCGGGGAGTGTCACCGGTGGGGGTTGCTGCTGCGACGGGGTTTGCCTTCGCCTCAGCGGGTGCGGAGGATTCGGACGCCTTCGCCTCGGCGCTCTCGCTGGGGGCGGGTGCCTGAGTCTCGGTGACGGTCGGCTCGGTCTTCTTCGTCGGCGTCGGGGACGCGGTGGAGGAAGGAAGCGGGTACTTCGAGTGGTTAGCCGTACTGGAAGGGCTGGGGGTCGACGAGGAGTTTTCGCTCTGAGAACCGCCGAAGCAGCCGGTCAGAGCGAGGAGCAGGGCGGCGGCGCATCCGGTGGCGCGCATCGTGCGGCGACCCCAATCGGCGGGGCCTGCCTGAGTGTGGTGGAACGACATCGTTATCTCTCCCAGGAATGAACCTTTTGCACCCTTTGCAGAAGGTATTTAAAGCATACGCTTATCCCCGTTCAAGATTCGGTTTATTACAGCGGAGCGCCGGTATCTACCCCTACTTCTGCGGCAGGTAGGAGCTCAGCAGTTCACGCTGCTCGGGGCTGAGTCGAGTCAGTCGCCCCGCCACGGAATCCCAGAACGCCAGCACGGTGAAGGCACGCACGCATTCGCGGCCGTCCACCGGGGAGAGAATCGAGTAGCCAATCCGCACGGATGCGGCGCTGACCTTCTCCACGCTCAGGCGCACGGGTACGGGCTCACCGGTGTAGGGCAGCTGAGCCAGGTAGCGGATGCCGTGCTCGGCAATAAGCGCCTGCACGCCCTCGGCAACCAGGTCGAAAAGCGGAATCGGAGGCTGCGGTGCCACGGTGGGCTTCTGCCCAGAGGAGGGCGGCGGGCCGAAGAGCGCCACACGGGCTTCTTCCATGACCGAGAGGATGGCAACGTTGTTGACGTGCCCGTAGGCGTCCATATCGCCCCAGCGTGCGGGTACGTGCACCAGCAGTTCGTCGGTGGTACCGGCCTCAGAGGCGGGGGTCTTTTCGGGGGTGTTTTCGCGGTTTTTTTCGTGGCTTTGCATGGTTTTAACTCTACTCCCCCACCGCTGTGAGGGGACTATTCGTACGAATCCGCAAGGTACAGCAAATGAATCAGCTGATGATGATTCGGGGGCTAGAAATATATTTGGTAGTTAAAGCGATGAGGCTCGAAAGCTACGATGCTTTCGAGCCTCATCCAACACACAGACATTTGAACGCATACAAGATCATACGGTTCACTGTCTATGATAGACCCCACTCTGAGGGCCAACTGCATTTTTACGGTTTTATTACGAGGAATTCCAGAAATTTTCCGTATTTTTCGTTTATTACTGTGTTGGAGTCTCTGCAGGCCCCAACACCGGCTCTCCCGGCAGCTACAGAACCTTAACGGCCCAGCTTAGCCGCAGTCTCCAGGGCATGATCAGCGTCGTACTTCATGGCGTCATACTCGGCAGTTGCCTGCTGAGCCTCAACAAAGGTCTGCTCATCAATCATGTGAGTGTGGCGGATACGAGCAAAGTACAGCAGGCTCAGAACCACAAAGTAGCCCACGCCCACAATTGCCGGAACCATAGAACCGCGCACCATGAAGAGCGCAACCCACACCGCAAAGAGCAGCAGAACGCCAACCGCCGCGGTGAACTGGCCACCCCACAGGCGGAAACCATTGGTTGCAGGCTCAACACGCTTGTACACGATGTAGGCGAACAGAATCAGAACCCACACGGTCAGCGCGCACACCATAATCACAAAAATCATGGAGAGGAACGCTTCCTTCGGGCTATACAAAGCCAGCAGAATAGCAATGACCATGCCGCTGGTCGACAGCCACACCGCACGAGCCGGAACACCAGCGCGGTTCACCTGAGCCAGCTGGCGAGGCGCCATACCGTCAGCCGCCAACGAGTGCAGCAGACGCGCACCCGCGTACAAGTTCGCGTTCGCACTCGACAGTGCCGCAATCAGCACCACAAAGTTCACGAAGTGTGCCACACCGTGAACACCAAGCTGTTCAAAGACCAGAACGAACGGGGATGCCTCCACAGCGTCGCCCAGACCCGATGCCGAACGCCACGGAATAACAGCCACAACAATTAGAACCGCCAGCACGTAGAAGGTCGCCAAACGAACCATCATCGCCTTCGCCGAGGAACGCACCGAACGGGAGGGGTCCTTCGCCTCCGCAGCAGAGATCGAGATCATCTCAATACCACCGAAGGAGAACATCACAACAGCCAGCGACAGCCACACCGACTGGAGGCCGTTCGGCATGAAACCGCCATCGTTGAAGAGGTTTGCGGTACCCACCGCAGCGTGACCGGGCAGACCGAAGAAAATCAGGCACAGGCCCACCAGCAGGAAGGCAATAATCGAAATGACCTTAATCGAAGACAGGAAGAACTCCAGCATGCCGAAAGACTTCACGCTGGTCAGGTTCAGCACAATCAGCGCCACACCAAACGCGGCAATACCCGCCCACAGCGGAAGCTGCGGCCACCAATAATTCAGGTAAGTCGCCACAGACACCAGCTCAACGCCAGCAATCAGAACAGTTGCCGTCCAGTATGCGATGCGAGTCAAAAAGCCCGCGAAGGGGCCCAGGTAGCGGGTAGCAATAGTACCGAAACCGCCGCGGACAGGGTAGCGAACCGCCATTTCACCGGTTGCCGCGCCAATCACCGAAGCGAGCGCAGAACCAATAGCGTAGGTGAGAATGACCGCGGGACCAGCCATCGCAATGGCGGTGCCCGAACCCAAGAAGAGGCCCGTACCGAGCGCGGAACCCATCACGATCATGGTCATCTGTCCGTGGGACAGAGAACGCTTCAGGGTGCGCGATCCGGCGGTCCCCGCTGCAGCGTGGCTGCGGGTATCGTCGTTGTGGGACACGAAGGTGCCTTCCGTCAGTACGCCTTAGGGGCGTGATGTGCAATGTGTGCTCGCACCCGGCTTCTGCGGCTTCTAGCCGCGTTGACGGGTACGAATAGTTAACTATTCTACGGGCACACTCACATCGCTCAGAACGGCGCCGTCTAGAGTACAGAAGCGAAAAGGCACCGAACGGGGGTGCTCCCCCCATCCGGCGCCTTTTATGTTTTAGCCTAGCGAGGCTTTCACGCTATTTAGTGCTGTGCCGCGTTGGTGTTCTCGTCGGCGTGCATCGCGTCCAGGTCGGGGCGCTCATAACCGCCCTGAACCTTCGACGAGATGGCATAGCCAATAGAAATCAGCACGAAGAAGATGATACCGACCATGATGGATTCCTGAACGCCCGAGCCGGGCAGCATGAACATTGCCGCCAGGGTCGCCAGGACACCCGCCAGAGCCAGACCTGCGGTGACGCGGCCACCCAGCACGGTGAAGGAGGAGGCGTCCTTCTGATCCTTCTTGTACGCCTGGTAGGTCAGCAGAATCATGATCCACACGACCAGGATGCACAGGGTCACCAGCGCCATGAGCAGGGCAAAGATGTCGCCAATCTTAGCAACAGCCATCACGGTCGCCACAACAACGCCGGTGAAGGAGATGAGCAGAGCCACGACCGGCACGCCGCGCGAGGAGGTGCGGGCAGCCACTGCGGGAGCCATGCGGTCAGAGCCCAGGGCGTGCAGTAGGCGAGTTGCCGCGTACAGGGAGGCGTTAGCGCCAGAGAGCGCAGCAACAAGCACCACGAAGTTCATGATGTCCGCCGCGAAGGGGATACCCAGTTCAGAGAAGACCAGCACGAACGGCGACTCGGTCAGCTCCGAGTTCTGTGCGGCGGTCTGCCAGGGCACCAGGCACAGAATAATTGCCATGGACACCACGTAGAAGGTGGACAGGCGCCAGATCATTGCCTTCACGCTGGTTGCCACCGAGCGTGCCGGGTCCTTCGCCTCCGCTGCGGAGAGGGAAATCATTTCCACACCGCCGAAGGAGAACATGACAACAGCCATCGAAATCCAGATGGATGCCGGGCCGTTAGGCAGGAAGCCGCCGTCGTTCACGAGGTTTGCGGTACCCGCAGCGGTGTGACCGGGCAGACCCACGAACACCAGCAGTACACCAATCACCATGAACACGATGACGGCAGAAACCTTAATCGAAGAGAGCAGGAACTCCAGGGCGCCGAAGGACTTCACGCTCACCAGGTTCAGCACCAGAATAATCGCCCCGAAGAGAGCAACGAACACAGCCAGGGGAACGTCCGGGAACCAGTACGCCATGTAGTGACCAACCGCCACCAGCTCAGCGCCAGCCAGCGGCACGGTGCACGCCCAATACGCCCAGCGAGTCAGGTAGCCGCTAAAGGGGTTCAGGTATCGGCTCGCAATGGTGCCGAAACCGCCCTGGACGGGGTGACGCACGGACATTTCACCCGCACACGCAGCAATGGTTGCCGCAATCATCGAACCAATAGCGTAAGAGAGGATTGCGCCGGGGCCCGCAATTTTAATGGCGGAGGAGGAGCCCAGGAACAGGCCCGTACCCAGCGCCAAGCCCATCGCAATCATGGTCAGCTGGCCGTGGGAGAGGGAACGATTCAACGAGTCGTTCTTCTCCGACTGCTCGGGGGTGTTCCCCTGCAGTTTAGACATAACGTATCTCTTTCTTAGACATGCTGTGTATTGAATAAAGCTGAAATGGCAATGCCGCCCGGTCGTTGGGCCGGGCGGCTCTGCACATCAGCTGTCAGGAGGTTAGCTTATGCCACGTACTCGAGTTCGTGACGCTTGAACCAACCAATAATCGGGTAGCTGATTGGCATGAGGAGCACCTCGACCAGGCACTTGTAGATATAGCCGATCAGTACGTAGTTGATGAATGCTTCCATGGTGTCGATGCCGAGCACCGGTGCCGCAATGGAGCAGAAGATGACGGTATCAAGCAGCTCACCGACCAGGGTGGAGACGATCATACGCAGCCACAGGAAACGGCCCTTGCTTGCCTTCTTCATTGCCACCATGACCCAGGAGTTCAGGGTCTGACCGAAGAGGTAACCGAGCAGGGAGCCCACAAAAATCTGCCAGACCGGGCCGAGAACCTGCGCGAACGCCTCCTGGCCGGTGTAGAAGCTCGCAGCGGGCAGGTGCACGATCAGCAGGAAGCACAGGGCAGCAAAAGCGGCTGAGGCGAAGGAGGCCACAATCGCACGGCGGGCACGCTTGAAGCCGTACACCTCAGAAAGAAGGTCGCCAATAACGTAGGCGAGAGGGAAAAGGAAGAAACCACCGTCGGTGACGATGGTGTTACCAATGAGGGGCAGTTCGAAGGGCAGCGGACCGAACTCCACGCCCTTAGTTGCACCAATATTCGAAATGATCAGGATGACGCAGGATGCGCCCAGCAGCAGATCAAAGTAGCCGCGGCGACCAGCCCAGGGCACCTTGACGGTGCTCGTCTGAGCCTTAGATTCGCTAACGGGTTTAGCCATTACTTTCCCCAAGTCTTTCTTCATGCGATGTGTTTCTTCACGTAGGGTACGAGCCCTCACGTGTGGTGGGTGAGTGCGCTATGCAGGGCGCTACTCACCGGCTCGTCTGCCACCCGAGCCTATCTAATAGTACCTATATGCCGTGGCGGCGGCAGGTTTACGGGCTTCGTTCAAGAGTGTGGACGCTCATGACCACCCCGCCAGCCTTCCTGACCGCACATTTACAATAAATGTATGAAGAATCTGGGCCACGGAATTCACCGCACTGAGCAGGTGGTATCCCTGCTGGGGGCGGGGCGTGCGCTACGCGCCTCGCTTCGGCGGTCGGTACGGGGTTCTTCACAGCAGGTGCGGAGGCGGCGGCACCGTAACCAGCGGCGGCTGAGCGCGCATATTCCGCGTCTGCATCCGCTGTTCACCTATGCGGCGCAGGCTGTGCGCACCGGAGCTTCCCTGCTAGAGCCAGTGCTTCTGGCTTCGTCTGAGCTGCTCGGTTACCGATCGTTTACGCATCGCGGGCGCAATATCTACTATCGGGTCGATAACCTGTATCTTCTGACCGATTCTGAGTCTGCGCCCGGTGTGCTGTTCTATTTTGATGGCGACCACCTCTCCCGTGTGGGTAGCCGCCTGTTGCGCCGCGACTCCCCGTTGCGTGCCGAGTTGGCGCAGGTGGCGGCTGAGTTCAACATGCTGTCGGTGCCGGTGCTGTCGCCGGGTAGTTTGCGGGAGCCGCGCCTGGCCGATGGTGATTCTTATGCGCCTCCGCTGACCTATAACTGGTGGGTTCGGGCCCGCTCGAACGGCAGGATGGTTCGCGCCCTCATTGAGGAGATTGCCCTGGCGTACGGGGTGGATACGAGCCGTATCTGGCTTGCGGGCTATTCGGGTGGCGCCGAGTTCCTCAGCTACGAGCTGCTGTCACACGATATTGAGTGGATTCGTGGAGGTGGCGCCACCTTTATCGGTGGCGGCGGCGCTGACGGCGTGCCCGTGCGGGTGCGTGAACAGGCTGCGCTGAATCCTTCCTCGCATGAGCATCTGTTGATGAGCTGGCATGTGGGTGTGCTGGATGGTCGTTCGCCGTCGGCTCGTCGGCGTATGGCGACGAGTTCTGAGGGGAGTTGGTCGGCGCGGATTGCGGTGCAGGAGGGTAGTGCGTTCTACGAGGGTTTGGGGGCGCGGACTTTGTTGCAGGTGACTCCGGGGCGTGGCCATACGGGGTATCCGATTGCGTCGTTGGTGGGTGCTGATTTGGCGGCTGCTACGCGTTTGGGCTTCTTGTAGTGCCGGTCGTTCTGTCATATTTGTGAAAATTCGCATGGATTGGGCAAATTTCTTGGTGACACATTCAATAAATTCGTCATTTGATGACGTATTAGGGTAGAGTGTCACTATGCCTCGTATTTCTGCAGCAACCAACGCCGCCCAGCGCGAAAACACCAAGCGCGCCATCCTCAACTCCTTCGGCGAGATCCTCTACAACCGCGGCCTCTCCGGCCTGACCATGACCGACGTCGCCAAGAACGCCGGTATCGGCCGCACCGCGGTCTACAACTACTTCGCCGACATGGGCGAACTGTTGGTCGCCTATGCCCTGGACGAGACCGAACGCTTCCTCAACGAGCTGCGCGTCGGCCTGGAGGGCATCGAAAACCCGATCGACCAGCTCGCGGTCTACATTCGCTTGCAGATCAACGACCTGGCGCGCCGCCACCTGCCTCCGGGCCCTGCGATGCGCTCCATGCTCTCCCCCGAGTCCTACGCGAAGCTCGGCAAGCACGTTCACGAGCTACAGATGGTGCTCGCACATATTCTTTCTGCCGCCATTGCCGAGAACTACATTCCGAAGAACGACATTCGCGAACTGGCGATGCTTGTGCACGGTTCCCTCTCCTCAAGCGCCGGTCGCGCCGAGGATGCACCGGATGAGGAGACTCGCGAACGCCAGATTCTGAATACTATCCGTTTTATTCAGATGGGCCTGGGCGCGCGTTTCGATGCCGAAGGTAACCCTGTTCGTCTGGACTCCGAGGAGTCCCTGCCGGAGCAGTCTCCGGTGCAGGAGGCGGGCCTGAAGGTCGCATCCTAAGCGTGGCACCTCTGAACCGTGGAACCTGAACCGCGGAACGTAGCTCAGTTATACGTCACAAAAATGCCGCGGACCTGATGCTTCTTTGCATCGGTCCGCGGCTTTTTCTGTATTCGGGTGGGTTTTTACACGCCGGGCAGTAGCGCCGGTGAGATGGAGTCCAGGTCCAGTACACGCGCGTACATGACGGCGCGGCGGTGCAGGGCGTTACGTAGCGCGCGGTGCACGCCGTCTTCGAGGTAGAGTTCGCCGCCCCATTTGACCACGTGCGGGAAGAGGTCACCGTAGAAGGTGGAGTCTTCGGCGAGCAGGGTCTCGAGGTTGAGGGTTTTTTGGGTGGTGATGAGGGTGTCGAGACGTACCTGCTGCGGCGGGATTCCTCCCCAGTCGGCGTGGGTCATGCCGTGTTGGGGGTAGGGGCGGCTGTCGCCTACTTTTTTGAAGATCATGGTGGTGCTTTCTGCAGGTGTGGGGCGCCTCGGCGGCGCGTGGACCCGTGGGGGTTCTGAAGAAATAGTACCAAGGGGTATAAAAAATCCCCGGTCTTAGAATTTAAGACCGGGGATCGGTGGCGGAGGATGGGGGATTTGAACCCCCGAGGGCTGTTAACCCAACACGCGTTCCAGGCGTGCGCCATAGGCCGCTAGGCGAATCCTCCAGCTATGTTTTCTACGCATTGCGCAGGCAACGAATAAAACTTTACTACGCTTTTGCCGGGCGCGCAAGCCCTGAGCAGTAAAAGTAACAGAAAGCACATTTGTGGTTGCTTGTGTCCTCGCTTTTGGACGAGGCGGAGCGGGCACGTAGTGCATATGACGGGTGCGAGCTACCCAGGTACCCGTTTTTGGGTAAAAAAGACCTCCTACGCAACCGCTGAAACTCAGGATTCCGAGCGAGCGAACTGAGGCGCAGGATTCCGAGCGCGCGAGGTAATAAATCCTGCGTCGAAGCCGCCGAGCCCTAACGAGGCGGAATCCTGGGTTGAAGCCGTCGAACGGCAGTGAGACGGACATGACGGGTGCGCGTTCTCAGGAGAAAGGCTTGTTTTCGGGCATAGAAAAACCTCCTACGCACCCGTCATAGCTCGAATACCCTTGCTACCTTCCGGTCCTGGGGGAGTTTTCCAAGATAACGCCACGTAAGAGGCAAGAACCAGTGTACCGGATTTTTGGGCGCTTGGGAATTCCGTGCGTGCACAGTATTTCTGTGGGCGTACGGACTGCCCGATGAGAATCCGTGACGTGTGCGTGTTCGCCGGTGACTGTTGACCACTCGCGCCGAGAGTGGAGCGTCTAAAATGGTAGGGATTGTCCTATCCGCACCCCGAGTTGAAGAGGTTGCTGTGAGCACTGCCCTTTATCGTCGTTATCGCCCCGAGACCTTTGCTGAGGTTATTGGGCAGGAGCACGTGACCGAACCTCTTATGGTCGCTCTTGAGAAGAATCGTGTGAATCACGCGTACCTGTTTTCGGGTCCGCGTGGTTGCGGTAAGACCACGTCGGCGCGTATTTTGGCGCGTTGCCTGAACTGTGCGCAGGGTCCGACTCCTACTCCGTGTGGTGTGTGCGATTCGTGCCGTGAGCTCTCGCGCGATGGTGGCGGTTCTCTTGACGTGATTGAGATGGATGCGGCGAGCCACGGCGGCGTGGATCATGCCCGTGACCTGCGTGAACGCGCGACTTTAGCGCCGGTGCGTGACCGTTACAAGATCTTCATTATTGATGAGGCGCATATGGTGACCCGTGAGGGTTTCAATGCGCTGCTGAAGATTGTGGAGGAACCGCCGGAGCACGTGAAGTTTATCTTCGCGACAACTGAGCCGAATAAGGTGCTGGGTACGATTCGTTCGCGTACTCACCATTACCCGTTCCGTTTGGTTCCGCCGGAGGTTCTTCTGCCGTTCCTGCAGGGTCTGTGCGATCAGGAGCAGGTGGCCGTTGAGCCTGGCGTGCTGCAGCTGGTGATTCGTGCTGGCGGCGGTTCGGTGCGTGATTCGCTGTCGATTCTTGATCAGCTGATGGCTGGTGCGTCGTCGCAGAACGGTATTGAGTATGACCGTGCGGTGGCGCTGCTGGGTTATACCCACGCGCAGCTTCTGGATGAGGTCATTGAGGCGTTGGGTGCGAAGGATGCGCCGACTCTCTTTGGTGCGGTGTCTCGTGTGGTGGCGACCGGTCAGGATCCTCGCCGTTTTGTGGAGGATCTGCTGGAGCGTCTGCGTGATTTGATTGTGGTGAAGGCTGTTCCGCAGGCTGCCAGCCAGATTTTGCAGGGTGTTCCGCAGGATCAGTTGGAGCGTTTGGCTCAGCAGGCTCAGGCTTTGGGTGAGCGTGAGCTGACGGTTGCTGCGGGTACGGCGAATGAGACTCTGAATGGTATGACGGGTACGGCGAATCCGCAGCTTCAGCTGGAGTTGCTGTGTGCTCGTCTGCTTCTGCCTGCGGTGGAGGGTTCTGCCGGTGGCGCTGAGGTTGCGGCGTTGGCTTCTCGCCTGCAGGTTTTGGAGCGTCGCGTGGCTTCTAGTGCTGCTGGTTCGGCTCCTGCTGGTTCGGTTCCGGCGCAGGGTGGCATGTCTGCTGCTCGTGCGGCGGGTATGGCGGCGGCTGGTCTGATGCCTAAGACCCAGGCACCTAAGACCCAGGCGCCTAATACACAGACTCCTAGCGCCCCGGTTCAGGAGGCAGCTAAGCCCGCGCAGCAGGCAGCCCCTCAGCAGGGCAGTTCTCAGCATGCCAGCGCGGGTGCTCCCCCGCTGGCGGGTGCGCCCCTTAGTGCTGCACATCTGGCACCGACTGCGCAGGCCCCTGCAACTCAGGCACCTGCACCTGCGGCTGGTGCTCCCCTAGCGGGTAATACCCCGGCGGTACCTCTTGCTCCGGAGGCGCCGAATGCCCCGGCTTCTGCTGTAGCTGATGCCGCTGCGACGGGCACCCCCTCCGCGCCTCTGAAGCTTGACCCGAACGATCCTCTGGCGGCGGTTCAGGGTAATTGGCGCGCCATTCTTAACCGAATGAGCGTTCCCGGTGCAGCGGAGCAGCTGATGAAGGTTCGCCCCGCCCGCATGGACGGCGCAACCCTGTACGTGAGCGGCGACATTGCGACTTTGCGCGCGGTCAAGGGCTTTGTGCCCGAGCTGACCGCCCGCGTGAGCGAGTTCCTGCGCCGTCAGGTGACCATTCACGCTCAGGTGGCGAAGCCCGGCGAACAGGTCAAACCTGCAGCTCAGCCTGCAGCGCCCAGTGCTCCCGCAGCTCAGCCTGCAGTTCCGGCGGCTGTTGCCCCGCAGGTGCCTCAGCAGCCCGCTCAGCCGGCGCCTCTGGCTGATGGTCCGCGCGGCGGTGAGGATGCGTGGCGTCGCCACGGTCAGCCGCTGACCGGTGCAAACACCCCCGAGTCCACGAGCGTGGATGCGCCCCTGGGCGCGTGGGAGGTTGCCCCGATTCCACAGAGCGCCCCCGAGGAGGCACCTCAGCAGGCTGCCCCGGCTGTACCGGCTGCGCCACAGGCACCGGCTGGTCCGCTTGCGCCTGAACCCCCGGTTGCTCCGCAGGTTCCGGCAGGTCAGCAGGTTCCGGTTGCTCCGGCGGGCGGTTTTGGTGAGCGTGATTCCTTTGCCGCATCCGGTAGCGGAGTTCCGCAGCAGGAGAGCGCTACTGAATCCCAGCAAGCACAGGACCCCCAGTATGCGCAGGAGCCCCCGTTCTCGCAGGAGCCTCCTCACGCAGAGGAACCTCCGTATGAGGAGGAGCCCCCTTTTGAGGATGAGCCTGCCTACGCTGAACCGGTTGAGGCACCCACCGCGCCCGCAATGCCTGTTGCGCCCGCAATGCCTGCTCAGCCTGTAGCACCGGCAGGCCCACTTGCTACTCCGGTTGAGCCTGCTGGTCCGCTCGCCGCTCCGATTGCGCCTGCTGGTCCCCTCGCCCCGGCTGGTCCGTTGGCAGAGGCACCGCAGGCGGCTGCGGCTGATACTGCTCCGGCAAGTGATGAGAAGCCCGCAGCGCAGACTTCTAACGCACCTGCCACACCGATTCCTAGCGCGCCGATTCCTAGCGCACCGGCGGCACCGGCTCACCCGGCACGCGCCGCGTCCGATGAGGACTACGTCTCTGAGGATGACGAGAAGGTCGAAAACAGCACCTTCATCGGTCTGCGCGCTATCGAAAAAATTATTGGTGGCACCGTCATCGACGAACGCCCCCTGCACCAGCCCTAATCCAGGGTTGTAGGTGCCGCGCCCGCCATCGCACCGATGGCGGGCGCACTCATTCCAGCCGCATACTCGCTACGCGAAACGCCCCTAAACTGTCAGGGGTTGGGTGCATACTCATAACGTCGCCCAAGAACAGCGCACCAACGCACCAGCACAACACACCTCATCTGAAGGAGAAGCCATGTACGAGGGAGCAGTTCAAAACCTCATTGACGAGCTCGGCCGCCTGCCGGGTGTGGGCCCCAAGTCGGCTCAGCGCATCGCTTTTCACATTCTGAATGCGGATGCTGCCGATATGGCGCGCCTAGCCAACGCCATTTCCACGGTGAAGACCAGCGTCAGCTTCTGCGAGGAGTGCGGTAACGTCTCCGAGACGAAGCTGTGCACGATCTGCCGTGATGAGCGCCGCGACCCGTCCGTGCTGTGCGTGGTCGAGGAGTCGAAGGACGTGGTGGCGATTGAACGCACCCGTTCCTTTACCGGCCGCTACCACGTACTCGGCGGCGCCATTAACCCGCTGGCCGGTGTGGGCCCGGAGCAGCTACGTATTCGTGAGTTGGTGTCCCGCCTGGCGGATGAACGTATCCAGGAGATTATTCTGGCGATGGACCCGAACCTTGAGGGCGAGGCGACCGCAACCTACCTCTCGCGCATGCTCGTGCCGCTGGGTGTGCGTCTGTCGCGTCTGGCCTCGGGTCTTCCGGTCGGTGGCGATCTAGAGTACGCGGACGAGATTACCCTGGGCCGCGCGTTGGAGGGCCGCCGCGTCATTAGCGAGGGCACCGCGGCGGCGCATACTGCCGCCGAGGATTTTGAGCGCGTGAACCGTGAGGAGGAGCAGGAGCGTGAGCAGGCGGCTCAGGTTCAGGCTCAGGAGGCGAAGCAGAGTCGTCGCCGCTGGAATTCGAGCATGTTTGATGACCTGGATTCTGAGGATTCTGCCGTTTCCGCCCCGGCGGTGCCCGCCGCTGAGGGTGTGCAGGGCACGGTGGATGAGCAGCTGATCGAGCGGGTTCTGCAGGAGGCTGAGAAATCAGGCGATGAGGACTCCCCCGCTGGTTCTGGTGCGGGCTCTACGACTGAAGCCACAGAAGCAGAATCCGCCCCTGACCTGGGCGAAGATTCCGCCGAGGAGGCTCCTGCGAGCGCCGCCTCCGAACCCACTGAGGCACCCGTAGCCGAGCAGGCGGAAGATGCACCGGAAGTGTTCCGCACCCCGGACTATGAGGAGAAGATTCGCTCGATTCAGAACGCCCCGTTGCGCACCCCGAAGCCGGATGTTCCGCCACTGCCGGGCGTCACGTACGTGAACCCGTGGACCTAAAAACTAGCCCTCTCAGGCTTGCTGTGCCCGCCTCCGCGCCTTCGCCTCCATACCCTGCATCGCCACCGTGTAACACTACGTAATATTTCACGGGGCAATACATACGGGTGCACAGTTCGCCACTTGCACTGAACGCCGTCTACTATAAATGAGGAGCCGGCGTCTGCCGGTGGCACACAAGTAACTGACCTGGAGAATTCTATGAGCCTGATCGTCCAAAAGTTCGGCGGTTCCTCCGTAGCTGATGCGGAGGGCGTCAAGCGCGTAGCCCGCCGCGTCGTGGACACTCAGAAGGCAGGTAACGATGTGGTCGTCGTGGTGTCCGCTATGGGCGACACCACCGATGAGTTGCTCGACCTTGCCGCAGAGGTCACCAGCAATGTCGTTCCCTCGCGTGAGCTGGACATGCTGCTGACCGCCGGTGAACGCATTTCGACCGCCGTCCTGTCGATGGCCATTAACGACCTGGGCGCTAAGGCGCAGTCCTTCACCGGTTCGCAGGCTGGCATGATTACCGACGGCGTGCACGGTTCGGCGCGCCTCGTGGAGGTTCGCCCCGATCGCATCCGTGAGTCCGTCGAGGCCGGAAATATCGCGATTGTGGCCGGTTTCCAGGGCATGAACCGTCAAAGTGGCGACATTACGACCCTGGGCCGCGGCGGTTCCGATACGACCGCCGTTGCGCTGGCCGCCGCGCTGAACGCCGATGTGTGCGAGATTTACTCGGACGTGGACGGCGTGTTCACCGCCGACCCGCGCATCGTGCCGACCGCGCACAAGCTGGATACCATCACCAGCGAGGAAATGCTGGAGATGGCGGCGAACGGTGCAAAGATTCTGCACCTGCGTAGCGTCGAGTATGCTCGTCGTTTTAACTTGAAGCTTCACGTGCGTTCTTCGTTCTCGGACCTTGAAGGCACTATCGTGGTTCCGGAGGAGTCCGCGGAACTGACCCCCATTCATCTGAAGGAGATTCCCTTGGAGCAGCCCCTGATTTCCGGTGTCGCGCACGATCGCACCCGCGCAAAGATTACCGTTGTTGGCGTTCCGGACGTTCCCGGTTCGGCCGCTAAGGTGTTCGGCCTGATTAACGAGGCGAAGGTGAACCTGGACATGATCGTTCAGAACGTTCCCACCGACCGCCCCGGCGTGACCGATATTTCCTTCACTCTGGATCAGGCTCAGGGCGATGCTGCGCTGAAGGCGCTGAAGGCTGCGCAGGCTGAGTTGGGTTTCCAGGAGGTTATTTACAACGAGTCGGTTGGTAAGCTGTCGCTGGTTGGCGCGGGCATGAAGACTAACACGGGTGTTTCGTTCACTTTCTTTGAGGCGCTGTCTAACGCTGGCGTGAACATTGACATGATTTCGACTTCTGAGATCCGTATTTCGGTGATTACTGAGCTGAGCAAGCTGGATGAGGCTGTTCGCGCGGTGCACACTGCGTTCGGTCTGGACGCTGAGGGCGAGGCTACTGTTTACGGTGGTACTGGCCGCTAGGGTTTAGCTCGTTTGTGAGCTGTACGCTTCGGGAGGGGCGGTGCTGGTTTGATCCGGCGCCGCCCCTCCCTTTTGTCTGTGTATAGGTGAAATAACTGAAACGCTTTACAGTTATTTCAGATAGGGGTAGGGTTGTATCAACCACAATGAGCCTCCAACCGAATGATATGCACCCCACCGACGTGGCATCTTCGGACGTTGACTCTGCCGGCAACAGCACCAAGGAGAAGATAATGACCACCACCCTAACCAACCCCCTGGAGGAAGATACCCTCAGTCAGGCTCGCGCAGAGGCGCGGGAGATTCTCAAGAATTCTGAAGAAACCACCATTGAGCTGACCGTTTCGGGTCGAGAAAGCCAGCAGCTTGGCGATGCCCTCAACCAGGTCATTCAGCACGTCCTGCATGCCTTGGCTAACGGGCAGAGTATTGATGTTCAGCCTGTCCCCCAAGATTTGACGACGACCGTTGCGGCGCAGCGTATCGGTATTTCACGCCCGACACTCATGAAGGCTATTCGCTCTGGTGACCTCCCGGCGCATAAGGTGGGTAGCCACTTCCGTATCCGCACCGAGGATGCTGATGCTTTCCGTAAGGGACTTCTCAAGAAGACCGTTGCTCAGAAGGAGCAAGCTCTCAAAGAGCTCTGGGAACTCGAGGATGAACGCGGTCTTGTTGATGCCCTCGGAGGGCCCGCATGGTAGCCTCCAAATATTCTGTTCTGCTGGATACAAATATTCTGATGTCCAAAACTCTTCGGGATTGGATTTTATTGTTGGCGGTGAAGAGTGAATACGAGTTCTTTACGCCTCACGTCTCCAGTGGAATTATGGATGAGTTCGGCTACCATGTTCGTCGAGCCAATCCATCGATAAGCGATGTTGTCCTTGAAAACTGGAAGCAACAAATCATCAGGTCCTGCATCTCGTGCATCTCCGGGTTTCCTGTCGAAGCTCCTGTTTCCTTCCCCGATACGGATGATCTTCACGTACATGCCGCTGCCCAACATGGCGCCATGCACGCATTAGTCACTGATGACCGCAAACTGCTCGATTATGCTTCCACGGAAGAAGCTCAGAATATTCAAAATTATGAGACGCTCAGCGCGGATGATTTTCTGATGCAGCTCACCGAATACGCTCATCCCTCCTTATTTGCGGAGGTCTATCTTTTCCAGGAATCCTACGCTCGCTCTAAGGGGTTCACGGAGATTGATATTCCTCGCGCACTTGAACGAGCAGGGGCGGGTCAATTTGCCCGATATCTTCGGACAGTGGTGATTAATAGCCCACAGTTTGTCGATTTTGAACGTGAGTTTAAAGCCCGGTCTTCTAATAAATAGATAGACATTGCTACGTCCCCTACCTTGTCGCGGCATCGTTTAGGCTAGAAGCATGAGTAGTGTTGTTTTTTCCCAGGTGATGGATGCCCGTCAATGGCGTGCCGTAGAGGCGGCGCATGAGGCGCGTGCCGGCCGCTACGCCGACCCGTTTGCGCAGCGTCGCGCCCGCCACGAAGTGCACCCCGTGGAAGACTTCCTCTTCACCTACTACACGCTCAAACCCGGCCAGTTCAAGCGCTGGCACCCCGGCGCCGGCATCATTCTGCTGGATGCGCCCGAGCGCGCCTCCTGGCGTTTCTACCGGTCTGCAACCGAGCAGGAGCTCCTTGACGCTGGCTGCACCCCCGAGGTGGCGCGCGCCCAGGCGGATGCCGCCTCCGCCGTCACGGTGGACGTCACCGGTTTTGTGGAGCGCCGTGCTACCGCCCTCGCCTTCACCCACGAAATCCTGCGCAACACCGCCGCGAAGAAGGGGCAGTTCGGTTGCTTCGGCATGCACGAGTGGGCGATGGCGTACAAGTCGGTGGAGAACAATATCCGCCACGACTACCTGGAACTGCGCCTGGGTGCGGAGGGTACGGACCGTGTGGTGGAGGAGCACCGCATCCGCTGCTCGCATTTTGATGCGTTCCGTTTCTTCATGCCGCAGGCGGCACCGATGAACGAGCTGCAGCCGACCCGCGAATCCCAGCGTTTTCTGGAGCAGCCCGCCTGCCTGCACGCGAATATGGACGTGTACAAGTGGGCGTATAAGCTGCTGCCGCTGGTTGATTCGGCCCTGGTCATGGATTGTTTCGACCTGGCGTGGGATGCGCGCGAACTGGATATGCGCGCCGCCCCCTACGATATTCGCAGCTGGGGATACGAGCCGATTCCGGTGGAGACGACCGAGGGTAAGGCCGAGTACGTGCGGATTCAGCGTGAGCTGTCGGAGCGTTCGATTGAGCTGCGTGAGCGCCTGCTGCAGGTGTGCGAGCGCTACCTGCCGCCACTGAGCAGTGAGTAGGCTGAGTAGTGAGTAGGCTGAGTAGTGAGTAGGCTGGGCGGTGAGTAGCTGGTTGGTGGCGCGGGCTGGTTGCGTTTTTGGCGCTGTGGCCTGTGGGTTTGGTGCCCAGTGCGCGAGAAAAGGGTGACTTGGGGCTCTCTATTTGGTAATTGGTGGTCTCGTCATCTCACTTTCCGCTGTACTGGGGTAGAATGAGATACGGCTCATACAGAACCCACGCACCCAAGGAGTGCCCACACATGGCCCGTATTGTTGTTGATGTTATGCTCAAGCCCGAAATTCTTGACCCGCAGGGTAAGGCTATTTCTCACGAGCTGCCCCGTATCGGCGTTGATTCCTTCGTTGATGTTCGCCAGGGTAAGCGCTTCGAGCTGACCGTCGAGGGTGAGGCAACCGAGGAGCACCTCGCGGCTGCCCGCAAGGCTGCTGAAGAGTTGCTCTCGAACCCCGTCATCGAAGACGTTGTGAACGTTTCGGTTCTGGAGGACTAATACCTATGGCAGAGTCCCTCGCACCCACTGAAGTCCCCCTGGTTGGCGACTTCTCTAGCTACTCCCCGAACCCCGCTTTCGCTGACGCACGCGTTGGCGTGGTGACTTTCCCCGGCACCCTGGATGACCGTGACGCTGCGCGTGCTGTCCGTCTGGCTGGCGGTACCGTCGTTGAGCTGTGGCACGACGACGCTGATTTGAAGAACGTTGATGCCGTCATTATTCCTGGCGGTTTCTCCTACGGTGACTACCTGCGTGCTGGCGCTATTGCTGCGAAGGCTCCCGTGATGCGTTCGGTGATTGATGCCGCTAACGCTGCTGGTACCTCCGGTTCCGCTCCCCTGCCTGTTCTGGGTATTTGCAATGGTTTCCAGATTCTGACTGAGTCTCACCTGCTGCCCGGTTCGATGATTAAGAACGATCACCGCAAGTTCATTTGCCGTGACCAGGTTCTGCGCATTGAGAATAACTCCACCTCCTGGACGAGCGATTACGCTGCAGGCCAGGAGATTGTTGTCCCTCTGAAGAACCAGGACGGTCAGTACGTTGCTGACCCGAAGACTCTGGAGGCGCTGGAGGCTGAGGGTCGCGTGGTGTTCCGCTACGTTGGTTTCAACCCGAACGGTTCCCGTAATGACATTGCTGGTATCAGCAATGAGCGCGGTAACGTGGTCGGTCTGATGCCGCACCCGGAGCACGCTGTGGAGCCCGGCTTCGGTCCTTCCTCTTCCGGTTTTGGTGAGGTTTCTCTGCGCGGTGGCGCCGATGGTCTCGGCGTGTTCACCTCCGTTCTTGCCAACCTGATTAACGCCCGCTAACGCACGACAAGGATTCTAAGAAGTTATGAGCGAAAAGCAGTTTAACCTCGACACCGTCGAGCACGCGGCGGCAACCCCGGACACCGAACTCCCCTGGGCTGAACTGGGTCTGAAGGAGAACGAGTTCGAGGACATTAAGGAGATTCTTGGTCGCCGTCCTACCGCGGCTGAGCTGGCAATGTACTCGGTCATGTGGTCCGAGCACTGCTCCTACAAGTCTTCTAAGGTTCATCTGAAGCAGTTCGGTGCGAAGGTCACCGATGAGATGAAGAAGGACCTGATGGTCGGTATCGGTGAGAACGCCGGTGTGACCGATATTGGTGACGGCTGGGCTGTTACCTTCAAGATTGAGTCCCACAACCACCCCTCGTACGTGGAGCCCTACCAGGGTGCTGCGACCGGTGTGGGCGGTATTGTGCGTGACATTATTTCCATGGGTGCACGCCCGATTGCTGTGATGGATCCGCTGCGTTTCGGCGCGATTGATCACCCGGACACCGCCCGCGTTATTGGCGGCGTGGTTGCCGGTATTGGTGGTTACGGTAACTCCCTGGGCCTGCCGAACATCGGCGGCGAGGTTGAGTTCGATTCCTGCTACCAGGCAAACCCGCTGGTCAACGCACTGGCTGTGGGCATTATGCGCCACGAGGACATCCGCCTGGCGAACGCATCGGGCGTGGGCAACAAGGTTGTTCTGTTCGGTGCACGCACCGGTGGCGACGGTATCGGCGGTGCGTCGGTGCTGGCGTCCGAGTCTTTCGATGACACCAAGCCCTCGAAGCGTCCTGCCGTTCAGGTGGGCGACCCCTTCGCTGAGAAGGTTCTGATTGAGTGCTGCCTGGAGCTGTTCAAGGGCTCCGTGGTTGAGGGCATTCAGGACCTGGGTGCTGCGGGTATTTCCTGCGCAACCAGCGAGCTGGCTTCTAACGGTGAGGGCGGCATGCACGTCGACCTGACCAAGGTTCTGCTGCGTGACCCCACCCTGACCCCGGGCGAGATTCTGATGTCTGAGTCTCAGGAACGCATGATGGCTGTTGTCTCCCCCGAGAACGTGGAGCGCTTCGAAGCGATCATGAACAAGTGGGGCGTGGAGTACTCCTTCCTCGGTGAGGTCACCAACTCTGGCCGCCTGGTCATCGAGTGGGACGGCGAGGTCATCGTGGATGTTGACCCTCGCACCGTTGCGCACGACGGCCCGACCTACGAGCGTCCTTACGCACGCCCCGAGTGGCAGGATGACGTCCAGGCTAACCACTTCACCGGTTCGGCTGCCGACGATTCCCGCCCGCGCGGTAAGGAGCTGGGCGAGGCAATCAAGGCGTTCATGGCATCCCCGAACATGTGCTCCAAGTCCTGGATCACTAACCAGTACGACCGCTACGTTCAGGGCAACACCGCCCTGTCCATGCCGGACGACGGCGGCGTGGTGCGCGTGGACGAGAACACCAACCTCGGTGTTGCTCTGGCGACCGACGCCTCCCCGCGTTTCACCTACCTGGATCCGTACGAGGGTGCTCGCGCGTCCTTGGCTGAGGCGTACCGTAACGTTGCGACCGTTGGTGCACGCCCCGTGGCTGTGTCTGACTGCCTGAACTTCGGTTCTCCCGAGGATCCGGACGTCATGTGGCAGTTCGCTGAGGCTGTTCGCGGCCTGGCTGATGGTTGCATGGAGCTGGGTGTTCCGGTGACCGGCGGTAACGTGTCCCTGTACAACCAGACCGGTGGTAAGGCTATTAACCCGACCCCCGTGGTGGCGATGATGGGCGTGATGGATGACGTCACCCGCCGCACCCCTTCGGGTTGGGCTCCTGAGCATGACGGTCAGGCTATCTACCTGCTGGGTACCACTCGCGATGAGTTGGACGGCTCCGAGTGGGCTCGTTTCAAGGGTCACCTGGGCGGTCAGCCGCCGAAGGTTGATCTGGCTCTGGAGCGTCAGCTGGGTGACATGCTGGTGAACATGTCTCGTGACGGCATGATTGATGCCGCGCACGACGTGTCTGCTGGTGGTCTGGCTGCGGCTCTGTCGGAGGCTTGCCTGCGTTTCAACACCGGTGCCCGCATTGGTCTGGGTGAGGTTGCTGAGCGTGACGGCGTGGACCTGTTCACTCTGCTGTTCGCGGAGTCCCTGGGCCGCGTTGTGGTATCGGTTCCGCGTTCTGAGGAGGTGCGCTTCAAGGATATGTGCACCGCTCGCCAGTTCCCCTTCGCACGTATTGGTGTGGTGGATGCTGCGTCGAACGCTCTGGACTTCCAGGATGAGGTTTCCATTGACCTGGATGAGTTGCGTGCAGCTCACGAGGGTACTCTCGCTTCTTACTTCGGTGAGGTTGCGAAGGGCTAGTCTTCGACTAGTTTGAGACTAACGCCGAAAGGGGCGGATGCTTGTGAAAGCATCCGCCCCTTTTGTTATGCCCGCAGGCTTGTGCATTGAGCGGTGAGAGGTTGTGCGTTGAGGCGTTCGGTGTTTATGCCTCGGCAACCTTGCGGCCCAGCTGTGCGAACAGGGAGGCGTTGATGCGGAAACCTTCGATGCATTCTTCGATGAGGGCTTCGCGCTGTTCGTCGCTCAGGGGTGCGTTGTCGAGCAGTTCGCGGTAGCCGTCCTTGAAGACCTTGGGCTTGGGCAGTTCGGTGAAGCGGTACATACTCAGCGCTTCGGCGGGGATGCCGTAGTGGCGGGTGACCAGCGCTGCGACTGCCTGGCCGCCGGAGAGGTCGCCGAGGTAGCGCAGGTAGTGGTGTGCGAGGTAGCGTTCGGGGGAGTTGATGGTGGCGCGGATACGCTCTACGTATTCTGCGGTTGCGGGCAGGGGCGCGTCGATGTCGCCGTCCTGGCCGAGTGCGCGGATGTCTGCGCGGATGTATTCTGCACGGTCGAGGCCGGGGTGGGTGAAGGGTTCGGTGATGAGGCTGGGTTCTGCGCGGTAGTGTTCGGAGACTGCCTCGAGTGCTTCGTAGATGTGCACGTACTGGTTGATGAGGCGCAGGTATGCCTCGGTGTTGAGGGAGCCGCCCATGAGGTCTTCCATGAAGGTGGAGTGTTCGGCGTTGTCGTGGACGTGCTTGGTGCTTTCCTTCAGGCGTGCGGAGAAGCGTTCCTGGGTGGTTTCGGGGGCGGTAATAGTCATGGTGAGTTCCTAAAGTGGCTTGTGGGTGAACAATAAATGTTTTAGTGACACAATGTCACCAAAACCTGTTAATGACATATTGTCACCAAAAACCAGTTTTGGCAATAGTTCTCATAAAAAATTTGCTAAGGTAAACCTTATGAACAAGTCACCCTAGGCATTAAGTTACACAAACATAGGCTAATAGGGCTAGACTTGATACGAACACCACAATCACAAAATTCAAGGAGACACCGAATGTCTACCCCCTCTCTCACCAAGCGCACTTGGGCGTTCTTGGCTTCGGCAACCATCGGCCTCAGCGGCGTCGCTGGCGTACCCGCGGCCTTCGCAGCTGAAACCAACTCCCACGTCAGCGCCGGTGAGGTAACCGCAGCCTCAGAGCAGAGCCTGCAGGACGTCACCGTCAATTGGGGCCTGAAGAAGTCCTTCCGCTCCTACATCAACGGTCCCTTCTCCCAGGGCTCCCAGGAACTGACCGGCGTCACCACCAACGAAGACGGCTCCTACCACTTCACCTCCGCCGAAGGCACCGTAGCCAACGGCGAATACTCGGTCACCTTCACCGGCTCCTCGATTCACTACACCGCACACCACGGCCTGCTCGAAGTCATCATCTCCGACCTCTCCGTCACCATTAAGGACGGCGTGGGCACCGTGCGCGCCAACGTTCAGTCGCGCCCCTACAACGGCAACACCACCCCGAACGACCTAGTCGAAACCAAGAACATGACCCTCGGCACTTTCAACGCCTCCGGCCTGAAGGTTGAGGGTAACACCATCACCCTGCCCAGCGTTGACGAGGAAAACGGCACCCGCGTCAAGCTTTCCGAAGAGGCAACCGGCGCCTTCGCGGGCTTCTACAAGGCAGGTCAGGAGCTGGATGCACTCGGCTTCTCCGCAACCATCGTGACCAAGGAAGCACCCGCGCCGAGCCCTGAGCCCAGCACTGAACCCAGCGCCGAGCCGACTGCTGCGCCGACCGCAGAGCCTTCCTCCGCACCGACCAGCGAGGCGCCCAAGCCCGCCGAGCCCAAGCCCGCAGAGCCCACTTCTGCAGCACCGAGCGCAGCTCCCACCTCCGCGGCACCCTCCTCCCCCGCCGCAACCACCGAGCCCAAGCGTGAAGAAAAGGTCACCGGCAACGTCGTCGAGTCAGGCACCCTCAGCTGGGATATCCGCGAGTCCTTCCTGAAGTACCTGACCGGCTTCGCGCACGGCTCCGTGAACGTTGAGGGCATGGAGAAGACCGCAGCTGGCGGCTTCAAGTACACTCAGGCATCCGGCGTGTACAACCCCGAGACCAAGACCGGTCAGATCAACTTCGCGGGCACCGCAGAGTTCACCGGCCACAACGGTCAGCTCAAGAGCACCATC
Organism: Rothia mucilaginosa ATCC 25296; assembly: GCF_000175615.1. Classification (GTDB taxonomy): domain Bacteria; phylum Actinomycetota; class Actinomycetes; order Actinomycetales; family Micrococcaceae; genus Rothia; species Rothia mucilaginosa. The sequence goes on along the minus strand of NZ_ACVO01000025.1, from coordinate 108,750 downwards.
AAGAACATGCGCCTGGTCGTCGTCAACGGCAAGGGCACCCTGGTCGCTGACGTTGACGCGCTGACCCGCGACGGCAAGTCCGTTTCTAAGACCGGCCTGGCTATCGCCGAGGTGGACCTCTCCGGCGCGAGCGTGAAGGACGGCGTCTTCTCCGCACAGAACGCAGCAGTCGCGCTCACCGCTGAAGGTTCCGAGGTGCTCTTCGCGGGCCAGTACCGCGGTGCCGACAACGCCATGGCACCGCTGAGCTTCTCCGTAAAGCTCAGCGAGCAGACCGCAGAGAACACCGTTGAGGTTCCCCGCGTCTCTGAGAACAAGTCCTCCGATAACAAGGGTTCTGAGAACGGCTCCTCCGATAACAGCTCCTCGAACTCCTCCGATAGCTCCGGCGCTAACGGCTCCGGTTCTAATGGTTCGGCAGGCACCTCCGGCAGCGTCTCTAACGGCGGTTCCTCCTCGAACGGTTCTGTCAGCAACAACCCGGCACAGCCTGTCTGCGTACCCGTCACCCGCACCCGCGAGGTGCAGGAGCAGGGTGCATCCGACGGCACCATTAAGAGCGCAAACCTTGGCTGGGGCGTGCGTGATTCCTTCCGCAACTACGTGCGCGGCGGCATCGCGAACGGTAGCTGGGAGCTGAACGGCACCTCCTACTCTTCGGATGCGTTCAACTGGTCTAACGGCACCGGCACCTTCAAGGGCGGTAAGGGTTCCATCTCCTTCAGCGGTTCGGTTCGTTTCACCGGTCACCACGGCATTCTGGACACCACCATTGCGAACCCGCGCCTTGAGATTAACGGCAATTCCGGTACTCTCTACGCGACCATGAACAGCAATGACCCCTCCGGCAAGGCAACTAACTACGGTGAGGTGGCACTGCTGAAGGTAGATCTTTCGGGTCTGCAGAGCTCCTCTGACGCTGTGAGCGTCAACGGTGCGGCAACCACCCTGACCGCTGAGGGCGCGAAGGCGTTCGCTGGCTTCTACGATGCCGGTAAGGACATGGCTCCGCTGAGCTTCTCCGCGGCGATTAACGGCGCGAAGACCACCACCAAGACCGTGTCCGAGACCGTCTACGAGGGTGAGGGTTGCGACCCGGTCACCGGCAAGCCTCTGGCTTCCACCGGCGCCTCCGGTGTTGAGGGCACCCTGGTTGCAGGCTTCATCGCTGTTGCAGCCGGTGCGGGTACCGTCGTGTACACTCGCCGCCGCAAGAAGGCATAACGGCACCTCACGAGGATGCCCACACTGTCGGCTCGCCCATGAAACTCAACCATGAGGTTCACCGGTAAGCCGACACGGCCCGTGCGGGGGTGCAGATTTTCACTGCACCCCCGCTTCAGGTGCCAGGTTTTACCCCGGCGCCTACCCCAGTTTTCCTAACTCCCTTTTTCTGTGAGACGACGATGTTTTCTTCCCTTTCTTCTTCTGCCCTGAACCGCCGCGATGCAATGAAGTATGCAGCGTTCTCCATCACTTCCGCTTTTCTGCTGAGCTCTTGCGGTGTGGGTACTCAGAACCCGGCCGCTTCTTCAAGCACTTCGCAGGCTGTGGTAGATGAGCAGAGCACCCGCACCGTTTTGGAGAACCTTGCCGATCAGCTGCGTTCTTCTATTGCCCCTGATCAGAAGGCTCTGCGCGGCCCCAATAGCGCCGCAGATACCCCCGAAATTCAGCCGATGGTCGATACCCCCACTCCGGCTTTCCCCGTGACGTTCAAGGATTTCAACGGCACCGAGGTGACCGTTAAGTCCGCTGACCGTGTGCTGGCACTGGACCTGTACGGCACTCTGGCTCAGCAGATGATTGCGCTGGGTCTGGGCGGTCGTCTGGTCGGTCGTGTCACCTCCTCGACGGAGCAGTCGCTGGCTCATCTGCCGCTGGTGACCCAGAACGGTCACGACCTGAACGCTGAGGCGATTCTGGCGACCTCCCCGGACCTGGTGCTGTGGGATAAGAGCAACGGCCCGATTGAGATTGTGGATCAGCTGCGCGCAGCGGGCGTGACCGTGGTGGTCTTCGATCATGAGCGTCGCATGGATAAGATCATTCCGCAGCTCAAGGCTGTTGCGCAGGCACTTGGTGTTCCGGAGGCGGGCGAGCAGGTTGCTGCCCGCGTGCAGAAGGACCTGGATTACGCTCTGCAGGTGCTCAAGGACGTCGCCCCGAAGGGTACACAGCAGGTGTCGTTCGCGTTCCTGTACGTGCGCGGTACCGCTGGCGTGTTCTTCGTGCTCGGCAAGGGTTCGGGCGCTGACGATTTGATTCAGGCTATTGGCGGCAAGGATGTGGCGTCTGAGCAGAACGCGACGAATATTATTCCGGCGACCAGTGAGGCTCTGGTGAAGCTGAACCCGGACGTCATTCTGACCATGAGCGGCGGCATTAAGTCCACCGGCGGTTTGGATGGTTTCTTGGCTCGCCCGGGTGTGGGTGAGACGACTGCCGGTAAGAATAAGCGCATTATCGATATGGGTGACGGCCAGATTCTGTCCTATGGCCCGAATACTCCGGCGGTTTTGCTCTCGCTCGCTAAGGCTGCGTACTCCACTCCTGCGGGGGGCCAGTAGTGGCTGCCGTGAAGAGTGCGGCGGGTGCGCGGGATTATCGTGCTTCACGTCGGCGTCGTGCCGGTCTGACGTTTACGTTTTTGGCGGTGGCACTGTGCGTTGTGATGGTGCTGTCTGCGGGTTTGGGTCAGTACAATATCCCGACTGATCAGGTGGTTGCTTCTGTGGGCCGCCGCCTGGGTCTTGCGCCGGAGAACCCGGCGATGCAGCTGGCGGATAGCACTCTGTGGAATATCCGTTTCCCGCGTGTGCTGTTGGGCGTGCTGGTGGGTGCCGCTTTGGGTACTTCCGGTGCGGTGATGCAGTCGGTGTTTGGTAACCCGTTGGCTGAGCCGGGCGTGATTGGTGTTTCCTCGGGTGCGGCGGTTGGCGCGTGTTTGTCGATTGTGTTGAACCTGCAGTTCTTCGGTATTTTCACGACTCCTGCATTCGCGTTTGTGGGTGCATTGGCGGCTACTGCGCTGGTGTATTTCCTGTCGCGTTCTTCGGGTCGTGCGAAGGTCCTGTCGATGATTTTGACGGGTATTGCGGTGACCGCGGTGGCGAATGCGATTATTGCGTTCCTCATGTTTATTGCTGATACGACGAGCCGCGATCAGATTGTGTTCTGGCAGATGGGTTCGCTGAACGGTTCCACGTGGAAGGCAGTGGCGAGCGTGTGGCCGGTTATTCTGATCGGCTTGGTGGCGTGTTTTGTGATGGCGTCTTCGCTGGATGTTCTGGCGTTGGGTGAGCGTGCGGCGCAGCATTCGGGCGTGAACGTGGAGCGTCTGCGTGCGGTGTCTATTGCGGCGACGGCTTTGTTGACGGGTGCTGCGGTGGCGTATGCGGGCATTATTGCGTTTATTGGTCTGATTATTCCTCACCTGTTGCGCATGATTTTGGGTCCGTCGAATCGTGTGTTGTTGCCGGCTTCGGCATTGGGTGGCGCGCTGTTGATTGCGCTGTCTGATTTGGGTGCGCGTACGCTGGTGCCTTTTGCTGATTTGCCGATTGGTATTTTTACGGCTTTGGTGGGCGGCCCGACGTTCTTCGTGTTGTTGCGTCGTTCCCTGGGTCAGGGCGGAGGTGCTTCGTGAGTGAGTTGTTGAGCCTGTCCGGTGTGTGTTTTAACGCTGGTGGGCGTCAGATTTTGAATGATGTGTCTCTGTCGGTTGCTGCGGGCGAGGTTGTGTCGCTGATTGGCCCTAATGGTGCCGGTAAGTCGACTCTGTTGGGTGTGATTGCAGGTGATATTGCGCCCAGTAGCGGTGAGATTCTGCTGGATGGCACCCCGCTGGGTTCGATTCCTGCCCGTCAGATGGCGCGTCAGCGTGCGATGCTGTTGCAGAAGTTGAACGTGGCGTTTTCGTATACGGTGCATGAGGTGGTTCAGATGGGCCGCACCCCGTGGAAGGGCACGGAGCGCGCTGAAGAGGATGACGCCGTGGTTGCTTCGATGATGGAGCGTACGTCGGTGACTCATTTGTCGGATCGCGATATTACGACCCTGTCCGGTGGTGAGAGTGGCCGTGCGCATTTGGCGCGTGTGTTTGCTCAGCAGACTCCGCTGATTCTTTTGGATGAGCCGACTGCGGCGTTGGATATTACGCATCAGGAGCAGACGTTGCGGGTGAGCCGTGAGTTGGCTGCTGAGGGTGCTGCGGTGTTGACGGTGCTGCATGACTTGGATGTGGCGGCTGCGTATTCTGACCGTATGGTGTTGTTGCGTGGTGGCGAGGTGGTTGCTTCGGGCGCCCCTGAGCAGGTGTGTTCGGCGGAGTTGTTGTCTGAGGTGTATCAGCATCCGATTGAGGTGTTGAGGCATCCGGTGACGAATCGTTTATTGATTCTGCCAGAACGCTGAGTCTGCTAGCGCGCTGATTTTACGGGGCGTTAGCGAACCATCCGCAAACACTTTCCACATCAAAATATGCCAGTATTCACATATATTAAATCTCCGTTCTGGAATGGCTGTAAATATCAGTTCATTACAGGGCGGAGATTATCTTTATCCCCTCCTGCACGGATACACTGAAAGGTAGTGTCCGCAATACTGAACTCTATTCAGTTCAGCATTCCATCCATTCGAGAAAGAGACCCCCGCATGGATCCTCAGCAGAAAACGGCAGCGCCTGCCGTTGCCGGCTACATTCCCGAATATTCTGAAACACCGCATAGCGGATCTTTCGATATTGCCCAGCACGGTTTGAGCAGCGATGATGTTGCCCGCCTGACTGCTGAAGGTAGGGTCAATACCCAAAACAATAAGTCTTCTCGCACGCTGTGGAGCATTATGCGTGCGCACCTGTTCACGGTCTTCAACTTTGTGTTGGGTGCCTGTGGTGCAGTGGTGATCATGTACCAGCGTTGGGCTGATCTGCTCTTCCTGGGGGCTGTTATCGCTAACGTGGTGATTGGTTTTGTGCAGGAGTACAAGGCGAAGCTTGAGCTGGACCGCATCTCCCTGCTGGACCGCTCCCCCGCTACTGCCGTGCGTGACGGTAAGAGCGTTGAGGTTCCGATGGAGCAGCTGGTTGAGGGTGACGTTGTCATCCTCAAGCGCGGCGATCAGGTTCCTGCGGATGCTGTTGTGCTCACCTCCGATTCTTTGGAGCTGGACGAGTCTCTGCTGACCGGTGAGAACGACCCGATTGCTAAGCGCCCCGGCGATATGGTGCTGTCGGCGTCGAGTGTGCTGGGTGGTACCGGCCGCGTCCTGCTCTCTCACGTGGGTGCGAATTCTCGTGCAAGCAAGATTTCTGATGAGGCGCGCCAGTTCTCGCGTATTCAGTCTGAGCTGCGTGATGCGTTGAACCGTGTGGTCCGCTGGATTACGGTGGGTCTTGCGGTCATTATTCCTGTGGTGTCATGGGGTCAGATTCAGGCTGCTGGTGGCCTGGAGACCGTGCAGCAGAACCACCTGTGGGAGCAGGTTTCTATTGCTGTGGTGTCCTCGGTTGCTTCGATGATTCCGCAGGGTCTGGCGCTGATGACTACTCTGGCGTTTGCGGCGGCGGCTGTGGCGCTGGGTCGTAAGCACAACATTCTGGTGCAGGAGCAGCCTGCGGTTGAGGTTCTGGCTCGTGTGGATGTGGTCTGCTTCGATAAGACCGGTACTCTCACCGAGGGTGGCGTGATTTTTGATTCGGTGCGCCCGCTGGACACCGTTGCTGAGGCTGAGGGCCCGGACGCTGACTCTGCCGAGCACACTTCTTGGCGTGCTTCTCTGCCTGCCGGTTGGAATGAGGCGCTGGCGTGGTTTGGTCACGATGAGAACGCGAACCCGACCGCTGCGGCTCTGACCGGTGGCTTCCCGGATGCTTCTTCGGCGTCGGTGAGCGGTATTGTGCCGTTCTCCTCGGCTCTGCGTTTTAGCGCGATTGAGTTTAAGGATTCGGGTGCGTGGCTTCTGGGCGCTCCGGAGGCGCTTCTCGCCAAGGGCACCGCTGAGCGTGAGCGTGCCGCTGAGCTGGCGGCGCTGGGTCTGCGCACGATGGTTTTGGCGCATGCTTCTGCGGTGGTTCGCAATGAGAAGGATGAGCCGATTCAGAAGATCCCGTCGGATGCTACCCCGGTTCTGTTCGTGATTTTCCGTGAGAATGTGCGAGCGGATGCGCCTGAGATTGTGGAGTATTTCCACCGTCAGGGTGTGACTTTGAAGGTCTTCTCGGGTGATAACCCGTTCACTGTGGCTGCGGCTGCGAAGACTGCGGGCATGGATACTTCTGCGGGCGCGGTTGATGCGTCGACTCTGCCTGAGGACGGTCCGGAGCTTGCTGAGGCTGCGGCTACTCACAATATTTTCGGTCGTGTGTCGCCCGAGCAGAAGAAGAACATGGTGATTGCTCTGAAGGAGCGCGGCCATGTGGTGGCGATGACCGGTGACGGCATTAATGACGCTCTGGCGCTTAAGCATGCAAGCTTGGGTATTGCGATGGGTAACGCTGCTCCGGCGACGAAGGCTGTTTCTCGCTTGGTTCTGCTGGACGGTAAGTTCTCGTCTCTGCCGGCTGCGTTGGAGCAGGGCCGTCAGGTCATTACGAACATTGAGATGGTGGCGAACCTGTTCTTGACGAAGACTGGTTTCGCGATTCTTCTGGGTGTTCTGTTCAGTATTTTTGGTTTGACCTTCCCGTTCTTGCCGCGTCAGTACTCGACTGCTGACTTCTTGATTGTGGGTGCGTCGTCCTTCGCGTTGACTCTGTTGCCGAATTCGCGCCGTTACGTGCCGGGCTTCTTGCGTCGCGTGCTGAATTACACGGTTCCGAACTCAATTATTGTGGTTGCGATGCTGTTGGCGGTGACGTTCACGGCTCGCGGCATGGGTGTTGAGGATATCCGTCAGGTTCAGACGGCTTCGTTCATCACCCTGGTGATGATGGGTCTGTGGAACTTGGCTGCGGTGGCTCGCCCGTTCAACCGTGCTCGTGTTCTGCTGTTTGGTGCGTTGCTTGCGGTGTTCTTCGCGGCGTTGTTCGTGCCAATTCTGGTGGAGTACCACCAGTTCGTTACTGTGCTTCCGCATCTGCTGTGGACGGCTCTGGGCGCCGGTGCTCTGGGTGCCGCGCTGATTGAGGTGAATGCGCATCGTAATCGCCGTTGGCAGAAGCGTAATTACCCTGAGCTGGAGGTTGCTCCGCTGAATTTCTTCCCGGCTAAGTAGTTAGTCGGAAGGTAGCTGCTTCGGTAGCGTGTGGGCCCCGTATCCTGTGGATGCGGGGCCCTTCCGCGTCTTCAAGAGCGCCGTCTTCGAAAGCACCCGGTCCGAGGCGTATCTGGGCGTACCGGAGGGCTCTGGGACCCTGCCTAGGCTTTGCCTGAGCCCCGCTGGATTCCATCCGGGAGGCTCCCCGCAGTCAGCGCCGAGAGCGTGTCTCAGCTATTCTCAGCTATCACCTGGGTGAAACATTTAACAGCTTCTGATAGCTTTTGCCTCTCACCTTGCTCTTAACCTGGGAAAACCCTTAGAGTTACAGGGAACTATTTGAGAAGGGAAACCTTCTTCAGGGTTGTTACTGGTTTGGCAGGCAAGACCTGAGTTACTCAACACCGTATGGGACGGTAGCATATATCTGCCGAGAATCCCCTCTATTTGCTGTACCGAAGCTCCATAGTGGGCACGAGTGTAGTGCTTCCGGTGGTCGAGAGACTCGGGTCTTTTGTGTTTTCTGGACGTGTTTTCCGGGGCTTTTTCGGCTACCGCAACGTCAGGTAGGCACAGCCTCCGGCAACAACCGCATAGACATTGACCGCATATCTAAGGAAGTATCGTGAATAACCGCGAACTTGGCGAGAAGATTCTTGACGGCCTGGGTGGCCCCGAGAACATCGCGCACATTACTCACTGTGCAACCCGCCTTCGTGTCACTCCTGTGTCTAACGATGCAGTGCAGAACAAGAAGATTGAGGGCCTGCCCGGCGTTCTCTCTGTGATTGAGCAGTCCGGCCAGACTCAGGTTGTTCTGGGCGATCGCGTTGAGGCTGTGTACAACGAGATCAACGCTCTGCCTTCTATGTCCGGCCACGCTGAGGGTGACACCAAGGTTGAGGCTGGAGGCAAGAAGGCTGGCTGGATTACCAACGTCTTCGACGTCCTGTCTGACTCCTTCCGTCCTCTGCTGTGGGCACTGCTGGGTACCTCGATGATTCTGACCCTGATCGTGTTCCTGCAGCAGTTGGGTTTCTTCGGCCAGTACACTGACTTGACCGGTCAGAGCGTGAACATCGACATCATTAACGGTGCTCGTGTGGCTGACCCGGAGGCTGCTAAGGCTCTGAACAACCAGTGGATGCAGCAGTTCGCTTTCTGGTACATCCTGAAGGCTGCTTCGCTGTCGGTTCTGAACTTCATGCCCATTATGCTGGGTGCTACCGCTGCTAAGCGTCTGGGCGCGAACATGTGGGTTGGTGCGGCTATCCCCGCTGCACTGATGACCGGTACTTTCACCGATCTGACTGCTCTGGCTGACAAGACCACTAAGATTCTGAACGTTCCGTTCTTCGGTCTGGATCTGCCGCTGTACGCATTCAGCTACACCGGTCAGGTCTTCCCCCCGCTGCTGGCTGTTGCTCTGCTGGCTCCGCTTGAGCGCTTCCTGAAGAAGGTTATTCCTTCGATGCTGCAGATGGTGTTCGTGCCGATGATTTCGGTCATGATTCTGGTTCCGGTGACCGCGTTCCTGGTTGGCCCCATCGGTATCGGTGTGGCTATGGGCATCTCTGACTTCCTGAAGATGATTAACGATGTTGCTCCGGCTCTGGTTGGTGCTCTGATTGCTGGCCTGTACCTGTTCATGGTTCCGCTGGGTCTGCACTGGCCGCTGAACGCTGTCATGATTAACAACCTGCAGACCATGGGTACTGACTTCATTCAGTCCCCGATGGGTGCGTACAACTTCGCTGTGTTCGGTCTGGTCACCGGTGTGGCTATCCGTGCGAAGCATGACCGTGAGCTGCGTCAGACCGCTATCGGTGCGTCGATGTCCGGTCTGCTCGGTGGTATTTCTGAGCCGTCGATGTACGGTGTGGTACTGCGTTACAAGCGCGTGATTCCGATTATTCTGGTTCCCGCTGTTATTGGTGGCGCTACCATTTCCTTCCTGGGCGTTAAGTCCTACGCGTTCGCGTTCACTTCGCTGCTGTCGATTCCGGCTATGCAGCCTTCCTACCTGTACGTGATTGGTCTGGCTATTGCGTTCTTCGGCGCTATGACCGGTGTTCTGCTGTTCGGTTACGAGTCGAAGGCTGACGCTGTAAGGCACGCTGCGGAGCGTAAGGCTGAGGATGCTGAGGCCGCTCCCAAGGCTGAGGCTGTTGCCGCTAAGGCTGCTCCGGCTGCTGCCGCTGCTGTTGCTGCTGCACCCGCTGCTTCCGCTGGTGAGGTCATCGAGCTGCACGCTCCCATTGAGGGTACTGCTGTTGCTCTGTCTGATGTTCCGGACCCGATTTTCGCTGCAGGCAAGCTGGGCGAGGGTGTGGCGATTGAGCCGACCGGTACCACTGTTGTTGCTCCCGCAGCCGGTAAGGTTGCTGCAACCTACCCCTCGGGCCACGCTGTGGGTCTGAAGCTGGAGAACGGCATTGAGCTGCTGATTCACGTTGGTCTGGATACCGTGAACCTGGACGGTAAGGGCTTCAGCGTGAAGGTTGCTAAGGGCGATGTTGTTGCTGCTGGCGACGCTCTGATTGAGTTCGATCCTGAGGTTATCAAGGAGGCGGGTTACCCGCTGATTACCCCGGTGATCGTGACCAACACCCGCAAGTTCGCTGAGGTTAAGGGTCTGCCGGGCGTTGCTCACCAAAACCTGAGCACTGTCCTGAAGGTGACCACTAAGTAGTTCGCTTTATAGGCTCTAAGGGGCCCCACCATTACGGTGGGGCCCCTTTCCTTATGCCCTGATATTCGGGTAGGGCTTAGCTCGGCGTTACACACTAGCCGGGGGGGGTATTTCTGCTAATGTAAGAATAAGCTCAACAAGGAAGTTCTCAAGTGATAGGGAGTACGATGATGTCTTCTGATACTAGGACATGGGATACCGGAGTGTGGGAAGAGCAGCAAAAAGAGCTACGCGCTCTTTCTCCTGTTCGGCGGCTGATGCGCCGGCTCAATCTTGAGGCGCTCGTCTATGAGTCCGCGCCGTTTCCGGTTCTGTTGCGTAAGCTCTCCGTGCTAATTCCAGCCTGCCTTCTGTGGTGGGTTATCTTCGAGCCGCACCGGCTTGCTTCCTCCACCAGCCTCCCCGAGGGCACTCACGCTATTACGCTGCTCCCCGGGGCATGGGGCGACCCCGCTACGGGGGCTTATGGAGGTCTTCCTGAGCTGCCGGGGGCCCTCTTGCGCTGGGTACTGTGCATCGCGGCAATGGTGGCTGTCGTTCATCTCTGCGGCGTCAAGGCGAAGGGCCAGAGCTTCACCATTCCTCACGATGCGCGTTCACGGTTGATTGCGCTGATGCAGGCTCTGGGCATTTTCGGTGCTTTTGCGCTGGTCGTCTGGATCGAGTACATGATGACTCCGCTGACTCTCATGTTTGAAACCGTGTACGCGGGCCCCACCGCAGCCTATAGCGGCGACGGCATGATTCCCCTGCACCTGTTCCTGTCCTCGTCGTTGAGCGCTATTTTCTTGGGCTATTTCTGCGTGAATATTCTTGCCTCGCTGAATATCCCCGGGTACCTGGGCATCCCCGCAATTATTTACGTGGGGGCGCTCCCTTGGGCTCAGGCGGAGCGCCACCAGTTCACGTTGGCGCTGGCGTGGGTCATTGCGGTGACGCTGGTGAGTTGGCTCGTGCGCGGCATGTGGGGCACTCTGCCAGCCTGCGTGGGCTATTCTCTCTGGATTGTGCTGGTGGCAACCAGCGGTGATCCTTTTGACCTGTCCGCCAATATGAGCCGTGTGCTCGTGATTTTGGGCTTCCCGCTGGCTTTCATCGTTGCTGGAGGCGGCATTTACCGCATCTTCTATCTGCGGCAGAACCCGAACCTGTTGAGGTATCTGCAGGAGCGCGCCCTGTACATGGGCGAGTGGTAGCAACCGGTTAGAGTGGCGCTCCCCTAGTTTTTGTAATTACATATCCCGCTAATGTATCCAGCTAAAGGACGCAGAACAAGCGGGACAGAAAAATCCCGGGCACTCTCTCGTGAGAGTACCCGGGATTTCGAGTCCTACAGGACGGCTAGAGCGTTACCGTAAGCGGTACTACTCCTGCCAGCCAACGTTGACCCAGTAGTCAGCGCTGGTGTAGCTCTGCTTGAACAGGGACGGACCGTAGTTCGCAACCTTAGCCTTGACAGCGGCGTACATCGGGCCGTTTGCGTAGGGCAGGTACACTGCGACCTTCTCGTAGTAGAGCTTCTCCGCCTCGTTAGCGATCTTGATGCGCTCGTCTTCCTTCTCGGTGTTCTGCAGCTTCTCGATGAGCTTATCAACTTCGGGGTCACCGACTCCGAACACCTCGGTGGTGAAGAAGTAGGGTGCCGAGGAAGCCAGGTCGGGCAGAACGCCCCAACCGGTGAAGATTGCTTCGTAGCTCTTCTGGCCGAGCACGGAGTTGGAGTTCGACTGCGGCTGGTTGTCAGCGCTCAGGCGGATACCTGCGGACTTCAGCTGCTGCTCCAGAATCTGGTAGACCGCCTGGTAGACAGCCTCGGAACCGAAGGAGGTCAGGGCGAAGCCAGCAACCTTGCCGTTCTTAGCGTAGTAGTCGCCGGACTTGGAGTAGCCTGCGGCCTCCAGAATCTTGCCAGCTGCCTGTGCACCGGTGTCACCAGCGTAGTTGTTCTGGTAACCCTTCTGGAACGGCATTGCGATGATGGAGCCGGGCAGCGGCTCGGTCCAGCCGAGCTGCGAGAAGTATGCCTTAGCGATCTGCTCGCGGTCCACAGAAGCAAGGATTGCGCGGCGCAGTGCCAGGTCCTCGATGCGCTTGGGGTTCAGCTGAATGATGTTGACGTTGGTGTTCTGGCTCTGGCGAATCTCGGTGCCTGCCTGGCCCTTCACAGCGTTGTAGCTGGTTGCGCCCACGAAGGTGAAGGCGTCCAGTTCGCCGTTCTTGAAGCTTGCACGGATTGCTTCGGAGTCCATCTGACGCCAGATGATGCGGTCCAGCACCGGCTTCTCGCCCCACCACTTGTCGTTCTTGACCAGGGTGAGAACCTTCTGGGAGGAGTTCCACTCGCCAACCTTGAAGGGGCCAGCCCAGTACTGGTCGAGGGGCTTGTCAACGAAGCCTTCGTTGAAGAGGTTGACGTCTTCCAGTGCGGGGTGGATTGCGAAGGCGCACAGACCCTCGGAGGGGTAATACGGAGCCTTCATGGTGACCTTGACGTGGAAGTTGTCGCCGTCCACAGCCTCGATGCTCTCAACCTGCTGCCACATGGTGTTGTCGGTGATGTGGTAGGGGTTGTCGGTGGTTGCGCGGTAGACCTTCCACACGGCGCGAACAGCGTTCACGTCCATGGGGGTGCCGTCGTTGAAGGCAGCCTTGGGGTTGATCTTGAAGGTCGCGGTCTGCACGCCATCGACGGTCTCGGTCTTGTGCTCGGTGCAGAACTCGGGGTTGAGGGTGCCTTCGCCTTCGGGGCTCATGGTGTAGAAGCCCATCACGGCGGGAATGTTGCAGGGTGCCAGTGCGTCCAGGTTGCTGGAGGTGTAGCCGCTCTGGGTCTGCAGGTTGAAGTTCGGGCCCAGGGCGGTAGCCGCGAGGGTCAGGGTGCCGCCCTGCTTGAGGGAGGAACGGTCCTGCTTGTTGACCTGAAGGTTCTTCAGAATATCTTCAGCGTTGTTAGCGGCACTACCGCCAACCTTTTCCTTCGAGCTGCCGCAGGCAGCCAGTAGACCAACGGTGCCGAGGGCAACGGTGCCGGTCAGGAGGGTACGGCGAGAGACAGACATGCTCTTCATGGAATTTCTCCTAGAGTATTCGCAGTGTTGTGGAGACGGTACGCGAACGGTGCGTAGCCGGCACTCCAACCCGGCGGGAGGACAGTCTCTGCCGGGGTCGCGGGCAGAATGCCCACATTTGTTTTAAGTATATCCGTGCAAATCTCTGAGGAACGGGAAAGCGGCGTGCTACAGAAGGTTTTAATCCTTCTGTAACACGCCGCTTCAGCGCTTTTACCCCTTATGGAGTGTGTGAGCGGTGCTCAACGCTTAAGATTTTTACTTCTCCCAACCGACGTTGATCCATACGTTCGGGTTGTAGTAGGGCAGACCGAAGAGCATGGGGCCGTAGTTCGCCAGGCCCTTACGGCACGCCTTGAAGTTCGGGCCGTTGTGGGTGGGCACGTAGATGGCGACCTCGTCCAGGTGGCGCTTCTCCAGCTCGTTCATGATCTTGAGCTGTTCCTTCGGGTCCTCGGTGGACATCATGGTTGCTGCCAGCGAGTCCAGATCCTTACCGTGACCGTTGTTGGTCTCGGAGATGTAGAAGTAGTTCGCCGCATCCACCGGGGAGGTGGTGATGCCGTAGCCACCGGTCTTAATCGCGAAGTTCTTCGAGGAAATGATGCTCGACATTTCAGAGGCACCGTGGTTCTCGATGGTCAGTTCAACGCCGATTTCCTTCATCTGCTGGACGAGGAACTGCGCGGTGGAGCTGACAACCGGGTCGCTACCGAAGGTGATAACCGGGTAGGAGACCTTAGCGCCGTCCTTGGTGTAGTAGTCACCGGACTTGGTGTAGCCTGCGTCCTCAAGGATCTTGGTAGCGACGTCCTTGCCGAGCTTGGTCGGGTAGTTGTCCTGGTAGCCTTCCTGCATGGGCAGCATGCACATGGAGCCGGGCAGGGTTTCCTTCCAGCCGAGCTTCTCGTAGCGCAGCTTCTGCAGCTGCTCACGGTTGAGGGCTGCAACGAATGCGCGGCGGACGGGCAGGGGCACCTTTTCGGGGTTGATTTCGTAGTTACCCACGCTGAGAGCGCTACCCTTGCGAATGTCGGTGTTTGCCACGCCGGAGAGCTCGTTGTAGGAGCTGAGGGTACTGGCGTCCACGTAGTCGATTTCGCCGTTCTTGTAAGCTGCCTGCTCTGCCTGGGAGCTCATTTCACGCCAGGTGATGCGCTCAAGAGCGGGCTTCTGGCCCCACCACTTGTCGTTGCGGACGACGGTGAGCACCTTGGAGGAGGAGTTCCACTCGCCGACCTTGAAGGGGCCTGCCCAGTACTGGTCGAGGGGCTTGTCGTTCAAACCGTCGTTGAAAAATTTGGGGTCGGCGAATGCCGGGTGCAGGAACGAGGTGAAGCTGCCTTCGATGGGGTACCAGGGCTTGGACATGGTGACCTTCACGTGGCGGGTATCGCCGTCCACTGCCTCGACGCTTGCGACCTGCTCCCAGATGGGCGAGGGGGTGATCTGGTAATCCGAACCGGATGCCGCGGCGGTGTAGATGGTCTGGTAGCTCTTGACGGCGTTCACGTCGATGGGGGTACCGTCATTGAAGGCTGCCTTGGGGTTGATCTTGAAGGTCACGGTCTGCACGCCGTCAACGGTCTGCGCCTTGTACTCGGTGACGTAGTCCTCGTTCATGTGCGACTCGCCGCGGAAGTCAGCGTAGAAGCCGCCGGTGAAGGCGGAGTTGATTGCCGCCTGAATGTTCAGGTTACCGGCGGTGTAGCCGTTGGTGTTGAGGATGTTGAAGTTGGGGCCAATGCCGTCAGCGCTCAGGCGCAGTTCGCCGCCGTCCTTGAGGGCGGAGCGATCCTTCTCGTTGTAGGAGACTGCCTTGGACAGGTCGTCACCGGCGGAGAGAGCGCTGGTTTCGTTCTTGGAGGAGTTGCCGCCGCAGGCTGCGAGCAGGCCGACGGTACCCAGGGCAACGGTGCCGGTGAGCAGGGTACGACGGTTGAGAGTGAAAGTGGTCATTAGTTTTCCTCGGTTAGGTGAGATGCTGAATTTTTGTACGCGGGGGAACACAACCCGCACATCTTTGTGACAGCACGCACATTTTGCATTGAGATTAGTATACACACATTTCCCACGCACTATGACCTAGTTCACCGTTTTAGGGAAAATATTTCAGCCAATCCCCGAAACCACCCCACCACAAACCCCCCATCAAAAACATAGAAAAGCCCCGCAGTACCCCGCCGCTGAGGCGGAATACCGCGGGACTTTACCCTCCAGAGCCTTATACCGGCGCCTCCGAAAATTCAGCAACTACCGAATAGGAATCCAGAAAATTAACATGTGGCTTTAGTTCTGCCAACCCACATTGACCCAGCGCTTGGGGTCGGTGTAGCTGGTTGCGAAGAGGGAAGGACCGTAGTTAGCCAGCTTCTCCTTCACAGCTGCGTAGCTGGGGCCGTTAGCGTAGGGGAAGTAAATAGCGACCTTCTCCATGTGCTGCTTCTCAGCCTCAGCAGCCATCTTCAACTGCTCCTCGTGGGATTCCTTCTCGTA
This sequence comes from Rothia mucilaginosa ATCC 25296, assembly GCF_000175615.1. Classification (GTDB taxonomy): domain Bacteria; phylum Actinomycetota; class Actinomycetes; order Actinomycetales; family Micrococcaceae; genus Rothia; species Rothia mucilaginosa. Next base: position 93,297 of record NZ_ACVO01000025.1, on the reverse strand, counting down.
AATGGAGGCAATGTACTTATCCAGCTCAGGATCGCCCACACCCTCGTTAATTTCGCTGGTGTAGAAGTACTGAACGCTGTCGGCGGGGTCAGCACCAATGCCCCAACCGGAGAAGGCGCAGTCGTACTGCTTAGCGCCCATCACGGAGTTGAACTGGGACTGCGGCTGGTTGTCCTGCTCGAGCTTAATACCTGCCGCCTTGAGCTGCTGCTCAAGGTTCTGGAACTGAGCCAGGGAGGTTGCATCCGAACCGAAGTAGGTGATGGAGAAGCCTGCAGTCTTACCGTCCTTGGCGTAGTAGTCGCCGGACTTGGAGTAGCCTGCTGCTTCCAGGATCTTTGCCGCAGCCTCGGCGCCGGGATTGGTGGGCATAGCGTCCTGGTAGCCCTTCTGGAAGGGCATAGCAATCATGGAGCCGGTCAGGGGCTCTTCCCAGTTGATCTGGCCGAACTTGACCTTAGCCAACTGGGAGCGGTCAACCGCGGCGAAGACTGCACGGCGCAGGGCGGTGTCGGTCACGCGGGTCGGGTTAAATTGCAGGTTGATCACGCCGACGCTCTGGCCGGAGCGAATCTGGACACCGGGCTGACCCTTGACAGCGTTGTAGGTTGCCAGGCCAGCAAAGCCGATGCTGTCCAGCTCGCCATTCTTGAACGCTGCGCGCTCTGCTTCGTCGCCCATTTCACGCCAGATAATGCGGTCCAGCAGAGGCTTCTCGCCCCACCACTTGTCGTTGGGCACGAGGGTGAGGGTCTTAGCCGAAGAGTTCCACTCGCCAATCTTGAAGGGGCCGGACCAGTACTGATCCATGGGCTTGTTCACGAAGCCGTTGTTGAAGAGCTCCTTGTCGGTCAGTGCGGGGTGCAGACCGAGCAGGCCGAGGGTCTCGGCAGGATACATCGGCTTGGTCATCACGATCTTGACGCGGGTCTTGTCGCCATCCACGGGATCGATGGACGCTACCTGCTGCCAGAAGGGAGCGGCGATAACGTTGTAGCCGTCATCGGGGTTGCGGTAGACGGTCCACGCGGCGCGGATTGCCTCAATGTCAACGGGGGTGCCGTCATTGAAGACAGCCTTAGAGTTGAGCTTGAAGGTGATGGTCTGCACGCCGCCAACGGTCTCTGCCTTGTAGTCGCTGACATAGTCGTCGTTGAGGCTGTATTCGCCAGCAGGGCTCAGGGAGGTGAAGCCGATAGCGGAGGGGATGTTGCAGGCGCCACCGAATGCGGTGAGGTTCTCGGTGGTGTAGCCGCTCTGAGTCAGAATGTTGAAGTTCGGGCCGACTGCAGAGACGCTACCGCGGAACTCGCCACCCTGCTTGAGGGAGGAGCGGTCCTGCTTGTTGATTTCGAGGTTCTTGACGATTTCCTCGGTGCTTGATGCAGCCTTACCGCTGATCTTCTTGTCAGAGCCGCCGCCGCATGCAGCGAGCAGGCCGACGGTACCCAGGGCAACGGTGCCGGTCAGGAGGGTACGGCGGTTAATACGTAGATGAGTCATGTGTTCTCCTCATGCCGGAGGGCTCAGGTGCTATTTGATAAGCGCACCGTGTTGTGCGCCGATTTTGCGGGAGCGCCGAAGCTCCCGCCCGTCACCTTTGTGAGAGCCCCCACATTGTTTGTGGTTGAAACACAGTATACCCCCAAAAGAAGCGACGCAGACCACAGTCCAATCCGTGGAAGAACTATACACCGTCTAAAAATCACGGGTTCAGCGCCTAAACCCGCATCATCACGCGGAAGCCGCGTGCGAAAACTAAAAGATGAAATATTATGTCGCATTGGCGCGCGAGCGCGTCACATCCGGTTCTTTGAGAGTCGTTACAAGTTACAAGCACAGCGTCTGGGCAGCTAAAGCGCGCTGAACCCTCCACAAGAAAAAGCTCCCCACCCCTATACGACACTGCGAAAACGTATAGGGGCGGGGAGCTTAAAACTGCGGCTTATGCCATCCAGCCAACCGAAGACCAGTCGGGGCTCTTGAAGAGGAACGCACCGTAGTTAGCGAGCTTCGGGCGGCATGCCTTGAAGTCCGGGCCATTGAGGAAGGGAATGAAGAGGCAAACCTCGCTCATGTGCTTCTTCTCAATCTCGTTGCATTTCTCGGCGCGCTTAGCGTCGTCGAGGATGGTGACCATCTCGTCGACCATAGCGTCAATTTCGGGGGTGCCGACGCCGTTCCAGTTCTTGGAGTGGTAGAAGTACTCGGCAGCGCTGGTCGGCTCGGAGCTCAGGCCGAAGCCCGAAATGCTCACGTCGTACTCGCGGTTACCGACAACCTTCGAGAATTCAGACTGTGCACGCGAATCGAGCTCGAAGTTAATGCCGATTTCCTTCATACTCTGAATGAAGGTCTGTGCCTGGCCCTTGGTGGTGGCGTCATCACCGAAGGTGGTCAGCTTCAGGGTGATGGTCTTGCCATCCTTCGCGTAGAAGTCGCCAGACTTGGTGTAGCCTGCCTTCTCCAGGACCTTGCGTGCTTCCTCCGGGTTACGTGCCGGGTAGTTGTCACGGTAGTACTGGGAGGAACCCATCAGCATCATCGAGCCGGGAACTTCTTCTTCGTAGGGCAGACCCTGGAAGCGAATCTTTGCCAGAGCACCACGGTCGATACCCAGGAAGATTGCCTTACGCACGGCAGCATCAGTGATATGCTGTGCGTTCAGGTTCATGCCACCAGCGAAGAGGCGGTGACCGCGGCGGATTTCAGAGTTTGCAACGTCCTTCATCTCGTTGTAGGCGCTGAGGGTACGTGCTTCCACCGCGTCCAGTTCGCCGTTCTTGTATGCGGCACGAGCTGCGGGGTCTGCCATTTCACGTACGACGATGCGGTCCAGCTTGGGCTTCTCACCCCACCACTTGTCGTTGGGGACTGCGGTGAAGGTCTTCTCGGAGGAGTTCCAGCCGTTGGGTGCCAGGGTGAAGGGGCCGCAACCGAGCTCGGGGTGGGGGTTGTCCACGAAGCCTTCGTTGAAGAGGTTTACGTCGAGCATTGCCGGGTGCAGGATTCCGCCGAAGAGCAGACCCTTGACGGGGTTGTGTGCAGTCTTGAAGACGACGCGTGCGTGGTAGCGGTCGCCGTCGATAGCTTCGACGCTTTCGATGAACTCGTAGATACCCGCTGCACCAATCTTGTATTCGCCGTCGGGGTCACGCTGAATCTGCCAGGTTGCCTTGAGGGCGTCGATATCAATGGGGGTGCCATCGTTGAAGACTCCCTTGGGGTTCAGGCGTACTTCGGCGGTGATCTTGCCGTCTACTTCCTTAGCTTCGAAGCCGAGGCAGTAGTTGGGGTCGAGCTCGTCTTCACCCTTGTAGGTGCTGCGCCAGATGCCGGCACCGGCGATAATGCCCATAGTTTCGGAGACGGAGGTGCTGGAGCCGTTCTGGGAGAAGCGGTTGAAATCCGGGCCCAGGGAGTAGGTGCTCAGGTTCAGGGTACCGCCCTGCTTGAGCTTCGAGGGGTCCTGCTCGTTGATTTCGTAGAGTGGGGTTTCGCTTGCCTTGTGCTCAGTCTTGGAGGATGAGGAGCCACAAGCGCTCAGTACGCCGGCAGCAGCGACGGCGGTTGCGCCGCCGAACAGTACGCGGCGGCTCATGATCGGGTTGAATCCGGAGAGGGAGGGGATGGGGTGGGGGCTCATGATGGGCTCCTTGTGGGTGTGGACTGCGCTGATGCAGTGTTTGCAGTGTAGAGTGGGTGGCTCGCATGCTCTGGAGGCGGGGTTTCCGCCTGTAGGAGCGCCTGCTATCTGCGGTGATGGGCGGGCAGGTCAAGCCATGCAAAATAATGTGACCTAAAGCTATGTTCTAAGCCACATTTAATATTTTTAGTAGTGTACACCACACACATCACTACAGGTGCGCAACACGATAAATATTTCTCAATTATTACGCCCGGCCCTAATGTAGCGGGCCTAAATCCATACCGACGTAACCCCACCATCCTTCGCGCAACACCCCTTCCCTACCTTCAGAAATAGTCAGCGGGCACAGCAAAGCGGGCCGAACGCGCACATACGCATTCGACCCGCTCGCAAGACAGGCACCTTTTAGGAGTTCATCCAGCCCACAGCAGTCCAGTCCATCGACTTGTACAGGCGCGGACCGTAGTTAGCCAGAGTCTTCTTGACCATCACAAAGTCAGGACCGTTCGTAATGGTGCCCAGGAAGGCGAACTCCGCCATGTGCTTCTTCTCAATCTCGTTGCAGGCGAGGTTACGTTCCTTGTCATCCTCAATGAGGGTCATGGCGTCGATGAGGGCATCGATTTCCTTGCTGCCGATACCTTCGTTGTTCTCGGAGTAGTAGAACTGCTTGGCACCCTCGGTCGCGTCAGCAGAGACCGAGTAGCCACTGAAGGAAATATCGTAGTCCCAGTTGCCCAAAATGGTGGCGAACTCACTATCGGCGTGCTGATCGATCCGGATCTCAATGCCGACATCCTTCATCTGCTGGGTGAAGGTCTGAGCCCTACCCTTGTTGGTCGGATCGTCACCGAAGACCACCACTGCGCAGCCAGCCTTCGTGCCGTCCTTCTCGTAGTAGTCGCCGTTCTTGGTGTAGCCGGCGACCTCCAGAATCTTCTGCGCCTCCGAAACGCTGTTATTCGGGGTCGGGTAAGAATCCTGGTAGTAGGGCGAGAAAGGCATGTGAATCATCGAACCGGGAATAGCTTCTTCGTAGGGCAGACCCTGGAACTGAATCTTTGCGAGTGCTTCACGGTTGGTGCCGACGAAGATTGCCTTACGCAGGGCAGCATCCTTGACGCGGCGGGGATTGATATCCAGGCCGCCAGCGTAGAGGCGAGTACCCTTACGAAGTTCGGTACCCGCAATATTCTTCACCTCGGCATAGGTGGAGGAGGTGCTTGCACCGATAGCGTCAATTTCGTCATTCTTGAACGCGGCACGCGCAGCGCTGGATTCCATCTGGGTAAAGACAATCTTGTCCAGCAGGGGCTTGGTGCCCCACCACTTGTCGTTGGGTACAACACTGAAGGTCTTCGCGGTGGAGTCCCAGCCCTTATCCGCCAGGGTGAAGGGGCCAGCCCAGTACTCGGGGTGGGGCGCATCCACGAAGCCGTTGTTGAAGAGCTCGACGTCTTCCAGTGCGGGGTGCAGAATCTCAGAGAAGAGGCTCTGCAGCGGGTAGAAGGGCTTGGAGAAGGTGACCGTTGCGCTGTAGTCGTCTTCGCCCTTTTCTACGGATTCGACAAATTCGTAGATGCCGCTGGTGACAATGTTGTAGCCGTTATCCAAGCTCTTGAAGATGTTCCAGGTGGACTGGAGCGCCTTGTAGGTGATGGGGGTGCCATCGTTGAAGACAGCCTTGGGGTTGAGCTTGACGGCAACCTGAATCTTGTCGTCCTTCTTGCTGTGCTCGAAGGAGACAGCGAAGTCGGTGTTCAGCTTGTAAGTGCCATCAAAGTCGAGGTTCCACATGCCAGCCTGACTGATGGTGCTCATAACGTTGACGTTATCGCTGGTGTTACCACTCTGGGTGTAGAAATTGAAGTTCGGGCCGATGGATCCGGCGGGCAGGCGCAGGATGCCGCCCTTCTTCAGGCTGTTCACGTCCTGAGCGTTAATGTTGTAGAGGTCTTCGATATTGGCACCGGCGCCGGCGGCCTTGGTCTTTTCAGAGCTTGCGCTGCCGTTGCCGCAGGCACTGAGCAGACCTACAGCTCCCAGAGCCGCGGTGCCGCCAATGAGGGCGCGGCGGCTGAAGCTGTTCTTGGTCGCTTCGTGGCTACTCGCGGTGTATGCGGTGTTGGCGGTCATGGGAGTGGTTTCCTTCTGTCTTGTGCGGGCGGGTGTATCCCGTATCGCCGAAATAATGATTATTTATACAGAGCAATGCATAACTTTGTATGACTCCACTGTAGCGCACCTCGAGAGTGAAAACCAAGCATTTTTACAATATTTCTTAATATTTATCGTGTCTTTTGAATATTCATACTATAAATACCCTGTTTTTGCACGAATTTTTCGGATTTTATCGGATAGCTATACCACCACTCCCCCGCATCGGTACACAAAAACACCCAAAGCGCTTCCTCCAGATATGCAAAAAGTGTCCACCCGGATAATCCGGGTGGACACTTTCAATAGCTCTAGGCTATTCACCGAGTGGGTGAAGGGACGAGCACTTACTTAGCCCAACCAACCTTCTCCCAGTGAATGCCGGTGCCCTGGAAGAGGGACACACCGTAGTTGTGCAGACCCTTCTTCACGAACTTGTACTCAGGACCATTGATGAGCGGAATCAGCACTGCAAACTCAGCCAGGTGCTTCTTCTCAATCTCGTTGCAAGCCAGGTTGCGTTCCTTGTTGTCAGCAATGAGCTTCATCTTTGCAATCATCTCATTGATCTCATCGGAACCGGCTTCCTCGGGCTTACGGCGCATGTAGAACTGCTCGGTAGCCTCGGTAGCATCCGGGGAGCTCGGAGCGAAACCGGAAGAGGTTGCGTCGTAATCCTTGGAGGCCATGGTCTTGTTAAACTCGCTAACAGCACGGGAGTCAAGCTCAGCATTAATGCCTGCAGACTTCAGCTGCTGAACCAGGGTCTGACCGACAGCCTTGGAGGTGGGGTCCTCACCGAAGATGGAGAACTTGAAGGCAGCCTGCTTGCCGTCCTTCTCGTAGAACTCGCCGTTCTTGGTGTAACCTGCCTCTTCCAGAATCTTGGCAGCTGCAGCAGCATCGTTGTTCGGAGTCGGGTAAACGTCCTGGTAGTACTCGTTGAAGGGCATGTGAATCATCGAGCCGGGAAGCTTCTCTTTGTAATCCAGGCCCTGGAAACGAATCTTGGCGAGAGCCTCACGGTTCAGACCAGCAACCACAGCACGACGCAGAGCAACATCCTGCATGCGGGCGGGGTTCATGGTCACGCCACCGGAGAACAGGCGAGCGCCTCGGCGAATCTCGGTGTTAGCAACTTCCTTGAGCTCATTGTATGCAGAAACAGTAGTAGCACCAATCGCATCAAGCTCATCGTTCTTGAATGCTGCGCGCTCAGCAGCAGTATCCATCTGACGGAAGACGATACGCTCCAGAACGGGCTTCTCACCCCACCACTTGTCGTTGCGGGTCAGGGTCAGGGTCTTCTCGGTCGAGTTCCAACCACCTTCAGCAATGGTGAAGGGACCAACCCAGTACTCGGGGTGCGGCTTGTCCACGAAACCAGTGTTGAAGAGTTCCTTGTCCAGCAGAGCCGGGTGCATAATGCCAGCGAAGAGGGTCTCCAGCGGGAAGTAAGGTGCGGAGAAAGTTACCTTCACCTTGAAGTCATCACCGTCGCGCTCCACGGAAGCAATGCTGCCGTAGATGCCGCTGCTTGCGATCTTGTAGCCACCATCGGTGCTCTTGAGGACCTCCCAGGTAGCCTGCAGAGCCTTGTAGTCGATGGGGGTACCATCGTTGAACTTAGCCTGGGGGTTCAGCTCAATGGAGACAACCGGCAGACCGTTTTCTTCGGCGACATCGAAGCTCTTCGCAAACTCGGGAGCCAGAGTGCGCTTACCCATGGGGTCACCCTGCCACAGACCTGCGTAAGCCACGGGGCTCATAGCGGTCTGGGTGTACAGGGAGTTGCCGTCCGCGCTGAAAAGGTTGAAGTCCGGACCAATACCCGGAACAGCCAGGCGCAGAGTGCCGCCATCCTTCAGCTCAGAAACAGCGGCCTCACCAAGGTCATAAAGCTCCTTGGCATCGGTGCCCACGGTTGCACCATGAGTGGTTGCCTTGGAGTCCTTGGACGAGCCGCACGCAGCCAGTACGCCCACGGTACCCAGTGCTGCAGCGCCACCGAGAACGGTACGACGGTTCAGGATGAAATTCTTCTCCATGAGAGTGTCCTCTTATACGTTTGACCCTCAATAATCCTGCAGGAAAGCGTCAAGGGTTCCCTGCTCATGCGCCGCAATAGGCTGCGGTGAGCGATGAATTAGTGCCGGTCTATGAATGTGTTCCTTGAGGTATGCCCCTAGCGGCGCACCCACAGGCTTAATTATGGCTTACCTGCGGTATAGAAGTTCGCCTATAAATATTCATATCTTGAATGGTGAGAAAGGTTACGCCTAGTCAGTGCAGTTTTTCCTGTTTTCTTGCTGGTTTCAGTGCCAAGCGCCACATTCTGAGGCTCCCGCCGTCTCACCAGGTGACAATCTCAAGCAGCACGCGCCTCACCAGTACCGGGCATTAAAAACCCGAGGGGCGAATATTCAACGAATATTCGCCCCTCGGCACACATGCGACTTATTCAGCCGACTCTAGAGCTACACCGTAGCGGCCTCAGCCTCCGGGAAGTAGCAAGCATAACCGTGATCCTCACCCTCAACGTGGGTCAGTTCCGGCATCTCCTCCAGGCAACGACGCTTCTTGTCCTCAGGCAGCAGCTTGAAGACCGGGCAACGGCTCGAGAAGCCACAACCCTTAGGCGCGTTCACCGGAGTGGGCAGGTCGCCCTCAAGCATAATGCGGTGGCGCTTTGCCTCAACCTCAGGATCCGGGACCGGAATTGCCGAGAGCAGTGCACGGGTGTACGGGTGGATCGGGTTGTCGAACACCTGGTCGACGTCACCAATCTCAACAATACGACCCAGGTACATCACTGCAACGCGGTCGGATGCGTGGCGAATCACCGCGAGGTCGTGAGCAACCATCAGGTAGCTCAGGCCCAGGTTTGCACGCAACTCCTCCAGCAGGTTAATCACACCAGCCTGGACGGACACGTCCAGTGCGGACACCGGCTCATCCAGAACCACAAGCTTGGGGTTCACAGCAAGCGCACGAGCAATACCGATACGCTGACGCTGACCACCAGAGAACTGGTTCGGGAAGCGGTTCACGTGGTCAGGCTGCAGACCCACAATGTGCATCAGCTCGATGACGCGCTTCTTGATGTCTGCCTTGTTCATGCCCTGGTTTTCCAGCGGCTCAGCAAGCACCTCGTAAACGGTGAAGCGCGGATCCAGAGCACCGGTGGGGTCCTGGAACACCATCTGCTGGTTCTTACGCAGCTCAAGAATCTCACCCGCGGACTTGCCGTCCTTGGTGGAGGTTCCGTTGATCAGAATCTCACCGTCGGTGTTCTTGTTGAACTCCATGATTTCCAGCAGGGTGGTGGTCTTACCACAACCGGACTCACCCACGATGGAGAAGCACTCGCCCTCACGAATATCGAAGGACAAGCCGTTCACAGCCTTCACAGTGCCCACGCGGCGCTTAATCAGCGCACCCTTCATGAGCGGGAAGTGCTTCTTGACGTTGCGGACCTCCAGGACGGGGGCACGCTCCTCACGCGGAATACCGTCGTACTTCGATACCGGGGGCTCCGGAACCGGGTACAGCTCGTCTGCGGTCTTACCGACCAGCTCCTGAGAGATGGTGCAGGAGGAGTAGTGACCCTCGCCAACGCCTTCCAACAGCTGCAGATCGGGCTCGCCGTTGGAGTCCTGGCAGCACTGGCCACCGCTCTTAGCGATGGGGCAACGCGGGCGGAAGGAGCACGCGGTCACCGGGTTAATCAGGTTCGGAGGGGTACCCTCAATCGGAACCAGGGAGACCTTCTCGGAACGGTCCACACGCGGGACCGCACCCAGCAGACCGATGGTGTACGGGTGGGAGGGATGCTTGTACAGGTCTTCTGCCTTCGCAATCTCCACCGGCTTACCGGCGTACATCACCAGAATGTCGTCAGCCATACCAGCCACAACACCCAGGTCGTGGGTAATCATGATGGTCGCTGCGCCGGTCTCATCCTGAGCCTTCTGCATAACCTCCAGTACCTGCGCCTGAATGGTCACATCCAGTGCGGTGGTGGGCTCATCGGCGATGAGCACACGGGGGTCATTCGCAATCGCCATAGCAATCATGATGCGCTGACGCATACCACCGGAGAACTCGTGCGGGAAGGAACGCAGGCGGTCAGCCGGCGAAGGAATACCCACCATACGCATCAGCTCGATGGAGCGGTCCTTGATAGCCTGCTTGCTCATGCCCTTGTTGTGGACCTTGAGCACCTCGGCAATCTGATCACCAATGGTGTACACGGGGGTCAGGGAGGACAGCGGATCCTGGAAGACCATGGAGATCTCCTTGCCGCGGTATGCGCACATTTCCTTATCGCTCAGACCCAGCAGCTCGGTACCGTTGTACTTAATCGAGCCGGTGATGTCAGCGGTGGTCGGGTGCAGGCCCATAATCGCCATGGAGGCAACGGACTTACCGGAACCGGATTCACCCACGATACCCAGGGTCTTACCGGGGTACAGGTCAAAGTTCACACCGCGAACAGCATGCACGATGCCATTCTCAGTGTTGAAGCGGACGTTGAGGTCCTTAACGCTCAGAACGGGAGAGGTACTCATTAGTTCTTCGCCTCCTTTGCAGCGGCAGCAGGTGCCTCTGCCTTCTCGTTCTTCTTGGACTTCTTGATCTTACCGACAGACATGGAGGTCGGGTCGAATGCGTCACGCAGACCGTCGTTCATGAGGGCCAGCGGACCAACCAGCAGGAAGAAGAACAGAACCGGGAACCAGAACATGTGCGGCAGGGTGTTAATCTGCTGCGAAGCATCCGAAATCAGCGAACCCAGCGAGTAGTTGGGGTACTTAATACCGATGCCGATGAAGGAGTAGGCAACCTCAGAGAGCACAGCGCTCATGATGCCGCTGGTGAAGTTCAGAACCAGCAGGGAGCCGATGTTCGGAACCAGGTGGCGCATCACAATCTTGAAGGGGTGCACACCCATGTAGCGTGCAGCCTTCACGAAGTCGCGGTTGATGAGGGACTGTGCCATTGCACGAATAACACGGGCGCTACCCATCCAGCCGAAGGTAATCAGCACAGCGGAGAGCAGAATCCAGGTGGGGACGCTCTTCTGAATCTGCTTACCAACCTGACCGTTAATCAGAATAGCCAGAATCAGCAGCGAGGGCACCATGATCAGGGTCTCGAGGATGAACAACATGATCTTGTCAATCCAGCCGCCGAAGTACGCCATCACACAGCCGTAGACTGCGGAGATGAACACGGTGACGAAACCAACGATCACACCAATTTCGAGAGAGGTCCAGACGGCCTCAACCATCATGGCGAACACGTCGTTACCCGCGATGGTGGTACCGAACCAGTGGTCAGCCGAGGGGCCTTCACCCAGCGCCATGTAGTCAATGTCGTTGGGCTTGTACTTGGTCAGGTACTTACCGAACAGGCCGAACAGACCCATGCCGATGAACACGGACAGGCCGAAGACTGCAGCCTTGTTACGCAGGAAGCGGCGCAGAATAATAACGCTCTTGTTGATGACCTTGAAGTCACCGTTCTCCTGTACCACCGGTACGGAGGAAGTTGCAGTTACCTGGCTCATGAGATCCTCACTCGGGGGTCGACGATGGTGGTAGCGATATCAGCGATGATCGCACCGACAGCGAACAGTGCAGAACCGTACGCGAGGGTCACGGTCGCAGCGTTCACGTCCTGCGAGGAAATGGAGTCAATCGACCACTTACCGATACCGGGCCATGCAAAGACGGTCTCGGCGAAGAATGCACCCGCAAAAATCAGCGGAATCTGGTACGCGATGGACTGTGCCACGGGGATGAAGGAGACACGCAGTGCGTGGCGAGTAATCGCCTGGTTGCGGGTCAGACCCTTAGCACGAGCGGTACGCACGAAGTCAGCGTTCACGTTATCGAGCAGGTACTGACGCTGTGCAATCTGGTAACCAGCCCAACCGAAGATGGTCATACAGAAAGTCGGCACGATGTAGTGCGCCGCCATATCGATGGTGATTTCCCAGAATCCGGTCAGACCCGGAGTCGAAATACCGGTCACATAGAAAATCTTCTCTCCACCATTAGCAACGGCAATGTTGTTGATAGTGGTCGCGCCCTGCTGCACCACGAAGTAAGCAACGGGAGCGGGGATGATGTAGACCAGGTAGGAGTAACCGGTGATAACACGGTCAGAGAACTTGTACTGGCGAGCTGCCGAGTACACACCCAGGGCAATACCAATCACAATCGAGAGAATGGTAGCCACCAGCAGCAGGCGGGTAGAAACCCACACGCGCTGGCCAAATTCCTGGTTAATGTACGCGCCGTTGGGGCTACGGCCCCAATCGAACTTGGTGACCACATTGGTCAGCCACTGAACGTAGCGGTCCCAGGGGTTCATTTCGGGATCGAGACCCAGGGACGCGAAGTTACGGTTCACCTGCTCGGGGCTCGGCTTCGGAACCTTTTCCTGCTCCAAGAGGGCAGGCTTCAGAGCAGTAACCGCTGCAAAGTAACCCATCGTGGTCGTAATAAAGACCATGACGAGGTACGTCAGCGATCGCTGGAGGATGTACCTAAACATGGGACGGTTCCCCTCCTTGTGTAGATGTCGGTGTCATAGGCATGTGTGTCATGCTGTCCCAGTGCACTGCTTCGTGATGACTGTCACTAGGAGCATAGTTACTTTATCTTATATAGCCTGTAACACTTCCACCAAACCCACATTGGGCACTTTCACCCCTTAGAACAGCCTGTATGCAAGCTAAAAGGGAGCTGGGTAAAAAAATGCCCCGGAATACCGGGGAAAAGGGGCGGATTAACAATTTTTACGAAAATTTTACATCCGAAACAATTAACCCCAGATAGGGACGTAATAACCTTTTCGATAAGCGCTTTAACAGGGTAAAACACCACGTAAACCCACCATTTAGGGGACTAAACCAACACTTCAAACCCCTAAACCAAGCACTAAGGCACACCTCTTAAGCGCGCTATTTAAGGCAACGCAGCCAAAAACGGCACCCCGGCACGAGCACACGACTCGCACCGGGGCGCCACTTATATAGGAAGGCAACGCCTCCGCATCTAGTGCTAAGACCTTAGCTCTTAGCGTTAGGCTCCGAATCCGGCGAAGCCTCCGAGTTCAACGACTCATCAATACGAGTGCGGGCAGAACCCTGCATACCCTTCAGATCCTGCGCGTCCTTAGCAGCCATCTCCGGAGTAATCACCGGGATCGCGCCGGTCGCCGCACGGGCAATATCAACAGCCGGCTCAGTCTCCAGGGTCGTCGCCAGCGCATCCTCACGAATGAAGAACAGAAGCAGCGTAGACACCAGACCCAGCGGCACCAGGTACAGGAACAGCGGAATCAACGCATCGTTATAGGCATTCACAATGATGCCGTGCACCGGCTCCGGCAAAGACGCCACCAGCTCAGGAGTCAGAGACGAAGACGCATGGCTACCCGAAGACTGCAGCGCCTGCTGCGGCATACGCTCAGAAATCAGCGAGGTCAGACGCGAGGTAAACAGACCACCCACCAGCGAGGCACCCACAGTAGCACCCACCTGACGGAAGAAGTTATTCGACGCCGTCGCGGTACCAACCACGCTCACCGGGAACGCATTCTGAACAATCAGAGTCAAGAACTGCATGGACATACCCAGACCGGCACCCATCACCGCAAGGTACACACAGAACAGCCAGGTCGGAGTCTCAATAGTCACGGTCGACAGCAGGAACAGGCCCAGCGCCACAATCGCGGTACCGCTCGTCACGTAACGCTTGTAGCGACCGCTCTTCGACACCACGCGGCCCGTCACAATGGACACCACCAGCATGACACCCATCATCGGGATCATCAGCAGACCGGCCACCGTAGCGCTCACACCCAGCGCCATCTGCAGATAAGTCGGGATATACTCCACCGCACCAAACATTGCCACACCCAACGCCAGCGAAGCGCCCAGAGTCAGCAAGAAGTTACGGTTCTTGAACAGGTACATGGGCATGACCGGCTCAGCCGCACGGTTCTCCACCGGGATGAACACCAGCGCAGCAACCACCGAGAAAATTAGCAGACCAATAATCTGCGGCGAAGCCCACTCGTACTGGTTACCGCCCCAAATCGTGGCAAGCACGAGCGCACTCGTACCCGCCATCAGAATCAGCGAACCAAGGTAGTCGATGCTGTGCTTCTCACGCTCACGGAACGGGCGGTGCGGCAGCAAGAAAATCACCGCAAGAATCGACAGAATAGCCAGCGGCAGGTTCAGCCAGAACGCCCAACGCCAACCCGGCCCCTCAGTAATCCAGCCACCAATCAGCGGACCAGCCACCGACGAGAACGCAAAAACGCCACCGATAATACCCATGTAGCGGCCACGGTCGCGGGGAGGAATCACATCAGCAATCACAGCCTGAGAAAGAATCATCAGACCGCCGCCGCCCAGACCCTGCAGGGCACGAGCAAAAATCAGCCAGTTCATGTCCTGAGCGAGCGCACCAACAATCGAACCCGCCATGAACGCGACAATCGCAAAAATCAGGAAGGGCTTGCGTCCGAACTGGTCAGAAAGCTTGCCGTAGACCGGCATCGTAATCGTCGAAAGCAGGATGAAAATAGTAATCACCCAGCTCATGTGCTCCACGCCGTGAAGCTCACCCACAATCGTGGGTAGCGACGGCGCCAGAATCGTCTGATTCAACGAGGACATGAGCATCACAATGACCAGGCCCAAGAACATGGCGCGGATGCGGTTTTTGCTTTCCTGCTTAGCCTCGCCGGCTGGCGGCTGAGGTAGCTTCTTTTCCTCTGTACTCATCGATAATCCTTAGTTACGTTCTATATATGTCTGTTGTGAGTATCCGCCGGGCTCTGGATTCAGTTTCCGGCGGGCTTTTGTAGTTTGTAGCAGTGAACTGCCGCTAAATTGCCGGTCGGTTCTGCTCAAAAAGCAGGAACTGGAAGGTCTTTACCGTCTGGCGGATATGGCGGGCGATATCCTCTTTGTCTTCCAGGTCGCGGGCGAACTCCAGCTGACGAAGCACCGCGGAGGCAAGCTGGACCTTTGCGCGCGATCGCTCCCGGAAGTGATCGGTCAGCGGGTCAGCGGGGGTTCGGCGCGGGAAAGGGCCGCGGCGACCGGCAGCATCAAAAGCCACCCAGTCAATAGTGTTCAGGTACTCGGTGAGCACCTGTTCGCACTTCATGTAGTGCATTTTCATTCGTTTCGCGGACTCGGGGAACTCCTGAAAGGGAGCTCGGGGGTCCTTGCCATTGGCGTAGTGGAAGCTCTGGAAAATGACCTCCCAGAGAAGGTGGGTTACACGAATGATGGTGTTGTCGTCCTCGTGGGCGCGGTCTGTTTCGAGGATTTCCTCGCTGACCACCGGTTCACGCAGACCCAGAACGGCGTCCTCTTTGGAGGGGAAGTAGTTGAAGAAGGTACGCGGGGAGACGCCCGCCTCCTGGGCAATTTCTTCAACGGTGGTTCCGCGCATCCCGTGGTCGCGGACGCGTTTGAGGGCTGCTTCGTGGATTGCCGTCCAGGTTTGTTCGCGGCGGCGTTCGCGAAGGCTCTGTTCCTTTTTCTGCATAACTGCAATTATTTCACCACTGCAGACAATGCTCAAGTGCATTTTTAGCGTTAAGGCTCACAGCAAAGCCAGCTAAGCTCCACCCCCACCGCCAGCACACAATACCGGCACATCACATACGAAGCGGCAAACCCGCTCCCCCAAACCCCACACGAAATACCGGCATAATAGACGGGTGAACTTGTTTGCCCCCACCTACCTCGACTTCCTGCCCGACTGGCTGCGCCTCGCACTCGGCATCGCCGATATCCTCATCCGACTCGCAGCCCTCTTCTGGCTCCCCTACAACCGCAAACCCGTGGTTGCACTGGGCTGGCTCATGGCAATCTTCTTCATCCCCTTCGTAGGGTTCATCGCATTCCTCGTCTTCGGCTCCTCGCGCCTGCCCGCCTACCGCCGCGCACGCCAACACGCCATGAACGACATGATCCGCGAAGCCAGCGAAAACAAACCCTTCCTCGCCCGAACCGACGACCTCTCCGACCCCGCCAAGGTAGCCAGCCAACTCAACTACACCCTCGGCTCGCTCCCCCTGGTCGGCGGCAACCAATTCACCCTCCACACCGACAACCACGACGCGATGGTCGCCATGGCGGAAGAAGTCGACCGCGCCACCAAATACGTGCACTTCGAGTTCTACATCACCGCCTACGACGAGGCGAGCGCAGTCCTCTGGGACGCCCTCTTCGCCGCCCACAAACGCGGTGTACAGGTGCGCGTACTCATCGACCACATCGGCTCCCGCAAATACCCGTCCTATAAGAAGCTCGTGAAAATGCTCAACGACTCGGGTATGCAGTGGCGCCTCATGCTGCCGCTCAAACCGTGGAAGCTCAAGTGGCAGCGCCCCGACCTGCGTAACCACCGCAAGGTCCTCGTCGTGGACGGCCGCGTCGCGTTCTCCGGTTCGCAGAACGCTATTCACCGCTCCTACGATCTACCCGAAAACATTAAGAAGGGTCTGGAATGGAAGGACCTGACTTTCTCCTGCACCGGCCCCATCGTTGAAGAGCTCAACGCCATTTTCGTCTCCGACTGGTACTCCGAAACGAACCAGCTGATCCTGGCAGAAATTAACACCAACATCCCCTACTACGAGGATGGGATGCGCGCCCAGGTTGTTCCCTCCGGGCCCGGTTTTGAAACCGAAAACAACCTGCGCCTCATCAACTACTTGATCTACAATGCCGAGCGGCGTATCACCATCTGCTCGCCCTACTTCGTGCCCGAAGAGACCCTACTGCAGGCACTCACGAACGCCGCATACTCCGGTATTGAAACCACCGTGATTGTGTGCGAGAAGGGCGACCAGTTCCTACCGAACATGGCGCAGCGCTCCTACTACGAGCAGCTGTTGCAGGCGGGTGTGCGTATTCTGCAGTACCCCAGCCCGACCGTGCTGCACTCCAAGTTCATGATGGTCGACGACGAAATCGCGTTCATTGGCTCGTCCAATATGGACCCGCGTTCCTTCTCGCTGAACATGGAAGTGTCAACGTTCGTCATTGACCGCAAAATGGTGGCGATGCTGGATGAAGTATGCGCCGAATACGAGCAGGTCTGCACCGAGTTGCTGTACACCCAGTGGGCGGAGCGTCCGCGCCGCATCAAGATGGCGGAGAACCTCTGCCGACTGTGGTCATCGCTCCTCTAAATAAAAGTGCCCACCCGGATAACCCCGGGTGGGCACTTTTATTGTATGAGGCGCTATCGCAGGATGCGCCAGGCCACAAGCTAGAGCACGGATACGTATTAGAGCAGACCAGGGGCTACATCGGTTCGCCCGGGCCCACCAAACCGGCGGAGTGCATCCACCACACGAAGAGCACCACTGCAATGTAGAGGACCGTGCACAGGCTCAAAGTAATGATGTGGCGGCGGCGAGTCATGCTCAAATACCCAATAAACTCACGGATAAAAGCATTCACCGCAAAATACACCTTCGTACGAGCCCCCGCGCCCCAGCATTTCAGACCCAGCGAACGCGCCAGCAGCAACGCACGGAACAGGTGGTAGCTGGTTGTTGCCACAGCAACTTTCGGGGTTTTGCCCTCGGCAACCTCCGGCATCAGGGCGTAAGAGAAGAGCAGATTCTCGCGGGTGTTCACCGCGCGGTCCTCCACAATAATGTCCGTCTCGGGAATACCACGGGATACAGCGTAGCGAGTCATCGCCACACCCTCAGGAACCTCTTCATCCGCACCCTGACCGCCAGACATAATCAGCTTCGAGCCGGGGTTCTTACGGTAAATTTCAATGCCGCGATCAATACGACCCGCCAGCAGCGGAGTCACCTGGTCACCAATGAGACCCGAACCGAGCACCACCACATAGTCAGCCTGCTGACGGAAATTCACCAGGTTCAACACTGCCGACACAGTAAAGCCTACCGCGTAGATAGTGAAATAGGTCAGCACCAGCGAAAAATAGAAATAAATAGTGCCCCACACGCCGCCCAACGGAGTGTTCTCCGCCGGACCGGGAACAAAGAACGGACCCACAATAAGGGCAATACCGGCAGCTAATGCCAAAGAATTAGTGAGCGAAAAACCCTCACGAACAATAAGACGCACACCGCTATAAAGGAAAAGACCGGTCAAACCCAAAGGCGTAAAAATCGAAAGGATCGCCGGAACGATAACAATGAAGAACGCCAACACCAGCAAAATCTGGTTCTCTGCCACAATCGCCATTACGCCCAGGCTCGTACCCAGCAACCCCACGGTCGCAATCAGCAACCAGCCGACAAACACGCTACGGCGTTCCCGCAGGTAGAGGCAGATAAAGAGCACCAGCGAAAGCGCCGTCAGCGCATACAGCACCACCAGCGGAATATATAGAGGAGAATCAGGAGGAGGGAGAAACTGCATAAATTGGGTCCCAAAAAATAGTGTGCACCCGCTAAAAATCGGGAGAATCGAAAAAATCTTCACACAATTCTATCCCCACCGCTGTGCATCTATCACTGCAGACCCACCGCACACAAGCACACGCAGAACAAGCACACACAGAAAAAGGGCAAAAAGAAACACGCGACACCTCCGACATCGCATACCCTCGTATGCGGCGAATGCATCGCGCGTTCATTTCTACCCTGGACTAGTTTAGCGCCATAAACGGTTTCCCGTGTGGATTGAAGAAGGTTTAATCTGCAACCACTCCGGCGCAAGCAAACGAACAGCCTTCGCACAACCCGACAAAGCAGTAATAATCGACTCGCAACGCTGATTAAACTCGCTCTGATGACGCTTATCCACAATCTGCCCCGGAAAATGGCGATGCATCTTCGACACAGAGTCGCTACTCTCCTGCAAACCGTGGCCCGTATGACCCGGAACATGCTTCACCAGCACACGCTTCTCGCGGATAGCCTCCGTCAAAGCACGCATCTGAGCCACCACACGCTCATCCTGAATACCCTCAGAAACCCACGCCTCAAAAGCCCAACGGCTATGCGCCAAACGCAACACAAACGTCAACGCACCCAAAGAATCCGTATGAATAATCAGGCGGCGCGAACCGCTATGGAACACCGTATAAGCCGCCAACATCGCAGACAGCTCACCGGTCATAATGTTCACGCCATCATAGTGGGCATGAAAATAGAAGCCGTCCTCACTCACGCCGGCGATACCCATACGGCCGCCACGCTGATACTTCTTATTGTGAGTCGAACGGAACGAACAATCCGTGAAAACGCTATAGTCCTGCAGCTGATCCAGCGGACGAGGGGTCAGTGCTTCCTCCACCATCTCATCCACGGCGGTACGTGCCGCACACACCTCAGCCTGCATCCGCTCATACGCGGGCGTGCCAGCAAGCTTCACATGCACTTCACCCAAAGAATGGTTATCGTACGGGTCCAGCACCTTCTCAAAGGCGCGGTACTCCATAATCCCCTTCAACTGGTCGCAATCACGGAAAAGATGCTTCAAATTCTTACGGTCAGCAGCAATCGTCACCAGGTTCTGACGGTACTGCTCAGGAACCACATCCCACGCAGAAAGCACGGCACGACCCAGCAGACGCGGATGCACCTCATCACAGCACTCCATCAGGGAATGAACGTGAGTGAAAAGCATCGGCTCCTCATTCACCACAGTGCGGGTGCCGTCCTGCTTAGAAATAAAAACCACCGTCGACAAGGCTGAATAGCAAAAACCCTGCGCCTTACGATGCTCCTGAGCCACCGCAATCACAGCAACGCCCTGATCCGTGTACCCGGCAGGGTACGAGGCGCTATAGTCGGGCGCCTCCCAGGTCAGGGTGCATCGTTTGATATGCGCCGGTGAAAATCCCATGAGTGTCACCCCCCATGCGTGCCATACCGCTTCTCCTTCCATTCATGCGGTGTATCGTCCTCATTCTTTTATAGGTCGAAAAGAAAGGGGCACGCAAATATAAAACACCTTTTTTACAGTTAGCGAATGGAATAACCGCAACTCCTCTCACACACCGGCACAACACAAAACCCAGCACAAAACACAGCGTGAGAACACAGCGCGAGAAACCCCCGCGCATACCTCACCGAGGCGCGGGGAAAGGTGTACGGTAAAAGAGTCATATACGACGCGGCAACCGCCGCACCACCCCACAAGGAGAGCCCCATGATTGGTGTCTACGCCGGAGTATCCGTCAAGCCCGAGCACGTCGAAGAATTCCTCAAGACCATCGAACCGCTCGTGACCGCAAGCCGCCAGGACGAAGGCAACGTCAGCTACGACTTCGGTGCCGTCTCCGACACCGACTTCGCATTCATCGAGCGCTGGGAATCCCAGGCACTGCTCGAAAAGCACATGGGCACCGAGCACTTCCAGAAGGCTGTCGCCGCATGGGAGCCGCTGCTCTCCTCCGAGCTGGACGTTCGCATCGTCAACTTCCGCTAAGCAACGTTAAAGACCGAGGTGCCCGGCACCCCCTACGCGAGGGGTGCCGGGCACCTTCGTATGTCAGCCATGGAGGCATACCAGCCTTGGAGGCGAGCGCGGCTACTAGCGGCGCTCTCGGCTTATCGGCGCTCTAGGCCAACCTCCATCGAATCAAGTGTGAAACCATTCGTCGCGCTCACGCAATGCACCTTACCGGTATTCACCGACTTGCAGGTGTAACCGTACGCAGTCACCACCTGACCGGTAGACAGGGCAACAATGCCCTCAGTATTCACCGGCTCCGGGGTGGCGGTCTGACCGACCAGGCTCACCTCGGGCGCCTGGCCCTGCACCATGTGCACGCGCTGCTGCGCCTTACCGGATGCGGCATCCCAGCCCTCCAGGGTCACGCCCACCATCGCCTGGCAGTCCACACCCGACGGGGTCACCGAGCACGCGACCTTAGAGTCCGGGCTGGTGAAACGCAGCGCCTCAACAGTCTTCGCAGAATCACCCTGACCGAAAGTGCCGCCACCGTACGCTTCAGCGAAAGTCAGCGTACCCGACAGCATGCGGGTCTGTGCCGGAATCAGCGCCAGGCGCGGCTTCTCAACGCTACCACCCTGCGTGAAGCAGGCACCCGTAATGTAGTCGCGGCCCTGCACCTTCGTAGCGCACTGGTACCACTCAACACTCGCCGCGCCGTCCTGGTTCTTGCGGCTGTTGAAGAGGCGCACCGCCTCCTGAGCCTTGGCACAATCCGAACCGTCATACACGTAAATACCGGCGGAACCGCCCAGCAGACTCGTCACGCCACAGCGAGTACCAGGATCGATAGTGCTCACGGAGCCGCTCGCCGTGGCGTATGCCGCCTCGTACTCGGCGTTGGTGCTCGGCTCATTCGTGGGGGTCGCCACCGAATCGTAGGTTGCAGGGGAATCCAAGCCGGCAGAGATCTGCACAGTATTCGGCTTCCAGGAACCATCCGCCGCGGTGAACAGGGTCTTCGCATCAACGGACGCCGAGGAAGTCGCGACCTTCATCGGGGCGGTTTCAGAATCATCAGCCTGAGGCTGGGCAGAGCAAGAGCTCAAAGCGAGCGCACCGATGCAGGCAAGAGCCGCCAGGGCACGGCAAGTAAAGGCACGCTGTGCGCGTGCGGGCAGGGTAATCATGAATACGTCCTCGTGAGGGTTGCGAATTGCATTGTGTTGAGTGGTTGTGCTGAGTCGGTGAATCGGGTACCTAAATACCTTCTTACACCCTACTGCACCGCAACTGACAAGGCAATACGCCGCACCGGACTCTCAAAAACGTTAAAAAGGTCGGCACCCCGCCCCGCAGAAAAACTGCAGAACAGAGCACCGACCCTTAGGGGCAAGAATATTAAATTCTCACACGATACGTGAGGGGTTTATGCGTCCTCAGGCAGGATACGCACGCCACCCTTATCAGCCGAAGCAGCCAGCATACCGTACACCTTCAGGGCGTTCGATACGTGACGCTCACGCGGCTTGGTCGGACGCCACGGTGCGGCACCCTTCGCCTCGCGGCGAGCAGCCAGCTCCTCATCCGAAACGTTTACACGCAGGATGCGGTTGTTCACGTCAATCTCAATCTCGTCGCCGGTCTGCACCAGGCCGATTGCGCCGCCAGCAGCAGCCTCCGGGGAGACGTGACCAATCGAAATACCGGAGGTACCACCGGAGAAACGACCGTCAGTGATCAGCGCGCACTTCTTGCCGAGACCCAGACCCTTCAGGTAGGAGGTCGGGTACAGCATCTCCTGCATGCCGGGGCCGCCCTTCGGGCCCTCGTACTGGATGACGACAACGTCGCCTTCCTTCACGTTCTTCGACAGAATCTCGTGCACAGCCTCGTCCTGAGACTCGACCACGAAGGCGCGACCCTTGAAGTGGAACAGCTCCTCATCAATACCTGCGGACTTGATGATTGCGCCGTCCTGGGCGATGTTGCCGTACAGGACCGCCAAGCCGCCGTCCTTGGTGTAGGCGTGCTCGACCGAACGGATGCAACCGTTCTCAGCGTCAGTCTCGTGGGACTCGTACTTGTTCGCGGTGGAGAACGCGTGGGTGGTGCGCACGCCGCCGGGAGCTGCGAGGAACAGATCCTTCGCCTTCTCGCTCGCCTTGCCGCCGCGGATATCCCACTCGTCCAGCCACTCGTCCAGCGAATCAGCGTGAACAGAATGAACGTTCTTGTGCAGCAGACCGGCACGGTTCAGCTCACCCAGCAGGGCGGGAATACCACCGGCACGGTGCACGTGCTCAATGTGGTACTTAGTGGAGTTCGGGGCGACCTTCGCCAGGCAGGGAACCTGACGCGAAATACGGTCGATATCCTTCAGGGTGAAGTCGGCACCCGCCTCGTGCGCAATCGCCAGGGTGTGCAGCACGGTGTTGGTCGAACCGCCCATCGCCACATCCAGCGCCATAGCGTTCTCGAACGCCTCCTTGGTCGCAATGGAGCGGGGCAGAACCGACTCGTCATCCTGCTCGTAGTAGCGCTTAGCCAGCTCAACGATGCGGCGGCCAGCATCCAGGAACAGCTCCTTACGAGCAACCTGAGTAGCCAGGGTGGTGCCGTTACCGGGCAGCGCCAGACCAATCGCCTCATTCAGGCAGTTCATGGAGTTCGCGGTGAACATACCCGCACACGAACCGCAGGTCGGGCACGCATTCTTCTCAACCTGAGCGAGCGCAGCGTCACTGACGCTATCGTCAACAGCCATCACCATGGCATCAATGAGGTCGAGGCGGTGCTCAACAATACCCTCAATGCCCTCGCCGGACTCCATGGGGCCGCCAGAGACAAAGATGGTGGGGATGTTCAGGCGCATAGCCGCCAGAAGCATACCGGGGGTGATCTTGTCACAGTTAGAGATGCAGACCAGCGCGTCGGCACGGTGCGCGTTGACCATGTACTCGACCGAGTCAGCAATCAGATCGCGGGAAGGTAGCGAGTAGAGCATACCGTCGTGACCCATCGCGATACCGTCATCAACGGCGATGGTGTTAAATTCCTTGGCGACGCCGCCAGCCTCACGAATCGCGCCGGCGACCAGCTCACCCATGTCCTTCAGGTGCACGTGGCCGGGCACGAACTGGGTGAAGGAGTTCGCGATAGCAATAATGGGCTTGCCGAAGTCATCATCGCCCATGCCGGTGGCACGCCACAGGGCGCGGGCACCAGCCATGTTACGGCCGTGAGTTGAAGTACGTGAACGCAGTTCTGGCATTGTTTTACCTTCCGTAGTGATGCAAGTACTGATTTTACGCGCGGCGTCCAACGCTCTTCAGCTCAGGGTCACTTTGGTTTCATGCATCGAAACGCGCACGAGCCTGCAACCGCCTATCGGTGGGAGTGTTGAGGCCACGGGGTTGTGCCGGATCTGCGGCAGAATTGCCCCCTTTGGGGTAGACGGGGGACATCACCCCATTATGCCCCCTAATCTGGAATGAGCCCAGGTTGCGGGCGGCGATATTCAGTCGGCGAACGCACCGGGAGGCGGCGGGCTGCCGTGCCTGCCGCGTACGGGCCTCGCTGCGCATACGTAGCACCACACGTAGCACCGGTGCGGTTCATTTCCAACACACTGATTTATACACGCTTTTATACACGCTGAACCCTGCTTACATTTCAGAAGGTTTCTATGACACAGGCACCCACCGCATCGCTCACCCTCACGCCGGCAACCACCCCGGCAGGCGGTAAGGATTTCGCGTCCTCCGTCATCTACCAGGTGTACCCCAAGTCCTTCTACTCCGCGGCGGGTGGCGCCTACGGCGATCTGCGCGGCGTCATCGAGAAGGTTCCCTACATTGCTTCTCTGGGCGTGGACATGGTGTGGTTCAACCCGTTCTTCGCCTCCCCGCAGAACGACAATGGCTACGACATCTCCGACTACTACGCCATCAACCCCGACCTGGGCACCATGAAGGACGTCGAAGAGATGATTGCCGCCCTTGCCAAGCACGGTGTGGGCGTCATGTTCGACATGGTGCTCAATCATGTTTCGACCGAGCACGAGTGGTTCCAGCGTGCGCTCGCCGGTGAGCACGAGTACTGGGATTACTTCTACATTCGCCCCGGCAAATACACCGAGGACGGTCAGCTGCGCGAACCGACCAACTGGGAGTCGAAGTTCGGCGGCTCCTGCTGGTCCCGCTTTGGCGAGTACACGGATGAGCACGGCACTCCCCTGTTCTACATGCACCTGTACGACCGCACCCAGGTAGACGTGAACTGGTACAACCCGACTGTGCGCGACGAGCTGTTTAAGGTCGTGAACTTCTGGTACGAGAAGGGCGTGCGCGGCTTCCGTTTCGACGTTATTAACGTCATCGGCAAGGGTGAAGAGCTACTCGACGCCCCCGAAGGCACCGTGGACAAGGCACAGTACACCGACACCCCGATTGTGCACACTCGTATTCAGCAGCTGAACCGCGCCTCCTTCGGTCAGTATGATGACACCGTAACCGTGGGCGAAATGTCCTCGACCAGCATCGAAAACTGCGTAGGCTACTCCAACCCGGCAAACCATGAGCTGGACATGGTGTTCAGCTTCCACCACCTGAAGGTGGACTACGAGAACGGCGAGAAGTGGTCGAAGGTGCCGTTCCGTTTTGCCGAGTTGAAGCAGATCCTGAACGATTGGGCGTTGGGTATGCAGGCCGGCGGCGGCTGGAACGCGCTGTTCTGGAATAACCACGACCAGCCCCGCGCACTGAACCGTTTTGGTGACGTTGAGCGTTACCGTGCCGAGTCGGCAACCATGTTGGCGACCGTGATTCACCTGCTGCGCGGCACCCCGTACGTGTACCAGGGCGAGGAAATCGGCATGATTGACCCGGTCTACTCCTCGATTGAGCAGTACGTGGATGTGGAGGCGCACAACGCCTACGCGATGCTGCGTGAGCGCAGCCTGAGCGAGCAGCAGGCCCTGGAGATTGTGGCGTCGAAGGCTCGCGATAATTCGCGTGTGCCGATGCAGTGGACCGCGGATCCAGCGACTGCCGGTTTTGGTTCCACGTCGCCGTGGCTGGCTCCCGCCCCGGTGCGTGATGCGGCGACCGGTGTCGGTATTTCGGTGGAGGATGAGGAACGCGACGGCGTGATTCTGCCGTACTACCGCAACCTGATTGCCCTGCGTAAGCAGTACCCGGTCATCTCTGCGGGTTCGTACGCACCCTACGCGTTGGATCACGAGCGGGTGTTTGCGTACCTGCGTGAGCTGCCCGCTGAGACTAGTGCTGAGAACGGTAGCCCGGCACAGCGCATGCTGGTGCTGACGAACTTCTACGGTGAGCCGACCGAGATTGAGGTTCCGGCCGAGTTCGTTCGTTCCGGTCGCGTGCTGGTGTGTAATTACAAGAATTCTGCGGTCGATTCTGCTGCGGCGGATTCTGCTGTATCTGATTCGGCTGAGACGGTGACGCTGAGCCTGCGCCCCTACGAGGCTCTGGCGCTGCTGATTGAGGGCTAAAAGCTACTACATGCCCCTCCCCTAACCTGTGGGAGACGTGTGGGAGATGGGCAATATAAACCGACCTGGCAATATTCTATTTTTAGAATATTGCCAGGTCGGTTTTGTTTATAGACATTCCTATAGAGGAATTTATATGGAATATCAGGCAGAATCTTAGAAGCCGTGCTCGTTCAGCCAGGCAGCCGCCGCCTGCGCGGGCTCCTGCTTAGAGGTACCCGAAACACGGTCATTGAGAGTGCGCAAATCGGCGGTGGTGAGCTTCGCCGAGACGCGATTCAGAACCTCCGCCGCGGAGTCGGGAACTCGCGACGTATTGATAATGGGCAGCACCTGCTGAGCCAGAATCATGTTCTTCGGATCCTCCAGCACCACCAGCTTGTTCTGCTCAATCGCGGGGGTAGTCGAGTAGAGGTCAACCACCTGCACGGTGTCATCCAGCAGAGCCTTGACGGTCAGCGCGCCGCCACCATCCGAGAGGGGCACGAACTCGGCGGGAACGCATCCGTACTTCTCCTTCAAGCCGGGGATGCCGTAAGCGCGCTCGGCGAACTCCGGGGCGGCGCCAAGCTTCAGATTCGTACAGCGGGAGGCGAGGTCTTCAAGGCTTCGCAGACTGTACTTCTGGGCGGTCTGCGCGGTAACGACCAGGGAATCCTTATCCTCCGCCTCGGAGGCGTTGAGGGCGCGGATTTCAGCCCCGGAGCCACCCGTAGTGAGGGTGCCGAGGGCGGCGGGTAGCGCCCGCAGAATCTCCTGCGCAGTGTTAGCTGTAGCTTTCGGGTCGAGGTAAAGTAGCAGGTTTCCGGAGTAGTCCGGGATAACGTCCACCGCACCGGAGGCGAGTGCCCCCAGGTACGCCTCGCGGGCGCCGATGCTCAGCTGGGTGCGGGCATTGAATCCCGACCGGGCGAGGGCTCCAGCGTAGATTTCGGCAAGGATTTGGGATTCGGCGAAGGCCGCTGAGCCGACGATGATTCCTTCGTGTTCGCCGCTGAAAACTTTGTCGCCGCTGAGCCCGCAGGCGCTGAGAATACCCGCCATGCCGAGCGCTCCGGCGGCGGTTAGGGCAGTGCGACGAGATACGGTACGGCGCGAGAAGGTTTGAGGTGATTGATTCATCGGTTCATGCCTTCTTCCGGTTGATGGTGAGCCCCGCGGGGGTGAGCGCACGCTGCATGAGGCCCATGAGCGCATCCACGGCGAAGGCGAGAAGCGCCACGAGCAGGGTTGCGACGAGCATGCGCGGGTAGTCGCGCACGGCGAGCCCGTCGAAGAGGTACCTGCCGAGGGTTCCGCCGCTCAGGTAGGCGACGATGGTCGCGGTTGCGATGACCTGCACGAGTGCGGAACGGAGCCCGCCGAGCATCATGTTGGCGGCAAGCGGGATTTCGAGGCGGGTCAGGATCTGCCATTCGGTCAGGCCTTGGGCGCGGGCTGCATCCACGAGGTCTTCCGGTACGGCGGCGAGGCCTTCAAGAACTCCAGCGAGCAGGGGGGCCGCCGCAATAATAATGAGCACGATGAGGGCGGGCAGGGTTGAGACGCCCAGCCAGAGCGCCAGGAGGGTGAGCAGACCGAGCGCGGGTAGCGCGCGGGTGGCGGCTACGGCGCTCATGAGCAGGTTGCTGCGGCGGCGGTTAGTGCCGTCGGAAGGTCGGTGGTGTCCAGCCCAGAGGCCGAGGGGTACGACGATGAGTGCCGCGCAGGCGGTGGCGAGGGCGGTGACGCTCAGGTGTTCGAGCAGGCGCACGAGGATTCCGCCGTTTCCCTGCCAGTTGGCGCCGTCCATGAGGTAGGCGAAGGTTCGTTCTATGACATTCACGGGTTATGCCTTCCTTTCGGGACTGCGGCGGTTCGCAATCGTAGCCGCCTGCCAGGGTGTAAGTGCCCTCGTCAGAAGGATAAGGAGCAGGTCGAGGACCAACGCGAGCAGCAGGCTAAGGATTACGCCAGCCAGGATCTCCGAAGGGATATTGCGCGCGAGTCCGTCGGTGAAGAGCGTGCCGAGCGAGGGCACGCCGATGAGGGCACCCACGGATACCATCGCAATATTTGCCACGGTTGCCACGCGGATTCCCGCCATAATGACGGGCGTAGCGAGGGGCAGGTAGAGCTCCATCAGTGCCTGTCGGGGCGTGTATCCGAGGGCGCGTGCAGATTCGTGCACGCTATCGGGTACGGAGTCGAAGGCATCCACGCCGGAGCGCACCATGAGCGAGAAGGAGTAGACGCTCAGGGCGACGAGCACGTTCAGCGGGGAAATAATGGAGGTTCCCAGAATGAGCGGCATCAGCACGAAAAGCGCGATCGAGGGGATGGTGTATAGCAGCGAGGAGAGGTGCATGAGGGTTCGCGCACCTATGCGGCGTTCGGAACCGCGGTCACGGCGACGGCTCGCGTAGTAGGCGACCGGCAGCGCGACGAGAGCACCAATCGCGACGGGCACAACGCCCTGGTAGAGGTGACTGAGGGTCAGCTCGAGGATGCGCTGACTATTGGTGGCGACCCATTCCCAGTGCATATCGCTTGCGGCGAGAGGTGATGCCACTAGGGGATGCGCGGCGAGAGGTGGTTCCGCGAGCACAATATTTTCCAGAAGACTCATTCGCTTTTCTCGCCTTCTGCCGCACTATTCTGCGCTTCTCGGGAGACGGCAAGTCGGCGTACACGCGCCTGGCGCACCGTCTGCTCATCCAGCAGACCGGCAACGGAGCGGCTCACGAAGGAACGCACAAAATCATCGGCGGGGCTGTAGAGAATCTCTTCTGGAGTACCGAACTGTGCGAGGCGGCCACCCTCCGCGAAGACGGCGATTGTATCGCCGAGCAGAAGCGCCTCGTCAATGTCGTGGGTGACGAACACGATCGTCTTGGCGAGTTGCCCCTGTAGGCGCAGCAGCTCTTTCTGCAGGTCGGTACGCACCACCGGATCCACCGCGGAGAACGGCTCGTCCATCAGCAGGACGGGCGCATCAGCGGCGAGAGCACGCGCCACACCAACGCGCTGCACCTGACCGCCCGAAAGCTGGGAGGGGTAGCGCTTGGCGTACGAAGAATCCAGACCGACCACGTCGAGCAGTTCGAGGGCGCGCGCCTGCGCCTCCTTGCGGGAGGCACCGAGCAGGCGCGGCACGGTGGCAATATTCTGCGCGACGGTGCGGTGCGGCATGAGCCCACCCTGCTGCATCACGTAGCCAATGCCGCGGCGCAGCTCGTATGGGTTCTTCTCGCGCACGTTCACGCCGTCAATGGTGATGGTGCCGCTATTGGGCTCCACCATGCGGTTAATCATGCGTAGACTAGTGGTTTTACCGCAGCCGGAGGGTCCGACGAACACGGTAATCTGCCCGGCGGGAATATGCAGGTTCAGGTTCTGCAGCACTGTGGTGGGTTCACCGGTTCGGCTCGGGTAGCTTTTGGTGATGTTCTCGAAGCGGATTCCGCCCGCCTGCGCACTATCGACAGCAGCATTTTTTGCCCACGGAATTTGAGGTGAGTCCTCTAGGCGTTGGTGGGTTGAATTTTGGGCGGCTGAATTTTGGGCAGTCATGGGTGCGTTGGTGCTTTCTGCAGTGGCTATAGGGCAGGTGCCTCTGTATACAATCTATATACAAAAAGGCGGCATCTGAGGGTTTTATTCCCAAGATGCCGCCTTTTCGACGGCTTTGCAGTATCTGCAACCGCAAAGTTTTTTAAAAACAAAACCCGCCCCACTGTAGAAGCCTGGAGGCGGATTTCGTGGCTCCGACCGGCGTCGATCCGGTGACCTTACGATTTTCAGTCGTACGCTCTACCAACTGAGCTACAGAGCCTTGCGTATTTACTTTTAGATACGCAATGACCGCGTCTTCGGATGAATAATCATCTGAACTTACGCGGCCAGAGCGACCCCGACGGGACTTGAACCCGCGACCTCCGCCGTGACAGGGCGGCGCGCTAACCAACTGCGCTACGGGGCCTTGTTGGAATCAACAGAAGTAAACTCTATATCATCTAACTTGGCTTTGCAAATCGAGAGATTTGCAAGTACCCCCAACGGGATTTGAACCCGTGCTACCGCCGTGAAAGGGCGGCGTCCTAGGCCGCTAGACGATGGGGGCCTAGTCGATCGAACAGGTTCCGTTTTCTTCATCCCGTCGTTCGAACCTCCACTAGTCTATGACAGGTTTGCGGAGGCGTGCAAACCGTTTTGTTCGATTTTGCCCGATTTTGACCCCCATTTTCGACCATTTATAGCCTGGCACATATGTGTTTAAGCTTGTCAATGAGGATTCAGAAAAACTTCAAAAAATTTTAAAATTTCTTCACAACACCCCATATCAGGGGCTTTTAGAGGGATTCTAGCGACTTTTGGGCGCCTACAGAGGCCTCAAAGAAGCCCTATTTCCCGCTCTGATTTCTACAGATTTTCTTCAGAATCTTCCAAAATTTTGTTCCGAAGATGCCGGCACCAGTCCCGCAAGAATTCCGAAAACCCACCTTCACATCTCTTATACACCCCTCTTATGCGCATCGCAGCGGCCAAAAAACTCCACAATATCTCCAAAAAATTTTCGACAACTTTCTACGCGCATATATAGGACATGCAGGCAAGACGCTACCCTGGGTGCAAATATCTGCAAGAGAGTGCACAGCAACACCTCTCTAGAGGGTTCACCCCAGCCTCCCCGGAGCCCTCAAAAATGTGCCACGCAAAGCAACTACAGGCCAGAATGCACGTAGATGCAAATATTCACTCTTGGGAATACAATAAACCGGCTTGTCAGACGCTTATTTTTCTCTCAGTGCAGATATCTACGCAATTATGACGACGCAGAAATATAAAGATTTGATAAACCTCTAGCGATTGACAAGGAGAGATGAAAGCCAGCTGAAAATACCCCCTGAAATAGCTTGAAGCCCCCTCTTTGAGCACCGTACTATAGAGGGCGTGAGGTCACTTCCGGACCTTGCACGGGGCCACTTCCGGAGCCCCAGACGTAAAGTCACCGCACATTACAGCACCGATAAACCGCATAGAGATCCAAAGGGGGATCCAGTGTCCGCAACGATGAATCGCCGCACGGCATTCCGTGCACTCGGCGTAGGCACCGCAACCATCGCTCTCGGTTGTGTAGCTGCACCTGCAGCGCAGGCACAGCAGATGGCGCACCCGCAGAAGGCAATGACTGCCGACCAGCAGCTCAAGCTGATTCTGCGCCGCCTAGAGCAGGTACCTGCCCGTTTGAAGTATGCGAAGCCTGGATCCTCCAACCGCGTTAATAGCGGCATTGAGAGCGCACTGGGCAACCTGACCACCGTCCAGGGCACTGACGCAGGCCGTCAGATTGCAAGCGCTAAGGCCGCTGTTCGTAAGTCTGATGGACGCGCCCACGCAGCGCTCTCCCCCGTTGGTGTTATTGCCTGCGTTGTCAGTATTGCAAAGTTTGTCATTCAGCTGGGCATCGCCATTTACAAGCTTATTAAGGCACTCGTTAACGCCTTCAAGCAGTGGAAGACCTTCAAGAACATCGTGAAGGCCGTCATTTCTGGTGAAGCTCGCAAGAAGCTGGGTACTGAAACTGAAACCGTACTCAAGGCCATTTTGGGCATTGAAGACGTCCTCAAAAAGTGTGCATAGTCTACACACCGTACGGCTATGCGCTTGTTTAGAGAGCTAATCTTGGTGTTTCTTTAGCTTTCTAGACCCCGTTAAGGGATGCGCCGCACGTGGAGTCACTGCATGGGCTCGTTGCGCGTCCGGGTAGCCGGAGGGTATGTCCTCGAGTGTCTTCGGCACCTACCCAACCCACCCCGCATGACCTCATGGTGCGGGGTGGGTTTCTTTAACCGCTCTTTCGATAACTCTTCCAGGCGAGCACTTTCCGAGAGCCCCCTACTCCCCCGCTTCCTTATATATAGACAAAAATCGACCCCGCACCGGTTCACGGTACGGGGTCGATTTCTATGCTCTACGTACTCAACGTAAGGATTACTCGCCGCGGGAGATGTTGATCATCTCGTCGCGGTCCACAACCTTCACGCGGGCGCGAGGCTCACCGGCTGCATCCTTGGATGCGGCGCCCAGTGCCTTCTCGTGGTCGTCCAGGCGGTGCCAGCCTTCCCAGGTGGTGTACTTGATGCCCTTGGAGTCCAGGTATGCGCTGAACGCCTCTGCCTCCGGCTCGGGTGCGGTGTAGAGGTTCTCGCGGTCCTCGAGCAGGTGGGTGATGGTTTCGAGTGCGTCAGACTTGGTGGAGCCGATCAGGCCGACGGGGCCGCGCTTAATCCAACCGGATGCGTACAGGCCGGGAACGACCTCGCCGTTCTCGTCCACGACGCGACCCTCAACGTTGGTGATGACGCCGCGCTTGTCGTCGTAACCGATTTCGGGCAGTTCGGAACCGAAGTAGCCGATTGCGCGGTAGACAGCCTGTACGGGGTAGTCCACGTACTCGCCGGTGCCGATGATGCCGCCGTTGCCGTCGAGCTTGTTGCGTTCCATGCGCAGGCCCACGACCTTACCGTCTTCGCCGAGGATCTCGTGCGGGGACTGCAGGAAGTGCAGGTGCAGGCGGCGGGATGCGGTCTGCTCGTTGGTCTTCTGGTCTTCCAGCCAGCCACGCAGGGTCTTCATCATGACCTTGGTCTGCGCGTTCTTCTCCATTGCTTCTTCGGAAGCAGCGTCGAACTGGAAGTCCTCTTCGTACAGGACGATGTCCACGTCGCGGGAGTGTGCGAGTTCGCGCAGCTCGAGCGGGGTGAACTTCATCTGTGCGGGGCCGCGGCGACCGAAGACGTGTACGTCGGTCACGGGGGAAGCCTTCAGGCCCTGGTAGACATTGTCGGGGATTTCGGTGACGAGCAGGTCGTCAGCGTGCTTGGAGAGGATGCGGGAGACGTCCAGGGCGACGTTGCCGTTACCGAGCACTGCAACCTGCTCAGCTTCGAGCGGCCAGGTGCGGGGGTAGTCGGGGTGGCCGTCGTACCAGGAGACGAAGTCTGCTGCGCCGTAGGAGCCGTCCAGGTCGATGCCCTTAATGTTCAGGGGTGCATCAAAAATCGCGCCGGTTGCGAAGATGATGGCGTCGTAGTGTTCGCGCAGGTCGGCGAGGGTCAGGTCCTTGCCGTATTCGACGTTGCCGAAGAAACGGATGTCGCCGCGGTCCAGGACCTTGTGCAGCGCGGTGATGATGCCCTTGATACGGGGGTGATCCGGTGCCACACCGTAGCGGATCAGGCCGAAGGGGGCGGGGTAGCGGTCGAAGATGTCGATGGCGACCTCGACGGCGCCGGTGCGGACCTCTTCAGACTTGGTGAGGATGTCGGCGGTGTAAATACCGGCGGGACCTGCACCAATAACGGCGACGCGCAGGGGGCGTGCTGCTTCAGACACGAAAATCTTCCTTTCGAAGTTCACCGTCCGGCGCCCGGTGCGGCGCGAACAGGCGGTGAGCTTAGTGTTCACTTCTTGCCTATTTTACCGGGGATTGACGGGTGTTCGGGGGCTTATATGTCTTCGCCCACTAAATAGGACAATTTTCTGTCACCTAATCCGGGCGGGGGTCGCGTAATTCAGGAGGAGTCACCTAATCCGGGCAGCGCGGCGCGTTCGGCTCCGGGCGCCTCCGCACGCAGTGGGCATAAAAACTGCCCCGCCCTCCGAGGTGCAGGAGGGCGGGGCAGGGTAACGAAGACTAGGGGGTCGGTTGCTAGGCGGCGGGTACTGCCTCAAAGGTTACGACCAGTTCGTCGCGTTCGCCGAAGCGGACCAGATGGCGGCCCAGCACATCCGCCAGACCAGCGGCCAACTCGTCATTAGCGGCGCGCACCTCCATAATGAGGGCGCCCTCGGCTTCGCGCAGGTCGCCGTAGCCGCGGAAAATGCCGTCGCGGTTGAAGGTGAGACGCAGTCCGTCAGGCAGTTCTGCGGTGCCGAGCTTGCGACCCATGTGCGAGCCGAGCTGCTTGATGTATCGGGCGGGGCGGTCGGTTGCGACGACGGCGCGCTGGCGTACCGGCAGGGATTCCGCGGCGGGGTAATTCTCAGCGGTGTTTTCCTGGGGAGTTTCAGTCACGGTGGGCTCCTTCTCATCTATGCCGAATTCTCATCTATGCCGAAAAAGGCTCACCACACAGAACCTGGCATCCGGCGACACTTTGTTTCACCTCGAATATAGCAGGTACTTAGGGTTCACTAACCTAATATGTCGCCGGTGTTCGCGCAGGGGCGATAAACAACCACCGTTCTTTACACGCCTACCTCTTGAGCTTAATCTCAGCAGCAGCACCCAAATGTGCCGAAGTCACCGCATCATTCAAACGCTTAAAATCCGACCGGTCAGTGTACGTAATCGTCAAAACAGCCTTCTGCCCATCACACAGAAGAGTCTGGGAGAATTCAACATTCTTCGCAGTCGAACGAATAGCGTTAAGCTCTTCAGTCCGCGCAAGAGCTTGCTGCACATCCTCCGGTGAAGAAGCTGTTGCACAGGCTGGTGTAGTGGTCGAATACTCATTCAGCCATGGCTCAAAAGCCCCGCCCCAGTACAGGCCCAGAAGAGCGCCAACAAACACCACGCAAGATACTAGAACGCCCACCACTTTTCGCGGCAGATGCCGCAATCCATTCTTTTGAGGGGCATCGCTTCCTGAATTTTCCGGCGCACGATCATACTCATCACGAGCTAGAGGGCTCCTTGTCGTCATGATCCGTTCTCCTTCCGATGAGAATTTACATTTACATCCACTAATCCCGAATCGGGAATTCTGGTAGGGGCTTCAAGACGGCATACCCTATCGCAGGCGGTCATCATATCTGCATCATGAGTCGCCACGATAACTGTGGCTCCACGCCGAGCAGCAGAGCTCAACAGCTCAACAACCAATGCCCGGTTCTCAGCATCAAGACTTGCCGTCGGCTCATCCGCAAAAATGTAGCGCACACCCTTGTGGATTGCCCGAGCGATACCCACCCTCTGCTTCTCACCACCACTCAGCAGGGCAGCCGAAGTACGTTCCTTCCCTTCAAGACCAATGACGTTCAAAAGCTCGCGGCTCTCATCCGTAATACGAGCACGACCAAAGGTCTTACGATCAAGCAGAATATTCTCGATAACGCTCCATTCCTCAATAATTCCGTAATCCTGAAAAACGAAGGAAGCTTCATCAGCCCAGAACGCAAGACGCTCCTTCTCACGAGCACGTTCCATATGCCGACCCCCAATAACAACCTCACCCTCATGAGGCGGCATCAGCAGACCCAACACATTCAAAAGCGTCGTTTTACCGCATCCGCTCGGACCCACAATGCCAGTCACTTCCCCCGCATATGCCTCAAAGTGAGGACTCTGGAGAATGGGCTGCCCCTGCGCATACACCACAATGTCGCGGGAGGCGATAGTTACCTCAGGATGTTCCACATTGCCAGAGGGATAAACAGTATTCCTCATCATTCACTCCTATACGTGACGACGGTGAACCGTCGCGGTGAAGATACGGCTAAAACTCAGTCTCAGCACCAACGCCAGAATAGTGCCGTACAACAGCGGTGCCGCCATCGCTGAAAAGGCGTACTCTGCTCCCTGCACCAGAAGAAGTACCAACCCAGCAGCAGAGCAAAGGCACACAATGCAGGCTTCCTTCAGAAGGTACCCACTAAAAATTGTTCTGAGAGGCAGACCAGCAGTACGTAAAACAAAATCATTACGAGCACGAGCCGCAAGGGTAATGTACGTATTAATTGCTGTGCCAATAATGAGTGCCGCACAGAGAATTGCTAGGCCCACTAGATGCGCAACATACTGGTTACGTTCCAGCTGCGCGATGTAAAGGTGTTCTTCTCCCGCGCGGTCCACAGAAAGTAGGGTCTGCCCAATTTCCTCAGCGTTGTAGGCTGCCCGTACAGACGCAGGCTGAGAAACCATGACGTTACCGGTAGTCAAGGCCGCAGAAATAAAGGCAGGTTGTAGATTCTGAGTCGCCGATTCGGTCACCACAAGAACGGGCTTTTTATAGTTCAGAAGCCGTGAATCCTGAGAGCTCAAAGCAGGCACCGTTACCCCCGACGAGTTGGTTTTATCCTCCACAGTGAGCAGAGTAAATCCTCGATCCTCCCGGTCTTTCTGGTGGAAAGAATACTCTGCACGCAAAGACTGAGATCCAGGGAAGTTGCTATCCTCAACGTTCTTGAACGACAATCCAAGACGTTGCTGAAGAAGGTCCACATAGGCGCGGTTCACCATAAGAGCGCCATCGTATCCGCTACCCTCCAAACCCTTAACGTTTTCCAACGCATAGGACAGGAGGACACCGTTCCGTGATTCAAGAGAACCTAAAGCACGCACTGTAGCCTGGTCGTAGGAGGCGAGCGCCTGTTCATCCCGTATCGTCGCTTCAGGCACGTTCACCCGTAAGGTGTACTGGTCAGAAAGAAGAGACCAGCCAGCCGCCGAATCGCTCCTACCTAAACTCACTTGAGCACTTGAGACCAGACCCGGAATAGTGCACGCCACTAAAACCACCACAGCATACTTAGCGATTGCACTCGGAACTGTAAAACGTCGATACGCCGGTTCCCTACGTCCCACAGCATTAATGCTTGGCCAAGTCATGAGGTTGATAAGCAGTAGAGCAACCAGCATGAGAACGGTAAACACGGCAAAAATCAGCGCCGTAACCCCCATCAGTTGAGGAAGATGCGCCACGCCGTACACGAACCCCTCTACGCATCCCATGCACAATGCTGTTACCGCTGCAGGAGGTAGCGCCAGGAGCAGGAGGTCTTGTGCATCCCTTAGCTGCAGGCGCTGCGGGGAGTATCCGTTCAGAAGCAGAATATTCTGAGTTCGCGAACGGACCGACAACCACCCCATGATTGCGGTACAGAAGAGCACAGCCAGGCAGATAAGGCTCGTCAGAGAGCCCGAAGAAGTAACTGCCCCGTATACAACACGCACCGGGTTAACGGAGGTAACTTTAACATCCATGCCTTGTTCACGAGCAAGGTTTTCAAAAGCACGCACAAATTCTTGGCTACCCGCTAGCGCGTATTGGCCGTCAAGCGAAGAATCCCCAAGTGCTCGTGACGGATATTTTTTCCCGTGCTTATCCGGGTCGAACCAATCGATAGTTTCACCGTCAGAACTCAGTGAATTTGCCCCAAAAACGTAGATGGATTTTCCGTGCCAGAAATCTTCGGGGTCGGCGACCACCTTGAGCAGCTGGGCGCCATCGGCGGCGTAGCGATCCACCAGAGTATCAAAGTTCTGAATCAGCTCAGACTTAGACTGTTGCGAAGCACGGAGAGAAAGCTGTGCCTGCGCATTGGTACCCAGAGGAGTCTGCGTCTCCAGGACAGAGATGAGGGCGCTACCCAGCAGAAAGGTCAGAACCGTGCACAATACTGCGCACACTCTCAGAGCATTTTTCATCGTTGAATCCCCGTCTGTAGCGGGCGGGTATAAAACTTCACCGCCCCAGGCCTGGTGCTAGAAGACTACCACCTTCATAACCTAAATGGTATAGATTTTCGAATTATTTAGATTCATGACATATATTTTTTTACTAGTCAGCGGATTTTAGAGTTTTTACCGTGCCTTATTAGGCCTCCTGAACGAAAGCTGGGAATTTCCTGGATTAACGCTTAGAGAAACTTTAACCGTAGAATATTTCGGTACAACAGTGTCACCTCCCCAACACACCGGGAAGTGGCACTTTTTTATGCGGGCTCGGAACCCCGAACCCCGCCCCGACTATGAGTATCTACGGATTTTCACGAATGTCTTCTGAGAACACCGCGGCTCCCCAGACCCCCAAGGCAGAAGCCAAGGGCGCACTGGACCGTTACTTCAAGATCACTGAGCGAGGCTCCACCATCGCCGCAGAATTCCGCGGCGGCCTCGCCACCTTCTTCGCGATGAGCTACATCGTCGTGCTGAACCCCCTCATCATCGGCCTCGGCAAGGACGCATCCGGCAACGCCCTCGGTGTACCGCAGGTCGCAGCAATGACCGCACTGGTCGCAGGCGTCATGACCATCCTCATGGGCGTCGTCGCCAAGCAGCCCTTCGCCATGGCGGCAGGCCTCGGCGTGAACGCACTGCTGGCAACCACCATCGCCTCCACCCCCGGACTGACCTGGCCCGCCATCATGGGCCTCGTCGTATGGGCTGGTGTGCTGATGACCATCCTCGTGCTGACCGGCTTCCGCACCGCAGTGTTCAACGCGGTCCCCGAATCGCTCAAGGTCGCAATCGTCGTCGGTATCGGCTTCTTCATTGCCTTCATCGGCCTCGTCAACGCAGGTATCATCCGCCGCATGCCTGACGCAGCAGGCACCACCGTGCCCGTCTCCTTCGGCGTGAGCGGCCACCTGCTCGGCTGGCCCACCCTGGTCTTCCTCTTCGGCCTGTTCCTCACCATTGCGCTGTTCATTCGCAACGTGAAGGGTGCAATCCTCTACGGTGTGCTCGCCTCCACCGCCCTCTCCATCATCCTGGAGAAGGTCGTGCCCTCCGGCAGCTCGGTTAAGTCCCCCACCGGCTGGTCCCTGAACGTCCCCGTCTGGGACTCCAACACCAGCAAGCTGCCCAATTTCTCCCTGTTCGGCTCCGCTGACCTGTTCGCTGCCTTCGGCACCCTCGGTGGCATGGCAGCTATTCTGCTGATCTTCACCATCCTCATCTCCGCGTTCTTCGACGCAATGGGCACCTCCGTCGGTCTCGCAACCGAAGCAGGCACCATCAAGGACGGCCAGATCGAGAACGTCGACAAGGTCCTGCTCGTGGACGCCCTCGGCTCCGTAGCCGGCGGTGGCACCTCCTCCTCCGCAAGCCAGATCTTCGTGGAGTCCGCAACCGGTATCGGCGCGGGCGCACGCACCGGCTTCGCGAACGTCGTCACCGGCGCACTGTTCCTCGTCGCGATCTTCCTGTCCCCGCTGGTCACCATCGTGCCCTTCGAAGCTGTTGCACCCGCAATGGTGTTCGTTGGCTTCCTGATGATCCGCCAGGCAGTGAACATCGACTGGAACGACTGGGGTCTGGGTATCCCCGCGTTCATGACCATCATCTTCATGCCGCTGGCATACTCCATCGCGGACGGTATCGGCGCAGGCTTCCTGTCCTACGTCTTCATCCGCCTGGTGCAGGGTCGCGGCAAGGAAGTTCACTGGCTCATGTACGTGGTTTCCGCAGTGTTCCTCATCTTCTTCGCTAACGGCCTGATTACCGGCTGGATGCACTAAATACATCAGGTGCCCCACCCTCCCACGTGGAGGCGCGGGCGCCATCAGGGCGGGGTATCGGCACCTTTGGGGGTTGCCGGTACCCCGCCCTGCGCTATTCTTCCCTCTACCCCAACTGCCCAATTCTGGTTGCAGGGGTCGGGGAAACACCACATCACCGACTGGACCGCCGCACACAACGCGTTTCAACGGCACAAGCTAGGAGGCGGCGCCTACAATGGTTGAACCATTGTGGCGCCCAACCCGGGACTTACCCGCGAGCTTCACCCGCGAAACCGGCGGCGCAACAGTACACACCGAACAACATCAACGGATCCTCACATGTCTGAACCCCAGAAGGCGGCAGCGCCCACCAGCGCACTCGACCGCTACTTCAAAATTTCCGAACGCGGCTCCTCCATCGCCGCAGAATTCCGCGGTGGCCTCGCCGCATTCTTCGCCATGAGCTACATCGTGGTGCTGAACCCCCTCGTCATCGGTACCGGTGCTGACGCATCCGAACGCACCCTCGGTATCGCACCCGTCGCGGCTGTGACCGCGCTGGTTGCCGGCGTGATGACCATCCTCATGGGTGTTATCGCCAAGCAGCCCTTCGCCATGGCGGCTGGCCTGGGCGTGAACGCGCTGCTCGCCTCCACCATTGCCACCACCCCGAACCTGACCTGGGCAGACATCATGGGCCTGGTCGTTCTTGCCGGTCTGATTATGACCGTTCTGGTGCTCACCGGCTTCCGCACCGCGGTGTTTGAGGCGGTCCCCGAGTCACTCAAGACCGCGATTGTGGTCGGTATCGGTTTCTTCATTTCCTTTATCGGTCTGGTCGACTCCGGTATTATCCGCCGCATGCCTGACGCAGCTGGCACCACCGTTCCGGTGAGCCTCGGCGCGGGCGGTCACCTGCTCGGCTGGCCCACCCTCGTCTTCCTCTTCGGCCTGTTCTTCACCATCGCCTTGTTTATCCGTAATGTGAAGGGCGCGATCCTGTGGGGCGTGCTCGCCTCCACCGCGCTGTCCCTGATTCTGGAGGCGGTTGTCCCCTCCGGTTCCGTGAAGGAGTCGGCAACCGGCTGGTCGCTGAACGTGCCTTCCCTGGCGGACATGAAGTTCACCACCCCGAACTTCTCCCTCATCGGTTCCGCTGACCTGTTCGGCGCATTCACCCACATCGGTCCGCTGGCTGCCTCGCTGCTGGTGTTCACCATTCTGCTGTCCGTGTTCTTCGACGCGATGGGCGTTTCGGTGGGTCTTGCCGCCGAGGCTGGCACCATGAAGGACGGCAAGGTTGAGGACATCGACAAGGTCCTGCTTGTGGACGCTTTCGGTTCCGTTGTTGGTGGTGGCGCGTCCGGTTCGGCGAACCAGATTTTCGTGGAGTCCGCCACCGGTATTGGTGCAGGCGCACGCACCGGTTTCGCGAACATTGTGACCGGTGTGCTGTTCCTGCTGGCGATTTTCATTTCGCCGCTGGTCACCATCGTTCCTTTCGAGGCGGTTGCTCCGGCGCTGGTCGTGGTCGGCTTCCTGATGATTCGCCAGGCCGTGAATATTGACTGGACCGACTGGGGTCTGGGTATTCCGGCGTTCCTGACCATTATTTTCATGCCGCTGTCGTACTCGATTGCAAACGGTATTGGTGCCGGCTTCGTGGCGTACACTTTCATTCGCCTGGTGCAGGGCCGCGGTAAGGACGTGCACTGGCTGATGTACCTGGTCTCCGCAGTATTCGTGATCTACTTCGGTATGGGCATCATTAACGGCTGGACTAGCTAAGTCCGACAGTCTACATATTTGCTGAAGGCAGGTTCCTGATGCGGCTGAGAATGTAAGTTTTCAAGCTGCCGAGGGGCCTGCCTTTGGCGTATCTGGTTCGCCCTTGCATGTTCCTTATCGCTTCCAGGTGCGAGAAAATTATGGCAGAATCGTTCCGTTTTCGGTATGATTCTGCCATGATGTCCGTTCAAGAGTATGCTCAAGAAGCTAAGGTTTCAGAGCGAAGCGTGCGCGCCCGCTTAGAACGTGGAATGCTCCAAGGTCGTAAATTGGGAAGCCGCTGGGTTGTCGATGCTCTTCCCGCTGCGCACCGCAGTAATGCTGGCCGTCCTATTTCCTTCGATGCATTCAACGCTTTGGCGCGTTACTGCGATGGTCAGTCATCTGTTCTATCTGCTGAGGAACGCCGCAGGGCAAAAGAACGCGCCTCAGCAATTCAGGTGCAAGGACCTGCGTCTGTTGAGCGATACCGAGCTCGCCGCGGCCTGAAAGTGCATCATCTGCAGGCCCCTCCCGCTGAGATTCCTGCAATTTTGGAAGACCCTGCATTGTCGCTTACCGGCATTAGTAGCGATATTTCGCAGGTGTACGGCTCAATGGTTGATGCATATGTTTCAAGCCAGGATTTAGAGAACATCATTTTTCTGTACAACCTGCTTCCGGCGTCTGTAGATTCGGCGAACATTATCTTGCGTGAATGCGATGAGCCGCCCCATATTCTGCCCTTGCATGTGGCGGTAGATCTTCTAGATTTGGGGGATCCGCGAAGCTCCGCTGAGGCAGAGCGCATTCTTCAAGATTCTGTTTTCAAGAAAGCGTCTTAGTCATGACCGCATCCCCTATTTTGATTCCTGCTATTGGGGCAGAGCGTGCCTCTTGGCTTGGTCTGGCTGATATCTCAGAGATTATGCCGCAAGGATGGTCCCTGGCAGGCGGAAGCATGATGCGTCTGTTGGCTGCAGAGCGAAGCTACGCTGGTTCTCGATCCACTCACGATATCGACGTTATTCTTGATATCCGCGCATCACGGGCGTATGTTCGTCAGTTCCATGAGGCTCTTAGCAATGCCGGATTTTCAATTGCCGGATTCAACGCATCAGGTCAAAATCACCGATGGGTTCGCGGTGAAGCTCAGATAGATATCCTCATCCCTTCGGGACAGTCGGAGGCCGCTCGCACCTATGAGTATCCGGGGTTTGGCCGCCTGTTAGAAACTCGTGGTGCCCAGTTTGGGCTTGAGCGTACCCGTAAAGCATCTGTACTCTGCGCTGACCGCCAATTTACAGTCAATGTTCCTGATGGTTTGGGCGCTCTTTACGAGAAGGTATCAGCCCTGCTCAACAATGGAGATTCCGATAAAAGTCGACATTTCCGAGATATTATTCTTTTGTCTTCGGTTCTTAATTCTCAAGAGCGTCGAGATATCCCGACGCTTTCTGGAAAACAGATATATCGCCTTCATGATGGTGTCTCCAGGTCAGTTCACGAATATACCGGCATTATTTCTGACCATGAGCTGGAGGTAGCCTCTCGTTTAGAGAACTATCTTGAAAAGCTTCTAAAAGACAGAAGCTAACTAAAACAAGGAACGGCAGAATCGTTCCGGTTTCGGAATGATTCTGCCATTTCTTTATGCGCCCTCCCCACAGGAGGCGAGAGCGGGAAAGCTAACGAACGTCGCCGTCCACGTAGAACCAGGCGCCGCCCACCTTCTCAAAGCGCGACAGCTCATGCATGCTGCCCTTCACCCGCTCCTCCGCAGGAACACCCGGCACCGAACGGTAATACGCAACGAACTCCACCGTACCGGACACATCAAACGGGCCACCCGAAGCACCCAGAATATCCAGACGATACCAGCGGATATCATCCTCCAACTCCAGCGTCGCCGGGCGAGTACTCGGATGCCAACTCGCCAGCAAGTACGCCGCATCGCCAATCGCAAAGGCGGTAAAACGCGAGCGCATCAGCTGCTCCGGCGCGGGAGCAGTCAGCGTGCCGGAGGCGGCAAACTCGCCCAGGAACCTGCCGCAGCAGGCGCCGTACACCTCGCCGCTCGAGCAGGGGCAGCGGTCATCATGGTTAAGTTCAGTCATGCCACCCAGTATAAAGAAACGCCCGCTCCGCCGAGGATACAAATCCTCCAGCAGAACGGGCGTTCTTGTTTTCAATCGTTAAGTTTGAGCGAACCTACACGGTACGCATCAGCGGCAACGCTTATTCAGCGATTGCGCGAGCCGGGGTGTCAGCAGCCGAAGGCTTGCCCACGTATGCGCCGCGGTACTTAGCGGCCGGGTGGGAGTCAGCAACCTTGGTGTGGCCCTTACCGAAGATATTCTCACGCAGGGTGTTGCCTTCGTACTCGGTGCGGTAGCGGCCGCGCTTCTGCAGCTCGGGAACAACGTACTCGATGAAGTCCTCGAAGGAACCCGGGGAGACGTGGTACGCCAGGTTGATGCCGTCCAGGCCACCCTCGTCGATCCAGCGCTCCAGCTCGTCAGCAACCTGAACCGGGTCACCAACAATGACATCGCCCATGCCGCCGAGGGTGGTGTGCTCAGCGATGGCCTTGCGGGTCCACTTCTTGTCCTTCGCCTGCAGGGTGAAGGGGGTCAGGAAGGACTGAATCGACTCGGTCTGCACGTAGTTCAGGACCTCGTCCTCGTCGAACTGGGACAGGTCAACACCGGACCAGCCGCCGATGATAGCCTGTGCAGAGTCGAGGTTGATGTACTTCTTGTACTCCTCGTATT
Organism: Rothia mucilaginosa ATCC 25296; assembly: GCF_000175615.1. GTDB lineage: Bacteria > Actinomycetota > Actinomycetes > Actinomycetales > Micrococcaceae > Rothia > Rothia mucilaginosa. The sequence goes on along the minus strand of NZ_ACVO01000025.1, from coordinate 49,783 downwards.
TTGCCTTTGCCTTCTCTTCGGTCTCATCCACGATGACGGAGAGCATTGCGAGGATCTTGACGTCGTCGCGGCTACGGCCCTGCTCCTCGGCAGCGGCGCGAATACGGTCGGTCACAACGCGGGTCAGGTCCGGGCGCAGGGCGCTGATGAACACAGCCTCAGCGTGCTTACCGGAGAACTTCTGACCGCGGCTGGATGCGCCAGCCTGGAAAATCACGGGGGTGCGCTGCGGGCTCGGCTCGGTCAGGGAGATGCCGGGCACGGAGAAGTACTTACCCTTGTGACCAATCGGGTGGACCTTGGAGGGGTCAGCATAGACGCCGCGCTCACGGTCCTTGATGACTGCGCCGTCTTCCCAGGAGCCTTCCCACAGCTTGTAGCAGACGTCCAGGAACTCGTCCGCGATCTCGTAACGCTCGTCGTGCGGGATCTGGGTGGGCAGGCCCTGGTTCTCAGCAGCCGACGGCAGGTAAGAAGTCACCACATTGAAGCCGACGCGGCCCTCAGTGAGGTGGTCGAGGGAGGCGTAGCGGCGAGCCAGGGTGTAGGGCTGCTCGAAAGTAGCGGCAGCAGTCACACCGAAGCCGAGGTGCTCGGTCACTGCAGCCATTGCAGAAATCTGGGTTGCGGGGTCATTCACGGGAACCTGAGCGGCACCCTCAATGGCGGGAGCGGCAGAGTTCTTGTACACGTCGTAGATACCAACAACGTCAGCGATGAACACGGCGTCAAACAGGCCGCGCTCAAGGGTCTTAGCCAGGTCAGTCCAGTACTTGATGGTGTTGTACTCGGTTGCGCGGGAGCGCGGGTGACGCCAGAGGTCGAAGCTCTGGTGACCGATGCAGGTCATCTCGAATGCGTTGACTACGATGCGCTTCTTCTGCTCAGCCATCGATTTTCCTTTCGCGAATGATCGGGGACGATCGGGTTTGTGCCCTGCACCCCGCGCGCCGCCTCCTTCTTGCCTTCTGCGTTCGGTGGTGGCCTTCGTGCAGGTGGCGCGTTCGCGCCGTACTTGCCTCGTAACGTTGAGGCCAGATCATCATCTGGGGCACCCCGCTACGGGAGAGGGTTGCCGCCCGGCTAGCCAGAGCTTAGCGCCGGGACTCATGATCTCGTGGTTTGAGTGTACGGGGCGCGCGGGAGGGAGGTCACGTTTGTGACGAAAAAATATTTTTGTGACGTGGAACCGAAATATTTCGTGATAAATGCGAAATATACGGTCATAGAAATTCATACGCGCCCGCCGGGTTGATTGAGGCACGCCACAGCCCATAGGGTGGGAGAAGCAAACCATCCAGAGCGACTGAGAGACCTGGCTCCACGACGTCGCAGCAACCGGCACGGATTCTTCCGCCCCCGGTGCTAACGCCAGGAACGATGGAAGTGACATGACACTCAACAGTGCAGTAACTGACGTACCCACCAGTGAAAAGAACGGCCGCCGTGCCGTATCCACCGCCGCCGTCCCCTTGAGCTTTGAAGACGTCGGACAATCTTTCCCCGTGCCCGGCGGAACCCACGAAGTTCTTCGTGGAGTCTCCTTCACCGCAGCCCCCGGCGAGATTATCTCCGTCATCGGCTCCTCCGGATGCGGCAAATCCACCCTCCTGCGTGCAGCAGCAGGCCTGAACCGCATCACCGCAGGTACCGTACGTATCGGCGAGAAGGCAGTGACCGGCCTCGACCCCCGCGTAGCTATCGGCTTTCAGGAACCGCGCCTGCTCCCCTGGCGCACCGTCGCCGACAACGTGGCGCTCGGACTGCCGCAGGGCACCAAAAAATCTGAAGGCGCAGCATCCGTAGCGCGCCTGCTCGACCTGGTCGGCCTGGGCGAATAAGCAACCCACCGTCCCAAGGAAATTTCAGGCGGTATGGCTCAGCGCGTGTCCCTGGCGCGAGCGCTCGCACGCAACCCCGGCGTGCTGCTGCTCGACGAGCCCTTCGGTGCTCTGGACGCGCTGACCCGCATCAACATGCAGGATTTGCTGTTGGACGTGCACCGTCAAGACCCGACCACGATTCTGCTGGTCACCCACGATGTGGAAGAGGCGCTGTACCTCTCTGACCGGGTCATCGTCCTCGGTAAGGACACCCCGGAGGCGCCCGCCACCATCCAGCGCATTGTGACCGTTGACCGTTCTCACCCGCGTGACCGCGCCGATGCAGAGATCACGGCGCTGCGTAGCGAACTGCTGGCTGAGCTCGGCGTGGAAGATAACGCCTAAAGCCGCCACGAAACGCATTTCTTACACATCACATCATCATCTTCAGAAGCGAAAAGATTTCATCATGACTTACTCCCCGTCTCGCCGTACCGCCCTCAAGTCCCTTGCCGCAGCCGCCGCTTTTGCTACTCTGCTCAGCGCCTGCGCCGGTGAAGGTTCCGGTTCCGCTAACGCCTCCGGTGCTGCCGGTGGTGGCAATCAGAACACCGTGACCGTTGACTACGCGACCTACAACCCGCTGTCCCTGATTATCCGCAAGAAGGGTTGGCTTGAGACCGCCCTCGCCGCCGAGGGTAAGAAGGTTGAGTGGGTCAAGTCGGCCGGCTCGAACAAGGCGAATGAGGCGCTGCGTAGCGGCAATATTGATGTTGGCTCGACCGCCGGTTCGGCGGCGCTGCTGGCACGCGCTAATGGCTCCCCCATCAAGGTCATTAGCCTCTACTCGCAGCCGGAATGGTCGGCACTGGTGACCCGCAAGGATTCGGGCATCACTAAGGTTGCGGACCTGAAGGGTAAGACCGTTGCCGTGACCAAGGGTACCGACCCGTACTTCCTGCTCCTGCAGGCACTCAAGCAGGAGGGTATTTCCGCTTCGGACCTGACCATTCAGAACCTGCAGCACGCCGACGGCCGCACCGCCCTGGATAACGGTCAGGTCAACGCGTGGAGCGGCCTGGACCCGATCATGGCTGCCGCCGAGGTGGAAAGCGGCGACGTGCTCTTCTACCGCAACCTGAACTTCAACACCTACGGCTTCCTGAACGCGACCGAGAAGTTCATTCAGTCCAACCCGACTGCCGCACAGACCATCGTGGACGTGTACGAGTACGCTCGCGCCTGGGCTAAGAAGAACCCCGAAGAGGCAGTGAAGATTGTCGAAGAGGAGTCCGGCATTAAGCACGAGACCGCCCAGGTCGTCATGGAGCGCACCCACCTGGATATCGACCCGGTTCCGGGCGCTAAGCAGGTTGAGGTTCTCAAGGGTGTCGGCCCGATTCTGGTCGAGTCCGGCGACGTTCCCTCCCAGTCCGACGTGGACAAGGCACTGAACAGCATTGTGGACGACCAGTTCGCAAAGAAGGCTGACAGCGCAGCCGTTGAGAAGATCGCAAAGGTGGTTGAGAAGTAATGACCGCCGCAACGATTACCGCCGCCTCCAGCGCTCGCACTGAGCGTGCCGAGAAGCGTGTCTCTTCCGTGAAGCTGCCGTCGAACCCGTTCGCCGGTAAGCAGTACCTGGGCCTGATTCTTCCCCTGGCGCTGATTGCCCTCTGGTATATTCTGAGCACAAACGGCGTGTTCACCCAGGTTCAGCTGCCCTCCCCCGACCGTGTGGTCAGCGCCGGTGTTGAGCTGGCGCAGCGCGGCGAGTTGGGCCGCCACGTGGCGATTTCTACTCAGCGTGTGCTGATTGGTTTCGGTATTGGTGCCGTGCTCGGCCTGGTGCTGGGTGCGCTGATTGGCTTGTCTGCGCCGGTGCGTCTGATTGCCGCACCGACCATTGGTGCGCTGCGTGCCGTGCCGTCCCTGGCGTGGGTTCCGCTGCTTCTGCTGTGGATCGGTATTGGCGAGAATTCCAAGGTGACCCTGGTTGCTATTGGTGCATTCTTCCCGGTGTACACCACGGTTTCTGCGGCTCTGGCGCACGTTGACCCCAAGCTTGTGGAGGCGGCACGCGCCTTCGGTCTGAAGGGTCTGCGCCTGTTCACCACGGTTCAGCTTCCCGCGGTTCTGCCGTCGGTGGTCTCGGGTCTGCGTCTGGCGCTGGCTCAGGCGTGGCTGTTCCTGGTCGCCGCCGAGCTGCTGGGTGCATCCATGGGCCTGGGTTACCTGCTGACCGACTCGCAGAACAACGGTCGCACCGACCGCCTGCTGCTGGCTATTGTGGCGCTGGCGGTGCTCGGTAAGATTACCGACGCGCTGGTGGGTGTTTTCGAGCGCTGGGTGAAGGCGAAGTACCCCAGCAACTAACGCCACCAGCAATTAGCACCACAGCTAAACGCAACACTCAGCACGCGCTGAGTTTTAGGAGAGATGTCCGCCGCGTGGCTGCTCCCCGAAGGTGAGCTAATCATCGCTACGCTCCGGAGAAAGAAGTCGGCGGGGAAACCTGTCGCCTACTGAATGATGATGATGAATCCCGCCCCGCGCCCGACAGCAGTGAGCGCGGGGCGGGGTCTTTAAATATTTCGGAATATTACGAACCGATACACAGCATGCCGAATATGACGGTCCCCTTTGCTTCCTGGCCCGGAGCGCGCTTTACTAAGAAGGCAAACCATCCAGAGCGACCGAGAGACCTGGCTCCGTGACGTCGCAGCAACCCCCTCGCCAACGCACACACAGACCCCACGGTCACACAGACAGCGGCACGGCGAGCAAGGGTGCTAATGCCAGCAACCGATGGGAGAATAATGGGACTGCCCACCCCCTACTCGTTCACCGACCCGCTGAACCCCACCCCGAACCCCGCCCTCGAATCTGACGAGGCACGCGTCGCGTTCTGGGAGAAGCAGGCGCAGCGACTCACCTGGGCTGAGCCCTGGCACACCGCGCACCGCTTCGAGAAGCCGAAGTCCCTCGGCTTCGACGAGGACGGCATCGAACAGTTCAGCATCCCCGAAATTAAGTGGTTCGAGGACGGCAAGCTGAACGTCGCCTACAACTGCGTAGACCGCCACGTGGAGGCGGGCCGCGGCGACAAGGTAGCCCTCTACTTCGAGGGTGAGCCCGGCGACCGCGAAGCCATCACCTACGCCGAATTGCAGCGCCGCATCGCGAAGGCAGCGAACGGCCTGTTGTCCTTGGGCGTGCGCAAGGGTGACCGTGTGGTCATCTACCTACCCGTCATCCCCGAAACCATTATTTTCACCCTCGCCTGCGCGCGTATTGGCGCGATCCACTCCCTCGTCTTCGGTGGTTTCTCCGCCGAGGCGCTGAAGTTCCGTGTGGAAGACACCGGTGCGAAGGTTCTCATCACCACCGACGGCCAGAACCGCCGCGGCAAGGTCGTTCCCGTGAAGGTGAACGCCGACGAAGCTTGCTCCGGTGAGAACAACATTGAGCACGTTATCGTGGTGGACCGCACCAGCGCCTCCGACCCGGTTGCGCACGCCGCTGTGCCGTGGACTGAGGGCCGCGACGTCTGGTACCACGACCTGGTGGACGACCAGCCGGATACCCACGCCTACGAATTGCACGACGCAGAAGACCCGCTGTTCATCATTTACACCTCCGGCACCACCGGTAAGCCCAAGGGCCTGGTGCACACCATGGCTGGATACCTGGTGCAGACCGCGTACACTCACGCGCTGCTGTACGATCTGCTACCGGATTACGTGGACGAGAACGGCGTGCTGCGCCCCGACGAGCTGTCCGCCGTCAACGACCCCAAGAAGGTAGAGTCCACCGTTCACTGGTGCACCGCCGACCTGGCGTGGGTTACCGCGCACACCTACGAAATCTACGGTCCGCTGGTCAACGGCGTCTCCGAGGTGATTTACGAGGGTACCCCGAACACCCCGCACTACGGTCGCCACTTCGAGGTCATCGAACGCTACGGCGTGACCAACTACTACACCGCGCCGACCCTGATTCGCTCCCTCATGGGTGCGTTCCCGAACGGCCCGGAGCCCGGCAAGTACGACTTCTCGACCGTGCGTCTGCTCGGCTCGGTGGGTGAATCCATTAACCCGGAGGCGTGGCGCTGGCTGCGCGAGCACGTGGGCGGTGGCACCGCGGCGTTCATCGACACCTGGTGGCAGTCGGAGACCGGTTCGACCGTGTGCTCCCCGCGCCCGCACGACCCGGCATTCGCACCCGAGGGCACCTACCCGGAGGGCACCCCGCACTGCACTCCCCTGCCCGGTTGCGCTACCCGCGCCGTTCCCGGCGTGTCCACCCGCGTGGTGGATGAGCACGGCGACCCGGTGGAACCGGGTAAGCAGGGCTTCATCGTGGTCGATAAGATTGGCCCCTCGATGGCTCGTACCGTGTGGCAGAACCCGCAGCGTTACCTGGATTCCTACTGGCGCCACTACGGCGAGCGCGGCTGGTTCCTCGCTGGCGACGGCGCGAAGGAAGACGAAGAGGGTAACGTGTACATCCTCGGCCGTATTGACGACGTGATTAACATTTCGGGTCACCGCCTGTCCACGATTGAGATTGAGTCGGCTCTGGTGACTCACCCGGCTGTGGTTGAGGCTGGCGTCTGCCCCGTGGAGGATGAGCTGACCGGTCACCAGGCGGTCGCCTACGTGACGCTCACCGATGAGGGTAAGGACCTGACTGAGGATGAGCTGAAGGCGGCGCTGACCGCACACGTGCGTGAGCACATTGGCCCGATTGCTAAGCCGAAGGATGTTGTGGCGGTTGCCGATATCCCGAAGACCCGTTCGGGTAAGATTACTCGCCGTCTGCTCGGTGAGCTGTACCAGGGCCGTTCTTTGGGCGATGTTTCTTCGCTGCAGAATGAGGAGGCGCTGGGCCACATTGCGCAGGTGCTGGTGGATACCGGCCGCGTGAGCGAGGCTGTCTAGGCTCTGTTGCTGAGCTGCACGCTGCGCTGAGCACTGAGCTGAGCTAAAAGCTACATAGAGTAAAGGTGCGGATACCGAATGATGATTCGATATCCGCACCTTTTGCTATGCCATTTTACTGAGCTGACAAGGCTCTTTGTTGGCGTTGCGCCGCTTAAATCAGACCCAGCGAACGAGCGTGTTCAGCGGTAATGCCGCTCGGTTCAATGTGCTCGGGGCCCTTATCCTTCTCGGGGTGCTCGGTCGCCTGGAAGCGGATCATCTTCACATCGCTTGCCGCGCCCAGGTTCGTGATCATGCCGTCACCGTTCAGGTCCACGGACACCGGCTCGGTGTCGATCTTGCCGTTGCCGTTGAAGTCAATCGGCTGGTCGGCGGGCTTGCCCTTGTACAGGAAGCCAGCCGCGCGGGGACCGAAGCCGCGCGCCTCGTACAGCTTCGCCTCGTTGAGCATGCGGTACTCGGCGGTGGAGTAGCCGAAGTAGCGGCTACCGTCAGCCATGGGCACACCGGTGAGGGTGTACTGGTAGTTCATGACGCTGTAGTAGTTGGGCTTGTAGTTGATTTCGTCCCAGCCGCCGTGGCTCAGCGCGAGGTTGTGGCCGAGCTCGTGCACGAACACTGCCACGCGGATATTGCTGCTTGCCTCGCCCCAGAAGTGCGGGCCGACGGTGACCATAAAGTTACGACCGCCAAAGTTAGCGATACCGGAGGAGTAGCTGTTGTCGTAGTAGTCGCCCCAGATCATGTAGTGGAAGGTGCCTTCACGGGCGGGGTTGAACTTACCTTCAGTCGCCTTGATTCGGTGGAGCGCCTTGAATTCGCTGTCGAGTGCCTGGTAGCTGATTTCGTTGCCGCCGCCGAGGTTGTACTTGGCACTGCGGGCGCTACCGGCGTCCAGGTGGATGTTCACACCGGTGGTGCCGTCGGGGTTGCGCATGGGCAGGTCGGCGTAAATCTTGGTGATGCGGTCCAGTTCGTCTTCGCTGGGCAGCAGGCCTGCCATGTAGTCCATCTCTACGAAGATGTCCTTGTGCTTGGGGTCTGCACCCATTGCGGGGAAGTCGACGTCGATTTTGCCGTCGCCGTCAGCGTCGTAGCCCTTCATCTCCCAGGTGTTGGGGATGCCGTCGCCGTCGATGTCGGGGCTGTAGGCGTTTGCTGCGGGGGCTGCGATAGTGCCCAGGCAGAGCACTGCAAGGGAGGCAAGCGTGACGCGTGCACTCTTCATAAATGCCATGTTGTGTTCCTTAAGTGTGTGGTGACCGGTGGTGTTTCTGTGGAGTTTTCCGGGAGGACGTTCTCCTCGGTTTCCATGATGCTCCCGTTTCACGTGTTAGGTGAGCTGGGTGCCGTAACATTCATACTTTAAGGTAAAAGTTGAGATAATTTTGAAGATGAGCTGAATTACATTAGAGTATCAGTAATTCAACTCACATGCATCACCACATTCTTAATGACAAGAGAGATCCCATGACTTCTTCCTCGAACACCACTAACGGACTAAACCGCCGCGCCCTCATCAAGGGTGCCGCGTGGAGCACCCCCGTCATCGCAACCGCAGCGGCGGTACCCGCCTACGCGGCGTCCACCGATGCGCAGGAAACCCCGACCCTGAAGTTCGGTGTCTTCACTCAGGCGTTCAACTCGAACCCCGCCAACGACTTTGATACCCGCTACGGCCTGGACTCCTACACCGTGCAGGTACCCAACATCACCGCAACCTCCACCACCCCGCAGAGCCGCGGCGGCGGCACCTTCACCCCCGGCGGTAGCGTCGGCGCCGGCCTGTACGGTGGTGCGGGCCTGTGGATTTCCGCACCCATCAACTCCAAGGGCGAGTTCCAGGGCAGCTCCTGGCTGTACCCTCAGGCGCACCTGCAGGTGACCTTCGAATTCACCTTCCCCACCGCCGAGGACGTCACCGACCCGCTGCTGTGGGACACCGAGAACGACGTTGAGATCCCGGCACTCGCCAAGAGTGCGGGCGGCGCAAAGACCAACAACCCCGCCGTGGCGGCGTTCAACGGCATCGCATACACTGCGAAGTTCTACGAGCCGGTCATCGAAGACAACGTCTGGACCGGCGTACTGGACATCCGCACCTCCGACTACCTGGAAGCCACCGCGAAGGACGGCGTGAGCTACGCGCAGGTTCTGGCTTCGCTGGTTCCGGTGTACTTCACCGAGGTGACCTCCAGCTACACCCTGACCACCACCGCTCAGATCACCAGCGGTAACGTCGCAATGCAGCTGACCGAGGGTGGCGAGTACACCTTCCAGGACCTGGCTGGTTTGCGCGCTTCGGCAACCATCACCCGCTAAAGTACCGAGCATAAACAAGGGGGCCCGGCATCCATAACGGATGCCGGGCCCCTCGCCGTGTTTAAGGCTTATCCTACTGGGCACCGCCGGTGACTGCTACCGCTTAGTCCTTCGCGGGAACCAGGCCCTCAGCACGCGCACGGTCGGCGGTCATCTCGTTCTCTTCAATCTCTCCAGAGAACTTCTGTTCGGAAGGCATCCAGTAGTCGTCGTCATAGTTCCCAGCAGTAGCCGGTAGCTTTATATTCTTCATGTCATTCGGTGCGGTCAGGATGGTTTTCTCACCATCACGGTTAAGGTCGACCGACACCGGCTCGTCATCAATCTTGCCGTTGCCATTGAAGTCAATAGACTCCCAGGCGGGAGCTCCCTTATAGAACAGGCCGTATGCATTGCGGCCAAAGCCGGTCTTCTCATCCAGCTTGTTCTCGTCCAGGTCCTTGTAGACGCGGGTCGAGTAGCCGAAGTACTTCGTACCGTCCGGGCGTTCTATGCCCCTAAGCTGGTAACGGTAGTTCATGATGCTCATGTAGTTCGGCTTGTAGTTCACATCCTCGGTACCACCGTGACGCAAGCCGAGGTTGTGACCCAGCTCGTGCACGAAGGTCGCCACGCGCACGTCGGAGGTTGCCGACTTGCCCCAGAAGCGCGGGCCCACAGTCACGACGAACCCTGGAGCGCCTATGTAACCCAGCCCCGAGGAGCCGTATTCATCGTGAGCGTCACCCCAAATCATGTAGTGGAAGGAAGATCCACGGTCCGGGTCCATGTTAGCCCTTCGGATCTCGTGCCACTTCTCCATGGTGCTATCCAGTTGCTGATAGGGGACTTCGTTACCACCGCCGAGGTTATACTTGGCGCTGCGGGCGCTACCGGCGTCCAGGTGAATGTTGATGCCGGTGGTGCCGTTGGGGTTGCGAATCGGCATATTCGCGAAGATTTCGGTGATGCGGTCGAGCTCTTCTTCGCTAGCAAGCAGACCGGGCATGTAGTCCATCTCGACAAAGAGGTCCTTCTTCAGCGGGTTGGCGCCCATGCCTGGGTAGTCAATCTCCAGTTTGCCATCACGGTCGCCGTCATACCCCCTCATCTCCAAAATATTACCGATTCCGTCGCCATCAATATCGGGGTTATACGCCTGCGCTGCGGGGACAGCAACCAAGCTGAGCACAAGCATCGCCGCCGAGGCGAGCGCGGTACGTGCCGCGCGGGTAGAAAATGAGAAAGCCATTTGTATCTCTTCTCGTATTCGTTCGCATAAATGCGCGCGAGGACCCTCGTGATTATATGTTTGCCGGAGGCAGCGTTGAGTGAATTATTGGATCATTGGGCACAGTCTATGCGGAGAGTGTATATATGTGCGCTGCGGCGAGGCATCCCGAACACATATGGTGGTACGGGATGCCGCTTAAAGAACAGCGGATCATTGCGCCCTCACGAGGTTTTGACACCTCAGAGCAACAATAATCCGCTTCATCATACACAGAGTGCATCTAGATTTTCCCGGTATAACACCATTTTTCAGGTTTATGCACCAAATATGACGTAAAACCGTTCTGATAAGCCTCTATTTAGTGTTTTCTGCCTCAGTGTTCCGTGCAGCGTTCTGCGCGGCGCCCTTCGCCTCAGAAGTCTTCATGGAGGCGTAGAACAGGCACACGACCGCACCCACTGCCGCCGCGACCAGCGGAAGCATCATGGAATCCGCCATTGCCGCCGCGTAGGGTTCACGCAGAATCTGCGGAAGTACGCCGCCTCCAGCGCCGCCGTGAGAGCTACCGCCCGCTGCAGCAGCCGGACCCAACGCAGACAGGTGCGAAGTAATTGCAGAAGCCATAATCGTGGTAATCGCAGCCGAACCGAGCACCGACGCCATCTGGCGAGTCTCGTTGTACACGCCCGAACCGGCACCGGCACGCTGCGGCGGCAGGTTACGGGTCGCCGACACCGACAGCGGACCCCAAATGCAGGCATTCGCCGCACCCAGAATAATCATCGGGCCAACCATCAGCCACAGGTTGCCTTCCGCAACCATCGTCGGGCGCAGCAGAGCAAAACCAACAACCATCAGCGTAAAACCAATTACCGCAATCCACTTCGGGTCGTTACGGTTCAGACGCGCACCCACCACCGGCGCCAACGCGCCCGAGAACAACGCCATCGGGGCGGTCATCAGCGCAGCCTGGGTCGGGTCCAGGCCCTCCACCTGCTGCAGGTACAGGGTCAGCGGGAACGCCATACTGATAGCGACCACACCCATAGCCGAAATAGCCACATTCGACACGGAGAAGTTACGGTCACTGAACAGGCTCAGCGGAACCAGCGGCTCACGCGGGTTAATGGCCTGCCACCCGATGAACAGGCCCAGCACCAGAATGCCGGCAATAATCAGACCCCACACGCTCACCGCAATACCGGTACCCATGAACGAGTCAGTGATGGTGCCCCAGTCGTAGGTGGCACCTTCCTGAATACCGAAAACCAGCAGGAACAGACCGACCGCCGAAAGCACCACGCCCAACCAGTCGAAGCTGTGCTTCTTCTGCTCGAACACCGGCACATTACGCCACGCCAGGAACAAACCAACCAGGCCAACCGGAATGTTGATGAAGAAGATCCAGCCCCAGCTGAGGGTATCCACCAGCACGCCGCCCAGAATCGGGCCAACCAGCGAGGCGACACCCGCAGTCGCACCCCAAATACTCATGGCGACACCACGCGCATTTGGCGGGAACATCAGCGTAATCAGAGACATGGTCTGCGGGGTCATCAGCGACGCGCCAAGGCCCTGCACCACGCGGGCGGTAATCAGCGACTCAACATTCGGCGCCAGACCACACCACAGGGAGGCGAGCGTAAAAATACCCATACCAATCATGTACAGGTTCTTCTGACCGAAGCGGTCACCCATACGACCGGTAATGAGCAGCGGCACCGCATACGCCAGCAGGTAGGCGCTCGTCACCCACATACCCGCCGACAGGGATGCATCCAAATCCTGCAGCATGTGCGGCAGGGCGATGGTGACGATATTGCCATCCACCAGGATCATGAAGAAGCCAACAACCAGGGACCAGAGAGCAGGCCAGGGCTTGTAGGGTGTCTTCGCCGGGTTACCGACGAGAGGCGCTTTTTTAGGGCGTGAACTCAATGATCCTCCAGGGGATGGGTTGTATGCGGGTAGATGTCTGTGTGTTCAGCATTGCCGCTAAGTGAATGCCCCTAATGTTACTCCTTTTCAGGCCGCGGCTTCGGTTGCTTTACCCTTATTCAGCTCTTCACGGCGTGTGCGCGCGGCAACCAGGCGACAGGCACCCCGCACCCTCTAGACTGAAGCTATAGAAGCTAATCCGGGCGCCGCCACCGGCGCTCACCCCCATCAGACCACCCTCAATGAGACGACCCCGGGAGGACCCATGGGTTTCTTTGATTTCTTCACCGATCGCACCCCGGCAGAACCCGCCGAAATCCGCCTCGTCGCTTTCGTCAGCGGTAAAGTGCAGGGCGTGGGTTTCCGCTGGTGGTGCGCCGGAACCGCCAAGCCCATGGGCCTAACCGGCTACGCCGAGAACCTCGACGACGGACGCGTGAAGGTCGTTGCGGAGGGTACCGCTGCCTCCTGCGCTCGCCTGGTGGATGTGCTGCGCGGTGACGACACCGCCGGGCGCGTGGATGAGGTTCTCGTCGAGTGGGAGGAGCCGAACGGCTCGTTCCGCGGCTTCGGCATCAGGTAGCTAGATTGCGGGGCTTTCTCATGGGCTCCCGCTCAACCCCGTGCACGTTACGTCCAGAGCGCAGTTTAGTTAGCCCAGAGCGCCGCAAATTGCGCGCGGGTCATATCGGCGCGGCGCACCCGATGCTGCACCGGGTGACCGTTCTCATCGGGGCGACCGGAGTTCGGGTCAATATCGTCGTAGATGCCGGTGAAACCCGCTTTAACCGCCACACGTTCGGAGGCCTCGTTACCCGCCAGGGTGGTCCAGCGGACAGTCTCGAGACCCAGCCCGAGCGGGTCGAAAGCGTAGCCGAGGACGGCTCGCAGCGCCTCGGTCATATAGCCCTTGCCGCGCGCCTTCGGGGCGGTGTAATAGCCCAGTTCGGCGCGGGTTCCGGGGCTTTCGGGGGTGCCGTCAGCCAGACGTAATTCAATGGTTCCGGCAAACACGCCGGAGGCGTCAATCGCCCAGCGCTGGATTTGCCCGGCGGCAATCTGGCGGGCAGTGGTGAGCAGGGAGTCCTCAGCGTCGGCGCGCGTGTAGTTTAGCGGTACGCGGGTGTAGCGAATCATTTGCGGGTCGCGGCAGGCTTCTACGATGTCGGGGATATCCGCCTCGCGCAGGTGGCGCAGGGTGAGGCGTTCGGTAATGAGTTCGGGCTGGTTGGGCTCTACATATTCACTGTGTTCTGAGAAGTCACTGTGTTCGGGGGTCATGATTCGAGCTTAAACCCTCAGGTTTGTACGCCGGAAAAGCTTTTGTGAGCATCCTAGAATGCTCGGTGATGCAAATCATAGTTAAACACTTCTGTTTTAATGCGTCATCACTTGATTATTATGAATTATTCATAATAAAATAGTTATCGAGCCCGCCCAATGGGCACCACTTAGAACAAGCGCCGCGCAACGAATCCGCGCGGCACGAAGCAGAAAGAAGAACACTATGGCAGTTCTGACCATCGGCGACCAGTTCCCCGCATACGAGCTCACCGGCGTTGTCCCCGGTAAGCTGGCTGACATCGAAGCAACCAAGCCCGAAGACTACTTCACCACCGTCTCCTCCGAGGGTCTGGACGAAGACACCTGGCGCGTCGTCTTCTTCTGGCCGAAGGACTTCACCTTCGTTTGCCCCACCGAGATTGCAGCATTCGGCAAGCTCGCTGACGAGTTCGAGGCACGCGACACCCAGGTAATCGGTGTTTCCGTTGACAACGAGTACACCCACTACGCATGGCGCCGCTCCCACGAAGAGCTCGTGGACCTGCCCATCGTCATGGCATCCGACCTCAAGCGTGAACTGACCGCAGCACTGGGCATCCTGAACAAGGACGGCGTTGCAGACCGCGCAACCTTCATCATCGACCCCCACAACACCATCCAGTCGGTCTCCATTACCGCTGACTCCGTCGGCCGTAACACCGACGAGGTGCTCCGCCAGCTGGACGCACTGCAGTCCGACGAGCTGTGCGCATGCAACTGGAAGAAGGGTGCAGCAACCATCGACGCATTCAAGGAGATGAAGTAATCCATGAGCATCGATAACCTGCGTTCGGCTCTGCCTTCCTACGCGAAGGACATGAACCTCAACCTGTCCTCCCTGCCCCGCATTAGCTCTCTCACCGAGCAGCAGCTCTGGGGCGCAATCCTCGCAACCGCAGCAGCAACCAAGGTTGACTCTGTTGTTGTTGAGATTGCTGCAGAGGCTAAGGAGCACCTGAGCGACACCGCTTACGAGGCTGCTCTGGGTGCTGCATCCATCATGGGCATGAACAACATCTTCTACCGCACCCGTGGCTTCCTGAACGGTGCATACGATGACCAGCGCGCAAACCTGCGTATGCAGATCATCGGCAAGAACGGTGGCATTGAGAAGCTGGACTTCGAGATGTTCGCTCTGGCAGTGTCCGCAGTCAACGGCTGCTCCCACTGCGTTGAGGCTCACGAGCACACCCTGCGCGAAGAGGGCGCAACCAAGGAGCAGGTCAACGACCTGATCCGTATTGCCGCAACCCTCGGTGGCGTGGCACAGGGCATTCAGCTGGCTGAGGCACTGGGCTAAACCCACTAAGCGTTAGAGCTTACACAGAAGCGGCGCATCCACCCCTTTACGGGTCGGATGCGCCGCTTACTTTATGCCCAGATTATACCCTGCACTAGCTAAAAACGTGTTGGACGGTAGTTCCCTAAATCCCCCGATTTGGCGCTATACAATGCCTGTATGCGGTACTGTATTTTGGACTCCACCAGCCCCCTTCCCAGCGTAGAAGAACTTACTGAGCTTTACGATTCTGTCGGCTGGAGCGCCTATACCAAAACGCCCGAACGTCTCATCCCGATGGTGGAAGGGTCGCGGTATCTCTACACCGCACGAGAGGCAACCACAGACGGAACGGGACGGCTCGTCGGGCTAGTCCGCGCCGTCGGGGATGGACATTCTATCGCCTACATTCAGGACCTCCTAGTGCATCCGCACGTCCAACGACAGGGCATTGGTTCTGCGCTTCTAAAGCGTGTCATTGAGGACTTTGACCGAGAAAACATTCGACAGCGACTCATTACCACCGATGTCGGTACTGAACACGCCGTTGCGCTCTACAAACGCTACGGTTACGCCCCCGTAGAGGCGGCAGGATGCATCACCCTTGCATGCTATCGATAAGGCAATATCGCATGCGGCTTGATACGGCTCAACTCGTTCAAACTGGCTGAGGTACTGGGCTAAACCCACTAAGCGTCAGAGCTTACACAGAAGCGGCGCATCCTTCCCTTTTCCGGGTCGGATGCGCTGCTCTGTTTTAACTACTTTTGACTGTCCGCAGAGACAGCGCGCAGGGCGGCATCCCAGCCGCTCGCCAGGCGCGTCGCCGCGACCACCAGAGCCACCAGATCCTCGGCGTACACCGGGGTCGAGCGAACGCCCGCACACCAGTCAATCGTGCCCAAACCCAGCCAGGGCTTACCCGGAAAGAACTCGCGCCGCAGCGCCACACGGCGCTTACCCAGGGCGCGGCGACCCGGCACGTACCCGCCGCGGCTGATGAACAGCGCCTCGCGGCCCTCAAACTCCACCAGCACCTCCAGGGCCCTCAGCGCAGGAACCCAGCTCGGCTCCCCCACGCTCGCCAGGTCGGCCAGCTCGGGATACTCGCTCTCGTGCTCCGCCACGCTCACGCCCAGAATGTACTGGTAGCGCACCTGCCCGAGCTCCTGCGGCAGGCCGCGGTCGGCGGTCTGAATCGTACCGCACAGGTGCCGAACGACCGGCTCACCCTCGGCGTTCACGCCGGCCAGGGGCTCGCCGTCCCGGTAGATTGCGGGGCCGTCCAAGTAGAGCCCCACCGCGCCGGTACCCGTGATGTTGGGGCGCACCGACCAGCCGGGAAGCGCCTCCTCCAGGCGGGGCACCACGCCCCGCAGGATTTCGAAAACTTCGTCACGCGTTACCGTCACGGCGGCTCCTTTCACCTTACGCAGATAACGATTTGCGATGTGGCCCGGTCTATCAAACGACCGGGCCACATGCCTCTAGTATTCGTCTAGCTCCAGCTTAGCGAGCGCTCAGCTTACGGGAGGGTAGCCACACCATGAGCGCCGACAGCGCCGCACCGGCAAACATCATGACCGCCATGGACTCCACCGCATTCAGGGGGCTCAATGCCAACAGTAGCGAAGAAATGATGCCGCTACCGTACTGGAAAGAACCCAGCGCAAAAACAATCATGACAGAGCATTGGGGGTGGAGATTCACTCATTCTACGCCCATCTTTTAGCGCGCCCACAAGCTTCTCCGTTACGTCTCAGAGCTCGTCATGAGAACCTTTCAACTAGGAGCAGAGGCGGCGGCGGGTCTACAATAAATCGGTGCCATTTCAGGTACGCGCACAGGCAAACAGAGCCGGATGCGGTGATAACGTCGTCACCCGACCCCCCCGTTGCGCGCACTTTCCCTACCGGCACCCACAGCACACGCATCATGCACGCAGGAGAGCCCATGCACGAGTTCTTTGACCCGGATCAGGTATTCCGCATCGTCGACATTGCCGCCGTTGTCGCTAACGGCCTGCTCGGCGGTGCTGTGGCGCGCGCCTTCCGATTCGACATTGTGGGCTTCCTGCTGCTCGCGGTCGCCTGCGGCATGGGCGGCGGTATGATTCGTGACATCCTACTGAACTCCGGACTGCCCGTGGCACTCACTGACGGCGGCTACTGGGTGGGTGCTATCGTTTCTTCCATCCTTGCGTACAGCATCGATTTGAGTGCCCGTTGGGCGACCCGAACCATGCTCGTTGTCGACTTCGTGGGCATGGGATGCTGGGCTGCAACCGGCACCATTAAGTCCCTGAACTTGGGTCTGCACTGGCTGCCCGCTATCGCCCTGGGCATCACCACCGCGGTTGGTGGTGGCGTTATCCGTGACATTATGGTCAACCGCATTCCGGCGATCTTTGGCGGTAACTCCCTATACGCAACGGTCGCGTTTATGGGTGCTTCTGAAACCGCTCTGGTAACCGGCTTGTTCCACCGCCCTAACCTGGCGATGGCACTGTCTATTCTCCTGTGCCTGGTATTTGGTGTGCTCTCCCATATGAAGAATTGGCAGTTGCCGACCACCCCGGGCGGCCTGCAGGTGCACCGCCCCCGCCTGCTCACCTTCTTCAACCGTGAAGAGAACTCGGTTCAGGATGAGGGCTGGTCACCAGGTGACCCGCTCACCGACCAGCTACAGGTGGTCAGTCCTGAGCAGCTGGATGAGTATCGTCGTTCTAAGAGGCCTTCAGAGTAGAACGAATATATGCTGAATATAGAATATGGGCTGGTTTCCGCACGTCAGATGATTATCTGACCGGCAGAAACCAGCCCATATTTGCTATATGCAGTACGACTAAATCGTGTACTCGGTGCTGTCGTACACCGTCAAGAACTTACGGATACGCTCATCATCCGAAGCAAAGAAACCGGCCGGCTCACCGTTATAACGCAGGGTACCGTTCTCCAGGAACACGATACGGTCCGCAACCTTCTTCGCAAACGCCATATTGTGCGTCACGATGACCAGGGAGCGGCCCTCCTTCGCCAGCTGCATGAGCACGCGGATCACCTCCGCCTCCAGCTCGGGATCCAGCGCACTCGTCGGCTCATCAAAGAGCAGGTAGGAGGGTTCCAACGCCAAGGCGCGGGCAATCGCCACACGCTGCTGCTGACCACCCGAGAGAGCGTCCGGGTAGGAATCCACCTTGTCGGCAAGACCCACCTTCGCCAGCAGCTCGCGAGCACGCTCCTGCGCCTGCTGAGCATTCAGGGTGCCGTTGAGGGTCGGGGCGAGCGCCACGTTCTTCAGCGCCGTGTAGTTCGGGAACAGGTTGAACTGCTGGAACACCATCGCCGACCGGGAACGAATATCACGCACCTGCGCGTCGGTGAGCTTCTGGCTGTAATCCACCTGCGCGTCGTCAATGGTGAGCGTGCCAGACTGCGGGGTTTCCAGCAGGTTCAGGCAGCGCAGCAGAGTGGACTTACCGCTACCGGACGGGCCCAGAATCACCGTGGTCTCACCGTCGGGGATGTCCAGGCTGATGTTCTTGAGCACCTGCGTATCGCCAAAGCTCTTCGACAGGGAATCAACGCTAAGCATTGTTGCTCCTCACGTAACGGTTGCTGTACTTCTCCAGCGCCGACTGTGCGGCGGTCAGCAGAGTGAAAATCACCAGATAAATGATGGCGACCTCGGAGTACATTGCCAGCGGCTCGAAAGTACGCGACGCGATCTGCTTACCGGTCTGGAACAGGTCAACCATCGAAATGACCGACACCAGCGAAGTGCCCTTAATCAGGTCGATAAAGTTGTTGCCCAGGTTCGGCAGCGCAATACGCACCGCCTGCGGAATGACCACGTGGCGCAGGGTCTGCATGCGGGTGAAGTTCAGGGTTGCCGCCGCCTCAAACTGGCCGCGCGGAATAGCCGCCACCGCGGAACGGAACGTCTCCGCCACGTACGCGCCGGTGTGCAAGCTCATCGTGATGATCGCGGCACTCCACACGTCCAGGGCAATACCGACCTTCGGCAGGCCGTAAAAGACGATGAACAGCTGAACCAGCAGCGGAGTGCCGCGGAAGACCCAGATATACAGCCAGGCCAGCCAGTTCACCGGGGCGAAGCGGCTCGTACGCGCACCAGCAGACACAATGCCCACCAGCAGCGCCAGCGCGAAGGAAATCAGCGACAGCGGAATAGTCACTGCCAGGGTCGAGCCCAGCAGCTGAGGCAGGGACTCAGCCCAAAGATTCAGGTAGCGTTCCATGAACGGAACTCAGCTCCTTTAATTAGTTCTTCGGGGAGAGGTCTTCGCCCACGTACTTCTCGTAAATCGCCTTGATGTCACCGTTGCCCAGGTGCTTCTTCAGCGACTCGTCGATAGCGTTACGCAAGGCGTCCTGGCCCTTAGGCAGCAGGATGGAGGAGTTGCTACCGGTGCCCAGGTCACCGGAGAGCAGGCGCAGGTTAGCGTCCGGGTGCTCCTTGAAGTACTCAGCGAAGGACACGGAGTCGTTCGCGGTCATCTCTGCACGGCCCGAGAGGACCTGCTCGATAGCCTCGTCGAAACCGGAAACAACCACGATCGAGGCGCCCTTCGCCTCCACCATCTTACGGAAGTTCGAGGTCTCAGACTGCGCCGAGGAGTGACCGGAAATCTCGCTCACGTTCTGCAGGGAGGAGTCCTTCTTCACGGCGACCTTCGGCTCGGAGTACAGGTAGGGTACGGAGAAGTCGTACTTCTGCTTACGCTCGTCGGTTGCAGAAACGTTGTTGATGACGATGTCGTAGCGGTCAGCGTCCACGCCGGCGATCAGCGAATCCCAGGGGGTTTCGGTGAACTCTGCGGTCACACCCAGATCCTTAGCGACCAGGTCGATGATTTCCTTCTCGAAACCGACCAGGGCGCCGTTCGAGTCGTGGAAAGAGAAGGGGCGGTAGGTGCCCTCCAGGCCCACACGGATCTTGCCGGCAGACTTGATAGCCTCCAGCTTGTTGGTGCTGGATGCGGTGCTGCTGCTGGACGAACCGCACGCTGCGAGCAGTGCAGCCAGGCCGGTGAAAGCGGAGCCTGCGAGGACGGTGCGGCGGTTAATCATTGCGGACATATTGTTCTTCTTTCGTGTGGTGGTTGATGCTCTTGTAGCTGCGGGTTGTCACCCTGCGGTAACCCGGGGGCATCGTGCGGTGTGCCCCTCTCTGCGGGTGCAACGCTGGCTATCCTACAGCTATTCCCGGTGGGAAAGAATTCAACGTAATATTCCGTCACAATCTGCAAGAGAGGAAAACCCGGCGGTCGGTACACGTGTGTGCTGAGTACCGGCCGCCGGGCTCCACACTAGGATACCGGCTCAGCACCCCAGAACATAAGGGTAGGTTTACCTTAAAGCTGAACTTCCCTCCACTAGGGGCGATGCTGCGCCCTCAATCTCGCCCAAACACACCGGATGCCCTGCCGGACACTACACCCGGCACTACACCGGGTATAGAAGGAGGGGCGCACCCGGGAATCACCCCGGGTACGCCCCTTCCGCTCAAACGCTTGCAAGCGCCTGATTTTTTGTAATTACAAGCCACAACGGCTTACACAGCACAGGCTGCTTACTTCGACAGCACCTGACGCTTCGAAGAAATCACGCCCGTATTGAAACCAGCCAGGTGCAGGCCACCGTGGAAACGCGCATGCTCAATCTTCACGCACTTATCCATCACCACGTTCAGGCCGGCAGCCTCACCAATCGCAGCAGCCTCCTCGCTCCAGGAGCCCAGCTGCATCCACACGGTCTTAGCGCCCAGGTCCACAGCCTCCTGAACCACGCCCGGCAGGTCCTCATTACGGCGGAAAATCTCCACCAGATCCGGGACCTCCGGCAGGTCCTGCAGCGACGGGTACACCGGCTGACCCAGTACAAGCTTGCCCTTCGCCGCCAGAATCGGGTTCACAAAATACAGCTTGTACGGCGACGCCGACTGCAGGTACGTTGCCACAAAGTACGAGGCACGCGAAATCTTATCGCTCATACCCACAATCGCGATCGTGCGGGTATTACGCAGAATGTTCAGACGCTCAGGGGCGGAAGGACCCACCCAGGTACGCTTCTCAGTCATTACTTCTCCTCCTGAGTGGTAGTAGGCAGGGAGCAGGATGCGCCAGCAGCAGCCTCAGCGGCGGCAGCGTCCTCGGCGGCCTTAGCGGCGGCGACCGCCTCCTCAGCCTCCACAACCTTGTCTGCGCTGGACTCGCCCACACGCTCACCGGCGTGGTTCAGGCCGGTCGCGTAGGTCAGCGCCTGATCTAGGTCCCAAATGATATCTTCAACGTCTTCCAGACCCACCGAAATGCGAATCAGGTCCTCACCGACACCGCCAGCAGCCAGCTGCTCAGCGGTCAGCTGCTGGTGCGTGGTCGAACCCGGGTGCAGCACCAGAGTGCGGGCGTCACCGATGTTCGCCAGGTGACTTGCCAGCTGCAGGGCACCGATAAACTCGCCGCCAACCAGACGGCCGGAAGCCTTCTCGGTCGCCTTCACACCGAAGGAGAACACAGAACCGACGCCCAGCGGCAGAAGCTTCTTCGCACGCTCGTGGTGCGGGTGGTCTTCCAAGCCAGCGTAGTTCACGTAGGCGATACGCTGATCCTCAACCAGCCAGGCAACAACCTGCTTAGCGTTCGCCAGGTGCGCATCCATGCGCTGCGGCAGGGTCTCAACACCCTGCAGCAGGTTGAACGCGGACTGCGGGCTCAGCGACGGACCAAAGTCACGCAGCTGCTCAGAACGCAGCTTAGTCAGGAAACCGAACTCACCGAAGTTACCCCACCAGGACACGCCATTGTAGGAGGGAACCGGCTCGGTCATGGACGGGAAGTTGCCGTTACCCCAGTTGAAACGACCGGACTCGACGACGATACCGCCGAGGGTGGTGCCGTGACCGCCCAGGAACTTGGTGACCGAGTGAATGACGATGTCCGCGCCGTGCTCGATGGGGCGGATCAGGTAGGGGGTGGACAGGGTTGCGTCCACGACCAGGGGGATGCCCGCCTCGTGGGCGACCTCTGCGAGGCCTTCCAGGTCGGCAACCTCACCGGAGGGGTTCGCAACGATCTCGGTGTAAATCGCCTTGGTGTTCTCGGTCAGGGCCGCCTTGTAGTCGGCGGGGTCGGTGCCGGGCACGAAGGTGGTCTCAATGCCGAAGCGGCGCAGAGACACGTCCAGCTGGGTGACGGTGCCGCCGTACAGCTGGGAAGATGCCACAATGTGGTCGCCCTGCTGGCACAGAGCCGCGAAGGTGATGAACTCGGCAGCCATGCCGGATGCAGTCGCTACCGCACCGATGCCGCCTTCGAGGGAGGCGATGCGCTCCTCCAGCGCGGCGACGGTCGGGTTGGACAGGCGCGAGTAGATGTTGCCGTACTTCTGCAGGGAGAAGAGGTTCGCGGCGTCGTCAGCGTCTTTGAAAACGAAGGAGGAAGTCTGGTAGATAGGGACCGCGCGGGCACCGTGTTCAGCGTCGGGGGTGCCGCCCGCGTGTAGTGCGCGGGTGCGGAAGCCGAAAGTGTGTTCAGCCATTGGTTTGCTCCTGGTGTATCTGCCCGCCTGTGTGCGGGGAGTCGATAGTGGCTCGACTTTATACTGTGCCACCGGCGGCGGGGTGCACCAAGTGCGGGTACCTATATGTCGTTTATTGCGGATTATGACGGGCTGGATGTTGGTGGGGCTAAAGCTTGCAGCCTCAGCCCCACCTATCCCTATACTGCACTATTCTGCAGGCTCCGACCCCTGTTCCGGTTCCTGTTCTTCTATCACGTATCCTGCATCGTCCAGAGGGAGAAGATATTTCTCCAATTTATAATTTTTATTGAGTAGACCATTTCGTATAACTTCAGGCTTACCACCAAGCCGTGTTCCAACCCAGGAGATAATAATAATTTTTAGCTTATCAATTGACTCATAAATATTGCCATAATCAATCTCTTCATCACCATAATGTTTTACCGAATTGTAGGAATTATTAATTTTATCAGCCCATTCGGGAAGGCTATTAACAACTTTTCCATTACGTGAATTTTCAAATTTTTTCACATAGGGCAAAACACCCTTTGGAATCTGGTTAATAATATTTTGCAATGCATTATGTAGATAAATTTTACCCCCTCTACCCCCGAGTGATTTATCAGGATCCTCCTGGTATATGTATCGTCCGAGCGCTTCAACACCCAAACAGAGATTAAAGAGCTTATTCTCAACTGTCCCATTGTTCGACCTAACAGTAGACAAAATTGGATTTAGCGCACGGGGATATTTTTCAGAGATTTCAAGCCACTTTCTAACTCCAACAGATTCAATGTCTTTATAGGTAAATACGAATTCCTTGTTATCAACGTCAATATCCTTAGTCGTCTCCCACCGCTCCGAAACAACATTCCTCCACGCAATAGCACCAAAGTCTCCCCTGTCGTTATCGCGAGAGACTGCAATCGAAACAAACCGATGAACACTCCATGAAGAGATCATCAGTAAATCTCTAATAGCATTATGCTCTTTCATACCTTCAATAAACGGAATACTTTCATCACGATATGATTCTAGAACATCGTGAGATTCATATATAACTTTAGTTAAAGAGCTATTAGAAACAACCGTAAAGTTGGATTTAAATTTCAGCCCACTCGACTCATTAATTAAAATCTCACCAGCAGATGAAGCTTTTGTCTCAACCGACTTCACACGAAGCAAGCCATCCACTTCCTCGTATACAGGTCGCGTTTTTATAGTATTCATCTGAAACCACTGCGAGAGATTTTCAATTTCAGTCCTATAACCATTAAAAGAATTCGTCTTATATGCGCGGGAAGAAAAAACTGCTGCCCCTACCGAAATCTTGTGCAGAATCCCGCCAAGATTCTGAAAGACTGAAATGAATTTCTCTTTAAAACCAGAACTCCTGCATTCAATAAGAAGAACCATGCCAAGATTATCAATAAAATACATGTTTTCAGGAACTTCATACTGATATTCTGTTCGCGCTAAGTCATCATCAAAGACAATCCCTTCCGTCCCCCAACGAGCTGCAGGATTTGAAGAGCGCCGGCCTTCTACCGGAATAAGTACATGGACTCGATGCCCCTCGCGCACTAAAGTAGCGGGAATCCCCTTCCCCTCTTCTACATCCTCTGGATACAGCCACCCAACTCGGACCTGGCCTATTTCAAGAGTGTTATCAGACATTTACAACCTCTTTTTCTTGGAGATGAGTAATTGGTAACGAAATTACAGATTGAGTTTTTATGCAAAGGTTATCTATCTCAAGCTGGGTCATATCAGCTGCCATAACAGAAGTTGTTATGACAACTGATATGATGCGCGGTCGAATAGACCGATAAAAATACCCGGTTTTAGCCTGCAATTCCGGGGTTTTTAAGATTCTAGGCGCGAAGAAAATACCGCATCATAGCAACATCATCGCAGAATCATAACAACATCATGACAAGTCTTGCCATGATGTTGTTATGACGTTGTTATGACGTTGCGAAGAATAAATTCACAACATTCCTGCATAAAGTTGTACCGCTAAGTTTTAGCCGCAAGCCCACTCAAAGACGACCTGCGAGAAATCGCGGGCGGCAAGCGCCTCCGGAGTAATCAGCCAGTTCGCCGCACCGGCATCACCCCACATGATCTCAATCTCCTCGTCTTCGTTCTCCTCGTTCTCCGACTCGGAGACGATAGTCAGCAGGTTCACCGTGTGGCCGCGCAGCTCCTCGAACTCGTCACGCGGGTCATTCTGCACGAAGAACGGGTATCCGCCCACGTGGGAGTACTCTTCCTCCGATTCGAAAGGCTCCGTCAACTCGTAGAGAGCTTCGCGGCGAGGCTGGTTCTTATACGGGTTCTCGTGCGCTTCGGGCAGCAACTCATCCGGGTAGGTTTCATCCCACTTCGCACCAAAAACGTCGTAGTAGTCGTAGCCGGAGGCGGTCACACCCTGCTCACGCACCTCAAAGGTCATGCCGTACTCAATTTCGAGCGGGCCGCTCTCACAGTCGAAACCGCCAATGGGCCAACCGCCTTCGTCCCAGTCCACGTTCGAGAACGGGGCATCCGGGTTCGGCTCACCCAACGTCTCGTAGTAGACAACGCGGTGATTCTTCTGCGAAAGAGGGTTCTCGTAGTCGTAACCCCACATGCACTCTTCGTCGTTCGGGTTAATCCAGAACTGCAACATACCGGTTGCCGGATAGATGTCGTTCTCGGGCAGGTCGGCGCAGTTAATCTGCGCAATCATGCCCAGCGGCTCACCCTTCTCATTAGTCGGTGCAGACTCGCCTGCGGGCAGGTACGGTCGGCCACCAAACTTGGACGCGGTCTGCGGCAAGGGCTCGGCGGGAACGAAGGGCTTCAGGGCGATAGCCTTCTTACGGGCGCCCTCCTGGTTGAGCAGGTCAATAACGTGCTTCGCCTGCTTTTCGATCTCCTCAAACGGCTTGTTGTCAAACATTTTAGGGTCTCCTCATTGATGATGTGGCGGTATGAAAGTAGTATGGTGTCTAGCCGCAAGCCCACTCAAAGACGACCTGCGAGAAGTCGCGGGCGGCAAGCGCCTCCGGAGTAATCAGCCAGTTCGCCGCACCGGCATCACCCCACATCACATACACGCCCTCCTCAGCGTCCTCGCCCCACTCCGATTCGATGGTCAGCAGGTTCACGGTGTGGCCGCGCAGCTCCTCGAACTCGTCACGCGGGTCCTCCTGCACGAACGAGGGGTAGCCGCCGATATGCGAGTAATCCCTCTCCTCCGATTCGAAGGGCTCCAGCAGGTTGTAGGAGGCGTTATCGCGTGCGTTCGGCTCCTCGGGAAGCTTCTGGTCCGGGTACATTTCATCCCAAGCATCGGCGAACTGGTCGTAGATTTCGAAGCCGCCGTCCAGGAAGCCCTGCTCCCAGGGCTCGAAGGCAAGTGCGTACTCGGTGGTTGCCTCAGAAACGTCCTTGCCCTCAGGTCCCAGAGGCCAGCCGTAATCACCCCAGTCGATGGTCGGGAATGGAACCGGGAACTGCACATCCGGGTTCGGTTCATCCAGCGTCTCGTAGTAGACAACACGGTGATTCTTCTGCGAGAGCGGGTTCTCGTAGTCAAAGCCCCACAAGCATTCTTCGTCGTTGGGGTTAATCCAGAACTGCAGCATACCGGTCGCCGGGTAAATGTCGTTTTCAGGCAGGTCAGCGCAGTTAATCTGCGCGATCATGCCCAGCGGCTCACCCTTCTCATTGGTCGGCGCAGACTCCCCGGCGGGCAGGTACGGTCGGCCACCAAACTTGGAGGCGGTCTGCGGCAGCGGGGCGTCGGGGCGGCTCACCTTCAGGCGGGTTGCCTGCTTGCGGGCGCCACGCTCGTTAAGTGCGTCGATGACGCGGCGTACCTGCGCCAGGGTCTCTTCGGAGGGCTTGTTCCTCGGCATGTCATGCTCGTTTCGTCGGTGAATTAATCGGTGTGTCAGGCGCGGGGCTACGGCACCGCTGCGCCTTCTACCCCCATTAGACCCTATTTCGGGCGGGCGCGCACCAATTCTGGTCACGAGCGCATCCGGCGGGCAAGAAGCAGGTGCGTAGCGTGCAGAAAGCACCGATTCCGGTCACGTAGGAAGGCACCCGGTTTTCTGTGTTTCACGGGGTTTCATTGGGTTTCGCAAGGTTTTACAGGCGGTTTCAGAATTTTTCAGAATTTTCCCAGTTTTACCCCGGGGTAGATTAAAAACTGCTTATCGTGTCAGGGGTCGCTCATAGAGTGTAGGTGTTGGAAGGGACGATCCTTCCGACCGGGCACGCCGTCTCCTGCGGTGTTGCCGCTAGGTTGATTCAGCATCTACGGAAGGAACGGTCATGGAAAACACCACTCACGAGAGCCAGTACGCAAACGCAGAGATTTCCTGCACCGCCGATGAGCAGCTGTGCCGTGATGCAGAGTTCAACCTGCTGATGCAGGCGGGCACCATCATCCGTATGGAGCGTTTCAACGTGGAGGAGCTCCGCGGCGTTCTGGAGCAGCTAGTGGCTGACGGTTCGTGCTTCCGCACCGCGCCGGCGTCCTCGACTATGGACCGCGTGATGCGTCACCTGACTCAGGGTGCTTCCGGTTACGAGGCGAACCTGGCTGAGCTGCGTGCGGCGGCGCAGAACGCCCTGCTGTTCGTGTTCCCCCTGGAAAAGGACCTGGAGATGTGCCTGCGCTTTGAGCGTGTGCAGGGTACCGGCCTGGCGTTGACTCGCCTGGGCGTGAGCCCGGTCAATGGTGACCTGTGGACTCAGCACTGGGCAATGCGCGCGCTGGAGTGCACCGGCGGCGTGTTCGCGGTGGAGTCCGCTCCGGGTGCCTGCAATTTTGAGCTGCGCCGCGAGATGTTCTACGCGATGCTGTCGCTGGTTGAGCTGTCGACTTTGGGTTTGTCGGCTGAGCCGGAGGACTTCTACATGTTTGCCGATTCGGAGGCTGTGTGTAAGAAGTTCAAGCGTGAGCGTCGTGATTGCCGCCGAGCAATGCGTGCCCAGTACGACCGCGCCGCATAAGGTATATCGTGTATGCCTTATGCGGCATACGCGCATATCAGAGCCATTTGTTCTTCTTGAAGAACCAGTAGAGAAGCAGGCATGAACCCACCATGAGTAGCAGCGCGGCGGGGTAGCCGAACTCCCATTTGAGTTCAGGCATGACCTCAAAGTTCATGCCGTACACGGAACCAACGATGGTGGGCACCATGAGTAGCGCCGCGTAGGCGGAGATTTTCTTGGTGTCGTCGTTCTGCTGCTGACCGAGCAGGGTGTCGTGCACGCGCAGGGCGTTTTCGAGGGAGCTGCGAAGGTCTTCGAGGCGTTCTTTTGTTTGGGTTACGTGGTCGAGCACGTTGCGGAATTGCCGGGCGAGCTCTACCGCTTCTTCGTTCTTTTCTTCGTCGGATACGCCCGGGTAGGGTGAGGGGTCGAGCGCGCCGGTGCGCATCCCTTCGATGATGCGGCCGATCATGGATTCGAGGGGTCGGCAGGCACGCTGGAAGTCGATGACCTGGTTGAGCAGTTCGTAGATGCGCTGTGCGAGGGAGTTGGCCTCTCGCCGCTCGTTGGTGGAGAAGAGGATGTCTTCGATTTCGTCGTTGTCGTTTTCGAGGCCATCGAGCACGGGTGTGTACCCATCGACGGTGCTGTCAAGGATGCGGTGCAGCAGTCGGGCGGGGGATGCGTCGGGGGTGGCGTAGAGCAGGTTGAACTGGTCGTTGATGTTGCGGTTGCTGCGTTGTTCGTCACGGACGAGTGCGAGGGTGTAGCGGGGGCCGGTGAAGAGGTGCAGTTCGCTGAGGCGCACTTCTTCTTCTTTGTCGAGGTAGATGGCGGGGCGGATGACGGTGAAGAGGGAGTCGCCGTATCGTTCTAGTTTGGCGCGCTGGTGGCCTCGTCCGGCGTCTTCGATGGCGAGTTCGTGCAGGTTGAAGGTTTTTTGCAGGGCGTGTAGTTCGTGGATGTCGGGGTTGGCGTATCCGAGGGCTACGGCGGTGTTGGGCTGCTGGTAGGCGTTGAGGGTTTCTTCTTCGGGTGTGCCTACGCGGATGCGGTCTCCGCTGGGGTAGATGGCTCCGGTAATGTAGGTCATCGTTGTACTCCTCTGAACGCTTTGGCGCCACGTGTGCGGGGCGCTCTTTCCAGCATACGGTACGCGCCCCGCCCGGTCACATGCACCGCGCGTGCACCCGGCATACGAAAAGCCCCCGGAAGGCACCTATAAGGTAGCCTCCGGGGGCTTTCACGTATTGAGCTATTGCGCTTAGTCTTCGTTGATGAGATCGCGAACCACAATGGTCTGGTCGCGGTCCGGGCCCACACCAATCGCGGAGATACGGCAACCAGAAATCTCTTCCAGCTTCAGCACGTACTTGCGGGCGTTCTCGGGCAGCTCATCCAGGCTCTTCGCATCCGAAATGTTCTCGGTCCAGCCGTCGTAGTACTCGAAAATCGGCTTAGCGTGGTGGAACTCGGTCTGGGTCATCGGCATCTCGTCGTGGCGCACACCGTCAACGTCGTAAGCCACGCAGACCGGAATCTTATCCAGGCCGGTCAGAACGTCCAGCTTGGTGATGAACAGGTCGGTGAAACCGTTGATGCGCACAGCCTGACGCGCCAGCACGGCGTCGTACCAGCCGCAACGACGCGGGCGGCCAGTGTTCACGCCGAACTCGCCGCCGGTAGTGCGCAGGAACTCGCCCATCTCGTCGAACAGCTCGGTCGGGAAGGGGCCAGCACCCACGCGGGTGGTGTACGCCTTCTGAATACCGATCACGCGGGAGATGCGGGTCGGGCCCACACCCGAACCGACGCACGCACCGCCGGCGGTCGGGTTCGAGGAGGTCACGAACGGGTAGGTGCCGTGGTCCACGTCCAGGAAGGTGGCCTGGCCGCCCTCCATCAGCAGGGTCTTACCCTCGTCCAGTGCCTTGTTCAGCAGCTGGGTGGTGTCCACAATCATCGGCTTCAGACGCTCAGCGTAGGACATGAAGTACTCGACGATTTCCTCAACCTCAACGTGGCGGCGGTTGTAGACCTTCACCAGCAGTTCGTTCTTCTGGCGCAGTGCGCCTTCAACCTTCTGACGCAGGATCGACTCGTCCAGGATGTCCTGAACACGCACGCCGAGGCGGCCAACCTTATCCATGTAGGCGGGGCCGATACCGCGGCCGGTGGTGCCGATAGCGCGCTTGCCAAGGAAACGCTCGGTCACCTTGTCCATGGTCTGGTGGTAGGGTGCGACGAGGTGTGCGTTAGCGGAAATCTTCAGGCGGGAGGTGTCAGCGCCGCGGGCCTCAAGGCCGTCAATCTCAGCGAAAAGAGCCTCGGGGTTAACAACCACGCCGTTACCAATCACGGGGACGGCGTTATCACTCAGAATACCCGCGGGCAGCAGCTTCAGCTCAAACTTCTGACCGTTCACTACCACGGTGTGACCGGCGTTGTTACCGCCGTTGGGCTTGACCACGTAGTCTACGCGGGGGCCGAGCAGGTCGGTTGCCTTACCCTTACCCTCATCGCCCCACTGGGCGCCCACAATCACGACAGCTGACATTTTTGTGCTCCTTGAAAGCCTTGAAGATACGCACCGGATTTCACGGCGCGGCGGCGACCTACCGCCTCATGATCCGGGTAGGCATACCTCTTCTAATGATACCGTGCCCGCCCCTTTAAGTCCCGTGTGATGGGGCGGTAGGCGTGCCGGATTCGGTGCCGGTGAGCCTCACCGGGCACGGCAACGCCCCCATCCGATATTCGGACGGGGGCGCTACCGGTATGAGCCGTGAAGACTACTTGATGATCTCGATGAAGGTCATCGGGTAGGTGTACTGCTCACCGCGGTTCGCAGCCATAGCAGCCAGGCTGTGGAAGATAACCATTAGGATAGCCACAACCATCGGGACAACCCACAGGATGATGCCCAGGATGCCGAAAGACACCACCATCAGCAGCCAGGAAGCCATGCTGACGAGCCACAGGGAGAAGTTGAAGTTGAACGCGCGGCGGGATGCTTCCTTAGTGAAACCGTAACCGGGCTTGTCCTTGTAGATGAACCACATGACCAGCGGCGCGAGAATACTTGCGGATGCGAAGGACAGCAGAGACAGAATTGCAGAAGCCAGGTGCGCGAGCATCGCCATGTTCTGGTCGTCCTTGGAGGAGACTACGTAACCGTTGGGCTGCTGACCCGGCGCCTGCGAGTAGGAGGGTGCCTGCTGGGAGTACTGGTTGTACTGTTCAGGGTTCGGGTTCTGGGACATCTTTCTTTTCCTTAATCTATCGATGAGTGGATACAGCTAATCGTTGAGGTGCGGCGGCAGGCTAACTCACCGTTCTTGGTGGGTGCCTGCCTCGCTCTGCTTAGTCGCAACGCTCGTGATGGTTTCACCCTATCAAGGCAAAGTAAATGGAATATTAACCCTCGCCGGACAACAGACGAAGAAACCCGAATATGACATAAAAAAGACGCCCCTGCCCCTCCACGCGGTGTTACGTGTGTGGAGGGGCAGGGCGTTATACAGTGTGGGCTGGCCGAGGTTAGTCCTGTTTCTCTTCATCAGCGAGCGCAGGATGCGCGGCGGGCTTCTGTAGTGCGGCGGCCTCGCGTAGCGCGGCGGCCTCGTGTAGCTTTGCGCGTTCCTGCTTTTTCAGAAACTCGTACACCGAGAAAGAGTCCTCTTCTTCCTTCGTGAAGCCATTGATGCCCGTGTAGCCGTCCGGCAGGCGGTTGTACACCAGGTAGTACCAGAACTCGGTAGGCGGGGCCTGCCCCTCCTCGATGAGGTCATTTATCTGATTCCGGCGTTTGAAGGTGCGAACTATGCCCATGATCCACAGAATCGGCACCACAAAGATTGACCCCACGCCGATCACTACGAAAATGAACGCGACAATATACCCGTATTCGGGGTCTACGATGCTGGCAAGAGGCGCCAATACGAAGGGGTTCAGTATCAGCAGGGCAGCAAGCCAAATGTTCGAGAGGGCAAGTTCCTTCTTCAAGCCTTCAACGCTGTACCTTGTCGGCGGCCTATTCACTGGAACGTAGCCCACCGGTTGCAGCATTGCCGCCCGCGATATGGGGTTCTCCTCAGCCTTGACCGGGTTCAGGTGGGCGGCGCACGCCTGCATGGGTGCGGACTCGTCGTGGGAGCGGTCGAGCAGGCGCATTTCGATAAGTTTCGAGTCGGGGGTGCCGAAGAGCGGGTCGGGGATGACCGGCAGGATAGCGCCCGGGCTCAAACCGAGGGATTCTAACCGAACATATTCACCGTAGGCGTGCGTCGTCTGAGTCTGCATTGCCTGCGCCCGCTCACGGGCAGAGAGTACAGGCTGGGCGGACCCAGCGGACTGGGTGGGCTGGGTGGAGGCGAGCGCTACCGGGTGGTTCGCATCGTCGTCCTTGCGGGATTCGTGAGTGTCTTCCGGGGTATCTTCTGATGCGTCTTCCGGCTCTTCGATGTCGTCGGTGTCATTGTCATCGTTGTCATGAGAGTCTTTCCGTGCGGAGTCGTAGCGCTTGGGGGCACCCGGGTAAACGTATTCATAATCGGGGTCGGGGTGCTCTAGCTCTTCGTCATCGTTGTCGGATGCTTGGTGGAGCGTAGCGTCTTCATTTTTCTGCGTCTGCTCGCCCATGAGTAGCGTCATGTATTCCGGGACGGACTGGTCGGTGTCCCAGAGGGGCTGGTACGCCTCGTCCTTCTTTGCAATTTCCTTCTTTTCAGTGGGGCGGTCTGCCATGGTTGTCTCCTTCGCTCACCAGACATACTCCTAGTGGCACCACCGTACCAGCGTGCGCTGGGCAGTCCCTTGAAACCTGCCTGATAAAAGCTGAGAAAAAGCCCCCGACAAGCGCAAACACGCACGTGTTAACACTGCCGGGGGTTCAGCGCTACAAGAGTCCAGGGACTCACGGGAAGTCGGCTACAATGCATCCGCTGAGTTTGGAACAGGGCTTGAGGTAGGGCTCGGGGCACTCGGTGGCTGAGGGGCTGGCGCCACGGAAGACATCGAAGACGCAGCACCCAGGATCCCCTGCATCTCCTCAGCGTTCTTGGGCAGACGGTCGTACACCAGATAGAACCAGAACGACCCAAGCGGCATAGCCTCCCACTTCAGTGCCCGGTACTTTCGGCTAACTCGGACTAGCGCAAAAAACAGTGCCCCACCCCACAAGAACATGGGAAGACCCATCGTCAGCAGAGAAAGCATCAAGAAGTAGTAGAAGACATACCCACCGATCTGAGGGTCCCCTGTAACGGTAGCCAACAGAAGATAAGTCAGGGGATTAAACACCACACCCACGAAGAAGAGGGCAATGAGCTCAGGCCAGGCCTTCTTCCACAGGTCTGATCCGCGCACCTTGCCCGCAAGTGGGGTTGCTGAGAGATACCCGATAGGTCGCGGAGTACCGACTACTTTCTCATCCATCCAGGCAGGAAAAGCGGTCGGCACCTGCCGGTGTGCAGATGCAGCAGCATCCGTGCCCATGGGGGACATGCGGCGCACCGTGGGGCCCGGGCGACCGTACAGCGGTCGGTTCAGCACCGGGTGCCCTGTCGCCGACGGGAAAAAGTTTGCAGCCTGCGCAGAGGGTGCGGGAGCAGAAACCGACAGAGCGGGCGCTGCAGAATCGGGCACAGCGGGACTGGGCGCTGTCAGGGCGGGTGTAACCGTATCAGCAGCCGCGGATGCAGAACGAGCCTTCTGTATCTCCATGACCTCCTTCACCGGCTCGGGGATCTCCCCGGTCGGCGGGGGAACGGGCGTTCCATGAAGAAGCAAAGCCGAGTATTCGGGGGCGGGCTGCTCCATATCCCAGAGGGGCTGATACTCGCTATCGCTCTTCTCGGTTGGGTTCTGAGGGTTTTTCGGTGCTTCGCGATGCTCCGCCACGGTGACCTCCTCCAATGCTTGTCTGCTGTTATGTGTCTGTTGTGTTGTCTACATTGTGTGTTCGATGCGCGGGGGCTCAATCCCGCAGCTGTTCTTTGAGCCAGTGGCTCATCTGCTTACGCCTCGTCCGATTCGTTAAGC
Source organism: Rothia mucilaginosa ATCC 25296 (assembly GCF_000175615.1). Taxonomy (GTDB): domain Bacteria; phylum Actinomycetota; class Actinomycetes; order Actinomycetales; family Micrococcaceae; genus Rothia; species Rothia mucilaginosa. Next base: position 16,358 of record NZ_ACVO01000025.1, on the reverse strand, counting down.
CGCACAAGGCTCAGAATCCACGCCATACACCAGATGATGCCGGGAATCCCCATGAGCCCTGCGCTCACCTGATTCACCGTTGCAAAGAGAGCTGCGACGAGTTCTCCCTGCCCGAACAGAGCGGTGACGGAGAAAATCCCCGCCGCAATATACGGATTCAGGACGGAAACGGCAAAGAACAGAAACCATGCCCCCGGCTTCTGGGACGAAGTGGGCAGAGGGCCAGGGTCCATCACCGGTTGGTCGATACCATCATCGTGCTGAGGCAAAGTGTCGCCCTCCTGGTTTGTTTTAGAGGGCGGGGTGCATTCGTACACCAGCCGGAACGTGAGTTTCTCCTCGGCCTTACGCCTCCAGATGAGCTGCACCATCACACCTAAGAAATTGATGAGAGCCCACAGGGAGAAGATGAACAGTACCAGCGGAAGAATACCGATGCTTAGCATCGAAAATCCTAGGCCTGCCATAAAAAGATTTGTCAGGGTTTCTTCGCCCAGGATAGGACCTGCCAGTATATAGGCGAATGGATTTGCCGCGATAGCCAACGCCAGGCATACCACCGCCTCCACTCCATCTTTCCCTGAATCCGGCTTACGGTAAGGAACCGGCACGGGGCTGTATCCGACCAGCTCGCCACCGTATTCCTCCGGCAATTCTCCCTGGGGGAGAGTTCCCTGAACATCATCCGCGTGGATGCGCATCAGCTGCGGGTTGGGGCGACCGTAATGCACCTGCGGCGCCACCTTCAAAACATGCTGATGAGGGGAAACGGGTTGGTCGTCGATGGGTTGGTTCTTATCGTCGGTCATGATTCCTCCTCCTGGTGCGGTTCAAGGATGCGGTGCAGCAACGCCGTGGCTGAACCACCGTCAAGCGGGGTGCACTCGTACACCAGCCGGAACTGAAAATCCTGCTGAATCTTGTGCTGTCTAACGAGCAGGCGCGTCGATTCGACAGCATCCCCAACAGCATTCAGAAACTTTCCTACGCAGAGGAGCAGCAACCAGATTTCTGCGACGAGGCCGACAAAGCCCACAAGCAAAATCAGCGGAGGGAAATAAAAGAGCGGAATCAAAAAAATGACAAGTATCATCGCCATTTCCTCGCCCACTCCCCTGAAACCCAGGCTGAAAAGTATCGGGCTCATCAGCACGATAAAGAAAGATGACCAGAACACCATCCGAAGCAGCGGCCCCAGGACATACCAGGTGAAGCCGCTCCAGTCGGTGAAGAGGCTCTTCATATCCAGGGTTTCGGGTGGTTTCTCCATGGGGGCGTAGCCTACCACCTCGCCAATCTGCCAGGCGGATGAGCTGTACTCGGTGAGGGTACCCTGCACCTCTCCCCTATGGATGCGTTCCAACCGTGGACCGGGGCGGCCGTAAATAACCTGGGGGGACATCAGCAGAACAGAATCCTCAGTGGAAATGCGTCGCTTGACCATGGTTCGGTCCTCCATATCCCAGCATTTTTGATAGATGTTCAATAGATGGTTTTACAGTAACAACCGAACCTGAAAAGAACCTGAACCCGAGTGCAAATGAAAAGCGTGAAAAAGAAAAGGGTCGAACATGTCCACAATTTGATGCATTTAGAAGTAATAAACGCTTCACAAGCCATTTTGAGGTGTATCCTAGTTCACATCTAGTGTGTTCAAGCTCAGCTGGAACCCACCAGAAAAACACACCAGCCTCCCAGAAACACCCCGGGAGCCAAGCAAAGGAGCACCGTGCAACACACCGCCTCCCCAAACCCCCGCGGCCGGTCGCATCGACGCCGAATCGGCAGCGGGCTACTCACCCTCAGCATGGCGCTGAGCCCCCTCGCAGCCCTGGGCACCACAGCCCATGCCGCGGAAGACCCCGACGCCGTCAAGCAAGTACTCAGCGAAAGCATGAAGAACGCCAGCGGCACCGTCACCGCCTTCGTCCGCTTCAAGGGTAAGGGCGCCTTTGAACAGACCCAGCCCGCAGGCGTACGCGCCGGCGTGCAGGCACCCGTCAACACCAGCTCACAGGTGCAGGCAATCGCCTCCCAGGTGCAGAGCCAGGCACAGCAGGTCAGCAGCCAGTCCGGCGCGCAGGTCCTCTACACCACCCACAACGCAGTACGCGGCGTGGCAGTGCGCGGTGACGCAGAGTCCATCAAGGCACTCGCCAACCGCCCCGACGTAGAGAAAATCTCGCCCATCCTGCCCAAGTACCGCCAGAACGCGGGCGCCGCCATTGACGCAGGTTCCCTCGCCACTTGGACCGGCACCACCAACCCCGCCGGCGCGGGCGGATACACCGGCAAGGGCGTGAAGATCGCCGTCATCGACTCCGGTATCGACTACACCCACACCGACTTCGGCGGTAGCGGCAAGCTCGAAGACTACGAGAAGGCATCCAAGCTCACCGAGTTGCCCTCCGCAGACTCCGGGCTCATCAACCGCACCAAGGTTGCTGGCGGCTACGACCTCGTTGGTGACGCCTACGACGGCAGCAACACCGCAACCCCCGACGGCAACCCGCTCGACTGCACCACCGGCGGCCACGGCACTCACGTGGCGGGCACCGCGGCAGGCTACGGCGTGAACGCCGACGGCAGCACCTTCACCGGCGACTACAGCAAGCTCACCGCAGAGCAGCTCAAGACCATGAAGATCGGCCCCGGCGTCGCCCCCGACGCTGAAATCTACGCCTTCCGCGTCTTCGGTTGCAGCGGCAGCACCAACGTCGTTATCGAGGCGCTCGACCGTGCCCTCGACCCCAACGGTGACGGCGACTTCTCCGACCGCGTGAACGTGGTCAACATGTCCCTCGGTGGCGAATTCTCCCCGCAGGACGACCCCGAAGCCTACGCCGTTGACGCGCTCACCCGCGCCGGCGTGCTCTCCGTGATCTCCGCGGGTAACGCCAACGACTACAGCCTGCGCGGTGACACCTACTCCAACTCCGGTCACCCCGCCACCGCAGCCAGCGCAATCACCGTAGCTAACGCCTACGGCTCCACCCGCGCCGTCGATGCGGCAGAGCTGACCGACCCCGCCACCGGCACCACCCGCAAGGTACGCGGCGACTACAGCGTCTCCTACCCCTGGGCACAGGCGGGCACCAAGGAATTCACCGGTGAACTCACCGCAATCTCCGAGAACAACCGCTACGCCTGCAACGCCCTCAGCGCTGACGAAGCGGCAGCTGTAAAGGGCAAGTGGGTGCTCATCGACTGGGCTAAAGATGACGGTGAGCTCGCCTGCGGCTCCAAGGTGCGCTTCGACAACCTGGAGGCGGCAGGCGCCAAGGGCGTGCTGCTTGCAGGCAATGACGAAGAACCCGGCCTGGGTATTGCCGGTAACGATACCCTGCCCGGTTTCCGCCTAGCAGCATCCGCCGCTAAGGACCTGCGTGCACAGATCACCGCAGCAGAAGCGGCAGGTAAGCCCCTGACCGTGCGCCTCGGCAACGAGCTGAAGTCCTCCCTGCGCGTGGACACCGACAAGCTGGATCAGCTGAACCCCATGAGTGCCCGCGGCTTCCACGGCAGCTACGGCTACACCAAGCCCGACATTGCGGCACCCGGCTCGTACATCACCTCCGCGGCGGTGGCAACCGGTAACAACTCCGTGACCTTCAGCGGCACCTCCATGGCGGCACCCTACGTGACCGGCTCCGCCGCCCTGGTCATGCAGAGCCACCCGACCTACACCCCCGCACAGGTCAAGTCCGCTCTCATGAACACCGCAACCCACGATGTGCGCACTGAATCCGGTGCTACATACGCGGTGGACCGTGTGGGCGCCGGACGAGTCGACACCCTCGCTGCTGTGCAGTCGAAGTCCCTCGTCTACAACGCTGACAAGAGCGGTACCGTGTCCCTGAGCTTTGGTGTGCTCGAGTACGCACCGGATGCTGGCGTTCAGACCCTCACCCGCGAGGTGACGGTCGAGAACACCGACTCTGTGGCACACACCTACGCCCTGTCCTACGCTGAAAGCACCAATATTCCCGGTGTGGAATACTCCTTCCCCTCCGCGGTCACCCTCGCACCCGGTGAAACTAAGAAGTTCGAAGTCACCGTGCGCATCGACCCGTCCAAGCTGGAGAAGACCCGCGACGCAGCAATGGACACCACCCAGAACGCAACTGACTACTACACCGGCAACGAAACCGTTCCCGAACAGTACCGTCAGTACATTGCCAGCGCATCCGGCCGACTCGTCCTCACCGAAGACGGCACCAAGGCACTGCGCCTGCCCGTTCACGTGGCACCCAAGCCCGTGAGCACCATGCACGCTGCCGAAGACACCGTCACCTTCACCCAAAAGCCCTCCAGCGACGAGGCACAGAAGGCAGACACCGGCTGGACCAAGTCCCAGATCTCGCTGCGCGGCACCGAGGTCAACCAGGGCGGCTACCGCTCCCTGCTCGGCGCTTTCGAGTACGGTGCGAGCGTGGACCGTGTGGCTCCCACCTCCCTGTCGCTGAACAGCAACGTTAAGGCGAACCTGCAGTACGTCGGTGCTTTCTCGGATGCGCCCGCGCTGAAGGCAGCCGGCGGCAATGCCGATGACGGCACCCTGCGCTTCGGTATCTCCACCTGGGCGAACTGGGATGTTGTCTCCTACGAGAACACCTTTACCGTAGAAATCGACACTGACGGCAACAACCGCGCCGACTACAAGCTGGTCACCGACCGCGCTAAGGGCCTGGACTACCCGCTGGTTCGCCTCTACGGCTACAAGAACGGCAACCTCGTCGAGCTCGGCTACTACCCGCTCAACGGCGCCTGGGGTGATGTGGACACCAACATGATGGACACCAACACCCTCATCATGAGTGCACCCCTCAAGGACCTGGGCCTGACCAGCGCAAACAACCCGGACATCCAGTACCGAGTCAGCGCAACCACCCAGTACGAGTGGGGTAACGTCAGCGAAACCGGCTGGATCAAGTACCGCCCCTTCAGCCCCAAGCTGTGGTTCAGCGGCGACTCCTCCGCCGTGGCTGGCCTTCACCCGGATGCCTCCACCACCACCCTGACGGCGCACCGCTCCGCTGACGCAATCCCCGCGCTCGGCGAATCCGGTACCCCCGCCAAGGCGCTGCTGCTGCACCTGCACAACGGCACCGGCGACCTCTCCGGTACCAACGGCGCCAAGGGCAACCGCGCCGAGGTGCTGAACATCAAGGAGCAGCAGACCGAGTACATCACTCCGTCCCGCTTCACCGATGTGAAGAACACCGACCAGTTCTACACCGAGATCTCTTGGTTGGCTCAGCGCGGCATCACCACCGGCTACCCGGACGGCACCTACCGCCCGCTGGAGTCCGTGGAACGTGGCGCAATGGCGGCGTTCTTCTACCGCATGCAGGGTTCCCCGCAGTTCACTGCCCCCTCCACTCCGAGCTTCAAGGATGTGCCCACCACGCACCCCTTCTACAAGGAGATTGAGTGGATGAAGGCTCAGGGCATCACCACCGGCTACTCGGACGGCACGTTCCGCCCCTCCGCACCGGTGAACCGTGACGCCATGGCTGCGTTCTTCTACCGTGCAGCGGGTTCCCCGCACGTGGATCTGCCCGCAACCAGCCACTTCAGCGATGTTTCCACCGATAACCAGTTCTACCGTGAAATCACGTGGCTGGCTTCGAAGGGCATCAGCACCGGCTGGCCGGACGGCACCTACCGCCCGGTGACCCCCATTGCCCGCGACGCAATGGCTGCGTTCATCTACCGCTACACCGAGAAGGTTGCTAACCAGGCCGGCCGCTAGACGGTAGCGAATGGTTCGGGTCCTCTCCCACCTCCTGCATGGGGTGGGAGGGGTACCCGGAACCGGCAGGCTCCGGGGCCTGAAGACCCCGGAACCTCTCAAGTTTTGGTGGCGGTTTCACCGGCGGATGCACTCACTCGTCGTCTGCCGGTGGGGCCGCCTCCGCACATCACCGATACACAACCACAGAGCACACAGCACCATCGAAAAATAGAAAATCCGAAGGAGGATTCCATGACAACGCCTCATGCGCCACGCCGCAGAATGAAGGCTGTCGGTGCGACCGGTTTGAGTGCAGCTCTTGCCCTTACTCTCGGCGTTCCCGCCACTTTCTCTGCAGCTCACGCTCAGAGCCCCCAGCAGGTCGAAGGAAGCACTGCGAGCGCATCCGGTGACGCTGCCTCGCGTATCAGCCCGGGCCTGCAGAAGGCTGAAGGCCAAATCACCGTGTATGTGCAGTTCAAGGGCAAGGGCGCGTATGAGCAGACCCAGTCCGCGGCTGTTCTGGCACGTAAGGAGGCGCCGGCGAACCGTCAGGCGCAGGTGCAGGCTATTGCAGCTCAGGTGCAGTCGCAGGCTCAGTCTGTGGCGGCTGCTTCTGGCGCGAAGCTGATGTACACCACGCATAATGCGATGCGTGGTGCGGCGATTACTGGTGATGCTGCGCAGATTCGTGCGTTGGCGGAGCGCCCGGATGTGGAGCGTATTTCGCCGATTATCGCGAAGGAGCGTATGAACTCCGGTAGCGAGATTGATACGAAGACTCTTGCCACGTGGACTCGTGAGAATACGGGGTACACGGGTAAGGGCGTGAAGATTGCGGTTGTTGACTCCGGTGTTGACTATACGCACGCTGATTTTGGTGGCCCCGGTACGGTGGATTCGTACCTGAAGGCTAAGGCGATGACGGAGCTTCCGTCCGCTGATTCGGGTCTGATTGATCGTAATAAGTTCATTGGCGGCATTGACTTGGTCGGTGATGACTACAATGCGTCGGTGGCTGAGAAGTCGACTCCGCAGCCGGATAATAACCCGCTGGATTGCCGCCCGGATGGTTTCGGTTCTGGCGGTCACGGCACGCACGTGGCGGGTACTGCCGCCGGTTATGGTGTGACGGCGAACGGTACGACTTACCGTGGCGATTACAAGAACCTGACGGAGGAGCAGCTGAAGGGCATGTCTATTGGCCCCGGTACTGCTCCTGATGCTCAGATTTTGGCGATTCGTGTGTTCGGTTGCTACGGCAATTCGAGTGTTGTGATGAAGGCGCTCGATACCGTGATGGACCCGAATGGTGACGGTGATTTCTCTGACCGCGCCGACATTGTGAACCTGTCGCTCGGTGGCGAGTTCGCCCCGGCTGACGACCCTGAGTCGTACATGATTAATACGATGGCGCGCCAGGGTGTGTTCACTGTGGCTGCTGCCGGTAACGCCAATAACTACAACGGTGTGGGTGACACCTACTCCGATTCGGGTAGCCCGGCGAATGCTGCTGCGGCGCTGTCGGTGGCGAACGCCTACGGTTCGACTCAGCCGATTGACCGTGCCCGCGTGACCACGAAGACTGGTTTGGAGTGGTTGCAGGGTGATTATTCGGTGAACTTCGATTATTCGAAGGCATCCGCTGATCAGCTGCGCGGCGAGGTTGTTGCCGCGCCGAAGCGTAACCGTTACGCTTGCGAGGCTTTCACCGCTGAAGAGGCGAAGGCTTTGAAGGGTAAGTGGGTTTACTTCGACTGGGATCAGGACGATTTGACGTTCCCGTGCGGTTCGAAGGTGCGTTTCGATAACGTTCAGGCTGCCGGCGGTGTTGGCGTGGTGATGGCCGGTAAGGCTGAGCGCTACACGATCGGCATTGGTGGTAATGCGACCATTCCGGGTCTGCGTCTGACTGCTTCTTCAACGAAGGACCTGGAGAAGGCTCTGGCTGCCGGTCCGGTGACCGTTGAGATGAACCTGGACTACAAGGCTTCGGGCCGCGGTCCTCACTCGCACGCTTTCGATTTGAATTCCTCGAGCGCTCGCGGTCAGCACGGTTCTGATGGCTTCATTAAGCCTGACCTTGCGGCACCGGGTACTGAGATTGTCTCTGCCGCTGTGGGCACGGGTAATAAGGGTGTTTCCTTCACCGGTACCTCCATGGCGACCCCGCATGTTGCCGGTGTTGCCGCTCTGGTGATGCAGGCGCATCAGGATTACAACCCGCAGATGATTAAGGCTGCGCTGATGAACGGCGCGTCCACCCCGATCAAGAATGAGCAGGGTGCGCAGTACGCGGTGGATCGTGTGGGTACGGGCATGGTGAATGCTCGCGCCGCCGTGGACGCGAAGGTTATCGCGTACGATGCGAAGACCCCCGAGCGTGTTTCGACCGCGTTTGGTGTGCTGGAGTACACCCCCGATTCGGGTATTCAGACTGTTCAGCGTGAAATCGTGCTGGACAACACCGATTCGCAGGCTCACACCTACACTCTGAGCTACGAGGCAAGCACGACCATCCCGGGTGTGGAGTACTCCTACCCGCAGCAGGTGAGCGTGGGTGCCGGTGAGCGTAAGAACGTGACCGTGACCGTGCGTATTGACCCGTCCAAGCTGGAGAAGACCATGGACCCGGCGATGAGCGCCGACCAGGTTGCTCAGGATTGGACGACCGGTAAGACTCTGGCCGCCGGTAAGCGCCAGTACATTGCGAGCGCTTCTGGTCGCCTGATTTTCTCTGAGAATGGTCGCGAGGCGATCCGCCAGTCGATTCACGTGGCGCCGAAGCCTGTCTCGAAGATGCGTGTTGATGCGTCCCGTATTGATTACAAGGGCATTTCCGATAAGGAGTCCACGGTGACTCTGCGCGGTACGACCCTGAACCAGGGCGGTTACCGTTCGCTGCTGGGTGCGTTTGAGCTGGGTGCGGTCAGTGACCGCATTCCGTCCGGTCAGCTGAAGCTGCCGTCGAACCAGTCTGTTGACCTGCAGTATGTGGGTGCCGCCTCGGACGCACCGGCGTTGAAGGCTGCCGGCAAGAACCCGAACGATGGTTCTCTGTTCTTCGGTATTTCGACCTGGGGCACCTGGGACAGCATGCACTGGGGCCGTCAGGTACAGGTTCAGATTGATACGAACAACGACTCCACCGCAGATTACGTTCTGGAGGTGACCCGCGAGAAGGGTCTGGACTACCCGCTGGTGAAGGTCTGGTCCATCTCCGGTAACGCATCCACCGTGGTGGCTCGCTACCCGCTGAACAGCGCCTGGGGCGACACCGACACCAACATCATGGACACCAACACCATGATTCTGGGTGTGCCGCTGAAGGACCTGGGTCTGACCGCGGAGAAGGCTCAGAGCATCAAGTACACGGTGCAGACTGACACCTGGCACAACGAGGGTAACTCCTACGTGGACACCACCTCGACTATCGAGTACTCCCCCTTCAACCCCGGTGTGTGGTTCACCGGTGAGGAGTCGGGTGTGCCCGGCCTGTTTGTGGATCGTGACGGCGGTCAGCTGACCGTTCACCGCAAGAACAACAACAAGGAGCGTCAGGCTCTGTTCCTGCACATGCACAACGCGACCGGTGACCTGAGCGGCCGTAAGACCGCTAACGGTGTTGCCGCTGGCGACCGTGCGCAGGTCGTGAAGGTGGCTCGTACCATCCACGATGCACGCTTCACCGACGTTCCTGCGGATAACCAGTTCTACCGTGAAATCACGTGGATTGCTGCCCGTCAGATTGACCGCGGCTACCAGGACGGCACCTTCCGTCCGCTGAACAACATGGACCGCGCAACCATGGCTGCGTACTTCTACCGCATGAGCGGCTCGCCGCAGTACACCGCACCGTCCACCCCGAGCTTCTCGGATGTTCCGCTCAACCACCCCTACTACAAGGAGATTGAGTGGATGAAGGCTCAGGGCATCACGACCGGCTGGCCCGATGGCACCTACCGCCCGGAGGGTTCGGTGAACCGTGACGCGATGGCTGCGTTCTTCTACCGTTACGCAGGTTCGCCCGAGTACACTGCCCCCGCGCAGGCTCGTTTCACGGACGTTCCGACCGACAAGCAGTTCTACCGCGAGATCTCGTGGCTGGCTGAGCAGGGCGTCACCACCGGCTGGCCCGATGGTTCGTTCCGCCCCGTAGAGCCGGTGCACCGCGACGCTATGGCGGCGTTCGTGTACCGCTACAGCACGGGCGTGCTGAAGGAAAGCCCTGAAATCTAGGGTTCCGGAATCTAAGAACCTATAGGTTCTACCGAGGGAGCCGTACCGTTGCAGTTTATCTGCGGCGGTGCGGCTCCCTTTTTTCTGTGGTCGGGTGCTTTCTATTTACGCGTAATGTTCCGTAATACGAGTCTGACTAGGTTATATAAAGAATCGTTGAGACAATAAGTGAAGGTTTCTTCACCATCGGCATGAACCTTGACGTTTACGCCGCATGGGCACACTGGAGGCGCACTGGAAACACAGTGCAGACGCACCGTAGCACTCTCGGTGCAGAACCCTTGCCGTACAGCTCTCCGAGTAGAACTCTCGGCGTATAACTCTCCGCGCAGAACCTCGGTGCAGAAACCGCTAAGAAACGCACCATCACTAAAAAGGAGCATTCAGTGGCAACCTTCCCTGAAGCTACCCCCGCGCGAGCCGCCCGGCACACACAGCCGGGCCGCCTCAAGCAGCTGGCACGCAGCTGCGGCGCACTCACCCTGGGGCTCACCCTCGGGCTGACCGCCCTGCCGTTTGGTACCGCCGCCTACGCGGCACCGGGCGTAGTACGCGGCGCAGACCGGGATGCACCCCACCAGAACACCGGCACCGGCGAGAACAACAACGAAGTTCTCTCCCCCAGCCTGGACGGCGCCACCGGCGAACGCGCCGTGTTCGTCCGATTCAAGGGTCAGGGCGCATACGCCCAGACCCAGCCGGACGCGGTCCGCTCCCGCGCGCAGGCACCCGTCAACGCGCAAGCACAGGTGCAGGCAATCCGCGCCAGCGTGCAGCAGCAGGGCGCCTCCGCGGCGAAGGAATCCGGCGCGCAGGTCCTGTACACCACCCACAACACGATGCGCGGCGTGGCGCTCTACGGTAACGTCGAGCAGATTCGTGCGCTCGCAAACCGCGACGATGTGGAACGCATCAGCATCATTGAGGACATGGCACCGCAGAACAGCGGCACCCTCATTGATACGGACACGCTCTCCGTGTGGGCAAAGAGCCCGGCGAACCCCGCCTCCACCGGCTACACCGGCAAGGGCGTGAAGATTGTCGTGCTCGATACCGGTATCGACTACACGCACGCCGATTTGGGTGGCCCCGGCACGCAGGAAGCCTTCGATAAGGCGAAGGCTTCCGACACGATTCCCGAGGGCACCTACGATCCGAAGAAGTTCCTTGGCGGCTACGACCTGGTCGGTGACGATTACAACTCCGGTAAGAAGGAAACCTCCACTCCCCACCCGGATAACAACCCGCTCGACTGCGGCGGCCACGGTAGCCACGTGGCGGGCACCGCGGCAGGTTACGGTGTGAACGCGGACGGCAGCACCTTCCACGGCGACTACTCCAAGCTCACCGAAGAGCAGCTCAAGGACATGAAGATCGGCCCCGGCTCCGCGCCGGACGCCCAGCTGATTGGCCTGCGCATTTTCGGTTGTAAGGGCACCACCGCGTTCGTCCCCAAGGGCCTGGACCGTGTGCTCGACCCCAACGACGACGGCGACTTCTCCGACCGCGCCGACATCGCGAACCTGTCGCTCGGCAACGAGTTCGGCGTGTTCGATGAGACCGTGAACTACGCGGTCGGTTCCCTCTACCGCGAGGGTATCCTCTCCGTGGTCGCGGCGGGTAACGCCAACAACTACAACGCCGTGGGCGACACCTACTCCAACTCGGGCGGCCCCGGCACCAGCGCCTACGGCCTGACCGTGGCGAACTCCATCGGCTCGACCCAGCTGGTGGACCGCGTGAAGATTCTCGCCCCCGCGAACGAGGCAGACACCTACGGTGACTACTCGGTGAGCTTCGACTACTCGAAGGCGACCGAGGATCAGCTGCGCGGCACTGTGGTGCGTGCCGCCTCCCGCAACCGCTACGCCTGCGAGGCATTCACCGAAGAGGAAGCCGCAGCGCTGAAGGGCAAGTGGGCCCTCATCGACTGGGCGGACGCTGACGGCACCGCACCCTGCGGTTCGAAGGTACGCTTCGACAACCTGCAGGCGGCTGGCGCAACCGGCGTAGTGCTCACCTCGAACACTGAGGTCGGTGACACCGCTATCGGCGGTAACTCCTCCATTCCGGGCGTGCGCCTGGCAAAGAGCCAGGTGGAGCGCCTTTCCGTGCAGATTGATTCGGGTGAGCTGACCCTGCAGCTCGGTGAGAACCTGCGCGATTCGATCCGCGTGCCCAACGGCAAGCTGGATCAGGCGAACACCTCCACCGCGCGCGGCCTGCACGGCTCGCACGGCATCACCAAGCCGGACGTTGCGGCACCGGGCACGAACATTTCCTCTATCGAGGTTGGTAGCGGCACCGGTTCGAGCGTGAAGACCGGTACGTCCATGTCCACGCCGTTTGTTGCCGGTGTTGCGGCGCTGATCATGCAGGCGCACCCGGAGTACGGTCCGCGCATGCTTAAGACCGTCATCATGAACACCGCCGACCACCACATGCAGGACGCCTGGGGCAACCCCTACGCGGTGGACCGCGTGGGTACCGGCCGCATCAACACGCGTGCGGCGGTAGCTGACCGCGTCATGCTGTTCAACGCGGCACGCCCCGAACAGGTTTCGGACACTTTCGGCGTGCTCGAGTACACCCCGAACGCCGGTGTGCAGACCCTGCAGCACCGCGTGAGCGTTGAGAACACCGACTCGGTGGCGCACACCTATGCCCTGAACTATGAGGGCAGCACGAGCATCCCGGGTGTGGAGTTCTCCTACCCGCAGTCCGTGTCTGTGGGTGCCGGCCAGAAGGCAACGTTCACCGTGACGGTGCGCATTGATCCGTCGAAGCTGGAGAAGACCCGCGACCCGTCCATGTACCCGAACCAGGATTCGGTGAACTACTCGACCGGTACGGTGACCATTTCGGGTGCCCGCCAGTACATTGCGAGCGCTTCGGGCCGCCTGATCCTGACCGATGCTGACTCTTCGGCTGCGGTGAAAACCCTGCGCATGCCGCTGCATGTGGCACCGAAGCCTGTCTCCGCGATGCGTGTGGCTGGCTCCGATATCGCCTTCGATGCGGAGGGTTCCGGCGCGACCGAGCAGACCCTGACCCTGCAGGGTACCGCGGTGGATCAGGGCGGTTACCGCTCCCTGCTGGGTGCTTTTGAGCTGGGCGCTTCGAGCCCGCGCATCCCGACCGCGAAGCTGGGTGTGGGTTCGGATTCCCGCATGGACCTGCAGTACGTGGGTGCCGCCTCGAACGTGGCGGCGTTGAAGGCTGCCGGTGCGGACACCTCCGAGGCGCGCCTGTCCTTCGGTATTTCCACCTGGGGTAACTGGCAGGAGGTGACCCCGCGCGGCACCTACTACGTGTTCGTTGACACCAACAAGGACGGCACGAGCGACTACCGCCTGCAGACGGTGCGTGAGAAGGGCCTGGACTACCCGCTGGTGAAGGTTTCTAAGCGCAGCAACGGCAAGTGGCAGGCCATTGAGAACGCCCTGTATCCGCTGAACGGCACCTGGGGTGATACGGACACCAACATCATGGATTCGAACACTCTGGTGATGACTGTTCCGCTAAACGTTCTGGGTCTGGACCCGGACGCCGAGTCCACTGAGATTTCGTACTCGGTGACCACTTCTAGCGCGTTCTCCGCGACGACCGTGGTTGATACGACTGATTCGGTGGTGTTCAACTATGCGGCGCCGAAGCTGTGGTTCAGCGGCGATTCGGCGGGCGTGCCGAACCTGTTCGTGGATGCACCGGAGACTCAGCTGGTGGCACACCGTAACGGCGACGCGAAGAACGTTTCTGCACTGTTCCTGCACATGCACAACGCGACCGGCGACCTGTCCGGCGTAAATGGGGCTGCGGGTGAGCGCGCACAGGTTCTGCGTGTCTCGTCGAACTCTGAGGCTACCGCCGCGAGCGCGCACTTTACGGATGTTCCGGCGGATTACCCGTTCGTGAATGACATTAACTGGCTGGCTCAGCGTCGTATTACGACCGGCTACCCGGACGGCACGTTCCGCCCGAACGGCTCGGTGGAGCGCGGCGCTATGGCGGCGTTCTTCTACCGTATGGCTGGTTCGCCGCAGTTCACTGCACCGAGCACCCCGAGCTTTAAGGATGTGCCGCGTGACCACCCGTTCTACAAGGAGATTGAGTGGATGCGCGCTCGCGGTATTACGACCGGCTGGTCGGATGGTACGTTCCGTCCGAATGCTGCGGTGAACCGTGACGCTATGGCGGCGTTCTTCTACCGTTTTGCGGGTTCGCCGGCGTATTCGGCTCCTGCGGCATCGCCGTTTAGTGACGTGGCGGCCGGTAGCCAGTTCTATCGTGAGATTTCGTGGTTGGCTGAGCAGCGTATTACGACGGGTTGGGCGGATGGTTCGTTCCGTCCGGTTCAGCCGATTGAGCGTGGCGCGATGGCGGCGTTCTTGCACCGCTATAACGTGCGTGTGCTGAATAACCGCTAGTCGGATGCGGATGTGAGGGCCGTGTCGGGGTGGAGTTTTCTGCCCCGGCACGGCCTTTTCTGTGGGCTGTTATGCCTGCGGCGTAGACTTAAGTTATGCGTGAATTACAGGTTCAGAACGGCGAGGATGAGACGCTGTCAGCTGCCCAGGATGTCCTCGATCAGGAGGAGCTTCTGAACGCGGCGGCGGACTTCGTTGATCGCTATGAGAGCGTCTTTGAAAATCTAAGCCACTGATATTCCTTCGAAAGAAATACCCCGGTAAACACCACAAGTCCTTAAAACCCACATAAACCCAAGTAATTTTTATGAAAATATTTCATAAAAACCACAGAAAAGCACAAAATCAAACATATTTCAATGTAGTGCAATATGTGATATTTTCAACAGTATTTTTCCTGGATTAATCCACTCCAAATCTGCTAATCTATGAAACACAACACACCGTTAATTTTTCGATTTATTATTAGGAGGAAATTATGTCTAATATTTTTTCCAATCTTCGTTGGGGCGTTGATACTCATGGCAAAAAATAAAGAAGCCCTCTACGACGAGCTTGTTGACATACAGAACAAGATTGATCACCACCCAATGATTTCTGGGCCTCACGCCGAAGCTAGTAGCCTTGTTGAAATCATGAAAGAACAGGGTTATTCACATGAAGAGATTGAAAAATCCCTCAAAGACCAAGGACTTCCAAGTATTGTCGATATTGGCAAAAATACTATTAGCGGAATGTTTAGCCTTTGGTGGCTTAACTATAAAAAAAATAATATAGAGGCGTCAATCGAAAAAATCTCCCGCAAGGAAGATCGTCGAAAAAATTAATACACCTAAAATGATTTAATACTATTAGGGATGTAATTTATTTTTTGACGCCATTCTCATTCTAGCTAAATACCCCCGGCGGATGCTGTACGCGTCTGCCGGGGGTATTTGCTTGCCTCACCCTGCCCGAGGTGGGCTAGTTAGCGCGGGCGGGTCTGAACGCACCGTGTGGAACACTACCTTGCTTCCCTCGGCGGTTCACCGCACGGGCTATAAGGTGGAGCGTACACTTAAGTCATGCGTGAATTACAGGCACAGATCATCCGTGAAATGGGCGTCAAGCCCAACATGACCGAAGAGCAGGCACGCGAAGAAGTGGAGCGCCGCATCCAGTTCATCTGCGACTACCTGGAAGCCACCGGAAGTCGCGGCCTGGTACTGGGCATCAGCGGCGGCATTGACTCCACCCTGGCGGGTCGCCTCTGCCAGCTGGCGGTGGACCGCCTCAATGAGCGCGGCCGCACCACCGAGTTCGTGGCGGTGCGCCTGCCCTACCGTGTGCAGCACGACGAAGAGGACGCGCAGGAGGCGCTGCGTTTCATCCAGCCCACCCGCTCCCTGACCTTCAACATTGCGGAGGCTGTCGACGGTTTCGACACCGCCTACACTGACGCAACCGGCGAGCAGATCAGCGACTTCAACAAGGGTAATGTGAAGGCGCGCGCCCGCATGATCGCCCAGTACGCGATTGCTGGCGGCCCCGGCTACCTGGTGGTGGGTACCGACCATGCGGCGGAGTCCATTACGGGTTTCTTCACGAAGTTCGGTGACGGCGGCGCTGACCTGCTGCCGCTGGCTGGTCTGAATAAGCGCCAGAACCAGCTGCTGCTGCGTGTTTTGGGTGCGTCTGAGCGTCTGTGGGCTAAGCCGCCGACGGCTGACCTGCTGGACGGCGTGCCCGGCCGTACCGATGAGGATGAGCTGGGTCTGACCTACCCGCAGATTGATGACTACCTGGAGGGTAAGGAAATCGACGAGGCGGCAGCTGCAAAGCTGGAGCAGATTTACCTGCGTAGCCGCCATAAGCGCACTACTCCGGTGACGATTTTTGATTCCTGGTGGAAGAACTAGCGTCAAAACACTAGCGCCTCAACCGGCGTAAGAACTAACGTAAAAGCCNCNCTCGTC